>NZ_PKMT01000002.1:0-300000 GCF_002849325.1 Variovorax sp. RO1
CTGCTCGATGACCGACGGCTACGACTGCTACCAGAACGCGCTGGCCGAGCGCGTCAACGGAATCCTGAAGATGGAGTTCCTGCTGCATCGGCCCGCCGACCTGGCGCAGGCCGCCCGGATGGTTCGCCAGTCGGTGCAGATCTACAACCAGGAGAGACCGCACCTGTCCCTAGAATTGAAAACGCCCGATGAGGTTCATCGGGCGTCTATTGCCGGCTTCAGCACGCCGGCTATGTGTCCCTCGTAGGTGTCAACCTATCGCAGGACGGGTCAGGCACCAGTCTTGCGGACTGGCTTGGCTTACTGAGGCGCGTGATGCAGGCGCGACTCCGGCACGATCTTCAGTTCGCCGGGCAGCGTGCTGATGTAGGTGGCCAGGGTCTTCAGTTCGGCGTTGGTGAACTTCTTGGGTTCGACCTGCGCGGCCATCACGGCGTTCGAACGGCCGAGGTGGGGGTTGTTCTTCACGCGGTACGACTTGAGCGCCACGAACAGGTAGTCGGCGTGCTGGCCGGCCAGCTTGGGCACGGTGCCGTCGTTCGGCGTGTTGAAGTTGGCGCCGTGGCACTTGGTGCAGCTGTTGTCCTTGTCGCGCGCGATGAGCGCCTGGACGTTCTCGGACGCAGCCTTGGCCGGTGCGGCCGGAGGCGCATCGCCTTCCTTCACGCCGAGCTGGCTGTAGTAGGCCGAGAGGTCGGCGATGTCCTGTTCGGTGAGGCTGTCGGCGATGGCGCGCATCGTCGGGTGCTTGCGGTCACCGCCCTTGTACGCGGTGAGCGCGGCCGAGATGTACGTGGCGCTCTGGCCCGCGATCATCGGGACCTTGTGGATCTCGGGAAAGCTCGCCTGGTAGCCGATGATGCCGTGGCAGCCCACACACATCTGGACCTTCTTGGCGCCGTCCTGGGGCTTGCCAGTGACTTGCTGGGCTTGTGCCGAGAGCGTCACGCAAGCGACAGCAAGGGCAAACATCGTGGTCAACAACTTGTTCATTTTGCGCGCACAATCTCGTGGAGATACAGTTTTTCGAATCAACATTCGATTATATGCAAGGGTCCCACGGGAACCTCGCGCGAGCTGCACAAGAGGCTGCGCAATGCAGTTCGAGTGTGTTCTTTTCTCCACCCTGCCTCCGCTCCACTCATGAAATTCAAGGGCTCAGACAACTACGTCGCCACTCAGGACCTGATGCTGGCGGTCAACGCGGCCATCACACTCCAGCGCCCGCTGCTCGTCAAGGGCGAGCCCGGCACCGGCAAGACCATGCTGGCCGAGGAAGTGGCGCAAGCGCTCGACATGCCGCTGCTGCAGTGGCACATCAAGTCGACCACCAAGGCGCAACAGGGCCTGTATGAATACGATGCCGTGAGCCGCCTGCGCGACTCGCAACTGGCCGACGTGGACGGCGGCCAGCGCGTGAAGGACATCCAGAACTACATCATCAAGGGCGTGCTGTGGCAGGCCTTCACGGCCGAGCAGCCGGTCGCGCTGCTGATCGACGAGATCGACAAGGCCGACATCGAATTCCCGAACGACCTGCTGCGCGAAATCGACCGCATGGAGTTCTACTGCTACGAGACGCGCGAACTCATTCGTGCCAAGCACCGTCCGCTGGTGTTCATCACCTCGAACAACGAGAAGGAACTGCCCGACGCCTTCCTGCGCCGCTGCTTCTTCCACTACATCAAGTTCCCCGATGCCGAGACGATGAAGCACATCATCGCCGTGCACTTCCCGAACCTGAAGCAGGAGCTGCTCACGTCGGCAATGAAGACCTTCTACGACGTGCGCAACCTGCCCGGCCTGAAGAAGAAGCCCTCGACCTCCGAACTGCTCGACTGGCTCAAGCTGCTGGTGGCCGAAGACATTCCGCTCGAAGCCCTGCAGAGCAAGGACGACAAGGTCGCCGTGCCGCCGCTGGTGGGCGCGCTGCTCAAGAACGAGCAAGACGTGACGCTGTTCGAGAAGCTCGTCTTCATGCAACGCAACAACCGCTGAGCCCATGAGCCAGCAACAGCCACCGCCGCATTCCACCGGCCAGTTGATGAAGCTGGGCATTGCCCAGGCGGTGCTGTTCGTGGCGGGCGCCCTGCTCGGCCGCGGCATCGGCCTGCTGCTGGGCCTCGACGCCTTCGGCGCGGGCGGCTACGGCAACAAGGAAATCTTCGGCATCCTGCTGATCGGCCTGGGCGGCGGCGCCGGCGTGCAACTGGCGCGTGCCTGGTACACGCGCAAGTACGGCAACCCGCGCGGCTGAGAAGCCGCCACAAGCCGAGCCCCTGCCCCACTGCTCACGAGAGAGTCTCTTGATATGGCGTTCGTCGAACCTGTCACCCTGAAGGCCCGCGGCATCGCGCTGGTGCCGCTCGCACTCCCCCACGAAGACGGCCTGCGCGCCGCGGCCGCCGACGGCGAGCTGTGGAAGCTGCGCGTCACCTCCGTGCCCGAGCCGCAGGACACGCGCGCCTACATCGAGACCGCCCTCAAAACCGCCGACCGCTTCGCCTTCGCCGTGACCGACGAGGCCACCGGCACGGTGCTGGGCAGCACCAGCTTTCACGACATCCTGCCGGGCGTGAAGCGCGTCGAAATTGGCTACACCTGGTACGCCGCGCGCTGCCACCGGACCCACGTCAACACCACCTGCAAGCTGCTGATGCTCACGCACGCGTTCGACACGCTCGGCTGCAATGTGGTGGGCTGGCGCACCGACAACTTCAACTTCGCTTCGCAGCGCGCCATCGAGCGCCTGGGCGCGAAGAAAGACGGCGTGATCCGCGGCCACGTGATGCGCCGCGACGGCACCATCCGCGACACCGTCATGTACAGCCTGCGCGCGGGCGAATGGCCCGAGGTGAAGGCCCAGCTGCAGTACCTGCTCGACCGGCCGCGCGACTGACACCGGCGACGACACACAAGGAGCGCACCCCATGCTCATCGACTTCTTCTACACGCTGCGTTCGGCCAAGCTGCCGGTGTCGGTCAAGGAATACCTCACGCTGCTCGAGGCGCTCAAGGCCGACGTGGTGGGCCCGAACTCCGACGGCGCCTACGGCATCGACGACTTCTACTACCTCTCGCGCACCGCGCTCGTGAAGGACGAGAAGCACTACGACAAGTTCGACCGCGCCTTCGCCGCCTACTTCAAGGGCGTCGAGATGCTCACCGACTTCACCAAGGAAGTGCCGCTCGACTGGCTCAAGAAGACGCTGGAGCGCGAGTTCACCGCCGAAGAAAAAGCCAAGATCGAGAAGATGGGCTGGGACGAGCTCATGGAAACGCTCAAGAAGCGCTTCGAAGAGCAGAAAGAGCGCCACGAGGGCGGCAGCAAGTGGATCGGCACGGGCGGCACCTCGCCCTTCGGCAACGGCGGCTACAACCCGCAGGGCATCCGCATCGGCGGCGCGGGCAAGAACAAGAGCGCCGTCAAGGTGTGGGACCAGCGCGCCTACAAGGACTACGACGACACGCAGGAACTGGGCACGCGCAACATCAAGGTCGCGCTGCGCCGGCTGCGCAAGTTCGCGCGCGAAGGCAACGTGGAAGAGCTGGACCTGGACAACACTATCCACTCGACCGCCGCCAACGCGGGCTACCTCGACATCAAGATGCGGCCCGAGCGCCACAACAACGTCAAGGTGCTGCTGCTGATGGACGTGGGCGGGACGATGGACGAGCACATCCAGCGCGTCGAAGAGCTGTTCTCGGCCGTGAAGACCGAGTTCAAGCACCTGGAGTTCTACTACTTCCACAACTGCGTCTACGACTTCATGTGGAAGAACAACAAGCGCCGCTTCTCCGAGAAGTTCGCGACCTGGGACATCCTGCGCAAGTACAACAAAGACTACAAGTTGATCTTCGTGGGCGACGCCACGATGAGTCCTTACGAAATTTTGCAACCTGGCGGCAGCGTCGAATACAACAACGAAGAGGCCGGCGCCGAGTGGATCCAGCGCCTCACGCACACCTTCCCCAAGTTCGCCTGGATCAACCCCGAGCCCCAGGGCGTGTGGCAGTACCGCCAGAGCATCGCGGTGATGCAGCAGCTCATGTCCAACCGCATGTACCCGCTCACCTTGCGCGGCCTCGAAGAGGCGATGCGCATGCTGTCCAAGTAACCCGCGGCCCCGCACAAGTGGGGGGCACGCGTCACACGTGTGCTGTCAGAATGCCCCCATGGTCAGGGTGGCATCCGTTCTTTCGCCGGCGTTGTGGCCGGCTTTGCTTTTTTCCGGCGTCCTGCTTTTGCAAGGCTGCAGCCTGCTGCCTAAAAAAGAGGCGGCAGACACGGGCGCGCCCACCGTCGGCGTGGTGCGCAGCGCCGATGCCGACAGCAACAAGGACGACGACAAAGCCAAGGCCGATGGCCGGCGCCGCGCCTTCACCGTCGACGTGCGCGGCCCCGAGACCGAGCGCGACTACCTGACGCGCCACCTCGAAATCCAGCGCTACCGCGAGCTCGACGACCTGGGCGTGACCGAGGTCTCGCGCCTCATGGTCGCGGCCGAGGCCAACGCGCGCGAACTGCTGGGCACGCTGGGCTACTTCACGCCCACGCTCACGCTCGAACTCAAGGAAACGCCCGACAGCACCGAGGCCCCGCGCGAGGTCGTCATCACCGTCGCGCCCGGCGAGCGCACCAAGGTGTCGACGGTGCAGATCCGCTACGCCGGCCAGATCGCCGACGACCCCACCGCCGAAGCGCAGCGCGACGCCATCCGCACCGGTTGGGCGCTGCGCGCTGGCGAGCCTTTCACCCAAGGAGCGTGGGACGACGCCAAGACCACCGCGCTGCGCAGCCTCACGGCCAAGCGCTTTCCCACCGGCAGCGTGGAAGTCAGCCGCGCCGAGGTCGATGCCGACCGCCACGAAGCCCGCCTCGGCGTGACCTACCAGTCGGGCCCGGCCTACAAGTTCGGCCCGCTCGTGCTGCGCGGCGTGGAGCGCTACGACGCCGATGCCGCGCGCCGCATCGCGCGCCTGCCCACCGGCACCGACTACGACCAGCAGAAGCTGCTCGACGCGCAACAACGCCTGGCCAGCAGCGGCTACTACGACTCGGTGTTTCTCACGCTCGACACCGACAGCAACACGCCCCTGGCCGCGCCCGTGATCGCCCAACTGCGCGAGGCGCCGCTGCAGAAGGTCGTGATGGGCGTGGGCTTCACCACCGACAACGGCCCGCGCCTGTCGATCGATCACACCCACAACCGCATGCCGCTGCTCGGCTGGCGCGCCGTGTCGCGGCTCTCGCTGGACAACGACATCCAGTCGCTGGGCACCGAGTGGAACGCCGTGCCCAACGACCGCGGCTGGCGCTGGTTTGCCGGCGGCGAACTCAAGAGCGAGCAGTCGGGCAGCTACGTGGTCGACAGCGGCCGCCTGCGCGGCGGGCAAAGCAAGTCGAGCGACCACATCGACCGCAGCCTGTTCCTGCAGTACGACTACGCCCACAACCGCGGCACCGACGCGCCGCCCTCGGCCTCGGCCGTCACCGCCAACTGGGGCTGGACCGGGCGCTACTTCGACGACAACTCGGCGCCCTCGCGCGGCTACGGCCTGGCGCTCGAAATGGCCGCGGGCTACACGCTCACCGGCCAGCAACTGCCCTTCACCCGCACCTACGCGCGCTTTCTCGGCGTGCTGCCGCTGGGCGCAGCCGACGACAAGAACGCCCGCGCGCGCCGCAGCCGGCTGCAGATGCGCCTGGAGGCCGGCGCCGTCGCCGCCAAGGACAGCGCGCAGATCCCGTCCACGCTGATGTTCCTCACCGGCGGCGACACCACCGTGCGCGGCTACAGCTACAAGCAGATCGGCACCGTGCGCGCCGACGGCAAGACCGTGTCGGGCCGCTACCTCGGCGTGGCCAGCCTCGAATGGCAGCGCCCCTTCGTCTACAAGGACAAGCTCACCGAATGGGAGAGCGTGGTGTTCGTGGATGCCGGCGCCGTGGCCGACAAGCCCGGCGAGCTCAAGCCCAAGGTCGGCGTGGGCGTCGGTGCGCGCTGGCGCAGCCCCATCGGCCCCGTGCAGGCCGACCTGGCCTACGGCGTCGACTCGAAGAAATTCCGCCTGCACTTCCGTCTCGGCTTCACCTTCTGACCCGCTTCATGCCGACCACGCCCGCCGCAGCCACGCCCCCTCCCAGCCCCCGCCGCCGCTCGCGCACCCGCCGCGTGCTGCGCGCGCTGGGCTGGACCCTGGCGGGCCTGTTGCTGGTCGTGCTGCTGCTCGCCGCAGGCACCTGGTGGTGGCTCGGCTCGAACAAGTCGTTGGCCTTCGCGCTCGCGCAGGCCGCACAGCGCCTGCCTGCGGGCCAGACGCTCGAAAGCCGCGACGTGACCGGCTCGCTGCGCACCGGCGGACGCATCGGCTGGCTCAAGTGGCAAAGCGAGACCCTCGCGGTCGAGGTGAACGACGCCACGCTCGGCTGGCAGCTCGCGCCGCTGTTCCAGCGCAAGGTGCAGCTCGGCGACATCCACGCGGCACGCCTGTCGATCGAACGCCGCGGCCCGCCCAGCGACACGCCGACCGAGCCGCTGGCACAGGTCGCGCTGCCCGTCGAGGTGGCCGAGGTGCCCTTCCGCATCGACGAGCTGCGCTGGGCCGGCCCGCCCCCGCTGCAGGCCACCGGCCTCGCCGGCCGCTACAGCTACCTCGGCGCGCAGCACGCGCTGGACATCGAAGGCGTCGACATCGCCGACGGCCACTACAGCGCCCGCGTGCGGCTGCAAGGCCCGGCGCCGATGGCGCTCGACGCCACGCTCGACGGCCGCGTGAAGGCCCCGCTCGCTGAAGACCGCCACCTCGAGGTGCAGGCCAAGGCCTCGGTCAAAGGCACGCTGGCCGGCCCCGAGGCGCGCCTGCAGGTCGCCGCCGACCTGCAACCCACCGAGCCCAACGCCGAAGCGCCGATGGAAGCCACGCTGCGCGCGCAGATCGCGCCCTGGCTGCCGCAGCCCGTGGTCGATGCCAAGGCCGACCTGCGCAACGTCGACGCCGCCAGCCTCTGGCCCGGCGCGCCGCAGACCCGGCTCACCGGCACCGTCGAACTCGCGCCCGACGCCGCCACCGGCCCCGCCGCATGGAAGGCCTCGGCCGACATCCGCAACGCCGTCGCCGGCCCGTGGGACCAACAGAAGCTGCCGATCGAGCAGGTCGAGGCGCAGGTCGGCTTCGACGGCACGACCTGGACCGTGCCCGAAGCCACCGTGCGCGCGGGCGGCGGCCGCATCGACGCCGAAGGCAGCTGGAGCCCCGCGCCCTCGCCCTGGCAGGTGCGCGCCACCGTGCGCGGCGTGCGGCCCGGCGCGCTGTACGGCGAGCTGTCGGGCACGCCCGTCGGCGGGCAGATCAGTGCACGGCAGGCCGAAGACTCCGACACCCTCGTCTTCGACGTGGCCCTCCGCGCCGAAGGCAACGGCGGCGCCGGCAGCAAGGCGCTGCCCGGCTTCGGCCTCGACCGCGCATTGGCGCAGGGCCAGTGGAAAGACCAGGTGCTCGACCTGCGCACCCTGCGCGTCGAAGCCATGCGCGCCCGCATCGACGGCAAGCTGCAGGTGCGCGTGGCCGACCAGGCCGCCAGCGGCAAGCTCGACCTCTCGCTGCCGGGCGGCAGCGCGCAACTCGACGGCCGCATCGCGCCCGCCACTGGCGGCGGCGACCTCAAGGCGCGCATCGACGACGCCGAGGCGATGCAGCGCTGGGTGCAAGGCCTGCCGGGCCTGTCGGGCGTGTTCGCGAACGCCAGCGCCAAGGGCAGCGCCCGCCTCGACGCCAGCTGGCAAGGCGGCTGGCAGACCGTGCAACGCCGCATCGAAAACCCCGGCGCCCCCACCGCACGCGGCAGCGCCGAGCCCAGCCTCAAGGCCGCGCTCGCCGTGCCGCGCCTCGACCTGAACCTGCCCGCCGCACAGCCCGACGGCACGGCCACCTCTGTGCAGTTGCGCGAGCTGCAGGCCGACCTCGCCGGCAGCATTGCCCAGGCCACGCTGACGCTCAAGGGCGAAGCCACCACCGGCACGCAAAAGCTCGCGCTCGACACCCGCGCCAGCGGCGGCCTCGCCAGCGCCAACCAGTGGCGCGCCACCCTCGCCAGCCTGCGACTTCAAGCGCAAGACACCGCCACCGCGCGCCCCGGCCAAGGGCCCTGGGTGCTGGAGCTGGGCCGCGAAGTCACGGCCACCGTGCGCGCCGCCGACAACCGCCTCGATGTCGAAGCCTCCGCCGCCGAGGCCACCTTGCGCGGCCCGCTGCCCGGCACCGTGCGCATCGACTGGCAGCCGCTGCGCTTCAACCAGAGCGGCGCCGCACCGAACCGCGTGTTCCGCCTGCAGTCCAAGGGCCAGATGCAGGGCCTGCCGATGGCCTGGGCCGGCGCGTTCGGCGCCAACGCCACGCTGAGCGAACTCGGCATCAGCGGCGACCTGCTGTTCAACGGCGACTGGGACATCGACGCCGGCGACACCCTGCGCGCCAAGGCCCGCCTTGCGCGCCAGAGCGGCGACATCCGCGTGCAGGCCGGCGAGGCGGCGCTCGTCACCCGCATCACCAGCACCGGAACCGGCACGGCGAGCGAACGCACCATGAGCTCGGCCAGCGGCAAGAACGACGTCAACGGCGTCGATCTCACCGCCACCCCGGCCGGCCTGCGCCGCGCCGAACTGCAGCTCGACGCGCAAGGCGACGCCGTGCGCGCCACCCTGGCCTGGGACAGCGAACGCGCCGGCCGCCTCGACGCCGAACTCGGCACCCGCATGCAGCAGCGCAGCGGCGGCTGGCAGTGGGCGCCCGACGCGCCGCTCAACGGCACGCTGCGCGCTGCGCTGCCCAACCTCGGCGTGTGGTCGATGCTCGCGCCGCCCGGCTGGCGCATCGCCGGCACGCTCGACGCCAACGCCACCCTGTCGGGCAACCGCACCGCGCCGCGCTGGAACGGCACGCTCGGCGCCGACCAGCTCGCGCTGCGCGCGCCCGTCGAAGGCCTCGACCTGCGCGACGGCCGCCTGCGCGCCTCGCTCACCGGCGACCGCCTCGAAATTGCCGAGTTCACGCTCAAGGGCGGCGCCGGCAGCAACGCACGCATCGGCGGCCAAAGCGGCAACCGCAGCACCGCCGCCAGCGAAGCGCGCACCGACGGCGGCTCGCTCACCGCGCGCGGCGACCTCAGCTGGGGCAGCAACAACAGCGCGACCAGCACCGGCATCCGCATGGCCCTGCAGGCCGAGCTGCGCGCCCTGCGCGTGCTGGTGCGCACCGACCGCCAGGTGTCGCTGTCGGGCAACCTGCAGGCGCGGCTGGACAACGGCCAGTTCAACGTGCGCGGCAAGCTCAAGACCGACCGTGCCGTCATCATCCTGCCCGACGAGACCGCGCCCAGCCTGGGCAGCGACGTCGTCGTGCGCTCGGCCGCCAAGGACAGGGCTGCCGCCGAGGCCGCGCAGCGCGAATCCGCCAAGGCCGACGCCCAGGCGGCCAAGGCCGCCAACAAGCCCCAGACCGCCAAGCCGCCCGACATCGTCGTCACCTTCGACCTCGGCGACGACTTCGCCGTGCAGGGCCGCGGCATCACCACGCGGCTCGAAGGCGAACTCGAAATCCGCAGCACCCGCCTGGACGCCCCGCCGCGCATCACCGGCGAAGTGAAGACCGTGAAGGGCCAGTACCGCGCCTACGGCCAGCAGCTCGACGTTGAGACCGGCATCGCGCGCTTCAACGGCCCCTTCGACAACCCCGCGCTCGACATCCTGGCCATCCGCCCGAACATCTCGCAGCGCGCCGGCGTGCAGATCACCGGCTCCGCGCAGTCGCCCCGCGTGAAGCTCTACGCCGAGCCCGCGCTGTCCGACGCCGAAACCCTGTCATGGGTCATCCTGGGCCGCGCCTCGGCCACCAGCGGCGGCGAATCGGCCCTGCTGCAGCAGGCCGCCCTGTCGCTGCTCGGCAAGATCGGCGGCACCACCACCGGCGGCAGCCTGGCCAGCCGCTTCGGCCTGGACGAACTCGGCTTCAAGGGCCCCGGCAACGGCGGCGACCTGCGCGAGTCGGCCGTCACGCTCGGCAAGCGGCTGTCGAAAGACTTCTACATCACCTACGAACGCAGCCTGGGCGGCACCTTCGGCACGATCTTCATCTTCTACGACCTGACGAAACGCCTCACGCTGCGGGGGCAGGCGGGGCAGACGAGCGGGGTGGACCTGATCTATACGGTGAAGTACGACTGAGGGTGCAGACACCCCAAACTGGTAAAGTGCGGGCCGCGCAGCAGCAGCTGCAGCGCGCACCGTCTTCGTAGTTCAATGGATAGAACGGGGTCCTCCTAAGACTCAGATACAGGTTCGATTCCTGTCGAAGGCACCACATCCAAGGCCTGGGACTTCCCAAGCGCCTTTCGGCTCCCCCAGTGACACAGTGCCTTCAATGGCCTGCCTCACCCCAAGCACGTCATCACGTGCCTGGAGTTCGAGGGTTTCAGGCACCTCGGAGACTCACGCCTGCGAGCGCACGTTGTCGCGCGATCTCACGGACATCCGCCCACCATGTGGACCACCGCTGCGCGACCTTGTCCGCCGTGAAGCGCTCTGCGGACGCCAATGCGCCGAAGCGAAGGTCATATGCTTTCTCGGGGTCCTCCAGCAGCGCCACGATCGCATCGGCCATCGCGCCGACCTCTCCGGGAGGAACCAGGATGCCGGCATCACGGCCCTCCAGCAAATCCTTCGGACCGTACTTCACGGAAAAGGCCACCAGCGGGCGCGCGTGGGCCAGGCACTCCAATCCGAACAGCGAGAAACCCTCCTCGCTGGACGCCATCACGCCGAGACTCGACGCCCTGAAGAGGGTGGCAACATCACTCGCGTAGCCGTGGATGAAGATGCTCCCCGCCAGACCGGTGGCGTCGACGCGTGCCTGGAGCGCCGCCTGCAGAGGGCCGACGCCGTAGTTGTGCAACTGCGCATCCGGGATCTTTCGGAGGACGCGCTCGAACACCTGAAAAAGCAACTCATGCTGCTTCTTCGCTGTGTAGCGCGCCAGATAGATCACCCGTTTCTCCGGCAAAGAAGCCGATTCGACGGTCTCGGGCACACGAGACAACGCGTGCGGGATCACACTCAACTTTGTGGCCGGCACACCGGTCTCGAGCAAGTCCCGCCGCTGCTCTTCCGTGGCAACAATGAGGCTGTCGAAAGAGTCCGGATCTTCGAGCAGATGCCGATAGCTGATTTTCAGTTGCCCATTGGGAAGCCGATGGGTGCTGTGCACGAAGGCACTGACAGTGCAGTGAAGCCGGCGGCTTGCCGCGCTCTGCCGGAGCTTGCGGTACATCTCGTTCTTGTCGACGAGAAAGTGCCAGGTGACGTCTTCTTCCAGATTGGCGCCCATCATCGCGCAGACAAAGTCACTCTCGGTCGCGTAGGTGATCGAGGTGCCCTCCGCACTGCGCAGCTCGATGGCTTGCAGATCCGTGCCGCCTCGGCCCGGCTTGAACGTCTTTCGCATCAAGACCTGGCCGTTCGCCAGCTCGAATTCTTCACAACCGGTCTGCGTCGAATCCCAGGCGGCTGGGTGGCTGACCTTTCGCAGCGAAAGCCTGGCAGTGTTCGGCTTGCCTCCCCCCGCAGGCGAGCCAGACGCCGAGCGCGATGAAGCAAGCGGGATCAGCAGGCCCTCGTCACGCATGTCCACGAGCCAGTCATAGACATTGAGCACCCTCGTTTCCGAAGGCAGCGCTCCCTCGGCCTTCAAGGTCGCTACGTTTTCACGCAGGCGAGGAGAGAAATTGCTGGTCAGTATCCATGGGGTGATGCCGAGGTGCCCATGGAAGAGATGGGCTCGGCGGATGCCTGCGACTTCAATGCCGTTGCCGATCTGGCGCAGATTTTCCTGCAGGAACAACACGCGCTCCGCCCGGGAAGGCCCCACAACTCCCGCCGTTCCTGAAACCGCCGATGCGTGGTCGGCCTTGAGCGGCGAATTCCCAGTGTCGTTCGTCAAACCCAACTCCTCGAGGTACGTGCTTGCAGGGTGCGTGGCGTCGAATTGTCAATCAAGACGGCATTGCAGCGTCGCTGCTTCGGACCGTCGACGGTGGTGCGTCGATTCGGGCGCTGCATTCAAACCCGGATGCGTGCGTGCCGCCTCGCGCAGTGACGCGCCTTCCATCCACGGCCCGACGGCGCGACGGACTACTTTTGGATGCACGGCGTAACGGCATGCTGCCCCTCATAGCAGACACAACACAGCAGGGGGCAAGCGATGAACAAGACCGAGGCCTTGGCGGCCATGGTGGAAGTGGCTCGGATCGGGCGCGGCATGACGCCCGCCGACGCACTCACGCACTTGGGCGAGCTGATCGCACAAGAGTCACCGGACGATCCGGCGCATGACGCCAATGTCGAAAGACTGCTGCGCCTCGGCGCCTGCATCTGGTCGCTGCGGCGTGGGCTGTTCCTGCCCGAGCTGGCCGGGCGCGGCGACGCGCCGGAAGCATCGCAGCAACCCCGCGAGATCGCACCCATCGGCACAGTGCCTGCGCGTGCATCGCACCCCGTCTCGCACCACCCGGTGATCCCGGCGCTGAGCACGTCGGTGCACTACGGGCTCGCGACCGCGTTCACACCACCCGATATTCCTCCACCACAAAGGCGGTGATCTCGTACAGGAAGGTCTTGGCGTGCGCCATCGTGCGCTGGCCTTCGGGCGAGGCGAACGCGGCGTTCAGCGTGTCGGTGTTCTCGAACCACAGCTCCACGATGCCGTCGATCGGCAGCTCGGCGTAACCGCAGGGCGTGCCCTTTTCGAATTCGCGCGCGACCACCACGTTCTGTCGGTAGCCGGCCACGCCGGGCATGCGGCGCACATGGTCGGCGTGCACCTTCCATTCGCGGCGAAAGTCGGCCTCCGACTGTGCGGCCGGACGGCGCAGGGTCGAGATGCGCTTGAGCATCACCGGCCCCGCCGACGATGCGGGCGATGGCGGCGCGATGACCTCGGTCTGCTCGACGGTCACGATGTGCAGCCCGCCCAGAAAATGCTGCTCGTCGGCGCGGATCTCTTCGGCGAGTTCGCCGATGTTGAAAGCCGCGTCGGCCTGCGCCGCGGCGTCGAACTGCAGCTGCGAGAAGCCATCGAAGTCCCACGGTCCGCGCGCGAAGTCGATGCCGCGCTGCAGGCGATCGGTCACGCGGTTCTGGCGGTAGCTGCGCAGCGTGGGCAGGCGCGCGACGAGCGGGCCGTGGCGTTCGCGCCAGTGACGGCTGAAGGCCTCGTCGGTCCAGCCGGGCTGCTTGCGGATCAGGCCCATGCGCAGCAGGGTCGTGGTGGTCGGTTCGGTCATCGGTCGGTCTCCTTGTTGGATGGCATCTCTGCTTCGGCGCGCGCACGCGCCAGACCAGGGGCGCGCTTGGCGAGCCACACGCCGTGGCGCACGGGCCAGCGCTGGTACTGCGGGTCGGCGCCGAGCGCGGCGGCCGCGTGGTGCGGCCAGTAGGGGTCGAACAAAGCTTCGCGGCCGAGTGCGACGAGATCGGCCTGACCCGCGGCGAGCACGGCCTCGGCCTGCTGCGCGTCGACGATCATCCCGACGGCCTGAGTGACCACGCCGGCCTCGCGCCGGATGCGCTCCGAGAACGGCACCTGGAAGCCCAGGCCGCGCGGCACGGGCAGTGCGCGCGTCTCTTCGGTGAGGCCGCCCGACGAACAGTCGATCACGTCGACGCCGCAACGCTTCAGCTCGCGCGCGAGCACCACCGAGTCGTCGAGGTTCCAGCCGTCGAGCGTGCCGTCCACGGCCGAGAGGCGGCAGAACAGCGGCTTGCCGGCGGGCCATGCGGCGCGCACGCGCTGCGCGATTTCCAGGGCGAGCGACATGCGGTTCTCGCGGCTGCCGCCGAGCGCGTCGTCGCGGTGGTTGGCGTTGGGCGACAGGAAGCTCGCCACCAGGTAGCCGTGGCCGAAGTGCAGCTCGACCACGTCGAAGCCGGCCTGGTCAGCGCGCACGGTCGCATCGACAAAACGCTGCACGACCTCGGCCATGTCTGCGGCATCGAGCGCGCGCGGCGCCGACCAGCCGGGGCCGGCCGCGAGCGCGCTGGGGCCCAGGCGCTCCCACGGCTCGTCGTCGGCCGCCATGCGCGCCGGGTCGATGGCGGCACCGCCCTCCCACAGCGGCTCGCTGCCGGCCTTGCGGCCCGCATGCGCGAGCTGCACACCGATGGCGCTGCCTTGCGCGTGGACGAAATCGACCACGGCCTTCAGCGGCGCGATCTGGCTGTCGTTCCACAGGCCGAGGTCGGCGGTGCCGATGCGCCCGCGCGGATCGACGGCGGTGCTCTCGGTGAGGATCAGGCCCGCGCCGCCGAGCGCGAACTTGCCCAGGTGCACAAGGTGCCACGGCGTGGCATGGCCGCGCTCGGCGGCGTGCTGGCACATGGGCGAGATGACGACGCGGTTGGCGAGCGTGAGCTCGCGCAGCTGCAAAGGCTGGAACAGCAGGGGAAGTGAATCGGACATGAGAAGAAGGGTTCAGGGTGCGCGGGCAGCCACGGGCCGCGTGCCGAGCCAGGTGCCGGTCATCACCGCGGCAAAGCCGAACAGGTGCCACCACGTGAGCACTTCGCCCAGCAGCAGCGCCGCGAACAGCACGCCGAACACCGGCACCCAGTAGAGAAAGACGGCCGTCCGCGCCACGCCGATGACGGAGATCGCACGGTTCCAGATGAGGTTGCCCGCGGCGGTGGCCGCGATGCCAGAGAACAGCACCAGCGCCCACGGCCACATGCCGGGAAAGAGCTGCGCCGTGCCCAGCCGCGACGGACCGAGCACGGTGTGGACCACGAGCATGAGCGTGCCGATGAGGTAGATGACCCAGCTGATCGACAGCGGATCGATCTGCCGCGCCAGCCGCTGCACGCCCACGCCGCCGACCGCGAAGCTCACCACCGACAGTGCGAGCATCAGGTCGCCGATGCCGGCGCTCGACAGCCCCGCGCCCGGGTGGCTCAGCACCACCGCGGCCACGCCCGCGAAGCCCAGCGCCACGCCTACCATGCGGCGCGGCGTGAAGCGCTCGCCGAAGACCAGCGCGGCCATCAGCGCCGACACCAGCGGGCTCAGCGCCATGATGAGTGCGCCGTTGGTGGCGGTGGAGCGCAGCAGCCCCTGCGCGAACAGGATCTGGTTGCCGTAGACCATGAGGAACGCGCAGCCCGCCATCACTGCGAGCTGCCGCGCCGTGAGCCGGGGCACGCCACCGCGCCGCCACAGCACGATGGCGCTGAGCGCGCAGCACGCCACACCCATGCGCAGTGCCGAGAGCGGCAGCGTCTCGAAGGACGTGGTGAGCGCCTTCACGACCGACACGTTCACGCCCCACACCAGCATCGCGAGCAGCATCCAGCCCTGCACGGACGCGGGCGTGGCGCCGTGCGAGGGCGCGGGTTGGTTCACCTCAGCTCTCGAGCGCGTTCCACATTTCGATGTCGCGCTCGGCCGTCCAGATGCGCGGGTGCGTGTGGCCCGTCGCCTCGTCGTAGGCACGCGTCACGTCGAAAGGCATGCAGTGGTCGAAGATCACCCAGTGGCCGTAGGTCGGGCGCAGCGCGGCCACGGTTTCCTTGTAGATCACGTTGAGCGACTTGCCTTCTGCCACGCCGTTGTTCACCAGCGTGTAGACGTCGGAGATGAAGGCGCGCGTGGAGGCAATCGCCTTGCGCACGTCGGCGGCGTTTTCCAGTGCGGCGCCGCGGCCAGGCACCAGCTTCTCGAAGCCGAAGCCAGCCAGGCGATCCAGCGTGGTGGGCCAGTCGCGGAAATAGCAGTCGCCCGCGTACGCGGTGCTCTGGTATTCGACGAGGTCGCCCGCGAAGCAGATCTTCTGGTCTTCGAGGTAGGCGATGGTGTCGCCCTTGGTGTGGCCGCGGCCGACCTGCGCGATCTTCACTTCGAGCTTCTTGCCCAGCCACACGCTCATGGTGCCGTCGAAGGTCATGGTGGGCCAGGTGAGGCCCGCCGGCACCGACTCGACGTTGCGGAACAGGCGCGGGAAGCGACCGATCTCGCTGGCCTTGTCCTGCTCGCCGCGCTCGACGATCAGGTCGTAGGTGTCGCGGCTGGCAATGATCTGCTCGGCGCCTTCCTTGAAGTACGCCGACGCGCCCAGCACGCGCACCGCGTGGTAGTGGCTCAGCAGCACGTACTTGATGGGCAGCGGTGTCACTTCGCGGATGCGGCGGATCACGTCCTGCGCCATCGCGGGCGTGGCCTGCGTGTCGACCACCATCACGGCCTCGTCGCCGATGAAGACGCCGGTGTTCGGGTCGCCCTCGGCGGTGTAGGCGTAGGCGTTCTCCGAGAGGCGGGTGAACGAGACCTTCTTTTCTTCAAGGTCGGCCTGGCTGGCGAATTTCTTGGTGGTCATGAGTGGTCCTTTGAAGTGAGAGGGAAAGTCAGTGCGTGCCGAGATAGGCAGACTTCACCTTGGGGTTGTCGAGCAGCTCGCGGCCGGAGCCTTCGAGCGTGATGCAGCCGGTTTCGAGCACGTAGGCGCGGTCGGCCACGCCGAGCGCCTGCTTGGCCATCTGTTCCACCAGCAGGATCGTGAGACCCGAGCTGCGCAGCTGGCGAATGGCGTCGAAGATGTCCTTGATGATGAGCGGCGCCAGGCCCAGCGAGGGCTCGTCGAGCAGCAGAAGGCGCGGCTCGCTCATGAGCGCGCGGGCAATCGCGAGCATCTGCTGCTCGCCGCCAGACAGCGTGCCCGACAGTTGATGCTCGCGCTCCTTCAGACGCGGAAAGCGCGCGAACTCACGCTCGATGGCGCGCTCCACGAAGGCCTTGTCGCTGCGGCGCGAATAAGCGCCGAGCATCAGGTTCTCGCGCACGCTCTGGTCGGGGAACACGCCGCGGCCTTCGGGCGACAGCGCCACGCCCAGGCCCACGCGCTGGTGCGCGGGCACCTGCGTGCAGTCCTTGCCGTCGATGAACACCCGGCCTTCGGCCACGGGCTCCAGCCCGACGATGCTCTTGAGCAGCGTGCTCTTGCCGGCGCCGTTGGCGCCGATGATGGTGACGACCTCGCCCGCGCGCACTTCCAGGCTCACGCCCTTGACGGCCTCGATGGCGCCGTACGAGACCTTCACCGATTCGATTTTCAACATGATGGTTTCGGTCCTCTGGCTCAGGCGGGCACGGCCTGCGCCGTGTGCGCTGGTTCTTCGTCGTCCACGCCCAGGTAGGCCTCGACCACGCGCGGGTTCGACTGCACCTCGGCGGGCTTGCCTTCGGCGATCTTCACGCCGTAGTCGAGCACGATCACGTGGTCGGAGATCGACATCACGAGGTCCATGTGGTGCTCCACCATCAGGATGGACACGCCGCACTTGCCGATGCGCACCAGCAGTTCGCCGAGCTCGGCGGTCTCCTGCGGGTTGAGGCCGGCGGCGGGCTCGTCGAGCAGCAGAAGCTGCGGCTCGGTGGCGAGCGCGCGCGCCAGTTCCACGCGGCGCTGCAGGCCGTAGGGCAGGCTGCCGGCGGGCCAGTGCGCCAGGTGGCCCAGTCCCACGAGGTCGAGCAGCTGCAGCGCGCGGTCGCGCGTGGCACGCTCCTGCTTGCCGGCCGTGGGCCAGGCGACGAGCGACGACAGGAAGCCGTTGCTCATGCGGCTGTGCCGCCCGAGCATCACGTTGTCGAGCACCGAGAGGTCGGCGAACAAACGCAGGTTCTGGAAGGTGCGGCCCATGCCCAGGCAGCAGATGGTGTGCGCCGGCTGGCCCACGATGTTGCGGCCCAGGAAGCGGATCACGCCCGCGTCGGGCTCGACCACGCCGGTGAGCATGTTGATCATGGTGCTCTTGCCGGCGCCGTTCGGGCCGATGAGCGCATGGATGTGACCGCGCTGCAGGCGGAACGACACGTCCTGCGCGGGCTTCACGCCGCCGTACGACTTGGTCACGCCCTGCACCACCAGCAGCTCGCCTTCGCCGCCGGGACCGATCTGGCCCGGCACGCCGTGGCCGGCCGCCCCTTCGCCGCGATGGCGCGACTTCAGGAACCACTTGTTGAACAGGCCCACCACGCCGCCCGGCATGACGTACAGCGCGAACAGCAGCAGGAAGCCGTACAGGAAGTGCTGCGCCGAAGGCCAGCGCGCGAGCAGCGCGTCGGTCGCCGTGAGCAGCACGGCGCCCACGATGGGGCCGTACATCGAGCCCGCGCCGCCGAACAGCACCAGCAGCAGGATGAAGATCGACAGGTGGAAGGTGATGAAGTCGGAGTTGATGTACTGGTTCTGCTGCGCCACGAGCGCGCCCGCGATGCCGCAGGTGACGGCCGCGACCACGAAGGCCATGACCTTGGCGCGGTACACGCGCACGCCCACCGACGACGAGGCGATCTCGTCCGCCTGCAGCGACAGCAGCGCACGGCCGAAGCGGCCCTGCAGCAGGTTGCGCAGCAGCAGGTGCAGCGCGGCGCTGAGCACGATGCCCAATATCACCCATTGCACGCTGCTCAGCGGCTGGCCGTTCCAGGTCAGCGGGCGGATGCCGTAGATGCCCTGCGCGCCGCCGAAGACATCGGTCCATTCGCCCACGAGCTTCTCGACCACGATGCCGAAGGCCAGCGTGACCATCGCAAGGTACGGGCCCTTCACGCGCAGCGAGGGCAGCGCGATGAGCACGCCGCACACGCCCGAGATGACAGCCGCGAGCACCAGCGCGAGCCACGGGTTCAGCTCGGTGCGCGAAGTGATGAGCGCGACCGCATAGGCGCCGGCCGCGAACAGGCCGGCCTGGCCCAGCGACTTCTGCCCTGCGTAGCCGACCAGCACGTTCATGCCGGCGGCGCACAGGTAGTAGACGCACATCATGAAGGCGATGCGCAGGTAGTAGTCGTTGCCGGACAGCGTGACGAGGCCGCACAGCACGGCCGCCACGAGCACCACGGCGGCGGGATGCATCAGGCGCTTCATACCTTCTCCACCGTCGAGCGTCCGAACAGGCCCGTGGGCCGGAAGGCCAGCACCAGGATGACGAGCGCGAACACCGCGACCTCGCGCCACTGGGCCTGCCAGAGGTTCACCATCGACTCGAGCACGCCGAGCAGAAAGCCGCCGATGACGCAGCCGCGCGGGTTGCTCAGCCCGCCGATCATGGCGCCCGAAAAACCCTTGAGCCCCACGGTCAGCCCCATGAAGAGCGAGGCCTGCGCGATGGGCGCAAGCAGAAAGCCCGACAGCCCCGCCAGCGCCGAGCTGACGACGAAGGCGCCGATCATCATGGCGTTGGTGTTGATGCCCATGAGGCTGGCGACGTTGCCGTTCTGCGCCACGGCGCGCATGGCCTTGCCGATCATGGTGCGGTTCATCACGCGGTCGAAGCCGATCATCACGACCACGGCCACGCCGAGCGTCAGCAGTTCCTGCGGGCGCACGCCCACGCCGAACATGCGGATCACGGTGTCGCCCACGGGC
The DNA here is from genome assembly GCF_002849325.1 of Variovorax sp. RO1. Taxonomy (NCBI): domain Bacteria; kingdom Pseudomonadati; phylum Pseudomonadota; class Betaproteobacteria; order Burkholderiales; family Comamonadaceae; genus Variovorax; species Variovorax sp. RO1. The sequence goes on from NZ_PKMT01000002.1 coordinate 19,469, forward strand.
GCGGGCACCACCACGGGCTTCGGGCCCCAGATGGCAAGCCCCACGCTCTGCAGGATGACGCCGAAACCCAGCGTGCTCATGACCCAGGCCATGCCGGGGCGGCCCGCGAAGGGACGCACGCCGAGCACATAGAGCAGCCAGCCCAGGAAGCCCATCACGCCGAGCGCGGCGAGCAGCGCAAACAGCTGCGCACCCGCGCCCGGCACGGCGTCGCCGAAGGTGGTGGAACTGAGCGGCTTGCCCAGCACGAGGAACAGTGCGCTCATGCCGATGAACGCGCCGGCCGAGACGAACTCGCCGTGCGAGAAGTTCAGCGTCTTGGTCGTCGTGAACGTGATGCTGAATCCCAACGCCACCAGCGCATAGGCACCGCCGACGGCGAGCCCGCTGATGAGCGCCTGCAGGAGCGCTTCAACCATGGTGTGTATCTCCGTTGCGGAACGAGGCGGGGCCCCGTTCCTTTTTTTGTCTCAGACGTTTATTGCTTGAAGTCGGCCGGCTTGAGCGCACCGATCAGCGCGTCGCTGTAGGGCAGCAGCTTGCCGTCCTTCCAGCGGATCCAGACCAGGTCTTTCGCCGTCAGGGCTTCGTGGTTGGTCTTGCTGAAAGGCTTCTCGTAGGTCTTGAGCACGCCCTGCACCGGCGTCTTCAGGTCTTCGAGCGCAACGCGCACGGCGGCGCCGTCGGTGCTGTTGGCCTGCTTCATCGCCTGGGCCAGCAGCAGCACCGAGTCGTAGCCGTGCAGCGCGAACGAGAACGAGCCCGGCGCCTTCAGCTTGCTGCCGATGCGGTCGAACAGCTTCTGCTGCGCGGGCGTGCGCGTTTCGCTCACGGTGCGCATGAAGATCGGCTTCTCGGCGAGCGCCTTGCCGGCTGCGTCGTAGAAGGTGATGTTGTCGGCCGCCCACGAGGTGAGCGTCAGCGGGAAGTAGTTGATCTTCTCCATGCTGCGCACCAGCTGCGCGATGGGCGTGCCCTGCGCCCACACGACGACGGTGTCGACATTGGCGGCCTTCATCTTGCTGAGCTGCGAGGTCATGTCGGTGTCGCCGACGCCGAAGCGCTCGGTGGCCGCGATCTTGATGTCCTGCAGCTTGGCGATTTCTTCCATGTCCTTCAGGCCGCCCTGGCCGTAGCCGGTGGTCTCGGCCATGAGGCCCACAACCTTGGAGCCGGCCGTGTTGCGCTTCACGTAGGCCATGAGCGCGGCGACCTGCTCGCGGTCGACCATCGAGACGCGGAACATGTAGTTGTCGGCGCCGGCGCTCATCGGCTTGGTGATGTCGGTGCCCGAACCCACGTTGCCCAGCACGGGAATCTTCTTCTGGTTGGCGATGTGCTTCCAGGCCATGGCGTTGCCCGAGTTGGTGGGGCCGAACACCGCCACCACCTTCTCGTTGTCGACCAGGTCGCTCATGTTCTGGATCGACTTCGGCGGCGCCGAAACGTCGTCGCGCGTGACCAGCGTGAACTTCCGTCCGAGCGCGCCGCCGGCGGCGTTCAGGTCGGCAATGGCCGCCTCCATGCCCAGTACCGCGGCCTGGCCACTCTGCGCCGAGGGCGACGCCGAGAGGTCGCCGTTGTAGCCGAGCTTGATGTCTTGCGCGTAGGCACCGGCGCTGAACGCAGCGAAGGCGGCGGTCGCGAGCAGGGTCTTGTACAGACGGATCGTTTTCATTCTTTGTCTCCTAAGGGTTGACGGACGGGGAACGGGAAATCGAAAAAGAGCGGGTGCGCCTCAGACGGCGAGGAAGCCGCCGTCCACCGGCAGCGTGATGCCGGTGACATAGCGCGACATGTCGCTCGCCAGGAAGATCACCGGGCCCACCAGGTCTTCGGTCTGGCCGACGCGGCCCAGCGGGATGCGCGTCATGAACGACTCGAGGCGCTGCGGGTTCTCGCGTGTGGCGGCGGTCATGGGCGTCTCGATCACGCCGGGTGCGAGTGCGTTGACGCGCACGCCGGCCGGTGCGAGTTCCTGCGCCAGCGACTGCGTGAGCATCTTGATGGCGCCCTTCGAGGGCGCGTAGCCCAGGCTCGCGGCCTGCCCCGCATAGGCGGCGATGGAGGCGATGTTGATGATCGATCCCTTCGTCTGCTTGAGCACGGGGATGAAGGCCAGCGTGGTGTTGAAGGTGCCGTGCACGTTCACGTCGATGGTCTTCTTCCAGTTGGCCGCGGCGTTCGGGCTGCTGGTGGTCTCGCGGATGATGATGCCGGCGTTGTTCACCAGCAGGTCGACGTTGCCGACCTCTTGCGCCACGCGCGCGGCCAGTGCATGGCAGGCCTCGGGCGCGGTGACGTCGAGCACGAACGACCAGGCTTCGCCGCCTTCGTTGCGCACCAGCTGCGCGGTCTCGGCCACGGTGGCTTCGTTCATGTCGGTGACGACGACGCGCGCGCCCGCCTGGGCCAGGCCGAGCGCAAGTGCACGGCCGTTGCCTTGGCCGGCGCCGGTGATCAGCGCGAGGTGGCCTTCGAGCAGGCGTGGTGCGACGTGAGGAGGAAAAGGCATGGTCGACTCCTTGAATGAATGAATGCGTGCGTGCGTTGAATCGAGACGGGGTCAGGCGCCGCGCGGCACGGCCACGGCTTCGCGCTGCTCGACGTGCAAGGGCACAGCCACTTCGGCCTGTGCGACCTGCAGGCCCGCGACGTAGCCGAAGGTGAGCGCCGGGCCGAGCGTGATGCCCGCGCCGGGGTAGTTGCCGCCCATCACGCTGGCCGCGTCGTTGCCGACGGCGTACAGGCCCTTGATCGGCTGGCGGTCGGCGTCGAGCACGCGGGTCTTCTCGTCGGTGACGAGACCGGCGAAGGTGCCGATGTCGCCGACGACGAGCTTGATCGCGTAGTACGGGCCGTGCTCGAGCGGTGCGACGCAGGGGTTCGGCGTGACGTTGGCGTCGCCCTGGTAGCGGTTGTAGGCCTTGCTGCCTTTGCCGAAGGCGGGGTCGTCGCCGGTGCGCGCGCCTTCATTGAAGGCTTGCACGGTGGCTTCAAGCGCGGTGGGGGCGATGCCGATTTCTTTGGCCAGCTCGCCGATGCTCGCGCCGCGCTTGAGGTAGCCGGTCTTCAGGTGGCGGCCGATGGGCAGCGGTGCGGGCGCGACGCAGCCCAGGCCGTAGTCGCGCAGCGCCTTGTGGTCGCACAGCAGCCAGGCCGTGACCTCGGGCTCGCCGTCGCTTTCGCAGGCCTTGACCATCGCCTGCACGAAGTCGTGGTACGAGTTGCCTTCGTTCGCGAAGCGCTTGCCCTTGGGCGTGACCGCGATCACGCCGGGCTTGGCGCGGTCGATGAAGTGCGGCATGACGCCCTTGCTGCCGTCGGGCCGCGTGGTGACCGACGCCGGCACCCAGGCTGCGGCGTGCGGGATGGTGCCGTCGACGCGGCCACCCACGGCCTCCGCCAGGCGCAGGCCGTCGCCGGTGTTCGTGGAGGGCGACGGCGAGTAGTGCTCCTTGCCGGTCGGCGCGTGCGGGAACAGTTGCTTGCGGCGCTCCACGTCGTACGGGAAACCGCCGCAGGCCAGCACCACGCCGCGCCTGGCGGTGATGCGCACCGACTGGCCTTCGTGCTGCACCACGGCGCCCGAGACGCCGTCGTACTCGACCACGAGCTTCTTCACCGGCGACGAGAGCCACACGGGAATGTCCAGGTCCATCGCGGCCTTGGCCAGGCGGCCGGCCAGCGCGTTGCCGTTGGTCAGCGTCATGCCGCGGCCGTGGCGCACCACGTCCAGGAAGTGCCGGGTCAGGCGCTTGGTCACGTACCAGAACGAGGTCGGCGACTTGAAGGCCCGCATGAAGTGTTTGATCTCGGGGCCCGAGCCCAACATCATTCCGAACACCGTGAGTTCGGGCAGCGGCGGCGCCAGGTGCTTGATGCGCTTGCCGAGTTCACGGCCGTCGAACGGGCGCGTGACCATCGAACGCCCGCCGGGCTGGCCGCCGGGCGCTTCGGCGTGGTAGTCGGGGAAGACGGCCGGCATGTCGAACTGCACGCAGGTGTTGCGCGTGAAGAAGTCGATGGCCTTGGGGCCCATGTCGAGAAAGGCGCCGACGCGCGCGGCGTCGAAGTGCGTCGTGGTCTCGTGCTGCATGTAGGCGAGCGCGGCGCCGGGCGGCTCATGGATGCCCTGCTCGGTGGCCAGGCGCGTGCCCGGGATCCACAGCCAGCCGCCCGAGCGCGCGGTGGTGCCGCCGAAGCGCGGCTCTTTCTCGACCACCAGCACCTTCAAACCCTGCGACGCCGCCGTGACGGCGGTGGCCATGCCCGATGCGCCGCTGCCGACGACGAGGACATCGCATTCCCACGTGTTCTGTTCCATCTCTGCCTCTGTTCGCTCTCGTGTTGTGTTGTGTTGTGTACGACTTAAGTTGCGGCGGAGTTTAGGCAGCGATATTGATATGGTCAAGTCGTTTAGTTACTATCAGATGATCAGTCATCGTCAATTGAACGTGACAATATCAGTAGAAACCCTGATGGCTATACTCGCTCCCACTCTCAACCCCCACGCCGGGCGCCCCATGGAAAAGCCAAGACGTGGCATTCAATCCGTCGAAATCGGAACGCAATTGCTGGTCGCGCTCGGGCGGCACGTGGCGCCCATGGCGTTGCGCGACCTCGGCAAATCGGCCGGCATTCCGGTCGGCAAGGCGCACCCCTACCTCGTCAGTTTTCTGAAGGTCGGGTTCGTGGTGCAGGACGGCGCCGGCCGCTACGAGCTGGGCCCGCTGGCCCTGCAGCTGGGCCTGGCCAAGCTGCAGCGGCTTGACCCGATCAAGGAGGCGTCGCCCCTCATCGAGGCGCTGGCGTCCGAAACCGAACAAAGCATCGCGGTGGCCGTGTGGGGCAACTTCGGGCCCACCGTGGTGCGGCTGGAAGAACCGATCCACCCGCTGCACGTGAACCTGCGCACCGGCACCGTGATGTCGCTGGCCTACACGGCCACGGGGCGTCTGTTCGCGGCCTACCTGCCGCCGAAGGTGGTGGAAAAAATGATGCTCGAAGACCTGGCGCGCACGCGCCCGGCCGACGGGCGCGGCGCCAGCGACGAGCTGTCGACCTCGCAGATCGAGGCGCTGCTGGTCGAGACGCGGCTGCACGGCGTGTCACGCACGCTGGGCCAGCCCATTCCGGGCATCGACGCCTTCTGCGCGCCGGTGTTCGACTCGACCAACAACCTGGTGCTGGGCATCACGGCCATGGGCCCCGAGGCCACCTTCGACAGCGACTGGAACGGCCGCGTGGCCGTGCCGCTGAAGGCCTGCGCGCTGGAAATCTCGCGCCGCCTGGGCTTCGTGGCGACCGACGCGCCAGCTTGATTTGTAGGCAGGCGCTCACGCGCTTGGTTTGCCTTATCCCGCACGCGCGGGCCGCCGACGCGGCCACTGTAGAGGCCTACCTACCTCACGGAGACCGGCCATGAAAAGCATCATCCTTTGGCTCTGCGGCGTGCCGCTGATCGTGATCATCGGGCTGAAGGTGTTCGGCATTCTCTGACCGGCCACGGCCACCTCACGAACGATCGCTTCCTCCTCACGGCGCCTTCGTGCGTCGTTCCAGCGCCCCTTCCGGGGCGCTTTTTTTGCGCGGATCGATCCGGTCAGTGCCGCTCAGTGGGTATCGCGGCGCAGCTGCTGCACGTCTTCATGCAGCGCATGCGCCCAGCTGCGGCGCTCGCGGCTGTACGAGGGCTGCGACTCGCCGAAGCGCACGATGGCCAGCAGCGGCGGCGCGCGCAACGTGTTCCACACCGAGGTCAACAGGCTGTCGTCGTCGATGTAGCGCGGCGCCTGGCTGGTCTCGCCGGTGGCGGCGTCGGCAAAGCGCAGCGCGGCCGGGATCACGGGCGCGCCCGAGGAAATCGCGGCCTGCAGCAGGTTGGCGTGGAACGGCAGCAGGCCGCGCCCGTCGCTCGTCGTGCCTTCGGGGAACACGCCGATCAGGTCGCCGCCGCGCAGCGCCTCGGTCATGTGGTGCACCACGCGCATGGCGTCGCGGCGGCGTTCGCGCTCGATGTAGAGCGTGCCCGCGCCGGTGGAGAGCGTGCCGATCACCGGCCACTGCTTGACGTCCGACTTCGACACGAAGCGCACATGACGCGCCGCATGGATGGCGGTGATGTCGAGCCACGAGAGGTGGTTGCAGATGAGCAGCGCCGGCCCGTGCACGGGCGGTGTGCCCTGCACGCGCAGCGTGACGCCCATGATCTGCAGCATGCGCGCCGACCAGGCCTGCACGCGCGCGCTGCGCTCGTCGGGCGAGAGCCGCGGAAAGGCGAAGCGGATCGTCCACCAGCCGGACAGCGCATGCGACGCCGCATGCAGCAATCGCCAGCCGGCCTTCAACGAGTGCAGCATCTGGACGCGGGCCCTCTTCTTCTTTTGACTGCGTGCCGTGTGGCGGGCGCGTCGTTCAGCCGTGCACGATGCGACCGGCCACCAGCGTGTGGCGCACGCGCCCCTGCATCGGGTAGCTGGAGAACGGCGTGTGCTTGCCCTGGCTGCGCAGCGCTTCGGGCAGCACCTGCCATTCGAGCGACGGATCGGCAATGCACAGGTCGGCCACGCCGCCCTGCACGATGCGGCCGATGCCGCTGGCCGCGTCGGCGGCGGGGAGCAGCCGTGCCGGCGCCGAGGTGATGACCTCGATGGCGCGCGCCACGCCCGCACCGCTGCGCTCGCCCCACTGCAGCGCGAGCGGCAGCAGCAGTTCGAGGCCGGTGGCGCCGGGTTCGGCTTCGGCAAAAGGCAAGGTCTTGGCGTCGGCCTCGACCGGCGTGTGATCGGACACCAGCGCGTCGATGGTGCCGTCGGCCAGCGCGGCCGAGAGCGCGTCGCGGTCGCCCTGCTGGCGCAGCGGCGGGTTCAGGCGTGCGCGGCTGTCGAAGAAGCCGATGTCGGTGTCGGCCAGGTGCAGCGAGTTGATGCTGACGTCGCAGGTGAGCGGCAGGCCCTGCGCCTTGGCGTCGCGCACCAGCGCCACGCCGCGGGCGCTGGACACGCGGCACAGGTGCACGCGCGCGCCAGTGCTCTTCATGAGCTCGATGATGGTGAAGATGGCGATCGTCTCGGCCGCCACCGGCACGCCGCCCAGGCCCAGGCGCGTGGCGAGCGCGCCGCTGGCCGCGACGCCCTTGCCGAGGTCGCGGTCTTGGGGGCGCAGCCACACGGTGTAGCCGAAGGTGCTGGCGTACGACAGCGCGCGCTGCAGCACCTGGGTGTCGGCCAGCGGCACGTCGGCCTGGCTGAAGCCGATGCAGCCGGCTTCGGTGAGTTCGGCCATCTCGGTGAGCACGCCACCGGCGAGGTTGCGCGTGAGCGCACCGAGCGGGAACAGGCGCGCGCACTGCAGCTTTTCGGCGCGGAACTTGAGCATCTCGACCAGGCCGGGCTCGTCGAGCACGGGGTCGGTGTCGGGCGGGCACACGAGGCTGGTCACGCCGCCCGCGATGGCCGCGGCCATTTCGCTTTCGAGCATGCCTTCGTGCTCGTAGCCCGGCTCGCGCAGGCGCGCAGCCAGGTCGACGAGGCCGGGGGTGACGATGCAGCCCGTGGCGTCGAGCGTGCGCTCGGGCTTGAAGCCTGCCGGTGCCTGCCCGATGCCGGCGATCTTGCCGTCGGCGATGGCGATGTCGGTGGGCGTGTCGGTGCCCGAGGCGGGGTCGATGACGCGGCCGTTGGTGATGAGGATGTTCATGCGTCTGTACTTCCGGTGGCAGTCAGGGCCTGTTCGGGAAACACCGTGGAACCGGCTTTGCCGGGCCACTGGTGTTGCCCCCGGTAGGGGGTTGGCGAAGCGACACGAAGTGCGCGAAGACTGGGGGCGAGCAACATTTCTATGCTTCGTTGCCTGCGACGATGCTCATGACGGCCATGCGCACGGCGATGCCGAAAGTGACTTGCGGAAGGATCACGCTCTGCTTGCCGTCGACCACGGCGGAGTCGATCTCGACGCCGCGGTTGATCGGGCCCGGGTGCATCACGATGGCGTCGGGCTTGGCCAGTTGCAGTTTTTCCTGCGTGAGGCCGAAGGTCTTGAAGAACTCTTGCGACGAGGGCAGCAGCGCGCCGCTCATGCGTTCGTTCTGCAGGCGCAGCATGATGACGACGTCGCAGTCCTTGATGCCTTCTTCGAGCGTGTGGCACACGCGCACGCCCATGCCGGCCATGTCGGCGGGCACCAGCGTCTTCGGGCCGACCACGCGCACTTCGGCGCAGCCCAGCGTGGTGAGTGCATGAATGTCCGAACGCGCCACGCGCGAGTGCAGCACGTCGCCCACGATCGCGACGGTGAGGTTGGAAAAATCTTTCTTGTAGTGGCGGATCGTGTACATGTCGAGCAGCCCCTGCGTCGGGTGCGCGTGGCGGCCGTCGCCGGCGTTCACCACGTGCACGTGCGGCGCGACGTGCTGCGCGATCAGGTACGGTGCGCCCGACTCGCTGTGGCGCACCACGAACAGGTCGGCGGCCATGGCGCTCAGGTTGGCGATGGTGTCCAGCAGCGACTCGCCCTTGGTGGCCGAGGAGCGCGCGATGTCCAGGTTGATGACGTCGGCCGAGAGGCGCTTGGCCGCGATCTCGAAGGTGGTGCGCGTGCGCGTGCTGTTCTCGAAGAACAGGTTGAACACGCTCTTGCCGCGCAACAGTGGCACCTTCTTCACCTCACGGTCACTCACGCTCGTGAAGTTGGCGGCCGTGTCGAGGATGTGCGTGACGATGTCCTTGGGCAGGCCCTCGATCGACAGCAGGTGAATCAGCTCGCCGTTCTTGTTGAGCTGCGGATTTCGCTTGTAGAGCATTAGGTGTTGTCCTCTACCTTGAGGCTGAAGGCGCCGTTGTCAGCGCGTGCGAGGGCGAGCAGTTGCGTGTCGGGCAGCGTGAGCGTGGTGGCGGCGAAGTCGGCCGCCACGGGCAATTCGCGCCCGCCGCGATCGACCAGCACCGCCAGGCGCACGCAAGCGGGACGTCCGAAGTCGAACAGCTCATTGAGCACGGCGCGGATGGTGCGGCCCGTGTAGAGCACGTCGTCGAGCAGCAGCACGTCGGCGCCGTTCACGTCGAAAGGCAGCGCGGTCTGCGCGCTGGCCGAGAGGCCGCGGCGCGCGAAGTCGTCGCGGTGCATGGCCGACGAGATGACGCCGGGGGCACCGGCCAGGCCCAGGTCTTTCTGCAGGCGCTCGACCAGCCAGGCGCCGCCGGAGGTGATGCCCACCAGTTTCGTCTCGGGGCGCATCAGCGCCTTCACGCCGGACAGCAGCGTCGTGTACAGCGCTTCGGCATCAGGGATTGAACTCACGGGAGACTCCTCAAAAATTGCTCCAGGATGATGCAGGCGGAGGCTGCATCGGCATCGCGGGCACCGGACGACAGCGCCTCGGTGGTGCTGTAGCGCTCGTCCACCTCGAACACCTGGAGATTGAAACGGCCGCGCAGCTGGCGCGCGAACTTCTGGGCGCGGCGGGTGTTCTCGTGCGGGGCACCGTCGGGGTGGTAGGGCACGCCGACCACGAGCGCGTCGGGCTGCCATTCCTTGATGCGGGCCTCGACCTGCGCAAAGCGGGCGTCGGCGCCCTCGGCCTTGATGGTGGTCTGCGGGGTGGCCGTGCGCAGCAGCCGGTTGCCGCTGGCCACGCCGGTGCGCTTGGCGCCGAAGTCGAAGCCCAGGAAGCTCTGGAAATGCGCGGGAACGGCGGCGGGGACGGGAGCAGAAGCAGGAGCGGGTGCGTCGGACATGACGTCGCTCATGCGTGACCCGCTTCGGGGGACAGCGTCCACGCTTCGAGGCCCAAGAGCATCAGCGCCTTGTCGTAGCGCTTTTCCACCGGCGTATCGAAGATCACAGCCGGGTCGGCCAGCACGGTGAGCCAGCTGTTCTCGGCCAGTTCGGACTCCAGCTGGCCCTCGCCCCAGGCCGAATAGCCCAGCGAGACCAGCACCTTGCGCGGGCCGGCGCCGGTGGCCAGGGCCTCCAGCACGTCCTTCGAGGTGGTCATTTCGAGCCCGCCGGGGATGGTCATGGTCGAGGCGTAGACCGATTCCTCGGGCTTCTCGGCCTGGGTGAACACCGGCTCGTGCAGCACGAAGCCGCGCTCGGTCTGCACCGGGCCGCCCTGGAAAACGGGGGCGTCGCCCAGCTCGGGGCGGGTCAGGTGAAGCTCGATTTTTTCGAACAGCACCTTGAGGTTGATGTCGCTGGGTTTGTTGATGACCAGCCCGAGCGCGCCGCGCTCGCTGTGTTCGCAGAGGTAAACGACGCTGCGGTTGAAAGTTTTGTCTTCCATCCCCGGCATCGCGATCAGAAAGTGATGCGTCAGGTTCATCGGGGCAGAATCGGCAGCCATATGCCCCCGATTTTACTGGCCGTCGATAAGACCTATCCCAAAGGGCTCATGTGGTTCCGCCGGGACCTCCGGGTGGACGACAACGCAGCGCTGTACCGGGCGCTGCGGGCCTGCCGGCAGGTGGTGTGCGTTTTCGTGTTCGACCGGGCCCTTCTGGACGCCCTGCCCCGCGCGGACCGGCGGGTCGAATTCATCCGCGAGTCGCTGGTGGAACTCGAAGCCGAGCTGCGCGGCCTGGGCAGCGGGCTCATCGTGCGGCACGCCGTGGCCGCCGAAGAGATTCCGGCGCTGGCCCACACGCTCGACGTGCAGGCCGTGTTCGCCAACCGCGACGACGAGCCCGACGCCCTGGCGCGCGACGCCCGCGTGCTCGGCGCGCTGGCCAATACGGGCATCAGCTTCCACACCTTCAAGGACAGCACCGTCTTCGACCGCGACGAGGTCATGACCAAGGCCGGCCTGCCCTACACGGTGTTCACGCCGTACAAGCGGGCCTGGCTGGCGAAGGTGGATTCGTTCTTCCTGAAGTCGTACCCGGTGCGCAGCCACGCCGACGCGCTCGCGCCGCCGCCCCCGGCGCTGAATGCGCCGGTGCCCACGCTGGGCGAGATCGGCTTTGAAAGCACCAACCTCCAGACGCTGGAGATTCCCACCGGCACGCGCGGCGCGGGCGCGCTGTTCGAAGATTTCTTCGAGCGCATCGACCGCTACGACGAGGCGCGCAACTTCCCGGCGGTGCGCGGCCCGAGCTACATGGGCGTGCATCTGCGCTTCGGCACGGTGTCGATCCGCCAGCTGGCCAGCGTGGCGCATCAGCTGGCGCTGCAGGGCAACACGGGCGCCGCGACCTGGCTCAGCGAGCTGGTCTGGCGCGACTTCTACTTCCAGATCCTGGCGCACTTTCCGCATGTGCATGCGAACGGCGAGTCGAAGAGCTTCCGCCCCGAGTACGACAAGATCGCCTGGCTCCACAGCAAGCACGCCGACCAGTTGTTCGACGCCTGGTGCGAGGGCCGCACCGGCTACCCGCTGGTCGATGCGGCGATGCTGCAGATCCGGCAGAGCGGCTACATGCACAACCGGCTGCGCATGGTGGTGGCGAGCTTCCTGTGCAAGGACCTGGGGCTGGACTGGCGGCGCGGCGAGCGCTACTTTGCGGAGCACCTCAACGACTTCGAGCTGGCCTCGAACAACGGCGGCTGGCAGTGGGCCAGCTCGACCGGCTGCGACGCCCAGCCCTACTTTCGCATCTTCAACCCGGTGACGCAGAGCGAACGCTTCGACCCCGAAGGCAAGTTCATCCGCCGCTACCTGCCGCAGCTCGCGGGCCTGTCGAACGTGGCGATCCACGCGCCGTGGATGGCGTCGCCGGTCGAGCTGGAGGCGGCCGGCGTCAAGCTGGGCGACAACTACCCGACGCCGGTGGTGGACCACGCCGAGGCGCGCGAAAAGACGATGCAGCGCTATGCGACGGCGCGGAGCAAGGCCCTGCAGAAGCCGTAGCCAAAGAGAAAGGGCCCCGAAGGGCCCTTCTCTTTTGCGCGTCGATCGCCGACGCTGCGGAGGCTGATCAGGCCACGGCCAGCGCGGCCGGCTCGCTCGTGTACGCACGCACCAGGCGCAGCAGTTCCTCTTCCGAGTACGGCTTGCCGAGGTAGTGGTTCACGCCCAACTCGCGTGCGTACTCGCGGTGCTTTTCGGCGATGCGCGAGGTGATCATGATGATCGGCAGCTCGGCCAGCGCGGTGTCGGCGCGGATGTTGCGAGCCAGGTCGAAGCCGTCCATGCGCGGCATTTCGATGTCCGACAGCACCACGGCCGGGCGCTCCTGCTGCAGCCGCTCGAGCGCCTGCAGGCCGTCGGCCGCGAGCGACACGCGATAGCCTTCGCGCTGCAGCAGACGCTGCGTGACGCGACGCACGGTGATGGAGTCGTCCACCACCAGCACGAGCGGGATCTGCGGCACCACCGGCGCGAAGGCCGCCGGGGTTTGCGGTGCACCGGCGTCTGCCGACGTTGCATGCGTCGGCGCGGCCAGCGCGGCGGTCTGGCGCGCACGCGCCTGGTCGCCGTGCACTGCCGCCAGCGCCACCGGGTTGTAGATCAGCGCCACCGCGCCCGACGCCAGCACCGAGATGCCGGCCAGGCCGGGCAGCCGTGCAAGCTGCGGCCCGAGGTTCTTCACCACGACTTCCTGGTTGCCCAGAACTTCGTCCACGTGCAGGGCGACGCGCTGCGCCGCGCTTCGCACGATGACCAGCGTGTTGTTCTTGGTGGCGGCGTGCTCGCTGCGAATCGAATGCTGCAGCAGCGCGCCGGCCCAGTAGAACGGCACCTGCTCGCTGCCGAAGGCGAAGCTGTGGTTCAGGTAGGCGGCCTCGAGGTCGGCACCGCTCACGCGCTGCACGAGTTCCACGAGGTTCGACGGCACACCGATCGACACCTCGCCGGCACGCAGCATCACCACGTGCGTCACGGCGGTGGTCAGCGGCAGCACCAGCTTGAAGGTGGTGCCCTGGCCCGGCGTGCTGTGCGTTTCGATGCGGCCGCCGAGTGCGGCGATCTGCGCGCGCACCACGTCCATGCCGATGCCGCGGCCGGCCAGTTCGGACACCTGTCCGGCCGTCGAGAAGCCGGGCTTGAAGATCAGCTCGGTGGCTTCTTCGGGCGACAGGTCCTGGTCGTGGCCGAGCAGGCCGAGCGCGCGGGCGCGTTCGGCGATGCGCTTCTGGTCGAGGCCTGCGCCGTCGTCGCGGAAGCTCACCGACACGTCGTTGCCTTCGTGGTGCAGGTCGATGACGATGAGGCCGCTGGCGTCCTTGCCGGACGCTTCGCGCGCCGCCGCGTCTTCGATGCCGTGCGCCACGCAATTGCGCAGCAGGTGTTCGAAGGCGGGCGTCATGCGGTCGAGCACGCCACGGTCCATTTCGATGGAGCCGCCGACGATGTCCAGGCGCACCTGCTTGCCGGTGTCCTTCGAGGCCTGGCGCACCACGCGGTACAGGCGGTCGGAGATGCCTTCGAACTCCACCATGCGCGTGCGCAGCAGGCCGCGCTGCAGTTCGCGCGTCTGGCGTGCCTGCACGCTCAGGTCGTCTTCCGTGGCCTGCACGGTCTTCTGCAAGGTGCGCTGCACGGTGGCCACGTCGTTCACCGACTCGGCCATCATGCGCGTGAGTTCCTGCACGCGGGTGAAGCGGTCGAACTCGAGCGGGTCGAAGCTCTGCTGCGAGTCCTTGGCTTGCGCCAGACGCGACTGCATCTGGCTTTCGGCCTGCACTTCGATGTCGCGCAACTGCTGGCGCAAGCGATCCAGGTTGCCCGTGAGGTCGGCGAGCGAGCCGCGCAGCTGGCCGAGTTCGGCTTCGAGGCGCGAGCGCGTGATGATGACCTCGCCGGTCTGCGCAACCAGACGGTCGAGCAGCTGGGTGCGGATGCGCACGGCCTGGCCCGAAGCCGCACGCAGCGGCGCGAGCAGGGCCGGCGCGGGGCGCGGCAGCAGGGACGACGGGGCTGCAGCGGACGCCGTATCCGCGGCCTCGCCGGCTTCGGCCTGGTCATCGTTCGCCGACACGCGGACCTCGGGCGCCGATTGCACGCGCTGCATGGCGGGTGCGGTCGGGCTGGCGGTCGCGATCAGTTGGGCCACTTCGACCTGAGCGGCGTCGTCGGCCGCGCGCAGGGCGTCAAAGGTGTGTTGCAGCGTGTCGAGGCGGCCCAGCAGCTTCTCGATGTCGGCCCGCTCGGCGCCCTGGGAGCCCAGGAGTTCGATCTCGGACTCCATGCGGTGCGCGCGCTCGCCCAGGCGCATGGCGCCGGCCAGCCGTGCGCTGCCCTTGAGCGTGTGCAGCGTGCGCAGCACCGAGGCGCGCGGCGCGCTGTCGTCGGGGTGGTGCGACCACTGGCGCAGCGCCTCGCCCAGCTGCGGCATCAGTTCAGCCGCCTCTTCCTCGAAGATCGGGAACAGGTCGACGTCGACCGCATCGGCCAGGTCGATGGCGTCTTCGTTGTCGTCCAGTACCACGTCGGCAAAGGCGTCGTTGGCGACGATCTGCTTCGGCAGCAGCGTCTCGAAACGGGCCGCGGCGATTTCAGGCGGCATCGGCGCGGCGGCGATTTCGCGCAGCGCCTGCAACGTGGCTTCGGACGGATCACGCAGGAAGCCGACGGCGAACTGGTGCAACAGGCGACGCAGCTCGTCGGCTGCGGCGACCAGCACGATGCCCTGCTCGCGCGTACCGCTGCCCTGCATCTGCAGATGCTGCAGCGCGGATTCGAGCAGGCGGGCCATGCCCGAGAGGCTGTGGAAGCCGACGGTGGCCGAGCTGCCGGCCAGCGAATGCGCCAGCGCGATGGTCGAGTCGGGCAGGCGCTCGTGGGTTTCGAGCGCCCATTCGCCGACATCGGTCGCCAGTTGGCGGGACCATTCGTCGGCTTCGTTGAGGTAGACGTTGTAGAGCGCGATGCCGATGCGCAGCGGACCGATCACCTTGACCTGGTCTTCGGCGCTCGGTGCGATGGAAGACTCGGGTTCGGGTTCGGGAACGGCCTCGGCCAGCACAGGCTCAGGTTCCGGTTCGGCAACGGCGGCCGCCGTCAGTTCTTCGATGACGACAGGGGCCTCGGGAGCAACGTCGACTGTCGCTGCCACGGGTTCCGGTTCCGGCTGCAGTTCAGGCAGCGCTTCGAGTGCCTGCAGTTCTTCGGCGACTTCGATGACTTCGGCAGCGTCCACCACCTCGGCGACGGGCTCTGCGGCAGCCAGAGGCAACGGCTCGGGCGCCCATTCGAGATCGGGCAGGCCCGACGCGGTCGGCATCGTCGCTTCGATCTCCGCAGCGGGCTCGGGCTCGACGTGCGACACGACAGGCTCGGCGGGTGCGTGCGTCTTCGAGGGCGCGAGGAAATCGAAATCGTCACCGCTGGGCAGCGCTTCGAGCGGTGCGGGTGCGGTGTTCTGCTTGGCTTCGAAGTCGACGAAATCGGTGGACGCGAAATCGTCGTCGGGCTCGGGTGTGACAGGCTGGGTGGATGCGTGTTGCGCGTCTTGCGCCTGCTGCCAGTCGGAGAAGTCCAACGTGGCGTCAGGGGCTCCGACGTCTTGCGGCGTCAGCGACAGATCGGGCAACTCTGGCAGTTCCGGCAGCGCGAGCGATGCCGATTCGGCGGCGATGTGGCGCGCCGCCACGGCGAGCGCTTCGGCGTCGGCCACGCGCACCGGTGCGGGCACGGGCTCGCCTGCCAGCAGGGCGTTGGCCACACGGCTGAACGGCGCCGAATGCCAGGTGCCTGCATCGCCGGCGGCAATGGCTTCGACCCACTGGCTGAAGTCGCGCAGCATGCGCTCGGTGCTCGACAGCAGCTCGGGCGTGGCGTCGCGCTGGTCGGCCAGCCAGGTGTTGACCACCTGTTCGAGCGACCAAGCGGCATCGCCGAAGTCGGTGAGGCCAACCATGCGCGAGCTGCCCTTGAGCGTGTGGAACGCGCGGCGCAGGATGGTGAGTTCTTCGGTGTCGCCGGGACGGCTGCCGAGCGCGGTGATGGCGGCCAGGCCGTTGCCCACCACTTCGCGGGCTTCGTCCAGGAAGATGTTCTGCAGGTCGTCTTCTTCGAGCTCGGTGACTTCGGTGTCGGGCAGCGCCGACGGACCGGAGATCTTGGTGGTCCAGCTCTCGGCCTTGCGGCTGAATTCCTCCAGCGGCGACGGCTTGGTCTTGCGGTTGGGCGTGGCCAACGCGGCGAGCTTGGAGGCGATCTGCGCGTCGACTTCCTCGATGCTGAGCACGGGCTCGGCGACCGGTGCGGCAGCGCCTTCGGCCGGGGCCGCGGCATCGGTGGCGTGGCGGCCCATCAAGGGCTTGAGTTCGCCGGCTTCGGCGTCGAACACGAACAGGCGCTTGGCCAATGCGGGCTGGTAACCCAGCATGTCGATGAGGAAACCGAGCGCGCCCAGGTTGTTGCCGAGCGCGTCGAAGGTGGCCATTTCCTCGACGGGCGAGCGGTTGGCCTGCAGCATCTGGTCGACGTCGTCGCGCATGCGCTGCACGGTGAGTGCGGCCTGCTCGAGCCCCAGCACCGAGAACACACCGCGCATCTGCATGAGCTGGGTGGGCACGGTGCGCAGCAACGGCTTTTCGGCCGGGCGGCGGAAATACTGGTCGAGCGACTTCTCGAGTTCGCTCAGATGGCTGCGCAGCTCGTCGACCACGGTGCCCATGGTCTGGCGGTCGCTGACGCGGCGGTACAGGTCCTCCATCCACGGCTCGAGCGGCTCGGAACGGCCACCGTCGCGCACGCGCTCGATGCGGCCGGCCAGTTGCAGCGTGCGGGCCGTGAGTTGCGGATCGCTGGGGTCTAGGTCTTCGAGCGCAGCTTCGAGGTACAGCACCGAGGTGGCGACTTCCATCGCCAGTTCGGTGTCGGGCGGCTGGCCGGAACGCACCGAGGCGTCCACGGCATGGGTCAGCGCCTCCACCATCGGCTGGCTCGGCGGGTGCAGCTTGTGCAGCGATTCGCCGAGTTGCGCGAAGGTGTCGGCCACCTGACGCGTGCGCGTGATGTCGCCGCCCGAGAGCGCCGACCACATTTCCTTGGCGGTTTCGATGCGCTTGCGTGCCTGCGAGAGCACCAGCGGATCGAAGCGACCGAACTGCACCACGGTGTAGTCGACGCGCGGCTCTTGCGCCACGCCCCAGGCGCTGCGCACGGTGCGCAGCGTGGCGGCGTCGTCGTCTGGTGCGCCAGGCCCGGCCTGGGCGCAGAAGAACAGCAGATCCTGGCCGAGGCGGTCGGACACCACGCTGTCGCCGCGCGCCAGCGTGGCGTACTGCAGCAGCACGCGCGAGGCCGCGCGCTTGACGTAGGTGTCGAAGGGAATCAGGCCCAGTGCGAGGGCTTCGAAGAAGCCCGCGGCCAGCGTCCAGAAGCTGGCGACGCGCGGCAGCAGCGCGCCGCGACCGAGCCCCAGGCACAGCGCATGCAGCCGGCGCGCGGCCTGCGGATCGCTGCTCTTGACCAGCTGCAGCACTTCGCGGTCGAGCCGCGAGCGCACGGCCGGGTCGTAGGCCAGTGCCGCCTGCGTGAGCGCGGGCTTGACCTCGACCCAGCGCCACGCGGTGCTCCACAGGTCCGCCGGGTGGACGCGCTCATTGCCGACCAGTTCGAGCACGTCGCGGTACTGCGGGAACAGCGCCACCGACGACACGGCCTTGCCGGCCAGCAGTGCGCTGAGGAAATCGGTGACGGCAAAGCCGGCACGCTCGATCTTGTGCACGGCACTCTCGGTGCAGCGCTGCGGCTCGGCGATGAAGCCTTGCACCGCGAATTCGATGGTGCCAAGCACCAGCGCGGGCGAGCTGTGGCCCACCATCTGCAGCGCGCCGACGGCCTGGTGCAGTTGCTGGCGGGCCATCTGCAGCGGACCGCTCTCGGGCTCCGTGGCACTGCCCACGTCGCGCACGAAACGCCGCAGCGACTTGCCGACACCGTCGAGGGATTTCTGGATTTCTCCCAGCACCCAGGCCAACGGCCCGAGGTCTTCGGTGGCCGGCATGTTGCCGGCGAGGGGGGCCGTGGCAGGGGTTTGAATCGACACGTGGTTGCTCGCCGTTCTTATCTATCTGTTGTCAGGCAATCTTGAAACGAGCCACGGAGCGACGCAGTTCTTCGGCCATCTGCGAGAGCTCGCGCACCTGCTGGGCCGTGGTCCGCGTGCCTTCTCCGGTCTGTTCCGTCACCGCAAAAATGTGCTGGATGTTGGCGGCCACCACGTTGGCCGAATCGGCCTCGCGGGAGGCGGACTGCGAAATCTGCTCGATGAGGTCAGCAAGGCGGCGCGACACGCGGTCAATCTCGGTCAGCGCGGTACCTGCGTTGTCGGACAGCTTCGCCCCCTCGACCACACCCTGCGTGGAACGCTCCATGGCGCCCACCGCATCCTGGGTGTCGGTCTGAATCGCCTTCACCAGCGCCGAAATCTGGCGCGTGGCGTCTGCGGAGCGTTCAGCCAGTCGCTGCACTTCTTCCGCCACCACCGAGAAGCCTCGACCGGCTTCACCGGCAGATGCGGCCTGGATGGCGGCGTTCAGGGCCAGCACGTTCGTCTGCTCGGTAATGTCCGAGATCAGCTCGGTGATTTCGCCAATCTCTTGCGACGATTCGCCCAGGCGCTTGATCCGCTTGGAGGTTTCCTGGATCTGGTCGCGGATGGAGTTCATACCGCCGATGGCGTTCTGCACGGCCTGCAGACCCGACGATGCGGCTTGCAGCGACTGGCGCGCCACCGTGGCGGACTCTTGCGCCTGCGTGGACACGCCGTTGATTCGCTCGGCCATGGTCAGCACCGACTGGCCGGTTTCGCGAATTTCGCGCAGCTGTTCGGTCGAGGCGGCGAGCAGTTCGGTCGAGGTGTTTTCCACCTGCGACGTCGTCTGCGCCACGCGGGTTGCCGTGTTCTGCACGTTGCCCACCAGCAAGCGCAGTTCTTCCACCGTGTAGTTCACCGAGTCGGCGATGGCGCCGGTGATGTCTTCGGTCACGGTGGCTTCCTGCGTCAGATCGCCTTCGGCCACTGTCTGCAGTTCGTTCATCAGCCGAAGAATGGCGGCCTGGTTGGCGTTGTTGACGCGACCGGCTTCTTCGGAAGTTTGCTCGGCCGCCAGACGTTCGCGTTCGGCGGTTGCGGCACGTTCGCGGCCTTCGCGCACCTGCACGAAACCGATGGCGCCGGCCAGAGCCAGGGCGGCCAGCGACAGCACGAACAGCAGCACGATCGTTCCGGCGCCCAGGCCGGTGCGGGCAGAGAGCTTGTCCTGCAGGTCGCCGAGCGACTTACGCAGCGGCTCGCTGTCGGTCAGGATGGAGGCCTGCGCTTCGCGCGCGGCCACCAGACCTTGCAGGTTGCCCAGAATGGCGGACGCCTGCGTGCGCATCTGCTCGTAGGTCTTCAGAATGGCTTCGAGCTGCTGGCGCGTCTGCGGGTCTTTCGAGCCGGGGAAGCGCTGCTGTGCATTGCCGTCGAGCAGGCCGCGGGTGGTTTCCTGGAAGGTGTTCAGGTCCTTGCCGAGCAGGAACACAGCGTCGGGGTTCACACCCTCGACCGTGAAGAACTCGTTGGTCGACTTGCCGATGCGCTGCGTCAGCATCACGAGCTGGCCGGCGGCCGAGATTTCAGGCAGCGTGGCGTTCTGCTGCATCTTCAGCGACGCGACGGTTTCCGTCATTTCGAGCAGCGTGGACGACTGCTGGTTGATGTCGCGCAAGGCGGCACCCACCTGCGTCAGGATTTGACGCTGGGCCAGCACGGCCTTGGCGCTGGTGTCGGCGCGGGTGACCAAGGGGTTGATCTTGTTCATCTCCTCGTCGTACTGGTTGCCGACGGCTTCCAGGCGCAGCGAGTCGTCGCCGTTGGTCAGGCCCTGCACGCGGCGCGTGAGGTCGTCGGCGCTGTCCTTCACTTCGACGAACGCCGAGGCGCTGCCGACGAGGGCCTGCGAGATCGACTTGGCCAGGCGCTGCGACTGCATCAGCGACTGGCCGGTGGCCGCCACCTGCTGCGCCAGGCGTTCCGCGCGAAGAATGGCGGAGCCGGCCACCAGCAACAGCGCCAGCACCACGATGGCCAGCAAGATGGCCAGCACGCGCTGCTGCTTGGCGGGGTTGGCGCCCATGCTGCCGCCCGTGGTGGCAGCCAGCGGGGCCGCTTCGAGCGTGGCCGCGTTGGCGGCCTCGATGGACGCGGGGTCGCCCAGCGCATCGATACCGCCGAAGCCGGTGTCGGTCACGGCGGCAGACGCCGAAGCGCCGTCGCCTTTTTTGGCGAGGCGGATCGTTTTTTCGTCCGGAACCTGAACCGTGTCGACATCGTCGAGCGATATCGAACCGGAGCCGTCGACGCGGGCCTTGTCGTTCCCGTTGTTCGCGGGGAGTAATTTCTTGAACTTGTCGGCGATCGAGCTCACGGTCGGTCCTTCAGGTGGTTGCCAGTGCCATGTGCCGAAGCACTACGCACCAATACTCAAAAACTGGGGTTGCTGCGAAAGCGCCTGCAGGTTGACTTCCTGCCAGCGCTCACCTGCTGCGTCGGTGTACAGATGCCCGTGCCAGGCAGGTGCTTCTGCGCCCGGGGCCTCGGCGGCCGTGAAGGCCTCGACACCCCGCAACCCCGCCAGTCGATCGACCAGCAATGCGCAGTTGACTTCGAGCAGCTCGTTGAATGCCACGAGCCGCGATTGCATGCGTGCCGCTTCGGAGGCGGCGGGCGCGCCCGGCGCACCGGACGCAAACGCCGACAGCTGCACGACGCCGTACAGGCCGCCGCGCAGATTGGCGACGCCGAGAAACCAGGGCTCCGTGTAGGGCACGGGCTGGGGCGGCGTCCAGGGAAAGATTTCGCCGGCGTGCGCGAGCGGAAAGAGGTACTTGCCCTCGCCCGCCTCGACCGCCAGCCAGCTCGCGGCCACGCCCGTGGTGCGCGCAGCCTGGAGGCGGCTCGCAAGACGGGACTGGAAGGCGCGGAGCGCGTCGCGATTCGCCATGGATTGCGCAGGTTCCCGGTCAGGCGAGCGCGCTGATCTTGGACATCAGGTCGGCCGCGTTGACCGGCTTCACGATGTAGTCGCGTGCGCCCTGGCGCATGCCCCAGACACGATCGGTTTCCTGGTTCTTGCTGGTGCACAGGATGATCGGGATGGCGGCGTACTTCGGGTCACGGGCGATGGCGCGCGTGAGCTGGAAGCCGTTCTGGCCGGGCATGACCACGTCCATGAGGATCAGGTCGGGGTGGTCTTCCTCGAGGCGGCGCATCGCGTCGTCGGCGTTTTCGGCCGTCTTCACGGAGAAACCGTTCTTCTGGAGGAGGTCGGTCAGGAACATCAGTTCCGTCTTGGAGTCGTCAACGACGAGGATTTTTCGAATCGGCATTACTGCACTTCCTGTTGAACAATGCCAAACTGCTGCACGGCCTGCAGCAGCTGGTCTTTGGTGAACGGCTTGGTGAGATAGTCTTGGGACCCGACCATGCGGCCACGGGCCTTGTCGAACACACCGTCTTTGGAAGACAGCATGACGACCGGGACATTGGAGAAATGCGCGTTGCGCTTGATGATGGCGCAGGTCTGATAGCCGTCGAGACGAGGCATCAGGATGTCGCAGAAAATCAGGTGAGGCTTGTGGTCGTTAACCTTGGAGAGCGCGTCGAAGCCGTCTTCCGCGAGAAGAACCTCGTGCCCACCCTGCTTCAAAAAAATCTCGGCACTGCGCCGGATGGTGTTGCTGTCGTCGATGACCAGCACCTTGTAACCAGATCCATTCGGGCTCATTGCAAACGCTCCTGCTCATCAGAGACTTGGATGCCCGCCGCGCCGAACATCGACGCAGATCGCGTAGCCCTATGCCATGCTTGTCAGATCTCAACCATTTCGAAGTCTTCCTTGCGCGCACCGCACTCAGGACAGGTCCAGTTCATCGGCACCTCGGCCCAGGCCGTGCCTGCCGCGATGCCGTCTTCCGGCACACCAACCGCTTCGTCATAGATCCACCCACAAATCAGGCACATCCAAGTTTTCGTGTTCATCGGAGCTTAAAGTCCTTGTTCATTAAATGCAACGAGTGTATCTATGCGTATCTCACTGGCAGACCGTAAACGTCGCGCCTATGCCACCATCCAGGGGATTTCGCCAGGCGTATGACCATCTACTTACATCCAGACGAGAACGCCCGCACACCGGGCAATCTTAACGACCCCTCGCAGGAGGACGATGAGGCGCTGAGCGAACGCGACCTGAATCCCCCCTGCGTGCTGGTGTTCAATGCCAGCGATCCGAGCGGCGCGGGCGGCCTGGGCGCCGACGCCCTGGCCATGGGATCGGTGGGCGCTCACATCCTGCCGGTGGTGACGGGCGCCTACGCCCGCGACACAGCCGAGATCTTCGACCACTTCCCCTTCGAGGAAGAGGCCGTGGCCGAGCAGGCGCGCGCCATCCTCGAAGACGTCGAGGTCCAGCTGATCAAGGTCGGCTTCGCCGGCACCCCCGAGGCGTTGAGCACCATCGCCGAGACCGCCGCCGACTATCCCGACGTGCCCGTGGTGGCCTACATGCCCAACCTGTCGTGGTGGGACGAGAACCTGATCGAGGCCTATCACGACGCTTTTCGCGACCTCGTGCTGCCCCAGACCACGGTGTTGGTTGGAAACCACAGCACCCTGTGGCGCTGGCTGCTGCCCGACTGGAGCGGCGAGCGTCCGCCCAGCGCCCGCGACATCGCCAAGGCCGCCGGCGAGTTCGGCGTGCCCTACACCTTGGTCACCGGCATGGTGCTGCCCGACCAGTTCATCGACAACGTGCTGGCCTCGCCCCAATCGGTGCTGGCCAGCGAGAAGTACGAACGGCTCGAAGCCGTCTTTGCCGGCGCCGGCGACACGCTCTCGGCCGCACTCGCGGCCCTGCTCGCCAGCGGCACCGACCTCGTCGCCGCCACGAGCGAAGCGCTCGCTTACATGGACCGCTGCCTCGACGCGGGCTTTCGCCCCGGCATGGGCCATGTGCTGCCCGACCGCCTGTTCTGGGCCGAGCCCGAGGACGACGAAGACGATGACGAACCCGATGCTCCTCCCGATTTCGCTTTACCCCCGCACGACACCCGACACTGATGACTGACCAGAACGACATTCTTTTCGAGCGCGCCCGCGCCGTGATCCCCGGCGGCGTGAACTCGCCCGTGCGCGCCTTCAAGGCCGTCGGCGGCACGCCCCGTTTCATCCAGCGCGCGCAAGGCGCCTATTTCTGGGACGCCAACGACAAGCGCTACATCGACTACATCGGCTCCTGGGGTCCGATGATCCTGGGCCATGGCCACCCCGCCGTGGTCGAGGCGGTGCAGAAGGCCGTGCTCGAAGGCTTCTCGTACGGCGCGCCGACCGAGCGCGAGATCGAGCTGGCCGAAGCCATCCTGGCCCTGGTGCCGTCGATGGAAATGGTGCGCCTCGTGAGCTCGGGCACCGAAGCCGCCATGAGCGCGCTGCGCCTGGCGCGCGGCGCGACCGGCCGCAAGACCATCGTCAAGTTCGAAGGCTGCTACCACGGCCATGCCGACGCGCTGCTGGTGAAGGCCGGTTCCGGCCTCGCCACCTTCGGCAACCCGACCTCGGCCGGCGTGCCGCCCGAGGTGGTGCAGCACACGCTCGTGCTGGAGTACAACAACCTGCAGCAGCTCGACGAAGCCTTCGCGCTGCACGGCA
The DNA here is from genome assembly GCF_002849325.1 of Variovorax sp. RO1. Taxonomy (NCBI): domain Bacteria; kingdom Pseudomonadati; phylum Pseudomonadota; class Betaproteobacteria; order Burkholderiales; family Comamonadaceae; genus Variovorax; species Variovorax sp. RO1. The sequence goes on from NZ_PKMT01000002.1 coordinate 43,051, forward strand.
AGGACATCGCCTGCCTGATGATCGAGGCGATCGCCGGCAACATGAACTTCGTGCGCGCCACGCCCGCCTTCGCGAAGCGCTGCCGCGAGCTGTGCACGCAGCACGGCGCGCTGCTGATCTTCGACGAGGTGATGACGGGCTTCCGTGTCGGCCTGCACGGCGCGCAAGGCGTGCTGGGCGTCACGCCCGACCTCACGGTGCTCGGCAAGGTCATCGGCGGCGGCATGCCGCTGGCGGCCTTCGGCGGCCCGCGCGCCATCATGGAACAGCTCGCGCCGCTGGGCCCGGTCTACCAGGCCGGCACGCTGTCGGGCAACCCGGTGGCCACCGCCTGCGGCCTGGCCACGCTGAAGGAAATCTCGAAGCCCGGCTTCTACGAAGCGCTGGCCAAAAAAACCCGCACGCTGGTCGACGGCCTCAAGGCCGCCGCAGCCGCCGAGGGCCAGCCCTTCAACGCCGACAGCGAAGGCGGCATGTTCGGCTTCTTCCTCATGAACGAACTGCCGCAGAACTACGCGACGGTGATGACCACCGACAACGCGCAGTTCAACGCGCTGTTCCACGGCCTGCTCGACCGCGGCGTGTACATCGCGCCGGCACTCTACGAAGCAGGCTTCGTGAGCGCCGCGCACAGCGAGGACGACATCGCGGCCACCATCGCGGCGGCGCGCGAGATCTTCAGCAAGCGCTGACGCGCCCCCTCCCCGCTCAGGCGGGGTCGACCACGGCCACCGGCCCGGCCTCGGCTTCGAGCACCTCGGCCGCGGCCAGGCACAGGTCTTCGCGGAAGCGGTCGCTCACGAGCTGCACGCCCGTGGGCAGCCCCCGACGCAAGCCCATGGGCACCGACAGCCCCGGCAAGCCCAGGATCGCGGTGGACAGCAGCGGGCTCTGCGCGTCCAGGATCTCCCGCATCGCGGCGCTGCCGCGCTGGTCGGCGTCGACCGGGAACGGATGGCGCCACGACACGGGCATCAGCAGCAGCGGATGTCGTTGAAAGAACAGCGCCCATTCACGCATCAGGCCCGTGCGCGCAGCCAGGGCGCGCATATAGCTTGCTGTGTCGAACTGCGGCGCGTGCGCATCCATGGCGCGGTAGGCCTGGCGGATGGTGTCGTCGCCGTCGCGCATCAGCGCCTCTTCCACCAGCAGCCGGCTGTCGGCCATCGTCAATGACAGCCAGAGGTCGGCCGTCTCGCGCAGGCGCGGCGGCTGCGCAGGCTCGACGCGGTAGCCGGCGCTCTCCAGGCGGCGCGCGGCGCGCTGCAATGCGTCGGCCACCTCGGGATCGCAGGCGTAGCCGGGCAGCTCGGTGCACAGCGCCACGCTGACCGGACGGCTCGACGTTGCCGATTCCAACGGCGCGGGCCCCCACCACGGGTCGCGCACATCGCGCTGCGCCATCGCGGCGAAGGCCAGCCGCAGGTCGCGCACGCTGCGCGCCAGCGGCCCTTGCACGGAGGTGAGCTGGACCACCATCGGCCGCTCGCTCCCGCCCGAGGGATTGAAGGCCGGCACGCGCCCGAAGCTCGGGCGCAGGCCGTACACGCCGCAGGCGTAGGCCGGGTAGCGGATCGATCCGCCCTGGTCGTTGCCGTGCGCGATGGCGCCGATGCCGACCGCCACCGCCGCCGCCGCACCGCCGCTCGAACCGCCCGGCGTGACGTCGGCGTTGTGCGGATTCAGCGTGCGCCCATGGGCCGCGTTGTCGGTGAACCAGCGCATCGAGAACGCGGGCGTGTTGGTGCGGCCGACCACGATCGCGCCGGCGCGCTGCAGGTTCGCTACCACCGGGCTGTCTTGCGTGGCCACGACGCTGCGGTAGGCCTCCACGCCGTTGGTGGTGGCGTGGCCGCGCTGGTCGACGTTGACCTTGATCGTGACCGGCACGCCGTGCAGCGGCCCCGTCGCTTCACCGCTCGCCAGTGCCGCGTCGGCCTGCGCTGCCGCGCCCAGCGCTTCGTCGGCGCAGCGGTCGACCACGGCATTCAGCTGCGGGTTCACCGCGTCGAGCCGCGCCAGGCTGCTGCGCACCGCGTCGACGCACGAGACCTCGCGCACCTTGATGCGCTGCGCCAGGTCGGCGGCTTCCAGTTGCCAGAGTTGCATGCGTTGTCTCCTTGAGAAAAAGTGAAATCGATCGGGGCGTTCGTCAGTCGCCCTTGACGCCCGCGCGCCGCACGGCGTCAGCCCAGCGCGGCTTCTCGCGCTTCATCAGCGCGCTGAGTTCCTCGGGGCTCGAAGGCAGCGCCTCGATGGACAGCGCGGCGTTGGCCCGGACCACGGCCGGGTCGGCCAGTGCGGCGCGCAGCGCGGTGTTGAGCCGGTCGACCGTCTTGCGCGGCGTGCCGGCCGGCGCCATCAGCGCGCCCCAGGCCACCACCTCGAAACCGGGCACACCGCTCTCGGCCACCGTCGCCACCTCGGGCAGCACGCCGGCGCGCTTGGCACTGGTCACGGCAATCGCCTTGACCCGGCCCTGCTGGATGAACGGCAGCACCGCCGAGATGTTCTCGATGGTCACGTCGAGCTGGCCGTTGACCATGTCGCCGACCGCCTGCGTGCCGGTCTTGTAGGGCACCTGCACCATCGTCAGGCCCGTCTCGGCCTTCAGCAATTCGCCGGTCAGGTGACCCGCACTGCCGATGCCGGGCGAGCCGACCGACAGCTTGCCCGGGTGCTCGCGCCCATAGGCAACCAGCTCCTGCAGATTGCGCACGGGCAGGTCCTTGCGCACGATCAGCACATAGGCGTTGCTCGAGATCAGGCCGACGGGCACCAGGTCTTTCTCGGGCGCGTACGGCAGCTTCGAGAAGAAGGCCGGGTTGATGCTCAGCGTGACGAGGTTGCCGTAGCCGACGGTGTAGCCGTCGGGTGCGGAGGTCGCCAGCGCCTGCGTGCCGACGATGCCGCCGGCGCTGGGGCGGTTGTCCACCGCCATGGCCTGGCCCAGTTCGCGGCCCATCGCGTCGGCCACGGGCCGCACCGCCACGTCGACGCCCGAGCCGGCGGCGTACGGCACGATGAACTTCAACGGGCGCTCGGGGTACTGGGCCGAGGCGCCAAGGGCGACGGCAGCAAGCCCGGCAAGAAGGGTGCGGCGGGTCCACGCGAATGACAGCAGTGCAGGCACGAAGGTATCTCCTGTGAGAAGCCCGCCGCTCACGATGAGACGACTGGTGCACAAAGTCTAGGAATCGACTGCCCGCCGGAAAAGACAATCGCTTGTCGCGATGACAACCTGTGTTTGTCTGGGGATCACCCGGTGGCGGCGCCCGGCAGAATGCCCCGCATGAAGGACCACCAGCTCAAGGCCTGGCTGCGGCTGGCCGACACCGGCAGCATCCGCGCCGCCGCGCGCAGCCTGCACCTGAGCCAGGCGGCCGTGACCAAGGCGATCCGCGAGCTCGAGGCCGAGGTCGACGCGCAGCTGGTGCTGCGCAGTTCGCGCGGCATCGAGTTCACTGAGTGCGGCCGCCAGCTCACCGTGCGCGCGCGGCTGGCGCACCAGCAGCTCGAACTCGCGCGCCAGGACATCCGCATCCTGCAAGGCAGCCAGCACGGCCGCGTGGCCATCGCGGTGACGCCGATGGTGTTCCTGGGCGTGCTGCCCGAGGTGGTGCGCGCCTTTCGCAAGGCGATGCCGCATGCGCAGCTCAAGCTGTACGACGGCCTGATTCCCCAGGTGCTGCCGCTGCTGCGCGAGGGCATGATCGACTTCGCGGTGGCCGGCCCGGTCGCTGCGGCGCTCGACGCCGACTTCGCGTTCGAGCGGCTCGACATGATCGAGATGGCGGTGCTCTGCCGCCGCGGCCATCCGCTGAACCGCGCCACCCGCTGGGAAGAGGTGGCGGGCGCCGAATGGCTCATGCACCTGGCGCCGGGCAGCCAGCACACCTTTCTGCTGGAGCAGTACGCCGAGCAGGGCTTGCCGCTGCCGGAGCACCGCATCGAGGTGGCGTCGTTCGGCGTGAGCTGGGGCCTGCTGACCCGCAGCGACGCGCTGATGGTCGGGCCGGCCGGCATGCTCACCATGCCGCCGTATGCCGACATGGTGGAGCGCGTGCCGCTCGCGATGCCAGTGCCGCCGCTGGAGCTGGGCATCGTCTCGCCGCGCGGCAAGCCGCTGTCGCTGGCGGCGCTGCGGCTGGCCGAGCTGTTTCGCAAGTACCTGGCGCGGCCCGCCTGAGCGATGTCATCGTTTTCGCGATCGCCGCGTGTATATTGCGCCGGCGTTCGCGGGTCCATTCCCACGCGCGCAGACCCAAGGGAAGCCGTCATCGCAGCCACCATCGAAGCCGCGAGACAGACCAATAATTCAGGACGCCCCGCCCATGACCCCCTTGCGCATGCTGCCGCTGCTGAGTGCCCTTCTTCTGCCGGGCCTCGCGCTGGCGCAGTCCTTCGAGCCGAAGAACATCTGGATCAACCCCGGCTTCTATTCGGCCCACTTCGACAGCGGCAAGGGCCTGGAAAACGCCAACCCCGGCCTGGGCTTCGAGTACCCGCTGAACGACACCTACCGCGTCACGGCCGGCACCTTCCACAACAGCAACCGGCGCCAGTCGCACTACGTCGGCCTGTACATCCTGCCCTTCGAGTTCTACGGCGTGAAGTTCGGCGCGGTGGTGGGCGGCTTCGACGGCTACCCCGACTACCGCAACGGCAACTGGTTTCCCGCGATCATTCCGACCGCCGCCATCGAGGGCAAGAACTGGGGCCTGAACATCGCCTACGTGCCGACGATCAGGAACCGCCTCTACGGCGCGATCAGCTTCCAGCTGAAGTACCGCTTCGGCACGCACGAATAGCGGCGACGGCAACAAAAAAAGCCAAGGCCGCGTGAGCGACCTTGGCCTTGTGTGCGAGGCCCCGCGGGGCCGCAAGCTCAGTGCCGGAAGTGGCGCACGCCCGACAGCACCATCACCACGCCGCGCTCGTCGGCCGCGTCGATCACTTCCTGGTCGCGCATCGAGCCGCCCGGCTGGATGACGCAGCCTGCGCCCGCATCCACCACCACGTCGAGGCCGTCCCGGAACGGGAAGAAGGCGTCGCTGGCCACCGCCGTGTCCTTGAGCGACAGGCCCGCGTGCTCGGCCTTGATGCTGGCGATGCGCGCGGAGTCGAGGCGGCTCATCTGGCCGGCGCCCACGCCCATCGTCATGCCGTCGGCGCAGAACACGATCGCGTTGCTCTTGACGTACTTCGCGACCTTCCAGGCGAACAGCAGGTCTTGCAGCTGCTGCGGCGTGGGCTGCTTCTTGCTGACCACCTTGAGATCGGCCAGTGCCAGCTCGTGGTTGTCGGCGGTCTGGATCAGCAGGCCCGAGCCGACGCGCTTGACGTCCATCGCGTTGCGGCCGTTGTCCCAGTCGGTGGTGCCACCCTGGGGCAGTGCGATCTCGAGCACGCGCACGTTGAGCTTGGCCTTGGTCGCCTGGAACACTTCCAGCGCCTCGGGCGTGTAGCCCGGCGCCATCAGCACTTCGACGAACTGCTTGTTGACGGCTTGCGCGGTTGCGAGGTCCACCGGGCGGTTGAAGGCGATGATGCCGCCGAAGGCCGAGGTCGGGTCGGTCTTGAAGGCCTTGCTGTAGGCCTCGAGCGCGTCGGCGCCCACGGCCACGCCGCAGGGGTTGGCGTGCTTCACGATCACGCAGGCGGGCTCGTCGAAGCTCTTCACGCATTCCCACGCCGCATCGGCGTCGGCGATGTTGTTGTAGCTGAGCTCCTTGCCCTGCAGCTGCCTGGCCGACACGAGCGAACCGGGCGCCGGGTACAGGTCGCGATAGAACGCGGCCTGCTGGTGCGGGTTCTCGCCGTAGCGCAGGTCTTGCACCTTCACGAAGCGGCCGTTGCTCTGCGCCGGGAACAGCGAGCGCGTGGGTGCGGGCTGGCCGATGCTGGCGTCGAAGTCGATGGCCGAGAGGTAGTCGCTGATCGCGCCGTCGTAGTCGGCGATGCGGTTGAACGCGGCCACCGAGAACGCGAACTTGGTCTTGTCGCTGAGCTTGCCGTCGGCCTTGAGTTCGGCCAGCGCCACGGCGTACTGCGAAGCGTCGGTGAGCACGCCGACGTCCTTCCAGTTCTTGGCCGCGCTGCGCACCATCGCCGGGCCGCCGATGTCGATGTTCTCGATCGCGTCTTCGAGCGTGCAGCCGGGCTTGGCCACGGTGGCTTCAAACGGGTACAGGTTGACCACCAGCAGGTCGATGGTGTCGATGCCGTGTTCTTTGATGGCTGCCACGTGCGCGGGCAGGTCGCGGCGTGCCAGCAGGCCGCCGTGGATCTTCGGGTGCAGCGTCTTCACGCGGCCGTCGAGCATTTCGGGAAAGCCGGTGTGGTCGGCGACCTCGGTCACCGGCAGGCCGGCGTCGGCCAGCAGCTTGGCGGTGCCGCCGGTGGACAGCAGCTTGACGCCCAAGCCATGCAGGGCTTGCGCGAATTCGAGGATGCCGGTCTTGTCGGAAACGGAAAGGAGTGCGGTCTGAGCCATGGATGTGCCGTCGGGTTATTTCAAAAGTTTGTGCTCGACCAATTTCTTGCGGAGCGTGTTGCGGTTCAGGCCCAGCCATTGGGCGGCCCGGGACTGGTTGCCTTCGGCGCGCGTCATGACGACGTCGAGCAGGGGTTTCTCGACCACGCGCACGAGCATCTCGTACATGCCGTCGGGTTCGGTGCCCCGCAGATCGCGAAAGTAGCTGTCCAGACTGCTGCGAACGCAGTCCTCGATGTGTTTCTTGCTCATTGCTTGCTTCTTCTCTTTTTCTCTTCTTCTCTCAATCGACGGCGCAGGCCGTCTCCTCTTCCCCCGACGGCTCCTCGTCTGCCGTCGGAGCGGGCATGCGGTCCATGCGGTCCGCAAGCCCCTGGAAATAGTCGTCCACCGCGCGCAGCTGTCCGGCGCAGTCTTCGATGGCGTTCATCCGTGCGCGGAACGCCTCGCCGTCGGGCAGCGACCGCACATACCAGCCGATGTGCTTGCGCGCGGTGCGCACGCCGCTGAACTCGCCGTACAGCGCGTAGTGCTCCACCAGGTGGTCGAGCAGCAGCCGGCGCACCTCGGCCACCAGCGGCGGCGCAAGGTGCGTGCCGGTGTCCAGGAAATGCGTGATCTCCCGGAAGATCCACGGACGGCCCTGCGCGGCGCGGCCGATCATCACGGCATCGGCGCCCGTGGCCGCGAGCACGTCGCGCGCCTTCTCGGGCGAGCGGATGTCGCCGTTGGCCACCACCGGCACGCGCACTGCGGCCTTCACGGCGGCGATGGTGTCGTACTCGGCGTGGCCCTTGTAGCCCTGCTCGCGCGTGCGTCCGTGCACGGTGAGCATCTGCACGCCGGCCGATTCGAAGTCGCGTGCGAGCTTCACCGCGTTGCGGTTGTCTTCGCTCCAGCCGGTGCGCATCTTGAGCGTGACCGGCACGTTGAAGGGTTGCGCCGCATCGACCACGGCCTGCACGATCTCAAGCGCCAGCGGCTCGTCGCGCATCAGCGCCGAGCCGGCCCACTTGTTGCAGACCTTCTTGGCCGGGCAGCCCATGTTGATGTCGATGATCTGCGCGCCGCGCTCGATGTTGTAGACCGCGGCCTCGGCCATCATGGCCGCGTCGGTGCCGGCAATCTGCACCGCAATGGGGCCCGGCTCGCCGTCGTGGTTGGCGCGCCGCGAGGTCTTCAGCGTGCCCCAGAGTTCCTTGCGCGAGGTGACCATCTCGCTGACCGCATAGCCCGCACCGAGTTCGCGGCACAGCATGCGAAAGGGCCGGTCCGTCACGCCGGCCATGGGCGCGACGAACAACCGGTTTTCCAGCGTGTGGGTGCCGATCTGCAGGGTCATGGGAAGGGGTGCTGTGCGGGTCGGCTGCTGAAAAATGAGGCACGATTGTAGCCACGTGGCATTTCAGCGACTGAAACGATTTACGCCTTTTTGCGCCTGAGACACAGGCGTAAACACCAGTATTTCGCGGGGCCTTCTCCCACGCGGCGGCGACGTGAGCGCTGCCTATACTTCGCCGACCTTATGCAAGCCTGGCTCGACGCACTCCTGGCGCTCCTCGCGCTCCCCCAGTACGGACTTTCGACGCTGTTCATCGCGGCCTTCGTCTCGGCCACGTTGCTGCCGGTGGGCTCCGAACCGATCTTGTTCGGCCTGCTGAAACTCAACCCCGAGATGTTCTGGCAGGCCATCGCCGTGGCCACCGTGGGCAACACGCTGGGCGGTGCGGTCGACTGGTGGATGGGCTACGGCGCGCACAAGGTCGCCGACAAATATTCGCACTCGAAACACCACCTGCGCGTGCTCGGCTGGCTCGAGCGGCTGGGCCCGAAGGCCTGCCTGCTGAGCTGGCTGCCGATCGTGGGCGATCCGCTGTGCGCGGTCGCCGGTTGGCTCAAGCTGCCGTTCTGGCCCTGTGTGGGCTACATGGCGATCGGCAAGTTCCTGCGCTACGTGACGATGACCTACGCGCTTCTTTACGCCTTCCCGTCATAAGGACTTGGCTCGCCCCCAGGCTGCGCGCACTTCGTGTCGCTTCGCCAACCCCCTACCGGGGGCAGGCCGGCCGCTTCGGGCGGCCGTGCGCGGCGGCCTCGCGCAGATGCAAGAAACTCAGCTCAGCAGTTCGTAGGGGCCGCCGCGCTGCAGCGCGCGCTGGTAGGCCGGGCGCGCATGGATGCGCTCCAGGTAGGCCATGAGCTTGGGCCGCTTCGCATCGAGGCCGCCGCGCGCCTGCGAGGCTTCGACCACGAAACTCATCTGGATATCGGCGCCCGTGAACTCATGGCCCGCGAACCACTCGCTCCGGCCGAGTTCGGCCTCCATGAAATTCAGATGGCCCGTGATGTTCGGATGAATGAAGGCCGACTTCGCCTTGCTTGCGATGGCCTTGGCGATCGGCTTCGCGAAGAAGGGCATCTTGCTCGTCTCGATCCGGTCGAACACCAGCTTGAGCAGCAGCGGCGACATCGCCGTGCCTTCGGCGAAGTGCAGCCAGTAGCGGTAGCGCAGCGCCTCGGGCGAACCCGCCGCGGGCGCGAGCCGGCCCTGGCCGTAGCGCTCGATGAGCGACTCGATGATCGCGCCCGATTCCGCCAGCGTCGCGCCGTCGTCGGTCGTCACCACGGGCGACTTGCCCAGCGGATGCACGGCCTTCAGCGAAGCGGGCGCCAACATGGTCTTGGGGTCGCGCTGGTAGTGGACGATCTCGTAGGGCAGCTCGAGTTCTTCGAGCAGCCAGAGCACGCGCTGCGAGCGCGAGTTGTTCAGGTGATGGACAGTGAGCATGGCGAATGGAAGCCTTCCGGCAGAGGATGCAGCGGGCGCGCAGTCTAACCACAACGCATGCAGCTTTCAGGCGCCCGCTGCGACAGCGTCACCGCCTACGGCAAACCGTGGGCCTGCTTCCTACACTGGCCGGAATGCCCCACCTCTTCACGCGGCGCTGCCGCACCTCGCAGCTCATCACCGGACTCTGGCTCGGCCTCGCGGGCTGTCATGCCTGGGCCCTCACGCCCGAGGAGGTGTTCCGCAAGGTCTCGCCCGCGGTCTGGACGGTGAAGGGTGAGCGCGGCAACAACCAGACCGCCATCGGCAGCGCAGTGGCCGTGACCTCCGGCGCACTGGCCACCGCCTGCCATGTGGTCGACGGCGCCGTCTCCGTCACCGTGACGCAGGGCCCGACCACGCTGCGCATCGCCCGCATCGTGCGTGACCCCGATCCGTCGCGCGACCTGTGCGTGCTCACGAGCGAGACGCCGCTGCAATTGCTCGCCGTGCAGATCGTGCCCGCCGGCGAGTTGCGCGTCGGCCAGCGCGTGTTCGCCGTCGGCAGCCCGCACGGCCTCGAACGCACGCTGAGCGAAGGCCTGATCTCCGCGTTGCGTCCACGTGCGCCCAGGCAACTGCCGATCGTGCAGACGTCGGCGCCGGTGTCTTCAGGCTCCAGCGGTGGCGGGTTGTTCGACACCGAGGGCCGGCTCGTCGGCGTGACCGACAGCGTGGCGCCCGGCGGTGCGAACCTCGGCTTTGCCTATCCGGCGCAATGGGTGATGGAGCTGCCGCAACGCGTGACCACGGAACTGGCGACATGGCGCGATCTGCTGAAAAGCACCGGCGTGGTGTTCGGCCCCAACGGGGAACCCGCGCCTTCGGGCCATGCCGACCTGGCGGACCTGCAAGCCCTGCCCTCCATCGGCGCCGACCCGACGCCGGTGCGCAATGCGTACCGCCAGTTCCTGCTGCAGGCGCGGCCCCGCATCTTCCTGATCACGAGCGATCAGAAATTCGGCACCGCCACCAACTCGGCCGCGCTGACCGCGCATCTGAAAGGCTGCACCGAACGCAAGGTGACGTGCGCCGCCTATGCGGTGGATGACACCGTGGTGTGGGGCAAGCAGAAGACGGAGTGATCGAAGAGGCTCGCCGTCAGGCGGCCCGTTCGTGAAACACCGAGGAACCGGCTTTGCCGGGCCTCAGGTGTTGCCCCCGGTAGGGGGTTGGCGCAGCGGACACGCAGTGCCGCGCAGCCTGGGGGCGAGCGAAATCAGGAGCTGAACAGGAAGTTCATCACGTCGCCATCCTTCACGACGTATTCCTTGCCTTCCGAACGCATCTTCCCCGCATCCTTCGCGCCCTGCTCGCCCTTGAAGGCGATGTAGTCGTCGAAGGCGATGGTCTGGGCGCGGATGTAGCCCTTCTCGAAGTCGCCGTGGATCACGCCAGCAGCTTGCGGGCCGGTGTCGCCGATGTGGATGGTCCAGGCGCGCACTTCCTTCACGCCGGCGGTGAAGTACGTCTGCAGGCCGAGCAGCTTGTAGGCCGCACGGATCAGGCGGTTCAGGCCCGGCTCTTCCTGGCCGATTTCGGCGAGGAACATCTTCTTGTCTTCGTCGTCCATCTCGGACAGGTCGGCTTCGATCTTGGCGCAGATGGCAACCACGGGGGCGCCCTGCTTGGCGGCGTATTCGCGCAGGCGGTCGAGGTAGGGGTTGTTCTCGAAACCGTCTTCAGCCACGTTGCCCACGAACATCGCGGGCTTGGCGGTGATGAGCGTGAAGCTCTTCACCAGCGGCACTTCTTCCTTCGTGAACTCGAGCGCGCGCACCGGCGTGTTCTCGTTCAGGGCGGCCTGGCAGCGTTCGAGCAGGCCGACGAGTTTCTGCGCGTCCTTGTCGCCCGAACGGGCGACCTTGGTGTGGCGGTGCAGCGCCTTCTCGACCGTGGCCAGGTCGGCCAGGCAGAGTTCGGTCTGGATCACTTCGATGTCGGAGATCGGGTCGACCTTGCCGGCCACGTGGATCACGTTCTCGTCGTCGAAGCAGCGCACCACGTTGACGGTGGCGTCGGTCTCGCGGATGTGCGCCAGGAACTTGTTGCCCAGGCCTTCACCGGTGCTGGCACCGGCCACCAGGCCGGCGATGTCGACGAACTCGACGATGGCGGGTACCACGCGCTCGGGCTTGACGATCTCGCTCAATTGGTCGAGCCGCGGATCGGGCACTTCCACCACGCCCACGTTGGGCTCGATGGTGCAGAACGGATAGTTTTCCGCTGCGATGCCGGCCTTGGTCAACGCATTGAAAAGGGTGGATTTACCGACGTTGGGCAGGCCGACGATGCCGCATTGCAAACTCATGGGAGGTCCTCTTGGGTAACCCCCGATTTTAGGCTGACCGGGTTCAGCCCCGGGTTAGGCCCACTTCCGGCCACTGCCACGCTCCTTTTTCAAGGCGGCAAACCCCGCACAAAAGCCCTCCGGCAGCGACTTTTCAGCCCGAAAAGCTCAGGGTTAGACCCGACTCGCAAACGTTTGCGCAAACGTTTCCCTCGATTAATATCGGGGCCCCCGGCCCAGACCGGCGTTCCGCTCTGACCCCTCATTTCAGGAGACATCCACCATGAAGTTCACCCGCCGTACCCTGCAAAGCGCTGCCGCATTGACCTTGCTGGGCGCCATCGCCGGAACGCCCGCCTTCGCGCAGGACAAGCCGAAGGTCGCGCTCGTGATGAAGTCGCTGGCCAACGAGTTCTTCCGCACCATGGAAGACGGCGCCAAGGCGCACCAGAAGGCCAACGCCGCGCAGTACACGCTGGTGGCCAACGGCATCAAGGACGAGACCGACACCGCCGCGCAGATCAAGATGGTCGAGCAGATGGTGGCGCAGAAGATCAACGCGCTGGTCATCGCGCCCGCCGATTCGAAGGCGCTGGTGCCGGTGATCAAGGCGGCCATCGACAAGGGCATCCTGGTCGTGAACATCGACAACCAGCTCGACGGCGCTGCCCTGAAAGAAAAGGGCATCCAGGTGCCCTTCGTCGGCCCCGACAACCGCGCCGGCGCCAAGCTGGTGGGCGACGCGCTTGCCAAGGAGCTGAAGTCGGGCGACAAGGTCGGCATCATCGAAGGCGTGTCGACCACCTTCAATGCGCAGCAGCGCACGCTGGGCTACCAGGACGCCATGAAGGCCGGCGGCATGACCGTGGTCGGCGTGCAGTCGGGCCAGTGGGAAATCGACAAGGGCAACACCGTGGCCGCCGGCATGATGCGCGAGCACCCCGACCTGAAGGCCCTGCTGGCCGGCAACGACAGCATGGCGCTGGGCGCCGTGGCCGCCGTCAAGGCCGCGGGCAAGACCGGCAAGGTGCTGGTGGTGGGCTACGACAACATCGGCGCCATCAAGCCGATGCTTAAAGATGGCCGCGTGCTCGCCACCGCCGACCAGTTCGCCGCCAAGCAGGCCGTGTTCGGCATCGAGACCGCGCTGAAGGCCATCGCCGACAAGAAGAAGCAATCGGAAATGCCGGCTGAAGTGAAGACCGACGTGGTGCTCGTCACCAAGTCCTCGAAGTAAGCCATTCCGCTCCGCTAAAAAGAAGAAGACCTCGTTGTGATTGCCGCACCCGACGCCGCCATGAATCCCCCCTTACCCACCGCCGTGCTCTCCCTGAGCACGGTCGGCAAGGACTACGCGGCGCCGGTGCTCGACGACGTCTCGCTCGAGCTGCGCGCGGGCGAGGTGCTCGCACTCACGGGCGAGAACGGCGCGGGCAAGAGCACGCTGTCGAAGATCGTCTGCGGGCTGGTGCAGCCCACGCGCGGCGGCATGTTGCTGAACGGGCAGCCCTTCGCGCCGGCTTCGCGCCGCGACGCCGAGCGCCTGGGCGTGCGCATGGTCATGCAGGAACTCGGCCTCGTCACCACGCTGTCGGTGGCCGAGAACCTGCTGCTCGACCGCCTGCCGCACAAGAGCGGCTGGATCCGCCGCGCCACGCTGCACGAGCTGGCCGAGCGCCAGCTCGCCAAGATCGGCCTGGACGGCATCGACCCGGCCACGCCGGTGGCGCGGCTGGGCATCGGCCAGCAGCAGATGGTGGAAATTGCGCGCAACCTGCAGGACGACACGCGCGTGCTGGTGCTCGACGAGCCCACCGCCATGCTCACGCCGCGCGAAACGGCGCACCTGTTTGAACAGATCGAACTGCTGAAGCTGCGCGGCGTGGCGATCGTCTACGTGTCGCACCGCCTCGAAGAATTGCAGCGCATCGCCGACCGCGTGGCGGTGCTGCGCGACGGCAAGCTGGTTGACGTGCGCGCCATGGCCGGCGTGCGCGAATCCGAACTGGTGCAGCGCATGGTCGGCCGCGCGGTGCACGAGCACGAGGGCCGCGCGCGCCGCGTGGCGGGCCCCGTGCTGCTGAGCGCGCGCGGCATCGGCCGGGCGCAGGTGGTGCGCGATGTCGACCTCGAACTGCGCGCCGGCGAAATCATGGGCCTGGCCGGTCTGGTCGGCTCGGGCCGCACCGAGCTCGTGCGGCTGCTGTTCGGCGCCGACCGTGCCGACCGCGGCGAGGTCGTGCTGCACGACGGCACGCCGGCCGCACAGCCCGTGCAGCCCGTGCAGCATGCGCGCAAGGGCTGGCGCTCGCCGATGCAGGCCATTCGCGCGGGCATCGGCCTCGTCACCGAAGACCGCAAGTCGCAGGGCCTGCTGTTGTCGCAGCCGATCCGCGTCAATGCCACGCTGAGCGACCTCGGCGCGATCTCGCATGCCGGCTGGCTGCGCCGCGCCAAGGAGCGCCAGATTGCGCGCCGGCTGGTGGATCTGCTGCGCATCCGCTCGCGCAGCATCGAGCAGCCCGTGTCGACACTCAGCGGCGGCAACCAGCAGAAGGTGGTGTTCGCGCGCTGGCTGCACCGTGAATGCAAGGTGCTGCTGCTGGACGAACCCACGCGCGGCGTGGACGTCGGCGCGCGCGCCGACCTGTACACCGAACTCGACCGCATGACCGACGCCGGCAAAGCACTCCTGATGGTGTCGAGCGACCTGCGCGAGCTGATGGCCATGTGCGACCGCATCGGCGTGATGAGCGCCGGCCGGCTGGTCGCTGTGTTCGCGCGCGGCGAATGGACCGAGCAGTCGCTGCTCGCCGCCGCCTTCAGCGATGCCACGGGCCGCGTGCCCGGCTCTCCGGCGGATTCCACCCCCTCCGCAGCTTCTGCCCCGACTTCCGCCGACGCATGACGACCATGAACGCCGCCTCCCCTTCTTCTTCCGCTGCCACCCGCAAGCCGCCGTCCGCACTCAAGGGCCAGCTCGGCACCTACCTGGGCCTGACGGTCGTGCTGCTGGGCATGATTGCGCTGTTCGGCTCGATGAGCGAATACTTCCTCACGCGCGACACCTTCATCTCGATCGCCAATGAAATCCCGGCGCTGGCCGTGATGGCCGTGGGCATGACCTTCGTGCTGATCATCGCGGGCATCGACCTGTCGGTGGGCTCGGTGCTCGCACTCAGCGCGGCCGTCACGGCCGCTGCCATCCTCGAATGGAAGCTCTCGGTGCCGCTGGCCGCCATGCTCGGCCTGGCCACCGGGCTGGTCTGCGGCACGGTGACGGGCGCGGTGTCGGTCGCGTGGCGGCTGCCGAGTTTCATCGTCTCTCTGGGCATGCTCGAAGCCGTGCGCGGCGGCGCCTACCTGGTCACGGATTCGCGCACGCAGTACGTGGGCGACGCCATCTCGGGCCTGGCCGCGCCATGGATCGGCGGCATCTCGGCCGCCTTCGTGCTCGCGGTGGTGCTGGTGGCCGTGGGGCAGCTGGTGCTCACGCGCTCCGTGTTCGGCCGTCATGTCGTGGGCATCGGCACCAATGAAGAAGCCATGCGCCTGGCGGGCATCGACCCGCGCCCCATCCGCATCATCGTGTTCGCCGTCACCGGCCTGCTGGCCGGGCTCGCGGGCCTGATGCAGTCGGCCCGCCTTGAAGCCGCCGACCCGAACGCCGGCGTCGGCATCGAGCTGCAGGTGATCGCGGCCGTGGTCATCGGCGGCACCAGCCTCATGGGCGGACGCGGCTCGGTGGTCAACACCTTCTTCGGCGTGCTGATCATCGCGGTGCTCGAAGCCGGCCTGGCACAGGTCGGCGCGAGCGAGCCGAGCAAGCGCATCATCACGGGCGCGGTGATCGTGGTGGCCGTCATCATCGACACCCTGCGCCAGCGCCGGGCCGATCGCCGGCTGGCCTGAGCTTCCACAGGAACAAGGACAACCATGGCCACCATCAAGGACGTTGCACTCCAGGCGGGCGTTTCCGTCACCACCGTGTCGCACGTCGTCAACGACACGCGCCACGTGAGCGCCAAGGTGCGCGAGCGCGTCGAGCTGGCGATTCGCGAGCTGGGCTACGTGCCCAACGCGATGGCGCGCAGCCTCAAGAGCAACACCACCTCGACGCTGGGCATGCTCATTCCCAACAGCTCGAACCCCTACTTCGCCGAGATCGTGCGCATCGTGGAAGACCGCTGCTTCGGCGCCGGCTACACGCTGGTGCTGTGCAACACCGACGACGAACCCCGGCGCCAGAGCGTGTACCTGCAAGTGCTGGCCGAGCGCCGTATCGACGGGCTCATCGTGGTGTCGACCGGTGCCGACGAAGACGACTCGCTCGCCACCCAGCTGCGCGGCCTGCGCATTCCCACCGTGCTGGTCGACCGCGAGATCGCCGACCCGGCCTGCGACCTGGTGGAAACCGCTCACATGCAGGGCGGCCTGCTCGCCGTGCGGCACCTGCTGTCGCTGGGCCACAAGCGCATCGCCTGCATCGGCGGGCCGACGGGCGTGACGTCGAGCGAGCAGCGCATCGAAGGCTGGCGCATGGCGCTGGCGGAGACCGGCTCGGCACCGAACGCCGACGCGCTGCTGTGGCGCGGCGGCTTCACCAGCCAGGGCGGCTACGAGGCGATGCACGCCATCCTGCGCACCGAGCAGAAGCCTTCGGCCGTGTTCGTGTGCAACGACCTGATGGCCATCGGCGCGCTGCGTGCCGCGCATGAAAGCGGCGTGCGCGTGCCCGACGAACTCTCCATCGTGGGCTTCGACGACATCGAACTGTCGGCCTACACCAGCCCGCCGCTCACCACCGTGGCGCAGCCCAAGGAGCGCATCGGTGCGCTGGCGGTCGACATGCTGCTGGAGCGCATGGGCGGCAAGCGCCGCGACGCACGCAAGGTCGTGCTGCAACCCGAGCTGCGCGTGCGCGCCTCGACCGCGCGCCACGCGGGCTTTCGCGAAGCGGGCGTGACGCCCGCCTCCTCCTCCACCACCGCCACACCTTCCAAGTCCCGCACCTCGTGAGCCTTCAGCCTCTCTCTTCCTCCACGCCACCGCGCATCGTGGTGCTCGGCAGCCTGAACATGGACATCGTGCTGCGTGTGCCGCACGCGCCGGCCGCGGGCGAAACCCTGCTGGGCCGCTCGATCGACGCCATCCCCGGCGGCAAGGGCGCCAACCAGGCCGTGAGCTGCGCGCGCGAAGGTGCGCAGGTGCACATGATCGGCTGCGTGGGCGACGACGCCCACGGCCAGGCGCTGCGCGATGCACTCGCACGCGACGGCATCGACACCTCCGCGCTGCGCACCGACACCGCCGAGCCCACCGGCACGGCACTGATCCTGGTGGAAGACAGTGGGCAGAACCGCATCGTGATGATCCCCGGCGCCAACGCGCGCGTCGCCCTCGACGACGCCGCGTTGCGCACGCAGCTGCAAGGCGCGGCTTTCCTTGTCGCGCAGTTCGAAACCCCGATGGACCAGGTGGCGCGCGCCATCGCCGCCGCGCACGACGCGGGCTGCGCGGTGATGCTCAACCCCTCGCCGGTGCAAACCATCGCCGAGGCGCTCTGGCCCCGCATCGACACGCTCGTGGTCAACGAAATTGAAGCGCAGACGCTGTCGGGCCAGAACGCCGACAGCCCCGAAGAAGCCGCGCAGGCCGGCCAGGCGCTGCGCGCGCGCGGCATCGCCCGCGTGGTCGTGACGCTGGGCTCGCGCGGCGCGGTGGCAGTCGACGCCGACGGCGCGCGCCACCATCCCGCGCCGAAGGTGCAGGCGGTCGACACCACCGCCGCCGGCGACACTTTTCTGGGTGCGCTCGCCGTGGCACTGGGCGAAGGCCAATCGTTCGACGAAGCCGTGCGCCTGGGCATTCGCGCCGCCGCGCTGTGCATCCAGCAACCCGGCGCCCAACCCTCCATTCCGCTGCGCGATGCCGTGCTGCGCAGCCCCCTGCCCCCCGACTGGACCACGCTGTGAAACGCTCTCCCTTGCTGCACGCCGAACTCTCCCACGTGATCGCCTCCATGGGCCACGGCGACATGCTGGTGATCGGCGACGCCGGCCTGCCCATTCCCGACGGCCCGCGCCGCATCGATCTGGCCGTGGCGCGCGGTGTGCCGGGGATCAGCGACGTGCTGAAAGCCGTGCTGTCGGAAATGCAAGTCGAGAGCGCACTCATCGCACGCGAAGCACTGGAGCCCTTGCCTGCCGGCACGCTGCCCGCGTGGTGCGAAGGCCAGCTGGGCGTGGTGCCGCAGGTCATCTCGCACGAAGAGCTGAAGCGCGTGAGCGCGCGCGCCAAGGCCGTGGTGCGCACGGGCGAATGCACGCCTTACGCGAACATCATCCTGGTCGCCGGCGTGGCGTTCTGATCGCCCTTTACTCGAAGCGGTAGTTCGCGCCCACAGGCTGCCCCACCTTCAGCAGGTGCTCCACGCCCTGCATCACGATGCAGTTCATGCCGAAGGTGATGCCGCCGTCCACGCGCGCGTCGGCGCGGTAGGTGCGCAGCATGTCGCCGACCTCGGGGCTGCTGAGCGCGGTGGCCGGGTCGATGTCGGGAATGGGGCAGCGCGTGCAGGGCTTGACCGGGCGCAGCTCGGCCTCGCCCTCGCCGGTGGTGACGTGCAGCGCGTCGACCCGGTCTTCGTCGTGCGACTCGATGCCGGCCAGCACGATGTTCGGGCGGAAGCGCTCGATGCCGACCGGGCCGTGGCCGGCCGCGGCGAGGCGCTCGTTGAGCTCGGCCAGCGAGCCTTCGCTGGCCACCAGCAGCGGAAAGCCGTCGGCAAACTGGTTCAGTGCCTCGACGCCGTCGGTCCACTTGAGGCTCGACAGGCGCTGGTACTCAGGGTCGAAGCGCACCAGCCGCAGCGTCTGCGGCTTGCCGGGCTCTGACAGAAAGTCG
This sequence comes from Variovorax sp. RO1, assembly GCF_002849325.1. Lineage (NCBI taxonomy): Bacteria > Pseudomonadati > Pseudomonadota > Betaproteobacteria > Burkholderiales > Comamonadaceae > Variovorax > Variovorax sp. RO1. The sequence goes on from NZ_PKMT01000002.1 coordinate 61,570, forward strand.
CTGAACCACTGGGCGGCAATGTCGCCCATGTCGTAGGCCGCCACGTCGTCCTTCCACACGCGCACGCGCACCGGCTGCTCGACGCGGTCGAAGGCCAGGTGCAGCGCCAGCATGCCGGGCGCGCGCAACACGACCTCGGTGTGCTTCATCTGCGGCCGGATGAGCGCCATGCGCGGCAGTTGCCGCTGGGTGACGAACTCGCCCTGCGCATCGACCACCATCCAGGCGCGGTCGAACTCCAGGCCGGTTTCGGTGAGCAGCATCTCATTGAGCTCGACGCCCGCGCACGACTTGACGGGGTACACGAACAGGCGGGCGATGGTGGCCTGGAGATCGAAAGCGGACGGCTGCGACACGGTGGGGTTCCTTTGAAATCGCTGGCCATTCTCCCGCATGAACGGGTATCGGCGCCCGTACGCGAGGCAACTCCTACAATCGTTCGATGGCCCTCTCACCCGAAGTTTGTATCCGCGGCGCCGGCATCGTCGGCCGCACGCTGGCGCTGCTGCTGGCACGCGAACGCGTGCGCGTCGCGCTGGTGGTGCCGCCCGCCCCGCCGGCCAAGGAAGACATCCGGGCGTACGCGCTCAACGTGGCGTCCCGCACGCTGCTCGAATCGCTGCGCGGCTGGCCCGACACGGCCCATGCCACGCCGGTGCACGAGATGCAGGTGCACGGCGACGACGGCGGCCGCGTGCAGTTCAGCGCCGCGCGCCAGAAGGTCGAGGCGCTGGCCTGGATCGTCGACGTGCCCGCGCTCGAACAGCAACTGGCCGACGCGGTGCGCTTCCAGCCCCTGATCGACGTGGTGACCGAGCCCGTGGCCGCGCCGCTCACCGTGGTGTGCGAAGGCAAGGCCAGCGCCTCGCGCGCGGCGCTGGGCGTGAGCTACGAGGTCACGCGCTACCCGCAGCACGCCATTGCCGCGCGGCTCGAGGCCGCGCACACGCACGACGGCATCGCGCGCCAGTGGTTCAACGACCGCGGCGAGGTGTTCGCCCTGCTGCCGCTGGGCGGCGTGCACGGCAAGACGCTGGCGCTGGTGTGGTCGGTCGACCAGTTGCGCGTGCCCGAGCTGGTCGCGCAAAGCGTCGAAGAATTCAGCGCCGCCGTGAGCGAAGCCAGCCACGGCGAGCTGGGCTCGCTGCGGCTCACGAGCGAACGCGCCGTGTGGCCGCTGTCGCGCGCCATCGCCGACCGCTGGTCCGGCACGATGCCCGGCCAACCCACCCAATCGTGGGTGCTCGCGGGCGACGCCGCCCACACGGTGCACCCGCTGGCGGGCCAGGGCCTGAACCTCGGCCTGTCCGATGCGGCCGCGCTGGCCGAGGTGATCCGCACCCGCGACTACTGGCGCAGCGTGGGCGACGCCCGCCTGCTGCGCCGCTACGAACGCGCCCGCCGCGCCGACGTGCTGCAAATGAGCCTGGCCACCGACGGATTGCAGCAACTTTTCTCGCACAACCTGGGTCCACTTCCTGCGTTGCGCAACTGGGGCATGCGCGGTTTCGACCGCACGCGCTTCGTGAAGCACTGGATCACCGCACAAGCCATGGGCCTCAAAGCCTGATCGCCTGACGCCGCCCACCAGCCCTCCACCTTTTTCCCGAAACCTTCCCGATGACCTTCGTCCGCCACCTTCTCGTTGCCGCCTGCGCGCTGCTCACGCTCTCCACCGCCGGCGCGGGCGAGGCCGAGATCCGCAAGAACCTGCCGACGCACATCCCGCAGCTCCCGCCCATCGAGGAAGTCACCAAGACGCCCGTACCGGGCCTGTACGAAGTGCGCGTCGGCGGCAGCCAGCTGCTCTACACCGACGAGCAAGGCAACTACCTGCTGCAGGGCAACCTGATCGACGCCAAGACGCGCCGCAACCTCACCGAAGAGCGCGTCGAGAAGCTCACCGCCGTCGCCTTCGACAAGCTGCCGCTGAAAGACGCCATCAAGATCGTGCGCGGCAACGGCAAGCGCAAGGTCGCGGTCTTCGAAGACCCGAACTGCGGCTACTGCAAGCGCTTCGAGAAAGACATGAAGAAGGTCGACAACGTGACCGTCTACATGTTCCTGTACCCCGTGCTCGGCGCCGACTCGACCGCCAAGTCGCGCGACATCTGGTGCAGCAAGGACCCGGGCAAGGCCTGGGCCGACTGGATGGAAAACAGCGTCAAGCCCGCCGCCGCAGCCACCAGCTGCAACGTGACGGCGCTGGAGCGCAACGTGGAGTTCGGCCGCAAGTACAACATCACCGGCACGCCCACGCTGATCTTCACCGACGGCAGCCGCGTCCCGGGCGCCATTCCCGCCGAACAGGTCGAGAAGCAACTCGCCGCCGCCAACTGATCCAATGGCGACCACCTCGACGACCTCGACGACCTCCGCTTCCCGGCGCACGGCCGCAGCCGCAACCGCCGCGCCCGCCGTGCATTGCCGCGTCGAGTGCGCGGACCTTCATGCCCGCCTGTTCGCCGTCACGCTGACCATCGCCGCGCCCGCCGCGCAGCAGCGCGTGGCGTTGCCGGTGTGGATTCCGGGCAGCTACCTCGTGCGCGAGTTCGCCAAGAACCTGCAGGGCCTGCGCGCCACACAGGGTCGTCGCAAGCCGGTGCTGACGCAGCTCGACAAGTGCAGCTGGCAGATCGATTGCGTGCCGGGCCAGCCGCTGGTGCTGCACTACCAGGTGTGCGCCTACGACAACTCGGTGCGCACCGCATGGCTCGACGCCACGCGTGGCTTCTTCAACGGCACCAGTGTCTGCCTGCGTGTCGAAGGCCAGACCGAGGCGCCGCATGCGCTGGAGATCGTGCCGCCCACGCTGGCGGCAGACGCCGCGCGCTGGTCGTGCGCCACCGCGCTCGTGCCGACGAAGGCCGACAAGCACGGCTTCGGCAGCTACCGCGCCGCCGGGTATGACGAACTGGCCGACAGCCCGGTCGAGATGGGCGCTTTCTGGAGCGCCGAATTCGAAGCCTGCGGCGTGCCGCACCGCTTCGTGATCGCGGGCGCCGCGGCCTCGTTCGACGGCGATCGGCTCATCGCCGACACGCAGGCCATCTGCGAAGCCGAGATCCGTTTCTGGCACGGCGACAAGGCCGGCAAGCGGGGCGGGCCCAAGCTGCCGATCGACCGCTACGTCTTCATGCTCAATGCCGTGGACGACGGCTACGGCGGGCTCGAGCACCGCCATTCCACCGCGCTCATCTGCAACCGCCGCGACCTGCCGCAGCGCGGCGAAAAGAAGAAGCAGCCCGAGGGCTACACCACGCTGATGGGCCTCATCAGCCACGAGTACTTCCACACCTGGAACGTCAAGCGCATGCGCCCGGCGGAGTTCGCGCGCTACGACTACAGCCAGGAAAACTACACGCAGCTGCTGTGGTTCTTCGAAGGCTTCACGAGCTACTACGACGACCTGCTGCTGCGCCGCGCCGGCCGCATCGACGACGCGGCCTACCTGCGGCTGCTCAACAAGACCATCAACCAGGTGCTGCAGACTCCGGGCCGGCTCGTGCAGCCTGTCGCCGACGCGAGCTTCGACGCCTGGGTCAAGTACTACCGACAGGACGAGCAGACGCCCAACAGCACCGTCAGCTACTACACCAAGGGCGCGCTGGTGGCGCTGTGCTTCGACCTCACGCTGCGCCAGGAAGGCAAGGGCACGCTCGACGACGTGATGCGCCACCTCTGGACGCACAGCAACGGCGGCCCGATCAGCGAAGCCGACATTGCCGCCGCGCTCGAAGCTGTGGGCGGACGCTCGTACGCGCCGGAACTGGCGCGCTGGGTGCATTCCACCGACGAACTCCCGCTGGCCGACCTGCTGCGCGCACACGGCGTCGCCACGCTCGACGACCCGTCGCAACCGGCGCAGGCGCTCGGACTGCGCGTGGCCGAAACCGGCGGCAGCGTGCAGATCAAGGTCGTGCTGCGCGGCGGCGCCGCCGAGAAGGCAGGCTTCTCGGCCAACGACGAATGGCTCGGCATCGAACTGCCGGCCGTCGGTGGTCGCGGCAAGGGCGCATCGCAGCCTGCGCAGGCCTGGCGCCTCACGAAGCTCGACGACCTGGCGCTGTATCTCGGCAATGCCGCGAAGTGCACCGCCCTCGTCTCGCGCGACCGCCGGCTGCTGCGCCTGCCGCTCACGTTGCCGACGGGCTCGACCACGTGGCGGCTGTTCTCGCACGACGCGGCCAAGGTCTCGGCCTGGCTCGCAGCCAAGCCGTAATTTCTTCCGTTCAGCCCGCGTGATCGACGGCCGCCGCCAGCGACGGTCGCACGAACAGCATCGGCTGCGGCTCGCCCACCAGCACACAGGGCTTGCCGGTGCGGCGGCAGTGGTCCTGCACGCGCCAGTAGGCGCCGTGGCTCACGCAGCCGGTCTGGCAGATCACGAGGTCGGCCGCGCGCAGGCCCGCTTCGAGCGCCGCGGGGTCGTCGGCATCGTCGCCGCCGTCGTGGTGCAGGTAACGGCCGCCGGCAATCTCCACGAGCTGGCGCGCCAGCGAAGGCGCCTCGGGCGCCGCTTCCGAACGGCCGACACACAGCACCGACTTGGCACGCAGATCGGCGGGCACCTCGGGCCCCGGCGGCAGGGCATGGTGGCGTCGGCCGCCCGGCGCCAGCAACCCATGAAGGCGTTTGGGCAAGGCGGTGCCCGCGGCCGCGCGCGCCGCCAGCTCTTCGCGCACGATGGCAATCGCCGAGTCGCGCGCCACCAGTGCGCCGCGCAACCGCACGATCTGCGCCTCGAGCCGCTCGACCCGAGCGGCCTGCTCCATCAGCAGGCGCGAGCAACGCTCCTGCACCCGGGCGTAAGCCCGCAGCAACACGGCATGTTCTTGCATCGGGAAGTCCATGGCGGTCATTCTAGATGAGAACAATTCTCAAATGAAACACCCGCGCGTCAGCGGGCCCGAGGCCATGCTCGGTATAGTGGAACGCGTTTTTTCCCCCACCTCCCCCGGAGACAGAGACACCATGAGCTACGAAAACATCGAAGTGCGGACCGAAGCAGGCAAGGTCGGCATCGTCACCCTCAACCGCCCCAAGGCCCTCAATGCGCTGAACGATGCGCTGATGACCGAGCTGGGCCAGGCGCTCAAGGCTTTCGATGCCGACGACGCCATCGGCTGCATCATCCTCACGGGCAGCGAGCGCGCCTTCGCGGCCGGCGCCGACATCGCGGCGATGGCCAAGTACAGCTTCATCGACACCTACAAGGGCGACTACATCACGCGCAACTGGGAAACCATCCGCTCGATCCGTAAGCCCGTCATCGCGGCCGTGAGCGGCTTCGCACTGGGCGGCGGCTGCGAGCTGGCGATGATGTGCGACTTCATCATCGCGGCCGACAACGCCAAGTTCGGCCAACCCGAGATCAAGATCGGCGTGATCCCCGGTGCCGGCGGCACGCAGCGCCTGCCGCGCGCGGTGGGCAAGAGCAAGGCCATGGACATGGCGCTCACCGCCCGCATGATGGACGCCACCGAAGCCGAGCGCGCGGGCCTCGTGAGCCGCGTGGTGCCCTTCGAGAAGCTGGCCGACGAAGCGCTGGGTGCCGCGCTGATCATCGCGGGCTACTCGCAGATCGCCGTGATGGCCGCCAAGGAATCGGTCAACCGCGCCTTCGAGAGCGGCCTGAGCGACGGCGTGATGTTCGAACGCCGCCTGTTCCACGCGCTGTTCGCCACGCAGGACCAGAAGGAAGGCATGGACGCTTTCCTGAACAAGCGGGCCCCGGACTTCAAGAACGCCTGATCCGCTGAATCGTCACGGGCCCGGCGACTGCAACGGTCGCCGTCAGCGGGTCCGTGACAGCGCCGTGCGCAGCGCCTCGAGCGCCGGTGCCGGCGGCGCGCCGATGGATGCGGGGCCGCCCGGCTGCGGCGTCCACCGCACCTGATCGCCCGCGATCTCGAGCACGGCCAGCAACGCGCCGTCGCGCCGCAGTTCGAGGCGCGCCTCGACCGGCGCACTCGATTCCCCGCCCGACATGGTGGCCGCGCGCGCCACGGTGTTCACCAGCGCCGCGAGGCCTTCGGTGTCGCCGCGCGCCTGGCGCGTGGTGGCGCCGGCACGTGTAATGTCGAGGGCGGTCCAGCGGTCCAGTGCGGTGAAGCCACCGGTCGTGACGGCCTCAGTCGCCGCGCGTGGTGCGGCGGCCTTGGCTGCGGCCGGTGCGGACGCGGGCGCAGCGCGGCGCTGCATGCCTGCGACGTTCGCGCTGGCACCGCCTTGTGCGGCGAGCGATGACGTCGTTTCTGCGGACTCGCGCTGCATCGGCGGTGCTGCTGCGGCGGGCGCGGGTGGTGCGGCGGCATAGGGCACCGGGCTCCGACCGACATCGGCCATGGGAGAAGCCGCGGGCACAGGCGCCGACGCGATGGCGGGTGCGGCGGGGGCAGGCGCCGGGGCTTGCACCACCGGAGCCGCGGGCGCCGCCTTTTCTCGCATCCGTTCTTCGTCCTTCTGAATCGACGCCGCAGCGGGGGCTTCGCGCCGCCGCGTTGCGTCACGCGCTTCCTGCGTCTCGCGCTGCTTCAGGGTCTCTTTCGCATCGCGCGACGCTTCGCTGCGCTGCGCAGCGGGCGGCGTCATGTCTGCTGTTGCGGCCGGTTCAGCAGGGGGCGCGGCTGGCACCGGCGCTGCTGCCGGCGCCTCGGCCGATTGCGCAGGCGGTGCCGATGCCGGCGCGGGCGCCCTGGCCACTTGCGCTTCGCCATCAAGCCCGGCCTCGGGCACCGGCTCGCGATGCCACAGCACGGTCACGAAGGTCGCCACGAGCACCGTCGCGAAGGCCGCATTCCACGGCATGCGCGAGCGGGGACTGCCACCGCCGCCGAACACGCGTCGCCACCACGGCGCGGCCTCCGCCGCACGGCCGGCCGCCGGTGCGGAAGCCCCGGCGAGGTTGTGCGCCATCTTCAGGATCGCCTCGCGCGTGTGGGCCGCGGGCATCGCATCGCGGTCGGGCGCGTGGTCCAGCGCGCGACGCAGCCGCGGGTCGTGCAGGTCGTCGTCCATGCCGGTGCTCATGCCCGCTGCTCCAGCACCGACAGGTAGCGTTCCATGCAGCCGCGCAGTTTCTGCAGCCCGTAGCGCAGGCGGCTGCGCACGGTCTCGAAGCCGATCTCCAGCCTGGCCGCGAGCGCGTCGACGGTCAGGCCGTCTTCATGGTGCAAGAGAAAAGCCGCGCGCTGCTCGGCCGGCAATTCGTCGAGGCAGACCAGCAGCCGGCGACCGGCGGCGCGCCAGAACGCGAGCTCTTCGGCCGACGGATGCGCCGACAAGTCGGTGGCACCGTGCACGCCACGATCGAGTGCGGGCACCGCGTCGCCATCGTCGTCGGTCGCGTGGCCATCGAGCGTCACTTCGCGCCCGCTCACGCGCAGGCGGTCCATCGCGAGGTTGTGCGCGATGGTGAAGGCCCAGGTGCGCCACGTGGCGCCCTGCGGCGAAAAGCTGTCGCGCGCCGAGATGATCCGCACCCAGGTGTCCTGGAACACCTCGTCGGCCTGCGCCACCAGCCGCGCGCCGAGCAGGCGCTTGACGAAGCGGAACAGGCCGCCTTCGTGGCGCGCATAGAGCACGTCGAAGGCCGCGGCATCGCCGTGGGCGTAGGCCAGCATCAACTGATCGTCGGGCATGGCGTCGCGCGCGGTGGCGGCAGCAGAAGAAGGGGCGCGGGGCAGCGCAGACATCGGAGGATTGTCACCCGAGCTTGTACGGGCCAGCGGCGCGATCGGGGTTAAGCCGGTGTGCGTTCCGAAGCGATCGGACGCAGAAAAATCGACCTGAAAACGCCGGGTGTTGAACTCGGCCCAAAGCCTGGGCTATAATTTTGGGCTTCGGTGCAGTTTTGTACTGAACGGCTCTTTAGCTCAGTCGGTTAGAGCGATGGAATCATAATCCACAGGTCCGCGGTTCGAATCCGTGAAGAGCCACCAACACCACTTCCCCGCCTCGGCGGAGAAGTGAAAAAAAGCCCTAAGTTTTCAACGACTTAGGGCTTTTTTCTTGCCCGGAACCTGCTCAAGGAATCGCCTCCCGGTCCAACCGGAACGCCTCCGGCTCGCAATGCACCAGGCGCCAGCCGTGGGCGCCGTGCAGTTCCAGTTCGTCCGCAACGTCGGTCAGCGTGCCGATCAGCTCGTTGCCCCAGAACCTGCGCGCGCCGCGCACGGGGTTCATCATCCGCCGCAGCCGCGCGAGCGAAAGCATCCGCTCGGCGTTGAAGAAGAACTCGAGCGCCAGATCGAAAGTCACCGGGTCGAGGCGGCGTGTCCGGCCCGGGAAGCTCACGCTGCGTTCCAGCGGGTGGAAGCTGTAGGCGCCCCACGTGAGCGGCTTCGGCGTCGCGCAGCCCAGTCCGCGGGTTTGCAACACGAGCAGGATGTCCCGGTAGAAATCGTCGAACGACGGCGGCTGCATGGGCGGACGCGCCCGCAGGTGCCGCGTGGGCGCCGGGCCCGAGTCGGCGTGCGCCAACTGAACGAGCTTGCTTCCGATCGACGACAGCACCCCCGGCGGCAATGCCACCTCGCCTTCGCGGTCGGTCGGCGGCGCGTCGCCCAGGAACAGCAGGTTCAGGCGCGCCAGGTCGTCGCCCAGCGCCGTCAATTCGTCGCCGCTGGTGAACACCAGCGGCGCCACGCCGAGCGCGCGCAGCACGCGCCGCGCGTATTCGCGCTCGCGCAAGGCATGGCCCAGCACACCGATGCGGCGGGCCGGGCGCGTCACGGGGACGGGTGAAGAAGCGGGAGCCCGGCTCATCGGCGCACGGCCATTCCGCAATCCGCGGCAGGCTCAGTGATCGCGCGGCTGCGCCTTCGGGCGTTCGGGCCGCAGTTCGCGAACCCGGTGATCAGGACCTGCATGGGTGCTCGAAATTCCCAAAAGAATGAATGGAGGCGCGTCCCGCCCGCTCGCTCCAGGCGCCGCACGCGAAAGCACCCGGTCGCGATGAAGCGGGCCGACCGGAACGACCCGGTGCTACCCCATCCTAGGAAGAGCGGCGCTGCACGTACATAGGACTCTTCCGAAAATTGCCCCTGTTCGCGCCCCTCACAGCACCTTCGCGCCGCGCAGCCAGTCCAGCAACATCGCCGAGTCGGCGCGCATGCGCAGGTCGGCCGCTTCGGCATCGAAGCGTGTCGTCACCTGCGCCGACTGGTTGCCGTAGTGATCGCTCTCGGCGGTCAGCACGTCGAGCAGCGTGCGCTTGCCCAGGTGGTACCACTGCTCGAAGAAGATCTTGCGCACGCGATCGGTTTCCTGGATCAGCTCGCTGTACTCGCCGGCGCGGCTCGCGGACGCGTCGCGCTGTTCGGCCGACGTGCGCAGGCGGTAGGCCAGGTCACGCGCCGAGGCCTCGGCCTTTTCTTCACCGGCCGCCGCGCGCTCGAACGCCGCGCGTTCCGACGCGCGGCCCGAACCGCCCTGGAACGCGTTCCACTGCAGCGACAGGCCCGTGGACCACGGCTGCTTGTTGCCCAGCGAATCTTCCTGCGTGCTCTTGCCGACCACCCAGTTCAGCTGCGGCAGGCGCCCCGCCTTCACCGACTCCGCGTACAAGCCGGCGGCCTTGGCTTCGGCCCGTGCCTGCTGCATCGCCGGATGCTCGGCACCCGCGACCAATGCGTCCTGCAGCACGACGGGGCGCATCTCCCATGCCAGGTCGGCCGGCCACTGCACTTCTTCGCCGACCAGCTTCACGAGGCTCACCTGCACCTCGCGCAGCTTGGCCGTGATGGCGTCGCGCTGGGTCACGGCCTGCAGCCGGCGTGCGCGCGCCTGCGTGAGTTCGCTGGCGCGGCCGCGGTCGCTCTGCACGATCTGGCTGAGCATGTCGACCAGCTCTTCCATGCGCGTCACATAGCCCTGGCTGGCCTCGAGCGCCGCCTGGTGGCGCCGCTGTTCGAGCAGCGCCGACACGGTGTCGTAGGCGATCTTCTGGCGCACCTGCTGCGCCGCCTGGTAGGCCGCCTTCGAGGTCTCGGTGCGGCTGTCGATGGTGGCGCTCAGGCGCCCCCAGTCGTACACCGGCGTCGTGACCGACAGGTTGCCGGCCGCGCTGCGCGTGCCGCTGTTGCTGTTGGCGCCGCTGCCGAAGGTCGCGGTCGGCGACGACACGCCCACCTGCACCTGCGGCCAGCGCTGGCCCTTGGCCTGGTCGATGTCGTACTCGGCGGCCTTCCAGTTGGCATTGGCCTCGCGCGCCTCGGCGCTGAGCTCGAGCGCCTTGCGCACCGTCTCGTCGAGGTAGGCACGCAGGCGTTCGCCGGCGTCGGCCGACAGCCCGAGCGCCGAAGCGGACGCCGCCACCTTGCGCATCTGGAACGGTGCGGGCGACGACGCGACGAGCGGCGCAGGCGCAGGCGCGGACGCGAAGGCCATCGGCGCCACGGCCACCGGCAGGTTCGCCAACGGCACGGGGGCCGTGGCCGGCGATGCGGCCAGGCGGCGCGCCACCTTCAGCGCGGGCGCATCGCCCTGCACGGCTTGGGCGGACGCTGCGCCGGCGCCGAACAGCATCGACACCGACAGCAGCGCGCACACGCCCGACTGCATGGATTTCTTCTTCGTTCTCATGATCTGGACTCCTGCCTTTGTGCCTATCGCTCGCGAAACGCTTCGCGTGCCTTGAGCACCGGCTTCAGCAGGTAGCTCAGAACTGATTTCTCGCCCGTGCGGATCTCGACCGTCGCGGTCATGCCGGGAATGATGGGGAACTCCTTGTCGCCCGCGCTCAATGACGCCTTGTCCGTGCGCACCAGCAGCCGGTAGTACGAGGTGTCGCCGCGCGCGCCCTGGCGCGCCTTCTCGTCGTCGCGCAACGTGTCGGGGCTCAGGTGCTCCACGGTGCCGGTGAGGCCGCCGTAGATGCCGTAGTCGTAGGCCGAGATCTTCACCGTGGCCGGCAGCATCGGGCGAATGAACGCCACGTCCGACGGCTTGATCTTGGCTTCGATCAGCAGCTGGTCTTCCAGCGGCACGATCTCCATGATGTCCGCGCCCTGCTGGATCACGCCGCCGATGGTGTTGGCGCGGATGTTCTTCACGGTGCCCTTCACGGGCGCCCTGATGGTCGTGCGCTTGACCACGTCTTCGCGCGCGCCCATGTTCTCCTTGGCCTGCGCCAGCTCGCCCTCGAAGCGCGTGAGCTCGGCGTTGGCCTCGGCGCGGTACTTGTTCTGGCGCTCGGCGATCTGCAGGCGGAACTCGTTGGACTGGCGCTTCATGCGCAGGATTTCCACTTCCGACATCAGGCCGCGTGCCGACAGCGGCTCCGACAGCGAGATCTCGCGCTCGGCCAGCTGCAGGCTGCGGTTCAGCGCGCCCACGCTTTCGTTCAGCGTCTGGCGGCGCGCGTTGTAGGCCTGCGTCTCGTCGCGCACGATCGAGTCCACGCCCTGCACGTCCGGCGGAAACACCAGCGGCTGTGCATAGGCCTCGGCACGCAGCCGGGCAATCGCGCCCTTGAGCGCCTGCACCTTCGACAGGCCTTCGCGGTACGAGGCACCGGCGCGCGTGGCGTCGATCTCGAGCAGGATCTGCCCGCGCTCGACCACGTCGCCTTCGTGCACGTTCATCTCTTCGAGGATGCCGCCTTCCAGGCTTTGAATGATCTGTTCGCGGCTCGCAGGAATCACGCGGCCTTCGCCCTGCGTGATCTCTTCCACCTTGGCAAAGTGCGCCCACACGGCGCCGACCACGAGGATCGCGGCGATCAGGTACAGCACCAGCAGGCTGCCCGGCGTCTTCTGCACCAGCATCGCCTCGCGCAGGTCCTTCACGAAAGGAGAGTCTTCGTGGCGCGCGTGGCCGGTCGGGCCCGCGATCTTCGCGGGCAGCTTCGCCGCCGGGGCGGTCACCGGCATCGGCAGCGCCTTGCCGGCGTCAAGGCCTGCGGTGGTTTCGTTCGTGTTCATGGCATCGTTTCCTTGGCAGCGCGCGCGCTCACGCGGGCACCGCTTGTTCGTTCGGTTCATTGCTGGCCGCGCCGCGCAACCGCGCCAGCACCGTGTCCTTGGGTCCGTCCAGGAACACCTTGCCGTCGCCGTCCATCACGACGATGCGGTCGACCAGGTCGAGCACCGACAGCCGGTGCGTCGCCACCACCAGGGTCTGGCCCTGGGTGACATGCGCCATGCGGCGCAGGAATTCGTGTTCGGTCTGCAGGTCCATCGAGCTCGTGGGCTCGTCCATCAGCAGGATGCGCGGGCGCAGCAGCAGGCAGCGCGCGAGCGCCACCAGCTGGCGCTGCCCGCCCGACAGGCCGTGGCCGCCTTCGCCGATCGGCATGTCGTAGCCGCGCGGATGCCGGCCGCATCGACCACTTCGGTGGTGAAGGCGTGCTTGCCGCTGGCCAGCGGCGTGTCGGGCGTGAACGTCCAGCTGCCGTTGCCGCCGGCGATGGCTTCGCCGATCTTCACACCGTTGTCGTACACGTTCACGGTGGCGCCCGGCTCGGCCTTGCCGCTGAAGGTCGGGCGGTCGTCGTCGGTGGTCATGCCTTCGGTGACGGTGTTGCCGGGCGTGCCGGTGCCATGGAAGTCGGGGCGGGTGTCGTCGGTCTCGCCGCCGCGCTCGATCGGACCTTGCACGAGGCCCACGTCGTCATGCGCACCGCCGATGCCGTCGAAGCCGGGCTTGCCGGGCGGTTGAACCACGGGCGGCGCCACGGGGGGCAGGCTGGGCGCGGGATCGCCGTCGCTGCCGCTGGCCGCGGCGATCGCACCCAGGCCCAGCGCCGCCAGGCCGCCGGTCATCAGCAGGGGGAACATGCCGCCGAAGAAGTCGCTGTCGCCGCCGGCTTCGGTGCCTGCCAGGTACGACACACCCGAGCCGAACGAATCGCCGCCCAGCGCCACGGGCGCGGACTGGCCTTCGGACAATGTGTAGATGTCGCCGGCCGCATCGGTGCGCGCGTAGGCATACAGCTGGCCGTCTTCGGCCACGCCATACAGGCCCACGGGTTCGGACTGCGCGTAGTAGCCCTCGAGCACCAGGCTGGGGCTGCTCTCGCCTTCGAGCGTGACCTGCAGGTCCGCACCCACGCGCGTGAGAGTCACGTTCTCCGGTGCAAAGCCGTCTTCGCCCTTGAGCAGGTACTTGGCGCCTTTGCCGACCTTGATCTTGAGCGGCGCCTTGCCGTTCGCTGCCGCTTCCACCGTGTGATCGATGTTCTTGCCGTTGCTGTTGACGACGACCTTCGTCTTCTTCTTCGTTGCCATGTGATTTCCTAGTGCGGGAGAAAGTAATGGGGACCGGACAAGCACGCGAAATGCACGCGACTCGATCAACGGTTTTGTTAACCGATGACTTTAGGAAGACGGTCCCGATACATCCATCGGACGAGTCCGAAAGCACTCCTCCCAGAGATAGGCACAGGTCGAAACTGTGAACAAAGCCCCCCGGACTCCGTACAAAGCACAAAGGCCCTTGCAAGTCGATGACTCGCAAGGGCCTTGGGAAAAGGAAGGTGGCGGGTAAATAGTGCCGGGGAAAATCCGGGTCTGCTCAATCAGTGAGCAACGTGGTGCGAAGCCCCGTCAATGCTCGCTCTGCGGGTCCGCCTCCTCAGGCAACCCACAGAGTTATGCACAGAAAGAACGAACAACTGTCATCAAGTTGACTTGGCTGCGACGTAGCCCTTGAACTGCTCGCGCAACTTGGTCTTCAGGAGCTTGCCGGTGGCTGTATGCGGCAGGCTGTCGACGAAAGCCACGTCGTCGGGCAGCCACCACTTGGCCACGCGCTGCGAAAGAAAAGTGAGCAGTTCCTCGCCCGTGACCTGTGCGCCCGCGCGCGTCACCACGATGAGCAGCGGCCGCTCCTGCCACTTCGGATGCGCGATGCCGATCACCGCCGCTTCGGCCACGGCCGGGTGCGCGCTGGCGGCGTTCTCCAGGTCGATCGACGAGATCCACTCGCCGCCCGACTTGATGACGTCTTTTGCGCGGTCGACCAGCTGCACATAACCGTCGGCGTCGATGTTGGCCACGTCGCCGGTCGGGAAGAAGCCCTCGGCGTCGAGCACGTCGCCGCCTTCGCTGCGGAAGTAACCGCTCGCAATCCACGGGCCGCGCACGTGCAGGTGGCCGAAGGCCACGCCGTCGTGCGGCAGGCGCTGGCCGTTCTCGTCGACGATCTTGAGCTCCACGCCCCACACGCCGCGGCCCTGGCGCATCTTGACGGTCGTCTGCTCATCTTTCGGGAGCGCGAGGTGCTTGGGCAGCAGGTTGCCGATCACGCCGATGGGGCTGGTCTCGGTCATGCCCCAGCCTTGCACGAAGTCGGCGTTGAAGTCGCGCTCGAAGCGTTCGATCATGGCGCGCGGCGTGGCGGCGCCGCCCACGCCGATGCGCTTCAGGCCGATGGCGCGGGTGTCGATTTCGGGGTGGGCATCGAAGTACTGGAACAGCATGAGCCACACGGTCGGCACCGCCTGCGAGAAGCTCACCTTCTCGTCGCGCATGAGTTCGTACAGGCTCTGGCCGTCCATGTGCGGGCCGGGCATGACGAGCTTGGCGCCCACCATCGCCGCCGAGTACGGCATGCCCCAGGCGTTGGCGTGGAACATGGGCACGGCCAGCATCAGCGTCATCTGCGAGCACACGCCGAAGGTGTCGGGCGCGCATTCCATCAGCGAATGCAGCACGGTGGATCGGTGCGAATACAGCACGCCCTTGGGGTTGCCCGTGGTGCCCGAGGTGTAGCAAAGCGACGAGGCGGTGCGCTCGTCGAACTCGGGCCAGGTGTAGTCCTCGCTCTGCGCGCCGATGAGCTCGTCGTAGCACAGCAGGTTGGGCACGTCGATGCTCGGCATGTGCGCGCGGTCGGTCATGGCGACGAAGGCGCGCACGCTCGTGAGCTTGGGTGCGAGCTTCTCGACCAGCGGCGCGAAGCTGGTGTCGAAGAACAGCACCTTGTCTTCGGCGTGGTTGACGATGTAGTCGATCTGCTCCGGAAAGAGCCGCGGGTTCACCGTGTGCAGCACCGCGCCCGAACCCGACACGCCGTAGTACAGCGCCAGGTGTCGGTAGGTGTTCCACGCCAGCGTACCCACGCGGTCGCCGGGCGCCACGCCCAGCGCCTTCATCGCATTGGCCACCTGCTTGGAACGCAACTGCACCTCGCGGTAGTTGGTGCGGTGCACCGGGCCTTCGACGGTGCGCCCGACGATCTCGGCGTGGGGGTGGAAGGTGGCCGCGTGGTCGATCAGCGACGAGATCAGCAGCGGGCGGTCCTGCATCAGTCCGAACATGGTGTGTGTCTCCTGT
Source organism: Variovorax sp. RO1 (assembly GCF_002849325.1). Classification (NCBI taxonomy): domain Bacteria; kingdom Pseudomonadati; phylum Pseudomonadota; class Betaproteobacteria; order Burkholderiales; family Comamonadaceae; genus Variovorax; species Variovorax sp. RO1. The sequence goes on from NZ_PKMT01000002.1 coordinate 76,851, forward strand.
GGATTTTTTGTGAGCGTGCTTCACAAGGCTACTTCACGGCGATCGAATCACCCATGGGCTCGAACTCCTTGCCGTTGAACTGCACCAGCTGCAGCGTGTTGAACGGAAAGTAGTCGGTGGCCGAGGTGTTCAGCGCAATGCCCGGCAGCAGCATGCCGGTGCGCATGTTCTTCAGCGTGGTGGCCTGCTTGAGCAGGTTCTCGCGCGTGAGCTTGTCGCCCGAGGCCTTGAGCACGGTCTCCATGGCCTGCGCCACGCCGTAGCCGTACACGCCGGCGGCGTTGTTCACGTCTTCGTTGGGTGCGTACTTCTTCATGAAGGCCAGGAACTCCTGCGTGGCCGGGTCGTTGGCCCAGCGCGGCTGCGCGGCGTCCTTGAAGAAGGCCATGGCCATGATTCCCTTCGACTTCTCCAGGCCCGCGGGCTCCAGCGTCATCTTCACGTAGGCCGACACGTAGGTGAGGTACTGCTGCTTGGGCTTCCAGTTGATGTCCCACGCTTTGCGGATGGCCTGCGCCGCGAAGCGCGCGGTGGCGAAGTTGACGAACACGTCGGCGCCCGACGACTGCAGCTTGATGATCTGCGAATCGACCGTCGGGTCGGCCACCTCGAACGAGGCCTCGGCCACCACCATCGAGGCCTTGTCGCCCAGGCCCTTCTTCAGGCCCTTGAGCAGGTCCTTGCCGAAGTCGTCGTTCTGGTAGAGCACGGCGATCTTCGCGTTCGGCATCGTCTTCAGGATGTTCTTCGCGTAGAGGCTGCCCTCGCCTTCGTAGCTGGGCATGTAGGGCGTGGTCCAGGGGTAGGTCTTGGGGTCGTTGAAGCGGTCGGCGCCCACGCCCAGGAACAGGTGCGGCACCTTCTTGGCGTTCATGTAGCGCTGGATCGCGGCGTTGGAGGCCGAGCCCAGGTTGCCGTACACGGCGAGCACCTCGTCTTGCTCGACCAGCTTGCGCACCACCTCCGTAGTGCGCGGCGGCGTGTACTGGTCGTCGTAGCTGATGAGCGTGACCTTGCGGCCGTTGATGCCGCCCTTGTCGTTCACCATCTTGAAGTACGCCTCGTTGACCTTGCCGACGATGCCGTACGACGACACCGGGCCGCTGTAGGGCATGGCCATGCCGAGCTTGATCTCGGTGTCGGATGCGCCGGTGTCGTACTTCTTCTGCGCGAGGGCCGCGCCGGCGGTGAACAGGAGGGCCGCGCCACCCAGGGCGGCGGCCAGTCGAACGATGGAGGTCATGGAGGCTTCAGTGGAAAAACGAAAAGGGAGACATCAGGAACGAGGCGATCAATCAATCGATCAATCGCCCAGCACCTTGCCGAAGGGCTCGTAGCGCGTGCCGTTGAAACGCACCAGCTGCATGCGCTCGATCGGATAGAAGTCCGTCGGCGAGGTCTTCACGTCGATGCCCGGGTAGAGCATCGGCGGGCTGTACTGCAGGTTGGCCGCCACCTTCATGATGTTGGCGCGCGTGAGGTCGTCACCCGCCTTGCGCAGCACCTGCTCCAGCGTCTGCGCCGACGAGTAGCCCAGCACGTTGAGCGAATCGCTCAGGTCGCCCGAGGGGTAGTACTTGCTGAACCAGGTCTTGTAGTCCTCGTACTCCTTGGAGCCCTTCCACATGTCGTCGGCCGGGTCGCGCAGGTAGGTGGCCGAGATCACGCCCACCGCGTTCTCGGGGCCGGCCGGCTTGATCACCGCCGACACCGACACCGACACGCTCGACAGGTACTGCGTGGGCTTCCAGCCGATGTCGGCCGCCTTGCGGATCGCCTGTGCCGCGAACTTGGGCGTGGTGATGCTGAAGAAGGTGTCGGCGCCCGAGGCCTTCAGGTTGACCATCTGGCTGTCGATGGTCGGGTCGGTCACCTCGTAGGTCGACTGCGCCACGATCATCGTCTTGGCCTTGTCGCCGAGCGCTTCGAGAAAGCCCTTCAAGAAGTCCTTGCCGAAGTCGTCGTTCTGCATGAGCACGGCGATCTTCGCGTTGGGCTTCGTGCTCAGGATGTGCTGCGCGTAGATCTTGCCTTCGGTCTGGTACGTGGGCTGCCAGCCCATGGTCCAGGGAAAGGCCTTCGGGTCGCCGAAGCGCGTGGCGCCCGTGGCCACGAACAGCTGCGGCACCTTCTTCGCATTCATGTAGCGCTGGATCGCCAGGTTGTGCGCCGTGCCCAGCGGGCCGAAGAGCACCAGCACCTCGTCTTGTTCCACCAGCTTGCGCGCCTGCTCCACCGTCTTCGAGGGGTTGTAGGCGTCGTCCAGCGAGATGAACGTGACCTTGCGGCCGTTGATGCCGCCTTCGGCATTGAGCTTGGCGAAGTAGCCCGCCGCCGCCTTTCCAATGGTGCCGTAGGCCGAGACCGGGCCCGAGTACGGAACGATGTGGCCGATCTTGATCTCGGTGTCGCTCGCGCCCGGGTCGTAGCGCTTCTGGGCCTGCACCGCGAAGCCGACAGTCAAGCCGAGCGTGGCCGCGAGGCCTGCGCCCAGCAGGCGGCGGCGCGCACTGGGGCGGGCGGAAAAGAGGGAACGTGTCATGGTGTTGTCTCCGTCGTTCTTGTGAAAAAGAAACTCTCGGCCGCGGGCCTCTCACCGGCCCCGTATCGGCCTCTGTCGGACCTCGTGCGGCGTTCGGGCTGGATGGTAGGCAGCGCCTCCGGCGCGTCACATCGTCGGAACGGACGATTGAGAGCGCCCGAGGGTTGCCCCTAGCATGAGCCTCGACACGGAGACAACACGCACCGCCGCGCAACGCGGCGGGCACCGAAGGCAAGCACCGCATGGACCTCACGCTCAATCCCCGCTACGAAGCCTTTCGCGACGCGCTGCGCGCGTTCCTCGCCACGCACGGCCACCGCTCGGCGTTCGCGCGCACCGCCGAACGCCCCGACGCCGACGCCCTCGCATGGCAGCGCCTGCTGCTGGACCACGGCTACGCCGGCCGCACCGTGCCGCGTGACTACGGCGGCCACGGCGCCGCGCCCGACGTGATGGAGGCGCACCTCATCACCGAAGAGTTCGCACGCGCCGGCGCCGCGCCGCCGCTGGGCAACCAGGGCATCTCGATGCTGGTGCCCACCCTGCTCGAGTTGGGCACCGAGGCGCAGCGGCGCGAATGGATCGGCCCCACGCTGCGCGGCGAGGTGGTCTGGTGCCAGGGCTACTCCGAGCCCGGCGCGGGCTCCGACCTGGCCTCGCTGCAGACACGCGCCACCGAAGACGGTGGCGACTTCGTCATCAACGGCCAGAAGATCTGGACCTCGACCGCGCACGTGGCCGACATGATCTTCTGCCTCGTTCGCACCGAGCCCGGCGCCGCGAAGCACGCGGGCATCAGCTACCTGCTGTTCTCGATGAAGACACCCGGCATCGAGGTGCGCCCGCTGAAGACGATGACCGGCCACGCCGAGTTCAACGAGGTCTTCTTCACCGATGTGCGCGTGCCGCAGCACCAGATCGTGGGCCAGCGCGGCGAAGGCTGGAAGGTGGCCAACGCCACGCTCAAACACGAGCGCGGCTCGCTCGGCAACCCCAACCTCACGACCCAGCGCTACCAGGAACTCGCGACGCTGATGCAGACCGAAACCGTCGACGGCTCGCGCCTCATCGACCAGCCCATGCTGCGCGACCGCTTGATGCGGCTGCAGGGCCAGGTGCTGGCGCAGAAGTGCCACGGCCTGCGGCTGCTCACGGCCGCGGCCAACGGCGAAGACCCGGGCCTGGCCGCGCTGGTCGTGAAACTGCAGGGCTGCGAGCTGCGCCACCAGCTGGCCGCGCTCGCCATCGACGCGCTGGGCGAACTGGGCCTCTTGATGCCCGGCAGCGCGCACCTGCGCGCGCAGGCGCTCTGGCAGGAGCGCTACATGTTCGACCTGGGTTTGATCATCGGCGGCGGCACCGCGCAGATCCAGAAAAACATCATCGCGGAGCGCGGGCTCGACATGCCGCGCGAACCACGCCTCGCTTGATCGGTTGAAGGAAAGCACCCCATGGAATTCGCCCTCTCCGCCGACCAGAAGCTGCTGCAGGACAGCCTGCGCCGCGCGCTCGAACGCGCCTGCCCGCTCGATCGCGTGCGCCGCGTCGCAGCCGACGACCTGCCGCTGGACCGCGAGGTCTGGCGCACGCTGTGCGAGGTCGGCGTGCCGGCTTTGCTTGTGCCCGAAACCTTCGGCGGACTCGGCCTCTCGCTGCTCGACGCCGCGCTGGCCGCCGAGGAACTGGGTCGCCATGTCGCGCCCACGCCGTTTCTCGGCACCGCCGTGCTCGCGCCGCTCGCGCTGCGCGAAGCCGGCAGCGCCGCGCAACAGGATGAATGGCTGCCGCGCCTGGCAGCGGGCGAATGCATCGCCGGCGTCGCCATCGCCGAAGCCGTGGCCGGCGCACGCGACGGCGCCGGCGTGACGGCCAGCACCAATGGCACGCTCGACGGCAGCGCGCTCTTCGTGCTCGACGCGGGCGCGGCCGATGTGTTCATCGTCGCCGACCGCGCAGGCGGCCTGCACCTCGTGCGCGCCGATGCACAAGGCCTCACGCGCGGCGCGCTGCGCAGCATCGACGCCACGCGCCCGCTCGGCGAACTGCACTTCGCGCACGTGAAGGCCGAACCGCTGCCCAACGCCAGCCCCGCCACGCTCGCGCGCCTGCGCAGTGCAGGCTGGGCCCTGCTCGCCGCCGACACGCTCGGCGCGGGCGAAGCCATGATCGGCCAGGCCGTGGCCTACGCCAAGGAGCGCCGCCAGTTCGGCCGCGTGATCGCCTCCTTCCAGGCCGTGAAGCACCTGTGCGCCGAGATGGCCGCCGGGCTGGAACCCGGCCGCGCGCTCGTCTGGTACGCGGCCCATGCCTTCGACGCACTGCCCGACGAAGCCGCGCTGCTCGCCGCACACGCCAAGTCGCACCTGAGCGAAACCGGCACCTTCGTCGCCCGCACCGCCACCGAGGTGCATGGCGGCATGGGCATCACCGACCTGCTGGGCCTGCACTACTGGTTCAAGCGCATCGGCTTCAACCGCCAGCTGCTCGGCGGGCCGGAGCGCGTGCGCCACCTTGCCGCCGAAATGCAGGGCCTCGTCGCCGCATGACCTCCCCACCCATGACCAAGACCACATCCCCCGCTCCCCGCATGCTCGAAGGCCTGCGCATCGTCGACCTCACCACGGTGATCTTCGGCCCCTACTGCACGCAGATCCTCGCGGACCTCGGCGCCGAGGTGGTGAAGGTCGAGCCGCCCGAGGGCGACAGCATCCGCATCATCGGCACGCCGCCCGTCACGCCGCTGATGAGCCCCGTGCACCTGCGCCTGAACCGCGGCAAGCGCTCGGTCGTCTGGGACCTGAAGAGCGAGGACGGCCGCGCCGCGATGCGCCGCCTCATCGAGACCAGCGACATCTTCATCCACAACGTGCGCAGCGACGCCATCGCGCGCGCCGGCCTGTCGTACGACGAAGTGCGCGCCATCCGCCCCGACATCGTCTACGTGCACTGCACCGGCTTCGACCAGCGCGGGCCCTATGCCGCGCTGCAGGCCTACGACGACATCATCCAGGCCGCCTCGGGCATCGCCTCGCTGCCGCCCAAGGTCGACGGCAACCCGCAGCCGCGCTACGTGCCGATGACCATGGCCGACAAGGTCTCGGGCCTGCACGCCGCGTACGCCGTGCTCGCCGCCGTGGTGCACCGTCTGCGCACCGGCGAGGGCCAGCAGGTAGAGGTGCCGATGTTCGAATCGCTCGCCAGCTTCAACCTCGTGGAGCACCTGTGCGACAAGACCTTCGTGCCGCCCACCGGCCCCGCGCTGTACCCGCGCCAGATCGACCCCATGCGCCAGCCCATGCGCACGCGCGACGGCTACATCGCCATTGCGCCCTACCTGGACGACCGCTGGCTGCGCTTCTTCGAGGCCACCGGCCACCCCGAAGTGCTCGAAGTGCCCGAGCTGGCCGACAAGGTGCTGCGCCGCAAGAATATGAGCCGCATGTACGAAGCCGCCGCCGCGATCCTGCCCGAGCGCACCACCGCCGAATGGCTCGACATCCTGAAGAAGGCCAACGTGCCCGCGATGCGCGTGAACGACATCGCCGACCTGCCCGACGACCCGCAGCTGCAGGCCGCCGGCCTTTTCCGACAGCGCACGCACCCGACCGAAGGCGCGTATCTTGAGGTGCGCCCGCCGGTGCGCTTCTCGGGCTATGCCTACGCCGACCTGTCGCACGCCGCGACACCCGGCCAGCACAGCGCTGAAGTCGCACGCGAGCTGGGCGTGACCCTGACGACCTCTCTTCCCCGGAGCACCACCTCACCATGAGCATGACTGTCTACGACGCCGTCGCGAGCCGCCGCTCGGTGCGCGAATTTCTCGACCGCCCCGTGCCGCCCGGCGCCATTCGCCGCGTGCTGCAGGCCGCGCTGCGCGCGCCCTCGGGCGGCAACCTGCAACCGTGGCACCTGCACGTGGTGGGCGGCGAGCGACTGAACGACCTCAAGGCCCTCATGCGCACCCGCGTGCAGGAAACGCCCGGCGGCGAAGGCAGCGAGTACGACATCTACCCGCGCGAGCTGGTGGCTCCGTATCGCGACCGCCGCTTCGCCGTCGGCGAGGCGATGTACGCGCGCCTGGGCATTCCGCGCGAGGACAAGGCCGCGCGCCTGAAATGGTTTGCGCGCAACTTCCAGTTCTTCGGCGCGCCGCTCGCACTCTTCTGCACCGTCGACCGCCGCATGGGCCCGCCGCAGTGGTCCGACCTGGGAATGATGTTGCAGAACGTGATGCTGCTGCTGCGCGCCGAGGGCCTGGACAGCTGCCCGCAGGAATGCTGGGCCATCTACCCGCAGACCATCGGCCGCTTCATCGACCTGCCGCCCGAACGCATGCTCTTCACCGGCATGGCCATCGGCTACGCCGACCGCGACAAACCCCTCGACGCCCTCGAGACCGAGCGCGCGCCGCTGAACGACGTGGCCGAGTTCATCGGTATCTAAGAAAAACGAAAAAGGCAGTTGCAGATGGACGATTGGGAAAGCGCCTGGGCGCCGATGGTGGCGCGCGTGGGCGAAGACTTTGCGAACGGCGTGATCCGCTGGGGCGCCGACGTGATCGAGGCCGGCGCCGTGCGCCGCTATGTCGAGGTGCTGGAGTTCGACTGCCCGCTGCACCAGGGCCCCGACGCGGTCGCGCCATCGACCAGCCTCGCCAGCCTCACGCTGCCGCCGATGTGGGCCCCGGGCCAACCGCCCGTGTTCACCAGCGACGCCCGCAACGCCGAGCCCGAGCGCAGCCCGCTCAAGGGCACGCGCCCCGAAGGCATGCCGCCCACCACCGCCTACATGGCGACCGACTACGAAGTCGACTACCTGCAACCCGCGCGCCTGGGCGACCGGCTGGGAAGGCGCGGCAACCGGCTCGTGCGCTGCGAGCCCAAGGCCACAAAGGTAGGGCGCGGCGCGTTCACGACGTGGGAGTACGACATCGTGAACCAGCGCGAAGAGGTGGTGGCCCGCTGCCGCTTCGGCATGTACCACTACCTGCCGCACTAGGTTGCTGATGCAGCAGCCCTTGGCGCTCTGGCGCACTCCCGCCGACGGGGCACCTTGCTCCGCGAATGTCCCCCGCCCTTCGGGCTCCTCCTTGATTTCGCTGCGCAAGGCACCCCATCGACGTGAGCGTCGGGCAGTGCAGTCGTCGATCGCCCGGAACCACGACCGCGCTCAGTGGGCACAGGGCACTGGGTGCTTCCCGCAGCGAAATCAAGGAGGAGGGCGAAGCCCGGGGGACATTCGCGGAGGGAAGTACCCGGTGGCCTGTGCACACGCCCTGAACAAAGACCGCAACCAACGCAGAGCAACAAGATGAACTGGCAAGAACAACGCCGCTGGAACGAAGTCGACGAAGGCGACACGTTGAACCCCGTGCCCTTCCCCCTCACCGTCTACCGCCTCGTGATGGCCGCCGGCGCCAACCGCGACTTCAACGCGATCCACCACAACACCGAGCATGCGCAATCGACCGGCGCCCCCGAGATGTACGCCAACGTGATGCTGCTGCAGGGCATGTGGGAGCGTGCGATTCGCGAGTACATCGGCACCGCCGGCGTGCTGCATGCCATCCGCGGCTTTCGCATGAAGTCGTTCAACACGGCGGGCGACACCGTCACCGTGCGCGGCCAGGTCGAGCGCAAATGGATCGACGACAGCGCCGACGCCGCACACCGCCACCGCCTCGACCTGCGCCTGTGGAGCGAGAACCGCCACGGCGTGTCGGTCGGCCCCGGCCTCGCTGTCGTGAGCCTGCCGCTCTGACATCGCGCCAAGACAGAAAAACCATCGGAGACAAGACAGACATGCACCGCAGCAGATTCACCCGTCGCCACGCCCTCGCGCTGGCAGCCGCCCTGGCCACCGGCAGCGCCTTCGCGCAGCAGCCAGCGACCACCTGGCCCGACAAACCCATCCGCATGATCGTTCCCTACGCAGCGGGCGGCGGCACCGACGTGTTCGCGCGCATCGTTGCCGAGGGCCTGGGCAAGCGGCTCGGCCAGAGCGTCATCGTCGACAACCGCCCCGGCGGCAACGGACAGATCGGCATCACCGCCGTGCAGCGCGCACCGGCCGACGGCTACACCGTGCTGTTCTCGCTGACCTCGATCATCCAGAACCCGCTGCTGTACCCCAACGCCGGCTTCGATCCGTTCAAGGACTTCGTGCCCGTCTCGGAAGCCGGCCGTCTGCCCATCGTCTTCACCGTGAGCAACAAGCTCGGCGTCGACACGCTCGACGGCTTCGTCAAGCTCGCGCGCGCCGCGCCCGGCAAATATTCGTACGGCTCCTACGGCAACGGATCGAGCGCGCACCTGTACGCCGAGGTGCTGCAGGACGCCGCGGGCATCCAGCTGCTGCACGTGCCCTACAAGGGCGAAGCGCCGGCCATCACCGACCTGCTCGGCGGCACCGTCGATGCGGTGTTCGTCTCGGCCAAGGGCGTGGGCCCGCACGTCGCAGCCGGCAAGGTGAAGTCGATCGCCGTGGTCGGCACCGCACGCGCCCCGCTCGCCGCCGGCGTGCCCACCTTCAAGGAACAGGGCTTCGCGGGCATGGAGTCGGTCGGCTGGTTCGGCATCTACCTGCCCGCGGGCACGCCGCAGCCCATCGCGCAGCGCCTCTCGACCGAGGTGGCACAGGTGGTGCAAAGCCCCGAGCAGGCCGCGCGCATCGAAGGCCTCGGTGTGATCCCGGTCGGCAGCACGCCCGCGCAGCTCACCGCCACCATGCGCGCGGACCACGCGCGATGGAAGCAGGTGATCCAGGCCAAGAACATCAAGCTCGATTGAGACCGCACGCCATGAGACGTCTTTCTTCCACGCTCGGCATTGCACTTGCTGCCTTGTTCGCCCTGCCCGCCGCCGCGCAACAGCCACCGGCCGACTACCCCTCGCAACCCGTCACGCTCGTCGTGCCCTTCCCCGCCGGCGGCATCACCGACAACATCGCGCGGCTGGTCGCGCAGGAACTCGGCACCGCCTGGGGCAAGCCCGTCGTCGTCGACAACCGCGTGGGCGCCAGCGGCACCATCGGCGCCGCCGCCGTCGCGCGCGCCCCGAAAGACGGCCACACCGCCCTCTTCACCATCACCACGCATGTGCAGATGCCCGCGCTGCAGCGCAAGCTCTCGTACGACGCGGTGAAAGACTTCGCGGCCGTGTCGCAGATCGGCATCTCGACCTCGGCTCTGGTCGTGACGCCCGACGTGCCCGCGAAAACGCTGGCCGAACTCGTCACGCTGCTCAAGGCCGAGCCCGGCAAGTATTCGTATGGCTCGACCGGCGTGGCGACCACCTCGCACATCTACGGCGAGCTGTTCAAGAAGGAGGCCGGCGTCGACATGCCGCACGTGCCCTACAAGGGCGCCGCGCCCATGGTGACCGACCTGCTCGGCGGCCACATCCGCGTGGCCGTGCTCGACACCGGCACCGCCCTGCCCTACCTGCAAAGCGGCAAGCTGCGCGCGCTGGCGGCACTGGGCACGCAGCGCTCGGCCACGCTGCCGCAGGTACCGACCTTTCAGCAGGCGGGCTATGCGGGCTTCGAGCCCTATGCGTGGATTGCGCTCTTCCTGCCGGCCGGCACGCCGCAACCGCGCGTGGACAAGATGTCGAAGGCCGTCGCGGCCATCATCGCCAAGCCCGAAGTGCAAAAGAAGATGCGCGACATGAACATCGAACCCGTGGGCAGCACGGCCGCCGAGTTTGCCGTGGTGCTGCGCCAGGACGCCGACACCTGGAAGCGCGTGATCGACAAGACCGGCATCCGCCTGGAGGACTGACGCATGACGCCTCCTCCACTTTTTCGCGGCGCCCTCGAAGGCGTCAAGGTGCTCGACCTCTCGTCGGTGGTGCTCGGCCCCCTGGCCAGCCAGATGCTGGCCGACATGGGCGCCGACGTCATCAAGGTCGAGGCGCCGCAGGGCGACCTGGCCCGCTCCGTCGGGCCTGCGCGCCACAAGGGCATGTCGTCGCTGTACCTGTCGTGCAACCGGAACAAGCGCAGCCTCGTGCTCGACCTGAAGCAGCCCGCCGCGCGCGAGGTGCTCGACACGCTGGTGCGCGGCAGCGACGTGCTCGTGCACTCGGTGCGCACCGACGCAGCGGCGCGCATCGGCATCGATGCGGCGCGGCTGTTGGAACTCAACCCGCGCCTCGTGAGCGCACACGTCAAGGGCTTCTCGGACGAGGGGTCGTATGCGGGCCTGCCGGCCTTCGACGACATCATCCAGGCCGCGTCGGGCCTGGCGCAGCTGCAATCGATCTACACCGGCGAGCCGCGCTACATGCCCGCGCTCGTGGCCGACAAGACCACGGCGCTGTACGCGGCATACGCCATCATCACCGCGCTGTTCCACCGCGAACGCAGCGGCCAGGGGCAGGCGGTCGACGTGCCGATGTTCGAGACCATGACCGCCTTCAACATGGTGGAGCACCTGTGGGGCCACACCTTCCAGCCGCCCATCGACGACATGGTCTACGGCTCGATCCGCTCTGGCGTGCGCAAACCCTTCCGCACGGCCGACGGCTACATCGCGCTGGTGCCCTACACCGACGCACAGTGGCTGCGCTTCTTCGAGGTGGTGGGCCGGCCCGAGCTGCGCGAGGACGAACGCTTTGCCACGCTGGCCGCGCGCGTGCGCAACCACACGGTGGTGTTCGGCGAACTCGAACGCGCCACCGGCGCGCGCACCACGGCCGAATGGGTCGCGGCGTTCCGCCAGGCCGACATTCCGGCGATGCCGATCCAGACGCTGCAGCAACTGCCCGACGATCCGCAGCTGAAAGCCAGCGGCCTGTGGCACGACGCCGAGCACCCGACCGAAGGCACGCTGCGTTTTCCCGGCGTGCCTTTCACGCTGTCGGCCACGCCGGGTGGTGTGCAGCGGTTGGCGCCGTCGCTGGGGGAGCACACGGATGAAGTGCTGGGGGAGTTCAGGTTTGAGCAGGCTGCGGTGGATGCGCTGGTGAGCGCGGGCGTGGTGGCGCGGGCCTGAGGGCTTACTTGGGCGGCCGTTGGGGCAGCTTGGCGACCGCGCTGCGCAGTTGCTCCGCGCGCCGGTTGTTGAGTTCCGCGATGCACGCCGCGCGCCGCATGTCAAGCGCGTTGCCGATGGCGCCGCCGCCGATCGATGCGGCGAACGCGCACTGCTCGACCCGGTACTTGGCAAACGCTTTCCCCGAGGCCGCCAGCCTGGCCTTGGCCAGGTTGACGTACTTCGTGTCTTCGTCCCATGTGTCGAAGGCCGCACGCGTTTCGATTTCGGCGCGCCGCAGATCGACCTCGCTCTGCACCTGCCGCTTGCCCAGGCACTCTCTGACGCTCGCCATCGAAAAATGCTCGTCCGAGCATTGAGCCCGGATTTCCTTCTCGCTCTGGACCCCGCGGTTCGGTTCTGCGCCGGCGGCGAGCGCAAGGGTGGACGCCAGGAGAAAAATGAAGGAGCGCACTGTCATGTCTTTCAATGGCGGATCAGGCCGAGCGTGATGTCGAGTTTACGGAGATAGACGTCGTCGCCTTCTGCGTTGTAGCGCAGGGAAATCAGCTCCGCCGAGAGCGGCCGCCAGCCGGTGATGACGCGCTGGACCGAGGCCCTTTGGCACTTCAAGGTCTGACCTGGACGCAAGATGTCGGCGGTCGGGTTCAGTCGTCTCATCGACTCGACCGTGGAGCCGTGGGCCTTGGCGATCTTGTCGAGGCTGTCACCGGGCTTCACGACGACCTCGAAGACTGAAGCGCCGGGATGCGGCACGCTGCGATGCTCGTAGTGCGCCATCCGCATCAGCAGGTAGCCGATGCCGGCCCGGATATTGTGCGCGGGAACCGTGCGCACGGACAAGGTGGTGAGCCGGTCTTTCCAGAGCGTCGGCAGGATCAGGCTGCCGCCTTCGTTGCCGTGCAGCAGCGAGTCCATCCCGGGGTCTCCAACGACACCGATCTGCATCGGCTTGATGTGCCACTCCGGATTGCCCGCCCCCGACTCAACCCAGATGATCGCCTTGATCGTCCGCCAGTCCAATGGACGGTAGCCGGGTGTGGTCGCCAGATGCTGGTTGAAATCACTGACTGCCGACTGAATCTCGCGGTCCCAGAGGTTCCATCGCGCATCACCGGGCGCGCGATCCACGCCCTCTTTCCACTTGTCGAACCCGCTCTTCGGCGCTGCCTGTGTAGCCACAACCACTCCCCCTTTTGATCGTTTCTTTTCGGTCCAAACGATTCTGCGCAGGGGACAGCAAAGCGCCAGCGGTATGTAAATTTCGCGCCGCATGTATCGCGCATTTACAGGGCCGCCGAACACACCTGTATGCCCAGCCCCGCGAGATAAGCGCGGGCGCTTGCAAACAGGCGCTGTCTCGAATTATTCGAGCTTCAGGTTCATGTCCTTGATCAGCCGCGACCACAGCAGGTTCTCGCGCCTGACCGCCGCCATCAACTCACCCGGCCCTTCACCCGAAGGCTCCAGCCCCAGACCGATCATCCGTTCCTGAAGATCAGGCTGCGCCACGGCCTTTCGCACCGCGCCGGCCAGCTTGTCGATGGCCGGCTGCGGCGTGCCCGTGGGCGCGAAGAAGCCCCAGAAGCCGCCGTGCTCGTAGCCCTTGAAGCCCTGCTCGGTGAAGGTGGGAGTCTGCGGCGCGAGCGGCATGCGGCGTGTGCCGAACACGCCGAGCAATTTCGCGCGGCCCGACTTCGCATGCGGCAGCGCTTCGCCCATGGTGACGAAGCCGCCTTGCACCTGGCCGCCGAGGATGTCGATCATCAGCGGCGCGCCGCCCTTGTAGGGCACGTGCGTCATCTGCAGGCCTTCGTCGCGCATCAGCTTCTCGCCGTAGAGGTGGCCCGACGAGCCCTGCCCCGCCGAGCCGAAGCTCAGCTTGCCGGGCTGCGCCTTGGCCATGGCGACGAACTCGCGCATGCTCTTCGCGGGCACGCCCTCGCCCACCGCGAACACGAGCAGGCCGTAGTTCGACAGCGACACGGGCGCGAAGTCCTTGAACACGTCGTAGCCCGGCTTGGCCATCAGCAGCGGCGCGAGCACGAAGGAGTTGACCGCGAACAGCAGCGTGTGCCCATCGGCCGGCGCCTTGGCCACGAAGGACGCGGCAATGGCACCGTTGGCACCGGGCTTCGGGTCGATGAGCACCGGCTGGCCCAGCGGCTTGGCGATGCGTTCGCCGATGGTGCGTGCGATGCCGTCGACCAGCCCGCCTGCCGCCGACGACACGATGACCTTGATCGGCTGGGTCGGGTAGGTGTCGGCCGCCTGCGCCTTCGGCAGGGCACCGAGCGCGGGGGCCAGAAGCCCGCTCGCGCCCCATTGCGCGAATCGACGTCGTTGCAGCATGAAGATGTCTCCTGTTGGTTTTCTCGAAAGATGAAGTTCTGCTCAGCCGGCGGCGCCCCACACGGCCAGCGCATCGAGCGCCTCGACCGTGCGGCCGTCCACCCGCAGCGGGTTGACTTCGAGCGAGACCAGCTCGGGCCCGAGTGCGAGCGCGGCGTTGCCGATGGCGGCCACGGCTTCGGCGATGGCGTCGCGATCGGCCGCGGGTGCGCCGCGCCAGCCGTCGAGCAGGCGCGCACCGCGCAGCTCGGCCAGCATGTCTTTCACCTCCGCGGGCGTCACGGGCAACAGGCGCAGGCTGGTGTCGCGCAGCGCCTCGACCCAGATGCCGCCGAGCCCCACGGCGAGCGCCGGGCCCCACTGCGGATCGCGCACGGTGCCGACGAACAGCTCGAGCCCGCCTTGGCGCATCGGCGCGACGAGGATGCCGTCGATCTCGGCCTCGGGGCGCGCCGCGCGCACGCGGGCATCCATCGCGAGCCAGGCCGCGCGCACCGCGTCGGCGCCCTGCAGGTTGAGCGCCACGCCGCCGACCTCGGTCTTGTGCGCGATCTGCGCCGAGGCGATCTTCAGCACGACCGGGCCGCCGATTTCTTCGGCGAAGCGCGCGGCCTCGTCGGCGCTGCGCGACAGCCGCACGGGCACCACGGGCACGCCGCGCTGCGAGAGCCACTCGAGCGTCTCGCGCTCCGAACACAAGGGCTGCGTGGGTGGCGCGGCCGGCACCGCGGCAGCAACGCCTTGCGAATGTTGGCGCCGGCGCAGCGTTTCAGACCAGCGGTGCACCGCACCCGCCGCGCTCATCGCGTGGTGGATGCCGCAGGCGATGTGGCGGATGCCGGTCTCGGCGATGAGTTCGCGCGATCGCTCGCTCACCTGCATCACGTAGTGGCTGCAGACGATCGCAGGCACGGGGCTGGCGGCCAGCCCGCGTGCCACCTGCGCGAGCACGGCGCGGTTGAGCGGCGTGTCGTTGGCCGGTGCGTTGGGCACGTCGGCCACGACGATGGCGGCGCCCAGCGCGGGGTCGCGCACCAGCGCTTCAAGCGCGTGGCCGAACAGCTCGGGCTGCAGCATGGCGGCGCCGGTCACGTCCAGCGGGTTCTGCGGCGTGCCGTAGCCCGGCAGCACCTCGCGCAGCGCGGCCTCGGTGGTGGGCGCGAGCGGCGTGAGCACCAGGCCCTCTTCTTCGGCGCGCTCGGCAAAGATCTCGCACATGCCGCCCGACATCGACACGGCCGCGAGCCCGCCGGCCGCGAAGGGCCCGGTCATGCTGGCGAAGGCCGCGGTGAACACCAGGTCTTCGATGGAACGCACGCGCATCAAGCCCAGGCGCTGGCACATGGCGTCGAACACGCGGTCGTCGCCCACCAACGAGCCGGTGTGGGCCTGCGCGGCCTGTGCCGTGATCTCGCTGCTGCCCATCTTCAGCACCACGATGGGCTTGGCCACGGCCAGCGCGCGCTCGGCCGCGGCGGCAAAGCGCTGCGGGTCGCGCACCGTCTCGGCGAACACGGCAATGGAACGCGTGTGCTCGTCGTCCACCAGGTAGTCGATGACCTCGGCGATGTCGATGTCCGACTCGTTGCCGGTCGACACCATGCGGCTCAGGCCGATGCCGTGCACCTGCGCCATGAACGACAGCTGCCCCGCGAGCGCGCCGCTTTGCGACACGATGCCCAGCGTGCCCGCCGGCAGCGGCTCGCGCAGCGAGGCGGTCCACACGGCCGAGCGGTCGACATAGTTGACGAAGCCCAGGCAGTTGGGCCCGAGGATGCGCAGGCCGCGCGATCGCGCCTTGGCCGTGAGCTGGTGCTGGCGCTCGCGGCCTTCCTCGCCGGCTTCGGCGAAGCCCGAGCTCAGCAGCACCGCGTTGCCGATGCCCGCGCGCTGCAGGTCGGCCAGCGCGTCGTCGAGCGCGTCGGCCGGCACCATGAGCAATGCGGTGTCGACCGGCTCGCCGATGGCCTCGGCCGAGGTGGCGGCCGCGATGCCGTGGAAGCTGCCGCCGCGCCGGTTGACCGGGTAGAGCTTGCCCGCGTAGCCCAGCGTGCGCAGGCTGGCGAGCGCTGCGTTGGACCACACCGAGCGCTCGGTGGCGCCGACGAAGGCGATGGCCTTCGGGTGGAGGAAGCAGTGAAGAGAAGAAGAAGAAGAAGAAGAAGAAGAAGAAGTCATGGCAGGAAGGAAGGTCGGATTCAGTCGTCGAGCTTGATGCGCAGGTCGCTCACGAAGCGCTTCTCGTCGGCATAGGTCTTGTGCGCCCAAGCCGTGTAGGCCGAGCTGTCCATGTAGAACTTGACGTAGTCGTTCAGGTCGAGCGTGCGAACGAACTCGGGGTCGTCCACCGCCTTGCGGAAGGCCTCCTGCAGTGCCTGCACCACCTTCGGGTCCATGCCGCGCGGGCCGGCGATGCCCCACGAGCCGTTGGCCACCACGTCGTAGCCCAGCTCCTTCACGGTCGGCACGTTCAGCCGCGTGGGCGAGCGCGCCTCGTTGAAGGTGGCCAGCAGGCGCACGCGCCCGCCCGCCACGGCGGCGCCGAAGCCGGCCTCGGAGACCGCGTCCACATGGCCGCCCATGAGCGCGTTGTACAGCTCGGCCGCGCCCTTGAAGGGAATGAAGTTGAACTTCACGCCGGCCAGCGCCGCCAGCCGCTCCATCGACACGTGCGAAGTGCCGCCGCGCCCGGTGGTGCCGTACGACACCTCGCCCGGCTTGGCCTTGGCCGCGGCCAGCAGCGCGTTCAGGTCTTTCCACGGGGCGTCCTGGCGCACCGTGATGCCCAGCGTGGCGGCCGTCACGTTGGCCACGTAGGTGAAGTCGGTGGCCGGGTCGTAGCTCACCTTCTGCAGGTGCGGCAGCCGGTAGAGCGAGCTCAGCATGAGCGACAGCGTGTAGCCGTCGGGCGCGGCCTTGCGCGCCATGGTGGTCGGCGCCAGCGTGGCGGCCACGCCGGGCTGGTTGAGGATCACGATCTGCTGCTTCAGCTCGCGCGAGGCTGCCAGGGCCAGCGCACGCGCCTGCACGTCGGTGGCGCCGCCCGCGGGGTAGGGCACCAGCAGCGTGATCGGCTGCTTGCCGAACAGGCCCTGGGCGCGCGCCGGCAAGGGCAGCGTGGCGCCTGCGGCGGCCAGCGCGGCGCCGCCGAGCAGGCGGCGGCGGGTGGGGTCGGTGAAGAAAGAAGTCATGGCGCGTCTCCGGTCGGTCGTTCGGTCGAATCTGTCGTTCTTCGGCGATGGTCGCGCGCAGCCCGGCGACGGTCACCGTCGCTTCCGACGACTTTGGCCGCCACAGCGCTTTCGATCCCGTCGCTTCCGACGATGCCGGCGCGGCGCGGCCCTTTCATACTCGGCGCACAACAACGAACCGACCGACGGAGACCGCAGTCCATGGACCTCACCCAGCCCCTGCACAAAGCCCTGCAGGAACGCCCCGGCGCCACCGCCCTCGTGTGCGGCGAGCGCCGCAGCACCTTTGCCCAGTTCGTCGACCGCGTGGCGCGGCTCGCGGCCGTGCTGCAGTCGCTCGGCCTGCAACCCGGCGACCGCGTGGGCCTGCTGGCGCTGAACTCCGACCGCTACGTGGAGTACCTCTACGCCACCTGGTGGGCGGGCGGCGTGATCAACCCCGTCAACATCCGCTGGAGCGCGCGCGAGGTCGCGTACTCGCTGGACGACTGCGACACGCGCATCCTGCTGTCTGACGCGCACTTCGGCGCCGTGGCGCAGCAGCAGCGCGAACTCTCGCGCTCGCTGAAGACGCTCGTGCACTTCGGCGACGGCCCCGCGCCCGAGGGCATGGCCGACGCCGAGGCGCTCATGGCGCAGGCGCAGCCAGTGCCCGACGCGCGGCGCGGCGGCGCCGACCTGGCCGCCGTGATGTACACCGGCGGCACCACCGGCCTGCCCAAGGGCGTGATGCTCACGCACGGCAACCTCTACAGCGGCCAGCTCTCGGCCAACATGGCGGCCACGCGCCCCGCCGAGGCCGTGGGCCTGAACATGGCGCCCATGTTCCACGTGGGCGGCGCCGGCCTCACGCTGCAGCTGATGATGCGGCTGTGCACGCAGGTCATCATTCCGGCCTTCGACGAGGTGAAGGTGCTGGAGGCGATCCAGAACGAGCGCGCCAGCGAGACCTTCATGGTGCCCACCATGCTCAAGCGGCTCATCGAGCATCCACGCTTTGCCGAGTTCGACACCACGCCGCTGCAGCTGGTGCTGTACGGCGCCGCGCCCATCGACGATGCGCTGCTGCTGCAGGCCATCGACAAGCTGCCGCGCGCGGGCTTCTGCCAGCTCTACGGCATGACCGAGCTGTCGCCCGTGGTCACCGTGCTGCCCACGTGGTGTCACCACCCCGACCAGCCGGCCGCGCGCCGCCGCTCGGCCGGGCGGCCCGTGCCGATCGCCGAAGTGCGCATCGTCGACACCGAAGGCCGGCCCGTTCCCAACGGCACCGTCGGCGAGATCGCCGCGCGCGGCCCGATGGTGATGGCCGGCTACTGGAACAAGCCCGAGCAGACCGCCGAGGTGCTGCGCGACGGCTGGATGCACACCGGCGACGGCGGCGTGATGGACTCCGACGGCTTCGTCTACGTGGTCGACCGGCTCAAGGACATGATCGTGAGCGGCGGCGAGAACATCTATTCGGCCGAGGTCGAGAACGCCATCACGCAACTGCCGCAGGTTTCGATGTGCGCCGTGGTCGGCGTGCCCGACGACCAGTGGGGCGAGCGCGTGCATGCCGTGGTCGTGCTGCGCGCCGGCGAAACCCTGAGCGCCGAGACGCTGGTGGCGCACTGCAAGACGCTGATCGCCGGCTACAAGTGCCCGCGCAGCGTGGAGTTTCGCGCCGAGATTCCACTGTCGCCGGCGGGGAAGATGCTCAAGTACAAGCTGCGCGAGCCGCACTGGGAAGGGCGCGCGCGCAAGGTGGGGTGACGCGCCGGCGGGTGTGTGCGGATGTGTGCGGGTGTGTTTCACCTGCTTGGGGTATGGTGGCGGGCCGCCACCTGCACCCACTGCGACATGCACCGCCGCCTCCTCGCTCTCGCCCTGCCCTGCTTTCTGCTTCTTGGCCTGTCGCCCGCCTTTGCGAACGGCAGCCTGCAGTGCGACGGCCGGCCGTACGCAGTCGAAATCCAGTTCAGCCTCTCGACGGGCCAGCTGACCGAACTCATCGTCGCGCGCACCGGCCCCGGCACCGAGGGCAGCGAGCGCTTCACCCTGCAGCAGCGCTTCGTCGACCATCGCCAGCAGCTCATGCGCGTGCGCGGCACCGGCCTCGAACGGCCGCAGGTGGCCGTGGCACTGCGCGTGGCCGGCGCGACGGGCACGCTCAGTTACCGCGGCGCGCAGTACGAGCTGCGCTGCAGCTGGACCGCGCTGGGCTGATCGGCCCTTCACTCTTTCCATGCCTCAGGACCGCACCCTTCTCTATGCCGGGCGCGGGTTCGAGGTGGCGCATGTGCGCCTGCACGCGCCGCAGGGGCCGGCGTGGAGCGACCCGTACACCGTGGCCTCGCCGCGCGTCGTCTTCCCCATCGGACGCACGCGGCTCGACGTGCGCTCGGGCGACCACACCTGGCTGACCGACGCGCTCACCGCCATCCGTTTCGGCGATGCCACCGCCTACCGGCTGCGGCCCGAGACCGCGACCGTGCGCCACAGCCTCGTGGTCAGCGGCCATGCATCGGTCGGCCCGGCCCATGGTGCAAATGCTGCGGGCGTGAGCGTCTGCCTGCTGACGCCGCAAACGCTGTACCGCATGCACGCGGTGCGGCGCCAGCTGCCGGACACCGACAGCGCACAGGCCGCGGCCCTGGTGGCCGCGCTCGTCGCCGAGCTGGGCAGCGCGCCGCACCAGGCGCCATGGCATGGTGCCGTCGCGCGTGCACGGCAACTGCTGCTGTCCGAAGGCAGCGGCCCGGGCGCGCGGCCTCCGCTCTCGTTGGACGAACTGGCCGAGGCCGTGTCGCGCTCGCCCTTTCACCTGGCGCGCCGCTTCCGCCAGCAGACCGGCCTGAGCCTGCACCAGTACCGCCAGCACCTGCGGCTGGCGTCGGCGATGGAGCGGCTGGCCGACGGCGAGCGCGACCTCGCCGGCCTCGCGCACGACCTGGGCTACTGCAGTCAGAGCCACCTGGGCGCCGTGTTCCGGCGCACCGTAGGCGTCACGCTCGGCGATGCTCGCCGCGCGCTCGGGCCGGCCGGCGCAGGCGCACGAATCTGATAGCTTTCGCGCCGCCCGGGCCACAGACTGGCCCGATGACGACATCGCCTCGCACCCTCTGGATCGGCGCACTCGCCGCGCTGGCCGCCGCCCTCATCGGCAGCGCCTGGCAGCTGCTGTCGCGCCACGGCGTGACCGCCACCGCGCTCGGGCCGATGGACCTCGCCCTGCTGCGCTACGGCATTCCCGCGCTGCTGCTCAGCCCCTTGTGGCTGCGCGGCAGGCTCGTGCCGCCGGGTGCGTCGCGCGGCGCGCTCGTGCTGCTCGTCATCGGCGGTGGCCTGCCCTTCGGCTTGCTGGTGCTGGCCGGCGCGCAGTGGGCGCCCGCCAGCCACATGGGCATCTTCATGGCCGGCAGCCTGCCGCTCTTCACCGCGCTGGGCGCGTGGGTCTACCGGGGCGAGCGCGTGCAGGGTCTGCGCCTCCTCGGGCTGGCCGGCATCGCCATCGGCATGGCGGTGTTCGCGGCGGGCAGCTTCGGCGAGGGCTTGCGGCAACAGCACTGGCGCGGCGACCTGCTCTTTCTGCTGGCGGCGTTGCTGTGGACCGTCTACTCCCTGGCCTTCGGCCGCTGCGGCATGAGCGCATGGCAGGGCGCGGCCTTCGTCAACGGTGCATCGACCCTGCTGCTGTTGCCGCTGCTCTGGCTCGCCGGCCCGCCGCGACTGTTCGCCGCGCCGTGGACCGACATCGCGATGCAGGCCGCGGGCCAAGGCGTGGTCGCCGGCCTGCTCGGGCTGGTGGTCTACGGCGTGGCGATCACGCGGCTGGGCGCCGCACGCGCCGCGCTGTCGTCCGCGCTCGTGCCCGTGCTGACCACGCTCGGCGCGGCATGGTGGATGAACGAGCCCGTCACGCGCCCCGCGCTGCTGGCGCTGTCGTTCGTGGTGCCTGGTGTCGTGCTCGCGAGTGGTGCGATGCGGTGGCGAGTGCCGGCGCCACGCGACAGCGAGCGGCAGGCTCCGGGGCAGAATGCGGCGGCGTCTTTGCCCACTTCCGAAAGCCCTCGCCCATGAAGAAGAAGATGAATCGCCTTCGCACCGCCGCGCTCGCTGCCGCCTCGTTCGCGTCGCTCTTCGCCTTCTGTGGCGCGGGCTGGGCGCAGCGACCGGAGCCGCAGGAACAGCCGCAAGTGCAGCAGCAGCAACAACCGCTGCAACGCAGCGTCGTGCGCGTGCCCACGCCCTTCGTCGAGAACGGCGCGCCCGTCACGCTCGAGATGGTCATCTACAAGCCCGACGGCGCCGGCCCGTTCCCCACGGTCGTGTTCAACCACGGCTCCACCGGCATCGGCAACGACCCGGCCTTGTTCAAGCAGACCTGGGCCCCCGAGCGAACCGCCCGCTGGTTCACGCAGCGCGGCTGGCTCATCGCCTTTCCGCAGCGGCGCGGACGCGGCCAATCGGACGGGCTGTACGACGAAGGCTTCACCGCCAAGCGCGAGCACTACAGCTGCGAGCCCGCCATCGCCCTGGCCGGCTTCGACCGCGCCGTGGCCGACCTCGACGCCGCCGTCGCGTGGCTGCAGCGCAACCCCGATGTCGACCCCCGCCGCATGGAAATCGCAGGCCAGTCGCGCGGCGGCATCCTCGCCGTGGCGTATGCGGGCCTGCGCCCCGACGTGTTCCAGGGCGCCATCAACTTCGTCGGCGGCTGGATGGGCGACAAATGCCCCGGCAACACCGCCGACGCCATCAACCCCGTCACCTTCCGCCGCGGCGCGGCCTTCGCCAAGCCCACGCTGTGGCTCTACGGCGAGAACGACCCGTTCTACGCGATGTCGCACAGCCGCAAGAACTTCGAAGCCTTTCGCGACGCGGGCGGCAAGGGGCGCTTCGAGAGCTTCACGCTGGAGCCCGGTATGAACGGGCACGGGCTGATCGGGCAGCAGGGGCTGTGGGGGAAGGCGGTGGAGGCGTATCTGGCGGCGCCGTGAGGTGGTGCGCCGCCTCAGTGCTCCCTCGATGAAATCACTGCGACGTAAAAGCTGCGGCCACCCCACGGGGCCTGCCGCTTTGTCGTTCGTGGTACCTGTTTAGGCGGCTCGATGGGCGGGCGCAAGCCCGGCCGGTTTCACGCAAGTGGTTTCCCGGTACGCCAACCCGTCGAGCTGCCGCCCTCAATTGGCGTTGGGTGCGTCGGTTTCAGCAAACCGAAACCCTTGGAGGCCATTCATGGCTGCTGCATCTCCTCGCGCATCCGCGCACGCGTCTTCGCTTCCTGCATTCTCTGAAAACGCCAGTGCCGAATCGCTTGCGCTACAGGCGTGTGATGACGTCGACAGTCTTCATGCGGTGCAGCCATGTCCATCGCTATACTGCGCCGGTCACGTCAACACAGGGCGTGATCGGGCTTGGACTCCCGTTGAAATCACTGCGACGTAAAGCCGCAGCCACCCCGCAGGGTCTGCGGCTTTGTCGTTCGCGCTTCCTGTTTAGGCGGCTCGATGGGCGGGCGCGAGCCCGGCCGGTTTCACGCAAGTGGTTTCCCGGTAGTCCAACCCGTCGAGCCGCCGCCCCCGCTTGGACTCGGGTGCGTCGGTTTCAGCAAAACCGAAACCCTTGGAGGCCATTCATGGCTGCATCTACATCTCCTCGCGCGTCCGCGCACGCGTCTTCGCTTCCTGCATCTTCTGAAGAAACCGCCAGTGCCGAATCGCTCGCGCTGCAGGCGTGTGATGACATCGACAGTCTTCATGCGGTGCAACGCGCCTATGCGTGCATCGAGAAGCTCATCGTTCCGCAGCACGTGGGGGAGACGGAGGAAGTCTTTCCGACGCGCACGGAGTTGGGGGCGTTGGTGCGGCTGGTGAATGAGGAACTGCAGCGGCGGATCGAAGCTGCCGATGTCACGACTCAGTCACTGCGTGCTGCCCTTGGTGAAGGCGGCGTGCAGTGAGCGCCTCGCGTGATTCACGCCTCTTCAAACCGGCTCGAAACGGAAGCTGAAAGAGCCAGCGGCGCGCCGACGGGCCGGGGATAGCCCACCTCGCTCAGGATTTCGTCGAAGTCCAGGTGCAGCAGCTCGACAAGCTTGTCGATATCCCGCAGTTTCATGGTCCCGTTCGCCATCAAGGTTTGGGCACGCCGTTCGGACGTTCCGATCGCGCTCGCTACGTCGCCAAGGGTGAGACCGGCGTCGGCAAGCTCTCTTCGAAGAATCGCAAGTAGATACGGAGTTCCGGGCATCGCTGGACTGGCAGTGTTGAAACCCGCGCTTGAATCGCGCGGAACTATTCAGCGCGATTGTTCCGAGCATGGCGATGATCGTGGCGCGTTATCCGGGAGGTAGCGTCTCCAGCCACTCCGGGTATCCCGGTATCGCGAACCTTGCCCAAGGCTCAGACCATTGCAACTGGTCGTGGCTCAGACGCCGCTTCGGATGAGCGGTGGTGTCAGGCGCCTGACCTGAGAGAGGGTCTTTCGCCAATCAGCGCGACGAAACACCGTCAGGCCCGCCAGCACGACGCCGCCTCCAAATCACGGCGTCCGCCAAGTAGTGATGGAAGTTCAAGACGAAGTGCGCGATCAGAATGGTCGGAAGCCCCAGCCAAAGAAGACTTTCGCCAACACGATCGGCAGCCACGAACAAGACAGCGCCCACGATTGAACACGTCAGAAAAAAAGTCGCGGGGGATTTCAGAACCGCAACGAACGGCTTGTGGCGTGCCGAAGCGTTGTCTGGTTTCTCGCCGCCTTTTTCCGTCGTGATTTCAGGACGCCGTTGGCGATACACGAATATCAGGTACTGAATGTTGTGCCAGACGTTGACCACCAACCAGCCCACCGTGATGTCGCTGATCCAGACATAGCCAACCAACGAAATCACCAGGTGCGAGAGCACGAAGCTGTTGAAGGGCTCATTCGCCGGCTTCTCGCCCCTGGCATACATCAGGCGTGCGAACCAGAACAATGCACCGGCGGTGGCCGCGATGCCTGCCGCAAAGGCCAACTCCTGCGGAACGGGAGGAAACCAGATCGGGTAGCCCAGGAAACTTTGAGGTACCTGCGCACTGCGATGCAGGTATCCCCACGCGGGGAACAAATAGATCAGCAAATAGGGCAGATTGCGAAAAGGCACCTGAAGCCGACGGTCATGGCGTCTGGCGATTCCATAGCTCTGGCGAGCAACATGGAACGTCTGAAGCACGAAATACAGGGCGAGCAGCCCGGCCGCTTCATAGGCAAGCGCAACGATCGTCAAGCCCGTCAATATCAAGAGCGGCGCGACAAAGATCAGAGCCCAGCGCAGACGAATGCGCGAATAGATGGCGCCGATGCGCGTGTAGGTTGCCACCAGATGAGGATTCGCCAGCAGCCATATGTTGATATAGAGAACGGCCAGCATCATCGGCGCGGACCACAATGCCAGCACTCCGGCCGACAGCGCCACGAACAGGTTTCCAAAGATGAACCAATGCTCCTGACGCATTGCGGCGTTTGGGACGCTCCCTGACGCAGGCTGGGCGTGGACGGTCATGTCACTGCGATTGGAGGCGGCGGAAGCGGTGTCGAGCCGAGAGGGGGGCGTTTGGGTTGCTCCAAAAACACGGAGCGAGGCCGCAGATAGCGCTCGAGGTCGGTACGCATGCTTTCGTATGCCGCACTCAGCGCTGCCGCGAATCTCGGCTCGAGGGTCGCACGACTCAGGACACCAGACAAACCCGCCGGCGGAAGCTTCTGGGACGAGTCGTAGTGTTCGACGACCTCGCAGGGGTAGCAACGCCCGTCTTCGTCATACTGGCTGTAGATCTTCACCTTGTAGATCACGCCGCCCTCCTTGGCCGGATCCACGGGAAAACTGAAAGTCAGAGTGAGTTCGGAAGCCCTTGGAGGAGCTTCGCTTTCAACGGACAAGAAGCCAGCGCTTCGGTAAGCGCGAACAATTTTTTCCTTCAGACTGGGCAAACTGAGGCCAACGAAGGCGTTGCCGAACAAGGTCTTCTCCCCTTCCCATTGCCGCTTGTAATTGAACAAGAACGCTGGGTCGACATATTCGCGCCCGGCGGACTCGATCGCCGCGTACGCGTTGTCGATTGCTGGGACGATTCGCGCGCTCAGGTCGTACTGAACCATCCACGGAAGTGCCTTGACCTCCTTCGCATTTTTTATCTCGGCAAGTCTTAAGAAACATGGATTGCACTTCCTCTTGCCATCGAGCAACTCGTCGGCAGATACGAGAACTCTCGGGACGAACCGCATCTTCGGATCCGCATTGAATTTGAACTCGAAGACCGTCGACCTGTTCTTCTGCTCATCCACGGCAACGAAAGAGAAGTCTGACTTCTGAAACGCCTTGCTTACCATCGACCTGAATTCCGTAACACTGATATTTCGATAGGCAGCGACGGGGAAAGCGGGCGTTTTGCCCTTGTAGCTGAGATCCAGAACACTCTCCGATAGCCACGGCTGGGCGAAAGCAGCCAGTCCAGCCAGCAAGAAGCATCCACCAAGCAAGGCTTTGCGAATGCCAGAAATAAACGTCATGTGTGCTCCCTGTAACAGCGCCCGTGTGCGTGGACTCGCCACAGGCGCATATCAAATTTTCTGGTGAATGTCCGATCCCGGCCGATAGGGCGGCATCGAATCGTCGCACGGAACTTCTCTGCCAGACAGGTGCGGTCTTGGCCAAACGACCACGACAAGCATCCATCGGCACTGGGAATTCAGCATTAAGCGAAAAAAATCCGAGCTCAATAACGCTAGAACCCCTGTTGCCTACAAACGACGGCATCCGCCTACAGCACACCCCCTCCATTTGTGTCCCCAAATTGAGCACAATCCCCCCATGCCAAACATCGCCTCCATCCTCAAAGCCGAAATCTCCCGTGTCGCTCGCAAGGAAGTGCGAGCGGAGATCGAAACCCTCAAGAAGGCCTCCGTCGCGCACCGGGCATCGATTGCCGACTTGCGCCGTCAGGTGAGCGCGCTTGAAAAAGAACTGCGCAAGGTCGCCAAGGGTTCCGCGCGTCAGGCGCCCGCCTCAGCCGGTGCTGCAGGCGACGACGCCGACGCAGGCGGTCCCAAGCGCCGCTTCAGTGCCAACCGGCTGGCCGCGCACCGCGCCAAGCTCGGGCTGTCCGCGGCGATCTATGGGCAGCTGGTCGGCGTGTCGGGCCAGACGATCTATCACTGGGAACAAGGCAAGGCACGTCCGCGTGCAGCGCAGCTGGAGCGACTGGCCACGGTGCGGGAACTCGGGGCGCGCGAGATTGCAGAGCGGCTGGAAGCGCAGTAAGTAAGCAACGCGCCCTCGTCCATGAAACTCGGCTACACCATCGTCTACGTTCCGGACGTCGCCCAATCGCTGAAGTTTTTTGAACAAGCCTTCGGCCTGCCCACGCGCTTCCTGCACGAATCGGGCACTTATGGCGAAGTCGAAACCGGCGAGACCACGTTGGCCTTTGCCGCGCACGCGCTCGCCGATTCCAACTTTCCAGGCGGGCATGTCGCCGCCTCGGATTCCGCCCAACCATTGGGCATGGAGTTGGGCCTCGTGACGCCCGACGTACCCGCCGCGCACAGCCGCGCGCTCGCGGCCGGCGCCACGCAGCTGTCGGCGCCGGTGACCAAGCCCTGGGGGCAGGTGGTCTCGTACGTGCGCTGCCCCGACGGCACGCTGGTCGAGCTGTGCTCGCCCATCGGCGGCTGACGGGCGCCCTGCCCGGCTCCAGCCGGTTCGCTACCGGCTAGTCGATCAACGCCGCCGCCCGCCGCGCAAACCCCGCGGCCTGCGCGCCCACCTGCACCGCATCTTCCGCCGCCGCGCTGCCGCTCTTGGCGCGCGCCGCGATGCCTTCGAGGATCACGGCGAAGCGGAACAGCGAGAACGCCAGGTGAAAGTTGGTCACCGGCTCGGCGCAGCCGCCGGCCTGCTGGTAGTGGGCGATGTACTCGGCCTGCGTCGGGATGCCTTCGGCCGCGAGGTCGATGCCCTGCATGCCTTCGAATTCGTCGGCGCCGGTGTGCCAGGCCATGCAGTTGTAGGCCACGTCGGCCAGCGGGTGGCCCAGGGTCGACAGCTCCCAGTCGAGCACGGCGATCACGCGCGGCTCGGTGGGGTGGAACATGAGGTTGCCGAAACGGAAGTCGCCGTGCGCGATGGTGGTCTGGTCGCCCGGTGGCAAGTTGGCGGGCAGCCAGGCGATGAGGCGATCGATGTTGGCGTCTTCGCGGGTGCGCGAAGCTTCCCACTGCCGGGTCCAGCGGGCGATCTGGCGCTGGAAGAAGTTGCCGGGGCGGCCGTAGTCGGTGAGGCCGACGGCGGCAAGGTCGACGGCGTGCAGGCGCGCCAGGGTCTCGGCCATCGCAAAGTAGTACGCGCGGCGCTCGGCGGGCGCGATGCCGGGCAGCGCGTAGTTCGACAGCACGCGGCCCTCGAGCTTGTCCATCACGTAGAAGGGCGTGCCCACCACGGCGCGGTCGTCGCAGTACAGCACGGTGCGCGGCACGGGCACGTCGGTGGCGGCCAGTGCGCGCAGCACGCGGTACTCGCGGTCGACCGCGTGGGCCGAGGGCAGCAGCTCGCCGGGCGGCTGCTTGCGCAGCACCAGCGCGCGGTTGTCGAAGTCGACGAAGAAGGTGGGGTTCGACTGCCCGCCGCCGATGCGCGCCAGGCGCATCGGGCCTTCAAGCTCGGGCAGCACTTGCCGCAGGTGGCGCTGCAGGCGCTCGGCGTCGAACTCGATCCCCGCAGCGGCCGTGGAATCTGCAGCCCCGCTCATGGCCGACGGAACACGGGCTCGCGTTTCTCCATGAAGGCCTTCACGCCTTCGGCGAAGTCGGGTCGGTCGATCAGCTCGCGCTGGCGCTCGGCCTCGTGGCGCATCTGGCCGACGAGCGACTGGCTCGCGGCCGATTCGTAGACGGCGCGGATCTCGTGCGCGGCATGCGCGGGCAGGCGCGCGAGCCGCTGCGCAATGGCCACCGCCTGGGCGCGCAGTTCGGCGTCGTCCACGCAGGCCCAGACAAGGCCCCATTGCGCGGCCTGTTCGCCCGACAGGCGCTCGCCGAGCAGCGACATGCCAATGGCGCGCGCGCCGCCCACGAGCCGTTCGAGGAACCAGGTGGTGCCCAGGTCGGGCACGATGCCCAGGCGCGGCATGAAGGGCAGGTAGAAGTAGGCCGATCGCGCCACCAGCACGACGTCGGCGGCCAGCGCCACGCCCACGCCGGCACCCGCGGCAGGGCCGTTGATGGCGCTCACCACGGGGAAGGGCATGCTGCGCAGGTCTTCGATGAGGCGGTTCGACATGGCCTCCATCGCGTCGGCCGTGCGCTGGCCCAGGCTGCCGGGCGCGCTGGCGTCCATGCTGCCGAGGTCGGCGCCCACGCAGAACGATTTGCCGACGCCGGTGAGCACCACGGCGCGCACCTCGCCTTCGTCGCGCAGCTGTGCGAGCCGCTGGCGCAAGGCCTGCTGCAGCGGCACAGTGAGCGGGTTGAGCCGCTTGGGAATGTTGAAGCTGAGGATGGCGACGTCGCCGTCGCGTTCGTACAGAAGGGGGTCCTGGTCGTCAGGCTGGCTCATGGGTGGGCTCCGAAGGGCGTGAGTAGATAAAAATAAAAAGGGGTTCACTTCATGTTCAGCGCGGGCCCGACCGGGTCGAGGTCCACGCCGTTGAAGCGCACGGGCTGCATGGAGGCGTAGGCGTGCAGGTCGGCGGCCGAATTGGCCATGGCCACGCCGGGCAGCAGCATCGAGATGCGCGGGCTCTTGAGGGTGCTGGCGGCCACGCGCACGCTCTCGCGCGTGGGGTTGGCGCCGGCCTCGCGCAGCACGTGCGCCATGAGCTGCGCGACGATGTAGCCCGACACGCCGCTGCCGTTGCTCGGGTCGACGCCGCTGGCGTGGGTCTTGAGCAGCTCGAGGTACTCGAGCACCTCGGGGTCGCGGCTCCAGCGCGGGCTCATGGGTTCCTTGTAGACGGCGAGCGCGACCACGCCCTTGGCCTTGTCGGCGCCCGCGGGCTCGAAGGCCATCTTCACGGAGGCGGCGGCAAAGTTGAGATAACGGTCGGGCGTCCAGCCCACGTCGGCGACCTTGCGGATGGCCTGCGCGGCGGTGCGCGCGGTGGCGGCCATCACGAGCACGTCGGCACCCGACGACTTGAGCTGCACCACCTGCGAATCGACGGTGGGGTCGGTCACCTCGAAGGTGGCCTGCGCCACGATCTTTGCCTTGCCCTGCTTCGACAGGCCTTCCTGCAGGCCCTTGAGCACTTCGCGTCCGAGGTCGTCGTTCTGCATGAGCACGGCGATCTTGGCGTCGGGCCGGGTCTCGATGATGTGGCGCGCGAACACGCGGCCCTCGCCCTGGTAGCTGCCGAGAAAGGGCACGGTCCACGGGTACCTGGCGG
This sequence comes from Variovorax sp. RO1, assembly GCF_002849325.1. Lineage (NCBI taxonomy): Bacteria > Pseudomonadati > Pseudomonadota > Betaproteobacteria > Burkholderiales > Comamonadaceae > Variovorax > Variovorax sp. RO1. The sequence goes on from NZ_PKMT01000002.1 coordinate 106,335, forward strand.
CGTCGTCGAACTGCGCGGCGCCCGACTGCACGAAGAGCTGCGGCACCTTCTTGGCGTTCATGTAGCGCTGGATCGCCATGTTGGGCGCGGTGCCCAGGTTGCCGAAGAGGGCGAGCACCTGGTCTTCTTCGACGAGGCGGCGCGCCACTTCGACGGTCTTGGGCGGCGAGTACTGGTCGTCGTAGATCAACAGGCGCACCTTGCGCCCGTGGATGCCGCCCTGCTCGTTGAGCTTCTTGAAGTAGGCCTCGGCCACCTTGCCGACCACCGAGTAGCCCGACACGGGCCCCGACAGCGGCATGGGCATGCCCAGCACGATCTCGACGTCGCTCACACCGGCTTCGGGCTTCTTCTGGGCCAGGGCCGGCAGGCTGATGCAGAGCGTGGCAAGGCCGGCGGCCAATGCGGTGCGGCGGGAAAGCGGATGAACCATGTCGCGTGTCTCCTTCTGTGTTGCTGAGTGGCCGGTCGGCCTGCGTCGTCAGTCGTCGTCGGAAAGCGGTTCAGGCGGCAGTGGCCCGGTTCGGCCCCATGTAGCCGAAGAGATGGCCCGCCACCTTGCGCATCTGGATCTCTTCGGAGCCCTCGGTGATGCGGTAGCGGCGGTGGTGGCGGTAGATGTGTTCGAAGGGCTTGTGGCGCGAATAGCCGATGCCGCCGTGCACCTGCATCGCGCGGTCGGCGGCCTCGCACACGAGGCGGTTGGCCCAGTAGTTGCACATCGAGACCTTGTCGGACAGCTGCTTCTCGACCTGTGGCTTGGGCATCTGGTCCATCTGCCACGCGGTCTTGCGGATCAACAGGCGCAGCATCTCGACCTGCGTGGCCAGCTCGACCAGCGGGAACTGGATGCCCTGGTTGCGCGCCAGTTCCTCGCCGAAGGGCTTGCGCTCGCGTGCGTACTTGACGCTCTCGCGCACGCAGTAGTCGGCGGCGCCCAGGCTCGACGCGGCCTGGCGGATGCGGTTCTCGTGCACGAAGTGCTGGGCAATGGCCAGGCCGCCGTCGAGCGGGCCGAGCACCGCGTCTTCGGGCACCCACACGTTCGTGAAGCTCACGCGCGGGTGGTCGGTGGGCATGTTGAAGGTCCAGAGGTACTCCTCGATCTTCACGCCCTCGGCCTGCGCGGGCACGAGCAAGGCGCTGATGCCGCGCGCGTCGCCGTCGCGCCCGCTGGTGCGCGCGAACAGCACGCAGTGCGTGGCGGTGTGCATGCCGGTGGTCCACATCTTTTCGCCGTCGATGCGAAAACCGGCGCGGCCGTGGCGCGCCTCGGGCACGGCGCGCGTTTCCATGTGGGTGGCGTCGGAGCCGTGCTGCGGTTCGGTGAGGCCGAAGGTCAGGCGCACGCGTTCGTCGAGCATGCCCTGGATGAGTTCGTCGCACTGCGCGGGCGAGCCGAAGTCGCGAATCGCGAGGACGAAGGGGTTGTTGGCGACGATCGAATGTTCGTTCTGCAGGTCGTTGTGCAGGCCCAGGCCGCGCGCGGCAAAGTGCTCGCGGATCACGGCCATCCAGAGGTTGCTGCCGTCGCGCCCGCCAAACTCGCTGGGCAAGGCGAAGCGCAGATAGCCCGCCTTGTCGGCGCGGCGGCGCGCCTCGGCCAGCAGCGCTTCCCACTCGGGGCGCGGCAGGCCGCCGTTCTCGAAGTCGGTGCGGGCCCATTCGCGGCGGTGGTCGAAGAAGCGCTCGTTGTCGCCCTGCGCCTGCAGCGGCGCGATCTCGCGGTCGATGAAGGCGTCGAGTTCCGCGAGGTAGTCGACGAGGTCGCGGGGCAGGTCGAAGTCCATGGCTCAGTCCTCTCTCTTCTTCGTGCCGGCGGCGTAGCCGGGCTGGTCGATGGCGAGCTTGTCGCGTGTGGTCTGGCGCAGGTGGTCGATCAGGCCGGGGGTGGCGGCGTCGAGTTCGCTCGAGGCGATGCGGGTGCAGAGCAGGCGGTTGGCTTCGGCCAGGTCGGTCGGTGCACCAGGGCCCAGCAGCGCGTGCAGCCGCGCCCGTTCACCGGCCTGCGCGACGGGGCCGAGCTGCACTTCGCGCCGCACGATGTCGAGCGTGTTCGCGGCCACGCGCGCATGGAACGCGACCTGCCCTTCGGTGGCTGGCACCACCTGCTCGCGCAGGAAGACGGCAACGGCTTCGAGCAGTTCGGCGATGTCGGGACGGTCTTGCATCAGGCGGCCTCTTCCTCGGGTGCGAGCAGCGCCAGCAGGTCCGACTCGGCCTCCGACGCGCGACGGCCGATGGCGGCCTTCTCGACATCGCGCTCGCGCCCACTGAGCCAGGCATGCCCCATGGCTTCGCAGACGATGCCCCACTTGAGCGTTCCCAGCACTTCCCACCAGCGCACGCGCTCGGCATCGACCTGCCCACCTTCGGCCGTGTAGCCCTCGAACAGTTGCTCGCGCGTGCCGAAGCCGCCCACGGGCAGCGCACCGTGGCCGAAGCGCCAGGAGCGCACGCACATCCAGCCGAGGTCTTCCATCGGATCGCCGAAGTGCGCCAGTTCCCAATCGAGCACGGCACGCAGGCCTTCCTCGCCGACCATCAGGTTGCCGTTGCGGAAGTCGCCGTGCACGAGCACCGGTGCAGGCACGTCGGCCGGTGCATTCGTGCGCAGCCAGCGGAACGCGAGTTCGAACACGGGGCGCGCGGTGCCGTGGCTGCGGTGCAGGCCGATCTGGAAGTCCAGCTCCGCGCGTGCGGCGGCTGTGCGCAGCGGCGGCAGGCCGTGTGCGGGCAGTCGATGGATGCGCGCCATGGCCGCGCCGCACTGGCGCGCCAGCACGCGGCGCGCGCCGGCCAGGCGTTCGTCGCGCACGATGCGGCGGCCCAGGGTTTCGCCCTCGATGCGGTCCATGACGAAGCCTTCGCCGAGCCCGTCGGCCGGCTGCAGTACATGGCGCACGCCGGGCACGGGCACGCCGCCCGCGCGTGCGGCTTCGATGAGCTGCGCTTCCGCAGCAAGGCCCGCGGTGCCCAGGGCGCGCGCGCCGCTGGCATCGGCCGCGCGGCGCAACACCAGCGGCTGCGTATGCGTAAGGCCCGCGCCGGTCGTCGTCACATCGAAAGCCCAGGTCTGCTGGCTGGCGCCGCCCGAGAGCCGGCGCACGGCCTGCACTGCAAGGCCGTCGGGCACGAGGCGCCCGGCCAGCCGCTGCAGTGCGTTCGCGATCAGCGTCGCGTCATCGTGCACGGGCGACGCGTGCCTGGAGCTTGCGCAGCAACCCGACCACGCCGCCGGGCATCGCGAACATGAAGGCGATCAGCACCACGCCGTACACCGCCCATGGCGCGGCCTTGGAGACCTTCTCGGCCAGCGAGGGCACGAACATGATGAAGAGCGCGCCGAAGATCGCGCCGTACAGCGTGCCCACGCCGCCCACCACGATGCCCACCAGCAGCGAGATCGACAGGAACAGCGTGAACGAATCGGGTGCCACGAACTGCACCGCAATGGCCGACAGCGCGCCGCCCACGCCGGTGTACGCGGCCGAGACGCCGAAGGTCATGGCCTTGTAGTGGCTGTTGTCCACGCCCATCGCCTCGGAGGCCATGGCGTGGTCGCGGATGGCGCGCATGGCCCGGCCGCTGCCGCTTTGCAGCAGGTTGTGGGCAATGAAAAACATCACGACCGCGACGAACAGTGAGAACAGGTAGAGCCACTGGTCTTCGTTGAGCGGCAGGCCGAAGGGCGCGGCGGGCTTCATGAGCACGATGCCCTGCACGCCGCCGGTCCAGGCCTCGAGGTGCTTGTACTTGAGCAGCTGCGGCATCGCCACGCCGAGCGCGAAGGTGGCCAGCGCCAGGTACAACCCCTCGAGCTTGAGCGCGGGCCGCCCGAACAGGTAGCCGACGATCAAACACACCACGGCCGCCGCCGGCACCGTGAGCCAGTACGGCACGCCCGCGTGCTCCATGAGGATGCCGGTGGTGTAGGCCCCAATGGCATAGAAGGCGCCGTGGCCCAGCGAGATCTGCCCGTTGTAGCCCGTGAGGATGTTCAGGCCCAAGAGCGCGATCGCGTACGAGATCACCATGGTGGCCTGGAACAGCTGGTAGCCGCGCGCCACGAAGGTGATGCCGATGGCCAGCGCGATCAGCAGGCCGACCCACATGAGCGGCGAGCGCGAGGGCTTGGTGCTGCGTGCATTGGCCGGCACGGCAAGCGGTGCCATGGCGGTCGGCAAGGAGGAGGCTTGAGGGGAGTTCATGCGATCAGACTCGAGTGACCAACTTGCGGCCCATGAGGCCGGAGGGCTTGACGATGAGCACGCCGACGATCAGCACCAGCGCCACCGACAGCTTGAGTTCGGTGCCCACCACGTAGGTGCCGATGAGGTTCTCGAGCACGCCGACGATGAAGCCGCCGAGCACCGCGCCCACGGGGCTGTCGATGCCGCCGATGAGCGCGCCGGCAAAGGCGTAGAGCAGCACGCCGGTCATCATGTGCGGGTCGAGAAAGACCACCGGCGCGACCATCATCCCGGCCACCGCGCCGATGGCACCGGCCAGGCCCCAGCCCAGCATGAGCATGCGCCCGACATTGATGCCCACGAGCCGCGACGAGGCCGCGTTCTGCGCAGCGGCGCGCATCGCCAGGCCCAGCGGTGTGAAGCGGAAGAACGCGAACAGCAGCACCACCACCAGCAGCGTCACGCCGATGGCGCCCATTTCGTGCGCCGACATCATCGCGCTGCCGAACCACGCATCCGACGGGAACGGGCTCGGGAACTGCTTGATGGTGTAGCCGAAGAGCCAGCCCGCCAGGCTGTGGAAGATCACCAGCAGGCCGATGAACACCACCACCACCGACAGCGCCGGCTTGTCGTGCATGGGCCGGATGACGGTGAACTCCACCACGGCCGCGAGCACGAAGGACAGCGCCACGGTCGCGACGAAGGCGGCCCAGTACGGCAGGCCCGCTTGCATGAGGCTCCAGGCGATGAAGGTCGAGAACATCGCCATCTCGCCCTGCGCGAAGTTGATGTGGTGCGTGGCCTGGTAGATCATCACCAGCGCCAGCGCAACGCTGGCGTAGATGCCGCCGGTGGCCAGGCCCGCCAGCAGTTGGTGCAGGAATGCGTTCATCGGTGTGAGGCCCTTATTCGCCGAGATAGGCTTTGCGCACGGCGTCGTTGCGGCGGATCTCGGCGGCGGTGCCCGAGAGCACGATGCGGCCGGTTTCCAGGAGGTAGGCCGAGTCGGCCAGGTCGAGCGCGAGCTTGGCGTTCTGCTCCACCAGCAGGATCGACACGCGCTCTTCCTTGTTGATGCGCCGCATGATCGAGAAGATGTCCTTCACGATGAGCGGCGCGAGCCCGAAGGACGGCTCGTCGAGCAGCAGCAGGCGCGGCTTGCCCATGAGCGCGCGGCCGATGGCGAGCATCTGCTGCTCGCCGCCCGACAGCGTGCCAGCCTGCTGGGCGCGGCGCTCGCGCAGGCGCGGGAAGTAGCCGAACACGCGCTCCATGTCGGCGTCGATGCCGTCCCTGCTGGCACGCGCATAGGCCCCCAGCCGCAGGTTCTCCTCGGTCGTGAGGCCCAGGAAGGTGCCGCGCCCGTCGGGCACATGGCCCACGCCGGCCTTGGCGATCTGCTCGGTCGAGCGGCCGTCGATGCGCTGGCCGGCCAGCATGATGCGGCCCTCGGTGCTCACCATCATCTGGCACAGCGCGCGCAGCGTGGTGGTCTTGCCGGCGCCGTTGGCGCCCAGCAGCGCCACGACCTGGCCCGTGGGAATGTCGAGGTCGACGCCCTGCAGCACGCGCGTCGGGCCGTAAGCGGCGTGCAGCCCGCGCACTTCGAGAATGTTCGTCGTCATGCCGTGGCCTCCGCTTCTTCTTCCTCTTCACCCAGGTAGGCACGGATCACCTCGGGGTGCGCGCGCACCTCGGCCGGTGTGCCCTCGGCGATCTTCTTGCCGAAGTTGAGCGCCACCACCTGGTCCGACACGCCCATCACGAGGCTCATGTGGTGCTCGACCAGCAGCACCGTCACGTTCAGGCGGTCGCGGATGTCGCGGATCAGCGTGCCCAGGCTTTCGAGTTCCTCGTGGTTGAGGCCGCAGGCCGGCTCATCGAGCAGCAGCAGTTGCGGCTCGGCCGCCAGCGCACGCGCCAGCTCGACGCGCTTCTGCGTGCCGAACGGCAGGTCGGCCACTTCGCGTTCGGCCACGGCCTCGAGGTCGAGAAAGTGGATCAGCTGGTCGGCCCGCGCCCGCGCCTGCGACTCGATGGCCGCCACGCCGGGCAACCGGAAGGCGTTGCGCAGAAAGCCCGCGTGGTGCTTGCTGTGGCAGCCCACCAGCACGTTGTCGCGCACGGTCATCGTGCGAAACAGCGCCAGGTTCTGGAAGGTGCGCCCGATGCCCAGGCCCGCCATGCGGTGGCGCGGCAGGCGCGTGAGCGGATGGCCGTCGAACTCGATGCGGCCGGCGCTGCACTCGTACAGGCGCGAGAGACAGTTGAACAGCGTGCTCTTGCCCGCCCCGTTCGGTCCGATGAGGCCGCAGATCTGGCCCCGCCGCACGTCGAACGAGACGCCGTCGAGCGCCACGATGCCGCCGAAGCGCACCGACACCGCGTCGATGCGCAACAGGGGGGTGTTCGTCTTGTCTCCGCGATCGTTGTCATGAATCATGCGTCGATCTCTTTTTGTGAGGGAACGGAAAAGGTCAGCGCCGCCCCCGCGGGCGCTGCCAGGTGGCGGCGCAAGGGCCGCCCTGCTTCGTCAGAGCCGCTCGATGATGGTCACGTTGGCCATGCCGCCGCCTTCGCACATCGTCTGCAGGCCGTAGCGCTTGCCGCGCTGGCCCAGGGCGTTCACGAGCGTGGTCATCAGCTTGGTGCCCGAGGCGCCCAGCGGGTGGCCCAGCGCAATGGCGCCGCCGTTCACGTTGATGCGGGCCGGGTCGGCGCCCAGCGCCTTCAGCCAGGCGATGGGCACGGGCGCGAAGGCTTCGTTGACTTCGTACAGGTCGATGTCCTCGATCTTCATGCCGGCCTTTTGCAGCGCGCGCTGCGTGGCGGGCAGCGGGGCCTCGAGCATGATGACCGGGTCGTGGCCCAGCACGCTCATGTGGTGGATGCGCGCCAGCGGCTTCACGCCCAGCGTCTTCAGGCCGCGCTCGTTCACGACCATGAGGCCGCTGGCGCCGTCGCAGATCTGGCTGGCGGTGGCCGCCGTGCAGCGCCCGCCTTCGGCGATGAGCTTGACGCCGGCGATGCTCTCCAGCGTGGCGTCGTAGCGGATGCCCTCGTCGGTGGTGTGCAGCTCGCCGGTCTCGGTGCCGTCGGCCATGCGCACGGCCACGGGGACGATCTCGCGCTCGAAGTGGCCGGCCTTGGTGGCGGCGATGGCGCGGTGGTGGCTTTCGAGCGCGTAGCGGTCGAGCGCGTCTTTCTCGATGCCGTAGTTGCGGGCGATCATCTCGGCGCCCGTGAACTGGCTGAACTGGATGCCGGGGTAGCGCTTTTCCATGCCGGGACTCACGTAGAAGCCCAGGTTGTTCTTCAGCGGCAGCGTGGTGGGCAGGCCCATCGGCACGCGGCTCATGCTCTCGACGCCGGCGGCGATCACGATGTCCATCGTGCCCGACATGACGGCCTGCGCCGCGAAGTGCAGCGCCTGCTGCGACGAGCCGCACTGGCGGTCGACCGAGGTGGCGGGCACCGACTCGGGCAGGCGCGAGGCCAGCACGGCGTTGCGCGCAATGTTCGAGGCCTGCTCGCCGGCCTGGCCGACGCAGCCCATGATGACGTCTTCGATCAGCGCAGGGTCGGCGTCGGTGCGCGCCACGAGCGCGTTGAGCACCTGTGCGGCCAGGTCGGCCGGGTGCCATCCGGCGAGGCGGCCGTTGCGGCGGCCTCCGGCGGTGCGCGCGGCGGCGACGATATAGGCTTCGGGCATGTGAAATCTCCGGTGATGGGTTCGGTTCGACAGTCCAGCGCATTGTTGGCGCCGCGCCGCCGCACAGCGTCGTCGGAACCGACGATTTTGGGCGACATGCCGCGCGCCCTCACCCTCTCAGCGGTGGCCGAACACGGGCGGGCGCCGCGCCAGGAAGGCCTGCAGGCCTTCGCGTGCATCCTCGGTGGCAAAGCGCGCGTGCAGCTGGCGCCGCTCGAACAAAATGCCCTCGGACAGCGACGATTCCCACGCCCGGTTGACCGACTCCTTGATCGCCACGAGCGCCGGCAGCGAGTAGCCCGCGATGCGCGCGGCCAGCGCCAGTGCCTCGGGCATGAGCGCCTCGGGCGCGACCACGCGCGACACCAGGCCGTAGCGGTCGGCCTCGGCCGCATCGAGCACGCGTGCGGCCAGGCACATCTCCATCGCCTTGGCCTTGCCGATGGCGCGCGGCAGGCGCTGGGTGCCGCCGGCGCCCGGCAGCATGGCGAGCTTGATCTCGGGCAGCGCGAAACGCGCCGATTCGGCGGCCAGCACGATGTCGCAGGCCAGCGCCAGCTCGCAACCGCCGCCGTAGGCAAAGCCGGCGACCGCGGCGATCACGGGCTTGCGCACACGGCGGATGGTTTCCCAGTTGCGGGTGATGAAATCGTCGCGCACCACGTCGGCGTAGCCCCAGTCGGCCATCGCCGCGATGTCGGCACCGGCGGCGAAGGCGGTGTCACCGCCGGTGACGACGATGGCACCGATGCCCGCGTCGGCATCGAAGGCCAGCAGCGCAACGCCGAGGGCGTCCATGAGCGCGTCGTCGAGCGCGTTGAGCTGGCGCGGGCGGTTCAGGGTGATCACGCCGACGCGGCCGTCGACATGGGTGAGCACGGGAGCGCTGGGTGTCGTCATCGGCTCAATCGACCACGATCTTCTGGCGCGCGATGAGCGCGGACAGCATGGCGCCTTCGTCGGCCAGCAGCTTGCGAAACTCGGGTGTGCTCATGGCGATGGGCTCCGCGCCCAGGTCGCCGTAGCGCGACTTGACGCTGGGCAGGGCCAGCGCCTTGCCAAGCTCGGCGCTCATGCGGGCCAGCACCTCGGGCGGCGTGCCGTTGGGCGCCCACATGCCGAACCAGATGTCGAGGTTGGCGCCCGGGAAGCCCTGCTCGCCCACGGTGGGCACGTCGGGGAAGAAGGGTGAGCGCTTGGCGCTCACGATGCCCAGCAGCTTGGCCTTGCCGGCGCGGATGTGCTGGAAGGCGATACCCGGGTCGCAGACGAAGTCGGCCTGGCCCGAGAGCACGTCTTGCAAGGCAGGCGCGGCGCCGCGGTAGGGCACGTGCGTCACCTGCGTGCCGGTGGCCTGCTTGAACAGCTCGCAGGCCAGGTGCGGCGGCGTGCCCGCGCCGGCCGAGGCGTACGAGAGCGTGCCGGGCTTGGCCCGTGCCAGCGTGACCAGCTCGCGCACGTCTTTCGCGGGCAGCTGCGGCTTGGCGACGAGGTACATCTGCGTGCGCCCGACCGTGGCCACCGGCGTGAGGTCGCGCGAGGGCAGCAGGCTCGCCTTGAAGAGCGAGGGGTTGGCGGTCTCGACCGAGGTCGGCGCGATGAGGAAGGTGTGGCCGTCGGGTGCGGCGCGCACCACCTCGGAGGCCGAGATGTTGCCGCTGGCGCCGGGCTTGTTGTCGATCAGCACGGTCTGGCCGAGCGACTCCGACAGCGACTGCGCGAGGATGCGCGCCATCACGTCGGTGCTGCCGCCGGGCGCAAAGCCGACGACCACGCGGATGGGCTTGGATGGCCACGCGCCAGCTGGCGCGGTGGCGGGCGCCTGGGCCCAGGCCGCGTGGCCGGCGAGTGCGAGGCCACCCAGTGCGGCCACGGCGCGGCCCAGCCGCCGGCCCACGCCGGCGGCGAATTGCTTCTGTTGCATGACTTGTCTCCGTTGTTGTGTCGAAAGGATCGGCAGGTGCGCTCAGGCGGCCGGGGCGCCCGATTCGTCCGCGCGCAGCAGGTCGCGCAGCTTGAATTTCTGGATCTTTCCGGAGGGCGTGGACGGCATGGTCTCGCGCACCACAAGGCGCTCCGGGATGTACTGCAGCGCCACCTTCTCGGCCTTGAGGAAGGCAACGATCGACGGCAGGTCGACCTGCCGCCCCGGCTTGGGCACCACCACCGCGCAGGCGCGCTCGCCCAGGCGCTCGTCGGGGTAGGCGACCACGGCGGCCATGGCCACGTCGGGGTGGCGGTACAGCAGCGACTCGATCTCGACCACGGGGATGTTCTCGCCGCCGCGAATGATCACGTCCTTGGTGCGCCCCGCGATGCGCACGTAGCCGCGCTCGTCGATGCGCGCGAGGTCGCCGGTGTCGAACCAGTCGGCCGCGTCGGTGCCGTTGAGCTGCGGGCGCTTCAGGTAGCCGCCGAAGTTGGAACACGCGCGCAGCAGCAGCTTGCCGATCTCGCCCGCCGGCAACGCAAGGCCGTCGACATCGACCACCTTCAACTCCACGCCAGGCAGCGGGCAACCGTCGGTGTGGATGGAACGCTCGTCGTCGTCGTCCAGCCGCGTGAGCGTGACGGCGCCGTTCTCCGTCATGCCCCAGGCCGATACGATCTTGGCGCCCAGCGCCTGGCGCGCCTGCTCGACCAGCGCGCCCGGAATGGGCGCGCCGGCGCAGAGAAAGGCGCGCAGCGTGGGCACGGCCTCGCCCGACTCGGCCACGGTCTTCGACAGGTCGGACAGGAAGGGCGTGGACGCCATGGTGAAGCTCACGCCCTCGGCGTTGATCGACGCAATGGCCTGCTTCGGCTCCCAGATGTCCTGCAGCACCACCGAGGCCTGCAGCAGGATGGGCATCATGAGCCCGTACATGAAGCCGGTCTGGTGCGCCATGGGCGAGGCCATGAGCACCACGTCGCCGGCACCCAGGCCGAGCCGCTGCGCGTAGGGCACGATGTTGGCCATGGTGGTGTTGGCCGAGTGCATCACGCCCTTGGGCTCGCCGGTGGTGCCCGAGGTGTAGATGAGCTGGGTCACGTCGTCGGGGCCGGGCCGGTGCTGCTGCAGGACCTGCGCAGCATCGGGCTCGTTCTCCCAGGCGGGGCCGGCCAGCAGCGCCTCGAAGCTGTTCGCGCCGCTGCCGCCGACCACCACCACCTGCGCGAGATCGGGCAGGTCGGCCTGCAGGCCCATGGCCATCTGCGCGAAGTCGAAGCCGCGGAAACGCGACGGCACGATCAGCACCTTGGCCGCGCCGTGCCGCAGCATGAACGACAGCTCGCGCTCGCGGAAGATGTGCATCAGCGGGTTCATCACCGCGCCGATGCGCGAGCAGGCCAGGTAGGTCAGCGTGAACTCCCACCAGTTGGGCAGCTGGCAGGCCACCACGTCGTTGCGGCCCACGCCCAGCCGCGTGAGGCCGACGGCGATGCGGTCCGCCATGCGGCCCAGCTCGCGGTAGGTGAAGCGCACGGTGGCGCCCTCGCCCTCCCCGTCCTTCACGCGCACCGCGGTGAGCGCCACCTTGTCGGGACAGGCGGCGATGCAGGCGTCGAGCGCATCGTTGATGGTGCGGTCGTGCCACAGGCCCTGGGCCACCATGCGCGCGCGGCGCGGAGGCAGCAGTACGGCGTCGAATTCCATGATGTCTTGTCTCCTCTTGTTGTGCGAACCGGAAAGCCAGGGATGCGACTACGCGGGCACTGCCGAGCGCCCCGCACGCGTGCGGGCGACGATGGTCTTCATGATCTGGGCCGTGCCGTCGCCGATCTGGAAGCCCAGCACGTCGCGCAGGCGCTGCTCCATCGGCCCGCGGTCGTAGCCGCCGTGGCCGAACATCAGCAGGCACTGGTGGATGGCGTCGTAGGCCAGCTTGGGGCCCCACCACTTGCACATGGCGGCCTCGGCGGTGTGCGGCGCGCCCTTGTCCTTGAGCCACAAGGTCTGCAGGCACAGCAGGCGCGCGGCCTCGATCTGCGTGTCGAAGTCGGCCAGCGGATGCGACACGCCCTGGAAGGCCGACAGCGGCTTGCCGAAGGCTTCGCGCTGCGCGACGTACTCCCAGGTTTCTTCCAGCGCCACGCGCGCCACGGCCAGCACCTGCAGCCCGATGAGCGCGCGCGAGAAGTCGAAGCCCTGCATGACCTGCACGAAGCCCTTGTTCTCCTCGCCCAGCCGGTGGTCGACGGGCACGCGCACGTTCTCGAAGAACAGAGAGCCGCGTCCGATGGCACGCTGGCCGTGGCAATCGAAGCGGTTGCGCGTGACGCCGGGCAGGTCCATCGGCACCAGCAGCGCGGTCACGCCGTGGGCGGCCGACTCGATGCTGCCGGTGCGGCCGAACACCACGGCCGCGTCGGCCTGGTCGGCGGCCGAGATGGAGGTCTTCTCTCCGTTGAGCACGTAGTGATCGCCCACGCGCTCCACGCGCAGCCGCAGGTTGGCGGCGTCGGAGCCGCCGCGCGGTTCGGTGAGCGCAATGGCGAACAGCGCCTCGCCCTGCGTGAGCTTTGCCAGCCACGGCGCCACCACCTCGGGCCGGCCGTGCTCGCACAGGATCTGCCCGTTGAGCGAGGCCAGCAGGTTGATGTAGCTCAGGCTCAGGTCGGCGCGGGCGATCTCTTCGTGGATCACGCCGGCGGCCAGGCAGCCCAGGCCCTGGCCGCCGTGGGCCTCGGGCAGCTCGGGCGCGATGAAGCCCATCTCGCCCATCTCACGCATGAGCGTGCGGTCGAGCACGCGCGTGGCGTCGCGCTCCAGGAAGCCGGGCGCCACGCGCCCGGTGGCAAAGCGGCGCGCATGCTCGGCCAGCGTCGCCAGGTCGTCGTCGATGTACGGGTTCATCGCGGTGGTCCTGCTGCGGCTACTTGGCGTACTTGCGGAACTCGGGCTTGCGCCGTTCCTGCAAGGCCGCGACGCCTTCGCGCGACTCTTCGGTGTCGTAGTACAGCTTGAGCGCGTACATGCCCAGGCCCGCGATGCCGGCCTGGTGCGCGGTGTCGGCGTTGAAGCTGCGCTTGGCAATGGCCAGCGCGGTGGGGCTGCGCTCGCAGATTTCCTCGGCCCACTTCTGCACCTCGGCGTCGAGCTGCTCGTGCGGCACGACGGCGTTGGCCAGGCCCATGGCCACGGCCTCGGCGCCGCTGTAACGGCGGTTGAGGTACCAGATCTCGCGCGCCTTTTTCTCGCCGACCACGCGGGCCAGGAAGGCGGTGCCGTAGCCCGGATCGACCGAGCCCATCTTCGGGCCGACCTGGCCGAACACGGCTTTCTCGGACGCGATGGTCAGGTCGCAGATGGTGCACAGCACGTTGCCGCCGCCGATGGCAAAGCCCTGCACGCGCGCAATGACGGGCTTGGGCACGTTGCGGATGGCGTCGTGCAGTTCTTCCATCGGCAGGCCGATGGTGCCGCGGCCGTCGTAGTTGCCGTTGTGGGCCGACTGGTCGCCGCCGGTGCAGAAGGCTTTCTCGCCGGCGCCGGCCAGCACGATGGCGCCCACGCCGCGGTCGTAGCCCGCGCGGTTGAGCGCGCGGATGATCTCGTCGCAGGTCTGGCCGCGGAAGGCGTTCATCTTCTCGGGGCGGTTGATGGTGATCCACGCCACGCCGTTGCGCACGTCGTAGAGGATGTCTTCGAAGTCGGGGGATGCCATGTGTGTCTCCGGAAAGGTGTCGGTGGTGTGCGGGTCAGCCGTTCATCGTCAGACCGCCCGAGACGCTGAGCACCTGCCCGGTCACGAAGGCCGCGTCGTCGCTGGCGAAGAAAAGAATGGCGCCCGGCAGGTCGTTCGGCTGGCCGATGCGGCCCAGCGGAATGGAGCGCGTGAAGGCCTCCATGAGCTTCTCGGGGTTGCCCGCGCCTTCCTTGTATTCGGCGAAGAGCGCGGTGTCGGTCGGGCCGGGGCACACGACGTTCACGGTGATGCCGTGGCGCGCGTGCTCGCGGGCGATGGTCTTCGAGAACGCCACGAGCCCGCCCTTGCAGGCCGCGTACACCGCTTCGCCCGACGAGCCCACGCGCGCCGCGTCGGAGGCGATGTTGACGACGCGCCCCGCCTTGCGCGCGGCCATGCCGGGCAGCACCGCGTGGTGCATGTGCAGCGCGCCGGTGAGATTGATGGCGATGAGCTTGTCCCACTGCGCGGGCTCGGTCTTGGTGAAGGGCTTGAACACGTCCCAGCCGGCGTTGTTGACGAGCACGTCGACCGGGCCGAAGCGCTCCACCACGGCGGCCACGGCCGCATCGACGCCGGGGCGGTCGGTGATGTCGCAGCGGAAGGCCTGCGCCTGGCCGCCGTCGGCGCGGATCTGCGCGGCCACCGCTTCGGCGGCCTCGAGGTTCATGTCGAACACCGCCACGCGGGCGCCGTCCTGGGCGAAACGGCGGCTGGTGGCGCCGCCGATGCCGCCACCGCCGCCGGTGACGATCACTGTCTTGTCCTGAAATCGCTGCATCTGGTTCTCCTGGGGTGCGAGGGCTTGCTATATCGTTGGGCCGTTGGGCGCCACTTTTGAGGCATTTACGTAAATACGTTGACGTATTATTAAATGCTGCTGTGGCGTCGCGCAAGCCTTTCCGAAAGAAAAAACATGCCAAACACTAGTGAAAACACCGACGCAGCGCGCATGGCGCTGGCAAACAGGGTGTTCTTCCGCCTCTATCAATGCGCAAACATGTTGCATAAAACCGGCAGCCGCGCGGTCGAAGCCGAGGGCCTGACGACACAGCAATGGGCCGTGCTCGGCGCGCTGTCGCGCGACGAGGCCGTGGGGGGAATGAGCGTGGGAGACCTGGCGCGCTACCTGAAGGTCAGCCGCCAGAACCTGTCGGGCCTGGTCAGCCGCATGGAGCGCGACGGGCACGTGACGACCGCGCCCGACAGCCGCGACCGGCGGTCACGGCTGGTCACGATGACCGGGTCGGGGCAACACGTGTGGAAGGTGGAGGCGCAGCCGAAGATCTACGCCTACTACGAGCAGGTGCTTGACGGGTTCTCGGTGAACGACGTCACGCACACCCTGCACTACCTGCTGAAGCTGCTCGACAACATGCAGCGGGTGGACGATGCGCAGGGGGGAGCGGAAGAGCCGGCGGAATGACGCCGGCCCCCGCAGCCTGAATCAGGCCTTGGCCAGGCGCTTGGCCATGCTCCAGCGGTGCACCTCCGACGGGCCGTCATAGATCCGGAAGGCCCGCATGTCACGGAAGATGCGCGCGGCCACGGTCTCGTCCGACACGCCGCTGGCGCCGAGGATCTGCACCGAGCGGTCGACCACGCGCCACTCGGCCTCCGAGCACAGCACCTTGGCCACGCTCGACTCGTGCCGGCCCTTGCCGCCCTGGTCGAGCACCCACGCGCAGTGCCAGATCGTCAGGCGCGAGACGTGCAGGTCCATGTCGTTGTCGGCCAGCATGAAACCCACGCCCTCGTGCTCCACCAGCGCATGGCCGAAGGCCTGGCGGCGGCGGGCGTAGTCGGTGGCGAGTTCGTGCACGCGGCGCGCGGCGCCGAGCCAGCGCATGCAGTGCGTGAGGCGCGCGGGCGCGAGCCGCACCTGCGCGTAGCGAAAGCCCTCGCCGATGGCGCCCAGCACGTCGGCGGCGGGCACGCGCAGGCCGTCGAAGCGCACCACGCCGTGGCCGCCGGTGAAGCAGCTGTCGAGCGCGTCGATCTGCCGCTCGATCACGATCTCGGGCTGGTTCATGTCGGCCAGGAACATGGTCGACGAACCGTCTTCCATGCGCGCCATGATGATCGCGAAGCCCGCGCCGGTGGCGCCGGTGATGAACCACTTGCGCCCGGTGATCACGTAGTGGTCGCCGTCGCGCACGGCCACGGTCTGCATCATCGACGGGTCGGAGCCGGCGCCGGGCGGCGGCTCGGTCATGCAGAAGCACGAGCGCACGTGGCCGTCGATGAGCGGCTGCAGCCAGCGCGCCTTCTGCGCCGGCGTGGCGACCACTTCCATCAGATGCACGTTGCCTTCGTCGGGCGCGTGGATGTTGAGCGCCACCGGGCCGAGCGGCGAGTAGCCCGCCTCCTCGAACACAATGGCCTTGTCGATGTGCGACAGGCCCAGCCCGCCGTGTTCCTTCGACGCATGCGGCGTGAGCAGGCCGGCGCGGCGTGCACGCGCCACCAGCTCGTCGCGCAGCGCCTCGGCGGGGCCGTGCGAATCCTGGCGGGGGTCGGATTCGAGCGGCATCACCTCCTCGGCGATGAAGCGGCGCGTTCGTTCCTGCAGGTCGAGCTGGGCCGGGGTGAGGCTGAAGTCCATGGGGGACGCTCCTTCTTTCTCTCAGTGGATTCAATGAAGACAATGCGGCGCATGGTGCCGATGCGGGCGCGGGTTTTGAGTCGTGAGCGGGACAAGCCCGCCGGATTCGTCCGTTCCGACGATGCCGCGGCACGGCCTGCGCCCAACACTGACACGCCATGAACACACCTGCAACCGACGACGCCGACATCCTCCTGCTCACCCGCCCGCAGGACGGCTGCGCCTGCCTCACGCTGAACCGCCCGCAAGCGATGAACGCCTTGTCGCTCGCGCTGCGGCGCGCCCTGGTGCGCGCGCTCGACACGCTCGCGCAGGACGACAGCGCGCGCGTGCTGGTCCTCACCGGCGCGGGCCGCGCCTTCTGCGCCGGCCTCGACCTGCGCGAGATCGACCCGGGCGCGATCACCGGCGACGCCGGCACCGACGTGGCCACCGCGCTCGCGAACTTTCCGCGTCCGGTGATCGGCGCCGTGAACGGCGCGGCCATCACGGGCGGCCTCGAGGTGGCGCTGGCCTGCGACCTGCTGATCGCGTCGAGCGAGGCGCGCTTTGCCGACACCCACGCGCGCATCGGCGTGATCCCGGGCTGGGGACTGTCGCAGCGGCTGTCGCGGCTCATCGGCATTGCCCGTGCCAAGGAGATGGCCTTCAGCGGCAACTTCGTCGGCGCCGAGCAGGCCGAGCGCTGGGGGCTGGTCAACCGCGTGACGACGCCCGAACAACTGATGCCCGAGGCGCTCGCGCTGGCCGCCGACATCGCGAGCGCGCTGCCCGAGATGCTGCCGGTCTACAAACGCCTGATCGACGACGGCCATGCGCGCAGCTTTGCCGAAGGCATGGCGCTGGAGCAGGCCGCCACGCGTGAATGGGCGGCGGCGCTCACGCCCGAGGTGCTGCGCGCGCGGCGCGAGGCGGTGCAGGCGCGGGGGCGTGCGCAGAAGGGCTGACGACGGCCCCTCTGCCCCGGCGTCAGCGCGGCGCCATCCGGATCGCGCCGTCCAGCCGCACGCTCTCGCCATTGAAGTAGCCGTTGGTGATCATCAGCTCGGCCAGCGTCGCGTACTCGGCCGGGTTGCCCAGGCGCTTGGGGAAGGGCACCGAGGCGGCCAGCGCGGCCTTCACGTTGTCGGGCGCGCCCTGCAGCAGCGGCGTGTTGAAGATGCCCGGCAGGATGGTGTTGACGCGGATCCCCTCGCCCATGAGGTCGCGCGCAATGGGCAGCGTCATGCCGACGATGCCGGCCTTCGAGGCCGTGTAGGCGGCCTGGCCCATCTGGCCGTCTTGCGCCGCGACCGAGGCGGTGTTGACGATGGCGCCGCGCTCGCCGTCTTCCAGCGTGTCGAGCGTGAGCATGCCGGCCGCCGACTTGGCGATGCAGCGGAAGGTGCCCACGAGGTTGATCTGGATGATGCGGTCGAAGTTGGCGAGCGGAAAGTGCTTGATCTCGCCCGAGGCCTTGTCGCGGCTCGCGGTCTTTACTGCGTTGCCGGTGCCGGCGCAGTTGACCAGCACGCGCTCTTGCCCATGTGCGGCGCGGGCCTTGGCGAAGGCCGCGTCGACCTGCTCTTCCGACGTGACATCGACCTTGCAGAACACGCCGCCCAGTTCCTTGGCCAGGGCCTCGCCCTGCGCCTCGTTGAGGTCGAACAGCGCGACCTTCACGCCGTGGCTGGCCAGGCGGCGCGCGGTGGCGGCCCCGAGGCCCGAGGCGCCGCCCGTGACGACGGCGGCAATGCTGGAATCGAGTTGCATCTCTTGTTGTCCTTGGAGAGTGAGAGAGAGGAAGAGAAAAAAGAAAAACGAAACGCCTGCCGTTCAGACCGGGTAGTAGCGCAGCTTCTGCGCCGCCATCTCGCGCATGCGCGCCGTGGGCACATACGGCGCGCCGAGCGCCGCATGTTTGTCGCACAGCGCCACCACGCGGTCCAGCCCCAGCCAGTCGGCGTACTTGAGCGCACCGCCCGCGTAGGCCGGAAAGCCCACGCCGAGCAGCAGCGCCATGTCGAGCTCGGCCGGCGTGGCGACCACACCGTCTTCGAGCGCGTGCGCGGCCTCGACGACCATCGGCAGCATCATGCGTTCGACGATCTCCGCATCGGCGAAGTCGCGCCGGCCCTGCGGCTGCAGCGTGGCAACCAATGCATGCGCCTCGGGCGCGGCGGACTTGCGCGGTCGGCCCGTGGGGTCGTTCTCGTAGCGGTAGAAACCGGCGCCGTTCTTCTGGCCGTAGCGCTTGTTCGCCACCATGAGCTTCACGGCATTGCGTTCCAGGGCCGGCATGCGTTGCGGGTAGCCCGCGGCGATCACGTCGCCCACGTGCGCGCCCACGTCCATGCCCACCACGTCCTGCAGGTAGGCCGGGCCCATGGGCCAGCCGAAGGCTTCCATCGCGCGGTCGACGGCCTCGAAGTCGGCGCCATCGGCCACCAGCTGCACGAAGGCGTTGATGTACGGCGTGAGGATGCGGTTGACGAGAAAGCCCGGGCAGTCCTTCACCACGATGGGCGTCTTGCCCATGGCCACGGCATAGCCCACGGCGGTGAACACGGCCGCGTTGCTCGTCTTCGCGCCCTGGATCACTTCCACCAGCTGCATCACCGGCACGGGGTTGAAGAAGTGCATGCCGACAAAGTCTTCGGGCCGCGCGAGCGGCTGGGCGATGTCGTCGATGCGCAGGCTCGAGGTGTTCGACGCGATCACGGTGCCGGGCTTCACGCTGCCTTCCAGCGCGGCCAGCACCTTGCGCTTGACCTCGAGGTTTTCGACGACGGCCTCGACCACGCAGTCCACCGTGTCGAAGCCGGCCTCGTCGAGTTGCGGCACGATCGACGCCTGAATGGCATCAGCTTTTGCCTGCGCGAGCCGGCCGTTCTTCACCTGCTTGGCGAGCTGCTTGCCGGCCTCGGCCATGCCCAGGTCGAGCTGCGGCTGCGCGATGTCCTTCATGCGCACCGGCGTGCCGCGCAGTGCGCTGGTGTAGGCGATGCCGCCGCCCATGATGCCGGCGCCGAGCACGGCCGCCTGCTTCACCGGACGGCCTTCGCGCGCGTGGCGCTTGTAGAGCTTCTTGAGCGCCTGGTCGTTGAGAAAGGCCTGCACCAGCGAAGCCGCGGCCTGCGTCTTCGCGACGCGGCCGAAGGCGGCCGACTCGAGGTCGAGCGCGCCCGCGCGGTCGCGGCCTGCGGCCTCGGTCATCATTTCGAGCGCGATGAGGGCTGCGGGCTGGTGCTTGCCGCTGCGCGCCACCACCTGCGTGCGCGCGGTCTCGACCAGCGCGCCCGCCTCCTGCGCCGACAGCGCCAGCGGCGCGCGCTTGCGTTGCTGCGCGGCCTGCCAGTCGATCTCGCCGCGCACCGCACGCTGCAGCAGCGCGAGCGCGCGGTCGCGCAACGCGTCGGGCGCCGCGACCTCGTCGATCACGCCCGCTGCGAGCGCGGCCGGCGCCTTGGCCGGCTTGCCGCTCGCCACCCAGTCGATGGCCGTGGCCAGGCCTGCCAGGCGCGACAGCCGCACCGTGCCGCCGAAGCCGGGGAACAGGCCCAGTTTCACTTCGGGCACGCCGACCTGGGCCGTGTCGGCCATCACGCGCAGCGGCGCGAGCATCGCCAGCTCCAGCCCGCCGCCGAGCGCGAAGCCGTTGATGGCGACCACGCTGGGCACGGCCAGGTCTTCGAAGGCGTTGAACAGTTCGTTGCTGGCACGCACGCCGCGCGCAATGTCGGCCTCGGCCTGTTGGAAGGTGGCGCCAAACTCGGTGATGTCGGCGCCGACGATGAACACGTCTTTCGCGCTCGTCACGAGCACGCCGCGCACATCCGGCGAGGTCGCGATGCGCTCGGTGGCCTGGCGGAATTCGTCGACGGTGCGCGCGTCGAGCTTGTTGATGGCCTCGCCGCGCCGGTCGAAGCGCAGCTCCACCAGCCCGTCCTGCAACAGCAGGACTTCGATGCTTTCGCCTTGGAACAAAGGGGGTCTCCTCGCGGCCGGCGACACGCCAGCCTGTGGGAAAAAGTTTAGGGACGCGCCCTGCGCGCAGGCATCGTCCGAAGCGACGATTACAGGCGGCCGCGCGCCTGCAGGTAGTCGCGCACCGCCTCGGCGGCAGGGTCGCCGACCACGGCGAACTCGTCGGTGAAGAAGATCGGCGAGGCGGCCAGGTCGATGAAGCGGCGCTCGTCCGCCAGCAGCTCGGCGCTGGCGCGGCGGGCTTCGTCGCGCCGCGCGCCGGTGCGCGCCTCGAGGCTGTCCCACCACAGCTCGGCCACGCCGTCGAAGGGCGCAGGGCTGCCGCGCGGCACGGCCAGCGGCTGCACCAGTGCGTCGTCGAGCGTGTGCGACTGCACGTAGCGGCGCAGGCCCAGCACCTCGGCGCGCTCGGCGACGAGCGGTGCATGCACATGGCGCCAGTGGTGCTGGAACTGCGCGCGGTCCAGGTGCGGCAGCCGGCGCAGGCAGAAGACGAGCTTGATCATCGACGCACCCGGATCAGGCCTTCCTGCGCGACCGAGGCCACGAGCCGGCCCGCGCGGTCGAACAGCGCGCCGCGGCAGAAGCCGCGCGCATGTTCAGCGGAGGGCGAGTCGGCGTCGTACAGCAGCCAGTCGTCGCAGCGGAAGTCGCGGTGGAACCACATCGCGTGGTCCAGGCTCACGCCCTGCACGCCGGGTTGTTGAAACGCCAGGCCGTGCGGCTGCATCGCCACGCCCATGAAGCTGTAGTCGGAGGCATAGGCCAGCATGGCCTGGTGCAGCAGCGGGTCGTCGGGCAACGCGTCGGCCGTGCGCAGCCAGAGCTGGCTCTGCGGCGGGCGCGGGCCAGCCGTCACCGGGTCGCGCGGATCGACGTAGCGGAACTCGATCGGCCCCTCGACCCGTATAGGAGGTCCAGCGCGCGAGCCGGCACGCGGCGTCAGTGCTTCGGGCGGTGGCGCCTCCGGCATCGCGCACTGGTGCGACACGCCCTCCTCGCGCCGGTGGAACGAGGCCGACATATGGAAGATCGGCTCGCCATGCTGGATGGCGACCACGCGCCGCGTGGTGAAGCTCGCGCCGTCGCGGATGCGGTCGACGTCGTAGACGATGGGCGCGGCCTTGTCGCCTGCTCGCAAGAAGTAGCCGTGCAGCGAATGCGCCGCATGCCCGTCGACCGTGCGGGCCGCGGCCATCAGCGCCTGCCCGAGCACCTGGCCGCCGAAGACGGCGGGCGCGCCGATGTCGGTGCTGGTGCCGCGAAACAGGTTCTTCTCGAGCTGTTCGAGCTGCAGCTGCGCGACCAGCGACTGCAGCGCTTCCGCGCGGCCTGTGCTCACGCGGCCTGCTCCGTCGGATAGAACAGCGTGTTCGATTGCGCACGCTCGCGCAACGCTGCCGTAGGCTTGAAGCGCTCGCCGTGACGCTCTGCGAGTGCGTCGCAGCGTGCGACAAAGGCGGCGAGGCCGACGGTCTCTATGTATGAGAGCGTGCCGCCGGTCCAGTCGGGGTAGCCCGATGCGAGCACGGCGCCGAGGTCGGCTTCGACCGGCTGCTTCAGCACGCCTTCTTCGAGGCAACGTGCCGCTTCGAGCGCGAGCAGCGACAGCAGGCGTTCGCCCACGGCGCGTGCGTCGGGCTGCGATGCGGCGGACTGTGTCGCGACGACTTCAGCGGTCAGCGGACTCTCGCCCAGCCCAGCCTGCCGCGCGGCATTCGCAATCAGCGCAGGCGACACGCCCTCGCTCAACAGCGCCTGGCCTTCACTGCGGTACAGCTGCCGCAGACGTTCGACATACGCGGTGTTGACCGCACTCAAGTCGCCCTTGCGCCGCAGCGCCGCGCCCCGGTTCACGAACAGCGTGCGCATCAGGTTGCGCGCCACCGGGCCGGCGAGCAAGGGGCCGAAGCACTGTGCCTCGACCGCCAGGCCCGCGTCCATCGGCAGCTGCGTGCCTTCGTACACGGCCGACAGGATGGCCAGCGGCGCCGGCAGGTTGTCGTGCGTGTCGCGTCGCACCTGCGCCAGCGTGGCGCCGAAGCTCGCACCCGCGTGCGGCGCCAGTGCGCCCGCGCCGCCCGGCACCTTGAAGCCCTTCACGTCCCACGGCTGCTGGCCGGCCTCGGGGTGGTCGAGCACCCAGCGGCGCGCGACCTGCACGAGCTGGTCGGCCGGCGCGAGCGCATCGACCATGCCCAGCGACAGCGCCTCGGCCGGCGCCACGTGCTGGCCCGAGAGCAGCAGCGGCAGCGCGCGCGCAATGCCGATGAGGCGCGGCAGCCGCTGCGTGCCGCCGCCCACTGGCAGCAGGCCGACCGTGACCTCGGGCAGCCCGACCACCGAACGCGGTTCGTCGAGCAGCACGCGGTGATGGCAGGCCAGCGCCAGTTCAAAACCGCCGCCCAGCGCCACGCCGTTGATCGCCACCGCCACGGGCTTGCCGCAGCGCTCCAGCTCGCGCAGCGCGCGCCCGCCGGGCGCGATGGCCTCGGCGGCATCGGCCGCGCTGCCGCCCGTCGCATGAAAGCCCACGAGGTCCTTGAGATCGGCCCCGGCCATGAAGCCGCTGGCCTTGCCCGAGGTGATGACCGCGCCGCGCACGTCGGCGCGCTGCGCGATCTGCGCCACGGCCGCGCGCAGGTCGGCCGTGAAGCCGGGCGTGAACACGTTCATCGGCCGGTCGGGCACGTCGAGGGTGAGGAGCGCGACGCCGTCGGCATCGACCTCGAATCGGATGTTGGAGTGCATGAGAAAAG
Organism: Variovorax sp. RO1; assembly: GCF_002849325.1. Taxonomy (NCBI): domain Bacteria; kingdom Pseudomonadati; phylum Pseudomonadota; class Betaproteobacteria; order Burkholderiales; family Comamonadaceae; genus Variovorax; species Variovorax sp. RO1. Next base: position 129,242 of record NZ_PKMT01000002.1, read on the forward strand.
AAAACTTGAAGCAGAAGACGCGCTCAGACGCGCTCGATCACCAGCGCGGTCGATTGCCCCGCCGCGGCGCACAGCGTGACCAGGCCCAGGCCCGCGTCGCGCCGCTCCAGCTCGTCGAGCAGCGTGCCCGTGAGGATCGCGCCGGTCGCGCCCAGCGGATGGCCCAGCGCAATGGCGCCGCCGTTCACGTTGATGCGCGCGGGGTCGATGTCGAAGTGCCGCGCATAGCGCATCGGCACCACCGAGAAGGCCTCGTTGACCTCGAACAGGTCGATGTCGCCGATGCGCAGGCCGCAGCGCGCCAGCAGGCGTTCGGTGGCCGGCATCGGGCCGCCCAGGCTCAGCAGCGGCTCGTCGGCGCACGAGGCACTGCCGACGATGCGCGCGCGCGGCACGAGGCCGTTGCGCGTGCCGTAGTCGCGGTTGCCCAGCAGCACCGCGCAGGCGCCGTCGACGATGCCGCTCGAATTGCCGCCCGTGTGAATCGGCGCGATGTGCGAGAGCTGCGGGTAGCGCTGCAGCAGGATCGCTTCGTAGCCCTGCGCGGCCACGCCGGCGAAGGCGGGCTTGAGCTTGGCGAGGTCGGCCATGGTGGTGCCGGGGCGGTTGGCCTCGTCTTTGGCGAGCACGGTGCGGCCGAGCCGGTCGCGCACGGGCACGAGCGAGCGGTCGAAGCGGCCCTCGGCCTGCGCCACGGCGGCGCGGCGCTGGCTTTCCATCGCGTAGGCATCGACCGCCTCGCGGTCCACGCCGTCGAGCATGGCCATGAGGTCGGCCGCCACGCCGTTGGGGATGTAGGGGTAGCGCTGGCCCACGGCGGGGTCGGTGTAGACGGCGCCGCCGTCGCTGCCGATGGTCACGCGCGACATCGACTCCACGCCGCCGCCGATCACCGCGTCGGCCTGGCCCGAGGCCACGAGGCCGAAGCCCATCTTGAGCGTGTCGAGCGCCGAGGTGCAGAAGCGGTTGAGCTGAAAGCCGACCACGCTGTCGCCGTAGCCCGCCGACAGCAGCGCCACGCGCGCGATGTCGGCGCCCTGCTCGCCCACGGGCATCACCACGCCCAGGCCCACGTCCTCGATCTGCGTGGGGTCGAGCGCATGGCGTTCGCGCAGCGCCTGCAGCACCTGCGTGGCCAGTTGCACCGGCGTGATGGGGTGCAACGCACCGTCGGCGCGGCCCTTGCCGCGCGGGGTTCGCACGTGGTCGTAGATGAAAACGTCGTGGGTCATGGGCAGGGCGCTGCCCGGGTGCGCAGGGCCACCGGATGCAGGGGAATTCAGTTTGTCTGCGGCCAGTTTAGGAAGCAGAATCGGTTGCCGGAATCGTCGGAAGCGACGGAATTTCCAGGCATTCACTCCCCCTTCGCGATGCCTGCACCAGCCCCCGTTCCCCCTTCCTCGCTCCGGATTCTCGAGACCAAGCTCAACCCGCCGGCCTTCGTGGCCACGCAGGTGCCGCGCACCGCCATCAGCGAAGAAATCGCGGCCGCGACCGTCAAGCTCGTGCTGGTGCGCGCACCCGCCGGCTTCGGCAAGACCACCGCCATGGCGCAGATCCGCGAACGCATGGACGCGCAGGGCATCGCCACCGCGTGGCTCACGCTCGACCGCGCCGACAACGACGTCTCGCGCTTTCTCAACTGCCTGGCCGAGGCCGTGCAACGCATCGGCGTGGACGAGCCCGCCAGCCACGCGCCCTTCGATGCGGTGGCCGCGCTGGCCGCGCACGACTCGCCCTTCACGCTCTTTCTAGACGACTTCGAGGTGGTGCAGGAACCCGCCGTGCTCGGCCTCGTGCGCGAGCTGGTCGAGCACCTGCCGCGGCGCGGGCAGATCGTGATCGGCTCGCGCAGCCTGCCCGACCTGGGCCTGGGCCGGTTGCGCGCGCGCGGACAGCTCATCGAGATCGACACCGACCGCCTGCGCTTCACGCTGGAAGAAACCAGCGCCTTCATCGGCCTGCGCCAGGCGCATGCGCCGCACGCCACCGCGCAGCCGCCGCAGGCGCTGCCGGCCGACATGCTTTCGCAGCTGCACCGCAAGACCGAAGGCTGGGTCGCGGCCATCTGGCTGGCGTCGATGGCGCTGGAGCGGCACGGCATCGAGACCGGCTTCATCGAGCGCTTCTCGGGCTCAGACCGCGCCGTGGCCGACTACCTGGCCGAAGACGTGCTCGCGCACCAGCCGCCCGAGATCCGCGACTTTCTGCTGCGCACCAGCATCCTGCGTCAGCTCGATGCGTCGGTGTGCCAGGCGCTCAGCCCGCGCGGCGACAGCGCCGTCATCCTCGAACAGCTCGCCGCCGCCAACCTGTTCCTCACGCCCGTGAGCGGCGACGCGGGTGGCGAGGTGCGCGCGTGGCGCTATCACAGCCTGTTCGCCGACTTTCTGCGCGCGCAACTCGCGCGCGAACGGCCCGACGAACTCGCGCGGCTGCACCTCGCGGCCTCGGGCTGGTACGAGTCGCACGGCCGGCCCGTGCCCGCCATCGACCATGCGATCGAAGGCGGCGACCATCCGCATGCGCTCACGCTGCTCGACAGCTACGCCGAGCAGTTCCTCGAACAGGGCCGCATGCGCATGCTGGCGCGCTGGTTCTCGGCGATTCCCGAGCATCAGCTGCGCGAGCATCCGTTCTTGCAGCTCATCGCGCTGTGGGCCACCTGCTTCACGCACGGCCCGTGGGACGCGATGCGTCTGCTCGAACAGTCGGGCTGCCTCGAGAGCCCCATTCCCGAGGTGCGCGCCAACGCCCACACGCTCATTCCGCTGCTGCTCGCGATGGAAGACCAGCACGACGCGGCGTATGAAGCCGGCCGCGAAAGCCTCGCTCGCATGCCCACCGGGCTGGCCTTTGCCGAAGGCGTGCTGCTCAACGCGATGGCCCACATCCTCGCGGTGCGCGGCGACCAGCGCGAGGCACAGCGCCTGCTCGAGGCCGCACGGCGCGAGCAGGGCAACAGCACCTTCAACCGCATGTACACCGAGTCGCTCGCGGGCCTGTTCGACCTCACCGAAGGCCGGCTGCGCCAGGCGACTGCGCGGCTGCGCATGGCGGTCGATTCGACGCATGCCGTGTCGTACAACCACAGCCACGGCAACGCCTGGGCCGGCGTGCTGTACGCGGGCGCCGTGTACGAGACCAACCAGCTGGTGCAGGCCGAGCACCTGCTGAACGTGTACCTGCCGCTGGCGCGCGACGTGGGCCTGCCCGACCACATGATCCTGAGCCACGTCATGCGCTCGCGCATCGCCTTCCACGCCGGCGACATCGACGCCGCGTTCCAGGCGCTCACCGAACTCGAATACCTGGGCCACCACCGCCAGCTGCCGCGCGTGGTCGCGGGCGCCAAGCTGGAGCGCGCGCACATGCTGCTGCTGCAGGGCAACGGCCCTGCCTCGCGCGACGAGCTGCAGCGCGCCGACGACCCCGAGCTGTGGGAGCGCGAACGCCGCCAGCGCCTGCCCGCGCACGACCTCGACTACCTCGCCCTCGCCAAGGCACGCTGGGACATCGCCTTCGGCGACGCGCGCGCGGCCCTCACCGTGCTCGACGCCGAACTGCACGCCGCCGTCGCCGCCAATCGCAACCGCCGCGCGCTCAAGCTGCGCGTGCTGCGCGCGCTGGCACTGCAGCGCGCAGGCGACCTCGCCACCGCCATCGAAGAAATCGGCGCCGTGCTGCAGACCGCCAGCCAGGAAGGCTTCGTGCGGCTGATCCTCGACGAAGGCCCGTCCGTGGGCACGCTGGTGCACCGCTATGCCGCCGCCATGCAGCAAGAGGCCAGTGCCGTGGCGCCCGTGCTGCGCAGCGACCCGATATTGGCCGACTACCTGCAGCGGCTGCTGCAGGTGCTCGGCCCGCCGCCCTCACCGATCGACGCCGAGGCGCCCTCGGGCGATGCCACCAAGGAGCCGCTCACGCGCAAGGAGATCCGCGTGCTGCAGCTGCTGGCCGAGGGCTACTCGAACAACGCGATGGGCGAGAAGCTGTTCGTGTCGGAGAGCACGGTGCGCACGCACCTGCGCAATATCAACATGAAGCTGGGGGCCAAACGCCGTACCGAGGCGGTGGCGATTGCGCGCAAGCTCGGCGTGATTCGCTGACCAGCCAGCCAGTCAAGCCGCCAGCCGCTGCCGCTTGTCCTGCGCATCGCGCCCCGCGATGTTCTCGCGGGCACGCTGCCAGTCGTCGTCCTTCCATTCCGACATGCGCGAGAAATTCCCGCCCGTGGCCTGGAACTGCGCGCCGTCGATGGCGATGGTCTGGCCGTTGACGTACTCCGAGCCCGGGCCGAGCAGGTAGGCCGCGAGGTTGGCCAGCTCGGGCATGCGGCCGTTGCGTTCCATCGGGTTGCGCTCTGCCTTGTGCTCGCCGCCGCCGGGGTTCAGGCGCGCGCTCATGCCCTCGGTGGGGAACAGGCCCGGCGCGATGGCGTTGAAGCGGATGCCGCGGCCGGCCCACTCGACCGCGAGCGATTGCGTCATGGCGTGCAGCCCGGCTTTCGACATGGCCGAAGGCACGGTGAAGGGCGAGCCGTTCCACACCCAGGTCGTGAGAATCGACAGCACCGACGCGGCCTTTCCCTCTGCGAGCCAGCGCTTGCCGCATTCGAGCGTCATGCAGAAGCTGCCGCGAAAGACGATGCTCGAGATGGCGTCGAAGGCGCGCGGCGACAGGTCTTCTGTGCGGCTCACGAAGTTGCCTGCAGCGTTGTTGACGAGGCCGTCGAGCGCGCCGCCGTCGGCCCAGATGGCGTCGAGCATCTCGGTGATCTGCGTGTCCTGGCGGATGTCGCAGGTCTTGGGGATCACGCGCCCGCCATGCAGGTGCATGAGCTCGGCGGCGGTTTCTTCGAGCACGGGCGCGCGGCGCCCGCAGATGTACACGTCGGCGCCGAGCAGCAGCAGCGCCTCGCTCATCACGCGGCCCAGGCCGCTGCCGCCGCCGGTCACGAGGTAGCGGCGGCCGGCGAGCAGGCCGGGCTTGAACATCAGGTCGTCGAGGGTCATGGGAATCCTTGTGTGCTTGCTTGCATGCACGCGAAGACGTGCGGGATGAAGATGAAGCTCAGCGCCCCGTGTAGACGGGCGCGCGCTTCTCGAGGAAGGCGGTCATGCCTTCGCGGAAATCGCGGGTCTGGGTGCACAGCACCTGGTTGCGGTCTTCCATGGCGACGACCGCTTCCATGCTGCCGGCGTCCACGGCAAGGCCCAGCGCCTCCTTGGTGAGGCGCAGCGCCACGGGCGTCGCGTTGCGCATGTCGTCGGCCAGCGCCTGCGCCTCGGCCTGCAGCGCGGGCAGCGCATCGACGCGGCTCACGAGGCCCAGCGCGTAGGCGCGCTGCGCGTCCATGAAGCGGCCGGTGAGCATGTATTCGGCCGCGACCGAGCTGCCGACCATGCGCGGCAGGAAGTAGCTCACGCCGACGTCGCAGGCCGACAGGCCGATGCGGATGAAGGCGGCGTTCATGCGGGCGTCGGGCGTGGCCAGGCGCACGTCGGATGCCAGCGCGAGCGCAAAGCCGCCGCCGCTGGCCGCGCCCTGCACCACGCACACGATGGGCTGCGGGCAGCGCCGCATGGCCAGCATGATGTCGCGGATGCCCTTCTGCTGTTCGAGCATGTCGGCCACGCCGAGGTCTTCGCCGCCCGCCTGTTCCTTCAGGTCGAGCCCGGCGCAGAAGGCGCGGCCCGCGCCCTGCAGCACGACCACGCGCTCGGGGCTGCGCGCATTGAGGCCTTCGAAATACTCGCGCAGCGCGCGAACCAGCACCGGGTCGAGCGCGTTGAGGCGTTCGGGGCGGTTCAGCGTGAGCCAGGCGACACCGTCGCGCCGTTCGATCTGCAAGACGTCGCTCATGACGTGGACCGCATTCACAGCGCGCGCGAGATCACTTCTTTCATGATCTCGTTGGTGCCGCCATAGATGCGCTGCACGCGCCCGTCGGCGTACATGCGCGCGACCATGTACTCGGTCATGAAACCGTAGCCGCCGAAGAGCTGCAGGCATTCGTCGACCACGCGGCCCTGCGTCTCGGAGGCCCAGAGCTTGGCCATGGAGGCGGTGGCGGTGTCGAGCCGGCCGGCCACGAGGTCTTCCACGCAGCGGTCGATGAAGGCGCGGCCGACCTTGATCTGCGTGGCGATCTCGGCCAGCTTGAACTTGGTGTTCTGGAACTCGGCGATCGGCTTGCCGAAGGCCTTGCGGTCGCGCACGTAGTCGAGCGTGGCCTGGTAGGCGCCTTCCATAGTGGCCAGCGCGTTCACGCCGATGATGGTGCGCTCGTACGGCAGGTCGCTCATGAGCTGGAAGAAGCCCTGCCCTTCCTGGCCGCCGAGCAGCGCGTCGGCCTGCACATGCACGTCGTCGAAGAACAGCTCGGAGGTGTCCTGCGCCTTCATGCCGATCTTGTCGAGCACGCGGCCCACGCGGTAGCCCTCGCAGCCCTCGGTCTCGACGATGAGGATCGAGGTGCCCTTGGCGCCCTGCGTCGGGTCGGTCTTGGCCACGACCAGCACCACGCCCGCAAGAAAGCCGTTGGTGATGAAGGTCTTGGAGCCGCGGATGCGGTAGCTGCCGTCGGGCTGCTTCTCGGCGCGCGTGCGCACGCCTTGCAGATCGGAGCCGGCGCCGGGCTCGGTCATGGCGATGGCACCGACCAGCTCGCCGCGCGCCATGCGCGGCAGGTAGTTCAGCTTCTGCGCCTCGGTGCCGTGGTTCAGGAAGTAGTGCGCAACGATGGTGTGCACCGAGCTGGCCATGCCGCTGAGCGCGCGGCGCGCCTTCTCTTCGTAGAACACGGCCTCGTGGCGGAAGTCGCCGCCGGCGCCACCGTAGGCCTCGGGAATGTCGGAACACAGCAGGCCGAGGGCACCGGCCTTGCGCCACACCTCGTGGCCAACGTGGCCGCGCTTGCGCGCCTCTTCGTCGTGCGGAACGATCTCGGTCTCGACGAAGCGCACCACGTTGTCGCGGTACAGCTCCAGCTGTTCGTCACTCCACGAGCGGCTGAAATCGATGGGCATGGGGTGGTCCTTCAGTGTCTTGAAATGAGGGGAATGGGGTCAGCCGACGCGGCGCTCTTTACCGGCCCAGAAGGGCTCGCGCAGCTGGAACTTCTGCAGCTTACCGGCGGCCGACAGCGGCAGCGCCTCGCGGAACTCCACGCTGCGCGGGCACTTGTAGTTGGCGATCTGGTCGCGGCAATGCGCAATGACGTCGTCGGCCGTGAGCGACATGCCTTCGCGCAACACGATCACCGCATGCACGCGCTCGCCCCACTTGTCGTCGGGCACGCCGATGACGGCGGACATGAGCACCTGCGGCATCTGGGCGATGGCGTTTTCGACCTCGGCCGAGTACACGTTCTCGCCGCCGCTCACGATCATGTCCTTCATGCGGTCGACCACGAACAGCAGGCCGTGCGCGTCCATGTAGCCGCCGTCGCCGGTGTGCATCCAGCCGCCGCGCAATGCGGCCTCGGTTTCGGCGGGCTTGTTCCAGTAGCCCTTCATGACCATGGGGCCGCGCGCGACGATCTCGCCGACCTGGCCGGGGGGCACCTCGTTGTCTTCGCCGTCGACGATGCGGATCTCGGCCACCGGCACCGGCGTGCCGGCCGCGCGCAGCAGGCGGTTGCGGTCGGGCCCGGGCAGGTGGAAGTGCGGCATCAGCACGGCCACGGTGGGCGACAGCTCGGTCATGCCGTAGGCCTGCGAGAAGCTCGTGGCGGGCAGCGCGGCCATGGCCTGCTCGAGCAGCGCCACGTCGATGGGCGCGGCGCCGTACAGCAGCATCTGCAGGCTCGACAGGTCGAACTCGGCAAAGCGCGGGTGCTCGATCACGCGCTTGATCATGGTGGGCACCAGGAACATCTCGGTGGCGCGCGAGGCCTGGATGGCCTGCAGGATCGCCACCTCGTCGAACATCGGCACCACGTGCTGCGGCACCAGCCGCAAGATGCTCTGCAGCGACAGCCCGCAGCCGGCCACGTGGAACATGGGCACGGCGATGACCACGGCCGCGTTGCGCGTCTCGCGCGGCACCGCCGCCACCGAACTCAGCGCGTTGATGTAGAGGCTGCCGTGCGTGAGCATCACGCCCTTGGGCCGGCCGGTGGTGCCGCCGGTGTACATGATGGCGGCCAGCTCGTCGGCGCTGTGCGGCGCATCGTCGATGGGCGTGGCCTCGGCCAGCAGCGCCTCATAGCCGACCATGCCCTCGGGCACAGGACCATCGCCGCAGTACACCACGGTGCGCAGCGAGGTCGAGAGCTTGCGCAGCTCGCCGGCCATGGGCGCGAACAGGTCGTCGACCAGCAGGATGCGCGTGTCGCAGTCGTCCAGCGAGTAGGCGACCTCCTTCGGATTCCAGCGGATGTTCACCGGGTTGATGACGCCGCCGCCCCACCAGGTGCCGAAGAAGAACTCGACGAAGCGGTGCGAGTTCAGGCTCATCATGCCGACGCGGTCGCCGCGCGCCATGCCGAGCTGCTGCAGCACGGCACCGAGGCGCGCCACGCGGTCGGTGAGCGTCGCGAAGTCGAGGCGATGGGCGCCGCAGACCACGGCGGTCTCGCGGGCCTTCTCGCGGCGGCCCTTGTGCAGGGGCTGGGTGAGGAACATGGGTGTCGTCTCCTTGGTGGTTTTGTCAGGCAACCCGGCGTGCATGGCCGGCCCAGTGCGGCTCGCGCAGGCGGTACTTCATGACCTTGCCGGCGCCCGAGATCGGCAGTGCCTCGGTGAACGCCACGCTGCGCGGGCACTTGTAGCCGGCGATCAGTTCGCGGCAGTGCGCGATGAGCGCCTCGGCATCGGCATCGCTGCCGGCCTTGCGCACCACCACCGCATGCACGGCCTCGCCCCAGCGGTCGTCGGGCACGCCGATGACGGCGGCGGCGGCCACGGCGGGGTGACGTGCGAGCGCGCCCTCGACCTCGGCGCAGTAGATGTTCTCGCCGCCGCTCACGATCATGTCCTTGTAGCGGTCGACGATGAAGACGAAGCCGTCGTCGTCCATGCGCGCGGCGTCGCCGGTGTGCATCCAGCCATCGCGCAACGCGGCGGCCGTCTGCTCGGGCAGGTTCCAGTAGCCCTGCATCACGCACGGGCTGCGCACGGTGAGTTCGCCGACGGTGCCGCGCGGCACCTCGCGGCCGTCGCTGTCGCACACGCGCAGGTCGATGCCCGAGAGCGCCTGCCCGGCCGAGGCCAGCTTGCCGAGCTTGCGGCCTTCGGGCGAGTGGTAGTGGCGCGTGAGGTAGCTCACGCCGGCCGACAGCTCGGTCATGCCGTAGCCCTGCGCGAACTCGGCCTGCGGAAAGGTGGCGAAGGCGCGCTCCAACAGTGCCTCGGTGATCGGCGAGGCACCGTAGCCCACGAAGCGCACGCTCGACAGGTCGGCCTGCGCGGTGCGCGGGTCGTCCACCAGCATCTGCAGCATCGCGGGCACGGCCATGAGGTTGGTGGCGCGGTCGCGCTCGATGGCGGCGAGCATGCCGTCCACCGAGAAGCCAGGCAGGATGATCTGCGCGCAGCCCATGAGCACGCCGCGCAGCAGGAACGACAGCCCTGCCAGGTGAAAGAGCGGCGCCACCTGCAACAGCCGCGCACTGTCGTCGAAGAACGCGCCGAGCATCGAGACCTGCGCATTGATCACCAGCGCCGCCTGGCTGAGCATCACGCCCTTGGGCCGGCCGGTGGTGCCGCCGGTGTAGAACACGCCGGCCAGGTCGTCGCCGCCGCGCAGCGCGTCGGGCACGGGCGCGCTCTCGCGGATCAGCGCTTCGCAGTCGGTCATTCCGGTGGGCGCCTGGCGCTCGCCCATGTAGACCCAGGTGGTGACGGCGCGTGCGGCGGCGCGCAGCTCGGCGGCCACGGGCAGGAACTGGTCGTCGACGAAAAGAATGCCGGTGGCGCAGTCGTCGAGCGAGTGCGCCATCTCGGCCACGCTCCAGCGCGTGTTGACCGGGTTGACCACGCCGCCCGCCCACCACACGGCCAGGTAGTACTCCAGCGTGCGGTCGGCGTTGAGCGCGAGCACGCCCACGCGGTCACCGGGCCGCACGCCCAGCCGGCGCAGCGCGCCCGCGAGGCGCGCGACGCGATCACCGAGTTCGCCGTAGGTGCGCGTGCGCCCCTGGAACACGGTGGCGACGGCGCGCGGGCTGCACTGCACGGCGCGGTGCAGGGCCTGCGTGAGGTACAGCTTCGGTTGCGTGGATTGCATGGTTTGCATGGTTTGCATGGGCACGGGCTCCTGTCGGTGCGTGAATGCCATGCATGCGCCAACGCGCATGCCCAGGGAAGAAGGAAGACGTCAGCGCGCTTCGGCCACAGGCGCAGCGGCGCCCCAGCGCTGCAGCAGCGCCTGCCCGTCGTCGGGCGACACGGCCGGCGGCACGACCGGCGCGGTGCGGCTGAAGCGCGGCGCAGGCGCGGGCTGCACCACGCCGCCCACGGTCGCGAAGGTGCCGCGCGCCACGTTGTGCGGGTGCTGCGGGGCTTCATCCCAGTCGAGCACGGGGGCGAAGCAGGCGTCGCTGCCTTCGAGCAGCACGCACCACTCGTCGCGCGTGCGGGTGCGGAACACGTCGGCCAGGCGCAGCTTGAGCAGCGGCCAACGGTCGGCGTCCATCTGGGCATCGAAGGCGGGGTCGTCGACCAGGCCGCAGCGCTCGCGCAGCAGCGCATAGAACTGCGGCTCGATGGAACCGATGGCCACGTACTTGCCGTCGGCGCAGGCGTAGGTGTCGTAGAAGTGAGCCCCGCCGTCGAGCATGTTCTCGCCGCGCTGGTTGCTCCACTGGCCGGCCGACTTGAAGCCGTACATCATGGCCGACAGCAGTGCGGCGCCGTCGGTCATGGCCGCGTCGACCACCTGGCCCTGGCCCGAGGCCTTGACCTCATGCAGCGCCGCCAGCAAACCGAAGGCCAGCAGCATGGCGCCGCCGCCGAAGTCGCCCACGTAGTTCAGCGGCGGCACGGGCGCCTCGCCCGAGCGGCCGATGGCGTGCAGCGCGCCGCTGATGGCGATGTAGTTGATGTCGTGGCCGGCCGCGTGCGCCAGCGGGCCGTGCTGACCCCAGCCGGTCATGCGGCCGTAGACCAGGCGCGGGTTGCGCGCGTGGCATTCGGCCGGGCCCAGGCCCAGGCGTTCCATCACGCCGGGGCGGAAGCCCTCGATGAGGATGTCGGCGCGCGCAATGGCGTCGAGCACGGGGGCGGCGGCGCCGGGGGCGCGCAGGTCGACCTCCCAGGTGCTGCGCCCGCGCGCCAGGATGTCGTGGGGGTCGCGCCGCGTGCCGGGGCGCGTGATGCGAAGCACCTCCGCGCCCATGTCGGCGAACAGCATCGCGCAAAAGGGGCCGGGGCCGATGCCGGCCATCTCGACGACCCGAAGTCCTTTCAGGGGTCCTGCCATGTGTGTCTCCTCTGGCGCGCACCCGGCGGCCTGTTGTGTAGAGGCATCTTGGCGCGCGGGCGCCGGCGTCGCATCGTCCGAAGCGACGAAAGCGAGGCAGACCCGTTCAACGGCCCGTGAAGACGGGCGCGCGCTTGGCCGCGAAGGCGGCGGCAGCCTCGCGGAAATCGTCGGTCTTCAGCGCCAGCACCTGGGCGCGGTTCTCCACCTCGAGCGCGGCGTCGAGGCTCGGCGCTTCGAGGTTGGCCCACATGAGCTGCTTGGTGTGGCGCGTGGCGTAGGGGCTGTTGCGCAGCACGTCGGCCGCCATGGCGAGCGCACGCGGCAGCAACGCTTCGTCGTCGACCAGCGCGGCGACCAGGCCGATGCGCTCCGCTTCGTCGGCCGGCACGGGTCGGCCCGTGAGCATGAGTTCGAAGGCGCGCGAGGCGCCCACCAGCCGCGGCAGGTGGTAGCTGATGCCGCACTCGCCGGCCGTGAGGCCGATGCGCACCGCGCCCACATGGAACGACGCCGAGCGCGCGGCCACGCGGATGTCGGCGCCCAGCGTGAGCGCAAAGCCCGCGCCCACGGCCACGCCGTTGACGGCGGCGATCACCACCTTGTCGAGCGCGCGCAGCCGCCGCACCATGCCGGCGAACAGCTCCTGCCCCGCCATCAGGTCGGCCACCGAAGGCTCGCCGTCGAGCGGCTGGTCGTCGCGGCGCGTGAGCGGCGTGGTGAGGTCCCAGCCGGCGCAGAAGCCGCGACCGGCGCCGGTGAGCACCAGCACGCGCACGCTGTCGTCCTGCGCCAGCGCGTCGAGCGCGGCGCACAGGCGCCGCACGGTGGGCTGGCTCAGCGCGTTGAGGCGCGCCGGGCGGTTCAGCGTGAGCAGCGCGATGCCTTCGCGGCTGCGGTCGATGAGGATGTCATCGGTGTCGGACATGGGGGGCTCTTTCCTTTGGGGATTCAGCGACCGCTCCAATGCGGCGCGCGCTTTTCGATGAAGGCGCGTGGGCCTTCCTTGAAGTCTTCGCTCGCGGCCACGCGCTCGAAGGCGTCGCGCGTGAGGGCGCGCAACGCGGCCTCATCAAGTCCGCTGTTCGCCTCGCGCGCCACGCGCAGGCTCTGGCGCACCGCCACCGGAGCGTTGCGCGCGATCTCGGCGGCCAGCGCCAGCGCGGCTTCGCGCAACCCATCGACGTCAGCCACAAGACGATTGACCAGGCCGAAGCCGTGCGCGCGTTCGGCATCGAGCTGGCCCGCCGTGAGGATCAGTTCGAGCGCGATGTTCGGCGGAATGGCGCGCGGCAGCCGGTACAGCCCGCCCGCCGCAGCGATCAGCCCGCGCAGCACTTCGGGGAGGCCGAAGGCGGCCTGCCGCACGGCCACCACGAGGTCGCAGGCCAGCACGAGTTCGGTACCGCCGGCCAGCGCCTTGCCGTTGACGGCGGCGATCCACGGCTTGCTGCGCTCGCGGTACACGAAGCCCGCGAAGCCGCCACGCTCGGTGCGCAGCGCGCTGCCGCGGCCGGCCGACACCTCCTTCAAGTCGGCGCCCGCGCAGAAGGCCTCGCGGCCGGCTCCGGTGAGCACCACGGCGCGGATGTCGTCGTCGGCCTCGGTGGCATCGACGGCGGCTTCGAGCCCCGTGGCCACGTCGCCGTTGACGGCGTTGCGCGCCTCGGGGCGGTCGATGGTGACGAGGGCGACGTGGCCCAGCAAACGTTCGACAGTCACTGCAGTCATGCCACGCTCCAGTTCAAAAGATCGTCCGCGCCTGCCGTCACCGTGCCGCCGCAACCGACGGGGCTGCGGTCAAGGTCGGTCAGCACCTTCAGCGAAGCCGCATCCGTCGCCTCGACGCGCGCCATGAGCCGTTCACCGGCCGGCGTGCGCGCGATCACGATGCCCTGCGAAGGCTGGCCGTCGCGGCCGTAGACCACGGTGAAGGTCTCCAGCGTGGCGGCGCCCGCGTACTGCAGCACCAGCGGCGGCACCGGCCCGCGCCGCGCATCGGCGGCGGCCTGCACGCTGTAGTCGGGCTTCGGTAGCCCCTGCGGCGGCGGGCTGGAGCCGAGCACCAGCGCATGGTGCTTGGTGACGTACTCGCCCTGCCCGTAGAGCAGCGCGGCCTTGCCCTTGGGTGCGTCGCGCAGCGCGCGCACCAGGCCGGCGGCGGCGTGCGTCATGTAGTCGTTGAGCGGCGCGCCGAAGAAGCTCAGGCCGCCGGTGGAGGTCATGCGCGCCTCGGGCGCGAGGCCCAGCGTGCGGCGCGCCATCTTGGGCACGATGGGGAAGCAGCTGTAAAGCTCCAGCATCTCGAAGGCCGAGGCGTCGCCGCCGACCTGCGCGAGCACGGTTTCCATCACCAGGTCCTGTGCGTGCGAGCGGTGGTACTGGTCGCGCTGCAGGTAGTCGCGCGGCTCGCGCGCGGCGGCGCCGTCCCACACGTAGACCCAGCGGTCTTCGGGAATGCCGAGTTCGCGCGCATGGCCCACGCTGGTGAGCAGCACGGCCGCGCCCATGTTGACCAGCGGATTCGCCACCATGTGCTTGGTGTACGGCCAAGCAATGAGGCGGTTGGCCGCATCGATGCGCGCGATGTCTTCGGGCGTGAAGGGCTTGCGCAGCCAGGCGTAGGGGTTGGCGGCGGCCACCTCGGAGTAGCGCGCCCACAGGCGCGACGACTCGTCCTGCGCCTGACGCGGCGTCTGGCCCCAGTGCGCGAGCGCGGCGTTCTCGTAGAAGGGGTAGATGGTGGTCGGCATGGCGGCGCCGAGCTTGATCGCCACGGGGTGGCAGATGTCGGTGCCGCGCACCAGCTTCACGCTGTCGTCGCGCGGCGTCCAGGCCAGCGGCGTGCCGAGCTTGGCGGCGGCATCGACCGTGTAGCGCGCCTCGGCGCCGGTGACGGCCGCCACGGTGCTCTCGCCGCGCGCGATGCGCAGCGCGGCCTCGTGGATGTAGCGCACCGGCGATTCGCCGCCGGTGACGCCGTAGACGCTGCGCGCCGGGCTGCACCCCAGGCGCGCGTTGAGCAGCGCGGGCGCATCGGTGTAGGGCCACGAGTACTCGCAGACGATGTCGAGCGAGTCGAGGCCGGCCAGCAGCGCGGCGGCGCCGCTGTCCTGTTCGGCCGCGCGCATGGCACGCGCCATCAGCTCGATGGGTTCGAGGCCTTCGGCGGCCTCCTTGGTGCGGTGCGTGATCTCGCCGACGCCGACGATGACCGGCGTGCGGTCGTCCAGTGCTGTCATGGGGTTACTGCTGCTCTGAGAGTTGTTGCTGTTGTTGCTGAAGCTGCGCCACGCGGCGCAAATGCCACGCGGGCGGGCCGAACTGGCCTTCGATGAGGGTGGCGCGGCGCACGTAATGGCCGACGGCGAGTTCTTCGGTCATGCCCATGCCGCCGTGCAGCTGCACCGCGCCCTGCCCCACGGCGCGACAGGCCTTGGCGACCGCGACCTTGGCGGACGACACGGCGCGGGCGCGCGACGCCGCATCGGCGCCCGAGGCCAGTGCCTCGCCCACGCTGGCGGTGAGCGCGTCGGCTTGTTCGAGCGCCATGTGCATGTCGGCGAGCCGGTGCTGCAGCACCTGGAAGCTGGAGATCGGCACGCCGAACTGCTTGCGCTGGCGCACGTAGTCGAGCGTGTCGCGCATCAGCCGGCGCAGGATGCCGATGGACTCGGCGCAGACCGCGAGCGTGGCCTCGTCGAGCGCCTGCTCGATCTGCGGCAGCGCGCCGCCTTCGGTGCCGAGCAGCGCATCGGCATTCAGGCGCACCGCCTCGAAGGCGATGTCGGCCGCGCGGCCGCCGTCGCGCGTGCGGTAGGCGCGCAGCTGAACGCCGGGCGCGTCCTTGGGCACGACCAGCAACGACAAGCCCTTGTCGCTGCGCGCCGTGACGATGAAGTGGCTGGCCCACGGCGCGGCCTGCACCACGGCCTTGCGGCCGTCGAGCCGCAGCCGGCCGTCGGCCTCGCGCACGAGCGTCGTGCGCACGTCGTCACGCGCATGGCGGCTGTGCGGCTCGTCGTGCGCGAAGGCCAGCACGGCCTGCCCCGCGACGACGCGCGCGAGCAGCGCATCGGCCATCGCGCCCGGATGGCGCTGCAGCAGGCCGGCACCGATCACCAGCGTGGAAAGATAAGGCTCGGCTGCGAGTTCGCCGCCCAGTGTGGGCAGCAACGCGAGGTGCGCGGCCAGGCCAAGACCCAACCCGCCCTGCGCTTCGGGCAGGGCCGCGCCCAGCAGCCCGAGGTCACGCGCCAGGCCTTGCCAGAACGGCGGCGGTGCGTCGTCGGCAGCGGCCAGCGCATGCAGCCGTTGCTCGAAGCCGTGCTGGTCGTCGAGGTAGCGCGCGAGGCTGTCGCGCAGCATCGCGAGGGTGTCGTCTTGTTCGGTGAGGGTGGTCATGAAAAAACGAGCCTCAGCGTGATTGCAGGAGCTGCGCCGCGATGATGTTGCGCTGCACTTCGTTGGAGCCGGCATAGATCGACGCCGCGCGGTCGTTGAGGTAGGCAGACATCGAGAACACCGCCTCCTCGGGCACGGCGAGCGCGCCCTGCAGGCTGTCGTCCAGCGGCAGGTCGGCCGCCGCGTAGTGGGCGGCGATTTCCACGCCGAGTTCGGTCAGGCGCTGGCGCAGCTCGGAGCCCATCACCTTGCCCATCGAGGGCCGGATGCCATGCGGCTCGCCGCGCGCCTGGGCGCGCAGCGACTGCAGCTCGGTGGCCTCGACCGCGTCGATGGCGCAGTCCACCTCGGCCAGGCGCAGCGCCATTTCGCGCGCCTCGTCGGCGGCGGACTCACCTGCGGCCGAGAAGGCGCTGTCGGCGGCGGTGCGCAGCCGGCGCAGGCGCGCGCGCAGCATCGGCGCCCAGGCCCCGCCGCGCTCGTGCTGCAGCAGGTATTTGGCCACCGTCCAGCCCTGGTTCTCCTCGCCGATGAGGCCGCTGGCGGGCACGCGCACGTCGTCGAAGAACACCTGGTTGAGCTCGTGGTCGCCCGAGATGCTGATGATCGGGCGGATCGTCAGACCGGCCCGGGGAATGTCGAAGCACAGGAAGCTGATGCCCTGCTGCGCCTTGCCGCCCGAGGCGGTGCGCACGAGGCAGAACATGCGGTTGGCGTACTGCGCGTGGGTGGTCCAGATCTTGGTGCCGTTGATGACGTAGTCATCGCCATCGCGCACCGCCTTGCATTGCAACGAGGCGAGGTCGGAGCCCGACTGCGGCTCGGAGTAGCCCTGGCACCAGTAGCCCTCGCCCGAACGGATGCCGGGCAGCCAGGCCTGCTTCTGCGCTTCGGTGCCGAAGGCGATGATCACCGGCGCGACCATGCCGGGCCCCATGGGCGCACGCGGCGGCGCGTCGGCCGCGGCCAGCTCGCTCGCGAAGAGGTAGTGCTGCATCGGCGTCCAGCCGGTGCCGCCGTGTTCCACCGGCCAGTGCGGCACGCTCCAGCCGCGCTGGGCCAGCACGCGGTGCCAGCGGTTGCCGTCGGCGTAGTCGGTGAAGATGCCGGAGCAGCGACGCCCTGCGGCGCGCAGCTCAGGCGTCAGCTCGCGCGCAAGAAAATCGCGAACCTCGTCGCGAAACGCGGTCTCTGCCGCGCTGAGTGTCCAGGCCATGGTGTTGTCTCACAGGGTTCACACCTGGCAAGTGTGCGGCGCGCGCGCCCGCGCGGCATCGTCGGATCGGACGAACGTGCGCGCCCCATGGCGGCAGTGAGCGCTTTTTTCTTCAGTCGAGGCCCGTGCAGGGCGTGCAGGGCCGAACGTTCAGGCCGCGACCGCTTCGCGCGCCGGCACCGCCTGCGTCCCGACCGGCATGTGCTGCGCCCAGTCGATGATCTCGAGCGTCCCGTCGGCATGCTCGGCCAGCGCGGTGAGGCTTTCCACCCAGTCACCGTCGTTGCAGTACAGGATGCCGTCGATGTCGCGCATCTCGGCGTGGTGGATGTGGCCGCAGACCACGCCCTGCGCGCCGCGGTTGCGGGCCTCGCGGGCCACGGCGTTCTCGAAGTCGCCCACGTAGCTCACGGCGCGCTTGACCTTGCCCTTGAGGTACTTCGAGAGCGACCAGTACGGCAGCCCCATGCGCGCGCGCAGCGAGTTGAGGTGGCGGTTGAGCTTGAGCGTGAATTCGTAGAGCGAGTCGCCCACGTAGGCCAGCCACTTGGCGCACTGGATCACGCCGTCGAACAGGTCGCCGTGGATGATCCACAACTTGCGGCCGTCGGCGGTTTCGTGGATCCATTCGTCGGCCACGTCGATGCCGCCAAAGTTGTGGTTCAGGTACTTCCGGGCGAACTCGTCGTGGTTGCCCGGAATGAAGATCACGCGCGTGCCCTTGCGCGCCTTGCGCAGCAGCTTCTGGATCACGTCGTTGTGCGCCTGCGGCCAGTACCAGTGGCGCTTGAGCTGCCAGCCGTCGATGATGTCGCCGACCAGGAACAGGGTCTCGCACTCGGTGTACTTCAGGAAGTCGAGCAGTGCCCGCGCCTGGCAGCCGGGCGTGCCCAGGTGCAGGTCGGAGATCCAGAGGGTGCGATAGCGCAGCGCCGGACGCGCCGCATCGTCGTCCTCCGGCTCGGGAGGCTGGATCGCGGTGTCGCGCCAGGCGCGAAGGAAAGCGTCGTCGCGTTGCATGGTCCGGTAGGTTCGCAGCCGCGCGTGACCGCACGATGGCGACTCCGTGACATCCCGGTGACGCGTGGCCGCAGGGCAACGCCACAATCGCACGATGCGCCCTGGCCAGATCATCGTTCTCGCGTCCCCCGTGTTCTTTTTGCTCATCGCGATCGAGTTCGCGGTCGGCCGCGCGCGCGCGCGCCGCGGCACCGGACAGGACACCTACCGCCTGGCCGACGCCGTGAACAGCATCGGGCTGGGCATGCTGAGCCAGATCAGCGCGGTGCTCACGGGGCTGCTGCGCATCGGCATCTACACGGCGGTGTACACGGCAGTGGCGCTCTTTCCGCAAGACGCGGCGCGCGAGTTCTGGACCACCTGGTACGGCTGGCTGCTGGCGCTGGTGTTCTACGACTTCTGCTACTACTGGCTGCACCGCATGGGCCACGAGTCGGCCGTGCTGTGGGCGGCGCACGTGGTGCACCACCAGAGCCAGCACTACAACC
Source organism: Variovorax sp. RO1 (assembly GCF_002849325.1). NCBI lineage: Bacteria > Pseudomonadati > Pseudomonadota > Betaproteobacteria > Burkholderiales > Comamonadaceae > Variovorax > Variovorax sp. RO1. Next base: position 147,797 of record NZ_PKMT01000002.1, read on the forward strand.
TGTCGACCGCGCTGCGCCAGACCTCGAGCGGCGCTTTGCTGGGCTGGATCTTCTACCTGCCGATGGCCGTGGCCGGTGTGCCGCCGCTGGTGTTCGGCGTGGTGGCGCTCATCGACCTGCTCTACCAGTTCTGGGTGCACACCGAGCAGGTCGGCAAGCTGGGCTGGTTCGACCGCTGGTTCTGCTCGCCCTCGAACCACCGCGTGCACCACGCGGTGAACGACACCTACCTGGACCGCAACTACGGCGGCGTGCTGATCGTGTGGGACCGCCTCTTCGGCACCTTCCGTGAAGAAGACGAACGCTGCGTCTACGGCACGCGCGGCGAACTCAAGAGCTGGGACCCGCTGTGGGCCAACGCCGAGGTGTACTGGGCACTGGCGCGCGATTCGTGGCGCGCGCGCCGCTGGTCCGACAAGCTGCGCGTGTGGTTCAAGCCGCCCGGCTGGCGGCCGGACGACGTGGCGGCGCGCTACCCGAAGCCCGCCTTCGACATCGCGCAGGTGACGCGCTACGAGCCCGTGGTGGGCCGCGGCGTGCAGTGGTTCGCGGGCCTGCAGTTCCTCGGGCTGCTGGCTGCGGTGACGGTGTTCCTCTGGTTCTCCGACGCCCTGCCGCTGCCGCAGGCCGCCGTCTGGCTGGCCGCGCTCACGGCCGGGCTGTGGGCGGTGGGCGCGGTGCTGCAGGGTCGGCTCTCGGTCACCGAGGTGCTGCTGGTCGAAGCGGCCGCGCTGGCCACGGCGAGCGCGGCGCTGGGCATCGGCTGGCTGCACCTCCTCTGCAAGCCGCTGGCTTTGGCAATCGCCATCGTCTTCGCGGCCCGCCGCGCGCAACAGCAAGCCGGCGGCGTGACGCGCTTCGATGCATTGCTGCTCACCGGCCTGGTCGCCTCGCTCGTGGGTGACGTGCTGCTGATGGGGCCGGCGAACCTGTTCGTGCTCGGGCTCGTGTGCTTCCTGCTCGCGCACCTGGCGTACATCGCGCTGTTCCGCATCGGCGTCGGTTTGTTCCCGCGTCCCCGCGCACTGGCGGCCACGCTGCTGATCGGCGTGGGCATGTACGCCTTTCTCTGGCAGGGCGGCCTGCCAGTGGCACTGCGCATTCCGGTCGGGTTTTATGTGGTGGTGATCGCCTGCATGGCGGCGCAGGCCATCGGCCGCGCGGCGGTGCTGCGTTCAGGCGACCCAGCCGCGCTGTGGGTGGCGGTGGGCGCCTGCTTCTTCATGCTGAGCGACGCGCTGCTGGCGATCAACCGGTTCGTGTCGCCGCTGCCGCTGGCGTCGCTGTGGGTGCTGTCTACCTATTACGTGGCGCAGATGTTGATCGTGCGGCACATCCGTCGGCCGGGGGCCTGAGCCTGTTGCTGACCTCCCACGAACGACCGACTGCGGTCATGAAACCCGCGTTCATACGAAGAAGCGCCGGCTTCGTGAACTACGTCCACGCGCAGGGCTTACCCGCTCTCCACAATGCCCCACCAAAACGATCCTGGGAGGGAAAAGTGGAGAGAAAAATCATTGTGGTGGGCGATCCGCCAACGCCCGGAGGCCGAGTGCTGCCCTACGGCGGACCCACCGCCGAAATTCATGGTCATCAGGTCGCACTCATCGGAGGACGCGCGTACTGCGAGGGATGCAACAGCGTCGGCATCATTGCGAAAGCAGGCGGGCCACGGCGCATGCAATTCCTAGGGGAAGTGGCACTGGAGGGCGACGTGGTGGTTTGTCACTGCCCGATTCCTCCGGCGCTCGTGGCCACGTTGCAGCAATCGGCGAACTTCGATGACGGCATGAGCACCGCAGCGGGAGCGTTCAACGCCAGCGCGATTCCACCACAGGGATGGTTCTCCGGAGATTCCGCGGCCGTTGCGGCGAGCAAGAAGCTGGTCGACGCCGCAGTGAGTCATCCACCCGAGGCCGAGCAGACGGAGAACATCTGTCCGAACATGACCAACAAGGAGTTCGCGACCAAGGTCTTGGGGCTGCGAGACCTCGCCGTTGGCCTGGTCGAAAAACGCGTCAAAGACCTGGCAGTGTGGGGAAAGCCGGAACGGGAACGCGCGACCAAGTGGTTCGGTCAGGACGACGAAGATTTGCGACGCCACCTCGACACGGGCCTGAAAGCATGCATCCGTGTACTGAAGGGACTGACAGAAGCCAACTTCGTTCGCTACTCAGAGGAAGCGATGCGCAATGTCGGCTGCATCCCTTCAGGCAATATCGGTCGCCTTGCTGCTGAAGTGTGCAAGCCCGACCTCAAGACGCGCACGATAGGGATCGGGTTTCCGTTTTGCGAACTCCCCGATATCTCTTACAGAATCGACTCGAAGCTGGCCACCATCCTCCACGAGGTAACTCACTTTGATGATGTGTTTTCGTCGACCGATACGGTCTACCAAATGGCGCAGAGCCTGAAATTGATGGCATCCAATCCCAGCGCGGCAAGGGTCAACGCGGACAGCGTCGTGGGGTTCGTTCTGTATGGCGACTAGACCCTTCTTCTTCGCTCTGGCCGTCCTGATCGGGTCGGGCATCGGCAATGCGGCGCAAGCATGCAAGCCGCCACTGATGATCATGCTGGCCTTTGACGAGGGCTCCGCGACCTTGAGCCGGGATCAGGTGGTTCTGCTGGCCAACAAGCTGGATCACTTCCGTCGCCTGTACCCGCACCTGGACACGGCAGACATCGAGGGCGTCGCACGCGACACCGCCCCCGATGCGAAACAGCTGGCGCAGCGCCGCGCCGTGGAAGCGGCGCGTGCAGTTCGCGTTCTTTTCGATGGCGTGAAGTTGAATGTCTCGTCGAATGTCTATCCCGCTGCATGGTCGACCCTTGACGGCAACTACGCAGGCATCAACGTGGCGCCGCCCATGAAAGACATACCCGACTGCTTGCCGGTGCCGATTCCCGGCTTCAAGCGCTGAAGGCGCTGCGCTACTCCGCGCAGCGCTGGATTTCCACCGTCGAGTGCCGGATCTCCTCGTGCATCGAGAAGCACGCCCGCACTTGGTCGACCGTGAGCGTGGTCGAGTGCGTCACCACCGTCAGCGCGCAGGCGTACGCATCGCGGCCGACGCGCCAGACGTGCAGGTCGGCCACGCGGGTTTCTGAATCGGCCAGCATCGTCTCGACGCCTTCGCGGATTTCTTCGGTAACGGGGTGGTCCATCTCGCGGTCGAGCAGGACCTTGCCGGTTTCCTTCAGCAGGCCCTTGGCCCAGACGGCGACGAGCACGGCGCCGACGATGCCCATGGCCGGGTCGAGCCAGGACCAGCCGTAGAACCAGCCGCCCAGCAGCGCCGCGATGGCGAGCACCGAGGTGGCGGCGTCGGCCACCACGTGCAGGTAGGCGGAGCGCAGGTTGAGGTCGTGGCCATGCGCGTGGTCGTGATCGTGACCGTGGTGGTCATGACCGTGCCCGTGGTCATGGCCGTGGTGATCGTGCGAATGCCCCAGGAGCCGCGCGCAGACCAGGTTCACCACCAGGCCCAGCACCGCGATCGAGATGGCTTCGGGGTAGTGGATGGCCACGGGCGACCACAGCCGCTCCAGCGAACCGACCACCATGAGCGCGGCGACGCCGAGCAGCAGCAGCGCGCTCGCGAAGCCGCCGAGCACCTCGATCTTCCAGGTGCCGAAGGCAAAGCGCGGGTCGCGGGCGTAGCGCCGTGCGGCGGCGTAGGCAAAGGCGCTCAGGCCGATGGCCAGCGCGTGCGAGCTCATGTGCCAGCCGTCGGCCAGCAGCGCCATGGAGTTGAACCACCAGCCGGCGCCGATCTCGACCACCATCATCGCGGCGGTGATCCACATCACGAGGCGGGTGCTGCGTTCGGCGGCGGCATTGCCGGCGCCGAAATGGTGGTCGTGCTGCCAGGCGCTCAGGTCATGGGTGTGCATGGAATTCTCAGGCTCCGAAAAGGTCTTGTCCGTCCGAGCGGCTCGATGGCGGCGTCACGCCCAGGTGGCGATACGCCGCGAGCGTGGCGATGCGCCCGCGCGGTGTGCGTTGCAGATAACCCTGCTGGATGAGGTAAGGCTCGATCACGTCTTCGATGGTGTCGCGCTCTTCGCCGATGCTGGCGGCCACGTTGTCCAGGCCGACCGGGCCGCCGTCGAAACGGTGGATCACGGCCTCGAGCAGCTTGCGGTCCATGAGGTCGAAACCCTGCGGATCGACGTCGAGCATGGCGAGCGCCTTGTGGGCGATGTCTTCGGTGATGCGGCCGTCGCCCTTCACCTCGGCGTAGTCGCGCACGCGGCGCAGCAGGCGGTTGGCGATGCGGGGCGTGCCGCGCGAACGGCGCGCGATCTCGAAGCCGCCGGCCGCGTCGGTCTCGACCTTGAGCAGGCGGGCGCTGCGGGTCACGATGAGCGCGAGTTCTTCGGGCGTGTAGAACTCCAGCCGCGCGACGATGCCGAAGCGGTCGCGCAGCGGGTTGGTCAGCATGCCGGCGCGGGTGGTGGCGCCCACCAGCGTGAAGGGCTGCAGGTCGAGCTTGATGCTGCGCGCCGCGGGGCCCTCGCCGATCATGATGTCGATCTGGTAGTCCTCCAGCGCGGGGTACAGGATTTCTTCGACGACCGGGCTCAGGCGGTGGATTTCGTCGATGAAGAGCACGTCGTTGGGCTCGAGGTTGGTCAGCAGTGCCGCCAGGTCCTTGGGCTTCTCGAGCACCGGGCCCGAGGTCTGGCGCAGGTTGACGCCCAGCTCGGCCGCAATGATGTGCGACAGCGTGGTCTTGCCCAGGCCCGGCGGGCCGAACAGCAGCACGTGGTCGAGCGCCTCTTTGCGCTTGCGCGCCGCGCCGATGAAGATCTCGAGCTGCTCGCGCACCTTGGCCTGGCCGACGTACTCGTCGAGCAGTTTGGGCCGCAGGGCCCGCTCGATCGCCTCCTCGTTGGGCGAGGCCGGGGCGGCGGACACCACGCGTTGCGGGGCGGGGGCGAAATCGTCGGTCTGGATGGTCATTTGGGGTGGGTGTTCACAGACGAGTTTAGTCCGCGCGCTGCGCCGGGCCGCCCCAAGCAAGCGAGCGCCCCCTCGGGGGGCAGCGAGGACACGAAGTGCCGAGCGTGGGGGCCATTTTTCACGCTGGCAGAATGCCTGTAGAACATAACAAGAGAGGGAAGTCAGAACGTGTCCATCTACGAACTGAAACCGCGTTTCCAGGCACTGCTGCGACCGCTCGTGGTCCGGCTGCATGCGATGGGCGTGACGGCCAACCAGGTGACGCTGGCGGCCTGCGCGGTGTCGGTCGTGCTCGGGCTCTGGCTGTTCTTCGCCGCACCCTCGCTGGCCGCCTTCGGCCTGATTCCCGCCTGGATGTTCCTGCGCATGGCCTTCAACGCCATCGACGGCATGCTGGCGCGCGAACACCACCAGCAGAGCAAGCTGGGCGCCTTCCTCAACGAACTCACCGACGTGGTCTCCGACGCCGCGCTCTACCTGCCCTTCGTGCTCGTGGTGCCGTTTGTGCCGTTCTGGGTCGGCACGGTCATCGTGCTGGCCGGGCTGAGCGAATTCGCCGGCGCGCTGGGCCCGACGGTGGGCGCCTCGCGCCGCTACGACGGGCCGATGGGCAAAAGCGACCGGGCCTTCGTGTTCGGCGCGCTCGGGTTGTATGTGGCCCTTGGCGGGCCGCTGCCGGGCTGGACGGCGCTGCTGATGCCGTTGCTGGCTGCATTGGTGGCCTGGACGGTCGTCAACCGCATCCGCCGCGCCTTGGCCGAGGCCGAGGCGCCCGCCGCCTGAAACACCCCCACACAAATAAATAGAAAAGAACCCGCTCCATGACCCTTTCCGCACCCCGCGTTGCCGCCGAGCACCACTTCCGCACGCACGACGGCGAATCGCTGTTCTATCGCCACTGGCCCGCCACCAGCGGCGCACGGCGCGGTGCCGTGCTGCTGTTCCACCGCGGCCATGAGCACGGCGCGCGCATGGCGCACCTGGTCGACGAGCTGAACCTGCCCGACTTCGATTTCTTCGCCTGGGACGCGCGCGGCCACGGCCGCTCGCCGGGCCAGCGCGGCTACAGCCCCAGCTTCGGCACCTCGGTGCGCGACGTGCAGACCTTCGTGCAGCACATCGCCGCCGCACACGGCGTGCCCGAGCACGACATCCACGTGGTCGCGCAGAGCGTGGGCGCGGTGCTGATCGCCACCTGGGCGCACGACTACGCCCCCAAGGTGCGCGGCCTCACGCTGGCCTCGCCGGCCTTCAAGGTCAAGCTCTACGTGCCGTTCGCGCGGCCGGGGCTGGCGCTCATGCACAAGCTGCGCGGGCTGTTCTTCGTGAACAGCTACGTGAAGCCGAAGTTCCTCACGCACGACCCCGAGCGCATCGAGAGCTACAAGAATGACCCGCTGATCTCGCGCCCCATCGCCGTCAACATCCTGCTGGGCCTGTACGAGGCGGCCGACCGCGTGGTGGCCGACGCCAACGCGATCACGCTGCCGGTGCAGCTGCTCATCTCGGGCGCCGACTGGGTGGTGCACCACAAGCCGCAGCACCAGTTCTTCGACCGGCTGGGCAGCGCCGTGAAGACGAAGACGGTGCTGCCGGGCTTCTTCCACGACACGCTGGGCGAGAAAGACCGGGCGCCCGCGGTGGCGTCGATCCGCGAATTCATCCTGCAGCGCTTCGACGAACCTGCCGTGCCGGTCGACCTGCGCGAGGCGCACCTGCACGGCCACACCGCCGACGAGTCGCGTGCGCTGGCCGAACCGCTCTCGCCGCTGTCGCCGCGCGGCGCCTACTGGGCCATGACGCGCGGCGGGCTGCGCGTGGGCGGTGCGCTGTCCAGCGGCGTGGCGCTGGGCCACGCCACCGGCTTCGACTCGGGCAGCACGCTCGACTACGTCTACCGCAACCAGCCGCAGGGCAAGGGCGCGCTGGGCCGCTCGGTCGACCGCACCTACCTCGACTCCATCGGCTGGCGCGGCATCCGCCAGCGCAAGGTCCACGTGGAAGAGCTGCTGCGCATCGCGATGGAACGGCTGGTCGAAATGCACCGCGAGGTGCGGCTCATGGACATCGCGGCCGGCCACGGCCGCTACGTGCTCGACGCCGTGCTGGCCAGCCCGGTGAAGGCCAGCTCGGTTTTGCTGCGCGACTACAGCGACATCAATGTGCGCGACGGCACAGCCCTCATCGCCGAGAAGGGCCTGGAAGACGTCGCCCAGTTCGTGCAGGCCGACGCCTTCGACCGCGTGAGCCTCGCCAGCGTCACGCCGCGGCCCACGCTGGCCGTGGTCTCGGGCCTGTACGAGCTGTTCCCCGACAACGAGATGGTGCGCCGCTCGCTCGCGGGCGTGGGCGACGCGGTGGAAGACCGCGGCTACCTGGTCTACACCGGCCAGCCCTGGCACCCGCAGCTCGAAATGATCGCCCGCGCGCTCACCAGCCACCGCCAGGGCGAAGCCTGGGTGATGCGCCGGCGCACGCAGGCCGAGATGGACCAGCTGGTCGAAGAGGCGGGCTTCCGCAAGATCGACCAGCGCGTCGACGAGTGGGGGATCTTCACGGTGTCGCTGGCGGTGCGCGTCGCGCAATGACCGCCCGGCTGGCGCCCCGGCCGTGGAAGCGCGCCGCCGCGTGGCTGGTGTTTCTGGGGCCGCTGTTCTACGCGACCTACGGCTTCGCCAACTGGTGGGCCACCACGCGCGCCAGCGTGCCCTCGATGGCCTTCGACTGGGAGCGGCAGGTGCCTTTCTGGGCCTGGACGATCTTTCCGTACTGGACCATCAACGTCTTCTACGCGCTGTCGCTGTTCCTGGCGCGCGACCGCCACACGCTCGACCGGCATGCGCTGCGGCTCGTGAGCGCCACGCTCATCGCCTGCACCTGCTTCATCCTCTGGCCGCTGCACTTCAGCTTCGGCCAGCCGCCGGTGGAGGGCGCACCGGCCTTCCTGTTCAATGCGCTGCGCGGCTTCGACCAGCCGTACAACCAGGCGCCCTCGCTGCACATCGCGCTGGCCGTGATCCTGTGGGACTGGTACCGGCGCTTCATCCGGCCGCTGTGGGCGCGGCTCGTGCTGCATGTGTGGGCCTTCGCGATCTGCGCCTCGGTGCTCACGACCTGGCAGCACCATTTCATCGACATCCCGACCGGCGCGCTGCTCGGCATCTTCTGCGTGTGGCTGTGGCCGATGGCGCGCCGCGTGTCGATGCTGCGCGCGTGGCGCCTCGCGCGCGATCCGCAGCGGCTGAAGCTCGCGGGCTTCTATGCCGTGGGCGCGGCGCTGTGCCTGGGCGCAGGGCTGGCAACGGGCGGCGTGGCGCTGTGGCTGGCGTGGCCTGCGGCGGCGCTCGCGCTGGTGGCGCTCAATTACCTCGGCTTCGGCGCGCGCGGCTTCCAGATGGACGGCCACGGCCGCATGGGCTGGGCGGCGCGCTGGCTGTTGGCGCCCTACCTCCTGGGCGCGGCCTTCAACGTGTGGCTCTGGACGCGCAAGCTGCCCGCCTCGGTCGAGGTGGTGCCGGGCCTGCGCCTGGGCCGTCGCCCCACGCAGGCCGAATGGCTCGCCGCCGGCCAGCCGCGGCTCGTGAGCCTGTGCGCCGAACTTCAACTGCCGGCCGGCGTGCCGTCCACACACGCGCGCTGCGTGCCGCTGCTCGACCTCGTGGTGCCGCCACCCGTGCGCCTGCGCCGCGCCGCGGCCGTCATCGAAGGCCAACGCCGCGCCGCAGTGGCCGACGGTTCGGCCGTGTGGGTCTGCTGCGCGCTGGGCTTCTCGCGCAGCGCCGCCGCCATGATCGCCTGGCTGGGCCGCGACCACGGCCTGGCGCAGGCCGAAGACACCGTGCGCCGCGCACGCCCGCAGATCGTGCTGCGCGCCGCCTGGCGTGCCGCACTCGAACCCCTTGGAGGACCTTCGCGCCATGACTGACAACGAACGCGCCACCTGCACCTCCCTGGCCGGCCTGTTGCGCGCGGCGGCCGCGCTCGCCCTCTGGGGCTTCGCGCTCACCTGCATCGCCGCGCTGGTGCTGGCGCTCACGCTGCGCGCGCTGTCGAACACCGCCATCCTGGCGTTTGCCGCGGTGATGGTGCTGGGCGTGCTCGAACGCTACTTCGCCTTCCGGCTGCGGCTGGACCAGGCGCTGTTCGAAGGCCTGGCCAACGGCCAGATCGCCACGTTGGGTGCGCTGGACAACGCGCTCTCCGTGCTCGGGCTGCGCGACCCGCCGCCGCACCCCAGCGCCCGCGCGCTCGCCGACCGCGTGCAGGGAACCCGCCAACTCATGCAGCGCCACGCCATCGTGATCGCCTGCCAGAACGCGCTGTTCCTCCTCGCCCTCATGACACAGGAACTCGCTTGAACAACAACGACAACGGCACCAACAAGAACGACAGCAGCAGCGACGACAGCGCCCGGCCCGGTGCCATCGTGCGCCGCGGGCTCGCCGTGGTGGCGGGCCAGCTGATCATCGGCGCGGCCGGCCTGCTGACGGGCGTGCGCGCGATCTGGTCGGGCACCACGCCCAAGGCCGAGCAGACGCTGTACTTCGCCAACCACACGAGCCACGGCGACTTCGTGCTGCTGTGGGCCACGCTGCCCTCCGACCTGCGCGCGCTCACGCGACCCGTGGCCGGACAGGACTACTGGGAGGCCTCGAAGCTGCGCAACTTCATCGGCAAGGACGTGTTCAACGCGCTCATGATCCGCCGCGACGGCTCGGGCCAGGGCGGCAACCCGGTCGACCAGATGAAGGAGGCGCTGGAAGGCGGCGACTCGCTCATCATGTTCCCCGAGGGCACGCGCAACACGGGCGACGACATCCTGCTGCCGCTCAAGAGCGGTCTCTTCCACCTGGCGCGCGCCTGCCCCACCGTGCGGCTGGTGCCGGTGTGGATCGAGAACCTGAAGCGCGTGCTGCCCAAGGGCACGCTGGTGCCGATTCCGCTGGCCTGCACGGTGCGCTTCGGCGCGCCCATCCGGCTCGAGGAAGGCGAAGACAAGGTCGCCTTCCTCGCCCGCGCGCGCACCGCCATGCTCGACCTGCGCCCCGAGTACGACCGCATCGAACAAAACGGAGGGACCGCCTCGTGATCGAACTCTCTCCCTTCGCCTGGACCACCTTCAAGCTCTTCGGCGGCGTCTTCGGCGTGCTCGTGCTCGCCTCTTCGATCGGTGCGCTGCTCAAGTGGCGCGTGGCGCACGGCCAGCCGCACTCGGTGATCGACAACCTCAACTCGCGCGTCAATGCGTGGTGGGTGATGGTGGCGGTGATCGGCCTGGCCTTTGCCTTCGGCAAGGGCGGCGTGATCGTGCTGTTCTACCTGATCTCGTTCTATGCGCTGCGCGAGTTCATCAGCCTGGCCTACACGCGGCGCGGCGACCACGGCGCGATCGCGCTGGCCTTCTTCGTCGCGCTGCCGGGCCAGTACTTCCTGATCTGGATCGACTGGTACGGGCTGTACTCGATCTACATCCCGGTCTACGCCTTCCTGCTGCTGCCCATCCTGGCGGCCGTGGGTGGCGACACACAGCGCTTTCTGGAGCGCACCTCGAAGATCCAGTGGGGCCTGATGGTGTGCGTGTTCTGCATCAGCCACGTGCCGGCGCTGCTCACGCTGCAGATCCCGGGCTTCGAAGGCCGCAACCTGCTGCTGATCGCCTTCCTCGTCATCGTGGTGCAGGGCAGCGACGTGCTGCAGTACGTGTGGGGCAAGCTCTTCGGCAAGCGCAAGGTGGCACCCGAGCTGTCGCCTTCGAAGACCTGGGAAGGCCTGATCGGCGGCGTGGCCAGCGCCACCGCCATGGGCGCGGCGCTGTACTGGGCCACGCCCTTCAACCCGTGGCAAGCGGCGCTCATGGCCTTCATGATCTGCCTGCTGGGCTTCTTCGGGGGGCTCGTGATGTCGGCCATCAAGCGCGACCGCGGCGTGAAAGACTGGGGCTCCATGATCGAAGGCCACGGCGGCATGCTCGACCGGCTCGACTCGGTGATCTTCGCGGCGCCGATCTACTTCCACGCGCTGCGCTACTGGTGGGTGCCGTGAGCCCGGCGGCGAAGAAGACCGCGGTCAAGGTGGACCGCATCGTCGACGACACGCCGTTGGATTGTGCCGACGCTGCGGCACTGCTGCGTTGGTACCAGAAGCACCATGCCACGCACGCCGGCGTCTGGCTGCGCATCGCGAAGAAAGCCAGCGGCATCGCCTCCGTCGACCACCCCGAGGCGCTGGAGATCGCGCTGTGCTTCGGCTGGATCGATGGCCAGCGCAAGAGCCAGGATGCGCAGTTCTTTTTGCAGCGTTTCACGCCGCGCACCGCGCGCAGCATCTGGTCGAAGATCAACCGCGACAAGGTACTGAAGCTCATCGACGACGGCCGCATGCAGCCCGGCGGCCTGGCCGAGGTGGAACGTGCCCGCGCCGACGGCCGCTGGGACGCGGCCTACGACGCCGCGAGCGTGGCGACCGTGCCGCCCGACCTGCAGGCCGCGCTCGACGCCAACCGCACCGCCAAGGCCTTCTTCGCCACGCTCGACGCGCGCAACCGCTATGCGGTGCTGTTCCGCACGCAGGGTGCGAAGAAGCCCGAGACGCGCGCCCGACGCATCGCGCAGTTCGTCGAGATGCTCGCCAAGGGCGAGAAGATCCACCCCTGAGCTGACGCAACGCCTCTCATTGCGGCTCGGCGCCGGTCGCGATGAGCGTGAGCTTGTCGGGGTCCACGATGCGGATGCGCTTGTAGCTCATGTCGATCACGCCTTCGGCGACCAGCCGGCCCAGCTCCTTGTTGATGGTCTGGCGCGACAGCCCGAGCATCGCCGCGAGGTCGTACTGCGACAGGCGCACGGGCAGGCTCGCCGCCGCCTTCACCTGCATGCCGTAGAAGTGGATCACGCTCGTCAGCGTGGCGGCCACCCGCGCACGCACGGAGTTCAGCATCTGGCTCTGCAGCAGCATCACGCTCAGCCGCTGGCGCTGCAGGGCCAGCTTGGCCACGTCGCGCCACAGCACGGGCTCGGCGTCGAGCAGCGCGATCACGGCATCGCTGGGCAAGTGGACGATCACCGAATCTTCGTGCGCGTGGTAGTCGTAGGGCAGCGGCACGTCGGCCAGCAGGCGCACCAGCGGCGCCACCTGGCCGGGGCCGAGCAGCGCGTTGACGTACTTGCGCCCCTGCGGGTTCATGTTGCTGATTTCGAGGCAGCCTGACACCACCGCCAGCAGCTCGCGCTTGCGGCGGTCGCTCGCCAGCACCTGCGTGCGACGGCGGTAGCGCACCAGGCGCGCCGACTTCATGAGTTCGGCGCGCAACGCGTCGGGCCAGTGCGAAAAGATCTCGTTCCAGCGCAGCGCGCGCTCGAGCAGGTCGGCGCTCTCTTCGGCGTTCAGCGCGTCTTTGGGGGTGGAAACAGTCGATCGGGCCAGCGGGTTCTCCCTGCCTTGATGTTCACGAATCTGTCAAAGCGTTGACAGATTCGGCGGGTCTTCATTTCTATCGTAAGCCCCGGACATCGACAAGCACACAAGCGGCACCGCCCTGCTCCCGCAGGCGGCACGCCACACCCGGAGACAACACCCAATGAAGAAGACAGCCACCGCGGGCCTCGCGCTCGCGGCCTCCACCCTTGCGTTCGCGCAGAGCACCGTCACCGTCTACGGCACGGTCGACCTGTACGTGGCGCACGCCAAGTCGGGCCCGGCCTCCTCGACGCGGCTCGAGGACGGCGGCCAGACCGCCTCGCGCCTGGGCTTTCGCGGCACCGAAGACCTGGGCGGCGGCCTGGGCGCGCACTTCACGCTGGAGAGCGGCTTTGCGCCCGACACCGGCAACGGCACGCTGCCCGGCCCGGCGATGTCGTTCAGCCGGCAGTCCTTCGTCGGATTCTCGGCGCCGTGGGGGCAGATCGACGCGGGCCGCATGTACACCCCGATGTTCTACGCGCTGTTCAAGGCCGACCCCTACGGCCTGAACTCGGTGTTCTCGCCCATCAACCTCGTGGCCGCCACCGACGCGCAACCGGGCATGACGCCCTTCGCGGCGCGCGCCAGCAACATGGTGCGCTACCGCACGCCGGCGAGCATGGAGTTCTTTGCCGACCTGGCCTACGCACCCGGCGAATCGAGCGCGCCGAGCCACCAGAGCGGCAACGTCTACGGCGGCAACATCGGCTGGACGCGCAAGCCCTACTACATCGCCTACGCCTTCCAGCGCGCACGCTCGGGCTCGGCGGCGGCGCCCGTGGCCTCGCCCGCCACCACGACCTACCAGGCGTTGACCGGCTCGTACGAGCTGCCGTCGATCGGCCTGCAGCTGTACGCCAGCTACGTGCGCAACGCGTCGAGCCTGCCGAACGTGCCGACCGCGAAGCTCGTGAACCTGGGCGTCACCTACAACGTGACGCCGGCCTCGAACCTCATCTTCGGCGCCACGCAGCGCAAGGTGGCCGAGAGCGAACGCTCGCAGCTGGCGTGGACGCTGGGCTACGACTACTACCTGAGCAAGCGCACCGTGGTCTATGCGCGCTGGCTGCGCCTGCTGAACCGGCACGGCGCCTCGGCCTCGCTCGGGACCATTCCGGTGATCGCCAACAGCGGCAACGACGTGCGCGTGCTCGCCACCGGCATCCGCCACAACTTCTGACCTTCGACATGCCCATGGATTTCTTCTCTTCACAAGCCGAGTCTTTGTCGGCCCTGTTCACGCCGCGTTCCATCGCGGTGGTCGGCGCCTCGTCCAACGCGCAGAAGATCGGCGGCATCCCCGTCGACTACCAGCGCCGCTTCGGCTTCGAGGGCGCGCTCTACCCGGTCAACCCGAACGCCGACCGCATCCAGGACCTGCCGGCCTTCCCGAGCCTGCGCGCCATCGGCCAGCCGGTGGACCTGGCGATCCTCGCGGTGCCGTCGGCGCTGGTCGACGGTGCGCTCGACGACGCCATCGCGGCGGGCGTGAAAGGCGTGGTGCTGTTCTCTTCGGGCTTCGCCGAAGTGGGCGCCGAGGGCGCCGCGGCGCAGGCGCGGCTCGGCGACAAGGCGCGTGCCGCCGGCGTGCGGCTGGTCGGCCCCAACTGCCTGGGCTTCATGAACGTGGCGCGCCATGTGTACGCGACCTTCTCGCCGGCGCCCGGCGTGGGCCGCGTGATGCCGGGGCGCATCGGGCTCGTGAGCCAGTCGGGCGCGTTCGGTGCTTATGCCTACGCGATGGCGCGGGCGCGCGGCGTCGGGCTGTCGCTGTGGGCCACCACCGGCAACGAGGCCGACGTGCAGGTCGCCGACTGCCTGGCCTGGCTCGCACAGGACCCCGACACCGACGTGATCATGGCCTACATGGAAGGCTGCCGCGACGGCCCCCGCCTGCGTGCGGCGCTGGCCCTGGCGCAGGCCAACGGCAAGCCGGTGGTGATGGTCAAGGTCGGGCGCACCGCACTCGGCGCCGAGGCCGCCGCCTCGCACACCGCCGCGCTGGCGGGCGACGACGCGGTGTACGACGCCGTGTTCCGCCAGTACGGCGTGCTGCGCGCGCGCAACCTCACGGAGTTCTTCGACCTGGCGCACAGCGCGGCCGTGGCGGGCCGCCCGCGCGACCGCTCGATCGGCCTGTTCACGCTCTCGGGCGGCGTCGGCGCGCTGATGGCCGACGAGGCTTCGGCGCAAGGCCTCGATGCCCAGCCGCTGAGCGATGCCGCGCAGGACACGCTGCGCAGCTGGGTGCCCTTCGCGGCGCCGCGCAACCCGGTCGACATCACGGGGCAGGTGACCAACGACATGACGCTCATCGAGCGCACGGCGCGCGTGATGCTGGACGACCGCGGCTTCGCCTCGTGGATGGGCTTTCTCGCCGCCGCCGGTGCGTCGGACGCGTTCTGGCCGGTGCTGCGCTCGCTGGTGACCTCGCTGCGCGAGGCTTATCCCGACACGCTGCTGGCGGTGAGCACGCTGCTCTCGCCGGAGCGCCGCGCCGAGCTCGAGGCGATGCGCTGCCTGGTGTTCGCCGATCCGTCGGACGGCATCCGCACGATCGCTGCGCTGGCGGGGCTGAAGCCTGCGGCGGCGGTGGCTGCGGCGCCCGCATCCATCAAGGCGTCATTGACGCTCGCGCCCGGCACGATGTCCGAGCCCGACGCGCTCGCGCTGCTCGCCGACGCCGGCGTGCCCGTGGTCGCGCACCGCGTGGTGCAAAGCGCCGAAGAAGCCGCTGCCGCCGCCGAGGCACTCGGTGATGCGGTGGTGGTGAAGATCGTCAGCGCCGACATTCCGCACAAGTCGGACGTCGGCGGCGTGGCGCTCGGGCTGCGCGGTGCGGCGCAGGCGCGCGCAGCCTTCGAGCGCACGCGCGACCACGCGCTCACGGCGCGGCCCGAGGCGCGGCTCGACGGCGCGCTGGTGGCGCGCATGCTGACCGGCGGCGTCGAATGCATCGCCGGCGTGCACCGCGACCCGGTGTTCGGGCCGGTGCTGATGTTCGGCCTGGGCGGCATCCACGTCGAGACGCTGCGCGACGTGTCGCTGCGCGCATTGCCGATCACGCGCGACGACGCACTGGCGATGGTGCGCGAGCTGCGCGCCTTCGCGATCCTGAACGGCGCGCGCGGCCGGCCACCGGCGGACCTCGATTCGATCGCCGACGCGCTGTGCGCGCTCGCCGACTTTGCACAGCGCGCGGGCGACTCGCTCGACAGCGCCGAGATCAACCCGCTGATCGCACGCCCGCAGGCCGAGGGCGGCTGCATGGCGGTCGACGCGCTGGTCGTCGGCCGCGCGCCCTGACGAACCACCACAACAACCACCGGAGACATCGCATGACGACGACATCGAAGAACGGCCTTTCGCGCGCACTCGGCCTGAGCGCGGCGCTGGCGCTCGCGGCAGGCGCGGCGGCGGCCGCCACGGAGGCGCCCTTCCCCTCCAAGCCCGTGCGCATCATCGTGCAGTACCAGGCGGGCGGCTCGACCGACATCCTCGCGCGGCTCGTGGCCGAAGGCCTGTCGAAGCGGCTCGGCCAGCCGGTGGTGGTCGAGAACCGCAGCGGCGCGGGCGGGATCATCGGCACCGACTACGTCGCCAAGAGCCCGCCCGACGGCTACACGCTGCTGCTCACGGTGCCGGGGCCCGTCACCGCAAACCTGGTGCTCTACAGCAAGCTGCCCTACGACCCGCGCACTGACTTGCGCATGGTGTCGGACATTGCCACCACGCGCACCGTGCTGGCGGTGCACCCCTCCGTTCAGGCCACCGACTTCAAGAGCCTGATCGCCACCGTGAAGGCCACGCCCGGCAAATATTCGATGGGCTCGTGGGGCCCCGGCACGCAGCCGCACCAGGTGCAGGTGTACATGGACAAGGCCTACGGCCTGCAGACCATGCATGTGCCCTACAAGGGCGAGAGCCCGATGGCGATCGACCTGATCGGCGGCGTGATCCAGATGACCGTCGGCTCCATCACCACGCTGCAGCCGTACATCAAGGCCGGCAAGCTGCGCCCGCTGGCCGTGGCCGGCACCCGGCGCGCCCGCGCGCTGCCCGACGTGCCGACCTTCGCCGAGCAGGGCTACCCCGACGAGGTCTACGCCATGACCGGCCCGACCTCGCTGATGGCGCCGGCCAAGACGCCCGACGCCGTCATCGAGCGCCTGGGCCGCGAGGTCAGCGCGGTGGTGCGCCAGCCCGAGGTGAGCCGGCGCATCGAGGAACTCGGCGCCGAGCCCGTGGGCAACCTGCCGCCCGAAGCCACCGCGGCCTACAAGGCCTTCCTGCCCGTGACGCTGAAGCTCACGCAGGCCACGGGCGTGAAGCTCGACTAACCCCATCTCCCTTTCGAACCCCAGTCCCGAGGTCTTTCCCATGAACGCTCCCGTCTCCGCTCCCGACATCGCCGTGGCCCGCAAGGCGCTCGCCCGCTCCATCGGCCTGGCCGCCTTCGTCTACGGCTATCCGCTCACCGAGACCCACCGCACCTGCGCCATGCAGACCGCGCCGCGCGCCGAACGCCGCAGCGGCGCCTCGGCCGGCTCCGACGTGCGCGCGCCGATGAACACGCTGCACCACGCGCCGCGCCCCTCCACCGACCAGGACCGCGACGTGGTCACGCCCGCCAACGACCTGCTCTACACGATGGCCTGGCTGCACCTGGCCGACGGGCCGATGCTGCTCACGGTGCCGGCGTCGTCGCGCCATCCGGGGCGCTACTTCGTGCTGCCGCTGTACGACGCCTACACCGAGAACTTCGAGAACCTGGGCCCGCGCAACTGCAACCCCGACGGCGAGACCGTGGTACTCGTCGGTCCCGGCGGCACCGTGCCTGAATCGCTCGCCGCCCACCGCGTGGTGCGCTGCCCGACCAACCTGGTCTGGCTCATCGGCCGCATCCTGGTGGGTGATGAAAGCGACTGGCCGGCCGCGCGCGCGCTGCAGTCGGAGATCCTTCTTGCGCCCGCGCCCGGCACCGTGCTGCAGGGCCGCCCGGCGGCCATCGAGCAATGGGCCGGCCCGCACGAGGACGCCATGGCCGCCGCCTTCGAACACGGCGAGCCGGCCGCCGAAGTGGCGCCGCGCTTCTTCACCAACGTGTGCCACGCGCTGGCCGAGGCGCCGGGCCGCGTGGAAGACCGCGGCCTCGTCGCGTGGTTCGGCCAGGGCGGGCTGCTGGCGAACGCCGCGTTCTCGTGGGACGCGCTCGAAGCACCGCTGCGCGAAGGCCTCATCGAAGGCTTCGCCGAGGGCGTGCAGCTGGTCGGCGCGGTGGGTCGCAACCGCCGGCCCAAGCCCTGGTCGATGACGCCGGCCACCGGCCGCTACGGCAACGAGTTCCTCGGCCGCGCGCGCACCGCCTACCTGGGCCTGGGCGCGCTGGCCACCAGCGAGGCGGTGTACGCCGCCGCGCACCACGATGCCAAGCAGGAGCCGCTGGACGGCCAGCACCGCTATGCGATGCGCTTCGAGGCCGGCGACCTGCCGCCCGCGGACGCCTTCTGGTCGGTCACGCTGTACGACACCGACCGTTTTCTCTACCCCAACGAGATCCGCCGCCATGCGATCGGCGACCGCACGCCCGGCCTGAAGCGCAACGCCGACGGCAGCCTGGAGTTGGTGGTGAGCCACGCGCGCCCCGCCGATGCCGCCAACTGGCTGCCCGCACCGGCCGGGCGCTTCTACCTGATCCTGCGCATGTACTACCCGCGCGAGGGCGTGCAGAGCTGGCGCATCCCCGCGCTGCAGGCACAGCAGGACTGAGCGCGATGCAGCCGCACACCGACACCCTGCACGCCGTGGCCGAAGAGGCCGTGGTCTACGCCTACCCGCTCTACGAGATGTGCCGCATGCGCGCGGCCACCTCGCCGCAGCGCACCGACGCCGCCGGCGAGGCGCCGCGGCCGCTGCGCTGGTGCAACGTGTTCACGCACGCGCGCCAGCTGCTGCGCGCGGGCAAGAGTCGCGTCGTCACGCCGAACAACGACACGCTCTACACCAACGCCTGGCTCGACCTGGGCGACGGCCCACTGGTGATCGACGTGCCCGACACCGCCGGGCGCTACTACGTGCTGGGCCTGCTCGACTTCTTCACCAACCCCTTCGCCCACCTCGGGCAGCGCCTCACCGGCACGGCGGCGCGCTCCTTCGTGATCACGCCACCGGGATGGCGCGGCACGCTGCCCGCCGCCTTCGACGCGCCGGGCGCGCACATCGAAGCGCCCACGCGCTGGCAGTGGATCATCGGGCGCCTGCTGGTCGACGGCCCGCAGGACGTGCCCGCGGTCAACGCGCTGCAAGACGACTTTCTCGTGCGCCCGCTGGCCGACTGGCAGGCCGGCCGCGCCTCGGCGCCGCGCGCCTTCGATCCGGCCTGCGACCCGAAGGCACCGCTCACGGCCGAGCACTTCGCTGCGCAGGTGAACGCGGCGCTGCGCGACAACGCACCGCCGGCCGGTGATGCGGCGCGGCTCGCGCGCTATGCCGCGCTCGGGATCGGGCCCGGCGCGGGCGCGCTCGACGACGGCCAGCGCGCCGCCCTGCAGGCCGCGCTCGACACCGTGCTGCCGCGGCTGCGCGAGGCGCAATCGGGCCGCACCACGGCCTCGGGCTGGGTGCAGATGCCGCTGGTCGAAGGCTCTTTCGGCGACGACCACCTGGCGCGCGCGCTGGTCGCGCTCAAGTACATCGGCATGCTCGAAAGCCGCGAGGCCACCTACCCCATGGCCTGGCACGACGCCGCAGGCGAGGCCCTCACCGGCCAGCGCCGCTACACGCTGCGCTTCGCGCCCGACGCGCTGCCGCCGGTCGACGCCTTCTGGTCGCTCACGATGTACGACACGCGCGACTACATGCTGGTCGACAACCCGATCGACCGCTACGCCATCGGCGACCGCACGCCGGGGCTGCGGCGCGATGCGGACGGCGGGCTCACGCTGCACATCCAGCACGCGCGTCCCGAGGGTGAGGCCGCACTCGCCAACTGGCTGCCGGCGCCCGAAGGCAGCTTCTACCTCTGCCTGCGCGCCTATGTGCCGCGCGCCGAACTGCTCGACGGCCGCTACGCGCTGCCGCCCCTCACCGTCACCAAGGATTCCGCATGACCGCCACCGTTGAAAAACCCCAAGCAGCAGAAGAAAAAGAAAAGCCGTTCCTCATCGTCGGCACCGGCACCGAGACCGTGGCGCCGGGCCTGCACATCCTGCGCGGACAGGGCCAATCGTTCGTGGCCGAGACCGACGTGGGCCTGGTCGTGGTCGATGCCGGCCCGGGCGGCTCGGTGACGCAGGGCATGATCGATGCGCTGCGCCAGCTCAGCGATGCGCCGGTGCATGCGCTGTGCTTCAGCCACGGCCACATCGGCTACAACGCCGGCGTGCCGATGTGGCTGGCCCATGCGGCCGCGCGCGGCGATGCGCCGCCGCGGATCATTGCGCACCGCCACGTGCCGCGCCGCCTCGCGCGCTACGGCGAGACGATGGCCCTGCAGCACCGCATGGCCGAGATCCAGTTCAACCGCCCGCCGGGCTTCTTCGACCACCGGCTCGTGACGCACCCGCCCACCGAGACCTTCGACGACGTGCTGCAGATCGGCAGCGGCGAGCGCTGCATCGAGTTGCGCTGGGCGCCCTCGGAAACCGACGACGCGATCGCGCTGTGGAGCCCGGCGCAGCGCGTGCTGTACGGCGGCGCGGCGCTGATCGACTCCATTCCCAACATCGGCACGCCCTTTCGCACGATGCGCGACACGGTGCGCTGGGCCGACACGCTGGAGGCGCTGGCAGCATTGAACCCGCGCAAGGCGGTGCGCGAATTCGGCGCCACGCTCGAAGGCGAAGACCAGGTGCAGCACGTGCTCGGGCACACGGCCCGCGCGCTGCGCTGGCTGCGCGCCGAGGTGGTGCGGCTCATGAACGAGGGGCTCAACGAGCGCGACATCCTGGCGCGCATCCGCTTTCCCGACGAGCTGTTCGCGGTCGACTGGATGAAGCCCACCTACGGCGACCCCGGCTACATCGTGCGCGACATCTACCGCTCGGAAAACGGCTGGTGGGACCGCAACCCGACCTCGCTGCATCCGGCGGCGCCCGAGGCCATCGGCCGCGCGGTGGCCGACGCCATCACCGACAAGCGCAGCGTGATCACGCAGGCGCGCGCGCTGGCGGCAAGCAAGCAGTGGCAGCTCGCGCTGCACGTGATCGACCTGCTGGCCACCGCCGAGGGCGACGCGCTGGAGATCGCCGAGGCGCGTTCGCTCAAGGCCGAATGGCTGCGCGAGCGGGCGCGCGAAGTGCCCAGTTACGTCTCGCGCAACCTGTACCGCGTGGGCGCGGACATGATCGAACAGGGCACGCAGGCGCGCTTCGGCATCCGCTGAGGCCTTTCCATCGGAGACACGGACCATGACGACAACCACACAACAACACTTCCGCTTCGGCCTGCGCACGCTGGTCGCCTGTTCCCTGGCCGCGCTGGCCGTTGCCAGCCATGCGCAGGGCGACAACAACTACCCCGACAAGCCCGTGACGCTGGTGGTGCCCACCGCGCCGGCCGGCGGCACCGACACCATGGCGCGGATCATCGGCGACGGCCTCGGCAAGATCCTCAAGCAGCCCTTCGTGGTCGACAACCGCCCGGGCGCCAACGGCATCCTCGGCAGCGAGGTGGTGGCGCGTTCCACGCCCGACGGCTACCGGCTGCTGTTCACCTACGCCGCAACGATGGTGGTGAACCCCAGCCTCTACAAGAAGCTGCCCTACGACCCGCTGAAAGACTTCGTGCCGATCGCGCAGGTCGGGCGCGGCGGCAACCTGCTGGTGGTGCGCAAGGACCTGCCGGTGAAGACGATCCAGGAGTTCGTCGCCTACGCCAAGGCGCGCCCCGACAAGCTCAGCTACTGCTCGTGGGGCAACGGCTCGGGCGGCCACCTGGCGATGGAAAGCCTCAAGAAGCAGGCCGGCCTCGTGATGACGCACGTGCCCTACAAGGGCAGCGGCCCCTGCGTGCAGGACCTGGTGGGCGGCCAGGTCGATGCGGCCTTTGCCGACATCTCCTCGACCGTGGAGATCGTGCGTGCCGGCCGCATCCGGGCGCTGGCCAACAGCGGCCCGTCGCGCATCCCCATGCTGCCCGACGTGCCGACCATGACCGAGAGCGGCTACCCCTTCACCACCTACGCCTGGTACGGCCTGATGGCGCCAGCCAAGACGCCGCCGGCCATCGTGAAGAAGCTCAACGAGGCCGTGAACCAGGTGCTGCGCGACCCGGCGGTGGTGCGCCGCATGTACGAGCTGAACTTCAACGACCTGCCGCAGAACACGCCCGAGCAGTTCGCCACCACCATCCGGAACGACCTGCGGGACTGGGGCGCGCTGGTGAAGGACATCGGCCTGACGCTCGAATGACCGCCCGCGCCGGCCTGACCAAGGGTTAGCAACGTGGTCGGCCGGCGGCGCTTCCCACACACTGCGCGCTGACAGGCACGGTTTCTGCTCATCGGCTGGGCGATGGCAACTGCGCCAGCGCGCACCATGACCGAGCTTCTTCATTTCAGCCGACAACTCACCGCCGAAGCCCAGGCCCAAGCCTCGGGCGTGGGCAGCTGGAAGCAGCACTACGAGCAGCTGTCGAACGGCCGCTTCGAGGGGCTGTCCGAAGACCTGCACCTGGATTTCGTGCAGGTGTTCCACGAACACGCCAACCAGACAGTGCTGCAGCACGGCCTCGGCCGACCGGGCGCGCTGTGCCTGGCCGTGATCGACGTGACGGCCCCGGGCAGCTGGTACTGCGGCCATGACCTGGACGGGCGGCGGCTCATTGCGCTGTCGCCGCAGCGCGAGTTCGAGCTGCTGGCCGGTGCCGGCATGGACCTGATGGCCGTGTGCGTCGACACCGAGCCGCTGGCCGACCTGGCCGCCACGCTGTTCGGCCCCGACTTCGCGCTGCGCATGCCGGTGCCCGCGCCGGTGCAGCACCCCGGCTTCGACGAGACCGCTTTCACCCGCCTGCTGGGCGCCGCCCTGTCGCTGGCGCGCGACAACCTCGCGCAGCTGGAGCAGCCGGCCGCGCGCCACATGCTGTCGCTGTCGCTGGCCGACGCGGTGCTGCAGTGCATGGGCTCGGAGGCCTTCGAGGCCCGGCTGCCCGCCAGCTCGGCGGCGCGCCGCCACATCGTGGCGAAGGCGCGCGAGTACATGCAGGCGCACGCCGACGAGCCCATCAGCGTGCCCGACCTGTGCGCGGCCACGGGCGTGTCGCGCCGCTCGCTGCAGTACGCCTTCGAGGACGTGCTGCACCTGAGCCCCGTCACCTACCTGCGCGTGATGCGCCTGAACCGCGTGCGCTGCGAGATGCAGGCCTGCCGCGGCGACACCATCGGCGACATCGCCGCGCGCTGGGGCTTCTGGCACCTGTCGCGCTTTGCCATCGACTACGCGCGCCTGTTCGGCGAACTGCCATCGGCCACGCGCGCGCGATGGTTTGCCAAATCTTGATAACGCCTGCGCCGGCAGCGCTCTTAACTTCGCGGTTGTCCACCACAACACGCGAAGAAGGATGCAGCCATGCGCAGCAGTTTCCACCGAACGCCGGTCCGCGGGGCCGCGCGGCGTCTCCTGGGCACCGCCCTGGCCACCGCTTTGGCGCTCGCCCTGGGCACCCTGAGCACTGAGCCGGCCCGGGCCCACGGCGGCGCGGCCCACATGGTGCCGCTCAAGAAAACGGTGGAAGACTTCGGCGGCACGCTGCGCTGGGACAGCTTTGCCAACGTGTTCACCGTGGCGCGCAACGGCACGCTGGTGCGCCTGAAGCCCGGCTCGAAGACGGCGCTGGTCAACGGCCAGCCGATGCAGCTCGACGTGCCCGTGACGATGCGCAAGGGCGCGGCCTACGTGCCGCACGATTTCGTGAACCAGGTGTTCCAGTCCAGCCTGGACACCACCTTCGTGGTCGAGCGCGTGCCCAACCCGCTGAACCCGCTCACCGAGGCCGAGATCCAGACTGCACTCGCGGTGCTCAAGGCCTCGGGGCGCTACAAGACCGGCCTGCGCTTCACCGAGATCAGCGTGAAGCGCCCGCCCAAGGACGAGGTCTGGAACTTCGCGCTCACCGGCCAGCCCGTGCGCGCGCCGCGCCAGGCGGCGTTCGTGGCGCTCGACGGCAAGAAGGTCATCGAGGGCACGGTCGATCTCGCGGCGCGCACGCTCACCGCGTGGAAGCCCATCGAGGGCGCGCACGGCATGGTGCTGCTGGACGACTTCGCCACCGTGCAGACCGCCATCGAGGCCAGCCCCGACTACGCCCGTGCGCTCGCCACGCGCGGCATCGACGACGTGAAAAAAGTGGTCGCCACGCCGCTCACCGTGGGCTACTTCGACGGCAAGGATTCGCTGCGCCAGGAAGACCGCTTGCTGAAGGTGGTGAGCTACCTGGACGTGGGCGACGGCAACTACTGGGCCCACCCCATCGAGGGGCTGGTGGCGGTGGTCGACCTCGAACAGAAGAAGGTCATCAAGATCGAGGACGGCGGCCTGGTGCCCGTGCCGCTCAAGCCCACGCCCTACGACGGGCGCGACCGCGCGGCCACGCCCGCGCCCAAGCCGCTGGAGATCACCGAGCCCGAGGGCAAGAACTACACGATCACCGGCCACACGATGCACTGGCGCAACTGGGACTTCCATGTGCGGCTCGACTCGCGCGTGGGCCTCGTGCTGTCCACCGTCACGTACAACGACAAGGGCACCAAGCGCAAGGTGATGTACGAAGGCTCGCTGGGCGGCATGATCGTGCCCTACGGCGACCCCGACACCGGCTGGTACTTCAAGGCGTACCTCGACTCGGGCGAGTACGGCATGGGCACGCTCACCTCGCCCATCGAGCCGAACAAAGACGCGCCGCAGAACGCCGTGCTGCTGGACGCCACGCTGGCCGACTACACCGGCGCCCCCACCAAGGTGCCGCGCGCCATCGCCGTCTTCGAACGCTATGCCGACCCCGAGTTCAAGCACCAGGAAATGGGCAAGCCCAACATCAGCACCGAGCGGCGCGAGCTGGTGGTGCGCTGGATCAGCACGGTGGGCAACTACGACTACCTGTTCGACTGGGTGTTCGCCGAGAACGGCACCATCGGCATCCACGCCGGCGCCACCGGCATCGAGGCCGTCAAGGGCGTGAAGGCGCGCACCATGCAGGACCCGACGGCCGCCGAAGACACGCGCTACGGCACGCTGCTGGACCACCACATCGTCGGCACCACGCACCAGCACATCTACAACTTCCGCCTCGACCTCGATGTGGACGGCGAGCAGAACACGCTCACCGAGGTCGACCCCGTGGTGCTGCCCAACACGCGCGGCGGCCCGCGCACCAGCACCATGCAGACGGTGCAGCGCACGGTGCGCACCGAGCAGCAGGCGGCGCAGAAGTTCGACCCCTCGACCATCCGCCTGCTGAGCAACCCGTCGCGCAACAACAAGGTCGGCAACCCGGTGTCGTACCAGCTGGTGCCGTACGCGGGCGGCACGCACCCGATTGCCAAGGGCGCGAACTTCGCGAAGGACGAGTGGATCAACCACCGCCTGAGCTTCATGGACCGCCAGCTCTGGGTGACGCGCTACGACCCCGAAGAACTGTTCCCTGAAGGCAAGTACCCGAACCGCTCGAACAAGGACACCGGCCTGGGCCAGTTCACGGCCGACAACCAGGAGATCGTGAACACCGACAACGTGGTGTGGCTCACCACCGGCACCACGCACGTCGCGCGCGCCGAGGAGTGGCCGATCATGCCGACCGAGTGGGTGCATGCGCTGCTCAAACCGTGGAACTTCTTCGACGAGACGCCGACGCTGGGGCTGAACCGGCCGGCTGCGAAATGACAGCAGCGAACGACGCGGCCATCGGCCGCTACGACAACCTGATGACGCTGCCGCCCGCGCTGCAGGCGCCGACCTACCGCCACATGGACCGGCTCTACGCGACGCGCGCGATCCGGCGCGGCACGCACGTGCATCCGCTGCCGGAGGGCAGGCCCGTCGATGCGCAGCGCTTCGGCGTCGATGGCTTCATGGCGCGCAACCACACAGCCGGGCTGCTGGTGCTCAAGGACGGGCACGTCGTGCTCGAGCGCTACGCCATGGGCAACGGCGCGGCGACGAAGTGGCTGTCGTTCTCGGTCGCGAAATCGCTGACCTCCACGCTGGTCGGCGCGGCTGTGAAAGATGGTCACATCGCCAGCCTCGACGACCCGGTCGTGCGCTACCTGCCCGCGCTGCGCGGCTCGGCGTATGACGAAGTCACGGTGAAGCAGGTGCTGCAAATGAGCTCGGGCGTGGCCTGGAACGAGGACTACCTCGATGCCGACTCCGACCGGCGGCAGCTGCTTCGTGTTCAGCTCACGCAGGAAAAGGGTGCGGTGTTGAAGTTCATGGCGCAGCGCCCGCGCGTGGCACCGGCGGGCACGCGCTTCAACTACAGCACCGGCGAGACCTGCCTCGTCGGCGAGATTTTGGCCAGCGCGATCCGCCGGCCGATCAGCGACTACCTCTCGCAAAAAATCTGGGCGCCCTTCGGCATGGAGGCCGATGCCTACTGGCAGCTCGATGCGGTCGATGGCCAGGAGTTCACCGGCAGCGGCGTGAACGCCACGCTGCGCGACTTCGGGCGCTTCGGCCTGTTCGTGCTCGGCGGCGGCGTGGCCGGCGGCCAGCAGGTGCTGCCCGACGGCTGGGTGGCCGACGCCACGCGCGTCGATGCGGCCAGCCACCTCGCGCCCGGCACGCTCGCGGGCTTCGAACCGATGGGGTACGGCTACCAGTGGTGGACCTTCCCGACCGGCGCGAAGGCACTGCCCGAGCTCGACGGCGGCCTGTTCGCCGCGCTCGGCATCTTCGGCCAGCAGATCTACATCCATCCGAAGGAACGGCTCGTGGTCGCGCTCCACAGCACGTGGCCGGCGCCGATCCATCCACCGAGCCTGGTCGAGACAGATGCGCTGCTCGGCGCACTGACCGCCGCGCTGCGCACCTAGCCTGTTGAGCGTGGCGCATGCCACGCTCAACAGGGCGTCAGGAGAAGATCACCTGCGCGTCGGTGTACTCCTTCAGCCCTTCTTCCGCGAACTCCACGCCGAGCCCCGAGGCCTTCACGCCGCCGAAGGGCGCGTTGGGCTGGATGGCGCCGTGCTTGTTGATCCACACCGAGCCGCACTCCAGGCGTGACGCGATGCGCTTGGCGTGTTCGATGTCCTTCGACCACACGGAACCGCCGAGGCCGTTCTCGCTGTCGTTGGCGGCGCGGATCGCTTCTTCGACGTCGGTGTAGCGAATGATGGGCAGCGCGGGACCGAACTGTTCTTCGTCGACCAGCGCATCGCCGTTCTTCAGGCCCGCAACGATCGTCGCGGGGAAGAACAGGCCCTCGCCGGGCTCGCCGCCGGTGAGCAGCTGGCCCTTGGTCTTGGCATCGGCCACGAGGCGCGCGACCTTGTCGAACTGCATGCGGTTCTGCACCGGGCCGAGCACGTTCTTCTCGTCCATGCCCTCGCCCATCGGCACCTGCTTGGCAAAGGCTGCGAGGTGCTCGCACACGTCGTCGTGAATGCTCGCATGCACGTACAGCCGCTTCATGGCCGCGCAGGTCTGGCCGTTGTTGAGGAACGCGCCCCAGAACAGGCCTTCGGCGATGGCCTTGGGGTCGGCGTCGGGCAGCACGATGCCGGCGTCGTTGCCGCCGAGTTCGAGCGTGAGCCGCTTCATGGTGCTGGCGGCCGACTGCATCACCTTCTTGCCGGTGGCGCAGGAGCCGGTGAACACGATCTTGCGGATGACGGGGTCGCTCGCCATGTCAGCGCCGAGGTTCGAGGTGCGGTCGTCGCAGCTCACGCTGTTGACCACGCCTTCGGGCAGCACCTCGTTGAGCAGCTCGACAAAGCGCAGCGTGGCCAACGGCGTGTACGGCGAGGGCTTGATGACGACCGTGTTGCCCGTGCGCAGCGCCGGCAGCACGTGCCACACGGCGATCAGCACGGGAAAATTCCACGGCGTGATCGATCCGACCACGCCCACGGGCTTGCGGAAGATCTCGACGTGGCCCTGCGCGTTGTCCTGCAGCACGCGCGGCGGCAGCGACAGCGCCGCCGTGGCGCCGGCCCAGGCCGCGGCGCCGCCCAGCTCCCAGCGCGAACCCAGGCCGTTGAGCGGCTTGCCCTGCTCCAGCGTGAGCAGGCGCGCCAGCTCTTCGGCGTGCGCGCCGATCTTCTCGGTCACGGCGCGGCAGGCGGCGGCCAGTTCGTCGTCGGACTTGCGCGACCAGCTCGTGAAGGCTTTCTGCGCGGCGGCCACGGCGGCGGCGAGGTCGTCGCGCGAACCGTTCGGCGCGGTGCCGATCACCTGGCCGTTGGCGGGGTTGCGCACTTCGAAGGAAGCCGTGCCTGGCACTGCGCGACCGCCGATCGTCATTCTTGTCTCTTGCATTGCTTTGTCCTTGTAGGTTGACGCTGGAACGCGCCGCCGCAGGGCGGGCGCGCCAGGTCAATGTAGGAAAAGCAGGGGCCGGCGTCTTGGAGCCAGACGTCAGCGAATGGACTCAGGCGTCAGTGCGTCAGTGGTCCAAGCGCCAGACGCCCCGGCGGCACGCCGTGGCGCTTGCGGAACTCGCGGTAGAAGAACGACAGGTCGTTGAAGCCGCAGTCGTAGGCGACCTCGGCGATGGCCGGCGCAGGCCCGCCGCGGCGGGCTGCGGCATCGAGCGCGGCGCGTGCCGCCGCCAGCCGGGTGTCGAGGATGTGGCGGCTCGGCGAAACGCCCAGTGCCTCGAAGGCCCGCTGCAGCAGCCGCGGCGACACGCCCAGGTGCCGCGCCAGTTCGCCCGCGTGAAAGGCCGGGTCGTGGAACTGCAGCGCCACATGGTCCATCGCGCGGCGCAGCACGCCCTCGCCGGCATTGCGCGACAGCAGCGCGGGCGCCTGCCGCGCGCGCTCGACCAGCACCGAGCCGAACACGCCGAGAAAGGCCTCCACGAGGTGGTCGTCGTCGGACTGCCCGCTGTCGAGCATGCGCGCCAGGATGGCGCGCATCGCAAAGCCCAGCGCGTCGCCGCGCCGCACGCACACGCCGCCCTGCAGCGTGGGGCCGAAGCGCGCGAGCATGTCGGCGCGCGGCAGGTGCACCGACACCTGCTGCGAGCTGGCGCCGTCGTAGACGAATTCCGAGGGCCGCGCCGAATCGATCAGCACGATGTCGCCGGCCTGCACCGCGATCTGCTGCGCGCCCTGGCACATGAGTGCACCGCCGTGATCTTGGAACACGAGAAAGAAATGTTCGCGGTCGTCGCGCCGGATCGCCTGCGCATCGCGGTGCACGCGCTGCAGGTTCTGGCCGATGAGCGCCACATCGACCCCGCCGGCGCGCCGCACCTCGATGCCGCCCGACACGGTCTGCTGGCGCGGCATGGGCACGGGCGTGAAGTTGCCGCACACGGCCTGCAGGCGCGGGCCGACGAGCTCGAACGGCATCTCGGCGCGCATCAGCGGCGTGAGGGGGCCGCCGGTCATGCTTGCAGGCAGCGGGGCGAAAGAGGAAGCGCTCACGGGGTGTCTCCTTGCAACACATGCTCGCCGGGCTTCCAGGGGCCCAGGGCCACCCCGGACTTCCACAGCGTGAGCGCGCCCGGCAGTATGGCTCGGCTGCCGATCTTTGCCACGCCCTGCTTGCGGATCTCGCGGTTCAGGCGCGACGAGAAGGCGGTGATCTTGCCGAAGTCCCAGGCGCCGACGTCGCCCATCTCGCTCACCGTGCCCGACCAGGCCTGGGCACGCTTCAGTGTGTTGTGGTTGGTGTGGGAGTCCTCGAGCCGCGCGTCGCCCTCCGACAGCGCGGCCAGGTACAACTGCACCAGGCCCCAGCCGTCGGCGCTATAGCGGAAGGTGGCGCCATCGCAGGCCTTCGGGTCGAGCGCCACGCGGCGAGGCGCAAAAGGCGGCCCTGCCCCGCGCACGTAAAGCTGCAGGTGCACCGCGCGCCACTTCCTGCCATTGGGGTAGCGCCGCTCGAACTGCGCCAGCACCTCGGCGGCCGAATGGAAGCGTTTCAGGGGCTGACCGAAGTCGGAGCCCAGTTCATGGACCTCGCAGCTGCCTTCGGCCAGCAGCCACGTGAGCACGCCCTCGTGGTCTTCGGGCGTGGCGTAGAAGTCGCAGTTCGGCATGTCGTGCCTGCCTTCGATGGCCCGCGGTTACTTCGCCAGGGCTTTCAGTGCCATCTTGATGCCGTCGCTCACGCTCGCATCGTTCGGCAGCGCCTTCAGCGCGAGCGCGGCTTCCTTGTCGCTGTAGCCCAGCGCCACCAGCGCCTGCAGGATGTCGGCCTGCGCGTCGGACGCGGCATGCGCCGGCAGGCCGATGTCGGCGCCCAGCTTGCCCTTGAGCTCCAGCAGCAGCCGCTCGGCGGTCTTCTTGCCGATGCCCGGGATCTTCACGAGCCGGCCCAGCTCCTGCGTGGTGATGGCCTGCGCCAGCTCGCCCACGCTCATGCCCGAGAGCAGGCCCAGCGCGGTGCGCGGGCCCACGCCGGTGATCTTGATGAGCTGGCGGAAGGCCGCCCGCTCCTCGGCGGTGCCGAAGCCGTAGAGAATCTGCGCGTCTTCGCGCACGACGAAGTGCGTGAGCAGCGACACCTTCGCGCCGACGTTCGGCAGGTTGTAGAACGTGCTCATCGGCACATCGACCTCATAGCCGACGCCGTTGCAGTCCACCACCACCTGCGGGGGATTCCGCTCTGCCAGCGTGCCGGTCAGTTTGCCTATCATGGGTGCCCTTTTTCCTTGAAATGTCCGGCGTGATTCTGCGACACACCTTTACCCCCCTGAACAATTCGCGCCTCGGCCACCTGTGCGGCCCGCTGGACGCGCATCTGCGCCGCATCGAGGACGCCCTGGGCGTGAAGATCGCGCACCGCCACGAGCAGTTCAAGGTCGACGGCCCCAAGGCCACCGCGCAGCGGGCCATGGACGTGCTGCAGGCGCTGTACGAGATCGCCCAGCGCGCCATCGACCCGGCCGTGGTGCAGCTCACGCTGGCCGGCGACGGCTCGATGAGCGACGAGGACGCGGCCATGCTCGTCACGCGCCGCGCCGACCTGCGCGCGCGCACGCCCACGCAGGCGCTGTACCTGGACAACATCGCCAAGCACGACATCACCTTCGGCATCGGCCCGGCCGGCACCGGCAAGACCTACCTGGCGGTGGCCTGCGCGGTCGATGCGCTGGAGCGCGCGGCGGTGCAGCGCATCGTGCTCACGCGCCCGGCCGTCGAAGCGGGCGAGCGCCTGGGCTTTCTGCCGGGCGACCTGACGCAGAAGGTCGACCCCTACCTGCGCCCGCTGTACGACGCGCTGTACGACCTCATGGGCTACGAGAAGGTGCAGAAGGCCTTCGAGCGCAACGTGCTCGAGATCGCGCCGCTGGCCTTCATGCGCGGGCGCACGCTGAACAACGCCTTCGTGATCCTCGACGAGGCGCAGAACACCTCGGTGGAACAGATGAAGATGTTCCTCACGCGCATCGGCTTCGGCGCCAAGGCGGTGGTGACGGGCGACGTGAGCCAGATCGACCTGCCCAAGCAGCAGTTGAGCGGCCTGATCGACGCCGAGCGCGTGCTCAAGCGCGTGTCCGGCATCGCCATCACGCACTTCACGAGCGCGGACGTGGTGCGCCACCCGCTGGTGGCGAAGATCGTCGATGCCTACGACGGCCAGCGCAAGCGCGCGGGAGGCCACTGAGATGGCGGCCTCGTTGCTTCCCGCCCTGTCGCTGTCGCTGCAGTTCGGCCGCTTCAAGGGCGTGGAGCGCCACCGCGCCGCGCTGCCGCGCCACAGCGTGAACCGCTGGATTCGCCACGCACTCGACATCGACGGCGAGATCACCGTGCGCATCGTCGATGCCGAAGAAGGCCAGCGCCTGAACCGCGAGTTCCGCGGCAAGGACTACGCCACCAACGTGCTCACCTTCGACTATGCGCAAGGCCCGGTCGTGATGGCCGACCTGGTGCTGTGCGCGCCCGTGGTGGCACGCGAGGCCAAGGAAAACCGTAAGACCCTCGCCGCGCACTACGCGCACCTGCTGGTGCACGGCACGCTGCACGCGCAGGGCTGGGACCACGAGACGAGCGACGCCGACGCGGACGAGATGGAAGCGTACGAAATCGAGATCCTCGCGGGCCTGGGCATTCGCAGCCCGTACGGGCGCTGACAGGGGCCGCGGCAGTGCAGGACACCGATCCCTGGTTGCCGCGCTGGCTGCCGCTGCTGCGCGAATGCGCCGGCGAGGGGCCGGTGCTCGAACTGGGATGTGCAGCCGGTCGCGACACCGCCACGCTGGTCGAAGCCGGCTTGGACGTGGTGGCGATCGAGTTGTCGTCCGACGCCTTGGCGCAGGCGCGGCAACGCGTGCCGGTGGGCGCCGAGTTCCACTGCGGCGATTTCCGCGAGGCGTGGCCACTGGCGCAGGGCGCCACGGTCGGCGCCGTGCTTGCGAGCCTGTCGCTGCACTACTTCGCGTGGGACGAGACGCTGGCGCTGGTGCAGCGCATCCACCGCGTGCTGCGGCCGGACGGCGTGCTGCTGTGCCGCCTCAACTCGGTCAACGACCTGCACCACGGCGCGCGCGGCCCGTCGGCCAGCGAGCGCGATGAAGATTTCTTCTACACGGTGGACGGCATCCCCAAGCGCTTCTTCGATCGCGCAGCAGTCGAGCGACTGTTTGCCGACGGTTGGGCGCTGCAGCACCTCGAAGAAGTGCGCGTGCTGCGCTACGACGAACCCAAGGTGGCGTGGGAGGCCGTGCTGCGCCCTGCGCCGTTCACGCCGTCATCTGCAGCGGGATCGTGACCGGCCCGTCGTTCAGCAGGTGCACCTGCATGTCGGCGCCGAATTCGCCAGTCGCCACCACGGGGTGCGCCCCGCGCGCCTGCGCCACGAAGTAGTCGTAGAGCCGCCGGCCTTCGTCGGGCGGCGCTGCGAGCGTGAAGCTGGGGCGGTTGCCGCCGCTCACGTCGGCGGCCAGCGTGAACTGGCTCACGACCAGCAGGCCGCCGCCGATGTCCTGCACGCTGCGGTTCATCTTGCCGGCCTCGTCCGAGAAGATGCGCAGCTTGAGGATCTTGGCGAGCAGGCGGTCGGCCACGCTGTCGACGTCGCCGCGTTCGGCGCACAGCAGCACCAGCAGGCCGGCCTCGATGGCGCCGACGGTCTGGCCTGCGATGTCGACGCGCGCGTGCGCCACGCGCTGGAGCACGGCTTTCATGAATGGTGGTCCTCGAGTCGGGTGGCGCGCGCTTCCATGGTGAGCGGCAGCAGTTGGATGGTCACGCGCAGGCCGGGCACGGCGTCCATGAGCGACTGTTCCAGTTCGTCGCGCAGGTTGGCGGCCCGCTGCAGGGTCCAGTCGCCGGGCACGTGCATGTGCAGGTCGGCAAAGCGGCGCTGGCCGGCGCCGCGCGTCACCATGTCGTCGAAGCGCAGCCGGTCGCCCTCGGCATGGTTTGCGGCGAAGGCGTCGAGCGTGGCGCGCACGGTGGCGAGCGTCTCGGCATCGAGCGCCTCGTCCATGAGGCCTTGCGACGAGCGCCACACGAGCTTGAAGCCCTCGCGCACGATGTTGAGCGCCACGCCGATGGCGATCAGCGGGTCGAGCCAGAGCCAGCCGCTGAAATGCACGGCCACGATGCCGACCAGCACGCCGACCGAGGTCCAGACGTCGGTCATCAGGTGGCGCCCGTCGGCCTCCAGCGCGATGGAGCGGTGCGCGCGCGCCGCGCGGAACAGCGCCAACGCCAGCGCCGCGTTGAAGCACGAACTGAGCACCGACAGCGCCAGGCCCCAACCCAGCTGCTCGAGCGGTTGCGGCGCCATCAGCCGCAGCACCGACACCCAGAGGATGGCGATGGCGGCGCCCACGATCAGCAGGCCCTCGAAGCCCGACGAGAAGTACTCGGCCTTGTGGTGGCCGTAGGGATGGTCCGCGTCGGCCGGGCGCTCGGCGATGGTCACCATGGCCAGCGCGAACATGGCGCTCGCGAGGTTGACGCACGATTCCATGGCGTCGGAGATCAGGCCCATCGAGTTCGTCAGGTAGCCGGCCCAGCCCTTCAGGAGGATGGTGAGCAGGGCCACGCCGACAGAGACGCGAAGCAGCGTTTTAGGGGTCAACGTCATGCAGAAAGAACAAGATCAGGTAAAAAGGGCCTGTGCGGGCGGGCATTACGTCGCAGGAATCGGCTGAATTATCAGCCGCGTGACCATATGTAACGCCTTCGCCTTAATATTTGCGCTCATTGCGAAGCAATCAGTCACAGAGAGGCAAATGATGAAGAACTTTTTGACCGCCGCCCTCGGGCTCGCCATCGTCGGCGCAGCCACCCTGGCCCAGGCCCAGGCACCCGCTGCGGCGCCCGCAGCCGCAGCAGCGCCCCAGCAGGCCGGGTTCGTGAAGTCGGTGCGCGGCAGCGTCCAGCTGCTCGACGGCGCCGGCGCCACGCGCAACGCAGCCCCCGGCGACGCGCTGGGCGCGGTCGATCGCATCGTGACCGGCCCGGATTCGTCGGCGGCCGTCGTGCTGCGCGACAACACCACGCTGATGGTCGGCCCGTCCTCGCGCATGGACCTCAAGGAATTCCACTTCGACGGCACCACCCGCGACGGCGGCATGCTCGTGTCGCTGTTGCGCGGCTCGATGCGCATGATCACCGGCCTCATCGGCAAGACCAATCCCGACGCCGTGCGCGTCGAAACCCAGACCGCCACCATCGGCATTCGGGGCACGGACTTCATCGTGCAGACCGACGGCCAACCCTGAAAAGATGCAGACACTGTTACGCCGCTCCTCCCTTCTTCTTGCGACCACGGTCGCCCTGTTGCTAGCCGCCTGCTCCACGCCGGGCACGCGCGTGGTGCTGCTGCCCCAGGCTGACGGCGCGCCCTCCGCCGTGGTGGTGCGCGCCAAGGACGGCGAAGAAGTGCTCTCCAAGCCCTACCAGCGCGCCACGGCCGCAGTGGGCAAGAGCGGTGCACCGGTGGTCGACCAGGCCGACGCGGCCAAGGTCCAGGCCGAGAACAAGCCCCTGTTCGACATGCGCCCGCCGCCTCCTCAGCGCTACACGGTGTTCTTCGAGGTGGGCACGGCCACGCTCACGGCGGCGTCGCAGCAGATCATGACGGAGGCCCTGACCGCCGCGCTGGCCCGCAGCGGCGGCGACATCGTGGTGACCGGCCACACCGACACCAAGGGTGCCGGCGAGCAGAACGACCAGCTGTCGCGCCGCCGCGCACAGGAAGTGGCCCAGCTCTTCGTGGAGCGCCAGTTCCCGGCGGCCCGCATCGAGGCCGTGGGCCGCGGCGAACGCGACCTGGCCGTGCCGACCGCCGACGACGTGGACGAGCCGCGCAACCGGCGCGTGACCATCGAGGTCCGCTGACCCCGCGCTGCTGACCCCCATTGAAAAAGGCCCCGAGGGGCCTTTTTTGTCGATCAGCTCAGGGTCACCCGCGCAAATTTGCGCTTGCCGACCTGCACTACATAACTGCCCGCAGGCAGTTTCAGGCCCTTGTCGGACACCACGACCGAATCGACCCGCACGCCGCCGCCGTCGATCAGGCGGTTGCCCTCTCCCGACGACGACGCCAGGTTGGCCTGCTTGAGCAGCTGGCCGATGCCCAGCGGGGCACCGCTCAGCGCC
Organism: Variovorax sp. RO1; assembly: GCF_002849325.1. NCBI lineage: Bacteria > Pseudomonadati > Pseudomonadota > Betaproteobacteria > Burkholderiales > Comamonadaceae > Variovorax > Variovorax sp. RO1. The sequence goes on from NZ_PKMT01000002.1 coordinate 182,953, forward strand.
ACCTCGGGAATCTCGTCGGGCACGCCGCCCTTGCTGCGATTGATGAAGTCCTGCTCCGCCGCCTCGGCCGCCGCCGCGCTGTGGAAGCGCGCGGTGATTTCCTTGGCCAGCGCGACCTTGGCGTCCTTCGGGTTGCGGCCACCGGCGATCTCGGCCTTGAGCGCCTCGATCTGCGCCACCGACTGGAAGCTCAGCAGCGTGTACCAGCGCCACATCAGCGTGTCGGAGATCGACAGCACCTTGGCGAACATGCTGTTGGCGTCTTCGCTGATGCCGATGTAGTTGCCCTTGCTCTTGGACATCTTCTCGACGCCGTCGAGCCCTTCGAGCAGCGGCATAGTGAGTATGCACTGCGGCTCCTGGCCGTATTCCTGCTGGAGATGACGGCCGACGAGCAGGTTGAACTTCTGGTCCGTGCCGCCCAGTTCGAGGTCGCTTTCGAGCGCCACCGAGTCGTAGCCCTGCATCAGCGGGTACAGGAACTCGTGCACCGAGATCGACTGGCCGGCCTTGAAGCGCTTGTTGAAGTCGTCGCGCTCCATCATGCGCGCCACCGTGTACTTGGCCGCCAGCTGGATCATGCCGCGCGCGCCCAGCGGGTCGCTCCACTCCGAGTTGTAGCGGATCTCGGTCTTCGACTCGTCCAGCACCAGCTTGGCCTGGGCGAAGTAGGTCTCGGCGTTGGCGCGGATCTGTTCGGCCGTGAGCGGCGGGCGGGTGCTGTTGCGGCCGGAGGGGTCGCCGATCAGCGAGGTGAAGTCGCCGATCAGGAAGATCACGCGGTGCCCCAGGTCCTGGAGCTGGCGCATCTTGTTGAGCACCACCGTGTGTCCGATATGAATATCCGGTGCGGTCGGGTCCAGGCCCAGCTTGATGCGCAGCGGCTTGCCGGAGGCTTCCGCCTTCTGGAGCTTCTTCACCCATTCGTCCTGCGGCAGCAGTTCGTCAGCGCCGCGGAGGGATATTTCGAGGGCTTGTCTTACACCATCCGAGAGGCTGGTGGATGTAACAGATTCGGCGTTCATGGGCTTTTTTGGCGGTTTTTCCGGTGGCCGAAGCTATACTCAGCCCGACTTTCAAGCGCCGGATTCTAAGCGGCGCTTTTTTCCGCACCGTCTCCTGCCGCCCTGAACGCACTGGGCCTTGCAGCACGGACCTGCAGAACCTGAGTTGGAATCCACAGTTTGATCAACGGCATTCTTGCCGCCGAGGAGCTTCTCGCTTCTCGCGTGGCCTATACATTCCGGACGTACCCCAAGCAGATCACCGCGGCGATCGCTGCGATGCTGCTCAGCGCCGGCACCCTCGCGGTCGCCTCGCTCGGTCCCGACGCGTCCGACCTCCCCATCCAGCAAGTGCTCGAAGCCACCGCGCCGGTGTCTTTCGCCGACCAGTCGGCGTCGCTCGAGAACTTCAGCTTCACGCTGTTCCGCACCGACGTCTCGCGTTCGAGCGACACGGCCGAGGGGCTGATGAAGCGCCTGGGCATTTCCGACCCCGCCGCCACTGCCTTCGTGCGCGGCAACGCCGAAGCGCGCATGGCGCTGTTCGCGCGCGTGGGCCGCACCGTGACGGCCGAAGCCACGCAGGAAAACCAGCTCGAGAAGCTCAGCGCCCGCTGGATTCCCGATGCCGACGGCGGCTTCAAGCGTTTTGTCGTCGAGCGCACGCCCACCGGTTTTGTCGCCCGCACCGAGCGCGACATGCTGACGCCGGGCACGCGCCTGGCCAGCGGCATCATCCGCAGCTCGCTGTTCGCCGCCACCGACGACTCGCGCATTCCCGACGCCGTGGCGAGCCAACTGGCCGACATCTTCGCGGGCGACGTCGACGTGCGCTCGCTGCGCAAGGGCGACCGCTTCGCCGTGGTCTACGAGACCTTCGAAGCCGACGGCCAGGCGCTGCGCAGCGGCCGCGTGCTCTCGGCCGAGTTCGAGAACAACGGCAAGATTCATCAGGCGGTCTGGTTCCAGCCCCCGGGCGCGGGCCAGAAGGGCAGCTACTACCGCCCGAACGGCGACAGCCTGCGCAAGGCCTACCTGGCCACGCCGGTCGAGTTCTCGCGCGTGTCCAGCGGCTTCGCGATGCGCATGCACCCGATCTTGAACAGCTGGCGCCAGCACAACGGCATCGACTACGCGGCGCCCACGGGCACCGCCGTGCGCACGGTCGGTGATGGCACGGTCGACTTCGCCGGCACGCAGAGCGGCTACGGCAACATCGTCATCATCAACCACCGCAACAACCAGCAAACGGCCTACGCGCACCTGAGCCGCATCAACGTAAAAGCCGGCGAGAGCGTGAGCCAGGGCCAGACCATCGGCGCCGTCGGCTCGACCGGCTGGGCCACCGGTCCGCACCTGCACTTCGAATACCGCGTCGGCGGGGCCTACCAGGACCCGACCACGATCGCGCAAGAAGGCGGCGCACCGATCACCGCGGCCCTGCGTCCGGCCTTCGAACGCATCGCCGTGGGCGCCCGCACCGAGCTGGCTGCCGCCTTCTCGGTGATCCAGGCCAGCGCCGACTGAGCCTCGCTCCCCTGGGCATGGCCGCCGCACCGCAGCAGCCGCAGCAACGCTTCATCGGCCTGATGTCGGGCACCTCGCTCGACGGGGTCGACGGCGTCATTGCCGATTTTTCCGACAGCGGCCACCTCGCGGTGATCGGCCACGCCAGCGCCGACTTTCCCGCCCCGCTGCGCGCCGAGCTGATGGCGCTCAATACCCCCGGCGACAACGAACTGCACCGCGCGGCCCTGGCCGGCAACGGCCTGGCGCGGGTGTATGCCGACGTGGTCGCGCAGCTGCTGGCCAGCACCGGCACCGCCCCGAAAGCCGTCACCGCCATCGGCGCCCACGGCCAGACCGTGCGCCACCGGCCGCTCGACTTCGACGGCACCGGCTACACGCTGCAGATCAACAACCCCTCGCTGCTGGCCGAACTGAGCGGCATCGACGTGGTCGCCGACTTCCGCAGCCGCGACCTCGCGGCCGGCGGCCAGGGCGCCCCGCTGGTGCCGGCCTTTCACCAGGCGCTGTTCGCCCGGCCCGACGCGCCCGTCGCGGTGCTGAACCTCGGCGGCATCTCCAACCTGAGCCTGCTGCCCGCCACGAACGCGCCGGCGGGCACTGCGCCCCTGCTGGGCTTCGATTGCGGCCCCGCCAACGCGCTGATGGACCACTGGTGCCAGCGCCACCTCGGCCAGCCCTTCGACCGGGGCGGCCAGTGGGCGGCCAGCGGGCGCGTGCTGCCCGAGCTGCTCGCCCGATTGCAGGCTGAACCGTATTTCGCCAAGGCGCCGCCGAAGAGCACGGGGCGCGATTTATTCCATCCGGACTGGCTGGCCGGCCATCTGGGTACGGCCACCTGGTCGCCTGTTGACGTGCAGGCCACGCTGGCTGAGCTGACTGCGAGCACCTGCGCGGCAGCTTTGACCAGCTATCAAAAAGAGAGCATCTTGCTGATCGTCTGCGGCGGCGGCGCGCTCAACGACCATCTCATGGCTCGCCTGCGCGCCCTGCTGCCCGGCGTGCAGGTGCAGGCGTCGTCTGACCACGGCCTGCCGCCCCAGCAGGTCGAGGCAGCCGCCTTCGCGTGGCTGGCCCGGCGCACCGTGCGGCGCGAACCCGGCAACCTCGCGAGCGTGACCGGCGCGCGCGGGGCGCGGGTGCTCGGCGCGATCTACCCCGCCTGAAACCCGTCAGCCCTGGCCGGAGACTTCCGGCTGCGCGGGCTGCGCCGCCCGCACTTCCGCGGGCAAATGCCAGAAGATCAGCGCAGAAGCCACCGTGATGAGCCCCATCGTCGCGAACGTGGCCTGAAACGCGTCGAGCGTCTGCACTGGCGTTGCCGTGCCGAACACGCCGTTGTAACCCGCCAGCACCGCGCCCGCCGCGGCCACGCCCAGGCTCATCGCCAGCATCTGCACCATCGACAGCAGGCTGTTGCCGCTGCTGGCCATGCCGCCATCGAGGTCCTTCAGGGTGATCGTGTTCATCGCCGTGAACTGCAGCGAGTTGACCGCGCCGAACACCAGCAGCTGCAGCAGGTGCAGCGCCAGCGGCTGCCCCGGCGCCGTGAGGCCGAAGCTGGCCATGGTGCAGCCGACCAGCACCGTGTTGGCCACCAGCACGCGGCGGTAGCCGTGGCGCGTGATCAACGGCGTGGCAAAGCGCTTCATCGCCATGCCGGCCAGCGCCACCGGCAGCATCATCAGCCCGGCGCGCACCGGCGAATAACCCATCGACACCTGCAGCAGCAGCGGCACCAGGAAGGGCATGCAGCTGCTGCCCAGGCGCGAGAACAGGTTGCCCAACAGGCCGATGCTCAGCGTCGGAATGCCGAACAGCGCGGGCGAGAACAGCGGCTCGGGCGTGCGCGCCGCGCGCAGCCAGTAGGCGACCACGGCGGCGAAACCGAAGATCAGCACCGCCATCACCCCGCCCTGGCGCAGCCCGAGCCCCGAGACGCCATCGACCGCCAGCGAGATCGCCACCATGCCGAAGGCCAGCAGCGCGTAGCCCACGCTGTCGAAGCGCTTTTGAATGGCGCCGCGCAGGTCCGGCATGTAGCGCAGCGTGGCGATGCAGCCTGCCAGACCCACCGGCACGTTGATCAGGAAGATCCAGTGCCAGGAGGCGTACTGCACCAGCCAGCCACCCAGCGTGGGCCCCAGCAGCGGCCCGATGAGCCCCGGAATGGCCACGAAGCTCATCGCCTGCAGGAACTCGCCGCGCGGCACCGTGCGCAGCAGCGCCAAACGCCCCACAGGCAGCAGCAACGCCCCGCCCAGGCCCTGCACCACCCGCGCCGCCACAAGCTGCCCCAGCCCCTGCGAGAGCGCGCACAGCACCGAGCCGGCGGCGAACAGCACGATGGCGCAGAAGAAGATGCGCCGCGTGCCGAAGCGGTCGGCGATCCAGCCCGAGGCCGGGATCAGCATCGCCATCGTGAGCGCGTAGGCCACCACCACCGACTGCATGCGCAGCGGGCTCTCGCCCAGGCTGGCGGCCATCGCGGGCAGCGCGGTGTTGATGATGGTGGCGTCGAGCGTCTGCATGAAAAAGCCGACGGCCACGAGCCACAGCAGGCTCTTGCGGGAGGGATCGACGGGGACGGCGGTTCCGGGGCTCATCGGGAAGGCGTGGACTCAGCAGGAAAACGACAGGCAGCAAAAAGCCGCCCGGAGGCGGCTTTTTCGAGGGGGCTGGTCAGCAGCATCCAGGCATCAGGCCGAGAAGCTGGAACCGCAGCCGCAGGTGCTGGTGGCGTTCGGGTTCTTGATCACGAACTGGGCGCCCTGCAGGTCTTCCTTGTAGTCGATCTCGGCGCCGAGCAGGTACTGGTAGCTCATGGCATCGATCAGCAGCGACACACCGTTCTTGGTCATGGTGGTGTCGTCTTCGTTGGTGATCTCGTCGAAGGTGAAACCGTACTGGAAGCCCGAGCACCCGCCGCCCTGCACGAACACGCGTAGCTTCAGGTCGGGATTGCCTTCTTCGGCGATCAGGTCGGCGACCTTGGCGGCCGCGCTGTCGGTGAAGACGATCGGCTCGGGCATCTGGGTCTGGATGTTTTCGGCAACAGCGCTCATGGGGTGAAACTCCTTGGGGGGCCGCTTGGGCGGCCAATGGGACGGATGCTACTGCAATGCCGCATTTTCGGCAGGCCGACTGTGGCGAGCACCCATCGCAAGTGGGGTCGAACGCCGCATCCGCCAAGGGTGCCTGGGGGACGCGGCCACGAAAAAGCCGCCCGAGGGCGGCTTCTTGTCTCGCAACGAGCAGGGGATCAGCGCTTGCTGAACTGCTTGCGGCGACGGGCGGAGTGCAGACCGACCTTCTTACGTTCGACTTCACGCGCGTCGCGCGTCACGAAGCCGGCTTGGCTCAGGACGGGCTTGAGCGTTGCGTCGTAGTCGATCAGGGCACGGGTGATGCCGTGGCGCGTGGCGCCGGCTTGACCCGATTCGCCGCCGCCGTTCACGTTGACCATCACGTCGAAAGCTTCGAGGTTGTTGGTCAGCGCCAGGGGCTGCTTGGCGATCATGATCGAGGTTTCACGGCCGAAGAACGCTTGGATGTCCTTGCCGTTGACCGTGATCTTGCCGGTGCCTTTTTTCAGAAACACACGGGCGACGCTGGATTTGCGACGGCCGGTGCCATTGTTCCATTCACCAATCATTCTCAAGGCTCCTTACAGTTCCAGCACTTTGGGCTGTTGGGCGGTATGCGGGTGCTCAGCGCCACCGTACACCTTGAGTTTCTTGATCATCGCGTAACCAAGCGGGCCCTTGGGCAGCATGCCCTTGACAGCCTTTTCCAGGGCACGGCCCGGGAACTTGTTCTGCATGTCGCGGAAGTTCGTCGCCGTGATACCGCCCGGGTAGCCCGAGTGACGGTAGTACACCTTGTCGATCGACTTGGCGCCGGTGACGCGCAGTTGCGCGGCGTTGATGATGACGATGTAGTCACCGGTATCGACGTGAGGCGTGTAAATGGCCTTGTGTTTGCCGCGCAAACGGAGAGCAACTTCGCTGGCTACTCGTCCGAGGACCTTGTCGGTCGCGTCAATCACAAACCACTCGTGCGTCACGTCAGCGGGCTTGGCGCTGAACGTTTTGGTCATGAGTTTTTCTCTTCAAAAGAGGGTTTGGCGAGCCCTTTTCCACGGTCGGCGTTCCTCTGCTGGGAATCTCTTAGGTGGGTTTTCATGCCCGCCCGCCCAATGAAAGGGGGCTGGCATGCCTTCGCCGCGGGGCTACAAAAACGCTGCGAAGCCCGCGATTATATGAAGAAATGGCCAAACGGCCAATTTCCGGGCTTCCGGGGGCCTCAGCGCTGGATGCGGACCAGCTCCAGGCTCTCGTTGGCCCCCGAGGAGACCCCACGCTGGTATTCGCCCTCGAAACGGACGATCCGACCCAGTTCGGGGCTGTACCAGGCGGCGCCCCGAAAGCGCGTACTGGCACCGGTCAGCGGCAGGCTGGTGGTGCTGGAGGCAAAGATCCAACCCTCATAACCGATGCGCATCACGTTCAACTCCATGCCGTCCACGCGCATCGTGTGCTCGCCGCCCACCGAGGCGGTGAGTTCGTGCCGCAGCCGGTCGCCGGTGGTCGTCACGTAGTCGAGCTGCCAACGCATGCCGGGCTGGATATCGTCCTTGCGCAAGGCCCAGCCGCCCGGCGGCGATGCGGTGTCGAACAGGCCACCGGCTGGCGACGTGATGGACACCACCTGCCCGTTGGTCTTCTCGATCCGGCTGCCGGCGTTGAACGACACCTCGTCGCCCTGGACCCGGTCCACGCGGTAGATCACCGGCGTGCGGTTGCCGGTGAGACGGTCGGTGCGCACGTATTCGAGCGCGTCACCGGCGCGCAGTGGCTCCGCCAGCGCCACGCCGACGCGACGGCGGGCGGCGCCTTCGGGTTCGCTGGCCCGCGCCGCCAACTGCGCCTGGGCGCGCGCCGGCAGTTCCGCCAGGAACTCGGCCGGCATCGCGAAATTCAGGTTGCCGCCGTCGCGGGCGGAAAAAGTGGTGATGCCCAGCAGGCGACCGTCGCTGTCGAACAGCCCGCCGCCGCTCGACCCGAGGGCGATGGCGGCCGTGGTCTGCAGCAGCCGCGCCTCGCCATCGCCGCCGCGCAGGCCCGACAGCAGGCCTTCGCTCAGCGTGTTTTCCAGCCCGCGCGGGTTGCCGATGGCGTACACGCGCTGGCCGACGCGCGCACCGCCCGCTGGCGCCATCGCCACCGGCGGCGCCGTGAAGTTGGCGACCTTGATCTGGCACAGGTCGCGCCCCGGGTCCGGGTACTCGAGCGTCGCGCCGTAGGTGACGTTGTCCCGCTTGACCACGAAATTGCTGGCCTTGGCCAGCACGTGGCAGTTGGTGACGAGGCGGCCGGGCGCGATCACCACGGCGCTGCCGGCGCGCAGCGGGCGCTCCTGCGCGTCGAAGGTGCGCACGGCCCAGACGCTGCCCGTCAGCTTGGCGAACAAGGCGTCGGGCTCCAGCGCGGCGGCGTGACCGGCGGCCAGCAAGGCGCCTGCGGCACACAGCCACGGCGCGGGGGTCGTCCACATCAGCTTCACGGCTTGGCAGGCAGCAGGCCGCGCAGGTCGTCCATCGAGACGCGAGCGTCGGGCGCCGCGGACGGTGCTGCAAGCGCGGGACGCGCTGGAGCGGCCGGTGCGACCGCCACGGGCGGAGGAGGCGGAGGCGCCACCGCGGCCGGCGCAGGCGCGGGCACAGGCGCCGCGGCCGTCTTCGGCGCCGGCGCGGCCGCCATCTCGGTCGTGCCGATCTTCATGCCGACCGTCGCCTCGTCGCCGGTCTGCGCGGTGCGGTCGAAACTGCGCACCTCGCCAAAGATCAGCCGGATCCAGCTCGGGTAGTTGAAGCCCGCCCCGGTGCCGGTGTCGATCGCCACGCCGACCAGGCCGCCGATCATCACGTTGCCGACCAGGCCCACGTTGACGCGCGAAATCGCCTGGCCGCGGGCCGGAGGCAGGCCGGCCTGGGTGCATTCGATGCTCAGGTTCTCGCCCGAGCGCCGCACCGGCAGGGTCTGGCCGGAGCGCACCACGGCATCATTGCGGTCGTTGGAGACCCGGCAGCGGGCGCCGTCGACGACCTTGCCCTCGGGCGACAGGGTCTCGAACTTCACGTTCTGGGTCGTCCCGTGGGTGACCGAGGCGCAGCCCGTCAAAATAGACAAAACGCCCGCGCCGACGCACAGGCCCCAAAATCGCCATCCGGCTCCTCGCATTTGCTGCCCCTCGTTGTGTTTTGTAAATCAATGTAGCGCCGCGCGAGTCTAGCGCTCCCCTTTTCACTTTTTCAGGCCTCATTCCATGTTCAGTTACCGCCACGCGTTCCATGCCGGCAACCACGCCGACGTGCTCAAGCACACGGTCCTGATTGCCACCCTCGACCATCTGCTTGAAAAAGACGCCGCGCTGACCGTCGTCGACACGCACGCCGGCGCCGGCCTGTACCGGCTCGACGGCGACTACGCCGGCACCAGCGGCGAAGCGGCCGACGGCGTGCTGCGCTTCTTCCCCGAGGCAACCAAAACGGCCGCCACGCCTGCGCCAGGCGCTCCGGCCGCGAAATCGGCTGGCAAGAAAGCGGCAGCGCCCGCCGAAGAAAAGCCGGTCGCCGAAGCCATCGCGCGCTACCTCAGCGTGATCCACGACTTCAACCCCAAGGGCGGCGCCCGCGTCTACCCCGGCTCGCCGTTCATCGTGCAGCACCTGCTGCGCGACCACGACAAGCTCAAGCTGTTCGAGCTGCACCCGACCGATTCGCGCACGCTCGGCGCCAACATCGCGCAGCTCGAAGCCGGCCGGCAGATCGCCGTGTTGACCGAAGACGGCTTCGGCAGCGCCACCAAGTTCCTGCCGCCGCCTTCGCGCCGCGCGCTGGTGCTGATGGACCCGAGCTACGAAATGAAGACCGACTACGGCCGCGTGCTCGACTTCGCGGCCGAGGCGCTCAAGCGCTTCGCCACGGGCACGTATGCCGTCTGGTATCCGATCATTCCGCGCCCCGAGGCGCACGACCTGCCGCGCCGCCTCAAGACGATGGCGACCAAGGCCGGCAAGCCGTGGCTGCACGCCACGCTGACCGTCAAGTCGAGCAAGATCACGAAGGACGCCGCCTCGGGCGAAACGCAGCGCCCGGGCCTGCCGGCGAGCGGGATGTTTTTGATCAACCCGCCCTACACGCTGAAGGCGCAACTGGCCGAGGCGCTGCCCCAGCTGGCCGAGCGCCTGGCGCAAGACCGCAACGCCGCCTACTCGCTCGAGAGCGGCGGCTAAGGCAGGCCGCTCAGCGGCGCTTGCGCGGCGGCACGACCGCCCGCTTGCGCGCAGGTGTCGGCGCACGAACGCGTGCGGTCGGCGCCTCCGGTGCAGCCTGCAGGTCGTCGGCCGCCACGGCTTCGCCACCGCAGCGCATGCCTTCGCGGTCGATGACCGACAGCGCCACCTGCTTGATGCCCATGCTCGTGAGGCCGATGCGGTCGGCCGCGGCGCGGCTCAGGTCGATGATGCGGCCCGGCGTGAAGGGCCCGCGGTCGTTGACGCGCACCAGCACCTCGCTGCCATTGACCAGGCTGCGCACGCACACGCGCGTGTTGAAGGGCAGGCTCTTGTGGGCCGCCGTCATGGCGCCCATGTCGAAGCGCTCGCCGTTGGCGGTCTTGCGCTGGTGGAACTGGATGCCGTACCACGAGGCGCCACCACGCTCGAAGATCTCGCGCGGCTCATCGCCGGGCACGCCATCGTCGAGCGACTCGCCAGTGCCCGACACCGCGAGGTCGTAGCGCACCGACGGCACGGCCGAGCGCGGGGCGGCACCGGGCGGCACGGCCAGGCCGCGTCCGAGCGGCTGCAGCCGCTTGCCGGACGCCGCCGGTGTGGCGGCGGTGTCCGCATCCTTGTCCTGCGTGGCAGGCGGCATGGTGCAACCTGCGAGCACGCAGGAGACCGCGACGGCGACCGCGCGCAGCCCTCTCAATCCAGGCGCTCCAGGATGGCCAGCGTGGCCGCCGACTGGTTCATCGTGTAGAAGTGGATCGCGGGTGCGCCACCCTCTTGCAGGCGCGCGCACAGGTCGGTCACCACGTCCAGGCCGAAGGCCTTGATCGAGGCCGTGTCGTCGCCGAAGCCCTGCAGCCGCAGGCGAATCCAGCGCGGAATCTCGGCGCCGCAGGCGTCCGAGAAACGCATGAGCTGCGTCGAACTCGTGATGGGCATGATGCCCGGCACGATCGGCGTGTCGAGCCCCAGCTTGCGCGCGTCGTCGACGAAGCGGAAGTAGGCCTCGGGGCTGAAAAAGTACTGCGTGATGGCCGAGTCGGCCCCGGCCTTCATCTTGGTGGCGAAGGCCTGCAGGTCGGCTTCGGGCGAGCGCGCCTGCGGATGAATCTCGGGGTAGCAGGCCACCTCGATGTGAAAGTCGCGGCCGGTCTCTTCGCGGATGAAGGCGACCAGGTCGCTCGCGTACTGGAACTCGCCGCCGATGCCGTAGCCGCTGGGCAGGTCGCCACGCAGCGCAACGAGCCGCTTCACGCCCATCGCCTTCAGCTCGGCCAGCTGCTCGCGTACCGTGGCGCGCGTGGCGCCGATGCACGAGAAGTGGCTGGCCGCGTCCACGCCCTCGGCCAGGATCTCCTGCACTGCACCGAAGGTGCCCTGGTGTGTGGAGCCGCCCGCGCCGTAGGTGACCGAGCAGAACTGCGGCTTGCGCACATAGAGCTGCTGGCGCACGGTGCGCAGCTTGACCGCGCCTTCGGGCGTCTTGGTCGGGAAGAATTCGAAACTCAGCGGAAGGCGCACCTGCGTCTCCTTAGGAACCGTCGCCGGCCTTGGCAGCACGAACGGCGTGAATGAAAAACTCGCGGTTGCCGTCGCCCCCGGCGATCGGGCTGTCGAACCAGCGCAGCACCTTCAGCTCGAGCGCCGCGCAGGCGTCGTGCAGGCGCCTCTCGACCACCGCGTACATCGCCTCGTCGCGCACGATGCCGCCCTTGCCGACCTGGCCGGGCTGCAGCTCGAACTGCGGCTTGACCAGCATCAGCAACTGGCCGTCGTCGGCCAGGAACTGCACCACGGCCGGCAGCACCAGCGTGAGCGAGATGAACGACAGGTCGCCAACGATGAGGTCGAAGCGCGGTTCGGCCGGGGCCTCGACCACTTCAGCGACCTCGCCCACTTCGGCGTCTTCGTCCTCGTCATCGCTCACCTGCAGATCGGCCGGCGACAACGCCCGCGCATTGACGCCTTCGATGGCGACCACGCGTTCGTCTTCGCGCATGCGCGGATGCAGCTGCCCGTGGCCCACGTCGATGCCCACCACCTTGGCGGCACCGTGCTGCAGCAGGCAGTCGGTGAAGCCGCCGGTCGACTGGCCCACGTCCAGGCAGAGCTTGCCCGTCGGGTCCACGCCGCTGGCCTTCAATGCACCTTCGAGCTTGAGGCCGCCGCGCGACACGTAGCGTGCCTCGGCGGCGTCGGCGAGCTCGAGCTCGGCCGACTCGGGCACTTCGTCCTTGTTCTTGACGACATTGCGCCACGCGTCGCTCGTGCCCGCGTCACGCCAGCGCATGCCGCCGGCGATGAGCCGGACGGCTTGCGAACGCGAGGCGGCCATGCCGCGCTCTACCAACAGTTGATCGGCGCGCACGCGAATCAATAACGGTAGGTGTCCGGCTTGTAAGGGCCGTTCTTGCTCACGCCGATGTAGGCGGCCTGGGTGTCGGTCAGCTCGGTGAGCATGGCGCCGACCTTCTTCAGGTGCAGGCGCGCGACCTTCTCGTCCAGGTGCTTGGGCAGCACGTAGACCTTGCCGGCCTGGTACGCGTCGGGCTTGGTGAACAGCTCGATCTGGGCGATGGTCTGGTTGGCGAACGACGACGACATCACGAAGCTCGGGTGGCCCGTGCCGCAGCCCAGGTTCACGAGGCGGCCCTTGGCCAGCAGGATGATCTTCTTGCCGTCCGGGAAGGTGATGTGGTCGACCTGCGGCTTGATCTCTTCCCACTCGTACTTCTCGATCGACGCGACGTCGATCTCGTTGTCGAAGTGGCCGATGTTGCAGACGATGGCCTGGTCCTTCATCTTGGCCATGGTGTCGTGCGTGATGACGTCCTTGTTGCCAGTGGTGGTCACGAAGATGTCGGCCTTGTCGGCGGCATATTCCATGGTCACGACCTTGTAGCCTTCCATCGCGGCCTGCAGGGCGTTGATCGGGTCGATTTCAGTCACCCACACTTGCGCCGACAGTGCGCGCAGCGCCTGGGCCGAGCCCTTGCCCACGTCGCCGTAGCCAGCCACGCAAGCCACCTTGCCGGCGATCATCACGTCGGTTGCGCGCTTGATGCCATCGACCAGCGATTCGCGGCAGCCGTACAGGTTGTCGAACTTGCTCTTGGTGACCGAGTCGTTCACGTTGATGGCGCGGAACAGCAGCGTGCCCTTGGCGCTCATCTCGTTCAGGCGGTGCACGCCGGTGGTCGTCTCTTCGGTCACGCCGATGATTTCAGCGGACTTGCGGGTGTACCAGGTGTCGTCCACGGCCAGCTTGGCCTTGATGGCGGCGTAAAGAATGCGTTCTTCTTCGCTGGTCGGGTTGGCGAGCACGCCCAGGTCCTTCTCCGCGCGCTGGCCCAGGTGCATGAGCAGCGTGGCGTCGCCGCCGTCGTCCAGGATCATGTTCGGGCCTTCGCCCTTCGAACCCTTGGGGCCGAAGTCGAAGATGGCGTGGGTGTAGTCCCAGTAGTCGGTCAGCGACTCGCCCTTGATGGCGAACACCGGCGTGCCGGCGGCGGCGATGGCGGCGGCGGCGTGGTCCTGCGTCGAGAAGATGTTGCACGAGGCCCAGCGCACTTCGGCGCCCAGGGCTTGCAGCGTCTCGATGAGCACGGCCGTCTGGATGGTCATGTGCAGCGAGCCCGTGATGCGCGCGCCCTTGAGCGCCTGGCCCTTCGAGAACTCTTCACGGATGGCCATGAGGCCGGGCATCTCGGTTTCGGCGATGCGGATTTCCTTGCGGCCCCAGGCGGCAAGGGACAGGTCGGCAATCGCCTGGTCGGCGGTCGAGACGGGGGTGGGCTTGAGTACAGCGCTCATGAGAACTCCAAAACTGGTTTGAAAGATGCCACTGCGTACGGGGAAGAAAAACTCACCGCGAGAACAGCGGATGAGCGTGGTTGCGATGTGGTCCGAGCCTCACGCCTGACGGCGCTGCAACGCTCCTCGGAGCGCCGGATTGTAGTCGCGGGCCGTTCCGCCCGCCAATCGACCGGGGCATCCCACATCACGGAAAGCGCGGGCGGCTTCGGCGTCACATGGGCCACCTCGGGAAACTCCGCAGGCAAATCCGCGCTTCGACCGCCCTCGGCCGCGCCGGCCCGGCGTATCGTGGCGGCGGGCCCCGGCCGCCCGGCCGCTGCCTGCATCCACCCGTTTGATTGTTTTCATCACCCGACACAGGAGATTCCGCACCATGGCCACTGCCAAGAAAGCCGCCGCGAACAAAACCACCGCCAGCAGCGCCGGCGCAAAGCAGGCGGCGCCGTCCGCCGCGGACATGCTCGATCCGATGAAGAACCTCAAGGGCATGGCCGAGCGCCTGCAGAACCTGAACCTCACCGGCGGCGCCGGCAAGCTGCTCGACAGCGGCCGCAAGGACCTGCAGGCGCTGATGCAGGCCAACGAGAAGTCCTACCAGGGCCTGCAGACCGTCGTGCAGCGACAGACCGAAATGATCAAGACGGCCATCGGCGAATGGCAGACCGCCGCCAAGGCGATGCCGGGCAAGGACCCCAAGGAAAACCTCGCCAAGCTCGACGAACTGGGTCGCCAGTCGTTCCAGCGCGCCGTCGACGACATCAAGGAGCTGGCCACCCTGGCCGCCAAGTCGCAGGCCGATGCCTTCGACGTGGTGCGCCAGCGCATCCAGTCCAACGTGGACGAGGTCACGAAGCTGCTGCAGCGCAAGTAAAACAGCAGCCCGCATGACCGCCGTCCCACCCCGCACCGAATGGCGCACCCGCGCCAACGGCATCGACCTGGCCTGGGACAGCTTCGGCGACCCCGAGGCGCCGCCGCTGCTGCTGGTCATGGGCCTCGGCGCCCAGATGGTCGCCTGGGACGACGCGTTCTGCGCCGGCCTGGCGCAGGCCGGCGGGCACCACGTGATCCGTTTCGACAACCGCGACATCGGCCACTCCACGCACCTGCCGCACGCCGGCGTGCCCGACATCCAGGCGCTGATGCTGCAGGCCATGGCGGGCCGGCCGCTGCAGGTGCCCTACACGCTGCGCGACATGGCCGACGACTGCGCCGGGCTGCTCGACGCGCTGGGCATCGCGCGCGCCCACATCGTGGGTGCGTCGATGGGCGGCGCCATCGGGCAGGAGATGGCCATCCACCACCCGGAGCGGATGCGTTCGCTCACCAGCATCATGTCGAGCACGGGCGACCCGGCCCTGCCGCCGCCGACGCCCGAGGCGCTGGCGGTGCTGTTCGCGCCCACCCCGACCAGCTTCGAGGCCTACCTGCCGCACCACGCCAAGGTGTGGCGCGTGCTGCGCGGGCCCGACGCTTTTCCGCTCGACGAGGCACGCGATGCCGGGCGTGCGCAGCTCGCCTTTCTGCGCGGCCTGAACCCGGGCGGCGTGGCGCGGCAGCTGGCGGCGGTGTTCGCGTCGGGCAACCGCAAGCCGGCATTGCGTGCGGTGCAGGTGCCCACGCTGGTGATCCACGGCGACGTCGATCCGCTGGTGCCCGTGGCCTGTGGCATCGATGTGGCCGAGGCCATTCCCGGCGCGAAGCTGCTGCGCATTCCGCGCATGGGGCATGCGCTGCCGATCGCGATGTGGCCGCAGATCACCGAGGCCATCGCGGCGCACACCGCGCAGGCGGCGCGACGCGACGATCACTGAAGAAAAAGAGACAACGACAAACCCAGACGGAGGTGTTTTTCATGAACCAATTTCCGTCCCTCGATCCCATGGCGATGTGGCGCGAGCTCACGGCCCAGTGGGAAAAAAGCACCAACGAATTCGCCAACGAAACCATGGCCTCGGACCCGTTCCGACAGGGCATGCACGGCGGCATGAACGCCTCGCTCACGGCGCAAAAGGCGCTGGGCGACCTGATGGCGCGTTACCTGACGCTGCTGAACCTGCCGACGCGCGGCGACCTGCAGGCGCTGGGCGAACAGCTGCACCGCATCGACGATCACCTGGCAGGCATTCGCCGCGCGCTGGAAGGCGGGGCTGGCCCGGCCACACGGACCGCCGATGCCGCCACCGCGCCGCCCCGGCCACGTCGCACCAAGCAGCCACCCGCGGCGGCGGCGCCTGCACCGGCCGTCAAGGCCGCCGCCCCAAAGAAACGCCCCGCCGGAAGGCGCCGCCCATGAGCGCGCTGCCCGACATCCGCGGCGAGATCGAGCGCACCATCCAGCGCAACATCAAGGGGCTGGACTTCCTGACCTCGACCGCGCCCGCCGTCGGCCTCACGCCCAAGGACGAGATCCACCGGCGCGGCACGCTGAGCCTGTACCACTACCGCCCGATGGTCGACGAGATCTACCGCGTGCCGGTGCTCATGGTGATGGCCACCACCAACCGCGCCTACATCTTCGACCTCGCGCCGGGCCAGAGCATGGTCGAGTACCTGCTGCTCAAGGGCTACGACGTCTACGTGATGGACTGGAACGCGCCGCGCCCCGACGAGAAGCGCCTGCGCATCGAGGACTACGTGCTCGACTTCATTCCCGACTCGATCCGCCGCGTGCAGGAAGACTCGGGCGAAGAAGACGTCACCCTCGCCGGCTACTGCATGGGCGGCGTGCTCTCCACGCTGTACGCGGCGCTGCACCCCGACGGGCCGATGAAGAACCTGGCGCTCTTCACCACGCCGATCGACTTCAGCCGCATGACGCTGTTCCATGCGTGGTCAGACCGGCGTTACTTCGACGTCGACCGCCTCATCGACACCGTGGGCAACGTGCCGCCCGAGATGCTGTTCGCCTCCTTCGACATGCTGCGACCGGCCGGGCGCGGCGCCGGGCTGGTGCAGCTGTGGGACAACATGGCCAACGACGAGTTCGTCAAGTCGTACCGCATGTTCGACCGCTGGGGCGCCGAAATGCTGCCGCTGGCCGGCGAGTACTTCCGCCAGACCGTGAAGGAGCTCATGTGGGACAACAAGCTGCACAAGGGCGAGCTGGTGCTCGGCGGGCGCAAGGTGCTGCTGAAGAACATCACCGTGCCGGTGCTGCACGCGCTGGCGCAGCACGACCACATCGTGCCCTACGAGGCGGGGCAGCCGCTGATTGCCGGCATCGGCTCCACCGACAAGGAAGAGGTGGTGCTCAAGGGCGGCCACGTCAGCCTGGCGGCCGGCACCAACGCCGTGCGGCGGCTGTGGCCCAAGCTCGACGAGTGGCTGGGCGTGCGCTCCACCTGACGAACACAACCCTCCCCCTACGCTCATGACCGCCTCTTCTTCCCGCACCTACCCGCGCACCGTCGCCCACGCGGACGGCGACATCGCCCTGCGCCTCATGACCGGCGCCGACACCCCCGCCGTGCTGGCCTTCGCGCAGGCGCTGCCGGTGCACGACCTGCTCTTTCTGCCGCGCGACATCACCGAGCCCAAGGTGATGGCCGCCTGGGTCCGCGCCATCGAGCGCGGCGACATCGACAGCGTGCTCGCCGTGCGCGACGGCGCCGTGCTGGGCTGTGCCGCCGTCATCCGCGACCCGCACTCGTGGTCGGGCCATGTCGCCGAGCTGCGCGTGCTGGTGTCGCCCACGCTGCGCGGCGGCGGCCTGGGCCAGCAGCTGGCGCAGGAGGGCTGCGCGCTGGCCTTCGCGCACGGGCAGGAAAAGATCGTCGCCCAGATGACCGTCGACCAGCGCGGCGCCATCGCCGTCTTCCAGGCCCTGGGCTTCCGGCCCGAGGCCCTGCTGACGCGGCACGTGAAGGACCGCGAGGGCAAGGCGCACGACCTCGTGGTGCTGAGCCAGGACGCGGCGCAGGTCGAGGCGCAGATGCGGGCGTACGGGGTGACCGAGGCGTTTTAGGCCCATCGACGGGGGATTGAGGGGGTTTGCGGGGCGGCCTCCTAAAATCGGGGGATTCCCCTGCAGATTGCCCACCTTGTCTTTTCTCGCCGAAACCCGCCGCCGTCGCACCTTCGCGATCATTTCCCACCCCTAGCGCATCCTTCGCGACAAGGGGTCGCAAGCCAGGACGTTCCGGCCTGCGAACCGGGCGGTTTCCGAGGGAAACTGGCCGAGGCAGGCTGACAGGCGAAGACAGGACATGACAGGTCGTGCCACGCGTTCCGCGTACATGACTGCGTACATAAACGCACGCCTTCCGCTTGCCTCAAAATATGTACGCAAGCGAGGTGCATCATGGGTCTCACCGATACGTGGCTGAAGGCGAACGCCGGCAAGCCGCGCGACAAGCTCACCGAATTCGCCGATCGCGACGGGCTCGGCGTTCGCATCACGCCGAAAGGCAAGGTCGTCTTCCAGCTGCGCTACCGCTATGACGGACAGCACAGCCGCGCCGACCTCGGGTCCTACCCGGCGCTCGGACTCAAAGCTGCCCGCGCCGAAGCCGAACGCCTCCGGGGCCAACTGGAGCAGGGGCACGATCCGCGCATCGTGCGGGCGCTCGCCAAGCAGGCAGTGCTGCGGGCAGATTCAGTCGAGGCGTTGTTTCGGACCTGGTACGAGGCGTACTGCAAAAAGAACAAGAAGGGCCATCACGACGTGCTGCGCTCCTTCGAGCTGCATGTCTTTCCGCGGATCGGCAAGCTTCCTGCCAACAAGGTCACGCTACATGAATGGCTCGACCTTCTGGAGAAGCAGGCATCGGTTCGACCTGGCATCGCCGATCGCATCCTGACCAACGCGAAGCAGATGCTGAAATGGGGCGTCAAGCGGCAGATGATCCCGTCGAACCCGCTCGTTGAAATCAATGCGCGCGAAGATCTGCAGATCAAGAAGGTCGCTGGCTCGCGGTCGTTGTCGCAGGAGGAAGTGATCCGCGTCTGGCGCGCGATCGAGCTTTCCCGCATCACGCTGAAGAACAAGATCTTCCTCAAGCTTTGCCTGATCTATGGCTGCCGCAACGGCGAGCTGCGCGCCGCCGAGAAGGCGCATTTCGACTTCAAGAAGAAGATCTGGACGATCCCGCCAGAGAACCACAAGCTTGGCAAGAGCTCCGGCAAGCCGTTGCTCCGCCCGATCACGCAGCACACGCAGGCACTGATCGAGGAAACCATGCAGCTCAGCAAAGACAGCGTTTTCGTCTTCACGAACAGCGGCAGCAAGGACGCGATGGGCACAAGCGCTCCCCTCGCTCTCCCCTACAACGTCATGCAGTGGCTGCGCCGCCATGAGAAATACGAGATGGAGCATTGGTCGATCCACGACCTGCGCAAGACGGCAAGGACCAACTTTTCGACGCTGACGGAGCCACACGTCGCAGAAATCATGCTCGGGCATCGGCTTCCCGGCACATGGCGCGTGTACGACCACTATGACTATCTTGCCGAACAGGCGGCGGCACTCGACGCCTGGGTCAAGCGGCTGCAGTCCTGGACCAGCGGCCAGCCCGTTGCGGCCGTCTCGCCGCAATCCTGACCGCCGATACTTCAGCCATGACGCTACCGAATGAAGTCTTGCTGGCCTTGCGGCCGACGCACTCGCCGCCAGTGCGTCAGCTTATCGAACAGGCCGGCGTGGACGTGAGCGGCTGGGCCGTCGACAAGAATGGCGAAGAGATTCCCAACCCGAACACGAATACCTACAAGAACTCCCAATGGACGTTTGGCGGGAGCGGTGAGCCGATCGTCGTCTGCGTGTGGTGGAAGGATCTTGCTGTTAAGGGCGATCACCTGAGCCACGATGGAAGCTCGAAGGGCTACTCCAAGGACCTTGGGAATGCGCTCGCTGCTCCGGATCGAACGTCGAGCGAGGCTCAGCGCCTCAGGGGCAAGATCGTAAAAGCGCACGCTTTCGATCGCGCTGTCTACGAGGCCAGCAGTAAGGAGCTGCCCCTGCGGATGGTCGTGCTGGATGGCGAGACCCCCGATGAGGAAGATTCGGCGCAGGTGTCCGCCCGCGCGTCGAAGCGGCTTCTGGACGATGCCGACTGGTACGCCCATACGTACGATCCCTTCAGTGGCAACTACGAACTTGTGCGCGGTATTCCTCCCGTCCATGCGCCGCCTCCCGATCCGTTTGGCGGCGCTGAGGACCCTGCAGAAGATCCGGCGTTTCAGCAATTTCTGGCCGACGCGCCGCTGAGTGAAACCGAGAAGGACGCGCTCATCAAGGCCCGCGTTGGGCAGGGATGGTTCAGGGATGTCCTCGTGAAACGGTGGCGCGGTTGTGCGGTGACGAACTGCACCGATTCCGCCTTGCTGATTGCATCGCACATCCTGCCTTGGCGTCTTTGCACCACCCGTGTCGAAAGGCTTGGCGTCTCGAACGGTCTCCTGCTCGCGCCTCACATCGACAAGGCGTTTGATATCGGGCTGATCTCGTTCGATGATGCCTTCAGGATCTTGATCAGTGAAAAGATGCGAAAGGGGGACGAGATCGCCCTCAACATCCATCCCGGCATGACGCTGAAATCACGCGAGCACAGCGACATCCGCCCGTTCCTGAAACGGCATCGCGAGGAAATTTTTCAGGCTCCGGCGCGTGTGCTGACAACGCGATGAACTGAACTTGAGCAGCAGGGTCGATCGACCTCGAAACCGAGATCCCTCAGGATCGTCAAGGCAGGCAGGCCTCAGAGGAGTCAGTTTCGCGACGCATGGGCTTGATCACCAGCCCGCTCGGACAGAGTAGGCGAAAGTCTTCCTCAACTTCTCTGTCATTGGTGGCAATGCCGCCGACCATTGAACCGGCCGACACGTATTCCAGATCATGCATCGCATGTTCGGCTCTGAGCCGGACTCCCGCCGTGACATCGATGTTTCCCTGATGTTTGCCGAAGAGGCGGAGTGCCGCAAGCAGGTGGCACTGGAGGAAGCGGTACGAAACCCAATCGGGTCCGACAGTTTCGGGCGGCAGCATCGAGGTCGCGTCCTGCGCTCGCAGTTGCGCGTAAATCTCCATCACTCGCTCCTGGCTCGTCGCAACTGTCCGCCGCGCGGTTGCGATCGCAGCAGGAAAATCTCGAAATTCAATGCCGCTGAGCTCTGGGAAAAACTGATGCACCGACTGGCACATTTCCAGAAAGGTTTGTGTGGAACTTACGACCTCAGCTTCCCATGCACGCAGGTCGCCCAGAACCTGGGCAGTTGGGACGTAGTTTCCGTCGCGAAGCCCATCATTGAACTTGTGCACCCCTTCGATCGCACACCCTTCCAGTCGCCGCAAGGGCTCGCGTCCTTCAAACTCGTTGCGCAGCAAGGTTCCAATGTTGGGAATCAGACTAAACGCTCCTGGCTCTGAAGGAAATTTTGCAAACGCCTTGCGCTGCATATCGGGCTTCTCTGTCGTCATCAACTCATAGAAAAGCGGCTCAATGACGAGAGCGTGATACCGTGCGACAACGTCACGGACCTGCGTCGTTGACGCGCCATCAAGGAAGCTCTTGTCGATGACAAGTTTCTGAGTCATGCAATCAGTCAAACAGCCCTCCATTTTAAAAAACTTTCCCTTGCGCAGACGAGCCCGCGCCGCCGACTATAGGCGCCCGTTGTAGAGACCGAGCTCCCGCATCACGCGGACATAGGCATCCGTCATGGCGGCGCGCCTCTCGCATGGATGCTGGATATCAAGCGACGCGCGAAAGCATTGCACGGGATGCTTGCGGATTGAGCGGTCTTCGATCCAGTGCAGGACCTCGTCGAGCTCGGCGCTGCGCACGTCGTCGTCCTTGCAGCGGGCGATCGCGTCGCGCAGGATCGTCAGCGCGGCCTTGGCCATTTCGTGGTCACGGCATTCGTCGGCCCACAGGCCGAAATGCGTCACCTTTTGCTTGTCGAGAGTTGAGAACATAACAAGAACATAGCAACCTGCCGCGGCCCGCGAAAGAGAAACTTTTGCGAGCGATTTCAGAGGGTTGCGGGTCGCCTTTGGTTTACGGAAAGCATCGCTTACCAGAAGCCGCGCGCGCCTTCGAGCGTCCAGCAGTCAGGGTCGTTGAACAGGCCGGCCGGGTTTACGTCACCATGCGCCCACGGCGGCGCATCGGTCGGGGCCTCATACAAACCGCTCCTCGCGTTCTGCACGAAGGTCCGGCAGACCCACATCATTGATTGCACTTGCGGCAGCTCGCAGGCTTCCATCAGGAAGCCCACCGCGCCTTCCAACGTCACCACGCGCTCGCCCTGAAACAGCTTCGGGAACGCGGCGCGCTCTTCCTCGCGGAAGTCCGCGAATTCAAGGTCGGTGCAGTCCACCATGTCCTGATAGCGCACCCACCCGATCACGAGCGCGTTCAGCAGCGAAGGCTCGATACCGAAGACCCAGGCTTCCAGCGGCGAAAGGTCGCACCACCATAGCTCGGCATCGGTCAGATCGGTGTCCTTGCAGAGTTCGATCGTGCGCTCGTTGGCTTCGGCGACGAGCTTGCGGTACAGCGCATAGGCGCGGGGAGATTTGGTGCTGGCGTTCATGGCTGACCTCCAAAGGAAAGGGTGGACGGGAGATTGCGGGCTTGAGTGCGGGTCCGCTCGCGCTCGCGCAGCTCCCATGCGGCGATGTCGCCGGCATCCCAGAGATTGAAACTGCCGGCGTGCACGATCGCCGGCAGCGGGAAGGGATTGAGCGGCCTGCGCATCCGCCGAAAGAGTGTGCGGCTGGAGCAGCGAAAGCGCTCGCAAAGGTCCTGGGTCGAAAGATACGAAGTTGACATCGAGGCCTCCAAGGTCGTGGTCCGATGCCTGCACTTTAGGTTTGCCTGCCAGCGCCGTTCCTCTCCTGTTCCTCGCGCCGCGGGCGGTTCCGGACTGCTGCGGGCTGTCCCGGACTGACCACCTCGCTTTTCTGTTGTGCCGTGCAACCAGAAATATGTGAAATTAAGGAATCCTCAACTTTCGGGGATCAGACTCAAATTAGATCAATGGTTTGGGGTAGGAGCCTCGCATGCAGATCACGATACGCGGCGAGCTCACCATGGCCCAACTTCGGCAGGCCATCTTCGAACAACTGGTACAGCTGGAAAACGTCCACGCGCTGGCGTTCTCGCAAGGTGCGACGCTTTATGTGAATCCCAGCGATGGTTGCGGCTCTCCCGTCGAGCTGAAGGCAAAAGACGGGCGGAAGGTCACCAAGATCCTCAGTGATGGTCCGTATCGCAGTGCTGCCGAGGATTACAAAATCTGAGCCTCAAGGGGGAGCCAGATGAGCACACCAACCTATATCGGCATCGAAGGAGCGCGGCTCGCGCTCGCAGACATCGGCATCCATCTCACATACCGGCAGATCAAGCGTGCCGCTGACCCGGACCCCAGCGGCCAGCGAAAACTGCCCTTCTTCGTCGACCCGATCGACAAGCGTCTCAAGATCGACAAGAACACGCTGCTCGACATCTATATCCGCATGCAGGTCAACGCCGAAAATAACGCGAAGATAAGTGTCGCGACCCTTCGAAAAGGACTTGAACCGCGACTCTGAGGCATGTATGCAGAATCATGTCCGACATCAGAAAGAAGACCGGCAGGAAAGGCGTCACGTACCAGGTTCGCTACGCGGATACCGGCCCGCCCTTGTCTTACGGTGACACCATGAGCCGCAAGAAGCGTGAACCGACGATCTCCCTCAGGCTGCCCGAAGGCGGGCGGGCGGATCTCGACGCGCGGGCGCGGGCTGCCGGTAAGACGCGCAATGCGTACATCGTGGAGGCCGCGCTCGGCATCACCGCATCCAGAAAGCGCCCGGTGCCGTCTGCCGAGAAAACCATGTTCGGGCTTGTCCTCGCGCATGCGGCCGGTGCGAAGGCAATTGTGGAGCTGCTGCAATCCCAGCTTGACGACAGCATGCGGATTCAGCTGCGCGCGTATCTCCAGCACCTCGACGACATCAGAACCTGCGCAATGCTCGGGCTTGGCAAAGAACCATGATCCCGTTTGCGTCGCAGCGCGGCGGGGGCCAGGACCTTGCCTCCCATCTCCAGAATGCCTACGACAACGAACTGACGGAGGTTGTCGAAATCCGCGGTGCCGTCGCGAGTGACCTGCACGGCGCATTCAAGGAATGGGAGGTCCAGGCCGAGACGCTGACGCGCTGTCAGAAGTACCTCTACAGCATGTCCATCAACCCGGACCCGGCACAGGGGGAGCTAACGCGGGCGCAGTACCTCGAATACATCGGCCGCGCCGAGGCAGCGCTCGGGCTCGCAGATCAGCCGCGTGCCGTGGTCTTTCATGTGAAGCACGGCCGGGAGCACTGCCACGTTGTGTGGTCGCGAATCGATGCCGAACATCAAAAAGCCGTTCATATCGCCTTCGACCGCGAAAAGCTGATGCAGGTGACGCGCTCGTTCGCCCGGGACAACTTTCTCGATCTGCCGGCCGGATACCAGAAGTCGCGGCAGAAGGGGCAGGACACGCTCTACGAACGGACGCAGCAGAACCAGACAGGCCTTTCGAAGACTGATCACAAGCAACAGGTGACGGAAGCGTGGCGGCACAGCGATGACGCCCGGTCTTTTGTTCAGGCACTGGCTGAGCGAGGCTACATCCTCGCAACCGGGAAGCGACCCTACGTTCTCGTTGATCTCTACGGCGGCATGCACGCGCTGTCCAAACTGATCGACGACAAGGCCGTCAGAACAAAGGACCTTCGCGCGTTTCTGGCCAAGGACTTTCCGGAAGAGTCGTTGCCGAGCGTTGCAGAGGCGGAGGAGCTTGCGGCCAGGCACAGGAAACAGATCGAGCAAACGCAGACAGACGATCGCCTTGCGGATCGTCTGACAGCCCTAAAGCACGCGCAACAGCTACGTCGCCTTGCGCTGACCCAGGAACAGGTGGCTCGACATCGACAGCATCAGCAGGAGCGGGAGCAGTTAGTTTCCCGGCACCGCGCCGAACGGCATGCACAGCGGCATGAGCACACGTCCCGCATGGAGTCGACAAGGGTCAAACGGCATGAGATGCGCGTCACGGGCCTCGCCGGATTTCTTGGCAGGGTGACCGGCGTTACCGCAGTGCGCCGCGCCGTGCATCGCTACCGAGACGGCAAACTCTTGGAAGCACAGAGGCAGCAGCGAACAGAGCTGGCGAATCACCAGGATGAGGAGAAAAAACTGCTCGCTGCCCGGCAACAGCGCCAGACGCTTGCCGGCGAAAGAAAGATCACGTCTTTGGAGAAAGTGGAAAAGCGAGAAGTCGCCGCGCTCAAACGAGACGAAATTCGCAAAGAGCGCGTGCGAGAGCGAGGCCCCGGCAACGACATGGCGTCTCTTGCTCAACCGCATAAGACGCAGGCTCCGGAGATCGAGCCGAATAAGGCATTTTTGCAAGCTGCAGCACCAGCCAAGGAAGAGGTGCCGGATTTACGCGGTGAGTTCTGGCGAGCGGCAGATGAACGCGAAGACAACTCCCGTGAAGATGACGATCGAGGCCAACAGCCAGAGAAAGATAAGCCTCAACGACGACGCTGATCTAGGCGAACGTTTCGGGAATGCCCAGCATTGGCAGCAGAGTCACCAATGCCCTATCGCAGCCGGCAGCAAGATCCTTGAACTGTTCGCGAAGGGTGCCGAATTCGCGGCGCGCGTCCTGCTCCGCCTTTTTGCTGTCCGTTGTAGAGGAATGACCTCGCAAAATAGTTCGCAATGCGTGGAGTCTCCGCAAAGGTTCAGCCAGCGCTGCAGCCTCATCCGCGCCGATCTTTGTGGCGGCCAATTCCTGCAGAATTTTTAATGAACCCCACTTGTCATCGATTGATGCTCCTTCAAGCTTGGCAGCAGCGCGCAGAGGTTTTTGCAGGAAGCCTTCTACCAAGAGCTGATCGAATGCGAGGATTTCGTCTCCCCACTCCTTGGTAGAGTCCGCGACCGGGTATAGCACTGCGGCAACTAACTTATCGCTTCTAAAACTCCACCACGCCGGTTTTCTCTCATTCAAGAATGCGATCTTCCTTTTGATCTCATCAAGCGGTTCATATTCAGAACTAAACTCTCCGAGAATGTCATTCTCGTGAGCCCGCTTCGAAATTGGCCCTTTCGGCCATTCGTTGAAGGTTTGCCAGTACCGCTGCTCCTCAATGGGCAAATCAGCGAGATAGCCGATATAGGTATGAACCTGGCCTGCTTCATTTATGTCGTACGTTTTGAGGAACCACGCATTGCGGCAGCTGATCGTCCTGTCATCAAGTGAATATTTCTGTGGATCAGCTTTAAAACGATGCAACACGTCTGGACGGAAGAAGGCGGGAGAAATGTGCCACGGGAGATCATTCTTCTCGAAGTAACTTGAGATGCAATCGGGGGCACACGAGGTCTCGACCTCTTTGTTGTTTTTGCGGTCGAGGATCTTGAAAACCGCATATTCCTTTTTCTTGGGGTTGAATTCTTCCTTCCATTCCTCGATCAAATCTTCTTTTGTGATCTGTGGTCTTACGATCATGCAGCCGTTGGCGAAACTTGCCAGAGGTCCTTTTCCTGTGTGATAAAAAAGATCCGGTGATGAGAAGTTGTCCCTCGCGCCCTCCGACCATTCACTAAACCGGGCAGGGATGAAGCGGGTGAAATCGAACCGGTACATGAGTGCCATGTCGCTCAGCGCCATATAGGTCGCCAGATCTTTTGCCAGAATCGTCACGGCTTCAATCTTCTTACGGTCATCGTCACGATGCCGCGTGACGACGCGGATAACTTCTTCAACGTCGCCTCTCGCATCAAGCCGGCAAAACGCGGACCGATCCGCCAGCCAGTGAAGAGCAAGGCAGTGGACCAGCTTTTGGCTGAGTTCGAGTTCCGGACGCACTTCGTCCATTCCGTAAAAGCTCCGCCGAAAGACAAGCATCTCGCCGCCTGCTAAGGATTTGCATCCCGGCGAATGCAAAGGAGGCTCGATGTAGACACGGTGGCCTTCGCCGCCGCCGTAGCTTTTTTGAATGCACCAAGTGTCATCGCTCTGGATGAACGAGTGCATCAAGTCCTCCTGATCGGCGGGCGTCACTTGCGCGATCGGTGCCAGTACACCCTTGATCAGGAGCGCTGACCCAACGGCGTAAATCAGAATCTCGTCTCCAGCCGCAGTAGTTTTCAACAGTTCAATCGAGTCGACTGCCGCACCAAGCCATGCTGGATCGTCAGGCGAGTTCGGGAACGCGATGGTGTCTAGCTTCGCAACGTCCAGTCTGCGAGTCATGCGTCTCTCATCGAGTTTTCCGTGCGCTGCCGGAATCCTTCATAGGCGAACGCTCCGGAGATTCTTTCGCACTGTGCAGGCGACACGCCGGCCTCGCGCGCTACGCTGAACCAGCGCGCTCTCACTTGCTCTTCCATCTCGTCGATGATTCGCGCCGCATGATCCGGCTTCAGCAAGAAGCGGGCGCTCTGCGATAAGAGGTTGTCGGCATTCGCGAAGCGACCGGCGTCGCCGCATTCCATCGCAAGATCGCGGCGTGCAACGCTGACGGGAACAGCCGGCGTCAGGTCGTATGCCGGGGACAGCTTCCAGTCTTTCTCCTTCGCAATCAGTGCGTGATTGCGCGGGTGATCGTCGATGTTGGAAATCAGCGCGTTGAAGCACATGCGGCGGAAAAGTTCTTCTGCGTTTGCCTCGGGGTCCGCGCAGGCCCGGCGCAGCTCTTCAGCAAGCTGCACATAAGACCAGCGGTCGCGTGATTGAGGGGCTTCATCTGCACGCAGCAATGTCAGGGCACTGATCATCCGCGCGCGCAGGTAACCTGCTTCTGTCTTCTCGCGGTCAAAGCGTTTAACGAGCAGCACATCGCGGCCCGCGACTTCGACGACGCGGCTTTCCGCCGTCGTCAGCCCGCAGTCCCGCGCAAGAACAAGCATGGCGTGCTCCACGCGGGCGCTGTTCCAGGGATCAGTCGGAACGTTGAACTTGGCGATCCAAAGGCCGGCCTCATCCTCAACGACGGCTTTCGGCCGGGCTCCGCCCATGGACGTTCCAACCAGCAGGAGGTTGCCGACCTGTTCGGCGATGGCGTCCTTTGGCGCGTCTTCTTCGGCGACGATCGCATCGGCGCTCGCCTGCACCTGTGCAAGATCCAGTGTCTGGTTAAAGGCACGCTTTGGCGCTGGCGGGATCTGATTGAGGCCGAAGCCGAGCGCGCCCGCCCGGTCGTCCGGTGAGTAGAGGAGGTAGTCGAGTTCGCCGAGCTGTGGTTTGCCCAGGTGCCGCTGAATGACGCGGCGGCCCCAGAAATCAGGGCTTGCATCGCGCAAGGCTCCGAAGACGCCGTTCAGGGCTGTCGTTGTATAGGTCCGGTCTGTGAGCTTCAGCTCGGCTGGATCGAGAGGCACTGCGTCCTGCCGCGCCAGATAGGTACGGCCATAGACGAAACGGCCTTCCGGTACACCGCGCCGGTCCTTTTCAAGGGCAAACCGCCCTGCGGTCACCGGCTCTGTCTGCCCCGGTAGCGTGATGTAGACGAAGCACTCCGTCGCTGTCTCAGAAGTCATTGCTGAGCCCCGGCTTGGCACGCGCACGAGCCCGCTGGTTGGAGAGCGCCAGCGTCTGGCCCTCATCATCGTTTTCCGGGCGCGCGACTTCATCCAGCTGCGACAGCAAATCGAGCGCCCAAAGCATTGCGGTGTAGGTTCCGATGCTGGTCGAAGTCTTGCCGTGCTCGGCGTCTCCCACGGCACGTTTGCCCGCGCCAATCTTTTCTGCCAGCTCTTCAATGGTGAGGTTCCTGCGCAGCCTCGCTGTACGCAGGTCAGCCCCAAGCCTTTTGAGCGCTTGCTCAACGGCGTAGGGCGGTGCAGTTAGTAGCTTGTTTCTTGCGGTCATAGCGTCACCTGGGACAATCTTCTATCGCCCAAGGTAGCACGACCAAGGGTTCAAAAACAAGAAAAAACGCTCTTGACGGCGCTTAACATGCCAAAAGAAGCTTTCAAGAGCGCTTTCTGCGTCAAGCAGACGCCGACGGTCAGGTCATTGAGAGACAATAGCGTTCATTCGGGCCTGTCGGCCTACCCCCGCTGGCTGCGTACATAGTTGCGTACATAAACTGAGTTTTGCCCTGATGTCGAACGACAAATTCCTCGAAGAAACAAAGCGGAGACGCACTTTTGCTATCATCTCCCACCCTGACGCCGGCAAGACCACGCTGACCGAAAAACTGCTGCTGTTCTCGGGCGCGATCCAGATCGCCGGCTCGGTGAAGGCCCGCAAGGCCTCGCGCCACGCCACCTCCGACTGGATGGAAATCGAGAAGCAGCGCGGCATCTCGGTGGCCTCGTCGGTGATGCAGATGGTGTACCGCGAGCACGTGATCAACCTGCTCGACACCCCCGGCCACAAGGACTTCTCGGAAGACACCTACCGCGTGCTCACCGCCGTCGACTCGGCGCTGATGGTGATCGACGCCGCCAACGGCGTGGAAGCGCAGACGCGCCGGCTGATCGAGGTCTGCCGCCAGCGCGACACGCCCATCATCACCTTCGTCAACAAGATGGACCGGGAAGTGCGCGAGCCGCTGGACATCCTGGACGAGGTGGAGCGCGAACTCGGCATGCCCTGCGTGCCCATGACCTGGCCCGTGGGCCAGGGCAAGAGCTTCCGCGGCATCATGAACCTGCGCACGCAGGCGATGACGGTGTTCGAGTCGGGCAGCGAGCGGCTGCCACACGACTTCGAGACCATTCCGCTCACTGAGCGCGACACGCTGACCAAGCGCTTCGGCGCCGACTTCGAGCACGCCATGGAAAGCATGGAACTCGCCACCGGCGCCTCCCCCACCTGGGACCGCGAGGCCTTCCTGGCGGGCAAGCAGACGCCCGTGTTCTTCGGCTCCGGCGTGAACAACTTCGGCGTGATGGAAGTGCTCGACGCGCTGGTCGACCTGGCGCCGCAACCGCAGTCGCGCACCAGCACCACGCTGGTCAACCGCCAGCCGGTGGTGAAAGAGATCCAGCCCGAGGACAAGGACTTCGCGGGCGTGGTCTTCAAGGTGCAGGCCAACATGGACGCCAACCACCGCGACCGCATCGCCTTCGTGCGCATGGCCTCGGGCAAGTACACGCCGGGCATGAAGCTCAAGGTGCAGCGCACCTCGAAAGAGCTGCGCCCCACCAGCGTCGTGACCTTCATGAGCCAGCGCCGCGAGGCGGTGGAAGAGGCTTACGCCGGCGACATCGTGGGCTTCACCACCCATGGCGGCGTGCAGCTGGGCGACACCATCACCGACGGCGCGAACCTGCAGTTCACCGGGCTGCCCTTCTTCGCGCCCGAGCTGTTCATGACCGTGATCCTGAAGAACCCGCTGCGCACCAAGCAGCTGCAGCAGGGCCTGGCCCAGCTCGGCGAGGAAGGCGCGATCCAGGTCTTCCGCCCCGAGGTCGGCGGCCCGATGCTGCTGGGCGCGGTCGGCCAGCTGCAGTTCGAAGTGGTGCAGCACCGCCTGAAGGCCGAGTACGACGCCGATGTGCGTCTCGAAGGCTGCCAGTACACGGGCGCGCGCTGGATCACGGCCGACACCCCGGCCGAGCTGCGCGAGTTCGTCCACGCGTACCCGGTGCGCATGGCCAAGGACGCGGCCGACACGCTGGCCTTTTTGTGCACCTCGCCGTACGACGTGCGGCTGGCGCAGGAGCGCTTTCCGAAGATCCACTTCCATCCGCTGCGCGAGCACGCGGGGCTGGCGCTGCAGAGCGCGGGCTGATCGGATCGATCGTCGGGTGCGTCAGCTGCCCGACGAGGTGTAGTGGCGCAGCCCGATGCGCCACGCACCGAACGCCGCCGCGAGGAACACGAAGCCCGCGAGCGGCGACACCCATCCCACCCAGGCCGGCGCGCCCAGCGGGTCGGTCTTGCCCAGAATCGCCAGCACCGGGTAGTACGCCACGCAGGCCAGCGGCACGATGAAAGTCAGCACACGGCGGAACCACTGCGCATAGAGCGCCAGCGGGTACTGCGCCGCCTGCACGCCGCCGTAGGTGAGCACGTTGGCGATCTCCAGGCTCTCGACGGTCCAGAACGACAGCGTGCCCTGCAGCACGAGGATGCCGAGGAACAGCGCGATGCCGCCGGCCATGGCGAACACTGCGACCGCCACGGCGCCTGGCGTCCACGCGATGTCGGCCTGCACGGTTGCGAAGGCCAGCACGAGCAGGCCCTGCAGCAGCCGGCCCAATCGGCTGATGCGCACGTCGTGGCCCATGAGCTGCAACGCGAGCGGGCGTGGGCGCAGCAGCAACCGGTCGAAGGTGCCGGTGCGCAGGAACTCGGTGCCCAACACGTCGAAGCCGCGACCCAATGCGTCGGCGAGGGCGAACATGCAGTTCACGAGGCCATAGAACAGCGCGACCTCGCCGATGCCCCAGCCTTGTACCTCGCCGAAGCGATGGAACAGGGCCCAGACGGCGACCACTTCGATGCCTGTGCCGAGGAACTGGCCGAGGGTGAGCAGCAAAGCCGATGCGGGGTATCTCGCCTGGCCGCTGATGGACGCGGCCATGAGGCGGAAGAAAAGGGGAAGTGCGCCCATCTTCAGTGGCTCTCTTGACTTGGTTTGCCGCTGTTCAGGGCGCATGCACAGGCCACCGGGTACTTCCCTCCGCGAATGTCCCCCGGGCTTCGCCCTCCTCCTTGATTTCGCTGCGGGAAGCACCCAGTGGCCTGCGCACACTGAGTGCGGTCGTTGTGCTGGTCGAACCACCGCTGTGCGGATTGCGTCATGCCACTCATTGCTCGTAGCAGATGTCCAGCCGGATCAATGCGCCGCGGGCATCGATGCGATCGGCTCGGAAGTAGAAGCGGCCGCGGTAGCTGTCGAGGTGAAGGGGTCCGGTGACCGGGTCGCCCCAGCTCGTCACCGAGAAGCCCTGCGCGCGCAGCCATCGCAGCAAGGTGTCCAGGCGCTGCGGGTCGGCGTCGACGCGGATGTCGGCGTCTGCGGGCGGGGTGCCTTGCGGGTCTTGCTGCCAGCGCGCGAAGCTGCCGAACAGCGTGAAGGCGTGTCCTTCTGCGCGCATGGCATCGAGCAGCGCGGCGGTGGCTGGCAGGTCGATGCGCTCGCGCTGCTTGCGAAAGACCAGCGCGTGTTCGTGGCGCCGGTCAGTGCGGGGATCGGCGTCGCTGTCTTCCACGTCGTGCGGATAGACCAGCACGCGCTCTTCTTCCATCGTGAAGAGCGACCCCAGGATGCGTGCGAGATCGAAGACCAGCGGCAGCACGCGATCGCCGATCCGCAGGTTCTCCACCATCGCGATGCAGGCGCCGCCTTCGCGCAATCCGGCGCGGACGCGGTGGAAGACGTTGCGCAGGCCGTCGAGGTGCTGCGCATAGCTCGGGCTGTCGTAGAGCTGGGACGCTGCCTGCGCACCGGTCCAGCGGCAACCGAAGTAGGGCACGTTCGTCAGGCACAGGTCGAAGGGCGGGAGCGCGGCGTCTTCGAGCGCATCGCACGAGGCGTGCAGGAGCGTCGTGCCGTGGGCGAAGCCATGGCGTGCCAGCCGCTCGCGGACGAGGTCGATGCGGCCGGCATCGACTTCGCAGCCCAAGGCCTGTCGGTCTTCGAGGCGCGCCGCGAGCAGCGTCGTGCCGAAGCCGGCGAACGGATCGAACACCGTGTCGCCCGGCTGCGAGAACCGGCGCACGAAGGGCAGCATCTGCTCGACCCATCCGCAATCGCGCCCGCCCATCGGGTCGCGCGCGCGCAGGTCGTCCGGCAGCCGGTAGCACGGCGATTCATGGTCGAGCCTCAGCCAGCTGTGGGTGGTCATGGACAGGCCTGTGCGGTGCGCGTGTCGAGCAACACGTCGTGCCCCGGCTCCCAGCCGGCGCAGAGCTGGCCGTCGGCAAAGTAGACAAGCTTGTAGACGTCGCCGGTCGCGTGGCGCGCGTGCATGGCGCCGTAGTCGGCGCTTTCGAAGACGACCGTCAGGCCGTTGTCGGTGCGCAGGCGCAGGTTCCAGAAGTAGTAGCCCTCGGTGAGGCTTTCGAGGGTCCACCCGCGCGAGACCTCGGGGTCGTCGAGGCAGGCCGTCAGCAGCGCATCCATCGAGACTCGCTGTGCACGCAGGTAGCGCGCGGTGGCGTTGTCGCGATAGCCGTCGTCGAGCCGCGAGAACTCCCGGAAGACGACGGTGCCCGCGCCGCATTGCCGTGCCCACGCGAGGTACGCGGCCACGTCGGGCGGCTGCGCGACGCCGCCGCGCTGGAGGATGCACACGAACCGCAGCGCCGCCGCATCGGCGAGCTGGCGCGCGGTGCGTTCGAACACGGTCTGGTCACCGATGGCCACCTCGGGCCTGAATCGCATGATGGCCTGGTTGAGCGCGCCGTCGTGGTGGTGGCGGGACAGCTCCAGCCAGCTCATGCCGAAGCTTGGCAGCGCACTCCGCAGCACCTCGCCATGCGGTCCGGCGAAGCCTGCGCCGTTGGTATAGAGCACGCGGTCTTCGACCACCGGGCCCTCGCCTTCGCTCGCGGCCAGCGTGTGGAACAGCCGAAGCATCCAGTCAGCGTCGTCGCTCGTCTCCAGGCCCGAGAGCGACCACGACAGCGGCACGCCGTGCAACGCCCGCAGCGCGCGGGACAGGCCGTCGAAGTAGTCGGGCGCCGGACGCAGCCGGGACGCCGACGTTCCGCCCTCGGTCTTGCGCAGGTTTTCCGAGCAGAAGCCGCAACGTGCCGAGCAAGGCTTCACGGACGCGTACGGCGTGAACGTGAGGGGCAGCGCAAAGCGTCGCTCAATGCCGCCGATCGTGTGCGTGTGCCAGCGCGCGGCTTCGTGCGAAGGCGGCGCGCGAAGGGTCACCCCGCGCACGGACCGGCGAAGGCGCTCGAAGAGCGGGGAGCTCGCGCTGCGCGGCAAGTCGGCGACGGCGATCTGGTCGATCGCGCAGGTCACGGTCCGCGTAACGAGGGACGTTTGCGCATCGGCTTCAACGGGAATGACGGGGCGCATGGCAGGAGCGGGGTTGTCGCAACCGCCACCATACGACAGCGCTGCCTCTGCTGGTTGAAGTGGTCCCGTGCGCACGCCCGTCACCCTAGCCACCTTGCACCTGCAGGCTGCGCATCGTCCGCCCCATCGTCACCTTCCCGAACGCCACCAGCGCGACGATCCAGAAGCACTGCAGGCCCAGGCCACCCAGCGCATACCAGCCGCTCAGTTGCCCGAAGTACAACCGCGCCGGAATGTCGATCAGCCCGGCCAGCGGCTGCACCAGCAGCGCGGTCTGCCAGGCGTCGGGCAGCAGCGCCAGCGGCAGCAGGTTGCCCGAGAACACGATGACCACGGGTGTCGCCACCGCCTGGATGCCGCGCTCGTTGAGTGCCGCAGTGGTCGCCACGTTGAGCAGCATCACCATCGCGGTGGAGAGCAGGAGGCCGAGCACCACCGACAGCAAAAATGCCGCACCGGCCACCGCGTTCGCGGGCCCTTGCCAGGCCCAGTCGCCCAGCCCCATCAGCGGCAGCGCGATCGCCGCAAAAGCCGCCATGAGCGCCACGCGCGGCAGCAGGCGCGCCGCGATCCAGCCTGCGGTGCGCGCAAACCACAGCGCGTACGCGTCCACCGGGCGCAGCCGGTCGTAGGCGACCGCGCCGGTGCGCGCGGCCTGCGCCACCTCCGGGTCGCCGAGCCAGGGCATCAGCACCAACAAACCTTGCGCGAGCCAGGTGTAGGTGATGGCCTGGGCCAGCGACATCGACGAGGCCGCGCCCGCGATGGCGCTGCCGCTGTAGAACGCGGCGAACACCATCACCTTGATGCCACCCCACCAGCACTGCGTGGCAAAGCCCGCGAGTGCCGCGGTGCGGTACTGCAGCATCTGCAAGAAGCGCGAGATGAACGCCGCGACATACGGCCGGGCGAGGTCGCGCGGGCCCATGGCCGGCTTCACGCCTCGGCCGCTCCGTGCATGGCGTAGAAGCGCGCGATGACGGCTTCGATCGCGAGGCCTTCGAGGCGGATGTCTTCCACGGCGTGCGCACCGGCGATGCGAGCGATGAGCGCAGGCGCTGGGGTCTGCTTGGGGTCGAAGTCGAGCACCAGCGTCTGGCCGTCGCGCGAGTGCACGGTGGCGCCGTCGACGTGCGCGGGCAGCGTGGCGTCTTGTGCAAAGTCGACCACCAGCCGGCGCTCGGCCAGCACCTGCGCACGCAGCGCCTCGACCGGGCTGTCGGCCAGCACGCGGCCGTGGCCGATGACGATCACGCGCTGGGCCAGGGCCTCGATGTCGTGCATGTCGTGCGTGGTCAGCAGCACGGTGGTGCCGCGCTCGCGGTTGGCGCGGCGAACGAAGTCGCGCACGGCGAGCTTCGAGGGTGCATCGAGGCCGATGGTCGGCTCGTCGAGGAACAGGAGGTCGGGCTCGTGCAGCAGCGCCGCCGCAATCTCGGCGCGCATGCGCTGGCCCAGCGAGAGCTGGCGCACCGGCTGGTCGAGCACGCGCTCCAGGTGCAGCAGCGCGACCAGCTCGTCGCGTGTGCGGCGGTAGCGCTGCGGGTCGACGCGGTAAATGTCTCGTAGCAGATCGAAGCCGTCGCCCACGGGCAGGTCCCACCACAGCTGCGTGCGCTGGCCGAAGACCACGCCGATGCGCGCCACGTGCCGCTCGCGGTCGGCAAAGGGGTCGCGGCCGTCGACTTCCACGCGTCCGCCGTCGGGCCGCAGGATGCCCGACAGGATCTTGATGGTGGTCGACTTGCCCGCACCGTTCGGCCCGATGAAGCCCAGCAGCTCGCCGCGCTCCAGTGCGAACGACACGTCCGACAGCGCCTCCACCGTGCGGTGGCGGCGCTGCAGCAGGCCGCGCAGCGCCCCGCGCAGACCGGGGTCGCGCTCGGACACCTTGTAGGTCTTGCGGAGGTGGTCGACGAGGATGTGAGGCATGGTGAGAGAAACAGAGCGAGAGCGCCGCGCCGGCCCTGAAAGCGCGGCGGGGGCGGGATGCTACACGAAAGCGCCGGTACGATCACGGGCCCTCCCGAGAATCCAGCCCCATGTCTTCGATGTCTTCGCCTCCCCTGCCCGCCTCGCCCCACCACCTGCTGCCGCTCGCACGCTGGCCCGCCGACGCGCGCGCGGCGCTGACCGGCGTGTTCACCGACATCGACGACACGCTCACCACCGACGGCGCGATCACGCCCGACGCGTTGAAGGCGCTGGCCGACCTGAAGGCCGCGGGCCTCGCCGTGGTCGCGATCACCGGCCGGCCCGTGGGCTGGAGCCTGCCCTTCGTGAACAGCTGGCCGGTCGATGCCATCGTGGCCGAGAACGGCGCGGTGGCGCTGCGCCCGGCGGCCGATGGCGGTGTCGAGAAGCGCTACCAGCAGGACGCCGCCACGCGCGCCGCCAACTTCGCGCGCATGCAGGCCGTGCTGGCGCGCATCGAGCGCGAGATTCCCGGCGCCGGCCGCGCCACCGACTCGCCCGGACGCGAGACCGACATCGCGATCGACCACAGCGAGTTCGTGACGCTCGACGACGACACCATCGCCCGCGTCGTCGCGCTGATGCGCGGCGAAGGCATGCACGCCACCGTGAGCAGCATCCACATCAACGGCTGGTACGGCGACAACGACAAGCTCGAAGGCGCGCGCTGGATCGTGCGCGAACTCTGGGGCCGCACGCTCGACGACGAAATGGACCGCTGGGCCTACGTGGGCGACTCCACCAACGACCAGCTGATGTTCCGCAGCTTCGCGCACAGCATCGGCGTGGCGAACGTCGCGCGCTTCGTGCCGCAGCTGGAACATCTGCCGCGCTACGTGACGCAGGGCGAGCGCGGCGCGGGGTTTGCCGAGGCTGCGCACGCGGTGCTGTCGGCGCGCTGAGCAGCGCCTTCTTCCAAGGTCGCAGACGAAAAAAAGGCCCGCACAGGGCGGGCCGAATGGACCGGTTGAACGACCCTTGGAGAAACTTGCGGGGGTGCGGTCGCGCAGCACGCGACCGCTCAAACCATCAGAACGTGTGGCGGATGCCGAACTCGTAGCCCATCGAGCTCTTGGCCTGCAGCGCCGTGCGGTTGAACGTAGTGGCGTACGACGGGCCTGCACCCACCGTGAGGCCCGCGCCGTTCTTGTTGCTGACGCGTGCGACCGTGCCGTACAGCGCGGTGCGCTTGGACAGGTTGTGCACGTAGCCCAGCGCGAGCTTGCTGGCCTTCGGGTCGGCGTTGTTCACGCCGAAGACCGGCACGCGGTTGAAGTCGTACTTGACCTGCGAATATGACGCGCGGATCACGCCCGGGCCGACCGGCACGGTCACGCCCAGCAGGTAGCCCGTGAGGTCCACGTCCTGGCCGGTCGTGAAGATGTTCAACGCGTTGCGCTCGTCCTTCGAACGCGAGATTTCGCCGAACAGCTTGGCCACGCCGAAGTCGTAGGTCGCGCCGAGGTTGAAGGTCTTGATCTTGCCCGGACGTGCCACGGCGGCGGCGCCGCTGCCGCTCGTGAAGCTGGTGTCGTTCTGCGCGTAGCTGGCGGCGATGTCGAACGGACCCGTCGTGTAGCCCAGGCGCCCGCCGATGTGGCGGCCGGTGTTGGTGCTGGCGGCGGTGTCGGGCGACAGACGCGTCTGCTCGGCCAGGCCGTAGGCCACGTTGCCGTACAGACCGCCC
The DNA here is from genome assembly GCF_002849325.1 of Variovorax sp. RO1. Classification (NCBI taxonomy): domain Bacteria; kingdom Pseudomonadati; phylum Pseudomonadota; class Betaproteobacteria; order Burkholderiales; family Comamonadaceae; genus Variovorax; species Variovorax sp. RO1. The sequence goes on from NZ_PKMT01000002.1 coordinate 220,232, forward strand.
AGGCGCGGCAGGAAGTACTGCACCATGTTGCTGGCGCGCTTGTAGGTGCTGTTGCTGCCGTAGCCGCTGCCCGACACGCTGGCTTCGTTGGCGTCGATGATCAGCGAGCCGCCGATGCCGGTGTCGCCGAACGGATCGAACTGTTCTTCGTTCATCACCGTCGCGGTCTTGTCGCGGCCCAAGCGCAGTTCACCGAAGCTGCCTGCCAGGCTCACCGTCGAACGGCGGGTGAAGCTCGACACGCCGGTGGCGCCGTCGTCGTTGGTGATCGGGGCTTCGAGCCAGAAGCTGGCCGACAGGCCGCCGCCCAGGTCTTCCACGCCGCGGAAGCCGAGACGGCTCGAGCTCAGGCCCGAATTCGCCAGCTCGGTGCGGCTGGCCTTCACGCTGTAGGCGGGGCCGAAGGGGTTGGTCGAAACGCTCTTGTTCGCTACGTTGCGGTAGGCGGCATCGACCACGCCGAACAGGGTCACGGTCGATTGCGCCGACGCGGCGCCGCAGGCTGCGATGGCAGCCAGAACAAGCAGGGATTTTTTCATTCGTGTCACTCCAGGATGGGAAAGTCGCTGCGCCGACATCGGGCGCGACAGTGGGACGTCCGGGCGATGCCGCCGCGAGACTGGGTCCGAGTTTTCCTTCGCTGGAAGACAAAGGGATTACATAGGGTTAACGCCTAAATTACTGAGGGTTTTAGGGGGTGAGTTTGGGACACCGATCGGGGATCGGGGTAGGCGCTGCATGGCGCAGGCCGAAACGTGCATAGAAAAATCGAATTTCTATGCACGTCGTCGACGACATGCATAGAAATGAGAAATGGACGGAATCCATGTTCAGCAGCGACCGTGGCCGCTGCCGTGTTCCCCCGCCTCACTTCTCCTTCGCCAACCCCAGCTTGTCGATGATCACCTTCTCGCGCACCACCGTGTCCTGCGCGAACTTGGTGTACGTGGCCGAGCTCATGTAGTTGGGCAGCATGTCGTAGCGGCCGAGCGACGCGACGTAGCTCGGTTCTTCCATCGCCTGCTTGAAGGCGTCGTGCAGCTTCTTCACGACCTCGGGCGAGGTGCCCTTGGGGGCGCCGATGCCGAAGGGCGAGTTCTGCACCACGTCGTAGCCCAGCTCTTTGAGCGTGGGCGCGTCGGGGAACTTGGCCAGGCGCTTGTCGCCCCAGGTGTTGAGCACGCGCAGCTTGCCGGCCTCGACCTGCGGCGCGAAGCCGGTGCTGTCGGCCGCCGCCATGAGCTGGCCGCTGACCACGGCCAGCATCAGGTCGGCGCTGCCCTTGTAGGGCACGTGCTGCAGCGTGATGCCGGCCTTCTGCGCAATGATTTCGGTCGTGAGATGCGGGCTGGTCAGGTTGCCGGTCGAGCCGTAGGTGAGCTTGCCGGGGTTGGCCTTGGCGTAGGCGACGAAGTCGGCCCAGGTCTTGAACGGGCTGTCGGCCGGCACGACGATGCCGAAGGCATAGCCGGTGACGTTCAGCACGTACGTGATGTCCTTGAGCGGGTCCCAGTTGATCTTGGTGGTGTAGCCCAGGCGGAACACGCCCAGCGGAATCTGCGCGACGGTGTAGCCGTCGGGCTGCGCGGTCTGCAGCGCCTGCGCGGGCAGCGTGCCGCCGGCGCCGGGCTTGTTGTCGATGATCACGGGCTGGCCCAGGATCTTGCTGGCGTTGTCGGCCAGCTGGCGCATGGTGATGTCGGTCGGGCCACCGGCGGGGAATGCGATGACCAGCTTGATGGGCTTGGAGGGAAAGGCCTGCTGCGCAAAGGCCGCCAGCGGGGAGACGAGGCCGCACGCGGCAAGCGTGGCGGCACAGAGGAGCGAAGAGCGGCGGAGCATGGCGGACGAATTCCTGAAACTTGGGAAAGCGCCGATTGGGCCCGGCCCGGTGGTCGAAGGCAATCGGGGCTCCCCTGATTTCCCGGGGAAACCAGGGCCTATTCAGGCAGCGCAGTCGCCTGCGCGTCAGCAGCGGCGCCTGGGTGGCTCCCGCTGCTTCGGTTGCTTACTTCTGCGCGAAGCCTTCGAGAACGTTGACGGCGTTCACACCCACCTCGGCGACCGCGTAGCCGCCCTCGAACACGAACACGGTGGGCAGGCCCGCGCGCGCGAGGTCTTCGCCCATGCGCAGGTAGTCGTCGCTCTTCAGCCTGAAGCCCGAGATCGGGTCGCCCTCGAAGGTGTCGACACCGAGCGAGACCACGAGCGCGCCGGCTTTCACCTTCGCGATGCCGTCGAGTGCCGTGCCGAGCGCCGCGCGCCAGGCCGTGAAATCGGTGCCGCGCGGCAGCGGCAGGTTGTGGTTGAAGCCCTCGCCCTTGCCGGCGCCGCGCTCGTCGGCATGGCCCAGGTAGTACGGGTAGTCGGTGAACGGATCGCCGTGCAGGCTGGCGAAGTGCACGTCGCTGCGCTCGTAGAAGATGGCCTGCGTGCCGTTGCCGTGGTGGTAGTCGACATCGAGCACGGCCACGCGTTCGACGCCCGTATCGCGCAGCGCCTGCGCGGCCACGGCGGCGTTGTTGACGAAGCAGTAGCCGCCGAAGAAGTCGGCGCCCGCATGGTGGCCCGGCGGGCGCGTGAGCGCGAAGGCGCTGCGCTCGCCGCCGGCGATGACGCGCTGCGCCGCGGTCCACGCACAGGCGGCGCCGTGGCGTGCGGCGGTCCAGCTGCCGGCCATCAGCGGCGTACCGGCATCGAACGCAAAGAGGCCCAGGCGCGCGGGAAAACTCTTCGGCAGCACATCGGTGCGCATGCCCCGCGTGGGCCAGTACGAGGGCAGCGCGTCGCGCGTGGCGTTGGCGGCGTCGAGCGCCACCCACTCGTCCCAGGCATGGGCGATGAAGTCGAGGTAACGCGGTGCGTGCACCTTTGCCAGCAGTGCTTCATCGAACGCGTCGGGTGCCTGCAGCGGGCCGAGGCCGCGCCGTTCCAGCTCGTGCCTCACATGGTCGACGCGGGCGGGCACCTCGAAGCAGGGCACCAGCTCGCCCCGGAACATTTCGACTTTGCCTTGGTGCAGTGCGTGCTGGTCGTTGTAGATGGTGAGCATGAAGCAGCGAGAAGCGTGACGACAGGGCCCGCCATCATGCCGCACGCCGCAGCACCGCCCGGCGCCGCCCCGAGGCGGTGAGACCGAACAGGTCCTTCGGGTCGTCGAGCTCGGGCACCAGCGCGATCTGCCGGCCCACGCCGCGCTCCAGCGCCAGCTGCTGGATGCAGCGCAGCGCCGTGTAGTCCTCCAGCGCGAAGCCGACCGAGTCGAAAACCGTCACCTGATCCGGCCGCTCGCGCCCGGGCACTTCGCCGACCAGCACGCGCCACAGCTCGTGCACCGGGAAGTCGGGCGCCAGCTGCTGGATCTCGCCCTCGATGCGGGTCTGCGGCTCGTACTCGACGAACACGCGCGCACCGCGCAGCACGTCGGGGTGCAGCTCGGTCTTGCCGGGCGAATCGCCGCCCACGGCGTTGATGTGCATGCCGGGCTCGATCATCTCGGGCGTGAGCACGGTCGCATGGCCCTGGTAGGCGGTGATGGTGGTCACGATGTCGGCGCCGCGCACCGCCTCGGCGGTGGAGCCGGCGCGCACGATCTCCATCGGCGTGCAGGCCGCGAGGTGGCGCACCAGCTTGTCGGTGGCGTGCGGGTCGGTGTCGAACACGCGCACCTGCTCGATGCCCAGCAGCGCATGGAAGGCCAGCGCCTGGAACTCGCTCTGCGAGCCGTTGCCGATGATGGCGAGGCTGCGCGCGTCGGGCCGCGCCAGCGCCTTGGCGGCCATGGCCGAGGTGGCGGCCGTGCGCAGCGCGGTGGTGAGCGTGAGTTCGGACAGCAGCACGGGGTAGCCCGTGTCGACCTCGGCCAGCACGCCGAAGGCCATGACCGTGGGCAGGCCGACCTGCGTGTTGTGCGGATGGCCGTTGACGTACTTGAAGGCGTAGGCGCCGTCGTCGGCCACGGGCATGAGTTCGATCACCCCCAGGTGCGAATGGCTGGCCACGCGCGCCTTCTTGTCGAACTCGCGCCAGCGCAGGAAATCGTCGCGCAGCGCGTCGGCCAGGGTGATGAGGAATTCCGGAACGCCGGTCTCATCCACCAGGCGAACCAGGCTGTGAACATCGATGAAGCGGGTCATGGCGCGGCTCCTTGCGTAGCCCTGACACGGCGCTTCATCCGTTCACACGGTCTCCACCATGGCTGATTCAGGATGCGCCTGCGCCAAGGGTTCAAGCCATTGTGCGCCTGCGCGCGTCAACGTGCCAACACGGCCTTAAGAGCTACGCCAGTGTGCGTACCCAATCGCACCACCTCCTCCGGCGGCGCTGCCGCGACGATGCGTCCGCCGGCGTTGCCGCCCTCGGGGCCGAGGTCGATGATCCAGTCGGCTTCGGCGATCACGTCGAGGTCGTGCTCGATCACCACCACGCTGTGGCCGCCGTTCACCAGCCGGTGCAGCACGTGGATCAGCTTCTCGACGTCGGCCATGTGCAGGCCCACGGTCGGCTCGTCGAGCACGTACAGCGTGTGCGGCGGCTTCTGGCCGCGGCGCGTGATGTCGTCGCGCACCTTGCTGAGCTCGGTCACCAGCTTGATGCGCTGCGCCTCGCCGCCCGACAGCGTGGGCGACGGCTGCCCCAGCGTGAGGTAGCCCAGGCCCACGTCCTTCAGCAGCTGCAGCGGATGCGCGATGTTGGGCATGCTGGCGAAGAACTCGACCGCTTCGTCGACCTCCATCTTCAGCACGTCGCCGATGCTCTTTCCGCGCCAGCTCACGGCCAGCGTCTCGGGGTTGAAGCGCGCGCCGTGGCAGACCTCGCAGGGCACCTTCACGTCGGGCAGGAAGCTCATCTCGATGGTGCGCACGCCCGCGCCATCGCAGCCCGGGCAGCGGCCTTCGCCGGTGTTGAAGCTGAAGCGCGCCGGACCGTAGCCGCGCGCCCTGGCTTCCAGCGTGTCGGCAAAGAGCTTGCGGATGGTGTCCCAGAAACCGATGTAGGTGGCGGGGCAGCTGCGCGGCGTCTTGCCGATGGGGGTCTGGTCGACCTCGAGCACGCGGTCGATGACCGCGTAGCCGTCGACGCCGCGGCAACCGATCCAGGCCGGGCGCTTGCCCGCGGCATCGGCGTCGCGGCCGGCCTTGGTCATGCGCTGCACGACGATGCCCTGCACGCTGGCCAGCAGCACGTCGCGCGCGAGCGTCGACTTGCCCGAGCCGCTGACGCCGGTGACCACCACGAGGCGGTGCAGCGGCAGCGTGGCGGTCACGTCCTGCAGGTTGTGGAGGTCGGCGCCGTGCACGGTGAGCCAGTTGCCGCTGTCTTCCGCCTTCGGATCGGGCGAGGGAATCAGGCGGCGCGCCTGCAGCGGGTGCTTGATGGCATCGCGCAGGTAGCGGCCGGTCTGCGAATCGCTCGCCTTCTGGATGTCGGCCACCGTGCCCTCGGCCACGAGGCGGCCGCCGCGCTTGCCGGCGCTGGGACCGATGTCGATGATGTGGTCGGCGCGGCGGATGGTGTCTTCGTCGTGCTCCACCACCACCAGCGTGTTGCCCTTTTCGCCGAGCTTGTGCAGTGCGTTCAGCAAGATCTGGTTGTCGCGCGCATGCAGCCCGATGGTCGGCTCGTCGAGCACGTAGCACACGCCCTGCAGGTTGCTGCCCAGCTGCGCCGCCAGGCGGATGCGCTGCGCCTCGCCGCCCGAGAGCGTGGGCGCGCCACGATCGAGCGTGAGGTAGCCCAGGCCCACCTCTTCGAGGAACTCGAGGCGGCTCTTGATCTCTGGCACAAGGTCACGTGCGATCTCGGCTTCGCGGCCGGTGAGCACCAGCCCTTCGAACCACTGGCGCACCTCGGTCACGCTCATGCGCGCGAGCTGCGTGATGCCGATGCCACCCGAGCCGTCGGCCGCGGTGCCGAAGCCCACGGCGCGCGCGGTGGCGTTCAGGCGCGTGCCTTCGCAGGTCGGGCACGCCACGTCGGCGAGGTCTTCCACCTCGGGTTCGGCGAAGGTCTGCTCGCGGCCCTTGCTGTCGTCGTCGCGGATCGAATCGTCGAAGACCTTGCGCTGGTCCTTGCTGAGCTTCACGCCCGTGCCCACGCAGTCGGGGCACCAGCCGTGCTTGCTGTTGTAGCTGAACAGGCGCGGATCAAGCTCGGCATAGCTGGTGCTGCACACCGGGCAGGCGCGCAGCGTGGAGAACACCTGCACGCGGCCGATGCCCACGGCGGACACGCCGGCCATCATCGCGGCGCGCAGGCCGTCGAGTTCGCTCAGCACATGCACCACGCCCTTGCCGTGCTCCAACGCCTTGGTGAGTGCGGCGCGCAGCTCGTTCTCCTGCGAGGGCAGCACGTCGAGGCTGGCCACGGGCAGCTCGATGCTGTGTTCCTTGAAGCGGTCGATGCGCGGGAAGCCCGTGGTCGGCAAAAAGTCGCCGTCCACGCGCAGGTGCGTGAAGCCGCGCGGGCGCGCCCAGTCGGCCAGCTCGGTGTACACGCCCTTGCGGTTGCTCACCAGCGGCGCGAGCAGGCCGATGTGCTGGCCCTTGAAGTTGCGCATGAGCTGCGCGGCGATGCTGTCGGGCGTCTGCGGCTGCACGGCCGCGCCGTCGTGCACGCAGTGCTGGATGCCCAGCTTCACGTACAGCAGGCGCAGGAAGTGCCAGACTTCGGTGGTGGTGCCCACCGTGCTCTTGCGGCCGCCGCGCGACAGGCGCTGCTCGATGGCCACGGTCGGCGGAATGCCGTACACCGCATCCACTTCAGGCCGGCCCGCGGGCTGCACGATGCTGCGCGCGTAGGCGTTGAGCGATTCGAGGTAGCGACGCTGGCCTTCGTTGAACAGAATGTCGAACGCGAGCGTCGACTTGCCTGAGCCGCTCACGCCCGTCACCACGCTGAACTTGCCGCGCGGAATGTCGACGCTGAGGTTCTTCAGGTTGTGCTCGCGCGCGTTGACGATCTCGATGGCGTTGCTGCCCGGCGCCGTCTTCGCGTTGGCGATGTAGCGCCGCGCGGCGCGTTCGGCCACCTTGTAGGCGCCGGGGCCGATGGCCAGTTCGTAGTCGGCCAGCGCCGCGCCGGTGAGCGAGGCGCGGTTTTCGCGTAGCTGCTCGGGCGTGCCCTCGGCCACCACCTCGCCGCCGCCCTCGCCGCCTTCGGGGCCGAGGTCGATGAGCCAGTCGCTGGCGCGGATCACGTCCAGGTTGTGCTCGATGATGATCAGCGAATGGCCGGCGTCGAGCAGCTTGCGCAGCGCGCGCATGAGCCGCGCGATGTCGTCGAAGTGCAGGCCGGTGGTCGGCTCGTCGAACAAAAACAGCGTGCCCTTGCGCGCCACCATCTGGCGGCTCGCGGTCGCGCTCTTGGCGGCCTCGGCCAGGAAGCCCGCGAGCTTCAGGCGCTGGGCCTCGCCGCCCGACAGCGTAGGCACGGGCTGGCCGAGCTTCACGTAGTCCAGGCCCACGTCGACGATGGGCTGCAGCACGCGCAGCACGTCGCGGTCGGTGTCGAACAGCGCCGCAGCCTCGGCCACGGTGAGTTCCAAAATATCGGCCACGTTGTAGCCCTTGCCCTTGCGCTCGATCTTCACTTCGAGAATCTCGGGCCGGTAGCGCTTGCCGTCGCAGTCGGGGCAGCGCAGGTACACGTCCGACAGGAACTGCATCTCGACGTGCTCGAAGCCCGAGCCGCCGCAGGTCGGGCAGCGCCCGTCGCCGGAGTTGAAGCTGAACTTGCTCGCGGTGTAGCCGCGCTGGCGCGACAGCGCCGCGGTGGCGAAGATTTCGCGGATGGCGTCCCACGCGCCCACGTAGCTCGCGGGGTTGGAGCGCGCGGTCTTGCCGATGGGCGACTGGTCGACGAACACCACGTCGCCCAGGTGGTCGGCGCCGAGCATGCGGTCGTGCGCGCCCGGCGTCTCGGTGGCCTTGCCGAAGTGGCGCATGAGCGCGGGTGCCAGCACGTCCTGGATCAGCGTCGACTTGCCCGAGCCGCTCACGCCGGTCACGCACACGAGGCGCGCGAGCGGAAAGTCGACCGTGATGTTCTTCAGGTTGTGCTCGCGCACGCCTTCGAGAATGAGCCGGTGCGTGTTCTCGCTCACGATCCGCTTGAAGCCCATGCCGATCTTCTTGCGCCCGCCCAGGTACTGGCCGGTGAGCGTGTCGGCGTCGCGCAGCATGTCGGTGGTGCCGTCGAACACGATCTGTCCGCCGCGCACGCCGGGGCCGGGGCCCATGTCGATCACGCGGTCGGCGGCAAGCATCACGGCCGGGTCGTGCTCGACCACCACCAGCGTGTTGCCGGCATCGCGCAGGCGCAGCATGGCCTCGGTGATGCGGTTCATGTCGCGCGGGTGCAGGCCGATGCTGGGCTCGTCGAGCACGAACAGCGTGTTCACCAGCGAGGTCCCCAGCGCCGTCGTGAGGTTGATGCGCTGCACCTCGCCGCCGCTGAGCGTGCGGCTCTGGCGGTCGAGCGTGAGGTAGCCGATGCCGACGTCGTGCAGGTAGCGCAGGCGCGTGGTGATTTCCTCGAACAGCAGCTTCAGCGCCTGCGCCTCGCCTTCGCTCGCGGGGCTGCCATTGCCGTGGTGCTCCACGCGGTCGAAGAACCTGCGCAGCCGCTCGATGGGCAGCAGCATCAGGTCGTGCAGGCACAGGCCGGGCAGTGCCTCGAGCTGGGCGCGGCTCCACTTCGCGCCGGTGGGCAGGAAGCGCTTTTCAGGCGGCAGCACGGCGTCGGCGTCGTCCTTGCTGCCGATGCGCCACAGCAGCGGATCGAGCTTCAGGCGCGCGCCGCTGCAAACGGGGCACGGCGTGTAGCTGCGGTACTTCGACAAGAGCACGCGGATGTGCATCTTGTAGGCCTTGCTCTCCAGATAGCCGAAGAAGCGGCGCACGCCGTACCACTGCTTGTTCCAGTTGCCGTCCTTGTAGTTGGGCGTGCCCTCGATCACCCAGTGCTTCTGCTCCTCGGTGAGCTTGTTCCACGGCGTGTCGCGCGGAATGCCGGCCGCCTCGGCGTGGCGCATGAGGTCGTCCTGCGCCTCTTTCCACGCGGGCGTCTGGATGGTCTTGATGGCGCCGGCGCGCAGCGTGAGCTTGTCGTTCGGGATCACGAGCCCCAAATCGACGCCGATCACGCGGCCGAAGCCGCGGCAGGTGTCGCAGGCGCCCACGGCCGAGTTGAACGAGAACATCGACGGGATCGGGTCGGTGTAGCGGATGTCGCTTTCGGGGCAATGCAGGCCGGTCGAGAACTTCCACACGTCGGTGGGTGCGTTCTCTTCCGCGCCAGTCGCATGCACGGTGACGCGCCCGCTGCCGCGCTTGAGTGCCACCTCGATGGCTTCGACCACACGCGCCCGCTCGGCACTCGAGATGCGGAAGCGGTCGGCCACCACGTCGAGCACCTTGCGCGGCCCGGTGGGCGTGGCCACCTCGCGCTCGGCCTGCACGCGCGTGAAGCCGCTGGCCGACAGCCACTGCGTCACTTCTTCAGCCGACGTGCCGGCCGGCAGCTCGACCGGGAAGGTGATGACGATGCGCGGATCGCCCGCGGCCGCCGCCCGCTCGGCGATCTGCGCGTAGATGCTGTCGGGCGAGTCGTGGCGCACCGGCAGCGCGGTCTCGCGATCGAACAACTGGGCTGCGCGCGCGTAGAGCAGCTTCAGGTGGTCGTTCAGCTCGGTCATCGTGCCGACCGTGGAGCGCGACGAGCGCACCGGGTTGGTCTGGTCGATGGCGATGGCGGGCGGCACGCCCTCCACCTTGTCGACGGCGGGCTTGTCCATGCGGTCCAGGAACTGGCGCGCATAGGCGGAAAAGGTCTCCACGTAGCGGCGCTGGCCTTCGGCGTAGAGGGTGTCGAACACCAGGCTCGACTTGCCCGAGCCGCTGGGCCCGGTCACCACGGTCATCTCGCCGGTGCGGATGTCGAGGTCGAGGTTCTGGAGGTTGTGCTGGCGCGCGCCGCGAATCCGGATGGAGCCCTGTGTCATGAGTGCCTTGAGGGGTGGGGCAAACATTCTAGGGAGAGCTTCGTGACGCTCCGGCCCACGCCGGCGCATGGGCGGCGCCCGCGCAGGGGTTTGTCCGGATTCGTCGCAAGACACTTTGTGAAACAAATGCGACATTTGTTTTCACAATTGTTCAGTGAGTCTCCCGAAGGCTCCGAAAGGCTTTCATGACGAAGAAGAAAGTGGCAGGTTCACGGCACGCGCTCAGCGTGGCCGCCCTGCTCGCGCTGTGCGCGATGGGTGCCTCCGCCCAGATCGTGATCGGCCAGACCGCCGGCATGACCGGCTCGGTGGCCGCGAGCGTCAACGAGACCATCGGCGGCGCGCAGCTGGTGATCGACGCGGCCAACGCCCAGGGCGGCATCCACGGCGAGAAGATCGAGGTGATCCGGATGGACGACGCCTTCGACGTGAAACGCGCGGGCGACAACGCACGCGCGCTCATCGAGGACAAGAAGGTGCTCGCGCTCTTCATGAGCCGCGGCACGCCGCACTCGCAGGCCATCATTCCGTACCTGGACAAGAACGAGGTGGCGCTCATCGGCCCCTCGACCGGCGCGATGGTGTTGCACAAGCCGCTGCAAAAGCATGTGTTCAACGTGCGCGCCACCTACCAGCGCGAGGCCGAGAAGGCGGTGCAGCACCTGCTGACCATCGGCCTCACGCGCATCGCCGTGGTCCACGTCACCGACTCGTTCGGCGCCGACGCGCTGCAGGGCGCGATGAACGGCTTCACCAAGGGCAAGGCCCAGCCGATCGCCACCGTGCCGGCCGACCGCGAGAAGCCCGACTACAAGACCATCGTGCCCGCCATCATGAAGGCCGACGCGCAGGCGGTGGTATGGATCGGCTCGGGCGTGGCGGTGGTCGACGGCATCAAGGCGCTGCGCGCCGCGGGCTCGGCGGCGCAGGTGGTCACGCTGTCGAACAACGCCTCGTCGGGCTTCATCAAGCAGTTGGGCGACGCCAGCCGCGGCGTGATCGTGACGCAGGTGTTCCCCAACGAACGCTCGATGGGCCAGCCGATGGTGAAAGAGGCACTGACGCTCGCCCGCGCCAAGGGCCAGGGCGAGCTGTCACCGGCCGCGCTCGAAGGCTTCGCCTCGGCCAAGGTGCTGGTGGAGGCATTGCGCCGCGCGGGCCCCAAGCCCACGCGCGCCAAGGTGCTCGCGGCGCTCGAAAGCCTCAAGGGCTACGACCTGGGCGGCGGGCTCGAGGTGAGCTACTCGCCGCAGGACCACAGCGGCATCGACTTCGCGGACCTCGCGATCATCAGCGAAGGCCGCTTCAAGCGCTGACAGGGCCCGTTACTTCGCGGCGGAAGCCGCGGCAGCCGGTGCCGAGGCGCCAGGCGCCGGCGTGGTCGCGTGCGTCGCGTCGCCGCCGTGCTTCTCGCCGGACATGTCGATCTTGTCGCCGCCCATCGAAATCACATACAGGGCAATGGCGGCGAAGATGACGAAGCCGACAACGATTTTCCACATGGGTACTGTCTCCTGAGAAGGTGAAAAGGGGGATGAAGCGCGTTCAAGAAAAAGGCCTCATGCCGCTGGGCATGAAGCCTCTTTGTTGAACGGAGGGCAGCCGCCGCGCGGCCCCCTCCAACTGCGCGCAGATCAGTCGTTGGCGTAGATGTCCACGTCCTTGGTCTCGCGGATGAACAGCGTGCCGATCACCAGCGTGATGCCCGCGATGATGATCGGGTACCACAGGCCGTTGTACATGTTGCCGGTCGAGGCCACGATGGCGAAGGCGGTGGTCGGCAGCAGGCCGCCGAACCAGCCGTTGCCGATGTGGTACGGCAGGCTCATCGAGGTGTAGCGGATGCGCGTGGGGAACATCTCGACCAGCATCGCGGCGATCGGACCGTAGACCATAGTCACCAGCAGCACCAGCCAGAACAGCAACACGATGGTCAGCACCTTGTTGATCTTGGCGGGGTCGGCCTTGGCCGGGTAGCCGGCGATCTTCAGGTCTTCGGCCACGCCCTTCTTGAAGGCGGCAATGGCCTTGACGCTGCCTTCGTCGAACTTGGAGTTCGCGACCACGCCGGTGGGTGCCTCGACGGTCTTGTCGCCGATCTTCACGACGGCGGCAGAGCCGGGCGCACCGGCCACATTTTCGTAGCTCACCGAGTTCTGCACGAGGTAGCGCTTGGCGATGTCGCACGAGCTCTTGAAGTCGATCTCGCGGGCCACCGGGTTGCCCTGGAACGAGCAGGTCTTCGGGTCGGCCGTCACCGTGACGCCGGCCGTGGCTTGCGCGCGGGCCAGGTCGGGGTTGGCGGCTTCGGTCAGCATCTTGAAGACCGGGAAGTACGTGACCACGGCCAGCAGGCAGCCGGCCATGATGATCGGCTTGCGGCCGATCTTGTCGGACAGCGTGCCGAACACCACGAAGAAGGGCGTGCCCAGCAGCAGCGCGGCGGCGATCATCAGGTTGGCCGTGGTCGCATCGACCTTGAGCTGCTGCGTCAGGAAGAACAGCGCATAGAACTGGCCCGAGTACCAGACCACGGCCTGGCCGGCCGTGAGGCCCACCAGCGCCAGGATCACGATCTTCAGGTTCTTCCACTCGCCGAACGATTCGGACAGCGGCGCCTTCGAGGTCTTGCCCTCGGCCTTCATTTTCTGGAAGGCCGGCGACTCGCTCAGCGACAGGCGGATCCACACCGAGACGCCCAGCAGCAGGATCGACACCAGGAACGGAATGCGCCAGCCCCAGTCGCCGAATGCCTGCTCACCGAGCCAGGTGCGCACGCCCAGAATGACGATCAGGCTCAGGAACAGGCCGAGCGTGGCCGTCGTCTGGATCCACGAGGTGTAGGCACCGCGCTTGCCGTGCGGCGAGTGCTCGGCCACGTAGGTGGCGGCACCGCCGTACTCGCCGCCGAGCGCCAGGCCCTGCAGCATGCGCAGCGCGATCAGGATCACCGGCGCCGCGACGCCGATGGTCGCGTAGCTGGGCAAGAGGCCGACGATGAACGTCGACAGGCCCATGATCAGGATCGTCACCAGGAAGGTGTACTTGCGACCGATCATGTCGCCCAGGCGGCCGAACACGATGGCGCCGAACGGACGCACCAGGAAGCCGGCGGCAAACGCCAGCAGCGCAAAGATGAAGGCCGCGCCCGCATCCAGCCCGCTGAAGAACTGCTTCGCGATGATCGCGGCGAGCGAACCGTACAGATAGAAGTCGTACCACTCGAACACGGTGCCGAGCGAGGAGGCGAAGATGACCTTCTTCTCCTCCGCGGACATGGGCCGGGGGGCCGGATGCGGCATTCCCCTTGAATCTAGCGTGGCTGCCATCGTCGTCTCCTGGTGTGTATGTATGCGTTCATCGGTGCCCGGCATTCGGGACCGTGAGGCATTCTTGGAGGCGCGACTGACCCGAGGCTTTCGCGAAACTGAACGGGCGCTTACGGTTTAGGGTGAAACCCGCGCTGCTCGTTTCAGCTTGTAAGAAACAAAGACCCTGCGCGGGTTTGTCCTCATCCGGGCTTTTCAGCCCTTGCTGCTGCGCAACAAAGACGGACGCTGGTCGGCGCCGGTCCATTGCGGACCGTCGAACCACGCATCGCCCTGCAGGTAGGCGCGCAGCATCGCCAGGCCGTCGAAACCCCAGAACAGGCGCCCGTCGACCACGTAGCACGGCACGCCGAACACGCCCTGCGCCACGGCCTCGTCGGTGTTGCGCTTGAGCAAGGCCTTGTTCTCGTCGCCGTTCACATCGCGCTTGGGCTGCAGCTGCGCCGTGAGCGCGGCCAGCCGCGTGGCGTCGCCCGCTTCTTCGCCGCCGCGCCACACGTGGCGAAAGAGGGTCTCGGCCGCGAGGCGGTTGATGCTGCCGTCGTCGCCCGTGGCCACGGCCAGGCGCAGGTGCGGCAGCGGGTTGTAAGGATGCGAGGCCGGCATCTCGATGGGGATGCCATGCGCCTGGCCCAGCCACAGCACGTGGCGGTAGGTCCAGCTGCGCTTGGAAGGAATCTCGGCCGGGCCGAGCTGGCCGTGGTGCTTGAGCAGCGCGCCCAGCAGCACGGGCTTGTAGGCCACGCTCACGCTCAGGCCTTCGAGCGCCTCGGGCAGGTGCTCGAACGCGAGGTGCGCGTAAGGCGAAATGAAGTCGAGATAAAAGTCGATGTGCTTCATGCGTCGGTGTCTCCGGGGGTGGTTTCGGGCACGCGCCAGATGCCCGCCTGGGCGCGCAGTTCGATCGCGCGCCACACCTGGCGCCGCGTGTCGTCTTCCATCTTGCTCCAGCCGGCGATCTCGGGAATGGTGCGCAGGCAGCCTTCGCAGAAGCCGCTCAGGCGGTCCATGCGGCACACCGACGAGCACGGCGAAGGCACCTCGCCCTCCGTGCGCTGCACGGCGGTGGCGCGCTCGGCGAGCGCGTGCGCTTCGTCGAAGTTCACACCACGTCGGCCACCGGCGCGCCGGTGAGCTTCTCTAAATCGTTCGGGTGCAGCTGGAACACGGCGTGCGGGTGGCCCGCGGCGGCCCAGATTTCCTCGAAGCGAAACAGCTCGCGGTCGATCAGCACCACGGGCTTCGTCACATGGCCCACCGGCGACACGCCGCCGATGGTGAAGCCGGTGCGCGCCTTCACGAAGTCGGCGTCGGCGCGGCCGGTCTTGCCGACGATGGCATCGACCTTTTTCTCGTCGACGCGCTTGTCGCCCGAGGTGATGACCAGCACCGCCGCCTCGTCGCTCTTGCGGCGGAAGATGATGCTCTTGGCGATCTGACCGACCGAGATGCCGAGCGCGTCGGCGGCCTGCTGCGCAGTGCGGCAGGCGTCGTCGAGCATGCGGGGCGATGGGGATGGCCGGCGTCCTGCAGCACGCGGGAGACGCGCTGGACACCTTCAGGGAGGGAATGGAGTTCGGAGCCGCACATGGCAAGTTCTTCGAGGTTCGTGGGGGCGTTCGCCCTGCGTTGCAAGGCCTCGAGCATACGGAAAAGCCCCGCGCACCGACGCCACCGCCGCATCCGCCCCTCCACCCCGGCGCACCAATGCGGAGAGCGCCGGCGCACGACGCCCGTGCGTTCCACGCCGCGCCCGGTCCGCTTTCGGTGCGCCATCGGCCGATGAGGCCCGCCACACGGGCTTTGGCGCGCGGCACGCTTATTGCTGAGCAACGTTGCGACCCACCGGCCTCTGCGGCGGGTTCGCAGTGCCTCCGCTAACGACGGCGGGGTTCAAGCGCACCGATGGCCGCCCGCCGCCGGTTCGTCTGCTCCAACCCATTTCGCATCCGTTCCGTCGCGGGGGCCCCAACGACGCTGTCTGTTCGACAGCGGCTGCGGGGGCGCCTTCCAGGGCCGGTTGCGTGCAGGACCCCCAATGAAGATCGCAGTCATCGGCCACGGCATGGTCGGCCACAAATTCCTCGAGCAACTCCACACGCTCGGCATTCCCGGTGCACAGGTCACCGTGCTGTGCGAAGAGCCGCGCCCGGCCTACGACCGGGTGCACCTGTCCGAATACTTCTCCGGCAAGACAGCCGACGACCTGTCGCTGGTCGAGCCGGGCTTCTTCGAGCGCAGCGGCTTCACGCTGCGCCTGGCGGCCCGCGCGGCGGCCATCGAGCGGCGCAACAACACCGTCACCACGGCCGACGGCGAGGTGATCGCCTACGACAAGCTGGTGCTGGCCACCGGCTCCAACCCCTTCGTGCCGGCCGTGCCGGGCCGCGACCGGCCGAACTGCTTTGTCTACCGCACCATCGAGGACCTGGACGCCATGAAGGCCTGCGGCGCCAAGTCGCGCAGCGGCGTGGTGGTGGGCGGCGGCCTGCTGGGCCTGGAATGCGCCAAGGCGCTGCGCGACATGGGCCTGGAAACGCACGTCGTCGAGTTCGCGCCGCGCCTCATGGCCGTGCAGGTCGACGAAGGCGGCGGCCGTGCGCTGCGCGGCAGCATCGAGGCGCTGGGCCTGCACGTGCACACCGGCCGCAACACGGTGGAAATCACCGACGGCGCGAGCGCGCGGCACCGCATGGTGTTCGCCGACGGCACGCACCTGGAGACCGACATGATCGTGTTCTCCGCCGGCATCCGCCCGCGCGACGAGCTCGCGCGCCAGAGCCTGCTGGCCGTGGGCCCGCGCGGCGGCGTGGCGATCGACAGCCACTGCCGCACCAGCGACCGCAACGTCTACGCCATCGGCGAATGCGCGTCGTGGAACGAACAGACCTTCGGCCTCGTCGCGCCGGGCTACGACATGGCGCGCGTGGCCGCCCGCCACATCGCCGGCCAGGACGACGCCGCCTTCACCGGCGCCGACCTGAGCACCAAGCTCAAGCTGATGGGCGTCGATGTCGCCAGCATCGGCGACGCGCACGGCAAGACGCCGAAGTCGCGCGCCTACCAGTACATCGACGAGCGCAAGCAGGTCTACAAGAAGATCGTGGTGAGCGAAGACGGCAAGCAGCTGCTGGGCGCCGTGCTGGTCGGCGACGCCACCGAGTACGGCACGCTGCTGCAGCTGGCGCTCAACGGCATCGCGCTGCCCGACGAGCCCGAGTTCCTGATCCTGCCGTCCAGCGACGGCAAGGCCAGGCCGGGCCTGGGCGTCGATGCGCTGCCCGACAGCGCGCAGATCTGCTCGTGCAACAGCGTCACCAAGGGCCAGATCTGCGAGGCCGTGGGCCAGGGCGTGTGCACGCCCGCCGAGATGAAGGCCTGCACCCAGGCCGGCGCCACCTGCGGCGGCTGCGTGCCGCTGGTCACGCAGGTCATGAAGATGGAAATGGCCAAGCGCGGCATGGCCGTGAACAACCACCTGTGCGAGCACTTCCCCTACTCGCGCCAGGAGCTGTACCACCTCATCCGCGTGGGCGAGATCCGCAGCTTCGCCGACCTGCTCACGAAACATGGCAAGGGCCTGGGCTGCGACATCTGCAAGCCGACCGCCGCGAGCATCTTCGCCTCGTGCTGGAACGAGTTCGTGCTCAAGAAAGACCTGGCCGGCCTGCAGGACAGCAACGACTACTTCCTGGGCAACATCCAGAAGGACGGCACCTACTCCGTCGTGCCGCGCATGCCCGGCGGCGAGGTCACGCCCGACGGGTTGATCGCCGTGGGCCATGTGGCCAAGAAGTACGGCCTGTACACCAAGATCACCGGCGGTGCGCGCGTGGACATGTTCGGCGCGCGCGTCGAACAGCTGCCGTCCATCTGGGAAGAACTCATCGCCGCCGGCTTCGAGTCGGGCCATGCCTACGGCAAGTCGCTGCGCACGGTGAAGAGCTGCGTGGGCTCCACCTGGTGCCGCTACGGCGTGGACGACAGCGTCGGCCTGGCCGTCGAACTGGAGAACCGCTACAAGGGCCTGCGCGCGCCGCACAAGATCAAGTTCGGCGTGTCGGGCTGCACCCGCGAATGCGCCGAGGCGCAGGGCAAGGACGTCGGCATCATCGCCACCGACAAGGGCTGGAACCTCTATGTGTGCGGCAACGGCGGCATGAAGCCGCGCCACGCCGAGCTGCTGGCGAGCGACCTGACCAAGGCCGACCTGATCCGCATGATCGACCGCTTTCTGATGTTCTACGTGCGCACGGCCGACCGCCTGCAGCGCACCAGCACCTGGCGCGAGAACCTCGAAGGCGGCCTCGACTACCTCAAGGGCGTGCTGCTGCAGGACACGCTGGGCCTGGGCGCCGAACTCGAGACCCAGATGCAGCACGTGGTCGACACCTACCAGTGCGAATGGAAGACCGCCGTGACCGACCCCGCCACGCGCCAGCGCTTCCGCTCCTTCGTGAACAGCGAGAAGCCCGACGAGCACATCGTCTTCGTGCAGGAGCGCGGCCAGAACCGCCCCGCGCGTCCCGAAGAGCGCCGCGAAACCAGCGCCGCCTGAGCGACCAAAAAAGGACACCCCCACCATGACCACAGACACCCTGAACTGGACCGCCGTGTGCGCCGCCGGCGACATCCTCCCCGACACCGGCGTGTGCGCGCTGGTCGACGGCGTGCACGTGGCGATCTTCCGCGTCAGCCAGGAGCCGTCGCTCTTCGCCATCGACAACGTCGACCCGAAGGCCGGCGCCAGCGTGCTCTCGCGCGGGCTGGTCGGCAGCCTGGGCGATCGCATCGTCGTGGCCTCGCCGCTCTACAAGAACCACTTCGACCTGCGCAGCGGCGAATGCCTCGAGGCGCCCGAGCACTCGGTGCGCGCGCATGCGGTGCGCGTCGAAAACGGCCGCGTGCTCGTCGCGCTCGCCTGACGCCGCCCCCTCTTCTCTTTCTTTCAGCCTCTCTCCAAGGACTCCGAATGGCCTACCTCGCTCCTGCCGAATTCGTGACCAAGATGGTCGACGCCGGTGAATCCAAGCTGCTGATGTCCACGCGCGACACGCTGATCCGCTCGTACATGGCCGGCGCCATCCTCGCGCTGGCCGCGGCCTTCGCCGTGAGCATCACCGTGAACACCGGCAATGCGCTGGTGGGCGCGATGCTGTTCCCGGTCGGTTTCATCATGCTGTACCTGATGGGCTTCGACCTGCTCACCGGCGTGTTCACGCTGGCGCCGCTGGCCGTGCTCGACAAGCGCCCCGGCGCCACCTGGGCCGGCGTGATGCGCAACTGGAGCCTGGTGTTCGTCGGCAACTTCGCCGGCGCGCTGACGGTCGCGGTGTTCATGGCGATCATCTTCACCTTCGGCTTCAGCGAGGCGCCCAACGCCATCGGCGAGAAGCTCGGCCACATCGGCGAAGGCCGCACGCTGGGCTACTCCGCGCACGGCGCCGCCGGCATGCTCACGCTGTTCATTCGCGGCGTGATGTGCAACTGGATGGTCTCGACCGGCGTGGTCGCGGCCATGATGTCGACCACCGTGTCGGGCAAGGCCATCGGCATGTGGATGCCCGTGATGATCTTCTTCTACATGGGCTTCGAACACTCCATCGTCAACATGTTCCTGTTCCCCGCCGGCCTGATGCTCGGCGGCAAGTTCACCTTCATGGACTACCTGATCTGGAACGAACTGCCCACCGTCGTCGGCAACCTCGTCGGCGGCCTGACCTTCGTGGGCCTCACGCTGTACGCCACGCACTACAAGACGGCCGCCAAGCGCGTGATCGGCTGAACCGCAGCAGCAGCATCAGCACCCTCACCGTTCGCATGCCCGCGCCGCCGCGCAAGCAGCTGCGCGTGACGCTCGGCCAGCACTCGCTGGCGGGGAGCCACGCGCCGGTCAACCAGGACTTCCACGGCGCCATGCTGCCCGAGGGCACGCTGCGCGCGTCCAAGGGCATCGCCGTGGCGCTGGCCGACGGCATCGGCTCCAGCCGCGTGAGCCAGGTGGCGAGCGCGGCGGCCGTGCGCGGTTTTCTCGACGACTACTACGCCACCTCCGACACCTGGTCGGTGCAGCGCGCGGCGCAGCGCGTGCTCGGCGCCACCAATGCCTGGCTGCACGCGCAGACCCAGCGCAGCGACGCGCGCTTCGACAAGGACAGCGGCTACGTCTGCACCTTCAGCGCGCTGATCCTCAAGGGCCGCGACGCACACCTGCTGCATGTGGGCGACGCACGCATCCACCGGCTGCACGCCGGCGCGCTCGAACAGCTCACCGAAGACCACCGCGTGCGCGTGTCGTCGGTCGAGTCGTACCTCGGGCGTGCGCTGGGCGCGGGCGCGCATGTGGAGATCGACCATCGCTGCTGGGAGGCCGAGGTGGGCGAGGTCTACCTGCTGGCCACCGACGGCGCCTACACGCACCTGGACGCCGCCGCCGTGCACGAGGCGCTGGCACTGCACGCAGACGACTTCGACGACGCAGCGCGCTGGCTCACGGAGGCTGCGCGCACCAAAGGCAGCACCGACGACATCACGGTGCAGCTGCTGCGCATCGACGAGCTGCCCGACGCCGCCGCGCCACCCGCACAACTGCAGCGCGAGGGCCTGGCGATGCCGCCGGCGCTCGCGCCGCGGGCCCGCTTCGAGGGCTTCAGCCTCGTGCGCGAAATCCACATGAGTTCGCGCAGCCACGTCTACCTGGCCACCGACGACGCGACCGGCCAGCCCGCCGTGCTGAAGCTGCCGTCGGTCGACCTGCGCGACGACCCCGACTACCTCGACCGCTTCGTGCTCGAAGAGTGGGTGGCGCGGCGCATCGACAGCCCGCACGTGCTCAAGGCCAGCGCCGTCGAGCGCCCGCGCGCGCACCTGTACGTGGCCATGGAGTACGTCGACGGCCACACGCTCGCGCAATGGATGGTCGACCACCCCCGCCCCGACCTGGACAGCGTGCGCGGCATCGTCGCGCAGCTCGCGCGCGGGCTGCAGGCGCTGCATGGCAAGGAAATGCTGCATCAGGACCTGCGGCCCGAGAACGTGATGATCGACCGCACCGGCACCGTGAAGATCATCGACCTGGCCTCGACCCACGTGGCCGGCCTGGCCGACGGCAGCGGCGAAGCCCGCGCACTCGCCATCGAAGGCACGCTGCAATACACCGCGCCCGAGTACTTCACCGGCCACGGCGGCAGCGCGCGCTCCGACCTGTTCTCGCTGGCCGCGATCGTCTACCAGATGCTGTGCGGCCAGCTGCCCTACGGCCTGCACGTGTCGCGCGTCCGCACACAAGCCGACGTGGGTCGGCTGCGCTACGTGCCGGTGCGCCACCTGCGGCCCGAGTTGCCCGCGTGGGTCGATGCCGTGCTGCAGAAGGCGCTGCACCCGCAGGCCGCGAAGCGGCAGCAGGCGGTGTCGGAGTTCGTGCACGACCTGCGCACGCCGGGCCCGGAGTTCCTGAGCGCGCGCATGCCGCCGCTGATCGAGCGCCGCCCCGTGCTCTTCTGGCAGTGCACCACCGTGCTGCTGGCCGCGGCGGTGGTCGTGCTGCTGGGGCTGCGCGCCTTCGGACGCTGAGACGAAAGAGGGCTCAGCCCGCGCGCTTGGTGCGGATCGCCTTCGAGGCGCGCGAGTTCGGCTCGCGGCCCAGCGCTTCGCTGATGTACACGCCGGCGTCGATCAGCTTGTCCAGGTCGATGCCGGTCGCGATGCCCATGCCGTGCAGCATGTAGACCACGTCTTCGGTCGCGACGTTGCCCGTCGCGCCCTTGGCGTAGGGGCAGCCGCCCAAGCCCGCCGAGGACGACTGGAAGTTCCACACGCCCATCTCGAGCGCCGCCAGCGTGTTGACCAGCGCCTGCCCGTAGGTGTCGTGAAAGTGGCCGGAAATCGCGGCGACATCGAAGTGCGCCAGCGTGGCCTCCATCGCCGCCTGCACCTTGCGCGGCGTGCCCACGCCGATGGTGTCGGCCACGTCCACGCGCTGCACGCCGATGCCCTTCATCAGTTGTGCGAGGTACCCGACCTTGGACGGATCGATCTCGCCTTCGTAGGGGCAGCCCACCGTGCACGACATCGCGCCGCGCACGGCGATGCCCTTCGCGCGCGCCGCCTCGACCACGGGCGCGAAGCGCTCGATGCTCTCGGCGATCGAGCAGTTGATGTTCTTCTGGCTGAAGGCCTCGCTCGCCGCGCCGAACACCACGATCTCATCGGGCCACTCGTCGCGCGGCGCGGCAATGGCGGCCTCGAAGCCCTTCATGTTGGGCGTGAGCACCGAGTAGAGAACGCCCGGCTTGCGCGTGATGCCGTGCATCACTTCGGCGTTGTCGGCCATCTGCGGCACCCACTTGGGCGAGACGAAGCTGGTGACCTCGATCTCCTTCAGGCCGGCGTCCTGCAGGCGGTGCACGAGGCCGATCTTGACCTCGGCGGAGACGGGTTGCTTTTCGTTCTGGAGGCCGTCGCGCGGACCGACGTCGACGAGCTTGACCTGGGCGGGGAGTTTCATGGGATGTCTCTTGTGTCGCTGTCGCGGGAGGATGCTGAAAAACCGGCTTCGATTGTCTGACACATGGGCTTGCGCTGCTTGGTACACAAGTCGCAGAAGGTAGCAATGCGCGCCTGTGGGGTTGCAAATGGTGCCAACCGGGTGGCTGCGCAGGAAAACCGCCGCTAGACGGTTTCTCGTTGCGTGAAACCGTCGGGCAGATCGTCCGTGGCGTCGGCCTCGTTCACATCGACCGCATCCACGCGCGCACCGGCAGGCCCCTGGCGCGCCCAATGCACCAGCGCTTCGACCGCATCGGCGGCGCCGGCCACGAGCGCTTCCACGTTGCCGTCGCGCCGGTTGCGCACCCAACCGCGCACGCCGAGCCGCTGCGCGGCCTGCACCATCGACCAGCGGTAGCCCACGCCCTGCACGAGGCCGTGGACGACGAGGTGGCGGGTGACGGTGGCGTGTGGGTTCATGAGCAGTGGTCAGTACGACTTCGGCAGCCCCAGTGCTTTTTCGGCGATGAAGTTCAGGATCATCTGCGGGCTCACCGGTGCGATGCGCGGAATGTAGCTCTCGCGCAGCAAACGCTCAACGTGGTATTCCTTCGCGTAACCCATGCCGCCCAACGTGAGCACGGCGTTCTGGCAGGCGTCGTGCGCCGCTTCGGCCGCGAGGTACTTGGCGGCGTTGGCCTCGATACCGCAGGGCTCGCCCGTGTCGTACAGCGTGGCGGCCTTGAAGACCATCAGGTCGGCGGCTTCCAGGTTGGCCCAGGCGCGCGCGAGCGGGTGCGCCACGCCCTGGTTCTGGCCGATGGGCCGGCCGAACACGATGCGCTCCTGCGCGTACTGCGCGGCGATGCGCAGCGCGGCGCGGCCGATGCCGATGGCTTCGGCTGCGATCAATATACGCTCGGGATTCAGGCCGTGCAGGATGTATTCGAAGCCCCGGCCCTCCTCGCCGATGCGGTCTTCTTCGGGCACCTCGAGGCCGTCGATGAAGAGCATGTTCGAGTCGACCGCCGCGCGGCCCAGCTTGTGGATCTCGCGCACCTCGACCTTGCTGCGGTCCAGCGCCGTGTAGAACAGCGTGAGGCCCTGCGTGGGCTTCTTCACTTGATCGATGGGCGTGGTGCGTGTGAGGATCAGCATGCGGTCGGCCACCTGCGCAGTCGAGATCCAGATCTTGCGGCCGTGCAATACATAGCTGCCGTTCGGCTGGCGCACTGCCTGCGTCTTGAGGCTGGTGGTGTCGAGCCCCGCGTCGGGCTCGGTCACGGCGAAGCAGGCCTTCTCGGTGCCCGCGATGAGCGGCGGCAGGAAGCGCTGGCGCTGCGCCTCGGTGCCGAACACCACCACGGGGTTGAGGCCGAAGATGTTCATGTGCACCGACGACGCGCCCGACATGCCCGCGCCCGACGCGCTGATGGCGCGCATCATCAGCGCCGCCTCGGTGATGCCGAGCCCCACGCCGCCCTGCGCTTCGGGCATCGCGATGCCGAGCCAGCCGCTGTCGGCGACGGCGCGGTGGAACTCGTGCGGGAACACGGCGCGGTCGTCGTGGTCGCGCCAGTAGTCGATGGGGAAGTCTTCGCACAGGCGCTCGATGGCCGCGACGAGCGAGCGCTGGTCTTCGTTCAGGGAAAAATTCATTCGCTGTTGTCTTTCATGGGGGCCGGCTGCAGCGTGACGCCGCGCGCAAGCATGCGGTCGATGGCCTCGTCCGCGTAGCCCGCTTCGCGCAGCAGCTCGACGCTCTGCTCGCCGATGCGCGGCGCAGGCCGGCGGATGGCCGCGGGCGTGGCGCTGTAGCGACCGACGGGCGCGAGCGTGCGGATGCGGCCTTCGGTCGGGTGGTCGAACTCGGGAAAAAAGTCGACGGCGCGCAGGTGCGGGTCGTCGAGCAGGCTTTCGGTCGTGTGCAGGCGTGCGACGGGAATGTCGGCCGCTTCCAGCAGCGCCATCCATTCGTCGCTGCCGCGCGTGACCATCACCTCGGCCACGAACGCATAGACCGCGCCGATGTTCGCGGCGCGCGCCGTGTGCGTGCCGAACATCGGCGAGCTGCGCAGCTCCGGCCGGCCGATCACGTCGAAGAAGGCCTGCCAGTGCTTGTCGTTGTAGATGAGCACGCCGAGGTAGCCGTCGGCCGTGGCGTAGGGCTTGCGGTGCTCCGCGAGCAGGCGCGCGTAGCCGGTGGGCCCGAGCGGCGGCTCGAAGCTGTGGCCGCCGAGGTGATCGCCCATCACGAACTGCGAGAGCGCCTCGAACATCGGCACATCCACCGACTGGCCCTGGCCGGTGCGCTGCGCGCTGAGCACGGCGGCGAGCAGCGCGATGGCGGCCTGCAGGCCCACGGCGCGGTCGGCCAGCGTGACGGGCGCGTAGCGCGGCGCACCGCCGCTTTGCTGCGCGAAGAGCGAGGCGACACCGGCCGCGCCCTGGATCAGGTCGTCGTACGCGGGCTTGCCGGCGTACGGACCTTCTTCGCCGTAGCCGAAGGCGCCGAGGTAGACGATCTTCGGATTGACCGCGGCGACGGCGTCGTAGCCGAGCCCCAGCCGCGCCATCGCCTGCGGGCGCGTGTTGTAAATGAGCGCATCGCAACCCGCCGCGAGCCGCAGGCAGGCCTCGCGGCCTTCGGGCTGCTTGAGGTCGAGCACGATGGAGCGCTTGTTGCGGTTCAGGTGCATCGCCATCGCGCCCATGCCGGCGTGGCGCATCGGGCCGACGGCGCGCAGGTTGTCGCCCGACGGCGGCTCGACCTTGATGACGTCGGCGCCGAGGTCGCCGAGCGTCTGCGTGGCGTAGGGGCCCATCACCACGGCCGTGAGGTCGAGGATGCGGATGCCTTCGAGGGGTCCGGTGGTGTTCATGTCTTTGCTCCTTCCCCCTCTGGGGGAAGGTTGGGATGGGGGCAGGCAGAGCGCGCGATGGGTACGCCGCTTGCCCCCACCCCTGCCCTCCCCCAGAGGGGGAGGGAGAAAGTCAGTTCAGCGCTCATTCGGGTTGAATGCCCGCGGCCTGAATCAGCTTCTTCCACTTCGCCAGCTCGGACACGGTGAACGCCCCGAGTTCTTCCGGCGTGCTGCCGAACGCATCGAAGCCCAGCCGGCTCACGCGCTCGCGAAAGACCGCGCCGTTCGCCATCTCCGACAGCGCCTTGTTGAGCTTCAGCACGACATCGCGCGGCGTGCCGGCCGGCGCGAACACGCCGTTCCACGAGGTGATGTCGAAGCCCTTGAGCTCGGGCGTGTCGGCCAGCGGCGGCAGTTCGGGAAAGAGCTTCGTGCGCTCCTGCGTGGTGACCGCAATCGCGCGCATCTTGCCGACCTTGACTGTCGCGAGCCCCGCGGCGAGGTCGACCACCATCATCGACACTTGCCCGCCGATCAGGTCGGCGATGGCCGGCGGCGTGCTCTTGTAGGGCACGTGCAGCATCGGGATGCCGCTCATGCGTGACAGCGTGGCGCCGCTCACGATGCCGGTGCTGTTGCCGCTCGCATAGGTCAGCTTGCCGGGATGCGCGCGGCCCCAGGCCAGCAGCTCGGCGACGCTCTTCACGGGCAGGTCGTTGTTCACCACCAGCATGAACGGCAGGTTGCCCATGCGGCTCACGGGCGCGAAGTCTTTCACCGGGTCGTAGGGCAGCGACTTCATCAGGCTCGGGTTGGCCGAGTGCGTGGTGTTGGTCGTCATGAAGAGCGTGTAGCCGTCGGGCGGCGCCTTGGCCACCAGCTCGGCCGCGATCACGCCGCTGGCGCCGGCGCGGTTGTCGACGATCACCGAGCCCTTGAGCGCCTCGCCCAGCATCTGCGCAGTGATGCGCGCCACCGCGTCGGTGCCGCTGCCGGCGGCGAAAGGAACGATCAGCTTGATCGGTTGTTTCGGGTAGCCGTCCTGCGCAAAGGCCCAGGGCGCAGCGCCCACGAGGCCCGCGGCAGCGCCGATGGAAATGAAGCGGCGGCGGCTTTCCACCGCGACTGTTTCTGTCGCGTTCTTCGTCTGCATGGTTGTGTCTCCGGGGGTTGTCGTTCAGGGCCGGATCACGCGCTCCGGCGATTCCTCGTACGGCGGGCTGTAGATCACCAGCACGCGCACCGGCTCGTCGCTCACCACCGTGAAGGTGTGCATCGCGTCGGCCGGAAAAAAGCAGCTGTCGCCAGGATGCAGCTCCTGCCGCTGGCCGCCCACCTCGGCGACCGCGCGGCCTTCGAGCATGTAGCAGACCTGTTCGATGCCCGGGTGCGCATGCGGCAGCGCGCCCTTGCCCTTCTGGATGTGCCCCACCAGCACCTCGAGCTGCTTCGCGCCCACGGTCTCGGGGCCGATGAGCCGCTTGTTCAGCGTGCCGGTGTGGTTGGCCGGGTGGTAGCCGGTGATCTCGTCCTCGCGGACGAAGTAGCGTGCAGCGGTTGCGGTCATCGGGGGCTTTCTGTCTTGGGTTCGATGGCGAGGCAGGCCGAACGCAGCATCGCGGCGATGTCGTCGATGCGCGCTTCCATGCGGTAGCGCGGGCCGGCCACCGAGATCGCGTAGGCCTCACCGCCGATGCGCAGCGGCCAGGCCAGGCCGATCAGGTCGGGAATGCTTTCGCCGAGGTTGCCGTACCAGCCGCGCGCGGCGCCGCGCTGCAGCTCGGCCTCGATGGCGTCGGCGGTGGTGAGCGTGGCGTCGGTCAGGGGCGTGAGCGTCATGCCGTCGAGCCGCTTGCGACGCGCTTCGGGCGTGAGCGTGGACAGCAGCGCGCGGCCCATCGAATTGGCATACGCGGGCCGCGTTTCGCCCGACTCGGCCGTGTAGCGGATGCGCTGCGGCGCGCTCAGCACGTCGAGATAGACGACGTTTTCCGCATCGCGGAACTTGCCGAACACCACCGTTTCGCCCGCGGCGTCGCGCAGTTCTTCGAGCGTGGCCTTCACCCGGTCGAGCACCGGGTCGTGGGCGGCGATGACCTGCGCCATCGCCAGCAACCGGCCCGTGGGGTAGTAGCCCTGGCGGCGGCCGGTCTCGTACATGTAGCCCTGCTCTTCGAGCGTGCGGATCAGGCCCAGGCAGCTGGACACCGGCATCTCGAGCAGCCGCGCCATCTCGGACAGGGCCAGCGGCTGCTTCTCCCTGGCGAAGAGCTCGACGATCTCGATCACGCGAAACGCAGTTTTCACAACCATGAAGAAATTTTCTCGTATGTGAAAAACAAAAGCGTCGGGGTTTTCCCCCGCCGGCCGCGTTTCAGCCGGTTCGTCGCCGTCGGCGCAGGGGGGTCAGTAGCCCCGGACGGGATCGACGATGCCGGCGATCGGCAGCCCCTGCTCCATCGCGCGAATCTTCCCGGCGATCTGGGCGATGGACTCCTCGCGCAGCGTGCGCGCCGAGCCGTGCGGCGTGACGGTGATCTTTGGGTGGCGCCAGAAGGCATGGTCGGCCGGCAGCGGCTCGACCTGGAACACGTCGAGCGTCGCGCCCGCGAGCTGGCCGGCGTCGAGCATCGGGATCAGGTCGTCTTCGACCAGGTGGCCGCCGCGCGCGATGCTGATGAGGTAGCCCTCGGGCTTGAGCTTGCCCAGCGTCGTGCGGTTCAGGATGCCGCGCGTGGACTCGGTCAGCGGCAGCAGGTTGACCAGCACGCGCGTGGAGGCCAGGAACTCGTCGAACTGCGCCTCGCCGCTGAACACCTGCACGCCGTCGAGCGCCTTGGGCGAACGGCTCCAGCCGAGCACCGGAAATTCGAACTGCGCCACGGCCTTGGCCACGCGCTCGCCGAGCACGCCCAGGCCCATGATGCCGACCGGAAAATCGCGCCGCAGCTTCGGCTTGCGGTAGCTCCACTTGCCCTCGCGCGCATCGGCCTCGTACACGTCGAACTCGCGGAAGTGACGAATGAGCGTGTGGCACACGTACTCGGCCATCTGCACCGACATGCCCGCGTCATCGAGCCGCACGATGCGCGTGTGCGCCGGCACCTTGAGCTTGAGCAGCGCATCGACGCCCGCGCCGATGTTGAACAGGCCGCGCAGGTCGGGCTGCTCGTCGAGAAACTGCTGGGGCGGCGCCCACACCACGCCATGGTCGGCCTGCGGCGCGCCGGGCGTCCAGGCTTCGATGGTGGCTTCGGGGAGTTCGGCCTTGAGGCCATC
Source organism: Variovorax sp. RO1 (assembly GCF_002849325.1). Classification (NCBI taxonomy): domain Bacteria; kingdom Pseudomonadati; phylum Pseudomonadota; class Betaproteobacteria; order Burkholderiales; family Comamonadaceae; genus Variovorax; species Variovorax sp. RO1. The sequence continues at coordinate 248,194 of NZ_PKMT01000002.1, forward strand.
GATCCAGGGATCGGGACGGTTGTCGGTGAGGTAGACGGAGATTCGCATGGCCGCCATCTTAGAAGGCACCGGCTTGTTGCGTCGGGCCCCATCTCCTATGCTCGACCGCATTCAGCCACCCAGGAGACACCCCCCATGATCAAAGTCAGCGTGATGTACCCCCACACCCCCGGCGCGCGGTTCGACCACGACTACTACCGCGACCAGCACATGCCGATGCTCAAGGCCCGCATGGGCGACGCCTGCCTCTCGTACACCATCGACAAGGGCCTGGGCGGCGGCGCACCGGGCGCGCCCCCCACCTACGTCGGCATGTGCCACGTATTCGCCGAATCGGTCGAGTCCTTCCAGAAGGCCTTCGGCCCGCACATGAAGGAGATCATGGGCGACGTGAAGAACTACACCGACATCGCGCCGGTGATGCAGATCAGCGAAGTGGTGGTGGGCTGACGCACCACTTCGCTTCCGACCGGACTCAGGCCTTGCCCGTCCGGCGACGGCGCCACAGCACCCGCACCAGCCACCCCACGGGCAGCACCACCAGCAGCAGCCACGGCAGCGCCGCGGCCACGAAGGTGATGAGCGCGCCCACGCTTTCGGCCAGCACGTCGCCCGCATTGCGCAGCGCGTGCGCCATCGGGCTGTAGCCGTCGCCGCCCTGCACCAGCGCGCGCTTGGGCGTGAACTGGATCTGGATGTGCTGCTTGCTGGTCTGCTGCGCGAGCACCTTGCGCTGGGTGGCGATAGCGTCGAGTTCGGCTTGCGTGTCCGACAGCGTGCGCTGGATCGCCAGCAGGTCGGCCATGGTGCGCTTGGTGACGGTGTCGCGCAGCATCACGCGCAGGCTGTCGCGAAACTCGGTGCGGTTCTTGATGCGGGCTTCGACGTCGATCACCTCGGAGGTCTTGTCCTCGCTGGTGGTGGTGTGCGAGACCACGTTCGCCACGCCGGCCAGGGCGCCGAGCAGCTTGTCGACGTCGGCGGGTTCCACGCGCATCTCGAGCAGGGCGTTGCCCGGCTGCTGCGGCGTCTCGCGCAGCAGCGAAGAAGACAGCAGCTCGCACTTCAGCGTGCCGCACAGGTCGCGCACCTTGCCCCAGGCATCGGCGAGCTGTTCGGCCGGGACTTCGACATTCAGGTCCTGGCGCACGGCCAGGAAGCGCTGCAGCGCGGTCTCGCCGCTGCCCTGCCGCGCCTCGTCGGACTGCGACGCGGCGATCTCGGCCTGCGGCGCGCGCGCCCTCTGTTCTTTCATGGCCATGCCGCCGCCGTAACCCATCGGCGGTGCCGGCATGGGCGCGGAGACCGGCGCGGCCGACTCGGCACTGCGCTGGCGGTCGCAGCCGGCCAGCGACAGAGCAGCCGCCAGGGCCAGCAGGACAGCGCCTGCGCGGTGGCGCACGGCGGCGCGAGGTGTCGACAGGGAAAGGGTGCGGCGGATCATCAGGACTCCTTGCAAAAAATGACTACCACCGCTGATACGGGCGAGCGCCCGGATCGGGGTTAAGCGGCTGCCGCAGCCATTCGCAACAATTCGTCGCCCTCCGCCACCTGCTCGCCCGGCGAGAACATCAGTTCTTCCACCGTGCCATCGGCGGGCGCGGCGATGGTGTGCTCCATCTTCATGGCTTCCATCACGGCCAGCGGCTGGCCGCGGCTGACCTTGTCGCCCGCCTTGACCGCGAAGGACACGACCTTGCCGGGCATCGGCGCCGTGAGGCGGCCACCTTCGGCGTGGGTGTCGCCCGCGTGCGCGAGGCGGTCGATGGCCGTGAGGCGCGTCGCGCCCTTCGCCGCGAACACGTGGGCGGTGGCGCCGTCCAGGTGCACGTCGAGGGTCTGGCGCGTGCCGGCGAACTCGAGCTCGAACTCGCCCGAGGGAAAGCGGCCGACCGTCAGCGGGCCATTCACGCCGCCCACTTCCAGGTTCAGGCCGCCGTCGCGGCGATAGGTCAGCAGCGCGCTGTGCTCGGCGCCGCGGAACTCGAAGTCGAAGCGGCGCTTGTACTCGCCGTGCGCACGCCAGCCGTCGCGGCGCTCGAAGGGGTCGGGCACGCCGACCGGTGCTTCTGTGACCAGCGTGCGCGTGATGGCGGCAGCGGCGGCCAGCGGCAGGCCCAGCGGCTCGCGGTCGAACAGCACGGCGCGCTCGCGCTCGATGAGCGCGGTGTCGAGGTTGGCCTTCGAGAACGACTCGGTCGCCAGGATGCCGCGCAAAAACTGCACGTTGGTCGACACGCCCACGATCTGCACCTGGGCCAGCGCGGCGTCGAGCCGGGCCAGCGCTTCGGCGCGCGTGCTGCCGTGCACGATGAGCTTGGCGATCATCGAGTCGTAGAAGGGCGAGATCTCGCCGCCCTCGCGCACGCCGTCGTCGATGCGCACGCGGCTGCGCTGGAAGGCGGTCGCCTGCGGCTTGCGGTACACGCGCAAGGTGCCGGTGGCGGGCAGGAAGTTGTTGTCGGGGTTCTCGGCGCAGATGCGCGCCTCGATCGCGTGGCCGTGGATCTGCAGCTCCGATTGCTTGGCAGGCAGCGGCTCGCCCGAGGCCACGCGCAGCTGCCATTCGACGAGGTCGAGGCCGGTGATCGCTTCCGTCACCGGGTGCTCCACCTGCAGGCGCGTGTTCATCTCCATGAAGAAGAAGTTCATCTCGCCGCCTTCGCGCTGCTCGACGATGAACTCGACAGTACCTGCACCCACGTAGTTCACGGCGCGCGCCGCAGCCACGGCCGCATCGCCCATTTCCTTGCGCATCGCTTCGGTCATGCCGGGCGCGGGCGCTTCTTCGAGCACTTTCTGGTGGCGGCGCTGCACCGAGCAGTCGCGCTCGAACAGGTAGACGTAGTTGCCCTGCGTGTCGCCGAACACCTGGATCTCGATGTGGCGCGGACGCTGCACGCACTTCTCGATCAGCACCGCGTCGTCGCCGAAGCTGTTGATGGCTTCGCGCTTGCACGAGGCCAGTGCGGCCTCGAAGTCGGCGGCCTTGTCGACCGCGCGCATGCCCTTGCCACCGCCGCCGGCGCTGGCCTTGATGAGCACCGGGTAACCGATGCGGTCGGCCTCGCGCTGCAGCAGCGCCGGGTCCTGGTCGTGGCCGTGGTAGCCCGGCACCAGCGGCACGCCGGCCTTTTCCATCAGCTGCTTCGACTCGGCCTTCAGGCCCATGGCCTTGATCGCCGAGGGTGGCGGGCCGATGAAGGCCAGGCCGGCGTCGGCGCAGGCCTGCGCGAACTCTTCGTTCTCGCTGAGGAAGCCGTAGCCCGGATGCACGGCTTCGGCACCCGTGGCCTTGGCGGCTTCGAGGATCTTTTCCCAGCGCAGGTAGCTGTCCTTCGGGGCGCTGCCGCCGAGGTACACCGACTCGTCGCAGGCGCGCACATGGTTGGCGTGCGCGTCGGCATCGGAGTACACGGCGACCGTGCGAACCGCCATGCGGCGTGCGGTTGCAGCCACTCGGCAGGCGATCTCGCCACGGTTGGCGATCAGGATCTTCTTAAACATTAGGGGTGTCTCCCGGAGGATTCTTTTTCAGTTGAAAGGCGGACGTGACGCCCGGATCGGGCCGGCCACTGAAGATGCGTGCCACGCGGCTGAACAGCGCGCGCAGAAAACGCCAGCTCTTGCGGATGAGCCACACGCTGAGCACGAGCACGAAGACGAACAGCACCAAAAAGACCAGCGGATGCGCCACCGCGAGCCACAGCCCGGCCGGCACCATCGAGTCTTCGACCAGCGAGGCACCGACGTTCGAGAACGGTTCGGGCGAGGTGTTGATGGCCGCGCGCGTGGTGGCCTTGGCCGCATGCGCCGTGGCCGCGAAGCCGCCGCCCAGCAGCGCCGCAACGACGGCCATCGCGCCATGGTCGGCGCCGAACACGCTGGCCGCGAGCGCTGCGCCGGCGGGGATGCGGATGGCGGTGTGCACCACGTCCCACAGCGAGTCGAGGCCGGGGATCTTGTCGGCGAAGAACTCGACGAACACCATGAAGCCGCTGACCGCGAGCACGATCGGATGCGCGAGCATCTGCAGCCCCGAGGGCAGCGGCACCCAGCCGAAGTAGCCGACCAGGCCGGTCAGCAGCACGACGAGGTACAGACGCACGCCGCTGGCCCAGCCGATGGCGGCGGCCAGTGCGAGCAGTTGCGGCATGTCGAGTGCGTTCATGGCGGTCCCTGGTTGGCTGTCAGCCGGCGAGCCAGGACGGCTTGCGCTTCTGCAGGAAAGCCTGCACGCCCTCGCGGCCTTCGTCGCTCGCGCGGATGTCGGCGATGCCTTCGACGGTCTTGGCGATGAGCGCGCCGTCGATCTCGCGGCCGGTCACGTCGGCGATCAGCTGCTTGCAGGCGCGCACGGCGGCGGGGCTGGCGCCGGTGAGCGCCTTGATGAGCTCGTCGACCTTGGCGTCGAGCGCGTCGGCCGCGACCACTTCATGCACGAAGCCGATGCGGTGCGCCTCGGCGGCGGTGAAGCGCTCGGCCGTGAGGAAGTAGCGCTGCGACGCGCGCGGGCCCATGGCGCGCAGCACGTACGGGCTGATGGTCGCGGGCACGAGGCCGATCTTCACTTCGCTGAGGCAGTACCACGCGGTGTCGACGCTCACGGCCATGTCGCACGCGGCCACGAGCCCCATGCCGCCCGCATACACATCGCCCTGCACGCGCGCGATGGTGGGCTTGGGGCACTCGGCGATGGTGCGCAGCATGTCGGCCAGCTTGCCCGCGTCGGCGAGGTTCTCGTCCCGCGTGTAGTCGGCCATGCGGCGCATCCAGTTGAGGTTGGCGCCCGCGCAGAAGGCCGGGCCGTTCGCGCCGAGCACGACCGCCTTGACCTGCGGCGCGCCGCCGGCTTCCAGAAAAGCCTGCGTCAGCTCGGCGATCACGACGTCGTCGAAGGCGTTGCGTGCGTCGGGCTGGTCGAGCCAGATGCGCGCGACCGCGCCGTCGATGGCGAGGTTCAGCTTGGTGAAGGTGCTGCTCATGCGATGCCCCTCGTCACATGCGGAAAATGCCGAACTTCGGCTCGGGGATCGGCGCGTTGCGCGATGCCGCCAGGCCCAGTGCGAGCACGCGGCGCGTGTCGGCCGGGTCGATGATGCCGTCGTCCCACAGGCGCGCGGTGGCGTAGTAGGGGTGGCCCTGGTCTTCGTACTGCTGGCGGATCGGGGCCTTGAAGGCTTCTTCTTCGTCGGCGCTCCAGCTGCCGCCCTTCAGTTCGATGCCGTCGCGCTTCACGGTGGCCAGCACGCTCGCGGCCTGCTCGCCGCCCATCACGCTGATGCGCGCGTTGGGCCACATCCAGAGGAAGCGCGGGCTGTACGCACGGCCGCACATGCCGTAGTTGCCGGCGCCGAAGCTGCCGCCGATGATGATCGTGAACTTGGGCACGTTGGCCGTGGCCACGGCCGTCACCATCTTGGCGCCGTGGCGCGCGATGCCTTCGTTCTCGTACTTGCGGCCGACCATGAAGCCGGTGATGTTCTGCAGGAACACCAGCGGGATCTTGCGCTGGCAGCACAGCTCGATGAAGTGCGCGCCCTTCTGCGCCGACTCGCTGAACAGGATGCCGTTGTTCGCGATGATGCCGACCGGCATGCCCTCGATCTCGGCAAAGCCGCAGACCAGCGTGGCGCCGAAGCGGGCCTTGAACTCGTGGAACTCGCTGCCGTCGACGATGCGCGCAATGATCTCGCGCACGTCGAAGGGCTTGCGTGTGTCGGTGGGGATCACGCCGTACAGCTCCTCGCGCGGGAACTCGGGCGCGCGCACTGCGGCGCCGTCCGGCTTCTCTGCCGACTTCGCATTCAGGTTGGCCACCGCCGAGCGCGCCAGCGCCAGTGCGTGCAGGTCGTTCTGCGCCAGGTGATCGACCACACCCGACAGGCGCGTGTGCACGTCACCGCCGCCCAGGTCTTCGGCCGACACGACCTCGCCGGTGGCCGCCTTCACGAGCGGCGGGCCGCCCAGGAAGATGGTGCCCTGGTTCTTCACGATGATCGATTCATCGCTCATCGCCGGCACGTACGCGCCACCGGCCGTGCACGAGCCCATGACCACCGCGATCTGCGGAATGCCCTGGGCGCTCATGTTGGCCTGGTTGTAGAAGATGCGGCCGAAGTGGTCGCGGTCCGGGAACACCTCGTCCTGGTTCGGCAGGTTGGCGCCGCCCGAGTCGACGAGGTAGATGCAGGGCAGGCGGTTCTGCTCGGCGATCTCCTGCGCGCGCAGGTGCTTCTTGACCGTCAGCGGGTAGTAGGTACCGCCCTTCACGGTCGCGTCGTTGCACACGATCATGCAATCGACACCGTTCACGCGGCCGATGCCGGTGATGATGCCGGCGCCCGGTGCCGACTCGGCCCCCTTGCCGTCGAGGTACATCGCGTGCGCGGCCAGCGGCGCGATTTCGAGGAAGGGCGTGCCCGGGTCGAGCAGCTCGGCCACGCGGTCGCGCGGCAGCAGCTTGCCGCGCGCCGTGTGCTTGGCGCGCGCGGCCTCGCCGCCGCCCTGCTCCACTTTGGTGAACTGCTTTTGCAGATCGTCGACCAGCGCGCGCATGGCCGCGGCATTCGCCTGGAAGTCTGCGGACCGGGCGTTGAGTTTGGTTTCGAGTTTGCTCATGCTGTCTTTTCTTGCGTGAGACCGAGTTGCTCGGTCATGGCATCGCGGATCTTGAATTTCTGGATCTTGCCGGTCACCGTCATCGGGAACTCGGAGACGAACTGGATGTACTTCGGCACCTTGTAGTGCGCGATCTGGCCTTTGCAGAAATCGCGGATCTCGGTGTCGGTCGCGGTCTGGCCGGGCTTGACGATGATCCAGGCGCACAGCTCTTCGCCGTACTTTCTGTCGGGCAGGCCGACCACCTGCACGTCCTGCACCTTCGGGTGGCGGTACAGGAATTCTTCGATCTCGCGCGGGTAGATGTTCTCGCCGCCGCGGATCACAAGGTCCTTGATGCGGCCGACGATGTTCACGTAGCCCTCGGCGTCCATCGTGGCGAGGTCGCCGGTGTGCATCCAGCGTTCGGCGTCGATGGCTTCGCGTGTTCGGGGTTCGTCCTCCCAGTAGCCGTGCATCACCGAGTAGCCGCGCGTGCACAGCTCGCCCGACTTTCCGATGGGCATGACCGCGCCGGTCTCGGGGTCGATGATCTTCACCTCGAGGTGCGGCTGCACCGTGCCGACGGTCGACACGCGCTTGTCCAGCGGCGTATCGGTGCTGCTCTGGCAGCTCACGGGGCTGGTTTCGGTCATGCCGTAGGCGATGGTGATTTCGTTCAGGTGCATCTGATCGACCACGCGCTTCATCACCTCGGTCGGGCACGGCGAGCCGGCCATGATGCCGGTGCGCAAGGTCGATAGATCGAACTCCTTGAAGCGCGGATGGTCCAGCTCGGCGATGAACATCGTGGGCACGCCGTGCAGGCCCGTGCATTTTTCGGCCTGCACCGTTTCGAGCACCGTGAGCGGATCGAAGCCGTCGTTCGGGTACACGATGGCCGAGCCGTGCGTGAGGCAGGCCAGGTTGCCGAGCACCATGCCGAAGCAGTGGTACAGCGGCACGGGAATGCAGAGCTTGTCGACGGGCGTGAGCTTCATGCACTCGCCGATGAAGAAGCCGTTGTTCAGGATGTTGCGGTGCGTGAGCGTCGCGCCCTTGGGGAAGCCCGTGGTGCCGCTGGTGAACTGGATGTTGATCGGGTCGGTGGCCTTCAGCGTCTTCTGCGTGGCGGCCACGCGCGCATCGGCAGCGTCGCCGCTGGTCAGCAACTCGCTGAAGCGGCGCATGCCCGGCTGCTCATCGCCCTGGCCGGGCTTGTCGATCCAGAAGGTGTGCAGCAGCTGCGGCAGCTTCGCCGGGCCCAGCTCGCGCAGCATGCCCAGGTAGTCGCTGGTCTTGAACTGCGCCATCGTCACCAGCGCCTTGCAGCCGACCTTGTTGAGCGCGTACTCGAGCTCCGAGGTGCGATAAGCCGGGTTGATGTTCACGAGGATCAGGCCGACCTTGGCGGTGGCGATCTGCATCAGCACCCAGGGCACGTTGTTGTGCGACCAGATGCCCACGCGGTCGCCGGGCACGAGCCCCAGGTTCAGCAGCGCGCTCGCGAGGCGGTTCGATGTGGTCTGCAGTTCACGGTAGGTGAAGCGCTGGCCTTCGTGGCGGCTGACGAGGGCTTCGCGCTCGGGCTGCTTTTCGACCATGTCGTCGAAGAAGTCGCCGATGGGGTGTTCGATGAGGGGGACGTTGGTGGCGCCCTTGCCGTAGCTCTCGGTCAACGCAGCAGTCATGCTCATGTTCCTTGTCTCCTTGACTTGCTCCTTCCCCTTCCGGGGGAAGGTTGGGATGGGGGCAAGCGGCGTTTGTTAGGCGCTGTGCTTCATCGAACGCCGCTTGCCCCCATCCCAACCTTCCCCCGGAAGGGGAGGGAGAAAAACAACCTAGGCCGTTTCGCTGAACAGCTCGCGCCCGATCAGCATGCGGCGCACTTCGCTCGTGCCCGCGCCGATCTCGTACAGCTTGGCGTCGCGCCACAGCCGCTCGACCGGGAAGTCCTTGGTGTAGCCCACGCCGCCCAGCGTCTGGACCGCCTCGCCGGCCATCCAGGTCGCCTTTTCGGCCGAATACAGGATGGCGCCGGCGGCGTCCTTGCGGAAGGTGCGCGCATGGTCGTTGCGGTCGCAGGCCTTGCCCACGGCGTACACGTAGGCGCGGGTGGCCTGCCAGGTCGAGTACATGTCGGCGATCTTCCCCTGCATCAGCTGGAACTCGCCGATGCTCTGGCCGAACTGCTGGCGCTCGTGGATGTACGGAATCACGGCGTCCATGCAGGCGGCCATGATGCCCAGCGGGCCGCCCGAGAGCACGGCGCGCTCGTAGTCGAGGCCGCTCATCAGCACCTTGGCGCCCATGCCTTCGCCGCCGAGCACGTTCTCTTCGGGCACTTCGCAGTTGTCGAAGAACAGCGGATAGGTGTTGGAGCCGCGCATGCCAAGCTTGTCGAGCTTGGTGCCGGCCGAGAAGCCCTTGTAGTTCTTCTCGACGATGAAGGCCGTCATGCCTCGCGCGCCCATTTCAGGTTCGGTCTTGGCGTAGATGACCAGCGTGTCGGCATCGCCGCCGTTGGTGATCCACATCTTGCCGCCGTTGAGCACGTAATAGCCGTCCTTCTTCTCGGCCTTGAGCTTCATGCTCACCACGTCGGAGCCGGCGTTGGGCTCGCTCATGGCCAGCGCGCCGACGTGCTCGCCGCTCACCAGCTTGGGCAGGTATTTTTTCTTCTGCGCGTCGCTGCCGTTGCGGTGAATCTGGTTCACGCACAGGTTGGAGTGCGCGCCGTACGACAGGCCCACCGAGGCCGAGGCGCGCGAGACTTCTTCCATGGCCACGATGTGGGCCAGGTAGCCCAGCTCGGTGCCGCCGAATTCTTCCTTCACCGTCATGCCGTGCAGGCCCAGCTCGCCGAGCTTTTGCCACAGGTCGTGCGGGAACAGGTTGTCGCGGTCGATCTCGGCGGCGCGGGGCGCGATTTCGTTAGCGGCGAAGTCCTGGATCGCGCTGCGCAGCGCGTCGATGTCGTCGCCCAGGTCGAAGTTGAGGCCGAAATCGTGCATGAGTCTTGTCTCCTCTGAGGGGGTCGGCGCGCAGGGCTGCCCGCGCGGAATGGCGCTTGAAAAGTCGCAGCTTACGCCTCGTCGCGCCGCAATTGGCGCCACAATGGTTGCAAATTGCGCCACGACCGATGCACTCAACCTTGTCGTCTCCCGCCTTCCTGCGACCCGCCCGCGCCGTCACGCCGATGGCCTTCGTGCGAGCCATCGTGCAAGGGTATGCCCGCTACGGCAAGGACCCGGCGCAGGCCCTGCAGGCGGCACAGATCGCGCCGCGTGAACTGGCCCGCCCCGGCGCGCGGGTAACGGCCGCGCAGTTCGAGGCGCTGTCGGGCCACGCCATGCAGGAGCTCGACGACGAGGCGCTGGGCTGGTTCTCGCGCCGCCTGCCCTGGGGCAGCTACGGCATGCTGTGCCGCGCCTCGCTCACCTCGCCCGACCTGGGCGTGGCCATCAAGCGCTGGTGCCGCCACCACCGCCTGCTGACCGAAGACATCACGCTCGCGCTGGAGGTGACCGGCGGCGTGGCCACGCTGCGCATCACCGAGAACCGCCCGCTCGATCCGGCGTTCCGCGAGTTCTGCCTCGTGACCAGCCTGCGCTTCATGCACGGCTACGTGTGCTGGGCCATCGACTCGCGCATCTCGCTGCGCCAGGCCACCTTTCCGTTCGAAGCGCCGCCGCACCACGACGCCTACCCGCTGATGTTCACGCCCGACGTGCACTTCGATGCGCCGCAGGCCAGCATCAGCTTCGACGAGCGCTACCTCGCGCTGCCGCTGCTGCGCGACGAGCGCGCGCTGCGCACCATGCTCAAGCGCGCCCTGCCGCTCACGGTGCTGCAGTACCGCCGCGACCGCCTGCTGGGCCAGCGTGTGCGCGAACTGCTGCGCGCGCGCGCCGGCGAGGCGACCACGGCGGAGGCGCTGGCGGGGCTGCTGAACGTGTCGGGGCGCACGCTGCACCGGCAGCTGCATGAAGAGGGCACCTCGCTGCAGGTGCTGAAGAACGAGGTGCGGCACGAACTCGCGGTGGAGCAACTGCGCCGGACCACGCGACCGATCAAGCAGGTGGCACTGGCGGTGGGCTTCCGTAACGAGAAGAGTTTTTCGCGCGCGTTCCTGCAATGGACGGGGCACGCGCCTCGGGATTTTCGGCAGCTGGGGTTGTAGCGGCCCCGTTTAGGGCGCGCGCCCTGAACGCCGCAACTCAGCCCGGCGAATCGATCAGCGCCAGCGCATCGGCGATCGACTGGCTGTCTTCCGGCCGCACCAGCTTCGCGACCTGTTGCCCGTCGCGCATGAACACCAGCGTGGGCCACAGCCGCACGTTGAACGAGCGGCCCAGCGGGCGGCCGCTGCCGTCTTCCACCTTGATGCGGCGCACGTTCGGGTACTTGGCAAAGGCCTCGGCAATGTTCGGCTGTGCGGCCTTGCAGATGCCGCACCAGTTGGTGCCGAACTCCACCACGGCCGGACCCTGGAGCGCGTCGATCTCGCTGCGGTCGGGTTGCTCGGTCTGGTATTCGGAGGTCATGGGCGAAGTCCTTGCGAAACGTGAGAAAGCGTGAAGAGGAATGCGTGTGCGCGGCGGGCGCGCGACACGCTGACGGGCGTCATTGCACCAGAAACTCAGGCCGCCTGCAGGCCGTAGCTGGCGAGCAATGCGGGCAGCTCGGTCATGTCGCTGAACACGGCCACGGCACCCGCGGCGCGCAGTGCGCCGGGGCCGCTGTGGCCCGACTCGCCGGTGCTGTAGCCGAACACCGTGGCACCCGCGGCCACGCCGGCCGTGGCGCCGGTGACCGTGTCTTCGACCACCGCGCAGCGCGTCGGGTCGACACCGAGCGCTTCCGCTGCGGCCAGGTACACGTCGGGGTACGGCTTGGAACGCGGCATCTCGTGGCCGCTGAAGATGCGGCCTTCGAAGCAGTCGAGCAGGCCGACCTTGGCCAGTTGCAGCTCGACTTTGTGGCGGTCGGCGCCCGAAGCACAGGCGATGCGGCCCTTGAGCCGCGTGTGAATCTCGCGGATGGCGGCGGGCGCATGGGGAATGGCGACGAGGTCGCGGTCGAGCGCCTCGTTGCGGCGGGCGCGGAAGCCACGCAGCCAGTCGTCGGTGATCTTGAAGCCGGTCTTGGCCTCGATGAGCGCCGTTTCGTCCTTCACGGCCTTGCCGGTGAAGATGTTCATCGATTCCTCGGCCGTGAGCTGCCAGCCGAGCTCGCCGAGCATGTCGGCGAGCACGCGGTTGGTGATGGGCTCGGAATCGACGAGCACGCCGTCGCAATCGAAGAGAACGGCGGAAAAGGGGAAAGGGGTCATTGCGAGGCAGGAGTTCAGGGGTCTGGCCCCATGGTAGCAACGCCCCCTTTCCGCACGGGGAGACTCAGGCTATCGGGCCCTCTCAGGCCATTTCAGACGACGGGGCGGATCGGGATGTAGATCTCGCCGCCGCCGGCCATGAATTCTTTCGACTTCTCTTCCATGCCCTCGGCCATGGCCTCGCGCTCCGCCACGCCCTTCTTGGCGGCGTACTCGCGCACTTCCTGCGTGATCTTCATCGAGCAGAACTTCGGGCCGCACATCGAGCAGAAGTGCGCCACCTTGCTCGAGTCTTTCGGCAGCGTTTCGTCGTGGAATTCGCGCGCGGTGTCGGGGTCCAGGCCCAGGTTGAACTGGTCTTGCCAGCGGAACTCGAAGCGCGCCTTGCTCAGCGCGTCGTCGCGCGAGCGCGCTCCCGGGTGGCCCTTGGCCACGTCGGCGGCGTGCGCGGCGATCTTGTAGGCAATGATCCCCTGCTTCACGTCGTCGCGGTCGGGCAGGCCCAGGTGCTCCTTGGGCGTCACGTAGCAGAGCATCGCCGTGCCGGCCCAGCCGATCATCGCGGCGCCGATGGCGCTGGAGATGTGGTCGTAGCCCGGCGCGATGTCGATGGTCAGCGGGCCGAGCGTGTAGAACGGCGCTTCGTGGCAGTGCTTGATCTGCTCGTCCATGTTCGCCTGGATCATGTGCATCGGCACGTGGCCCGGGCCTTCGATCATGGTCTGCACGTCGTGCTTCCAGGCGATTTGCGTGAGCTCGCCCAGCGTGCGCAGTTCGGCAAACTGTGCCTCGTCGTTCGCATCGGCACCCGAGCCGGGGCGCAGGCCGTCGCCGAGCGAGAAGCTCACGTCGTAGGCCTTCATGATGTCGCAGATGTCCTCGAAGTGCGTGTAGAGGAAGCTCTCCTTGTGGTGCGCGATGCACCACTTGGCCATGATCGAGCCGCCGCGCGACACGATGCCCGTCATGCGGTCGGCCGTGAGGTGAATGAACGGCAGGCGCAGGCCCGCGTGGATGGTGAAGTAATCGACGCCCTGCTCCGCCTGCTCGATGAGCGTGTCGCGGTAGATTTCCCAGGTGAGGTCTTCGGCCACGCCGCCCACCTTTTCGAGCGCCTGGTAGATCGGCACCGTGCCGATGGGCACCGGCGAGTTGCGCACGATCCAGTCGCGCGTCGTGTGAATGTTCTTGCCGGTCGACAGGTCCATGACGTTGTCAGCGCCCCAGCGAATGGCCCACACCAGCTTTTCGACCTCTTCCTCGATGCTCGAGGTGACGGCCGAGTTGCCGATGTTGGCGTTGATCTTCACCTTGAAGTTGCGCCCGATGGCCATCGGCTCGACCTCGGGGTGGTTGATGTTCGCGGGAATGATCGCGCGGCCGCGGGCCACTTCGTCGCGCACGAACTCGGGCGTGATGATGCGCGGAATGCTCGCGCCCATCGGGTTGCCCGCCACGCGCTTGGCGCGCTCCTCGTTGGCCAGGTACTCGGCCATCCATTCGCGCTTGCCGTTCTCGCGCAGCGCCACGTATTCCATCTCGGGCGTGACGATGCCGCGGCGCGCGTAGTGCATTTGGGTGACGTTGGCGCCCGACTTGGCGCGGCGCGGCGTGCGCTGCAGCGCCGAGGCACCGGCGCGCAGCTCGGCCAGGCGCTGCGCGTCGCGGTCTTCGTTCTTGGCGCCGTCGTCCAGCGCGTGGTGCGTGCGGCCTTCGTAGCTTTCGGTGTCGCCACGCTCGATGACCCAGGCGCTGCGCACATCGGGCAGGCCGCGGCGCACGTCGATCTCGACCTTCGGATCGGTGTAGGGGCCCGAGGTGTCGTAAAGCGACACCGTTTCGCCGTTGGTCAGCGCCACGTCGCGCACGGGCACGAACAGGTCAGGCCGGCTGCCCGGAATGACGCATTTGTGCGACGCGGGAAAGGGTTCGCGCGTCAGCGACAGCAGCGAGGTGAATTTATCGGGGGCATTCATCGGGAGGCACTCCTTGTTGAGGGAAAGGGTGCTCCGCAATCGCTCAGTGGACCTCGGGAGGCCCGCCACCAGAAAAGGGAGTGACGGACCGAAGTCAGGGAGTGCAGCTCTTCTTACGCCGGTATGACCCGGATCAAGTTCGCGGGTCGGCAGCTTTGCCATCTCAGCACACCACATGTGTGCACCCCGGAGCGGGGCCGATTGTGCGGGCCGAAGCCCGGTGCCGTCAACCCGGGGGCTGGTGCAGATCGCCGTCGACGTAGAACCAGCGCTCGTTCTCGCGCACGAAGCGGCTGCGCTCGTGCAGGCGGAACGCCACGCCCGTCGCGCTGCGCTGGCGGGCGACGAACTCGACCTCGGCGTGGTCGGCATCGAGCACCGAGCGCGAGCGGATGTCCAGCCCCAGCCATTTGACGCCCGGCTCGAACTCGACCGAGGCCGGCCGCTTCGACGCATGCCAGGTGGCGAGCAGGTAGTCGGCGCGGGCCAGCACGAAGGCCGAATAGCGCGAACGCATCAGCGATTCGGCGTCGGGCGCGGGCGTGTTCTCGAAATCGTCGAGGTAGCGCCCACAGCACAGGGAGTAGCCGATGGGCTTGTCGCGACGGTCGGTGCGGCCGCAGGGGCAGGGGCCGGGAGTGGGGTCGGTGGCGCTCATGAAGGGCTCTATTGGAACACTTGGCGCGGCGGGGGCTGAAGGGGGCCGTAGAGAGCCTCTGGGCATGTCCGCTTCGCGTGAGTCTGGGGTGGAGGATGCGCTCAAGCGTTTTGCATCGATAGACCGTGCTCGACCGGGAGTCGCCCATCCTCTTCCTCTGCGTCTCAGCACATGCTCATATGAACTCAATCCCATTGACTCTTGGAAAGCCATACTTCACAGGCCCGATGGCGTCGACGGACTTGGGTGCGGGTGGCGTCTTCTTCTGTGCGGTCTATCGCGAATGCCTGCAATTCGAGACAGATGGGCGTGTCCACTGGTGGCGCGAGGTGTTGGATAGTTCCAGACCTTATTTCAACGACCTGAATGAATTCCGAAAGCTCCGCCTGGATGGTTCGTATGGGCTCAACGACCGGGACTACTTGGTTTGCAAGTTTCCTCAGATGGAGTTGACTGGCCTGCCATGCAAAGACGCCCCTGCCTTGATGGCATTTCATGCTTGGTACCCCTCAAACCAATCGGAGGGAAGTCGCGTCTTTCACGCACCGGAATCAGTGCCCAGCGAGCCGGCGAGTGACGCATCTGGCCTCTGACCAAGGACGGCAGAGTGCGGCAAAGGGGTTCTTCGAGAATCCTCCGAACGTCACTCATGCCGGCGCGCGATCTCTTCGCACGCATCAAGGGTGAAAAGATCCGTGCAATGAATCATCGAGTATTCGTCGAGTTGATGGACAAATAGCCGAGCGTTATCTTCGGGGCTACGTTCAGCGGGAAACATGCTGGAATCGCCGTTGATGACAAACGCAAGATCAGTCCGGTCAACCACTTCGTCTCGCGACCCAACATGACGATAGCGAACAGACTCCAGATAGACGACACCGTCGCGGTGCATGATCTTTACTGAATGAAAGTGTGGCTTCAAGTAGCTCGGGTACTTTTTCTTTAGGTCAGGAAGAATTTCGACGCCACTGTTAGCGCCTATGCGAGGGACGATAAATCCCGCCGACTCCTCCATTAGCCCGCGTATTGCTTCGCGTATGGGAATCCGAAAGAACTCCCGGTTGGGTTGGCATCGGTAGTCATCGAATCGCTGGTGCAGGCGCGTTTCGACGAATTTGCAATCCGTCACCAACTCGTCATAGACCACGATGAAATCGTCGGGGACTCCGGTTCCTCGCAACTCACCCGCCCGTGCCTTCGACGTGCGTTCGGTCAATCCAATCTTCACCAATCCTCGCATCGCGGGATTGATCATGATGTATACAAATCCAGAGTTCATAAGTGCAAGTAGTTACCGTTCGACCTGAGAGAAGCCTAGTAGTTTTGATCGCCGACGATCTGCTGAAGAATGCCACAACCGCATTGCTTCCAAGATCGAAAGAGCTAGCCGCGAACCAATAGCGCTACTCGGCAAATGCATCGCACTGCGCTTCAATCCGCGCATGCAGAAGCCCCAGCGATACCGCAAGAAACCGCTGCAGCGAACTGCGCTGGCATGCATCGAAAATCGGCGCAGAGTTCGCATCAGAAGAAGCGGCATCGCGCCGATCTTCATCCCATTCGAGCAGCTGTACCAACGTCTGCGCACCCTGCACCACGTCACGCGCATCGTTGAGGAACGCAGCGTGGCTTTGCAGTGAAGGAGCAAGCCGTTCGCCTTGCACCCATTCAAAGGGTTTGAACAAGGCAGTGGGTCGTTGAGACGCGCAAGGGCAACCGGCGTCGGTACCCGCATTTGAAGCAGTGGCCATAGGCCTCCAAGGATGTCGATTTGCAACAACCGACGCACCCGCTGCTAAACGAGGGCGGCGGCTCGAACGGGTTAGCAGACCGGGACATCCTTGCGGAAACCGGCAGGGCGCGAGCCCTCCCATTCGAGCCGCCTAAAAAGGAGCACGAACGAAAAAGCCGCAGACCCTGTGCGGTAACTGCGGCTTTCGTCGCAGGATGTCAGCGGGCTGCTAAACCCGGCCCCGCTCATCACGAGGCGAAGGCAATGTAAGCGGTCTCTCGGACGCCCGTCAAGTTTCAGCGACTGGCACGCCCCGCCCTACCGAAACATCACCCACTCTGGCCGTGGCGTTCCTTCACGTGATCGTCAGGCGATCAAGCAATCACGCCAGCGCGCGTTGAATCAGCAGCTTCTGGATGTCCGACGTGCCTTCGTATATCTGGCACACGCGCACGTCGCGGTAGATGCGCTCCAGCGGAAAGTCGTTCACGTAGCCGTAGCCGCCCAGGGTCTGGATGGCGGCGCTGCACACGCGCTCGGCCATTTCGCTGGCGAAGAGCTTGGCCATGGCGGCTTCTTTCAGGCAGGGCCGGCCAGCGTCGCGCAGGCTGGCGGCGTGCCAGATGAGCTGGCGCGCGGCTTCGATCTGCGTGGCGCAGTCGGCGAGGCGAAAGCCCACGGCCTGCTGGTCGAAGATGGCGCCGCCGAAGGCCTGGCGTTCCTTGGCGTAGGCCACGGCCACGTCGAAGGCGCTGCGGGCCATGCCGACGCTCTGCGCGGCGATGCCGATGCGGCCGCCTTCGAGTGCGCCGAGTGCGATCTTGTAGCCCTCGCCTTCGGCGCCGATGAGGTTCTCGGCCGGGATGCGGCAGCTGTCGAAGTTGATCTGCGCGGTGTCGCTGCTGTGCTGGCCGAGCTTGTCTTCGACGCGCGCGACGTTGTAGCCGGGCGCGTCGGTCGGCACGATGAACGCGCTCATGCCGCGCTTGCCCGCACCCTTGTCGGTGACCGCGATGACGATGGCCACCTGGCCGTTCTTGCCGCTGGTGATGAACTGCTTCACGCCGTCGATCACGTAGCCGTCACCGTCCTTGCGCGCGGTGGTGCGCAGGCTCGAGGCATCGCTGCCGGCCTGCGGTTCGGTGAGGCAGAAGGCGCCGAGCATCTGGCCCTGGGCCAGCGGCTCGAGCCACTTCTTCTTTTGCTGCGCGTTGCCGTAGCGCATGAGGATGGCGTTGACGGGGCAGTTGGTCACGCTGATGGCGGTGCTGGTGC
The DNA here is from genome assembly GCF_002849325.1 of Variovorax sp. RO1. NCBI lineage: Bacteria > Pseudomonadati > Pseudomonadota > Betaproteobacteria > Burkholderiales > Comamonadaceae > Variovorax > Variovorax sp. RO1. Next base: position 265,770 of record NZ_PKMT01000002.1, read on the forward strand.
CGCCGTCGCCGGCGGCGATTTCCTCAAGCACGAGCGCGAGCGTGAGGTAGTCGAGGCCTGCGCCGCCATGCTCCTCGGGCACGCAGATGCCGTAGGCGCCCAGCGCGGCCAGGCCCTGGTGCACTTCCTTCGGAAAGCGGTGGTCGCGGTCCCACTTCGGGGCGTTGGGCCAGAGCTCGGCCTGCGAGAAATCGCGCACGGCGTCGCGGATGGCTTCCTGGTCTGCGCTGAGCAGCATGGCGTTGTCTCCGGTTCTTTCTTGTCGGTGGGTGCGCGGCTTACTTGCCGGCGCCCAGGTCCATGATCAGGCGCGCGGCCATGTACAGGCGGCGCGGAATGGCGCTGATGTCGACGTACTCGGCCTTGTCGCTGTGGTAGCCGAAGCCGGGCAGGCCCAGGCTTTCGATCACGGGCTTGCCCGAGAGCGCCGCGTAGGCCGCGTCGGTGCCGCCGCCGGTGCGCTCTTCGACGCCCACGCTGCCACCGGCTTCCTTGTAGAAGACCACGGCCTTGTCGACCAGCTTCTTGCCGCCCTCGCCCGCGTTGAAGGCCGGACGGCCGCGCGTGACGAGCACCTTGACGTCGGCCTCGGGCAACTTCTTCTGCTGCGCCTTTTCTTCGAGCGTCTTCATGGCGGCGTCGAAGTCTTCGTTGCGTGCGTAGCGCACGTCGGCGTTCAGCGTGGCGCTGGCCGGGATGATGTTCGACACGTTGCCGGCCTTGGCAATGGTCCAGTTGAAGCGCAGGTTCTTCGACTTGTCGTCGATGCTCATGGTGCGCAGCACGAGGTCGGAAGCCTCGACCAGCGCGTTCACGCCCAGCTCGGGAGCGGCGCCCGCGTGCGAGGCCTTGCCGGTGATGTTGACCTGCACGTAGGCGATGCCCGAGGTGCCGAGCGACATCTTTTCGTCGCCGGCACTGGTGGGCTCGAACGAGAGCACGTAGTCGGCCAGCTTGGCTTCTTCCTGGATCAGGTCGCGCGAACCGAAGGAGCCTTTTTCTTCGTCGGTGTTGAACAGCACGGTGATGGTGCCGTAGTCGCGCACGCCGTAGTCTTTGAGCAGCTTGAGCGTGTGCAGGATGACGGCGTTGCCGCCCTTGTCGTCGGCGATGCCGGGGCCGTAGGCCTTGTCGCCTTCGATGCGGAACGGCGCCTTGGCGAGCGTGCCCTTGGTGTACACGGTGTCCATGTGCGACATGAGCAGCAGGTTCTTGCCGCCGCGGCCCTTGAGCTTGCCGACGATGTTGTCGCCGACCACGAGGCCGGCCGACTTGCTGCGCGTGACGGTGAAGCCGAGGCTCTTCAGTTCGCCTTCGAGGTACGCGCCGGCGGCGGCCATGCCTTCGGCGTCACCGGTGCCGGTCTCGATGTTGACGAGTTTCTCGAGCGTCTTGATCACCGCCGGCTGCTCGTCGGTGGCGGCCTGGAACAGCACGTTGTCGCGCTTCTGGGCCCAGGCGCCACCTGCCACGAAGGCGGTAGCGAGCACGGCGGCAACGGCGGTACGGTGAAGGGATGGGCGCATGAAATCTCCTGCTCTACGCATGGTTTTGTTTGAGGTGTCCGGGGTGGAAACCGGCCGGCGCGCTCTCCCGGGCGCCTGCGGCTCCTGGCGTTATAGCAATTCGAGCGCGACCGCGGTGCCTTCGCCGCCGCCGATGCACAGCGTGGCGACGCCGCGCTTCTTGCCGCGCGCCTTCAGCGCGTGCAGCAGCGTGACCATGATGCGCGCGCCGCTGGCGCCGATGGGGTGGCCCAGCGCGCAGGCGCCGCCGTTCACGTTGACGATGTCGTGCGACACGTCGAGCTCGTGCATGAGGGCCATGGGCACGACGGCGAAGGCTTCGTTCACTTCCCACAGGTCGACGTCCTTCACGGTCCAGCCGGTCTTGGCGAACAGCTTCTGCACGGCACCGACCGGCGCGGTCGCGAACCACTCGGGCTGCTGCGCGTGCGTGGCGTGGCCGACGATGCGCGCCAGCGGCTTGGCGCCGATCTTCTTCGCGTGCGACTCGGTCATCATGACCAGCGCGGCGGCGCCGTCGTTGATCGACGAGCTCGATGCGGCGGTGATGGTGCCGTTTTCTTTCTTGAACGCGGGCTTGAGCGTGGGGATCTTGTCGAGCTTGACCTTGCCCGGACCTTCGTCGATGGAGATGACGGTGTCGCCGCTGCGGCCCTTCACGGTGACGGGCGTGATCTCGTCCTTGAAGGCGCCGGATTCGGTGGCGGCCTTGGCGCGCTGCACGCTGGCGATGGCGAAGGCGTCCTGCTGCTCGCGCGTGAAGTTGTACTTGGCGGCGCAGTCTTCGCCGAAGGTGCCCATGGAGCGGCCCGGCTGGTAGGCGTCTTCGAGGCCGTCGAGCATCATGTGGTCATAGATCCTGTCGTGGCCCATGCGGTAGCCGCCGCGGCCCTTGAGCATGAGGTAGGGCGCGTTGGTCATGCTTTCCATGCCGCCCGCCACGATGACGTCGTGCGTGCCGGCCAGCAGCAGGTCGTGCGCGAGCATCGCGGCCTTCATGGCCGAGCCGCACATCTTGCTGAGCGTGACGGCGCCCGCGCTGTCGGGCAGGCCGCCCTTGTAGGCCGCCTGGCGCGCCGGAGCCTGACCCTGGCCGGCCATGAGGCAGTTGCCGAACAGCACTTCACCCACGCTCTCGGGCGCGATGCCGGCGCGCTCGACGGCCGCCTTGATGGCCGCGCCGCCCAGGTCGTGCGCGGAGAGGGACGAAAAGTCGCCCTGGAAGCCACCCATGGGGGTGCGGGCGGCGCCGACGATGACGATGGATTCGGACATGGAGGTCTCCTTCAGGAATGTGAAAGTGGAATCAAAGACAAAGCGAAAACGGAATCGGGGAACGGGCGGTCAGAAATGCGTCGCGTGGCCTTCGTGCTGGAAGCGTTGCGACTCTTCGTACGGGAACACATCGAGCATCTGGCCCGCCTGAATGCGCTCCTTGTGGTGCTGCCAGAAGGCGGCGTCGAGCAGGTCGGCGTGGTGCGCCATGAAGGCGGCGCGCACGTCGCTGTTGCCGAGCAGGAAGGGCTCGAAGGTCTCGGGAAACACGTCTTTCGGGCCGACCGAATACCAGACCTCGCCGCTCATCTCGTCTTCTTCGTTGCGCGGCGTGGGCACCTTGCGGAACTTGCAGTCGGTGACGTATTCGATTTCGTCGTAGTCGTAGAACACGACCTTGCCGCCGCGCGTGACGCCGAAGTTCTTCCACAGCATGTCGCCGGGGAAGATGTTGGCGGCGACCATGTCCTTGATCGCGTTGCCGTACTCGATCACCGCGTGTTCGAGCTGGTCTTTGGCGCGCTTGGCATGGGCCGGGCTCTCGGGGTGGGCCAGCGTGTCGAAGGCTTCCTGCAGGTAGATGTTCAGCGGAATCATGCGGCGCTCGATGTAGACGTGCTTGAGCACGACCTCCATCTCCCCGTTGCCGTCGCGGTCGCCGATCTCGAGCTGGCTGGGCGCGAACTTGCGGATCTCCTCGATGAGCTCGGGCTCGAAGCGGTCGAGCGGAAAACCCACGTTGCTGTACTCGAGCGTGTCCGCCATGCGGCCCACGCGGTCGTGCTGCTTCACGAGCATGTACTTGCCCTTGATCTGCTCGCGCGTGGTGTCCTTCTGCGGCGGATAAAAGTCTTTGATGACCTTGAACACGAACGGAAACGACGGCAGGTCGAACACCAGCATGACCATGCCCTTGATGCCGGGCGCGATGCGGAAGCGATCGCTCGAGTAGTTCAGGTGCGACAAAAAGTCGCGATAGAACAGCGTCTTGCCCTGCTTGGCCAGGCCGAGCGCGTTGTAGATTTCGGCGCGCGGCTTGCGCGGCATGAGCGAGCGCAAAAACTGCACCCAGGCCGAGGGCACTTCCATGTCGACCATGAAGTAGGCGCGCGCAAAGCTGAACAGCATCTGCAGGTCGTCTTCGCCGAACAGCGCCGCATCGATGTAGAACTTGCCGTGGGCATCGTGCAGCAGCGGCAGCGAGAACGGAATCTCGGTGAAGCCGTTCATGATCTTGCCGACCACGTACGCGCCCTTGTTCCGGTAGAACAGGCCCGACAGCACCTGCAGCTGGAAATTGGCGCGCAGCTTGACCTGGTGAAAGCGGTTCAGGATGACGTGCGCCACGCGCTCGGCATCGCGCCGCTTGTTGGCGTAGCTGCCCTGCAGTGCGAAGTCGTCGAGCATCTGCTCGATGATGTCGGGCAGCGTGGCCTGCGACGGGTAGTACGGCCGGTAGGTGGGTGCGCCGCGCGGCTCGATGTACTCGGTGCTGATGGCCGGGCGCACGAAGATGAAGTCGTTCTGGAAGTACGCGCGGTGCAGGATCTTCGTGGTGACCGAGTTGAAGAAACTCTCGGCCAGCTCGGGCTGGTGGTGGTTCACCAGCAAGCCGATGAAGTGCAGCTTGACCTGGTGCCAGACTTCCATGGGCTGGTCGCCGGCCTTGAACTCTTTCTCGAGCCGGGCCACGGCCTCGTTCACGCGCAGGTCGTAGAACTCGATGCGCTCGCGCTGTGCGCGCTGCTGGCCGTGCCAGTCGGCCGTTTCAAAGCGGTGCTTGGCGCGCGCCGATTCGGCACGGAACAGCCGGTAGTGCCGGTTGAACCCGTCGATCATCGCCTTCGCGATGTCGTAGGCCAGCGGGGAATCGAGGCGCTGCGGGAACATGGCGACAGTACCGACGGTGGCGGCGATGGCAGCGGCGACGGGTTCGCTCAGGCGACGGGCGGGGTCTCTGCGCTCTTTGCTGCGCCTTCGGTGCCATCGGCACCGGCCAGCGCCGACGGCGAGGCGCCTGCGGGCTTGCTCCACTTGTAGCGAATGCGCTGCACGGCGGCCTTGTAGATGGCGTCGAGCGGCTTGTCGCCCTCGACACTCAGGCCGAGGTCCTGCAGCAGGCCGTCGTGCACACCGAAGGTCCAGCCGTGGATGCGCACCTTCTGGCCGCGTGCCCAGGCGTCGACCATGACGGTGCTGACGGCCACGTTGACCACCTGCTCGGCCACATTGAGCTCGCACAGTGCATCGACGCGCACGTCTTCGGGCAGGCTGTCGAGCATCACGCTGTGGCGGTCGCGCACGTCCTGGATGTGGCGGATCCAGTTGTCGGCCAGACCGATGCGCTTGCCGCTGAGCGCAGCCTTCACGCCGGCGCAGCCGTAGTGACCCACGACCATGATGTGCTCGACCTTCAGGTGCTCGACCGCGAACTGGATCGCCGAGAGCGCGTTGAGGTCGGAGTGCACCACGATGTTGGCGACGTTGCGGTGCACGAACACTTCACCCGGCTCCAGGCCGGTGATCTGGTTGGCGGGCACGCGGCTGTCGGAACAGCCGATCCACATGTAGCGCGGCGTCTGCTGCTTGACGAGGCCGGTGAAGAAGCCGGGCCGGTCGCGCTCCATCTGGGCGGACCAGGCACGGTTGTGGGCAAAGAGGTCGTCGAGGTTGTCTGAGGACATGGTGGGCTATTTTGTCAGTGAGTCGTTGTGTCGGGCGTGCATTCGCCGGCGGGGGCGTCCTTGGTGGCCTTGACGGCCTTCTGCGCCTTGACCAGCGTGGCGCGGCCCTTTTTTTCGTGCTCTCGCACTTCGGCGAGGTTGGCCTGCAGCTCGGCCAGCTGCGCCTCGAGCTGCGCCCGGTGCGAGCCGAGCACGCCCAGGAATTTTTCCAGCTGCGGCACGGTGTCGCGCGGGCTGTCGTACATGTCCAGGATGTCTTTCGCCTCGACCAGCGTCAGGCCCAGGCGCTTGGCGCGCAGCGTGAGCGTGAGCCGCGCCCGGTCGCGCGCGCTGTACACGCGCTGCAGGCCGGCCCGCTCCGGCGACAGCAGGCCCATGTCTTCATAGAAGCGGATGGCGCGCGTCGTGAGGTCGAACTCCTTGGCGAGCTGGCTGATGGTGAAGGTCTGCGCGGGCATGGGCGGCAAGGGTTGCGGGGGCGACAGCAGGTTGGTGGCGCATTCTTTACAATGAAGCCTCAACCCATGACGTTTACGTAAACGTCAATCATACATGAACCTCCTCGAACGCGAACTCCACTACCCCCTGGGCGACACCCTGCCCGCCGCCGGCGAAGCACTGGAAGTGGCGCCCGGCGTGCGCTGGATCCGCATGCGGCTGCCCTTTGCGCTGGACCACATCAACCTCTGGCTGCTGCGCGACACGATCGACGGCGTCGAGGGCTGGACGGTGGTCGACTGCTGCATCGCGCACGACGAAGCCCGCGCGCAGTGGGAACAGATCTTCGAGACCCAGCTGCAGGGCCTGCCGGTCCTGCGCGTGATCGTGACCCACATGCACCCCGACCACATCGGCCTGGCCGACTGGCTGTGCAAGCGCTGGAACGTGCCGCTGTGGATCAGCGCCACCGACTACCACGTGGCGCGCGTGCTGTGCAGCGCCGGCGACACGCTCGCGGGCGGCGATGCGGCGGCCGACTTCTTCGTCTCGCACGGGCTGAGCAATCCCGAGTCGGTCGCCAAGATCCGCGCGCGCAGCAGCTACTACACGAACATGGTGCCCGCCGTGCCCGACCGCTACGTGCGCATGATGGATGGCGACATCGTCACCATCGGCGGGCGCGAGTGGCGCTGCATCAGCGGCTACGGCCATGCGCCCGAGCACATCGCGCTGTACTGCGCCGAACCCAAGCTGCTGCTGGGCGGCGACATGATGCTGCCGCGCATCTCGACCAACGTGAGCGTGCACGCGGGCGAGCCCGAGGCCAACTCGCTGCGCTTGTTCCTGGACAGCATCGACAAGTTCAAGGCCCTGCCGGCCGACACGCTGGGCCTGCCCTCGCACGGCAAGCCCTTCACCGGCATCCACCGCCGCGTCGACCAGCTGCAGGAACACCACCGCGACCGCCTGGCCGAGCTGCTCGAAGCCTGCCTTGCGCGGCCGATCACCGCGTCGGAAGGCCTGCCGATCCTGTTCAAGCGCGAGCTCGACCTGCACCAGATCACCTTCGCGATGGGCGAGACCGTGGCCCACCTGCACCTGCTGTGGTTCTCGGGGCAGGTGAAGCGCACGCTCGATGCCGACGGCATCTACCGCTTCGGCGCCGGGGCAGGCTCGGCTGGGTAGACTTCCCGCATGGACACGCTGGCTGAGCTGCGCGCCGGCCGGCTGGCTGGCGCACGACGACTGGACCTCTCGTGCGGACTCACCGAGTTTCCGCGCGAGATTTTTGCGCTCGCCGATACCCTCGAAACGCTGAACCTCACGGGCAATGCGCTCAGCACATTGCCCGATGATTTGGGCCGCCTGCACCAACTGCGCGTGCTGTTCTGCTCCGACAACCGTTTCACCGAACTGCCGGCCTCCCTCGGCCAGTGCCGACAGCTCGACATCGTGGGCTTCAAGGCCAACCGCATCGCCCACGTGCCCGCCGAGGCGCTGCCGCCCTCGCTGCGCTGGCTGATCCTCACCGACAACGCCATCGAGGCACTGCCCGACACGCTCGGCGACTGCACCCGCATGCAGAAGCTGATGCTGGCCGGCAACCGCCTGCGCGCGCTGCCGCCGTCGGTGGCCCGCTGTCGGCAGATCGAGCTGCTGCGCCTGTCGGCCAACCGCTTCGAGGCGCTGCCCGAGTGGCTGCACACGTTGCCGCGCCTGGCGTGGCTGGCGTGCGCGGGCAACCCGTTCGATGCGCCGACCGAAGACGCTGCCATCGATGCGCCCACCGTGCCGCATGTCGAGTGGCGCAACCTCACGCTGGGCCCGAAGCTCGGTGAAGGCGCCTCGGGCGTGATCCACCGCGCCACGCTGGCCACACCGGACGACGCTGCGCTGCCCGTGGCGGTGAAGCTGTTCAAGGGCGCCGTCACCAGCGACGGCTGGCCGCACAGCGAGATGGCGGCCTGCATCGCGGCCGGCGCGCACCCGACGCTGATCGCCGCGCAAGGCCGCATCGACGGCCACCCCGATGGCACCGAAGGCCTGGTGATGGCGCTGGTGCCGCCGTCGTTCATCACCCTCGCCGGGCCGCCGAGCCTGGCTTCGTGCACCCGCGACGTCTATGCCGACGATGCGCGCTGGTCCGCCGATACCGCGCTGCGCATCGCTCGTGATATCGCCGCGGCCATGGCGCACCTGCATGCGCGCGGCCTGCTGCATGGCGACCTGTACGCCCACAACATCCTCTGGCACGCGCAGGACGGCGGGCGGCTCGGCGACTTCGGCGCGGCCTGGATGACCAGCGCGCTCGACCCGGCGCACGCGAAAGCCCTGCAAGGCGTGGAGATGCGCGCCTTCGGCTGTCTGCTCGAAGAGCTGGCCGAGCGCTGCGACGATGCGGCTTCTTCTTCGCCCTTGACCACGCTCGCGGCGCGCTGCCTGCAACCGGAGGTCGCGGCACGGCCGTCGTTCGCCGAGCTGCTGTCGGTGCTGGACGCCGCCGCGCCATGACGCGCCCCCGCTTCGTCGTTCCCATGCCCACGCGCGACGGCGTGAGCCCGAGTTGTGTCTCGCTGCCTTACGGCCCCTGGCCCACCATCGCCGACTTTCTCACCGAGCGTTTTCCCGCCATCTCGCGCGAGGCCTGGCTCTCGCGCATTGACGCGAGCGACGTGTGCGACGAGCACGGCGTGTCCGTCACCGCCACGCGCCGTTATGAATCGCCGCTGCGCGTGTACTACTACCGCGCGCTCGACGCCGAGACGCCCATCCCTTTTGAAGAGCGGGTGCTGCACCAGGACGACGACCTCGTGGTGGTCGACAAGCCGCCCTTCGTGCCCGTCACGCCCACCGGCAAGTACGTGCAGCAGAGCCTGCTGGTGCGCCTGAAACGCAAGCTCGGCCTGGACGACCTCGTGCCGCTGCACCGCATCGACCGCAACACCTCGGGGCTGGTGCTGTTCTCGGTGCGCCCCGAAACGCGCGGCATCTACCAGGCGATGTTCCCCGAGCGGCGCATCGACAAGCACTACGAGGCTGTGGTGCCGTGGCAGGAGGGCGTGTCGTCGGTGCCCGCCGTCTACCGCAGCCGGTTGGTGGACGACGACCACTTCATGCGCATGCGCGAAGCGCCCGGCGAGCCGAACTCCGAGACCCGCATCGTGCTGCGCGAGGCGCGCGACGGCCATGCGCTGCTGGAGCTTTCACCCGTCACCGGCCGCAAGCACCAGCTGCGCGTGCATTGCCAGGCGCTGGGCCTGCCGATCGTGAACGACCCGTTCTATCCCACGCTGCAGCCCGCGGGGAACGACGACTTCGACAAGCCGCTGCAGCTGCTGGCCCGGTCGCTGGCCTTCGTCGACCCGCTGAGCGGCGCCTTGCGCACCTTCGAGAGCCCGCGCCGGCTGGCTCTGCCTTCTCTTTCTGCTGCCGCCTAGGTGACGCAGCGCGGGCGGATCGCGCACTAAGCTTTCTCCTGACGGGAATTCACCTTCCTCTCTTTCACCACTCAGGAGACAAACGCACATGGACACCACCCAACTCTTCTCGCTGAAGGGCCGCAGCGCCTTGATCACCGGCGGCTCGCGCGGCATCGGTCGCATGATTGCCGAGGGCTTTCTGGCGCAGGGGGCGCGTGTGTACATCTCGGCGCGCAAGGCTGCGGCTTGTGATCAGACGGCGAAGGAGCTGTCGGCGTTTGGGCATTGCGTGTCGCTGCCGGCCGATGTATCGACTCTCGAGGGGGCGCAGGCGCTGGTCGATGCTTATGCGAAGCATGAAGGGTCGCTCGATATTCTGGTCAACAACGCGGGGGCTGCCTGGGGGGCGCCGTATGAGGAGTTTCCGGAGAGCGGTTGGGACAAGGTCGTCGACCTGAATTTGAAGACGCCCTTCTTCCTGACCAAGGCGTTGACGCCGATGCTCAAGAAGGCTGCTACGGATCATTTGTCTAAGGTGATCAACATTGCTTCTATTGACGGGATTTCTGTGAATCCGCAGGAGACTTATTCGTATGCGGCTAGCAAGGCGGGGTTGATTCAGCTGACTCGGCGGATGGCGCTGCGGTTGGCGCAGGACCGGATCGTGGTGAGTGCGATTGCTCCGGGGGCGTTTGCTTCGGATATGAACAAGGATGCAAGGGATCACGGGGATGAGGTCAAAGGCCGCATTCCCGCTGGCCGCATTGGTACGCCTGAGGACATGGCTGGGGCGGCTATTTTTCTGGCGTCGCGGGCTGGGGACTATGTGATGGGGTCTACGTTGGTGGTGGACGGTGGGGTCACGCACGCTCGTTGATTTTTTGGCGCTCGGGGCTGGTTGAGTTCCGAGGCCGGGTCTCGGCCCGGCGGCCGACCTACTTTTCTTTGCTTCGCCAAAGAAACGTAGGCAAAAGAAAGGCGACCCTGCTGTCTGCGTCCCTCCGCTTCGCTACGGGCAACCTGCGGTGCTCACGTTTCGCGGGGTCTCGCAGAACTCGCTCCACTGCGTTGCGCTCAAACAGCTGCGAGCCCTGATCCGCGAAACGCTCCGCTCCTCGGCGCATACAGAAGGGGTTGGGATACCGACGGGCCATCGCTTTGCTCGGCCACCAAGCCGCCGCAGGCGCTTCGCGCCTGCGGCGGTTGGCATTGGGAATCGCGTTGGCCTTGCCGTGAGCGCAGGCGCAGACACAAGTGCAAGTGCAAGTGCAAGTGCAAGTGCACGTGCAGGAGCCGAGCCAGGGCCAGAGCTGTTCGCGCAGAAGGTGGGCGTGTCGCAGCGCGAATGGCTCGCGCGGCAATCTGCGAGAGCGAGAGCCCCCGTGGCATCCGGCTGTTGGAAGTTCCCGAGCCGAGCGAAGCGATGGCCCGCCCGGTATCGAAGCCCCTCTGGCTGCGCCGAGGAGCGCAGCGTTTCGCGGATCAGGGCTCGCAGCTGTTTGAGCGCAGCGAGTTCTGCGAGACCCCGCGAAACGCGAGCACCGCAGGTTGCCCGCAGCGAAGCGAAGGGTCGCAGACAGTGGGGTCGCCTTTTCTTTGCTTACTTTCTTTTGGCGAAGCAAAAGAAAGTGAGTCGCCCGCCGGGGCGAGTCCCGGCCTCGGGAAGCAAACCAGAAAACTCAGCCCCACCGAGGCACAGCCTCATCCTTCAACTGCTGCCTCAACACCCCATAGTCAGGCACAACACTCTCAACGGTCTCCCAAAACCGATGCGAATGATCCATCACCCGTAGATGCGCCAGCTCATGCGCCACAACGTAGTCGATCACAGGCAACCGAAAGTGAATCAACCGCCAGTTCAACCGAATCGACCCATCCGCACTCGCACTCCCCCACCGCGTAGCGGCGTTGGACAACGACAGCTTCTGCCATGACACCCCAAGCAGTGGCGCAAAGTGATCCAGCCGTTCAATGAACAGCTTCCGCGCCTGCCGCATCAACCAGGCCTGCGCCGCATCCCGAATCTGCGAAGGCGCCGCGTTCTGCGCCACTGCCAACCGCAGCGTCCGCGGGCCACCGCCTTCGACAGCGGGGTCGAGCGTGCCGCCAACGCTCGCGAAACCGTGCTTCGGATCGAGCCGGATCACCACCAGCTCGCCAAGAAAAGGAAACTCCGCCCCATCTTCCCAAGCAATTCGCGTCGCCTCGACACGCGCATTGCGCTGCTGCGTCTCCGCCAGCTTGCGCAGAATCCAGTCGGCCTTCTCACGCACCGCCGCATCGACATCCCGCAGCGTGACCCACCGCGGCGCACGCACCGACAAGCCTTCGGCACCGACAAGAAAACCGATGGTCTTGCGCTGCCCCCGCTTGAACTCGTAGGCCACACGCGCCGACCCCAGCACCACTTCACGCGTGGCCTGCGGGTGTGTGAAATTCGCCAGCGTCAGTGTGTCGGCCAGCGGCACCGCAGGACGCGGATCAACAGGTCCAATGGATAAAGGAGTGACCGCCGGCACGGGAGCAGGTGGCACAGGCACAGGCGCCTTCTTCCGCGGCCGCCGCGGCGGAGCAGCAGGCGCCGGCGTGCTCCCCAACCCCTCGAAGAGGTCCATCGTGAACTGCAGCATTCCCCGCATGTCGGGCCCGGTCTGAGGCTGGTGCGTCAGCCCGCTTCGCGCGGCAACGTCTGCTGCGGCTGCGCCGGGCTGTCGCTGTAGGCCTCGGGGTCGAGGCGGCGCATCTCGGCCTCGATCCAGGCTTCGACCTCGCGCATCAACTCGTCGGGCTTGCGACCCACGCTCGAGATCGCCGGCCCGATCGACACGTCGACCACGCCAGGGCGCTTGACAAAGGCCTTGCGCGGCCAGACCTTGGCCGACGTGACTGCGATCGGGATCACGGGCACGCCGGTTTCGCAGGCCAGGCGCGTGCCGCCGCTCTTGTAGGTGCCCTTCTGGCCGCGCGGAATGCGCGTGCCTTCGGGGAACATGATGATCCAGATGCCCTGCGCGAGCAGCTTGCGGCCCTGGTTCACCACCTTGTTGAACGCCTGCGCGCGCTGGCTGCGGTCGATATGAATCATGTCCAGCCGCGCCATCGCCCAGCCGAAGAACGGCACGTAGATGAGCTCCTTCTTGAACACGAAGGCCAGCGGGTGAGGCATCAGCGTGGGCATGAGGAAAGTCTCGAGCGTGGACTGGTGCTTCACCAGCAGCACCGCGCCGGCGAGTTGGTCGGTCGGCAGGTTTTCCATGCCGGTCACGCGGGTCTTGATGCCCAGCAGCACGCGCGCGCCACCGATGGCCCAACTGAGCCATTGCTCGGCCATCCAGTACAGCGGAATGCCGCGCTTCCAGAGCGAGCAGACGCACATGATGATGCCCCAGGGCACCACGGTGACAAGCATCCACAGGGCGTGGAGAACGGAACGGATAAACGCCATCAGACAGCCACCTGCAGTGCAGCCCGCGCTTCGCGCGCGAGCAGAAAGTCGACAAAGGCGGCGAGGTCGTCATGCACCCTCGTGTCCGCCGGATATTCGGGAGGCAGCGGGTGGACCCCGCGGCAGGCCGCGCCCATGCCCGTGAGCAGCAGGTGCGGTTCGCAGCCGGCAGCAGCGCCGGCCTGTAGGTCGCGCAGACTGTCGCCCGCGGTCGGCACGCCCTTCAGGTCGATGCCGAAGCGGTCGCCGATCTGAAGGAACAGCCCGTCCTTGGGCTTGCGGCAGTCGCAGCCTTCGTCGGGGCTGTGCGGGCAATAGAACACCGCATCCACCTTGCCGCCCACGGCCGCGAGCATCTTGTGCATCTTGGCGTGCATGGCATTGAGCGACGCCATGTCGAACAGGCCGCGGCCCAGGCCCGACTGGTTCGAGGCCACCACCACGTGCCAACCCGCATGGTTGAGCCGCGCCACGGCCTCGAGCGCACCGGGCAGCGGCGTCCACTCGATGTCGCTCTTGACGAAATCTTCGCGGTGCACGTTGATCGTGCCGTTGCGGTCGAGGATGACGAGTTTCATGGCAGAGCCACCCATGGTGAGGTTGTCTGGAAGATCAGACGGCCAGCCGCTCGAGCTGCGCCACGCGGTTCATCGCGGCGTGCAGCGACATCAGCAGGCCCAGGCGGTTGAGCCGCAGGTCGGCCTGCTCGGCATTCACCATCACGTCCGTGAAGAACGCATCGACCGGTTCGCGCAGCGCGGCCAGCGTCTGTAGCGAGCCGGTGTAGTCGCCCGCGTCGAACTGGGCGTTGGCAGCGGGCACGACCTGCGCCATGGCGGCGTGCAGCGCCTTCTCGGCGGGCTCCTGCAGCAGCAGCTCGCTGACGTGGGCGTCGGCTTCGGGCGCCTTCTTCAGGATGTTGCCGATGCGCTTGTTGGCAGCAGCCAGCGCGGCGGCGGCGGGCAGTGCAGCGAAGGCGCGCACGGCCGCCAGCAGCTTGGGCACTTCGCCCAGGCGCTGCGGCAGCGGGGCCAGCACGGCATCGACTTCCTGCGCGCTGGCGCCCTGCTCGCGCAGGCTGCCGGCAAGGCGGTCGAGGATGAAGTCGCGCAGCTCGACCGTGGCCTTGCTGCTGTCGAAACCGTCGATGGCGCTGAACTGCGCGGCGGCGTCCTGCAGCAGGGCGTCGAGCCCCAGCGCGAGGTCTTTCTCGATCAGCATGCGGATCACGCCCAGCGCATGGCGGCGCAGCGCAAACGGGTCGCGGTCGCCGGTGGGCAGGTTGCCGATGCCGAACATGCCGACCAGCGTTTCGAGCTTGTCGGCCAGCGCGACCGCGAGGCCCACGCTGTTGCGCGGCAGCTCGTCGCCGGCGAAGCGCGGCTTGTAGTGGTCTTCGATGGCGTCGGCCACCGCGGCGTCGAGGCCGTCATGCAGCGCGTAGTAGCGGCCCATGGTGCCCTGCAGCTCGGGGAACTCGCCGACCATGTCGGTCACGAGGTCGGCCTTGGCCAACTGAGCGGCCTGCGTCGCCTGCGCAGCCAACGTGGCGTCGCCGAGCTTTTCAGCGATGCCGCGCGCGATGTGCATCACGCGCTGCACGCGTTCGCCCTGCGTGCCGAGCTTGTTGTGATAGACCACCTTGCCCAGCGACTCGACGCGCGAGGCCAGCGATTTCTTGCGGTCCTGGTCGAAGAAGAACTTGGCGTCGGCCAGGCGCGGGCGCACGACGCGCTCGTTGCCCTGGATGACCGCGCTTGCGTCGTCGGGCGTGATGTTGCTGACGACGAGGAACTTGTTCGTGAGTTTGCTCGACGCATCGAGCAGCGGAAAGTACTTCTGGTTGGCCTTCATCGTGAGGATGAGGCACTCCTGCGGCACTTCGAGAAACTCGGGCTCGAAGCTGCAGACCAGCACGTTGGGGCGTTCGACCAGCGCCGTGACTTCGTCGAGCAGCGCGTCGTCGTGGATCGGCACCGAGCCGCCGCCGACCTTGACTGCAGCGGCTGCGAGCTGTCGTGCGATTTCGGCGCGGCGCGCCTCAAAGCTGGCGATGACGGCGCCGTCGTCCTGCAGCTGCAGCGCGTAGCTGTTGGCATCGCGCAGCACCACCGGGTCGACCGCTGCTTCGAAGCGGTGGCCGTGCGTTTCGCGGCCGGCCTTCAGGCCCAGCGCCTCGATGGGCACCACGGCGTCGGCATGCAGCGCCACGAGGCCGTGCGCGGGGCGCACGAAGCTCACGCTGCTCCAGCCCGGCATTTCGCAGCCGCTTTCGAGCTGGTAACTCATGACCTTCGGAATCGGCAGCTTGGCGATGGCTTCGGCCAGCGCCTTCTGCAGGCCTTCGGCCAGCGTCGCGCCCTTGGCGGTGCTTTCGTAGAACAGGGCTTCGGCCTTGCCGTCCATGGCGCGCTTAAGGCCGGGCACGGCCGAGGCGTCGGCGCCGAGGGCGGCCAGGCGCTTGAGCAGCGCGGGCGTGGGCTGGCCCGAGGCATCGAGCCCCACGGCCACGGGCATGAGCTTTTGCGACACGGCCTTGTCGGCGGCGCGCTCGGCCACGTGCGTGAGGTGCGCAGCCAGGCGGCGCGGCGACGCGTAGGGGGTGAGCACCGAGCCGGCTTCGGCCAGGCCTTGCGCCACGAGCTGGTCGCGCAGCACGCCGGCAAAAGCCTCGCCGAGCTTCTTCAGCGCCTTGGGCGGCAGCTCTTCGACAAACAGTTCGACCAGGAGGGAGTTCTTGTTCATGGGGGTCGTCATCGCTCAGGCGGCTTTCTTCGGGGGCATCTGCGCAACCCATTCACGCGGGGCCATCGGGAAGCCCAGGCGTTCGCGGCTGTCGTAGTAGCTCTGCGCCACGCTGCGCGCGAGGTTGCGGATGCGGCCGATGTAGGCCGCGCGCTCGGTCACGCTGATGGCACCGCGCGCGTCGAGCAGGTTGAAACTGTGGGCAGCCTTGAGCACCTGCTCGTAGGCCGGCAGCGCGAGCTGTTCGGTCATGAGGTGCTTGGCCTGCTTTTCGTGCGCGTTGAAGGCGGTGAACAAAAACTCGGCGTCGCTGTGCTCGAAGTTGTAGGTCGACTGCTCGACCTCGTTCTGCTTGTAGACGTCGCCGTAGCTCAGGCCGTCGGTCCACGTGAGGTTGTAGACGTTGTCCACGCCCTGCAGGTACATGGCCAGGCGCTCCAGGCCGTAGGTGATCTCGCCGGTGATGGGCTTGCAATCGATGCCGCCGACCTGCTGGAAGTAGGTGAACTGCGTCACTTCCATGCCGTTGAGCCAGACCTCCCAGCCCAGGCCCCAGGCGCCGAGCGTGGGGTTCTCCCAGTCGTCTTCGACGAAGCGGATGTCGTTCTTCTTCAGGTCGAAGCCCAGGGCCTCGAGGCTGCCGAGGTAGAGCTCGAGGATGTTGCTGGGCGCGGGCTTGAGCACGACCTGGTACTGGTAGTAGTGCTGCAGGCGGTTGGGGTTCTCGCCGTAGCGGCCGTCCTTGGGGCGGCGGCTGGGCTGCACGTAGGCGGCCTTCCAGGGCTCGGGACCGAGCGCGCGCAGGAAGGTGGCGGTGTGCGAGGTGCCTGCGCCCACTTCCATGTCGTACGGTTGCAGGAGCGCGCAGCCCTTGTCGGCCCAGTACGACTGCAGTTTGAGAATGATTTGCTGGAAGGTCAACATGAAGCTGGCCGGCGTCGGGGGCCGGACATTGGACGGGACGGTGGCGCGGCACAGGCCGCGAAAGCGGACGATTTTACGTTCGTGGGAGGGCAACTCTCCCACAGCCGCTCGGGATGCCGGCTGCCGCAACAGCCCGCGCGGGCGTGGGACAAAGCCCGGCTCCGCGCGCTTTTTTGCGTTTCCCGCCGCTTTCGGCACTTTCCTGCGCTTTCCCCCTCTCTCACTGCATGGCACCGCCCCACATCGGCCCCGACACTCCTTTTTTCATCGTGCTCAACGCCGGCTCCGGCAGCGAGAGCGCCGCACAGGCCCGCGAGGTCATCGACGAGGCCTTTGCCGCCGACGGCCGCCGGCACCGCGTGTTCCTCGTGGACGGCCCCGGCCGTGTGCAGGCGCTGGCGCGCGAAGCGGTCGAACGCGCCCGCGCCGTGGGCGGCGTGGTGGTGGCCGCAGGCGGCGATGGCACCATCAACGCCGTGGCCCAGGCCACGCTCGGCAGCGGCTGCCCCTTCGGCGTGCTGCCGCAGGGCACCTTCAACTATTTCAGCCGCACGCACGGCATTCCGCGCGACACGGCGCAGGCGCTGCAGGTATTGCTGACACAACAGCCGCGGCCCGTGCAGGTGGGGCTGGTGAACGACCGGGTGTTCCTGGTCAATGCCAGCATGGGCCTGTATGCCGACCTGCTGGAGGAGCGCGAAACCCACAAGGCGCGCTTCGGCCGCCACCGCTGGATCGCCTTCTACTCGGGCCTGCTGACGGTGCTGCGCGGGCGCCATCGCCACTGGCAGCTGCGCATTGCATCGCACGGCCACGAGCGCGACATCCGCACGCCCACGCTGTTCGTGGGCAACAACCCGCTGCAGCTGATGCAGGCGGGCGTCGAGCACGCCGAGGCGCCCGAGCAGGGCCAGCTGACCGCGGTGGCGCTCAAGCCGGTCGGCCTGCTGGCGATGCCGGGGCTGCTGGTGCGCGGCGCACTCGGGCGGCTGGGCGATGCCGACGAGGTACTGAGCTTCCCCTTCGAGTCGATGACGGTGAAGGCCGGCCGGCTGCGCACGCCGCGCCGCGTGAAGATCGCGACCGACGGCGAGATCGACTGGGTCGACATGCCCTTGCTGTTCCGCGTGGCGCCCGACCCGCTGTGGCTGGTGCGGCCCGACAGCGCGCCCGAGCTGGAGGCGGCGCGGCCATGAGCTGCCTGCTGCAAGTGTCCGACCCGCACTTCGGCACCGAGCAGCCCGAGGTGTTGCAGGCGCTCGAGCGCCTGGCGCACGCGCTGGCACCGCAGGCGATGCTGCTGTCGGGCGACATCACGCAGCGCGCCACGCGCCGCCAATTCGCGGCGGCGCGCGCCTTCGCGGACCGGCTGGCGGCGCCGGTGATCGCGATTCCGGGCAACCACGACATCCCGCTGTTCCAGTTGGCGGCGCGCGTCTTCTCACCCTATGGCCGCTACACAGAGGCCTTCGGCCCCGACCTGGAGCCGGTGTTCGCCTGCGACGACTGGTTGGTGGTCACGGTCAACACGACGCGCTGGTACCGGCACGAGGACGGCGAGGTGTCGCCTGCGCAGGTCGAGCGCGTCGTGGCGCGGCTGGCACAAGCGTCGCCCGCGCAAGTGCGCGTGGTCGTGACGCACCAGCCGGTGCTGGTGACGCGGCCTGAAGACCGCTCGAACCGCCTGCACGGGCGCGATGCAGCCGTCGCGCGCTGGACGGCGGCGGGCGCCGACCTGATCGTCGGCGGCCACATCCACTTGCCTTTCGTGCGCCCGCTGGACGAGCACTTTCAGGGCTGCCCGCCGACGGCCTGGGCGGTGCAGGCCGGCACCGCGGTGTCGACGCGCGTGCGCTGGGACGCGCCGAATTCGGTGAACGTGCTGCGCACGGAAGCGTCCGGCGACGGCGCACAGCGCGTCTGCGTGGTCGAACGCTGGGACCACTCGGCGGCCGACAAAGCCTTCATGCCCGTTGACCTGTTACGGCTTCCGCTTGCCAGCCGCGCGGCGGGCCCTTAGGGTTGCGCCGCATGCCTCCTGCGGACACTCTTCTTCTTTCTTCTTCCCCCTTGATTCTTCTCGCACAACAGCTGGGCGAACACGCCCTGGCCTGGTTCGCGCTCGCGCTGACCGTGTCGGTGCTCGGTGCCGGCCTCGCCTGCCGGATGCTGCAGCGGCGCCATCCTTTGCCCGACACCGGCGAGCCCGATGAATCGCGGCTGGCGCTCGGCCTGGGCCTGGGCTTCGTGCTGATCCTCGCAGCGGCGGTGCTGGTCGCCTGGATCGCCTCGCACCTCGGCGACGGCCGCACCATGGGCCGCGCCGATCAGGCGCTGGCCGACGCCATCGGCACCCACGTGCCGTGGGGTGCGCTCGTGAGCTTCAGCTGGCTCACGCACCTGGGCGATGCGCAACTGCTCGCGCCCGTGTGCGGGGTGGTCGCGCTGCTGCTGTGGCGCAACGCACACCGCGGGCTGGCGCTGGGCTGGGTGATCGCGCTCGGCGGCATCGTGGTGCTGAACCCCGCGCTCAAGCACATCTTTGCGCGGGCCCGGCCGGTGCACGACCACGGACTGGCACTGGAGACGAGCTTCAGCTTTCCCAGCGGCCACAGCGCGGGCGCGATCGTGAGCTACGGGATGCTGCTGTACCTGGCGCTGCGGCTGCTGCCGGCGCGCTGGCATGTGCCGGCCGCCATGGCCGCGGCGGCGGCCATCGTCACCATCGCCTGCAGCCGGATCTTCCTGCAGGTGCACTTCGCGAGCGATGTCGCGGCCGGCCTGCTGACCGGCCTGGGCTGGCTGCTCGTGTGCGTGAGCAGCCTGGAATACGCGCGGCACCGCAAGCGCCGCACCGCGCGCTGACCTGGGATCAGTACTCCCAGAAGATGCGCTGCAGTTCCTTGGTGTTGTTGGTCTTGGTCAAGGCCACCATCGCCAGGATGCGCGCCTTCTGTGGGCGCAGGTCGTGCGCCACCACCCAGTCGTACTTGTCGTCGGGCTGCTCGGCGTTGCGGATCACGAAGCCGTCGGGCACGCGCGAGCTGCGGATCACGATCACGCCGTCGGTGCGCGCCTTCTGCAGGTTCGGCACGATGCGGTCGGCCACCGAGCCATTGCCCGTGCCGCCGTGGATCAGCGCCTTGGCGCCGCTCTTGGCGATCGCGTCGATGGCCACCGACGACACGCCTTCGTAGCCCATGGCGATCTCGACCGGCGGCAGCGCGGTGATGGTGTCGATGTTGAACTCCGAGTTCGTGGTGTGGCGCTTCACCGGCGCACGGAACCAGTAGTTCTTGCCCTCGACGATCATGCCCAGCGGACCCCACTGGCTGGAGAACGCGCTGGTCTTGATGTTGACGTTCTTGCTCACGTCGCGGCCGGTGTCGATGTTGTCGCCCATCGTCACGAGCACGCCCTTGCCCATCGCGTCCTTGCTGCCCGCCACGTTCACCGCGTCGTACAGGTTGAGCGCGCCGTCGGCCGACAGCGCCGTGCCCGGGCGCATCGAGCCGACCACCACGATCGGCTTGTTGGTGTGCACGGTGAGCGTCAGGAAGTAGGCGGTTTCTTCCAGCGTGTCGGTGCCGTGGGTGATGACGATGCCGTCGACGTCCGACTGCTTGGACAGCGCCGAAACGCGCTTGGCGAGCGTCATCAGGTTGTCGTTGGTGAGGCTTTCGGAGGCCACCTGGAACACCTGCTCGCCGCGCACGTTGGCGACCTTGGCCAGCTCGGGCAGGCCGGCGATCAGCTTCTCGACGCCGACCTTGGCGGCCGCGTAGGTCGCGCTGTTGACGGCCGACGCGCCGGCACCGGCGATGGTGCCGCCGGTCGCCAGGATCACCACGTTGGGCAGTGCCTGCTGGGCCTGCGCGAGCGCGCTGGCCGCGAGCAACGCGGCACCGGCCGCGAAGGCACGGAAATGGGTAGAAAAGTACATACGGACTCCTTGGTTTGAGGATGATTTCTCGAGGCGGCGAGGAAGATACATGAACCATGCCCGCATGCCATGCCGCTGCATGCCGGCATGGCATGCGGTCATGCGCCGCCCTTAGAGGGCCAGCAGCCAGCCGGCGAACGCCGCGAGCCCGACGACCCACACCGGCGAGAGGCGGGCGTAGACCAGCAAGCCGAACGCCGCCAGCGCGAGGCCGAAATCGGCCTTCGAGTGGATGGCACTCGTCCACACCGGGTCGTAGAGCGCAGCGAGCAGCACGCCGACGACCGCCGCGTTCACGCCCGCCATCGCACGCTGGACGCCATCACGCTGGCGCAGCGTCTCCCAGAACGGCAACGCGCCCGCCACCAGCAGGAAGGCCGGCAGGAAGATGGCCAGCAACAGCGCCACGCCGCCCACCCAACCACCGAACGGTCCCGGCATGGCGGCGCCGAGGAAAGCCGCGAAGGTGAACAAGGGCCCCGGCACGGCCTGGGCTGCGCCGTAACCGGCCAGGAACACGTCGTTCGAGACCAGTCCCGTGGGCACCACGCCCGCCTGCAACAAGGGCAGCACGACGTGGCCGCCGCCGAACACCAGCGCACCCGACCGGTAGAAGGACGCGATGACGGACAGCGCCGGCCACTCCGTCGCCGCGGCCAGCATCGGCAGCGCGACGAGCAGGACGGCGAACAGGCCCAGCAGCGCTGCGCCGGTCGACTTGCTCACGCCGTGGTCGCGGTGCTGCGCGGCGGGAAGGGGGCCGAGCTGCAGCGCCCATCGGCCGACGACGCCCCCGGCGACGATGGCGACGATCTGCCCGATGGCCGAAGGCACCGCGAGCACCAGCAGCGCCGCGACGATGGCCACGCCCGCGCGCAACCGGTCGGGGCACAGCGACTTCGCCATGCCCCACACCGCCTGCGCGACGACGGCCACTGCGACGACCTTCAACCCGTGCACCGCGCCCGATTGCGCCAATGCCGACCAATGCGTGACACCGGCCGCGAAAAGGATGAGCGCCACGGCGGACGGCAGCGTGAACCCGAGCCACGCCGCCAGCGCCCCGCCCCAGCCTGCGCGGCCGAGCCCCAATGCGATGCCGACCTGGCTGCTCGCGGGCCCGGGCAGGAACTGGCACAGCGCCACGAGGTCGGAATAGCGCTTGTCGTCGAGCCACTTGCGGCGTTCGACGAACTCCGCGCGGAAGTAGCCGAGGTGCGCCACCGGGCCGCCGAAGGAGGTCAGGCCCAGCGCGAGGAAGGCGAGGAAGACTTCGAGCACCGGGCCTCTGGCACGGAGGGCGCCGGCGCCCTCAACAGCGGGTGGTGCGGCAGGCTTGAGGCGGTGGTGGTGCTTCATGGACGACGACTCCGAACGCGCATCCGCCGGTGCGACTCAGCGCCGACCAGGCCGGAAGAAGATCGCGCCGAGCGCGACGATCGCGAGCGCCGCGATCCATAACGGCCACAGACCGAAAGGCGCCACCCAGCGCGCGAAGGGCGTGAGCCCGCGCCGGCCTTCGACCGGCGCTTCGAGCACGCCGCGCGTCAGGCGCGGCAGCTCGTGCGTGACCCGGCCCGCGGCGTCGATCACCACGGTCGCGCCGGTGTTGGTGGCGCGCACCATCGGCCGCGCGAACTCGAGCGCCCGCATGCGCGAGATGGCCAGGTGCTGGTCGATGGCGACCGAGTCGCCGAACCAGGCGATGTTGCTGACGTTGAGCAGGATCGTCGGCGCCGTGGCCTCGTCGCGGAAGTTCGCGCCGATCTCGTCGCCGAACAAGTCTTCGTAGCAGATGTTGGGCGCGATGCGCTGGCCCTGCCAGACGAACGGAGCCTGCGCGAGCCCGCCGCGCTCGAAGTCGCCAAGCGGGATGCTCATCATGCGGATGAACCAGCGAAAGCCCGGCGGAATGAATTCGCCGAAGGGCACGAGGTGGTGCTTGCTGTACGCGTAAGGCTGCGTCGCGCCGGGCTGGAAACCCAGCACGGCGTTGCGGTAGGTGCCCGGCCCGTCGCCGAGCGGCAGACCGACGATGGCGGCTTGTTGCGTGCCCGGCTGCCCGTAGCGTTCCTGGATCGCGTCGAGGTAGCCGGCGGGCAGCTGGCGCGGCAGCAACGGCAGCGCGGTTTCAGGCGTGACCACGAGTTGGGCCTTGGCATCGCGCAGCTGTTCGGCGTACCAGCGCAGCGCGGTTTCGATGCCGCCGCCCGGAATGAATTTCTCGTCCTGCGGGATGTTGCCCTGCAGCAGCGCGACCTGCAGCGTGCCGGCGGTGCCCTGCGCGCCGCGCGCATCGGCGGGCAGCGGCGAGACGAGATTGGGCAGCACGAAGACCGCGGCGAGCAGCACCGCGGCCAACGCCGTCGGCACCACGCCACGCAGCGGCAGGCGCCGCGCAACCAGCGCCACGGCCAGGGCCGCCGCAGCGCCGATGCCGTACACGCCGATCCACGGCGCCAGCGCGGCCAGCGGACCATCGACGTGGGCATAACCGCCCGCGCCCCAGGGAAAGCCGGTGAACCAGCTGCCGCGCACGAGTTCGGCCAGCGTCCACAGCGCCGCGAACACGAAGGCGCCCGCGATGCGCCCCGCCGGCCCGCGCACCACGAACCAGGCACAGGCCACGGCGTAGTAGAGCGCCAGCGCCGCGGCCAGCGCGAGCACGGCGATCACCGCCAGCGGCGCTGGCAACCCGCCGTAGGTGTGCATCGAGATGAAGAGCCACCAGAAGCTGCCGGTGAGCCACGCGGTCGCGAACGCCCAGCCGTGCAGGCCGGCGCGGCGCCAGCCCGCGCCCTGCGCACGCAGGCCGTCGAGCCCCCAGACCAGCGCGGCCAGCGACAGCAGCTGCAGCCACCACAGCGGACGGCCGTCGCCGGGCCACGCGATGGACAGGGCTTGCGCCACGCCCGCCAGGCCGAAGCCGAGCAGGCGCAGGAACCCGCTGGCGGCGGAGGAAGGGGAAGAAGATGGCGAGACGCGGGCCGGGGCCGCTGCTGCGGGCGCCGGCATCAGTCGGCCGCGTCGCCGCCGCGCGCCGGCGACACCCGGAACCAGCGCACCGCGCCGCCCTTGGTGTGCAGCACGACGAAGTCGAAGCCGCCGATGGCGTGGTGCTCGCCGCGCTTGGGCACGTGGCCCATCTCGTGCGCGATGAGCCCGCCGATGGTGTCGAAGTCTTCGCTCAGCTGTTCTTCGTTGAAGACGATGCCGAAGGCCTCGGCCACGCGCTCGATGGGCGTGTCGCCCGAGACGCGGTAGGTGTGGTCGGCCAGGCCAAAGATGTCGCCCTCGTCTTCGGCGATGTCGAACTCGTCTTCGATCTCGCCGACGATCTGCTCGAGCACGTCTTCGATGGTGATGAGGCCGGCCACGCGGCCGAACTCGTCGATGACGATGGCCAGGTGGTTGCGGTTGCCGCGGAATTCGCGCAGCAGATCGTTCAGGCCCTTGCTCTCGGGCACGAAGGTGGCGGGGCGCAGTAGCGCGCGAATGTTCAGACCCGGTGCGCGCTGCAGCTTGAGCAGGTCCTTCGCGAGCAGGATGCCAATGATGTTTTCTTTTTCGCCCTCGTAGACCGGAAAGCGCGAGTGCGCGGTCTGGATCACCGAGTGCAGCAAGGCGTCGAAGGGCGCGTCGATGTTCACGAGGTCCATGCGCGGGGCGGCGACCATCACGTCACCGGCCGTCATGTCGGCCATGCGCAGCACGCCTTCGAGCATCACGCGCGATTCGGCGCCGATCACCTCGTTGTCCTCGGCATCGGCGAGGGTTTCGATCAGCTCGTCGCGTGAATCGGGGCCGGGGTGGATGAATTCGGCGAGCTTCTGGAGAAAGCCACGCTTGTCTTCCCGTTCAACGGGAGCGCGTTCAGGGTGAGGGTCGGCCACTGCGGGAGGGCGAAGTTGAAGAAAGGCAAGGATAACGGATTGCGCATGACAGGCTCTACCTTGACGTTTGCCACGGTAAGAACACCGCCCAGGCGGCCGCCGCCGGGCCGCCCCAAGGCGAGCCGCGCCTCCCCCTCGGGGGGTGGCGAATTACACGCAGCGAAGCGAAGTGAAAAGCCGGGGGGCCAACAGTTATGGTGCAGATTTGCTGCGCGCGTCGCGCATGCCGCTGCGCACTTCCTGCACGCTCGCGAGGAAGGCCCAGAACTGCTTGGCGCGGCTCTTGAGCGCGAAATCGACGGCGGCGTAGTGCTCCAGCGCGATCTCGCTCATGCGGCTGTCGAAGGTGGCGGTGGGCAGCTGCAGATGCGCTTCCGACTCCGAGCCGCTGCGCACCACGGTGGCGCCAGCGTTGCGGGCGATCTTGAGCATGGCCGCGTTTTCGCTCAGCGCATGGATGAAGAGCATGCCCACGCCTTCGTTGCGCGCGGCCACCACGGCACGCTCGAACAGGCGCGCCCCGTAGCCACGGCCGCGGGCGTGCGCCGACACGGACACGCCGAACTCGGCGCAGTCGCTGTGCTGGTCGTCGGGCGCGTAGGCGACGTGCGCCATCGCGATCAGGTCGAGGCGGCGGTTGTAGATGCCGAAGAGTTCGTCGCGGTCGAAGTCCAGGCCTTCGACGTAGCGCAGAACCTGCTCGTCGGCCGCGGCATAGCCGAAGCGCAGGTAGCGGTCGTGCGGTGTCAGGTCGAGCAGGTGGCGCGCGATGCGTTCGCGTTCGCGCGGGCCGATCGAGCGGATCGGCACCATGACGGGCGGTGGCGCGCTGACGGCGCGCGGCTGCGCCTCAACCATCGGCGCCTTCAGGAAAGAGCCGAGGCCGAGAGACGCTTTGAGGAGGGTCTTGGCGGTAAGCATGGTTCAAATGTAAGGGTTTTCCCTTAATCACCAAGCCCATGGGGACACTTTCAGGACTCATTCGTGACTCGATACCAGAGTCCGTGGTCTTTCCGCAACCAATTTGTAGTTAAACGGGCACAGATGTTGTGGCTTTGACACGATCGAGCACAAAGCTGGTCTTGCAGTCTTGGACACTGGGGTGCTTCAGCAGGGTGTCCATGATGAAGCGGCTGTAGTGCGCCATGTCGGCCACCACGACGCGCAGCAGGTAGTCCATGTCGCCGGTGAGGGCAGCGCACTCGACCACCTCGGGCCAGGTCTGTACGCTGGCGCGGAACAGGTCCATGGGGTTGCGCTTGTGGCTTTCGGTGTGCTTTTCGAGCCGCACGTTCAGGTAGGCCGTGAGGCCCAGGCCGACCGCTTCGGGCTGGACCAGCGCCACGTAGCGGTCGATGACCTTGTGCTCTTCGAGCCGCTTGACCCGCCGCAGCACGGCGCTGGGCGACAGGCTCACCTGCTCGGCGATCTGGTCGTAGGTGGCGCGGCCGTCTGCTTGCAGCATGCGCAGAATGAGCCGATCTATCTTGTCGAGTGCTTCCATTTCGCCATTTTTGCAGTTTTACTGCGTCATGGCCATCTGTGGCGCCCAGAAATGCAGAAAACCTGAAAGGCTTCCGACCTACAGTGCAGGACGGCCCGAATCCGGGCCTTTGTTTTCCTTTCTGCACAACTTTCCCCACTTTTCGGAGACAGCACCCATGAGCCACACCGACGCCCCCGCCTTCACGCCCTGGGAGAACCCGATGGGCACCGACGGTTTCGAATTCATCGAATACGCGGCACCCGATCCGGTCGCGATGGGCCAGGTGTTCGAGCGCATGGGCTTCGTGGCCATCGCCAAGCACCGCCACAAGAACGTGCTGCTGTACCGCCAGGGCACGATCAACTTCATCCTGAACGCCGAGCCCGATTCGTTCGCCCAGCGTTTCGCACGCGAGCACGGCCCGAGCGTGTGCGCCATCGCCTTCCGTGTGCAGGACGCCAAGCAGGCCTACGAGCGCGCCACCGCGCTGGGCGCCTGGGGCTTCGCCGACAAGGCCGGCCCGGGCGAGCTGAACATCCCCGCCATCAAGGGCATCGGCGACAGCCTGATCTACCTGGTGGATCGTTGGCCCGGCAAGAACGGCGCGCAGCCGGGCGACATCGGCAACATCGGCTTCTACGACGTGGACTTCGAGGCGCTGCCGGGCGTGTCGTCGCAGGACGCGCTCACGCGCAAGGGCAACGGCCTGACCTACATCGACCACCTCACGCACAACGTGTACCGCGGCCGCATGGACGTGTGGGCCAACTTCTACGAGAAGCTCTTCAACTTCCGCGAAGTGAAGTACTTCGACATCGAAGGCCAGGTGACGGGCGTGAAGAGCAAGGCCATGACCAGCCCCTGCGGCAAGATCCGCATCCCGATCAACGAAGAAGGCAAGGAACAGGCCGGCCAGATCCAGGAGTACCTGGACATGTACAAGGGCGAGGGCATCCAGCACATCGCCATGGGCTCGGACGACCTGTACGAGAGCGTCGACGCGCTGCGCGCCAACGGCGTGACGCTGCTGGACACCATCGACACGTACTACGAGCTGATCGACAAGCGCATTCCCGAGCACGGCGAAAGCGTGGCCGAGCTGAAGAAACGCAAGATCCTGATCGACGGCAAGAAGGACGCGCTGCTGCTGCAGATCTTCAGCGAGAACCAGCTGGGCCCGATCTTCTTCGAGTTCATCCAGCGCAAGGGCGATGACGGCTTCGGCAACGGCAACTTCAAGGCGCTGTTCGAGAGCATCGAGCTCGACCAGATGCGCCGCGGCGTGCTGAGCGCCGCAAAATAAGGCGCTTCACCACTGCCCTGGAGCCCGGCATGCGCCACGCGTCTTCTTCGACTGTCGTCACTTCCTTTGTCGCGGCAGCCGCCGCTGCGGTCGTGCTCTCGGGCTGCGCCTCGGCGCCACCCGCGGCCGGCCCGGGTGCCTCGCACCTGGACACGGTGCAAAAGGCGGCGGTGCTGCGCATCTGCACGCCGGGCGACTACCGGCCCTTCAGCTTCCAGAAGGCCGATGCCTCGTTCGAAGGCATCGACGTCGACCTGATGGCGGGCTTCAGCGCCAGCCTCGGCGCCAAGCCCGAGTGGGTCAAGACGACCTGGGCCAACCTGCTGCCCGACTTGGCCGCGGGCAAGTGCGACATCGCCGTGGGCGGCGTGTCGGTAACCACCGATCGCCAGAAGCGCGCCTTCTTCAGCGCGCCCTACATGGTCAACGGCAAGACGCCCATCGCACGCTGCGCCGACGTGGCCAAGTACCAGAGCGTGGCGGCCATCGACCAGCCGTCGACCCGCGTGATCTTCAACCCGGGCGGCAGCAACGAACGCTTTGCCCGTACCAACTTCAAGCAGGCCAGGCTCACGCTGCACGGCGAGAACGTCACGATCTTCGACGAGATCCTGGCCAACCGCGCCGACGTGTTCGTCACCGAATCGGCCGAGGCCATCACGCAGCAGAAGCTCAAGCCCGGGCTGTGCGCGGTGAACCCCGACAAGCCGCTGCAGTACGGCGAGATGGCCTGGATGCTGCCGCGCGACGACGTGGCTTTCAAATCGTATGTCGACCAATGGCTGCACCTGCAGCAAGCCGGCGGCGACTTCCAGCGCGTGATGGACCGCTGGCTCAAATAACCCGAGAAACCGAACGCCCCATGGATACCCCCGCCGCCGTTGTCACTCCCGCCGTCTATGGCGCATCCGATCGCCCGCCGCGCGGCGACTACTCGCGCGGCGGTTCGGTGCAAGCCGACTACACCTGTCCGCAGGACTGGGCCAGCTACACGGCGGCCGACCACGACACCTACAAGCGGCTGTACGAACGCCAGGCAGCGCAGTTGCCGGGCCTGGCCTGCGACGCCTTCATCCAGGCGCTGCCGCTGCTCGGCGTGAAGGACCGCATCCCGCGCTTCGAGGAACTCAACGAGCGCCTGCACCGCGCCACCGGCTGGGAGATCGTGGCGGTGCCGGGGCTGATTCCCGAACTGCCCTTCTTCACGCTGCTGGCGAACCGCAAGTTCCCGGTGACCGACTGGATCCGCAAGCCCGAAGAGTTCGACTACATCGTCGAGCCCGACGTGTTCCACGACCTGTTCGGCCACGTGCCGATGCTGTTCGACCCGACCTTCGCCGACTATGTGCAGCGCTACGGCCAGGGCGGCATGAAGGCGCACGAGCTGGGCGCCGGCGAGAAGCTGGCGCGCCTGTACTGGTACACGGTCGAGTTCGGCCTGATCCGCCAGCCCGAGGGCCTGCGCGCCTACGGTGCCGGCATCCTGAGTTCGGTCGGCGAGCTGCAGCACGCGGTGCGCAGCCCCGAGCCGCACCGCCTCCCGCTCGACCTGCTGCGCACCATGCGCACGCAATACAAGATCGACACCTACCAGGCCAACTACTTCGTGATCGAGAACTTCGCGCAGCTCTTCGATCTCACGGCACCCGACTTCACGCCGCTGTACCGCGCACTTGAAGTCGAGGCCGACATCCCGGCCGGCGTGCTGCTGCCGGGCGAATCGGGCAACGCCTGATCGCATCTGCGTGACCCGGGCGCGCACGGCGGCTATCGCCTGCGCGACACCCGGCGTGCGCCCCTAGGACAAGCCCGCTGGCGGGTGGGAGGCATTGGCTCCCACAATCCGCGCCAAAGGAGCTTGCATGCAGACATCCGCGCAACAGAACTATCCGGCCGGCGTGCCGCACGAGATTCACCCGGAGCAGTACCGCTCCCTGCCTCACATGTTCGACGAGGCTTTCGGCCGCTACAAGGACCGGCCGTTCTCGGTCTGCATGGAGCGGTGGATGTCGTACGGCGAACTCGACACGCTCTCGAAGGCGATGGGTGCCTGGCTGCAGTCTCGGGGCCTCGAGCCCGGCGCGCGGGTGGCGATCATGCTGCCCAACGTGCCGCAGTTCGCGGTCACGATGTGCGCCGTGCTGCGCGCGGGCTACACCTGCGTCAACGTCAACCCGCTGTACACGGCGCGCGAGCTGGAGCACCAGCTCAAGGACTCCGGCGCCACGGCCATCGTCATCCTCGAAAACTTTGCCGCCACGCTCGAGCAGGTGATCGAGCGCACGCCGGTCAAGCACGTGGTGATGACCGCGATGGGCGATCTGCTCGGGGGGCTGTACGGCACGTGGATCACAGTCGCCGTGCGCCACTTGGCCAAGATGGTGCCGCCCTACAAGCTGCCGTTGAGCGAAGGCCGGACGGTCACGCCGTTCAAGCAGGCGATTGCCGAAGGCCGCGGGCGCACGCTCGGGCCCGACCAGAGCACGCTCGATTCCATCGCTTTCCTGCAGTACACGGGCGGCACGACCGGCTTGTCGAAGGGCGCAGTGCTGACCCATCGCAACATCGTGGCCGCCACGCTGCAGGCCGAAGCCTGGTTCACGCCGGCGCTGGCGCGGGCCGGCGACCTGGCGAAGGTCAACAGCATCGCGGCGCTGCCGCTGTATCACATCTTCGCGCTGACGCTGTGCCTGCTGGTGATCCGCCAGGGCTCGCACATGACGCTGATTCCGAACCCGCGCGACTTCAACAAGTTCGTCGCGGTGCTGAAGAAGCGGCCCTTCCACATGCTGCCGGCGGTGAACACCTTGTTCAATGCGCTGCTGATGCACCCGGAGTTCAAGACGGTCGATTTCTCGACGCTGTTCGTGTCGCAGGCCGGCGGCATGGCCGCCTCCGAAGGCACGGCGCGCAAATGGTTCGAGGCCACCGGCTGCCCGATGATCGAAGGCTGGGGCATGAGCGAGACCTGCGCGATCGGCACCAACAACCCAGTGTCGAACACGAAGTTCACAGGCACCATCGGCCTGCCGTTGCCGAGCATTGAGATCGCGATCAAGGACGATGAAGGCCAATCGCTGCCGATCGGTCAGGCGGGCGAGCTCTGCATCAAGGGGCCGAACGTGATGACCGGCTACTACAACCAGCCCGCCGAGACGGCCGCCGCCTTCACGGCCGACGGCTTCATGCGTACCGGCGATATCGCCGTGATGCAGGAAGACGGCTACAGCCGCATCGTCGATCGCAAGAAGGACATGATCCTCGTGAGCGGTTTCAACGTGTTCCCCAACGAGCTGGAGAACGTGATCTCGCTGTGCCCGGGGGTGGTCGAATGCGCGGCCGTCGGCGTGCCGGACGAAAAGCAAGGCGAAGCCATCAAGGTCTTCGTGGTTCGCAGGGACCCGACGCTGACGGAGGACGCCGTACTCCAGTACTGCAACGGACAGCTCACCGGTTACAAGCGACCGAAGCACATCGAGTTCCGCGAGTCGCTGCCCAAGACCAACGTGGGGAAGATTCTGCGTCGCGAACTGCGCACCAGCGCTGGTGCCTGACGGCGTGGGGCACGGGGAGGCCAGCGCCGGACTGCCGGCGAATGTCGTCGTGTTCGAGCGAGGCTGGCTGTCGTCGAACAACATCCTGTTCATCGGGGCGGAGGAAACCGCACTGGTCGACACTGGGTATGCCACGCATGCTGATCAGACGCTGGCATTGGTGGAGTCTGTTCTTGGAGAGCGTCCGCTCGATCGGGTGCTGAACACGCATCTGCACAGCGATCACTGCGGGGGGAACGCGGCATTGCAGCAGCGCTATCCGTCGCTGCGGACGGACATTCCGCCTGGAGAGGCGGCGCTGGTCGAGCGATGGGATGCAGAAGGCCTGAGTTTTCTTGCGACGGGGCAGACTTGCCCGCGTTTTGGCTTCACCGGATTGCTCGATCCAGGCACTGAATGCCTGTGGGGAGACAGCGCGTGGCAAGTGCACGGCGCTCCGGGCCACGATCCGCACTCGGTGATCCTGTTCGATCCGGTGTCGCGGACCCTGATTTCAGCGGATGCGCTTTGGGAAAACGGGTTTGGCATCGCCTTTCCTGAACTGATGGGCGAGCCTTCGTTCGGAGACATCGCGGCGACGCTCGATTTGATCGAGAAGTTGGCGCCTCTGCAGGTGATTCCAGGTCATGGCGGAGTCTTTGGCGACGTCGATCGTGCCTTGCATACGGCGCGCAAGCGTTTAGCTGGCTTGCAGCGAGACCCGGTGAAGCACGCGCGTCATGCGATGAAGGTGCTGATGAAGTTCAAGCTGCTGGAGCTGCATGCGGTGTCGCACGCTGAGTGGGGGGCGTGGCTTGGCGGGACACCGTATTTCGAGCGGATCCGGGCGCGATTCTTTGCTGGTGAGACACTGGTTGATCTGACAGCAGACCTACTGGCTGAACTGATTGCGGTTGGCGCAGCGCAATCTGATGCTTTGGGAGTTCGCAACGTCTGATTGGCGCTTGTTTGCTGCAATAAAAAAGCGCCATCTTTTTCGAGTTGGCGCTTTTTCTTTGTCTGTCTATTTGCTTGCTCGTGGTTTGCGAGTTCTTTGTCTTTGCGTCGCGCAAAGCAAAAAACCCCAGTCATTGCTGACTGGGGTTTTCTGGGCTGTAAGAGCCTGACGATGACCTACTTTCACACGGGAACCCGCACTATCATCGGCGCTGAGTCGTTTCACTGTCCTGTTCGGGATGGGAAGGAGTGGTACCAACTCGCTATGGTCATCAGGCATAAAGGGTTGTCTGACTGATCACACGATCAGTCAAACGAATTCATAGAGTTTGGAATCAGCTTTTTGGCGAATTATTTTGAATGCGTCAACTTGGCATAACACCTTGATCAGATTGATCAAAGTTATAGGGTCAAGCCGCACGAGCAATTAGTATCAGTTAGCTTAACGCATTACTGCGCTTCCACACCTGACCTATCAACGTCCTGGTCTTGAACGACTCTTTAGGGGGCTCAAGGCCCCGGCAGATCTCATCTTGAAACGAGTTTCCCGCTTAGATGCTTTCAGCGGTTATCTCTTCCACACTTAGCTACTCGGCAATGCCACTGGCGTGACAACCGATACACCAGAGGTGTGTCCACTCCGGTCCTCTCGTACTAGGAGCAGGCTTCCTCAAATCTGCAGCGCCCACGGAAGATAGGGACCAAACTGTCTCACGACGTTTTAAACCCAGCTCACGTACCTCTTTAAATGGCGAACAGCCATACCCTTGGGACCGGCTACAGCCCCAGGATGAGATGAGCCGACATCGAGGTGCCAAACACCGCCGTCGATATGAACTCTTGGGCGGTATCAGCCTGTTATCCCCAGAGTACCTTTTATCCGTTGAGCGATGGCCCTTCCATACAGAACCACCGGATCACTATGTCCTGCTTTCGCATCTGCTCGACTTGTCAGTCTCGCAGTTAAGCACGCTTATGCCATTGCACTATCGTCACGATGTCCGACCGTAACTAGCGTACCTTCGAACTCCTCCGTTACGCTTTGGGAGGAGACCGCCCCAGTCAAACTGCCTACCATGCACTGTCCCCGATCCAGATAATGGACCTAGGTTAGAACCTCAAACACACCAGGGTGGTATTTCAACGTTGGCTCCACAAGATCTAGCGACCCTGCTTCAAAGCCTCCCACCTATCCTACACAGATCTGTTCAAAGTCCAATACAAAGCTACAGTAAAGGTTCATGGGGTCTTTCCGTCTTTCCGCGGGGAGATTGCATCATCACAAACATTTCAACTTCGCTGAGTCTCAGGAGGAGACAGTGTGGCCATCGTTACGCCATTCGTGCAGGTCGGAACTTACCCGACAAGGAATTTCGCTACCTTAGGACCGTTATAGTTACGGCCGCCGTTTACTGGGACTTCAATCAAGAGCTTGCACCCCATCATTTAATCTTCCAGCACCGGGCAGGCGTCACACCCTATACGTCCACTTTCGTGTTTGCAGAGTGCTGTGTTTTTAATAAACAGTCGCAGCCACCGATTTTTTGCAACCCATTCATGCTTCGTTGTTCACTACACACTAATAGGGCACACCTTCTTCCGAAGTTACGGTGTCAATTTGCCGAGTTCCTTCTCCTGAGTTCTCTCAAGCGCCTTAGAATACTCATCTCGCGCACCAGTGTCGGTTTGCGGTACGGTCGTTGTTAGCTGAAGCTTAGTGGCTTTTCCTGGAACCTCGTTCAGTCACTTCACGGACAAGTCCGCTCGATCGTTGGCCTCGGTATATGTGCACCGGATTTGCCTAATGCACGCCTACATCCAACTAAACCAGAATAATCCAATAACTGGATGACCTATTAAGATCCGTCCCCACATCGCACTAACAATCGGTACAGGAATATTGACCTGTTTCCCATCAGCTACGCATCTCTGCCTCGCCTTAGGGGCCGACTCACTCTACGCCGATGAACGTTGCGTAGAAAACCTTGCGCTTACGGCGAGGGGGCTTTTCACCCCCTTTAACGCTACTCATGTCAGCATTCGCACTTCTGATACCTCCAGCACGCTTTACAACGCACCTTCACAGGCTTACAGAACGCTCTCCTACCACTTGCAATAAATTGCAAATCCGCAGCTTCGGTAACTGGCTTAGCCCCGTTACATCTTCCGCGCAGGACGACTCGATCAGTGAGCTATTACGCTTTCTTTAAATGATGGCTGCTTCTAAGCCAACATCCTGACTGTTTTAGCCTTCCCACTTCGTTTCCCACTTAGCCAATTTTAGGGACCTTAGCTGGCGGTCTGGGTTGTTTCCCTCTTGAGTCCGGACGTTAGCACCCGGTGCTCTGTCTCCCAAGCTGTACTCATCGGTATTCGGAGTTTGCCTTGGTTTGGTAAGTCGCCATGACCCCCTAGCCAAAACAGTGCTCTACCCCCGATGGTAATACTTGAGGCACTACCTAAATAGTTTTCGGAGAGAACCAGCTATTTCCAAGTTTGTTTAGCCTTTCACCCCTATCCACAGCTCATCCGCTAGTTTTGCAACACTAGTCGGTTCGGACCTCCAGTACCTGTTACGGCACCTTCATCCTGGCCATGGATAGATCACTTGGTTTCGGGTCTACACCCAGCGACTGATCGCCCTATTCGGACTCGAT
>NZ_PKMT01000002.1:302500-1237628 GCF_002849325.1 Variovorax sp. RO1
TTGGTGAGCCTTTACCTCACCAACTACCTAATCTGCCATCGGCCGCTCCATTCGCGCAAGGTCTTGCGATCCCCTGCTTTCATCCGTAGATCGTATGCGGTATTAGCACAGCTTTCGCTGCGTTATCCCCCACGATTGGGCACGTTCCGATGTATTACTCACCCGTTCGCCACTCGCCGCCAGGATTGCTCCCGCGCTGCCGTTCGACTTGCATGTGTAAGGCATGCCGCCAGCGTTCAATCTGAGCCAGGATCAAACTCTATAGTTCGATCTTGATTTTTGCGCCTGACCTCGCGGTCAAGCAAAACTCATAAAAAAAGAATTAAAGTGAACTTCACTTCTATCTCATGAGCGTTTTTAAGTCTTGCGACTTGTTCCGAAGAACTTACGCAATTACCTTCAAACGCCCACGCTTATCGGCTGTAATTTTTTAACGATCACCGAAGCAACTTATCGTTTACTTCGTTTTGCTTCGCTGCGATCAGCGGAGCCTTGTAGTCTAGCACGATTTTTTAAGTATCGTCAAACTTTTTTCGCTTTCTTCAACTTCTTTTTCCGCATCCCGAATCTTTCGATTCAAGCTGCCGAAGTTGTTTTCAGCGGAGCCTTCGATTATGCACTGTTTTTTCAAACCGCGTCAACTTTCGGAGACTTTTTTCGCTTTCCACTTCTTCTTTCCTGCAACCCGAACCTTTCAGTTCAAGTCGCTGAAGTTGTTTCCAGCGAAGCCTTCGATTATGCACTGTTTTTTCAAACCGCGTCAACTTTCGAAGACTTTCTTCACCACCCACAACCAGCACTCCTGAGAGCACCAGTCGCTTCGAAAACCAGAGGTATTCAGCAGCGAAGCCTGCCAGTGTATGTCATTTTGAGTGCCGCAGCCAACAAGAGATGAAAAGAATCTGCAGTGCGGCCGCCCCACTGGCTTGTAGCGCCGCCAAGCATCGCCTGATCTCACAGCATTCTCCCCAGGAGCCGCACTCACGCCACACGCTCCTCCTTATATATAGAGATAGAAGGACACGCGTTCTCCCAGGCGCCATGGAGTAACTCCCCTAACGCCTCCATCGATAGCAGAGACATCCGCCAACCGCATCACCTCAGCCCCCAACGAAAAATGCCCGTCAGACATATGTCTGACGGGCATTCAAACCGACTCAACTGCAGCCAGGCGCTTAGCGCCCGGCTCAGCCTTGCTTAGTAATAGCGCGAGCTGTTCATGCGGCGCATCGCTTCGTACAGCGTAGGCATGCGCACTTCTTGCGAACGACGGTTCATGCGGGCCAGGGCGTCGACCTTGGCGACGGCTTCAACCGATGCGACGTCGTCCGACTGCTGGCGCCAGACTGCCGCTTGCAGCTCTTGCATGATGCGCGGGTCGCTCTGGGCGGTCGCCAGGAAGCGGGCGTCTGCACGGGCTTCCGCACGGCGTTCTGCAGCTTCGCGCCACAGGGTGGCGAGGCTGCTCTTGCGCACCGAGCCCACGAAGAGCGCGAACAGGGCGATGGCGGCGACACAGAACACGGTCCATGCGGCGAGCAGTGCGCCTTCATCCCAGTTGGAAACGATCTTGTCGGCGACCACGAGCACGGCGGCCGCGAGGGCCAGCACGAACAGTGCGATCAGCGGACGGGCGCCATGGGCACCGGCGCGGGCGGCCTGGATCTGGCCGAAGAGAACTTCGGCGCGACGGACGCCGGGATGTTCGGTGGGTTGGTCAACGTGGACAAAGCTGGTCATGATGCATCCCTCCTAGGGATAAGTGGTAATCAGTGGTGGCGAACAAGGCCGATGGGTCGATATTAGGGATTACCCCAGTGTTTGGCCACTTTATCTTTCTGATGCTTATCATTCACATCGCTGATGGATGTCAATTTCCGCACATTCGACCTGAACCTGCTGCGCGTCTTTGATGAGGTGATGGCGGAGCGCAACCTCACGCGCGCCGCACGCAACCTCGCGATCACCCAGCCGGCCGTGAGCAACTCGCTGCGCCGCCTGCGCGAGCTGCTGGGCGACGAGCTGGTGCGGCGTTCCGGTGCGGGCGTGGAGCCCACGCCGCGGGCGCAAGCCCTCTGGCCGACCGTGCGCGACGCCTTGCGCCAGCTGCAGCACACGCTGGCACCCGGCGAATTCGACGCCGGCACCGCCGACACGACCTTCCTGCTGGCCATGGCCGACGCCACCGCCGCCGAACTCATGCCGGGGCTGGTGAAGATTGCAGAAGAAGAAGCGCCTGCTATCTCGCTGCGCGTGCTGCCGCTGACCACGCGCGACCCGCGCCGCATGCTGGAACATGAAGAGGTCGACATGGCCGTCGGCTACTTTCCGGCGGTGATCGCGAGCCTGGCGGCGCGCGGACAGTCGGGGGTGGGGGTGCCGTTCGAGACCCAGCGGCTCTACCTGGGCCAATATGTATGTGTGATGCGGCGCGGCCATCCGCTGGCGGGGGCACCGTTGACGCTCGACAGCTACTGCGCGGCGCGGCACCTGCTGGTGAGTTTTTCGGGCCGGCCCTATGGCTTCATCGACCAGACGCTGGGCGCCATGGGGCGCGAGCGGCGGATCGCGGTGACGGTGAACCAGTTCTTCACCGCCGGGCGCGTGGTCGCCAATTCGGACCTGCTGGCGGTGCTGCCGCGCCACTTCGTGAGCGTGACCGGCATCGAGGAGCAACTGGTGGTGCACGACCTGCCGTTCGACCAACCGCCGGTGCACGTGGATGCCATCTGGCATCGGCGCGCCCAGCACGGGCATTCCCACGAGTGGCTGCGAACGGCGCTGTTGCGCTCGGCGGCCGCGGCGTTCGCGGGCTCGGTTCACGGGCAGGCGTGACCCGCCCCTTGAACCAGGGTGCGCCGCTCGAGGCGGCGCGGGTCAGTCAGTTACCTGACGACGCTGAGCCAGGCGGAAGCCGCAGCACGCAGCTCTTGTGCGTGGTGCGCGCCACGGCCGGCACGGCTGTCGGCGCTTTCCATCAGCGCAGCGGCGTGGCTGGGGGTCTGGGTCGGCGACGAGCGGAAGAAACGGGCCACTTGGGCAAGAAGACTGAACATGACGGTACGCGGCGTGTGGCTGCGACAGAGTTGATTAACGATGGATGTAGATTAAGGGTAATCCCTAGTAAAGCAAGCCCCACGTTATGCAGCTCACGCATAGTGCGATTCACCTAGACTGATCCGACGATGAAGTTGCAACTGCTCTCCGACCTGCACCTGGAATCCCACCCGAGCTTTCATGCCGACCCGATCCCGGGTGCCGACCTGCTGGTGCTCGGGGGCGATATCGGCTCTTACCAAGAAGGCTCCCGCCTGACGGACACCGACTTCGGCCTGGGCCGCTTCTCGCCGCGCAACGGCTGGCCGACGCCGGTGGTCTACGTGCCGGGCAACCACGAATACGACAACCTCGATTTCGACGCCACGCATGCGCGCCTGCGTGCGCTGTGTGACGAACTCGGCATCCTGTGGCTCGAGCGCGAGACGCTGGTCATCGAGGGCATCCGCTTCATCGGCACCACGCTGTGGGCCGATTTCGACGCGCTGGTCGAGCCCCGCGACGGGCTCGCCGAAGCGCTCAAGAAGCGCGGCAAGGCGATGCGTGCGGCCGACTTCTACCTCGAGAAAATGGCCGGAACGCGAAACGGATTGCCCTTCATGGCTGCCGAAATGCGAGAGCAAGCGCTCACCTGCCAGACTTGGCTGCGCGACGCGCTGGCCCAACCCTTCGACGGCACGACGGTGGCCATCACCCATTTCGCGCCCAGCCTCGCGAGCGCCGACCCCCGCTACGGGCTCACGCCCGGCACCGCGGGTTTCTGCAATTCGCTCGACGAGCTGCTGCCGCACGCGCAACTCTGGCTGCACGGTCACCTGCACTGCCCGTTCGATTACGTGAAGGACGGCTGCCGCGTGGTCGCCAATCCACTGGGCTACCGCAGCAACGGCGAACAAGAGGGCTACCAGCCCCAGTTGCTGATCGAGGTCCGCTGACCGGCCGCTTCGCCCGTCAGGCGTTGCGGCCCTTCGCCACGAGGCGAATGCCCGGCATGAGTTCGGCGGCCAGTTCGGGCCGCTCCAGCGCGTAGTCGAGATTCATGCGCGCGATCTCGACGTGCTCTTCGCCGAGCGCCTGTGCGCGCGAGCCTTGGCCGCGCTCGATCGCCTGCACCATCGCGTGGTGCGTGCGATGCGCCTGCCGCATCCACTGCTGCCCCTCTTCCATCGACGACTGCATCGGCAGCATCGCGCTGGGCGCGGCAAAGGGCTGGCCGCCGAGCATGTCCATCACGCGCTTGAGTGCGAGGTTGCCGCAGCCTTCGAGGATCAGCTTGTGGAAGCGGTCGTTCATCTCGACGTACGCGGCGTAGTCGTCGATCTCCATGCTGGGCTTGTTGACGGCGCGGTCGCCGTCTTCCAGGCAGTCTTTCAAGTCGCGCAGCAACTGGCGCGACACGCCGTCTTCCGCCAGCAAACGGGCGGCAAAGCCCTCGATCACGCCGCGCACGCGGATCGCGTCGGCCACTTCCTGGGAGGTGAAGCGGCGCATCTGGTAGCCGCCGCTGGGCGACTGCTCGATCAGGCCTTCGTGCTCGAGGCTGGCCAGCGCCAGGCGCACCGGCGTGCGCGAGGCCCCGAGCTTCTCGGCCAGCGGGATCTCGGCCAGCCGCTCTCCAGGCACGAATTCGCCCTTGAGGATCAGGTCGCGCAGTTGCACGAGCACGCGGGATTGTTGGGAGTCCATCGGGAGGCGCCAGGGCAACGGGGAGAGGGATGAATGGGCGGATTCTAGGAGAACCGCCCGCCGCTGCACGCAGCATAGCCAAACGGGCGCAGTTGTTGCATACAGTGCAAATAGATGTGTGTCAAAAACCCACAAACACCCCAGAGTTAACCCTATATATGGTTTCCATCGGCCCCAAAGCAGGGCGAACGAGGCGATGAAAGTTTGACCTTTGTCAAAAATCACCAAGACAATGCATACAACTGCATGCAATGCCTGCAGGCCTTCTGACAAAGACCTCTCGATGGAGCCCGCACGATGATCAGCGCCGAGCAAAACGATTTCATCACCCGCGTCGGACCCGGCGCGCCCGCCGGCAAGCTGCTGCGCCGCTACTGGCAGCCGGTGGCCCTGGCCGACGAACTGGCGGGTCCGCGCCCGGTCAAGCCCGTGAAGCTCATGGGCCAGGACTTCGTGCTGTTCCGCGACGAGAGCGGCCAGCTCGGCATGCTCGACCGCGACTGCCCGCACCGCGGCGCCGACCTGGCCTTCGGCCGGCTGGAAAACGGCGGCATCCGCTGCGCCTTCCACGGCTGGCTGTTCGACGCCAAGGGCAACTGCCTGGAGACGCCGGCCGAGCCCGCCACCAGCAAGCTGTGCAGCCGCATCAAGCAGTCGGCGTACCCGGTGGTCGAGAAGGCCGGCGTGGTCTTCGCGTACATCGGCGAGGGCGAGCCCCCGGCCTTCCCCGAGTTCGACTGCTTCGTCGCGCCCGACAGCCACACCTTCGCGTTCAAGGGCCTCTTCGAATGCAACTGGCTGCAGGCGCTCGAAGTGGGCATCGACCCGGCGCACGCCTCGTACCTGCACCGCTTCTTCGAGGATGCCGACACCTCCGAGAGCTACGGCAAGCAGTTCCGCGGCGCCTCGGCCGACTCCGACATGCCCATCACCAAGGTGCTGCGCGAGTACGACCGCCCCGACATCAGCGTGGAGCCGACCGACTACGGCTTCCGCCTCAAGGCGCTGCGCAAGCTCTCGGAAGACACCACCCACGTGCGCGTGACCAACGTGGTGTTCCCGCAGGCCTTCGTGATTCCGATGAGCGCCGAGATGACCATCTCGCAATGGCATGTGCCCGTGGACGACACGCACTGCTACTGGTATGCCGTGTTCACCAGCTTCACCGGCCCGGTCGACAAGCAGCAGATGCGTGACCAGCGCCTGAAGCTGTACGAGCTGCCCGACTACACCTCGCGCAAGAACAAACGCAACAACTACGGCTTCAGCATCGAAGAGCAGCTGACCGAAACCTACACCGGCATGGGCGACGACATCAACGTGCACGACCAGTGGGCGGTGGAGTCGCAGGGCGCCATCCAGGACCGCACGCGCGAGCACCTGGGCAGCACCGACAAGGGGATCATTGCCTACCGCCGCGTGCTGGTGAAGGCCATCGAGGCCACGCTCGCCGGCGAAAGCGCGCCGATGCTCATCGACGCCGCGCAGGCCAGCGCCATGACCGGCCCGCCGTCGATCGACGGCATCGGCAAGGTGGTCGACGAAGCCGCCACCGAGGCCTATTGGCAGGACGCCGACCGCGCGCGCCGCCTGAAGTCCGACTGGGCGTCCGCACGCCTGGCCGCCACGGCCTGAGCACGCGCCATGAACAGCAGCCACACCTTCGTCGACCGCTTCGGTCTCTGGTCGGCCGACCAGCATGCGCAAGCGCGCGAGCTCGTGCGCCGCATCGACAGCGGCGAGGTGGACACCGTCCGCTTCGCCTGGCCCGACCAGCACGGCCTGCTGCGCGGCAAGACCCTGGTTGCCAGCGAGGCGCGCTCGGCCCTGTGGGAGGGCGTGAACCTCACCTCCACCCTGCTGGCCAAGGACACCTCGCACAAGACCGTGTTCCCCGTGTTCACGCAAGGCGGCGGCTTCGCCATCGAGGGCCTGCAGGGCGGCGCCGACTTCACCATCGTGGCCGACCCCGCCACCTTCAAGGTGCTGCCCTGGGCACCGCGCACCGGCTGGATTTTGTGCGACGCCTACATGGCCGACGGCCGGCCCTGCCCCTTCGCCACGCGGCAGATCCTGCAGCGCGCGGTGGCGCAGCTCGACGAGCTGGGGCTGGACTTCATCGCAGGCCTCGAGGTCGAGTTCCACGTCTTCAAGCTCGAAGATGCGCGCATGGGCCTGTCCGACTCGGGCCAGCCCGGCGAACCGCCGCGCGTGTCGCTGCTGTCGCACGGCCACCAGTACCTGACCGAGCTGCGCTACGACCGCGTCGACGGCCTCATGGAGCTG
Source organism: Variovorax sp. RO1 (assembly GCF_002849325.1). Lineage (NCBI taxonomy): Bacteria > Pseudomonadati > Pseudomonadota > Betaproteobacteria > Burkholderiales > Comamonadaceae > Variovorax > Variovorax sp. RO1. Next base: position 309,530 of record NZ_PKMT01000002.1, read on the forward strand.
CTGCGCTCGCAGCTCGTGGCGCTCGGCCTGCCGCTGCGCTCGCTCGAGATCGAGTTCGGCCCGAGCCAGTTCGAGCTCACCTTCGGCCCCACGGCCGGCGTGACGCCCGCCGACACCATGGTGCTGCTGCGCAGTGCGATCAAGCAGATCTGCCAGCGCGCCGGCCTGCACGCCACCTTCATGTGCCGCCCGAAGATCCCGAACGTGATGTCCAGCGGCTGGCACCTGCATCAGTCGCTGCGCCGCAAGAGCGATGGCGTGAATGCCTTCATGCCCGAGCCCGGCGGACGCGACCTCAGCGAGATCGGCATGCACTACCTCGGCGGCCTGAAGGCGCACGCCTGCGGTGCGGCCGCATTGGCCAGCCCGACGATCAACGGCTACCGCCGCTACCGCCCCTTCTCGCTGGCACCCGACCGCGCGATCTGGGCCCGCGACAACCGCGGCGCGATGCTGCGCGTGCTCGGCGGCCCGGGCCAGAACGCCTCGCGCATCGAGAACCGCGTGGGCGAGCCGACGGCCAACCCGTACCTGTACCTTGCGTCGCAGTTGTTCTCGGGCCTGGACGGCATCCGCCACCAGACCGACGCCGGTCCTTCGGCCGATGCACCCTACGAAACGCCGGCCGAGCAACTGCCGCGCTCGTTGAGCGACGCCCTCGCCTGCCTGCGCAAGGACGAAATGCTCAACGCGCAGATGGGCAAGGTCTTCGTCGACTACCTGTGCCACATCAAGGAAGCGGAAATCGCCCGCTTCAACCTCGAAGTCTCGGAGTGGGAACACCGCGAGTACTTCGACATGTTCTGAACCCCATGCCCACGATCCACTACATCCTCAAGGACGGCACCACGCGCGAGGTCGACGCCAAGGTCGGCGCCAGCGTGATGGAGACCGCCATCCGCGGCAACGTGCGCGGCATCGACGCCGAGTGCGGCGGCTGCTGCTCGTGTGCGACCTGCCACGTCTACGTCGACGACGCATTCCTCGAACTGCTGCCGCCGCCCGACGACATGGAAAGCGCGCTGCTCGATGCCGTCGCCTCCGAGCGCCGGCCCGGTTCGCGCCTGAGTTGCCAGCTCAGCGTGAGCGCCGCCCTCGATGGCCTCACGGTGCGTGTGCCCGATACACAGGTCTGACCAACGCGTCGGGCATCATCGCCCGCTGCCAAACATCCGGTTACAAGCCAGCGGCGCCCGCGCGGCGCATTCCACTCCCACAGAAAGGCGTTTTTTCATGACGACGACGATGACCAAGCGAACCCTCCTCTCGACCCTGCTGCTCGCCGGTTTCGGCATCGCGGGTGCGGGCCAGGCCCTGGCCCAAGCCTTCACCGAGCCGCTGCGCATCGGCCTCATCGCGACCTACTCCGGCCCCTACGCCGACTACGGCCGCCAGTTCGACGCCGGCATCGCGCTGTACCTGAAGGAGCACGGCGGCAAGGTGGGCGGGCGCACCGTCGAAATCATCAAGAAGGACACCGCCGGCCCCGCGCCCGACGCCGCCAAGCGCATCGCGCAGGAACTCGTCGTGCGCGACAAGGTGAGCATCCTCACCGGCCTGGACTTCAGCCCCAACGCCTACGCCGTGGGCGCCATTGCCACGCAGGCCAAGATCCCCACGCTGGTGATGAACGCCGCCTCCTCGGCCATCACCACCAGCTCGCCCTACGTGGCGCGCCTGTCGTTCACCGTGCAGCAGGTCACCGACCCGATGGCGCGCTACATGCTCAAGCAGGGCGTGAAGGACGCCTACACCGTGGTCGCCGACTACGCCTCGGGCGTCGATGCCGAGACCGCGTTCAAGAAGGCCTTCACCGCCGGTGGCGGCAAGGTCTCGGGCGAGGTGCGCACGCCGATGAGCAACCCCGACTTCTCGGCCTACGTGCAGCGCATCAAGGACGCCAAGCCCCAGGCCGTGTTCTTCTTCTTCCCCTCGGGCGTGATGCCGCCGGCCTTCCTCAAGGTGTGGAAGGAGCGCGGCATGGAACAGGCCGGCATCAAGCTCTTCGCCACGGGCGAAGCCACCGACGACAGCTACCTGGACGCCACCGGCGACGTGGCGCTCGGCCTCGTCACCAGCCACCACTACTCGTTCGCGCACAACTCGCCGAAGAACCAGAAGTTCGTCAAAGACTTCGCCGCCGACAACGGCACCAAGCTGCGCCCGAGCTACTTCGCCGTGACCGCCTACGACACCATGGCCGCCATCGACCTCGCACTGGCCAAGACAAAGGGCGACACCGCCGGCGACAAGTTCATGGACGCGCTCAAGGGCCTGAGCTTCGAGAGCCCGCGCGGCCCGATCGAGATCGACGCCGCCACGCGCGACATCGTGCAGACCGTCTACATCCGCAAGACCGAGCGCGCCAACGGCCAGCTGGTGAACGTGGAGTTCGACAAGTTCGAGCGCGTCAAGGACCCGGCCAAGGAAGCCGCCGCCGCCAAGTAAGCCAACGCCAGCCAACGCCAGCCAACGCCAGTACGCAGCAGCAGCAAGCAGGAAATTCATGGGTATCGTGATCTTCGACGGGGTGGCCTACGGCATGCTCCTGTTTCTCATCGGCGTGGGCCTGTCCATCACGATGGGACTCATGAATTTCGTCAACCTCGCGCACGGCAGTTTCGCGATGGTGGGCGGCTACGCGGCCAGCGTGCTCATGAACCAGTGGGGCCTGGGCTTCGGGCTCTCGCTGGTGGCGGCCTTCGTGGCCGCGGCGCTGGTGGGTGCGGTGCTGGAGTTCGTGTTCTACCGGCGGCTGTACCGCGCGCACCCGCTCGACCAGGTGCTGCTGTCGATCGGCGTGGTGTTCGTCTCGATCGCCGCGTTCACCTACTTCTTCGGCCCGACGATGCGGCCCTTCACGCTGCCCAAGGCGCTCGAAGGCCAGGTGTCGTTGCTCGGCCTCGAGGTGGGCCGCTACCGCCTGTTCCTGATCGGCTGCGGCGTGGCCGTGCTGGTCGCGCTGCTGCTGGGCCTGGGCAAGACGCGCTACGGCGCGATGGTGCGCGCCGCGGTCGACAACCAGCGCGTGGCGGGTGGCACGGGCATCCACGTGCAGCGCCTGTTCTTCCTGACCTTCTCGCTGGGCTGCGGCCTGGCGGGCCTGGGCGGCGCACTGAGCCTGGGCATGCTGGGGCTGGAGCCGTCGTTCCCGCTCAAGTACCTCGTCTACTTTTTGATGGTGGTGTGCGTGGGCGGTGCGGGCACCGTCACCGGGCCCTTCATTGCGGCGCTGCTGGTCGGCATCGTCGACGTGGCGGGCAAGTACTACCTGCCTGAAACCGGCGCCTTTCTCATCTACGTGTTCATGATCGTCATGCTGCTGGTGCGCCCGAACGGCATCGTCGCCAAGAAGGGGCTCGCATGAAGCCGCTGAGCCTCTCCCCTGCGCAACTGCGCGTGGCCGAAATCGCCTTCTGGCTTGCGCTCGCGTCGAGCTTTTTCCTGCTGCCCGACAAGCTCACGCTGATGAGCCAGATCATGATCTTCGGGCTCTTTGCCGTGTCGCTCGACATGGCGCTGGGCTACGCGGGTATCCTCACCGTGGGCCACGCCGCCTTCTTCGGCGCGGGCGCCTACGCGGCCGGCCTGCTCGCCAAGTACGGCTGGAGCGAGCCCTTCAGCGGCCTGGTGTTCGCGCTCGCCGTGTGCGCCCTGCTGGGCTACGTGCTGAGCTACCTCGTGGTGCGCGGCGCCGACCTCACGCGGCTGATGATCACCATCGGCGTGTGCGTGCTGCTGTTCGAGCTGGCCAACCGGCTCTCGGGCATCACGGGCGGCACCGACGGCCTGCAGGGCGTGGTGATCGCGCCCGTGCTCGGCCTGTTCGACTTCGACCTCTACGGCAAGACCGCGTTCGGCTATGCCTTCGGCGTGGTGCTCGCGATGTTCCTGCTCGTGCGGCTGGTGCTGCGCTCGCCCTTCGGCCTGGCGCTGCGCGGCATCCACGACAGCCGCAAGCGCATGACGGCCATCGGCTCGCCGGTGGAAGCGCGGCTGCGCATGGCCTACGCGATGTCGGCCGCGGTGGCCGGCGTGGCGGGCGCGCTGCTGGCACAGACCACGCAGTTCGTCGGCATCGAGTCGATCAGCTTCAACCGCTCGGCCGAAGTGCTCATCATCCTCGTGCTCGGCGGCACCGGGCGGCTGTACGGCGGGCTCATCGGGGCCATCGTCTACATGCTGGTGCACGACTGGTTCGCCGACATGAACCCGCAGTACTGGATGTTCTGGCTCGGCATCTTCCTGATCGCGGCCGTCATGCTGGGACGCGGCGGGATCATGGGCGCACTGTCGCGCGTGGTTCGCACGGGGAAGGCACGATGACTTCCACCACCACGACCACCACGCACGCCCTGCGCACGCAGAACCTGGGCATCCGCTTCGGCGCCTTCCAGGCCGTGAGCGACGTCAACCTGTCGCTCGAACCCGGTGCGCGGCAGGCGCTGATCGGCCCCAACGGCGCCGGCAAGACCACGCTCATCAACCTGCTCACGGGCGTGTTCAAACCCACCAGCGGATCGATCCGCCTGGGCGGGCGCGACATCACGCGCCTGCCCGGCGACAAGCGCGCCCGCATGGGGCTGGCGCGCACCTTCCAGATCAACACGCTGTTCCCCAGCCTCACGCCACTCTTGTCGGTGGTGCTGGCCATCAGCGAGCGCGAAGGGCTGGGCGCCACGTGGTGGCGGCCGCTCAAGGGCTGCACCGCCGTGTTCGACGAGGCGCATGCGCTGCTCGCCACGCTGAAGCTCGACGCCCTGGCCGACGTGCCCGTGGCCGAGCTGGCCTACGGCAAGCAACGGCTGCTCGAGATTGCACTGGCGCTCGCCGCCAAGCCCCGCATCCTGCTGCTCGACGAGCCCGCCGCCGGCGTGCCGGAGGACGAGAGCGGCGAACTCTTCGAAGCCATTGCGGCGCTGCCGGCCGACATCAGCGTGCTCTTCATCGAGCACGACATGAAGCTCGTGTTCCGCTTTGCGCGCCGCATCTCGGTGCTGGTGGGCGGACGCATCCTCACCGAAGGCACGCCCGCCGAGATCGGCGCCGACCCGCGCGTGCGCGAGGTCTACCTGGGAAGCTCGCACCACCATGGCTGACACCGACACCGCCGCACTCGCCTTCGACCGCGTCACCGCCGGCTACGGCAACGCCGTGGTCCTCGACCGCCTCGACTTCTCGCTGCGGCCCGGCGAAAGCCTGGCCATCCTCGGGCGCAACGGCGTGGGCAAGACCACGCTGCTCGAAACGCTGATGGGCAACACTCGCGTGATGCAGGGCGCGATCCGCTGGCAGGGCGCCGACATCACGCGCTGGCCCGCGCACCAGCGCGTGCGCGCCGGGCTGGGCTGGGTGCCGCAGGAGCGCGAGGTGTTCCCGTCGCTCACGGTGGAAGAAAACCTCACGGTGATCGCCCGCCCCGGCAGCTGGACCTTGCAGCGCGTCTACGAGTTCTTTCCGCGCCTGCGCGAGCGGCGCGGCAACTACGGCAACCAGCTCTCGGGCGGCGAGCAGCAGATGCTGGCCATCGGCCGCGCGCTCATGACCAACCCGAAGCTGCTGCTGCTCGACGAGCCGATGGAAGGCCTCGCGCCGATCATCGTGGAAGAGCTGGCGGCCGCCATCCGGCGCCTGTGCGAATCGGAAGGCCTGGCCTCGATCGTGGTGGAGCAGCACCCGGTGCTGGCCCTGGACATGACGCACCAGGCGATCGTGCTGGAGCGCGGCACCGTCGTGCACGCCGGCCCGAGCGCGGCGCTCGCGGCGGACAAGGAGCTGCTCGAAGGCTTGCTGGGCGTCGGCATCGCCGAGGCGCCGGCCGGCTGAGCCGTCAGGCCAGCAGGCCGATCTTCCTGGCGCCGGCGAAGAAACGCCACGACGCCACCCCTGCGGCGATCGCGCTCACGCCCCACGACAGCCACAGGCAGGTGTAGAGGATGAAGGCCAGGCCGATGTCCACCACGCGCGCGAGGAAGGTCGTGTCCTGCCCGAACAGCACGTGGGTGCCCAGGCCCCACCACACGACGTACGGCAGCGCGGCCAGGCACAGGCCGTAGACCAGGCTGGCCGCCAGCGGGCCGAGGTGCTCGCGCAGCACGGCCCAGCGCACGAGGAAGAACAGGGCCAGGTCCAGCAGCACCAAGGCCAGCAGGCCGAGGCCCAGGATGAGTTCGAGGGTCATGGCCGCACTGTAAGCACGTCGCCCGGCGAAAGGACTGTGCGGGTGCCGGCGTACCGGCAGGCGCTACCGGACGCCGCAGCGCGCGGTACGCCTCACCGGCATCAGCTCAGCATCTGCCCGCGGCTGCCGATCACGGCCACGTCCACGAACTGGCCGCCTTCGCGGTTCGAGCGGCCGTAGTTGATCTTCACGCCGCCGAGGTCGAAGTTCTCGATGCTCGCCATGCCGCCGAGCACGGCGGCGCGCGTCGGCGAAGGGCCGGCGCGGCGCAGGCCTTCGGCCAGCACGGCGGCGTTCATGTAACCCTCCAGGCTGGTCAGCGAGAAGTCCTTGGTGCCGTTGGCCACCATGTCGGCCTGGTAGCGGCGCACGATCTCGAACTTGGTCGAGTACGGCGACGGCACCACGATCACGAAGCCCAGGCCGCGTGCCAGGTCGCCCATGGCCGACAGCGCGCTGGCCGTGATCGACAGGCCGTAGGCCGAGCTGCTGTTGCCCGCGCCGCGCAGCGCCTTCAAGAACACCGGCGCCGTGCCGGCCAGGCCGACCACCACCACCTGCGGCTTGGCCTTGGCGATGGCTTCTGCGGCCGGACCCACTTCCATGCTCGTGGTGTTGGGCGTGGTGGCGATCACCGCCGGCTCCAGCTTGGCCTTGGCCAGCGCGTTCTTGAACGCCGCCAGCACCGACTGGCCCAGCGGGTCGTTCGAATGCACGAGGCCGATGCGCGTCTGGCCCAGCACGGCGGCCGTGCTCACCAGCTTGTCGACCTCCTGGTCGTAGTTGGCGCGCACCCAGAAGGTGTTGGGTGAGGTCTTCTTGCGCAGCGCGATGGTGCCGGTGATCGGGCCGACCACGGCCATGCCGGGCACCGCATCCATCACCTCGGCGGTCTGGCGCGTGCCCAGCGGGTGCACCAGCGCAAGCACCGAGCTGTCTTTTTCGAAAGCCAGCGCGTTGGCCTTGGCCACGTCAGGCTTGAAGGTGTCGTCGGCCATCACAAGCTCGACCTTGCTGCCGTGCAGGCCGCCGGCCTTGTTCAGCGCGTTGAAGAACGCGCTGGAGCCCTGGTACAGCCCCTGGCCGTTGGCCTTTTCCACGCTGCTGTTGTCGAAGGTCGTCCCGATGCGGATCGCACGGTTCTGCGCGAACGCCGGAAATCCCAGCCCGACGCCGGCCGCGGCGGCCGTCGTGGCGGCCAGCCCGGAAAGGGCGCGGCGGCGGCTGGTGGAAAGCGGCGCGGTCGACTCGCGCGGCACGGGGACGGTCATGATCAAAGCCTCCAATAGTCGGTGACAAAAGTTCACATTTCAAACAGAAATGTAACGCACCTCACTGGATCGGTCATGACAAACCCTAAAGCAGCTCCTCGCCCACGATGGGCAGCAGCAGCCAGTTCTTGAAGCGCAGCCAGAGGAATTCGCCCGGTTCGTCCTCGTGCACGATGTCGCCGCCGGCATCGTCGTATTCCAGCCACTGCACGCGCCGCCCGCCCGGCGCGAGCCGCAGCCGGTAGCCCAGGTTGACGCGCTCGCCGTTCATGAGCTTGTCGTAGTCCTGCACCAGCCGCGGGCTGTCGATGACCAGGCCCATCTCGGTGTTGACGGCGGCCGAGCGGTGGTCGAGGTTCATCGAGCCGACGAAGAAGCGCTGGTCGTCCACGATGGCCAGCTTGGCGTGCAGCCGGCTGATCGACTTGCCGAAATCGCCGAAGCGCCCCGAACGCCCGGAGAGCGTGGGCGCGATCTCGTAGATGGTGACGCCGATCTTCAGCATGTCGGCGCGGTAGCGCTCGTAGCCCGCGTAGGCCAGCGGCTCGTCGGTGGCGCCCAGCGAGTTGGTGATGACCGTGATGCGCCCGCCGCGCTCGATGGCCGTCTTCATCATCGCCATGCCGCGCGCGCCCGGAATGAAATACGGCGAGCCGATCTTCACCTCGTGCTTGGCCGCCTGGATCACGCCGAGCGCGCCTTCGGTCACGCTGCCGCCGTAGGCCGCCTCGGCCTTGCGCGTGATCTTGTCGGGGTCGTCCACGAACAGCGTGGCCGGCGCCCAGTAGCGGTCGATGCGGCCCGTGGTGAGCTGCTCGCCGACCGGCGACTTGCCCAGCACGTCGCGCGGCTGCATCGGCACGTCGGGCACGGCCGCGCGCGCCAGGGCGTCGAAGCGCCGCTGGGCTTCTTCGAGCGGCAGGCGCTGCGGCACGATGCGCTCGATGGGCCAGGCGTGGTCGCTGTTCCAGTAGCGGTCGAAGCCCTCGGACATGCGGCGCACGATCGGCCCGCTGGACAGCACGTCCATGTCGATGAAGTTCGCCGCCGTGCTGCGCATGAAGTACTCGTTGGCGATGTTGCGCCCGCCCGAGACCGCGAAGCTGTTGTCGGCCACCAGCAGCTTGTTGTGCATGCGGTGGTTGATGCGGCCGAAGTCGCCCAGCGAGAACAGCAGCCGCGCGGGCAGCGAGCTGGCGCGCGACGGCAGCGGGTTGAACAACCGCACCTCGATGTTCGGAAAGGCCGAGAGGGTGCTGAACACCTCGTCCTCGCCGCCCGTGTAGAGGTCGTCCACCAGCAGCCGCACGCGCACGCCACGCGCGGCGGCCTCGCGCAGCTCCTTGAGGAACAGCAGGCCGACGTCGTCGTTGCTGATCAGGTAGTACTGCACGTCGAGCGACTTCTCGGCGTGCCGCGCCAGCGAGATGCGCGCGTCGAACGCAAACGCCGCCTCGGGCAGCAGCCGGAAGCCCGACAGCGGCACCGCGCTGCCCTGCGGCGCGTCCTTGGCGGCCAGCCGGCCCAGGTCGGTGTCGGCCACGTCGGTGATCGCATTCGTGAGCACCGGGTGCGGTTGCGGCGGCGGCAGGCTGGCGCAGCCCGCGAGCCAGGCGATGGCCAGCCCCGTCGACACCAGGGCGACGAAGCGACGGAGGCGGGAGAGCGCGGCGGCCATGGGTCGCACTGTAGCGCCGCAGAGCCCGGCCGGGGCGGCATGCCGCCCTATGATCAACGGCACATACAGCAGCCAACGAAAAGAAGGAAAAAACGCGTGCTCAATGGGTTGTGGCTGGGGTTCTTCGGGATGGCGGCGCTGGCAGCGCTGGGACGCTGGCTCGTCGGCGGTGACCCGACCGTGTTCGCGGCGCTGGTCGAAAGCCTGTTCACGATGGCGCGGCTGGCCGTCGAGGTGATGGTGCTGCTGTTCGGCACGCTCACGCTGTGGCTGGGCTTCCTGCGCATCGCCGAAGCCGCCGGCCTCGTCGGCTGGCTCGCGCGTCTGCTCGGTCCGCTGTTCCGGCGCCTGATGCCGGGCGTGCCGGCCGGGCACCCGGCGCTCGGGCTCATCACGATGAACTTCGCCGCCAATGCGCTGGGGCTGGACAACGCCGCCACCCCCATCGGCCTGAAGGCCATGCGCGAACTGCAGCGCCTGAACCCCGACCCCGTGACGGCCACCAACGCGCAGATCCTGTTCCTGGTGCTGAACGCCTCGTCGCTGACCTTGCTGCCCGTCACCATCTTCATGTACCGGGCGCAGCAGGGCGCGAGCGACCCGACGCTGGTGTTCCTGCCGATCCTGCTGGCCACGAGCGCCTCGACGCTGGTGGGCCTGCTCACGGTGGCGGTCGCGCAGCGCCTGCGGCTGTGGGACCCGGTGGTGCTGGCCTACCTCGTGCCGGGCGCGCTGCTGCTGGGCGGCTTCATGGCGCTCCTGGGCACGCTCTCGGCGGCGGCCATCGCCTCGCTGTCGTCGCTGCTGGGCAACCTCACGCTGTTCAGCGTGATCATCGTGTTCCTGGCAGCGGGGGCGATCCGGCGCATCAAGGTCTACGAGGCCTTTGTCGAGGGCGCGAAGGAAGGCTTCGACATCGCAAAGAACCTGCTGCCGTACCTCGTCGCGATGCTGTGCGCGGTGGGCGTGCTGCGCGCCTCGGGCGCCCTCGACTTCGCACTCGACGGCCTGCGCTGGCTGGTGCAGGCGGGTGGCTGGGACGCACGTTTTGTCGACGCGATGCCGACCGCGCTCGTCAAGCCCTTCTCGGGCAGCGCGGCCCGCGCGATGCTCATCGAGACCATGAAGACCCAGGGCGTCGACAGCTTCCCCGCGCTGGTGGCCGCCACCATCCAGGGCAGCACCGAGACCACGTTCTACGTGCTAGCGGTGTACTTCGGAGCCGTGGGCATCCAGCGCGCGCGGCATGCGGTGGCGTGCGCGCTGCTGGCCGAACTGGCGGGGGTGGTGGCCGCCATTTCGGTCTGCTACTGGTTCTTCGGCTAGTTCGCAGTCATTCAGGGCGACACTCCCGCCGACGGGGAGCCTTGCTCCGCGAATGTCCTCCGCCCTTCGGGCTCCCCCTTAATTTCGCTGCGCAAGGCACCCCATCGACGTGAGCGTCTTCAGTGCGGTCGTTGATCGGGCCAGCACAACGAGAGCGCCCTGCGTGCTCAGGACACTGGGTGCTTCCCGCAGCGAAATCAAGGAGGAGGCCGCAGGCCGGGGGACATTCGCGGAGGGAAGTACCCGGTGGCCTGGGCACGCGCCCTGAACAACTACTTGCGCGGCTCCACCACCGGAAACATCAGATCGAAGTTGTCGAGCATCCCGAACAGCTCCCCGAGCTTCGCGCGGTTGCCATCGATCTTCACCTGCCCCGACTGCACCGCCTCAGGAAAGGTCGTCTGCTTCAGCGTGATCGCATCGAGCGTCGCCCGGCTCAGCGTGACGGTGGCATCCGCCCCGCTCGCCTGCTGGTTCTTCACATGCGTGAGCGCCGAGTTCTCCAGCGTCAGCACGAACTTCTGGTTCGAATCGGTGAAGTTCCAGTTGACCACCATCGTCTTGCCTTCGGCCTTGGCCGCGTCGAGCCGCACGCCGAGGTAGTCGAAGAAGAGTTCGTTGCTCACCGCCTTCAGCGTGTCGCCGTTCGCGCTGCTGCCGCCCGGGATCTTCGGCACGCCGTTGCGCAGTTCCATCGCGCCCACCAGGTAGGCGCTGCGCCAGGTGCCCGCCTCCGACTGGTAGCCCAGCTGTTCGAGCGCGTCGGCGCCGAGTTCGCGTGCCGCGCGGTTCGCCGGGTCGGCGTACACCACCTGGCTCATCGCGCTCGCCACCCAGCGGTACTCGCCCTTCTTGAAATCTTCGCGGGCGCGCGCCACCACCGCGTCGGCGCCGCCCATGTACTCGACCGTCTTCTTCGCTTGCGCCACCGGCGGCAGCGGGTTCAGGTTGGCCGGGTTCGCGTCGTACCAGCCCAGGTACTTCTGGTAGACCGCCTTCGCGTTGTGGCGCAGCGTGCCGTAGTAGCCGCGCGTGGACCACTCCTGCTCCAGGCTCTCGGGCATGCGCAGCGTCTCGGCGATTTCGGGTGCCGTGTAGCCGTGATTCAGCAGGCGCAGCGACTGGTCGTTGATGAACTTGTACATGTCGCGCTGCTTCTTCAGCAGGTCGACGATCCGCGCACGCCCCGTGGTGGGCCAGTGGTGCTGCGCGATGAGCACGTCGGTCTTGTCGCCGAAGGCCACGCGGGCCTCGTCGATGTATTTGGCCCACAGGTTGCCGTCGCGCACCTCGGCGCCGCGGATCGTGTACAGGTTGTGCATGTTGTGCGTCACGTCCTCGGCCATGTTGAGCACGCGGAACTGCGGCATGTACATGAGCATTTCGGACGGCGCCTCCGAGCCCGGCACCAGCTGGAACACGATCTGCACGCCGTCGATGGTGCGCTCCTCGGTGGACTTCTCGATGGTCGAGGTGGGCGCGATCAGCGTCACGCTGCCGCGCGCCAGCGCCTTGCCCAGGCCCGTGTCGACCTGGCCGCGCGCGCCCGGCGGCAGCAGCGTGCCGAACTGGTACTGCGAGCGCCGGTTCATCGCGTTGCCCGCGAGGATGTTCTCGGCCACCGCCGATTCCATGAAGCCCGAGGGCGCGATCACCTGCACCTTGCCCGCCGCCACGTCAGCCTCGCTGACCACGCCCTTCACGCCGCCGAAATGGTCGGCATGGCCGTGCGTGTAGATCACCGTGCCGACCGGCTTCTTCGGGCGATGCTGGTAGTACAGCTCGAGCGCGGCGCGCGCCGTCTCGGCGGCCAGCAGCGGATCGATCACGATCAGCGAGGTGTCGCCTTCGACGATGGTGATGTTCGCCAGGTCGAAGCCGCGCACCTGGTAGACCCGGTCGGTCACCTTGAACAGGCCGTGAATCGCATTGAGCTGCGCCTGCCGCCACAGGCTCGGGTTGACCGTGTCGGCCGCCTCGTTCGCTTTCAGGAAGTCGTAGGGCTTCATGTTCCAGACCGGGCGCGGGCCGCTGCCGGTCACCAGCGCGTCGGGCACGGTGCCGATGAAGCCGCGCATCGCGTCCTCGAAATCCTGCTTGTTGGCAAACGGCAGCGCCTTCGCCATGTCGGCGTTGGCCTTCAGCGTGACGGACTCGGCCGCCTTGGGCGCCACCACCGGCTGCGCCGCAGCAGTGAAGGCGCAGGCCCAGGCGACGAGGACCAGGGAGAAACGGGTGGGCGCGGAAGCAATGCGGGTCATCGATGTCTCGGGGTTGTTGTCTGTCGAACGACGGGGCACGGGAAAGCACGGGGAAGCCGTGGCCGATTCTCGGAAGCACCCAACCCCTTGGCAAATGCAAAATGTGATCTTGCTTTTGAACCAGAACGCAAAATGCAGCTGCGCCACCTCCAGCACCTGATCGCCCTCGCCGAGCAAGGCAGCTTCGGGCGTGCCGCGCAGGCCGTGCACCTGTCGCAACCCGCGCTGTCGCGCAGCATCGACGCGCTCGAACAGGCGCTGAAGACCCGCCTCATCGATCGCGCCTACGGCACCGTGCGCTTCACGCAGGCCGGCGAGCTGGTGCTGGCGCGGGCCCGCGAGCTGGTCGCCGACGCGCGGCAAATCCAGCGCGAGGTGCAGCAGCTCGAAGGCCTCACGCTCGGCAGCCTCGACGTGGGCCTGGGCCCGTTCGCGGCCGGCCTGCTCGGGCGCGCGGCGCTGTCGCTCATGACGCAGCGCCACCCGCAGCTGCTGATGCGCATGGAAGTGGCCGACACCGTCACGCTGTGCGAGCGGCTGCACAAACGCCAGATCGACCTGTTCATCGCCGACACCCGCGACCTGAAGAAGCCCTCGGGCCTGAAGCTCGTGCGGCTGCCCAACGTGCCGGTGTCGTTCTTCGTGCGGCCCGGGCACCCGCTGCTGAAACAGCCGGCGCCGCTCACGCTCGAGCAGCTCATGGACTACCCCGTGGCCGGCCCGCATCTGCCCAGCGAGGTGGCCGCGTATTTCGACCGGCAGATCCGCCGCACCGACCGCGGCGTGTTCAACGTGATCTGCGACGACGCCGACACGCTGCGGCACCTGGCGCTGACCGCGCACGCGGTGATCCTCGCGCCCCACGCGCCCGGCCTCACGCCCGAGACCGCCGCGCTCGCGCCGCTGGCGGTGACGGGCCTGTCGCGCATGCGCACGCACTACAGCCTGGTGACGCTGGCGGGCCGCACGCCCACGGCCGCCGCCACGGTCTATACCCGGCTGGTGACCGAGTTGCTCGGCCCTGCCAAGCAGCCCGCCAAAGCCTGAGCCAAAATGGTCCCTTCCTTTGCCGCTCACCGCCTTGCCGTCCGTTCTCCCGTGACCACCTCCCGCCGGGCCCAGCCCCCCACCTTCTCGCCCGGCGAATTCCGCAAGGCACTCGGCATGTTCGCCACCGGCGTGACCATCGTCACCGCACGCGCGGCCGATGGCAGCCTGGTCGGCCTCACGGCCAACTCGTTCAACTCGGTGTCGCTCGCGCCGCCGCTGGTGCTGTGGAGCCTGGCGCGCGCGGCGGCGTCGATGTCCGCGCTGCGCGCCGGCTCGCACTACGCGGTCAACATCCTGGCCGCCAACCAGAAGACGCTGGCGGAGCGTTTCGCCACCAAGAACATCGACCGCTGGGCCGACGTGGCCTACACCGAAGGCCTGGGCGGCGCGCCGGTGCTGCAGGGTGCGGCGGCGAGCTTCGAGTGCTTCAACCGCAGCCGCTACGACGAGGGCGACCACGTGATCTTCGTGGGCGAGGTGGAGCGCTGCATGCACGACCCCGACGCCTCGCCGCTGCTGTTCCACGGCGGGCGCTTCTACACCGAGCATCCCTTGTGAACCGCCCCGCGCTGCTGGCCGTCCTGCTGCTCGTCGCGCGGATTGCCACGGCGCAGGGCACGCCTGAGCCGACATCGCCATCGCTGCGGCAGAACTGGTTCGACGACCCCTTCTTCCAGGTCGCCGCGGGCCTGCCGGCCTGCCCCATGCCGCAGGGCCCCTACTACACCGCCGAGGAACGCCGCGCGCAAACCCACTCGCGGCTGGAGCGCGGCACCAGCTGCTGGCTCGCCGGCAAGTGCACCGACAGCAACGCCTACCGCTACGACAAGCCGCTCGCGCCCAAGGTGCGCGCCGCGCTGCTGGCCGTGCCCGGCGTGCGCCGCGGCAGCGTGTGGGTCACCGTGCAGCGCCGCTGGGTCTACCTGCAGGGCTGCGTGCCCGATGCGGCCCTGGCCCGGAAGCTCGAACGCGCGGCGCGCACCGTGCCCGACGTCGAGACCGTGGTGCCCGACCTGATGGTGGGCACGCGCGGCAAGCCGCCCTACCCGATGGCCGGGCACTGAGCGGCGCCGCACGGCGTTGGCGCCGGCGCGATACGATCATCGGATGAATTCGGCGGCTGTCCGCCGCCTTCGCCGCCCCTGCCGCCACCGATTGACCGCGAATGATCCAGCGCAAGACCCACCTCGACTCCCTGGCCATCGGCCTGCTCATCGTCTGCTGCGCGTTCTGGGGCCTGCAGCAGATCCTCATCAAGACCACCGTGACCGAGGTGCCGCCGCTGTGGCAGGCCACGGTGCGCATGGTCGGCGCGGTGGCGCTCCTGTGGCTGTGGTGCGCGGTGCGGCGCGTGCCGCTGTTCGAGCGCGACGGCACGCTGTGGCCCGGGCTGCTGGCCGGCCTGCTGTTCGCGGGCGAGTTCGCCGGCATCTACCTGGGCTTGCAGCACACCAGCGCTTCGCGGCTCACGGTGTTCCTGTACACCGCGCCCTTCTGGGTGTCGCTGCTGCTGCCGCGCTGGGTGCCGGCCGAACGGCTGCGCGGCTTCCAGTGGCTGGGCCTGTTCATCGCCTTCGCGGGCGTGGTGCTGGCCTTCAGCGAGGGCTTCGGCCACATGAGTTCGTCGCAGCTCATCGGCGACGGCATGGCCCTGGCGGCCGGCATGCTCTGGGGCCTGACCACGCTCACGCTGCGCACCACGCGCCTGGCCACGGCCAGCGCGGAAAAAACGCTGTTCTACCAAGTGGCCGTGACCGCCGCCGTGTGCCCCCTGCTGTCGCTCGCGCTGGGCGAGACCTGGGGCTTCTCGTACTCCGCCTGGGCCTGGACCTCCATCGGCCTGCAGACGGTGGTCGGCGCCTTCGCGAGCTACCTCACGTGGATGTGGCTGCTGCGGCACTACCCGGCCACGCAGATGTCGTCCTTCACCTTTCTCACGCCGCTGTTCGCGCTGATCTTCGGCGTGGCGCTGCTGAAGGAGCCGCTCACGCTGCAGCTGGTGGTGGCGCTGATCGGCGTGGCGCTGGGCATCGTGCTGGTGAACCGGCGGCCTGCGGTACAACGCTCGGCATGAGCACGAAGACCCCGACCCGATTCCAGCCCGTCCTCGACGAGATCGTCGCCACCCTGCGCCTGCAGCTCGGCCAGGGCGGCACCGTGGCCAGCTACATCCCGGCGCTGGCGCGCGTCGATGCGCGGCAGTTCGGCATTGCGCTGCGCACCTGCGACGGCGAAGAAGCCGGCGCGGGCGACTTCGAAACGCCCTTCTCGATCCAGAGCGTGTCCAAGCTGTTCACGCTCACGCTCGCCATGCAGCGCATGGGCGATGCGCTGTGGGAGCGCATCGGGCGCGAGCCCTCGGGCAACCCCTTCAACTCGCTGGTGCAGCTGGAGAACGAGCAAGGCAAGCCGCGCAACCCCTTCATCAATGCGGGCGCCATCGCGGTGGCCGACCGGCTCGTGAGCCAGGCCAAAGCCAAGGGCGGCAGCGCCAAGACCGACATCCTCGCGCTCATGACCAGCCTGTGCGGCGAGCCCATCGGCTTCGACGGCGAGGTGGCGCAGTCGGAGGCCGACACGGGCTTTCGCAACGTCGCACTGGCCAACTTCATGAAGAGCTTCGGCAAAGTCGACAACGACGTGGCCGAGGTGCTCGACACCTACTTTCACCAGTGCGCGCTGCGCATGAGCTGCCGCCAGCTCGCGCGCGCCGCCGCCTTCCTGTGCCGCGACGGCGCGCACCCGATTGCCGGCGAGCCCGAGGTCACGGGCGAGCGGCAGACGCGCCGCATCAATTCGCTGATGCTCACCTGCGGCACCTACGACGCGGCCGGCGACGTGGCCTTCTCGATCGGCCTGCCCTGCAAGAGCGGCGTGGGCGGCGGCATCGTCGCCGTGGTGCCCGACAAGCTCACGCTGTGCGTGTGGTCGCCGGCACTCGATGCGACTGGCAATTCGCTGCTGGGCATGAAGGCGCTGGAGATGTTCGTGGCGCGCACCGGGCTGTCGGTGTTCTGACGCACGTTCAGGCCGCGACAGCCACCGGCGCCACAGGCAGGCACCCCATGCCGTCGAGCGCAGCCTCCACCGCTTCGTCGAGCGGCGTGTGCGGCTCGCGCCCCAGAAAAGCCACCAGCTTCGCGTTGTCCATGCCCACGGGCGTGCGCCACAGGTAGCGCATCTCGCGCAGTTCGCGAAAGGTCGCGACGAAGGGCGAGGCCAGTGTCAGCAGCCCCCAGGGAAAGGCCGACACGCGCACCTGGGCGCCGGTGCGCCGGGCCACCACCTTGCGGATCGCGTCGCTCATGCGCGTGCCGTCGGCGTCCCAGTGGCCGGCCATGTGGAAGCGCGCGAAGGCTTCGAGCCGGTCGCGCCGCGCCAGCAGCTCGACCATCGTGCGCGCCACGTCCGGCAGGTACGACCAGTGGTGGCCCACGCCCGCGTCGCCCGGATAGCTCACGGCCCGCACCGGTTGCCCCGCCTTCACCAGCCCCTGCGAGAACCAGTTGTTGCCGGCCTTCGGGCCGAAGAAGTCGCCGGCGCGCACGATCAGCACGCGCGCGCCCTCGCGGCTCGCGGCCTCGAGGCGCCGCTCCATCTCGACGCGGATCGCGCCCTTGCGCGTGGCGGGGTGCTGCGGCGCGTCTTCGGTGAGCAGCGGGAAGGCGTCGGGCCCGAAGTTGTAGACGTTGCCGGGCAGCACGAGGGTCGCGCCTTCGGCCTTGGCGGCGGCGATGCTGTGGTCGAGCATCGGCAGCACCAGCTCCGACCAGCGGCGGTAGCCCGGCGGGTTGACCGCATGCACGATGACCGCGCAGCCCTTCGCGGCTTGGCGCACGGCCTGCGCGTCCATCGCGTCGCCGGCCAGCCAGGTGATGCCGTCGCGCTTTCCTTCGGTGGCGCCGCGCTTCAGCGCGCGCACCTGCCAGCCTGCATCGCGCAGCTGGCGCGCCACTTCGCCACCGATGCCGCCCGTGGCGCCCAGTACCAGAACCGTGTTGTCGTTGCCTGCCATGAAATGCTCCAGAAGAGTGATCGATGAGCGAATTCTGGGCAGGATGGGGTTCGAATGGAATTGCCGAACATGCGCCATTGGCCATACATTTCTGTATGACCTGGAACATCAGCTGGGAGCTGTACCGCTCCTTCCTCGGCGTGCTGCGCGAGGGTTCGCTCTCGGGCGCGGCGCGCGCACTCGGCATCACGCAGCCCACCGTGGGGCGCCATGTGGCGGCGCTCGAAGAGGCGCTGGGCGTGGTGCTCTTCACGCGCTCGCAGGTGGGCCTGCTGCCCACCGAAGTGGCGCTGGCGCTGCGCACGCACGCCGAGGCCATGGAAAGCACCGCGGCCTCGCTGCAGCGCGCGGCCAGCAGCCAGGGCGACGGCGTGCGCGGCGTGGTGCGGGTGTCGGTCAGCGAGGTGGTCGCGGTGGAGGTGCTGCCGCCCGTCGTGGCGCGGCTGCGCGAGGCGCACCCGGCGCTGAAGGTCGAGCTGGTGGCGACCAACCGCGTGCAAGACCTGCTGCGGCGCGAGGCCGACATCGCCGTGCGCATGGTGCGGCCCCGGCAGGCACAGCTGGTGGCGCGCCGCATCGGCCACATCGAGCTGGGCTTTCATGCGCACACCAGCTACCTCGCGCGCCACGGCACGCCGCGCACGCCCGACGACCTGGCGGCGCATGCGCTCATCGGCTATGACCAGCCTTCGGCCTTCGTGCGCGACGCGATCAAGTCATTCAAGGGCTTCACGCGCGACGCCTTTGCGCTGCGCACCGACAGCGACCTCGCGCAGCTGGCCCTCATCCGTGCGGGCGCGGGCATCGGCGTGTGCCAGGTCGGCCTGGCGCGGCGCGACGCCGCGCTGGTGCGCCTGCTGCCGCGCGCGCTCTCACTCAAGCTCGACACCTGGGTCACGATGCACGAAGACCTGCGCCACAGCCCGCGCTGCCGCGTGGCCTTCGATGCGCTGGTCGAGGGCTTGCAACAGTACGTTGGCGCGGCGGCGGCCTCCGCGCCCCGGGCGACAATGCCCCGCGCAAGACCCAAAGCTTCTCCCTGAATGACGACGACCGATTCCCCCGACCACCTCCCCCTGCAGGAACCCCGCCTCTGGCGCGACGACCTCTGGACCGCCCGCATCATCAAGAACGAGGAAGACGACGGCTGGGCCGTCGAGATGACCCGCCACGGCGACCCCGAGCCCGCGCTCGTCGGCCCCTGGACCATGGGCCGCGACAAGAAGAACCCCAAGCCGCTGGACACCCCCGCCTTCCACACGCTGGTGAAGACCGCCGCCGAGGTGATCCGCCGCCACGAGCAGCAACTGCACGCCACGCTCAACAAGAGCGTGACGGTCACCGCACGCAACGACCAGCGCATTCGCGTGGCGCTGTCGATCGTGCCCGACGAAGACAACCCCTCGGCCACGCTCACGGCGTACGACGATGCCGACGACTCGGAGCTGGCGAGCGTGAACGTGTCGCCCGCGTTCCGGCTCACGACGTCGAGCGCGACCGCGTGGATCGAGTCGGACTACGCACGCCCGCGCAGCTAGCCGCCTCTGATTCACGCAGGCGCTGCGCGCGAATAGCACACGCGCCGCCCTTTCGCCAATTAGCGAAAAAGCGTATGTTCACGCCGGGGTGAGACGAGAAGAATCCGCCCCAACGAGCAATCGTTCCCAGTCATACGACGCCCGCTGCCAGTGCTGCCAGCGAGGTGTCGGGCAATAAAGCCCGAATCGGTTTCACCGCCGGTTCGGGCTTTTTTGTTTTTTCGGTCGCAACAACGCCTTTTCAAAACGGATGCGCGTCATCCGGTGGCGCAGCTTTGCCCGAAGAAAAAGCACTGGCAGCACAGCGCTCGTTTGCAGGGGCCGCGCGGCGGGAGGAGACACCCACCACGCGGTTCCGAAGGTCGGAGGTTCCTGATGACTCGCACAAAACCAAAGCAAAGGAATTTGACATGACGAACGCTTTCAACCGCCGCCAGATCGTGAAGACGGGCGGCTCGATGATCGTGCTGGGCGCCACCGGCGGCGTGGCCGGCCTGGCCCGCGCGCAGGACGGCGCCACCGTGAAGCTCGGCCTGCTGCACTCGCTCTCGGGCACCATCGCCATCGCCGAGGCCTCGCTGGTCGATGCCGAAAAGCTGGCCATCGAAGAGATCAACGCCGCCGGCGGCGTGCTGGGCAAGAAGATCGAGGCCGTGGTCGAAGACGGCGCGAGCGAGAACTCGGTGTTCGCCGAGAAGGCGCGCAAGCTGCTGGAGCGCGACAAGGTCGCGGCCATCATCGGCTGCTACACCTCGGCCTCGCGCAAGGCGCTGCTGCCGGTGCTCAACCAGGCCAAGGGCCTGCTGTTCTACCCGACCTACTACGAAGGCCAGGAGCAGGACAAGCGCGTGTTCTACCCCTCGCAGGAAGCCACGCAGTCGGTGATCGCGGCGGTGGAGTGGATGGCGCGCGAGAAGGGCAAGAACTTCTTCCTCGTCGGCTCCGACTACATCTACCCGCGCACCTGCAACAAGATCGCCAAGCCCGCCATCGCGAAGGCCGGCGGCAAGGTGCTCGGCGAAGAGTACGCACCGCTGGGCCACACCGAGTTCTCGTCGATCATCAACAAGATCAAGGCCGCCAAGCCCGACTGCATCTACAGCACGGTGGTGGGCGGCTCCAACGTGGCCTTCTACAAGCAGCTGCGCGCGGCCGGGCTCGACGGCGCCAAGCAGGTGCTGCTGTCGACCGTGGTGTCCGAGAACGAGATCGACGGCATCGGCAAGGACAACGCCGCGGGCTACTACGCCTGCATGGGCTACTTCCAGAGCATCAAGTCGCCGGCCAACGAGAAGTTCGTGAAGGCCTTCAAGGCCAAGTACGGGCAGGACCGCGTGATCGGCGACCCGATGGAGGTGGCCTACAACAGCGTGTACCTGTGGAAGCTGGCGGTCGAAAAGGCCAAGTCCTTCGAGGTCGACAAGGTCACGGCCGCCGCCGCGGGCGTGGAGATCGAGGCGCCCGAGGGCACGGTGCGCGTGCACGCCACCAACCACCACGTGTGGAAGAAGGTGCGCGTGGGTCGCGCGCGGCCCGACGGGCAGTTCGACATCGTGTGGGAATCGCCGCAGCCGGTCGAGCCCAACCCCTTCCCGAAGGTCTGAACGCGATGAACTTCGACATCGCGGTGATGCAGGTGTTCAACGGCGTGAGCCTGTTCACCATCCTGCTGCTCATGGCGCTCGGGCTGGCCATCGTGTTCGGTCTGATGGGCGTCATCAACATGGCGCACGGCGAGCTGATGGCGCTGGGCGCCTACATGACCTACCTGGCGGCGCGCTTCTTCGCGCACTACGCGCCGGGCTTCATGGACCTGTACCTGTTCGCCGCGATTCCGTTCGCGTTCGCCGTGACCTTCGCGTTCGGCTATGTGCTGGAGCGCGGCTTCATCCGCTTCTTCTACGACCGCCCGCTCGACACCCTGCTGGCCACGTGGGGCCTGAGCCTCATGCTGCAGCAGGCCTACCGCTCCATCTTCGGCGCGCAGGAAGTGAGCGTGCCGCTGGCCTCGTGGCTGGCGGGGGCGTGGGAGCCGACGGCGGGCATCCAGCTGCCGCTGAACCGCATCTTCATCGTCGGGCTCACGGCCCTGGTCGCGGTCGGCGTGTACCTGCTGCTGTACCGCACGCCGTGGGGGCTGAAGGTGCGCGCGGTGACGCAGAACCGCCCCATCGCCGGCGCGGTGGGCATCGACACGCACCGCGTCGACGCGATGACCTTCGCGCTGGGCTCAGGCCTGGCGGGCATCGCGGGCGCGGTGTTCACGATGATCGGCTCGACCAACCCCGGCACGGGCCAGCTGTACATCGTCGACTCGTTCATCGTGGTGGTGTTCGGCGGCGTGCAAAGCCTCATCGGCACCGCGCTCTCGGGCTTTGCCATCGCGCAGTCGCAGACCTGGCTCGAGTACCTCATGAGCGGCTCGATGGCCAAGGCCACGATCCTGCTGCTGGTGATCGCGGTGCTGTACTTCCGGCCCAACGGCCTGTTCGCCACACGCGCGAGGAGCTGACGCATGCACGGTCTTTCTCCTCAACGTACACGCGACCTCGGCGCGATGGTGGCGGTGCTGGTGCTGCTGGCCGTGGTGCTGCCGCTCACGCTCGATCCATTCCGCCTGAACCTCATCAGCAAGTACCTGGCCTTCGCGTTCGTCGCGGTCGGCGTGGTGCTCACCTGGGGCTACGGCGGCGTGCTGAGCCTGGGCCAGGGCATGTTCTTCGGCCTGGGCGGCTACATGATGGCGATGTTCCTCAAGCTCGAAGCCTCCGCGCCCGAGCTGCCGGACTTCATGGTGTGGAGCAGCGTGGAGCAGTTGCCCGCGTGGTGGCAGCCCTTCCACTCGCTGGGCTGGACGGTGGTGGGCATCCTCGTGATTCCCGCCGTGCTGGCTTATGTGTTTTCGTACGCGATCTTCAAGCGGCGCGTGAGCGGCGTGTACTTCGCAATCGTCACGCTGTCGCTGGCACTCACGCTCACCGTGGTGGTGGTCGGCCAGCAGGGCGACACCGGCGGCGCCAACGGCATCACCGATTTCCGCACGCTGCTGGGCTGGGACATCGCCACCGATGAGGCGAAGCGCACGATGTACTTCGTCGAGGTCGCGGCCATCGCGCTGGTGATGATGGTGTCGCTCGCCATCGTGCGCAGCCGCTTCGGCAAGCTGCTGATCGCCATCCGCGACAAGGAAGACCGCGTGCGCTTCAGCGGCTACAACACGGCGCACATGAAGGCCTTCGTGTTCGCGGTGGCAGCCGTGCTGTCGGCCATCGGCGGGGCGTTCTACAGCCTGCAGGTGGGGCTGATCGCGCCGGGCGTGATCGGTGTCGTGGCTTCGGTCGAGATGGTGATCTACGCGGCGGTCGGCGGGCGGCTGTCGATCCCGGGCGCGGTGATCGGCGCCCTGCTCATCGGCTTTCTCAAGTCGTACCTGTCGGAGACCTTTCCCGAAGGCTGGCTGTACTTCCTGGGCGCCGTGTTCATCCTCGTGGTGTGGGCGATGCCGAACGGGCTTGCGGGGCTGGGCGAGAAGCTGATGCGCCGCCGTGGCACGGAGGTGGCGCCATGAACGCCACGATGACGATGCCCAACGGCGGCATGCCGCAAGCGGTGGCGGCGTTCTCGCACTCGAACGAACAGATCCTGCGCATCGAAGACCTCACCGTGTCCTTCGACGGCTTCAAGGCCGTGGACGGACTCAGCCTCTCGGTCGAGCGCAACGAGCTGCGCGTGATCATCGGCCCGAACGGCGCGGGCAAGACCACGCTGCTCGACATGGTGTGCGGCAAGACCAAACCCAGCGCGGGCCGCGTGCTGTTCAACGGCCAGGACCTCGTCCGCCTGAACGAGTACGAGATCGTGCGTGCCGGCGTGGGCCGCAAGTTCCAGACGCCTTCGGTCTACGAAGACCTCACGGTGCTCGAGAACTTCGAGATTTCGCTGCCGCGCATGCACGGCCTGCTGCAGTCGCTGACCTTTCGCCGCACGCCCGCCGTGCGCGAACGCATCGACGCGATGGCCGAGCAGGTCTTCCTGAGCGAGCGCCTCGGCCACCGCGCCGGACAGCTCAGCCACGGGCAGAAGCAGTGGCTCGAGATCGGGATGCTGCTCATGCAGGAGCCCGAGTTGCTGCTGCTCGACGAGCCCGTGGCCGGCATGAGCCCGCGCGAGCGCGAGCAGACGGGCGACCTGCTGCGGCGCATCTCGGCGGGCAAGTCGGTGGTCGTGATCGAGCACGACATGGACTTCGTCAAGCGCATCGCGCACCGCGTCACGGTGCTGCACCAGGGCAAGTTGCTGAGCGAAGGCACAGCGGCCGAGGTGCAGGCCGACCCGCGCGTGATCGACGTGTACCTCGGCCATTGAGAGAAGGAGAAATTCACATGCTCGAAGTCTCCGACCTCAACGTGGCGTATGGCGAGTCGCACGTCATCCGCGTTGTGTCGCTGCGCGTCGCGCCCGACGAAGCGGTCGCCATCATGGGCCGCAACGGCATGGGCAAGACCACCTTGCTGAAGTCGCTCATCGGATTGCTGCCTGCGCGCGGCGGCCATATCCGCCTGGGCGGCACCGAGCTCACGAAGCTGCCCAGCTACCAGCGCGTGGCGCAGGGCCTGGCCTTCGTGCCGCAGGGGCGCATGGTGTTTCCGTTCCTCACGGTGGAGCAAAACATCCTCGCGGGGGCCGCGCGGTCGGGCCACCGCACGGTGCCCGACTACCTCTACACCTTCTTCCCCGTGCTCAAGGACATGAAGCAGCGCAAGGCCGGCAACCTCTCGGGTGGCCAGCAGCAGATGCTGGCGATTGCGCGCGCACTCATCTCGGAGCCGAAGGTGCTGATCCTCGACGAGCCCACCGAGGGCATCCAGCCTTCGATCATCAAGGAGATCGCGCAGACGCTGAACGTGCTGCGCGCCGAGCGCGGCTTTGCTGTCGTGGTGTCGGAGCAGGTGCTGAGCTTCGCGCTCGACCTGGCCGACCGCTTTCTCGTCATCGACCGCGGCCGCATCGTGCACGACGAAGCGCGCGCCACGCTCGACCAGGACAAGGTCAGGTCCTTTCTGACCGTGTAGCCCATCCCTCTTTTTTCTTCAACCACCCTTCAGGAGCAGCGTCATGAGACATGGTGATATTTCGAGCAGCAACGATTGCGTCGGCGTCGCGGTCGTCAACTACAAGATGCCCCGCCTGCACACCAAGGCCGAGGTGCTGGACAACGCACGCAAGATCGGCGAGATGCTGGTCGGCATGAAGCGCGGCCTGCCGGGCATGGACCTGGTGATCTTTCCCGAGTACTCCACGCACGGGATCATGTACGACGCCAAGGAGATGTACGACACCGCGTCGGCCATCCCCGGCGAGGAGACCGCGATCTTCGCGGACGCCTGCCGCCGCGCCAACGTGTGGGGCGTGTTCTCGCTCACCGGCGAGCGCCATGAGGAGCATCCGAACAAGGCGCCCTACAACACGCTGATCCTCATGAACAACCAGGGCGAGATCGTCCAGAAGTACCGCAAGATCATGCCGTGGGTGCCCATCGAGGGCTGGTACCCGGGCGACTGCACCTACGTGAGCGAAGGCCCCAAGGGCATGAAGATGAGCCTCATCATCTGCGACGACGGCAACTACCCGGAGATCTGGCGCGACTGCGCGATGCGCGGCGCCGAACTCATCATCCGCTGCCAGGGCTACATGTACCCGGCCAAGGAGCAGCAGATCCTGGTGTCGAAGGCCATGGCCTTCATGAACAACACCTACGTGGCGGTGGCCAACGCGGCCGGCTTCGACGGCGTGTACTCGTACTTCGGCCACTCCGCGCTCATCGGCTTCGACGGCCGCACGCTCGGCGAATGCGGCGAGGAAGAGATGGGCATCAACTACGCCGAGCTCTCGATGAGCCTCATCCGCGACGCGCGCAAGAACGGCCAGTCGCAGAACCACCTGTTCAAGCTCGTTCACCGCGGCTACACCGGCACCATCAATTCGGGCGACGGCGACAAGGGCGTGGCGGCCTGCCCCTACAACTTCTACACGCAGTGGATCAACGACCCTGAAGGCACGCGCGAGATGGTGGAGTCGTTCACGCGCACCACCGTCGGCACGCCGGAGTGCCCGATCGAGGGCATTCCGAACGAGCCGGCGAAGCACCGCTGAACCCCGGCGCGAACGACCATGGACTACGAGATCTTCGACCTCGGCGATGTCGCGCTGCAGCGGGGTACCACCCTGCGCGGCGCGAAGCTCGCCTACAAGACCTACGGCAAGCTCAACGCCGACAAGAGCAACGTGATCGTCTACCCGACCTGGTACTCGGGCCAGCACTACGACAACGAATGGCTCATCGGCCCGGGCATGGCGCTCGACCCCGAGAAGTACTTCATCATCGTGCCGAACATGCTGGGCAACGGCCTCTCTTCGTCGCCGAGCAACACGCCCGAGCCGTATAACCTGCCGCGCTTTCCGGACATCACGCTCTACGACAACGTGACGCTGCAGCACCGGCTGGTGACGGAGAAATTCGGCATCGAACGCATCGCACTGGTAGTCGGCTGGTCGATGGGTGCGCAGCAGACCAACCAGTGGGGCTGCCTCTACCCCGACATGGTGAAGCGCATCGCACCCTTCTGCGGTTCGGCGAAGACGGCGCCGCACAACATCGTGTTCCTCGAAGGCGTGAAGGCCGCGCTCACGGCCGACGTGGCGTGGAACGGCGGCTGGTACAGCGCACCGCCGAGCAAGGGCCTGCGCGCGGTGGGCCGGGTGTATGCGGGCTGGGGCCTGTCGCAGCCCTTCTACATGCAGGAGCTGTGGCGCGAGCTGGGCTTCAGTTCGCTCGAAGACTTCCTGGTCGGCTACTGGGAAGGCTTCTTCCTGCAGAAGGACGCGAACAACCTGCTCGCGATGCTGTGGTCGTGGCAGCACGGCGACATCAGCGACAACCCGGTGTTCAAGGGCGACATCAAGAAAGCGCTGGGCGCCATCCAGGCGCGCGCGATCGTCATGCCGGCCGAGCGCGACCTGTACTTTCCCGTGGCCGACAACGAATGGGAGGTGTCGCACATGCCGAACGCCGAGTGCCGCCCGATCCCGGGCGTGTGGGGCCACTTTGCCGGCGGCGGCAGCAGCCCGGTCGACACCCGCTTCATCGACAACGCCCTCAAGGAACTGCTCGCCACGCCATGAACGCCCCCGTCCACGATCCGCTCGCCAGCTACCGCATCGAAACCGAGCCCTTCTACCGGCCCGCTGGAAACGAAGTGGCGCTCTATGAACACGCCTATCGCCACCGCATGCCGCTGATCCTGAAAGGGCCGACCGGTTGCGGCAAGACGCGCTTCGTGGAGCACATGGCGTGGTCGCTCGGGCGGCCACTGGTCACGCTCGCGTGCAACGAGGACATGACGGCGTCGGACCTCGTGGGGCGCTACCTGCTCGATGCGAACGGCACGGCCTGGCACGACGGACCGCTGACGCTCGCGGTGCGCCACGGCGGCATCTGCTACCTCGACGAGGTGGTCGAGGCGCGGCAGGACACCACCGTGGTGATCCACCCGCTGACCGACGCGCGCCGCATCCTGCCGCTCGACAAGAAGGGCGAGCTGGTGCACGCGCACCCCGACTTTCAGCTCGTGGTGTCGTACAACCCCGGCTATCAGAGCAGCGCGAAGGACATGAAGCCGTCGACACGCCAGCGCTTCGCGGCGCTCGAATTCGACTACCCCGACGGCGCGCTCGAAGCGGAGATCGTCGCGCACGAGGCCGGCGTCGAACCCGCGCTCGCTGCGAAGCTGGTCGCCATTGCGCACTGCTCGCGCGAACTCAAGCACCGCGGGCTCGACGAGGGCGTGTCGACGCGCATGCTGATCTACGCGGGCGTGCTGATCCGCGACGGCGTGTCGCCGCGCGACAGCTGCGACATGACGATGACGCGCGCCCTCACCGACGACCCCGACATGGCGAGCGCGCTGCAGGGCTTTGTCGAGGCGCAGTTCGGATGAACGACGGGCACGGCGCCCTCTCGCTGCTGGCCCGCGGGCTGGCCGGCATCGATGTCGACGTGCAGCCGCTGGCCGGCGCACGCGCCGTGCTCACGGGCCGTCGGCTGCTGTTGCCCGAAGGCGATGAGGCCGTGCGCCTGCGCCGCGCGATGGTGGCGCATGCGGTCGCACACCTGCGCCACTCGACGCCCGCGCGGCCGGCGCGCACGCTCAAGCCGATGGGCATCGCCATCGTTTCGGCCCTTGAAGACGCGCGCGTCGAACGGCTGCTGTGCCGCGACTTTCCCGGCCTGCATGGCTGGTTCACCGCCGCGCTGCCGCCCGCGCCCGATCCGCTGGACCTGCGCTTTGCCGCGCTGGTCGCGCGCATGGACCGCGTGCTGCTGCGCGCCGAAGCGACGGATGACAACCACTGGGTGAACAAGGCGCGCCGCCTGTTCGACGAGACCGTCGACCGCGCGGGGCTGGAGGACTACGACGCCTTCCGCGCCGTCGCCTCGGTCCTCGCCAACGACCTCGGCCAGATGCGCGTGCGCTTCGAGCCGCAGGACTACGCCGTGCCCGCGCCCTGGCGCGACGACAACAGCTACCTGTGGGATTTCGGCGAGGCCGAGACACCGCCCGACGAAGCCATCGCGCTGCAGCAGACGGGCGCGCGGCCACCGCCACCGTCGGATGCACCGAGCGAAGGCAACGAAGCGCCACCCGAAGGCGGCGCCGACATGGAGCTCGGCCGCTACACCTACCCCGAATGGGACCGCATGCAGGAGCGCCTGCGACCCGACTGGTGCACGGTGATCGAGAAGCTGCCCGCGTGGCAGGGCCTGGGCGCGGCGGGCGCTTCGGGAGCGGCGGGCCATGAGCGCATCGTGCCGCTCGCCCTGCCCCGCGCGCGCCACCTCGACCGCACGCACCGTCTGCGCCGGCAGTGGGAAGGCGACGACATCGACCTCAATGCGGCCATCGAGGTGCTGGTCGATCGCCGCCTGCGCCTGCGGCCCGATGCGCGGCTGTTCATGCGACCGGGCAAGGGCCCGCGCCCGTCGAGCGTGCTGGTGCTGCTCGACCTGTCGGAGTCGGCCAACGACGCGGGCCACGGCGATGGTGCTGTTTCACTGCTCGACCTGGAGAAGCAGGCCGCGCTGCTGCTCGCCGCCTCGAACGCGCGCGGCATCGACCGGCTGGCCATCCACGGCTTCTCGTCGAACACGCGCGCCGAGGTGTACTACTACCGCCTGCTCGAATTCGGCCAGCCGCTCGCTGCGCCCTCGCGCGCCATGATCGGCGCGGTGCGCGGGCGCTACTCGACGCGCATGGGCGCCGCGCTGCGCCATGCGGCCTCGCACCTGCAGGCCGAGCCGGCCGGGCCGCGCGCGATCCTGCTGGTGACCGACGGTGCACCGTCGGACATCGACGTGCACGACCCGAAGTACCTGATCGAAGACGCCCGCCAGGCCGTGGCCGAGGCGCGCGATGCCGGCGTGCGCAGCGCGTGCATCGCCGTGGACGGCGCGGCCGATGCGTATGTGCGGCGCATCTTCGGCTGGCGCAACTATTGCATCGCCGACGATGCGCGCAGCCTGCCCGCACGGCTGGCCCGCATGAGCACGCGGCTGGCCGCCGCCCATTGACCGAACGACTGAAGAAAGACACGGAGGAGCACACAATGAGGGTCCACACCTCCAGGAGACACCCCAGTGGCTGACAGGGACCCTCTTCGCGTCGGCATTCTGTATTCCGAGACCGGCGTCACCTCGACCATCGGCCTGTCGCAGCTGCAGGGCGCGCTGCTGGCCATCGAGGAAATCAACGCGGCCGGCGGCGTCGACGGCCGCGAGCTCGTGGGCGTGCGCTACGACCCGCAATCGAACCCGGTGCGCTACGCCCAGCTGGCCGAGCGGCTGATCGTGCAGGATCGCGTGAACGTGATCTTCGGCTGCTACATGTCGAGCAGCCGCAAGGCCGTGATCCCGGTGATCGAGAAGTGGAACAAGCTGCTGTTCTACCCCACGCTGTACGAAGGCTTCGAGTACTCGGGCAACGTGATCTACACCGGCGCGGCGCCCAACCAGAACAGCGTGCAGCTGGCCGAGTTCATGACCACGAACTTCGGTTCGCGCGTGTACCTGATCGGCTCCGACTACATCTACCCCTACGAGTCGAACCGCATCATGGGCGAGCTGGTGATGCAGCGCCCCGGCAGCGAAAAACTCGGCGAGCGCTACGTGGCACTCGACGCCACCGAGAAAGATTACCGCGCGATCATGGACGACATCCGCGACAAGCGGCCCGACTTCATCTTCTCGACGGTGGTGGGCGACTCGACCGCCAGCCTGTACCGCGCGTATGCCGAAGCCGGCTTCGACCCGAAGACGATGCCCATCTCGAGCCTCACGACCTCGGAGGCCGAGATCTCGCAGATGGGCCCTGGCGTTGCCACGGGCCACTTCACGGCGGCGCCGTATTTCCAGTCGATCGACTCGCCCGCCAACCAGCGCTGCCTGGCGCGGCTGCGCGCGCGCTTCGGCGATGGCTGCGTGCCCAACCTGTGCTGGGAGGCGTCGTACTTCCAGATGCACATCTTCGCCAACGCCTTCCGGCAAGCGGGCACCGACGGCATCGCGGAAATCCTGCCGCACATCCTGGGCAGCGAGTTCGATGCGCCGCAGGGCCGCGTGAAGATCGACCCGACGAACCACCACACCTGCCTGTATCCGCGCATCGGGCGCGTCGATGCGCACGGGCAGTTCACCATCGTCCGCCAGGCCACGCGCGCGGTGTACCCGGACCCTTACCTCGTCACCCACTCGCTGGGCGACTGGACGGCGCGGCTCGATACGCTGGAGCTCTAGGATGAATCCGCAGCGGTCGTCGATCGGCGAGCACCAGCAACGTGCCCCTGTGCGCAGGGCACTGGGTGCTTCCCGCAGCGAAATCAAGGAGGAGCCGAAGGCGGGGGACATTCGCGGAGGGAAGTACCCGGTGGCCTGTGCACACGCCCTGAACAGCAGCAGCGCCCTGAGAAAGAGCTGACCGTGGACAGCACAGCCCCCAAGCGACACACCCTGCGGGTGACGCCACCGCAGCTCAAGGAGCTGCGGCTGCTGAAGATCGCGGTGATCCACCCCGACGACGCAGACGGCCGGCAGCTCACCCAGCAACTGCAGCGCATCGGCTGCCAGGTGCAGGCCTTCTGGCCGCCCGTGCAGCACCTGCCCGAGGGCATCGACGTGGCCTTCATGGCCGTGCTGCCCGACTTCATCAACCTGCGTTTCGAATGGACCCAGAGCGAGGACGCACCCGCCGTCATCGCCGTCGTGACCTACGAGAACCCGACCATCGTCGAGGCCGTGCTCGAGATCGGCGCCAAGGCCGTGCTGCCGTCGCCGGTGCGTTCGTTCGGCTTGCTCTCGGCACTCGTCGTTGCGCGCGAGGCGCACAAGGAAAGCCGCTCGCTCGCGCGGCGCCTGCGCAAGACCGAGGCCAAGCTGCTCGGCGTGCGGCAGCTGGCCGAGGCCAAGGCCATCCTCATGAAGACACACGACGTGTCGGAAGGCCAGGCGCACGACCTGATCCGCGAACAGGCCATGAGCAAGCGCACCACCATGGAAGACATTGCCGCGGCCATCGTCAACGCCAACGAAATTCTTTCGCTCGGCGCGCGCGGCAACAAGCCCGGGCCGGGCTGAACGAACTCAGAGCTGGCGAAAGCCCGTCAGCACCTTCAGCACGCTCTGCGTGGCACCGTCGAGCACGGCATGCTGGCGGTGCGCAATGCCCACGCGCCGCGTGAGTTTGGGTGTCACCGGCACGATCTGCATGCGGTCGTTGCGCGCCATGTCGGTGGACTTCTGCAGCGGCAACAACGCGGCGCCATAGCCCGCCGCCACGAGGCTGCGGATGGCCGCGTCGTAGTTGAGCTCGATGCGCGCACGCGGCGCAAAGCCGGCCGCGGCAAACCACTCCATCGTGAGGCGGTACATGTGCGTGGTCGCCTCGTTGAAGATCAACGGCTGCGCCGCGAGCCACGCCGGCGTGACGCGCTTCGGTGCCTTCCAGCGCTGCGGCACGAAGGCCATCATGGGCTGCTCGCACCACGGCGTGACCACGATGCCGCGCACCGGCGGCTGCGGAATGGCGACGAGGCCGATGTCGAGCGTGCCCGCCGCGAGCCGCTCCATGGCCTCGTACGAGCCGCGGATGCTCACCTCGACATCGATGCCCGCGTGCTCCGCACCCAGCGCCTCGAGCACCTGCGGCAGCAGGTCGACCAGCACACCGGTCGAGGTGCCCAGCCGCACGCGGCCCGTGCGGCCTTCGGCCTGGCGCTTGACGGCCTCCACCGCGTCGTCGGTGTCGCGCAGCAGCTTGCGCCCGCGCTCCACCAACGCTGCACCGGCCGGCGTGGGCAGCACGCGGCGGCTGCCGCGCACCACGAGCGGCGCGCCCAGGCGCGATTCGAGTTCGCTGATGTGCAGGCTCACCGTCGGCTGCGCGAGGTGCAGCGCCTTGGCTGCGGCCGAGAAGGTGCCCAGGTCGGCAATGGCGATGAGCGTACGCAGTTGGTCGAGGTTGAGCTGTCGCATCAGGAATGCTGATTGAAGGTGTCAGAAATCTCAACTTCCACAATAGCACGCGTCGCCGGAAGATGAGCGCTCCCCTACCAGGAGCCCACCGTGACCGCGCCGAAGCCACCGTCTTTTCATCAACGCCTGCTGCACGCCCTGCACGACTGGCGCCGCCGCGCTGTGACACGCCGCCGCGCCCGCAACGACGTGCAACTGCTGGCCGGCATGAGCGACCACGACCTGCGCGACCTCGGCATCGGCCGCAGCGAAGTGCCCGAGCTGCTCGACCGGCACCGCTACTGATTCGCCGAGCCCCGCGCACGCTTTCTTCTGAAAGGCGTGCGCGATTTGAGGTTCAATCCAGGGCGTGCCTTCCACCGCCACCCCTGCCCTTCTCTCCATCGAACTCACCTCCCCGCAGTCCGTCAACGGACGGCGCGCGGCCTTCCAGTCGCTGTGGCTGCTGGTGCGCATGCAACACGCCCATGCCCACGGCGGCGGCAGCGGCGTCGTGCGGCTGGCCGACCTGCGCGGCGAGGTGTCCGACGCCAGCACGCTGCGCATGGTCGTGAGCCGCGCGTTCCGCGACTTCAAGGCCTGGGGCCTCGAGGTCGGCTGGGGCGAAGACCTGCAGCGCGAGCCGCGCTTTCTCAATGCTGAGCGGCGCAGCCAGGGCCCGTTCTGGCTGCCGGCTGCTGAAGCGAAACGCCTGCGCCTGCTCGTGGACAACCGCCCGGCCACCGCGGCCGAGGTCGCGTCGTTCCTCGGCCTGCGTTCGCGCAAGGCGCAGCCCGTCGGCACGGTGACGCCGCCCGACGCCGTGCACCTGCAGGACGCCGCCTTCTGGAAACAGCTGGTCGCCTCGCAGCAGGCCGCACGGCAGGGCCGCCTCATGTCGCCGGTGGCGGGCGGCAGCGGCAGCGCGCTCGAGTCCATCCGCCTGGCCGGCACGCTGGCCGCGAGCGATTTCCAGCGCGCGCTCGTCACGCTCAACGAAGCGATGCTGTGGCGCCGGCTCGGCGACAACGAGCAGGCACGCCGGCGGTTGCAGGCGCTCAAGAAGCAGCGGCTCGCGCACCACGTGGCGGGCAACGACTACCTCGGCGCGATGGAGTGCATCGTCTCGGCCTGGTGCGCCTACACCGCACGCGACCTGCCGCTGGCGCAGTCGCTGCTGGGCGGCATGGCCGAAGACCCGGCGCGCGCACTGGTGCTGCGCCACCACCCCGACGTGCGCTTCGAGTGGTGCAACCTGTGGGCGCTGGCCTGCCGCTCGCGCGCCCTTGCACTGGCCGCCGACGACCGCCCGGCTGCCGCAGCGCTCGCCGAAGAGTCGCTGCAGCGCTTCGGCGAGGCGCTGGCGGCGGCCTTCGAGTCGCACTCCTTCGACGCCGCGCAGCACGTCGCCGCCAACATGGGCATGGCCGCGTGGCTGTTCGACCGCGTGGGCCTGGGCGACCTGCCGGCGCTCGCGCACGACGGCCACCGCGCCGACACCACGCGCCGCGCGGTGCAATGGATCGCCTTCAGCGAATGGCTGTGCGGCCACACCGACGGCCAGGGCCGCTCGGCCTGGAACGCGATCTACCTGCTGCGCATCGCGCGCGGCCATTGCAAGCCAGAGACGCAGCCCACGCTCGCGCAGTTCCGCGCACAGAAGCCGCTCGACCCGGCCGCGGTCTCCAAGCTCGCGGGCCCACTCGCCGATGCCTTCGACGCCGCCAACTGGCCCGCGCGCTGGGTCGACGTGGCGCAGGCGCGGCTGGTCGACCACCAGGCCGGGCGACGCCGCTACCCCGGGCTTCAGCAGGGCAGCCTGCTGTTCGAGCACGCGTGGTACGCGGCGCATGCGGGCGACCTGAAGGCGGCCGAGCACTCGCTGGGCCTGCTGCGCGAGGTGCTGCCGCAGCTGGTGCCGAGCGACCGCGCCTACTTCACCGAGTCGTGGAATGACGCGCTGCCGGCCGAACTGGTGCTGGAGGCGAAGCCGCCGCGGCGGCCGTCGGCCCCTCGGAAGAAGGCGCGCTGAGCGCCTGCTGCACGCGCTCGCGCAGCACCGGCAACACATCGCGCTCGAACCACGGGTGGTGCTGGAACCATGCGGTGTTGCGTGGCGACGGATGCGGCAGCGGGATGAAGCGCGGCGCATGATCCGCAAAAGCGGCGACGGTCTCGGTCACGCCCTTGTGCGCGGTCTTGCCGAGGAAATGGCGCTGCGCGTACTGGCCGATGAGCAAGGTCAATTCGATGTGCGGCATCTGCGCCAGCAGGCGGTCGTGCCACAGCGGCGCGCACTCCTTGCGCGGCGGCAGGTCGCCGCTGGTGCCGCGGCCCGGGTAGCAGTAGCCCATCGGCACGATCGCGATGCGCGCCGCGTCGTAGAACAGCGCGCGGTCGATGCCGAGCCAGCGGCGCAGCTGGTCGCCGCTCTTGTCGTTCCACGGCACGCCGGTCTGGTGCACCGTGAGGCTGGGCGCCTGGCCGACGATGAGCAGCCGCGCGCTCGCACTGGCCTGCACGATCGGGCGCGGCCCGAGCGGCAAATGCGCCTCGCACGCACGGCAGGCGCGGATCTCGGCGAGCAGCGCATCCACGGTGCTGACAACTAATCTGCGAACGGACGGAAGAAGGCGTTGAGCTCGGTGCCCGGCGTGGCATCGGCAAAGCCGTCGAAGCGGCCCTGCTCGGCCAGCGTGCGCGCGGCGCGGATGAAGCCGCCCCAGGCCGCGCGCGCCATGCCGCCGCCCACGCTCACGCGGCGCACGCCGAGCGCGGCGATGTCCGCCATCGTCAGCTCGCTGGTCGCGCCGACCAGCAGGTTGACCGGCTTGGGCGCAACGGCGGCCACCACGGCGGCGATCTGCTCGCGCGTCTTGATGCCGGGCGCGTAGAGGCAGTCGGCGCCGGCCTCGGCGTACGCACGCAAGCGCGCGATGGTGTCGTCGAGGTCGGGGCGGTTGGCAAAGAAGTTCTCGGCGCGGCCCACGAGCAGCGTGTCGCCGCCCGCCGCGTCGATGGCCCGGCGCGCGGCGCGCAGCCGCTCGACCGCCACGTCGATGGGGAACAGCGGATCGTCGGGGTTGCCCGTCGAATCCTCGATCGACAGGCCCGCCACGCCAGTCTCGACCGCGAGGCGCACGCTCTCGGCCACGCCCTGTGCATCGGTGGCAAAGCCGTTCTCGAAGTCGGCGTTCACCGGCAGGTCGGTGGCGGCCACGAGTTCACGCAGGTGGGCGAGTATCTGGTCGCGCGACAGCGCCCCGTCGGCATGGCCGCGCGACCACGCGAAGCCCGAGCTGGTGGTGGCCAGCGCCTTGTAGCCCAGGCCTTCGAGGTAGCGCGCGCTGCCCGTGTCCCAAGGGTTCGGAATGACGAAGCAGCCCTGTGCGTGGAGGGCACGGAAGGCGGCGCGCTTTTCGGAGACGGTGCGGGTCATGGGGCCTCGGCTTTCTGTGTTCAAGACAGTGAGCCGGTCATTCTGACGCAGCGGGCTCAGCACTCCACCACGTTCACCGCAAGCCCCCCCAGCGAGGTCTCCTTGTACGTGGACTTCATGTCCTCGCCGGTCTGCTTCATGGTGCGGATCACGGCGTCGAGCGAGACGTAGTGGCTGCCGTTGCCGCGCAGCGCCATGCGCGAGGCGTTGATGGCCTTCACGGCCCCCATCGCGTTGCGCTCCACGCACGGGATCTGCACCATGCCGCCGACCGGGTCGCAGGTGAGGCCAAGGTTGTGCTCCATGCCGATCTCGGCGGCGTTCTCGACCTGCGCGGGCGTGGCGCCGAGGACTGCGGCAAGCGCGCCCGCCGCCATCGAGCAGGCCACGCCGACCTCGCCCTGGCAACCGACCTCGGCGCCCGAGATGGAGGCGTTGGTCTTGTAGAGCATGCCGATGGCTGCGGCCGTGAGCAGGAAGTCGACGATGCCTTCGTCGCTCGCCTGCGGCACGAAGCGCTGGTAGTAGTGCATCACGGCGGGCACCACGCCGGCCGCACCGTTGGTGGGCGCGGTGACGACACGGCCGCCAGCCGCGTTCTCCTCGTTCACCGCCATCGCAAAGGCGTTGACCCAGTCCATGGCCGCGAGCGGATCGGCGGCGCCGGCCTGTGCCAGCAGCTCGCGGTGCAACTCGGGCGCGCGGCGGCGCATGCGCAGCGGGCCGGGCAGCGCGTGCGCGGCCAGCGGGTTGTCGATGCCGAAGCCGCGCTGCACGCACTGCTGCATCACGCCCCAGATGCGCAGCAGGCCCGCGCGCACCTCGGCCTCGGGCCGCCACACGCATTCGTTGCGCATCACCAGCGTGGCCACGGAGATGTCGTGCGCGTGGCACTGCGCCATGAGTTCGTCGCCGGTCGTGAAGGGATGCGGCACGGCCGCTGCAGCGGCTGCCGTTTGCGCCACCGCCTGCCCGCCCTCGACGACGAAGCCGCCGCCGACCGAGAAGTAGGTGCCTTCGGCAAGCACGGCGCCATCGGCCGCGAAGGCCGTGAAGCGCATCGCGTTCGGGTGCTCGGGCAGCGACTCTTCGCCGCGAAAGGCGATGTCGCGCACGCGGTCGAAGGCGATGGGCGTGGTGCCCAGCAGGCTCAGCTGGCCGCTGCGGCGCAACGCGTCCAGGCGCGGCTGCACGGTCTCGGGCCGCACGGTGTCGGGGGCGTCGCCGAAGAGCCCGAGGATCACGCCCTGGTCGGTCGCGTGGCCGTGGCCGGTGGCGCCGAGCGAGCCGAAGAGGTCGACGTGCAGCCGTGCGACCTGCGCGAGCAAGCCGCGCCGTTCGAGCGATTGCGCGAACAGCAGCGCGGCGCGCATCGGCCCGACGGTGTGCGAGCTGGACGGGCCGATGCCGATCTTGAAGATGTCAAAGGCGGAGAGCATCAGCGCATCATGCGACCGGAAGCTGCTGTTTGACCAGCGCCACCCAGTAGGCCGCACCCAGCGGGAGGATGTTGTCGTTGAAGTCGTAGTACGGGTTGTGCACGTTCGGGTCGTTCGGGCCCTCGCCCGCGCCGATGCCGATGTAGGCGCCGGGGCGCTTCTGCAGCATGAAGGCGAAGTCTTCCGAGCCCATGGCGGGCGGAATGTCGGTGTGCACCTGTTCGATGTCGACCAGGCTGGCCGCCGCCGCGATGGCTGCGTCGGTCTCGGCCGGCGTGTTGACCACGCCGGGGTAGCCGCGGCGGTACTCCAGCGCCACCTTGGCGCCGTGCGTGGCGGCCACGCCGTCGCAGATCTGTTGCATCGCCGCCTGGGTCTTGTCCTGGATGCCGGCGTCGAGCGTGCGCACGGTGCCGCGCAGCACCACGGTTTCGGGAATGACGTTCCAGGTGTCGCCACCGTGGATCTGCGTGACGCTGACCACGGCCGCATCGGTGGCGCCGGTGCGGCGGCTCACGATGGTCTGCAGCGCGTTGATGAGCTGGGCCGAGATCACCACCGAGTCGATGCCGGTCTCGGGCATGGCGCCGTGGCTGCCCTTGCCGGTGATGACGATCTCGAAGGTGTCGAGAAAGGCCGTCATGGTGCCCTTGCGGATCGCGAAGCGGCCGCGCGGCAGGCTCGGAAAGTTGTGCATGCCGTAGACGGCGTCGGCCGGGAACTGGTCGAACAGGCCCTCTTCCACCATCACGCGGCCGCCGCCTTCGTTTTCTTCGGCGGGCTGGAACACGAAGTGCACCGTGCCTTTGAAGGGCTTGTGGCGCGACAGGTGCTCGGCCGCGCCCAGCAGCATCGCCGTGTGGCCGTCGTGGCCGCAGGCGTGCATCTTGCCGACGCACTTCGAGGCGTGCGCCTGCGTGCCGAGCTCTTGCATGTTGAGCGCGTCGAGGTCGGCGCGCAGCGCGATGCTCGGGCCGTCGCCGTTCTTCAGCGTGCCGACCACGCCGGTGCCGGCCAGGCCGCGGTGCACGGGCAGGCCCATGAGCATCAGCGCATTGGCCACCACGTTGGCGGTGCGGTGTTCCTCGAAGGCAGTCTCGGGGTTGGCGTGGATGTCGCGACGCCAGCTGAGCATGCGGGCGCGGGTGTCTTCGGCAATCTCGGGGTCGCGGTACATGGCGTGAATCTCTCGTGGGTGAAATCAGTGGAAGAACTCGGCGATGAAGGTCGCGCCGAGGAAAGTGCCTGCGGTGGCGGTGAGCGATACCACCACGATGCGCCAGCCGAGGCGGCGGAACACGGGCAGGTCTTTGGCGACCGAGAAGCCGGCCAGCGCCAGCACCGGCGTGGTGAAGGCCAAAAAGTTGAGCTTGGCGGTGAGCGCGATCAGCGCGTCGGAGAACGGGAACAGGCCCGGGATGCCGACCACGGTGGCCACCACCGAGAGCACCAGCACCATCGGCAGGCGCGGCACGAAGCGCTTGATGGCTTCGACGGCGCCGGCAATCGCCACCACGGCGAGCACGCCTTCGAGCGACACCAGCACCGGCACCTTGTAGGTCACGGCATTGCCGATGAGCACGCCACCGCCCACCACCAGCCAGGCCAGCAGCGTGTCGCGCAGCGAGGTCGGCGCGGCATGGGCCACGTCGGCGCTCGAGACGTTCGCGCCCGCATCCACGGCGGCGCCCTGTTGGGCGCCATGCTTGGAGAAGCGGCCCAGCACCGGCTCCAGCTTGCCGTAGAGCCACGAGCACAGCGGCAGCGAGAGGAACAGCGTGAAGTAGAAGCCGGCCACGGTGGTCAGCAGGTTCGACGCAGCGGCAATCGCCGTGAGCTGCGGCAGCATCTCGGGCGGGCTCTGCGCGGCGATGGCGCCCAGCGCCGCCGCCATCAGGCTGCCCGAGCCCACGCCGGCGCCCATGGCCAGCGAGCGCGGGTCGAAGATGTGCAGGCTGGCGATGAAGCCCGCCAGCACCGCGATGAACAGCGCGCCCAGCACGGTGCCGGTGATGTACTCGGCCAGCACGCCGCGGCCTTCGGGCGAGGCCATGCCGTACTTTTCTCCGATGATCACGAGGTTGCCCTCGCGGCCCACCGAGAAGGTGGCGCCCACGGCTTCGCGCTTGATGCCCAGCAGCAGCGCCAGCGGCAGGCCCAGCGCCAGGGTGCCCAGCGCATGACCGAACTCCTGGAACAGCAGCGCCCAGCCGGCCTGCTTCACCTGCGGCAGCGCGGCGCCGACCGTGAGGCCCAGCTTCACCACGAACAGCAGCAGGCCCGCGTTGAGCAGGCCGCCGGCCAGCGACTGCTGCGCCGTGGCCACGCGCACCACGCCCGGCACGCGCCGGTGTGCGATGCCCCAGGCGGCGGCCATGAGCAGCGCCCACAGCATCGGCAGCAGCACCACCTTGCCGGGGCCGACGCTGAACTGCGTCGGGCCGATGAGTTCGGCCACGGCCACGAGGGCTAGGGTGACGACGAGGAGCTTGAGTTTGCCGGCGGCGCTGGAAGGCGCTACGGCTGCAATCGTGGAGGCAGCGGAAGTCATGGGTGGGCGTTTTCGAGGGGTGCCGGCGAGTTTCGGGCGGCTAGCCCCTTGCATCAATGACCGCAAATAAGGATATTCGTTGCATTGAATGCAACACTCGGAGACGACCGCCATGGACGACAAGCTCGACACCCGCCGGGTGCGCTACTTCATGCAGGTACTCGACAGCGGCTCGGTGCGCGGCGCGGCCGACGTGCTCGACATGGACCCGTCGGCGGTGAGCCGCGCCATCGGCATCCTGGAAACAGAGTGCGGCCTGCCGCTGCTGGAGCGCCACGGACGTGGCGTGGTGCCCACCGACGCGGGCCAGTTGCTGGCCGGCTATGTGCGAAGGCAGCAAGGGCAGAAGCAGCACCTGCTGGCGCAGATGGACAGCATCCGCAAGATCGAGAGCGGCCACATCGACATCGTGGCCGGCGAAGGCTATGTCGACTGGCTCATGCGGCACAGCCTGCGCATCTTCATGGCCAGCCACCCGAAGATCACGGTGAACCTCGACGTCGCCAGCACCGACGAGATCGTGCGCCGCGTGATCGAGGAGCGCGCCCACATCGGCATGTTGTTCCAGCCGCCGAAGGACGAGCGGCTCACCTCGCACCAGTCGCACGCGCAGCCGATCCAGGCCATGGTGCTGGGCTCGCACCCGCTCGCGCAGCTCGGGCGCCCGCTGAAGCTGGCCGACCTGCTGCCCTACCCCGGCGCCACGCTGCACCGCAACTTCGGCGTGCGCCAGCACATCGAGGCGGCCGAGATCAGCGAGGGCGTGCGACTGCCCGCGCTGCTGACCACCACCTCGTTCAGCGCGCTGGGCCACTTCGTGTCGGCGGGCTTGGGCTACACGCTGGGCACGCGCATCTCGCTCACGCCCAATGCCGACCATCCGGCGCTGGTCGAACTGCCGATGAAGAACCCGCTGCTGTCGCAGGGGCGTTCGCACATCGTGTCGCGGCACGGCCGTCTGCTGCCGCCGGCCGCGGCGACGCTGCTGCGACAGGTCGTGGCGGACATGAAGCGCTATGCCGATTCGATCGCAGGCACCGGCACCAGCAAGCCCCGCGCGAACACGCGCGGGCGCGGCGCGACGGGTTGAAGGCATGGGGGCTTGCGTTGCGTGCGCGGCCGGTTCGGTGTTCTGATCGGACCCCATGTCCTACCTCGCTTCCCTCTTCATTCATTTGCTGTGCGCCGCCTTCTGGGTCGGCGGCATGGCCGTCATGCACTTCGCGGTGCGCCCCGCCGCCGTCGCCACGCTGGAGCCGCCGCTGCGCCTGCGCATGATGGCCGCGACGCTGCGGCGCTTCTTCATCGGGGTGGACGCGTCCGTCACGCTGCTGTTCGTGACCGGCATCGGTTTGGTCCACGCGACCGGCGGCTTTCGCGCCGTGCACTGGCGCGTCGAAGCCATGATGGGCATTGCCCTCGTGATGGCGGCGATTTATGTCTACATCCGCGCCTCGGTGTTCCGCGCGCTGCGCCGTGCGGTGGACGACAGCGCCTGGCCCGTGGCGGCCGCGCGGCTGAACACCGTGCGCCAGCTGGTGACACTGAACCTCGCGCTGGGCGTGGTGGTGTTCGGGGTGGCGGTGATGGGGCGCGGCGCTTAGGCCGCAGGGCCCTTCAATTCAACGCCATTGCCATCGGGATCTTCGAGGTAGATCGAAGGCCCGTTGCCCTCGGCCCCGAAGTTGTTCTGCACCTCGCCGTGCACCGGCACGCCGTGCCGCGCCATGCGCGCGCGGATCGCCGCTTCGTCGAAGGGCTCGATGCGCAGGCAGAGGTGATCGACGTTGCGGCCCTCACGCCCGGCCAAAGCGCCGCCCTGGCTACCGAGCTTGCCGTCATGCGTGACGAGGTCGATGAGGCTGCTGCCGGCGCGCAGGTGCACGAGGCCGAGGTCGTCGCGGCGCTTCTCGAGCGTGCAGCCGAGCACGTCGCAATAGAAGGCCATGGACCGCGCGGCGTCGCGCACGCGCAGCACGACGTGGTCGATGCGCAGCACCGCGAACGGCGCTGCATCGGCAGCGGAAACCACAGGAGACGGATCAGGCGGGCGCGTCATGCCCGCCAGTGTGTCAGACCACCCCGGCGGCGCGCAACACCTCGAAGCGCGTGGCGTCGACGCCCATCTCGGCCAGCACCTCTTGCGTGTGCTGTCCGAGCGCGGGCGGTGCGCGGCGCAGCACGGGCGGCGTGGCCGTGAGGCGCAGCGGGCTCGCCACGCCGGTGATGCTGGCGATGCCGTCGCCGGCATCGCGCGGCAGCGTGACCGCCAGGCCGCGCGCCTTGACCTGCGCGTCGTCGAAGGCCTGCGCGATGTCGTTGATGGGGCCGCAGGGCACGGCCTTGTCTTCGAGCAGCGCGACCCAGTCGGCGGTGGTGCGGGTGCGCGTGAGCTCTTCCATCATCGGAATCAGCACGCCGCGGTGTTTCACGCGCAGCGTGTTGGTCGCAAAGCGTTCGTCGGCAGCCCACTCGGCGTGGCCGGCAGCTTCGCAGAAACGCGCGAACTGGCCGTTGTTGCCGATGGCCAGCAGCATCGAACCGTCTTGCGTCGGAAAGTCTTGATAAGGCGCGAGGCTCGGGTGCGTGTTGCCCTGGCGGCCCGGCGCCTTGCCGGTGTTGAGAAAAGCGCTCGCCTGGTTGGCAAGGATGGCCATGCCCACGTCGAGCAGCGCCATGTCGATGTGCTGGCCTTCGCCGGTGCGGTCGCGCACCTGCAGCGCCGCGAGGATGGCGGTGCTGGCGTACACGCCCGTGAAGAGGTCGGTGAGCGCCACGCCCACGCGCAGCGGACCACCGCCGGGTTCGCCGTCGGGGCGGCCGGTGATGCTCATCATGCCGGTCATGGCCTGGATCATCAGGTCGTAGCCCGCGCGCTCGGCGTAGGGGCCGTCGTGGCCGAAGCCGGTCACGCTGCAATAGATGAGGCGCGGGTTGGCCGCGCGCAGGCTGTCCTGGTCGAGGCCGTACTGCTTGAGGCCGCCGGTCTTGAAGTTCTCGACCACGATGTCGGCCTGCGCCGCCATCTGCTGCAGCAGCGCCTGCCCTTCGGGCGTGGCCATGTCGATGGTGACCGAGCGCTTGTTGCGGTTGCAGGACGTGAAGTAGCTGGCCTGGTCGGTGTCGTGGCCGTTCGCGTCCTTCACGAACGGCGGGCCCCAGGTGCGCGTGTCGTCACCGACGCCGGGGCGTTCGATCTTGACGACGTCGGCGCCCAGGTCCGCGAGGATCTGCGTGCACCACGGGCCCGCGAGCACGCGGGACAGATCGAGGACCTTGATGCCGTCGAGTGCTGCGGGCTTGGTGGTCATGCGTCCGATCAGTTCGCGAAAGCGGCGATGCCGGTGATGGCGCGGCCCAGGATGAGCGCGTGGATGTCGTGCGTGCCTTCGTAGGTGTTCACGACTTCGAGGTTCACCAGGTGGCGTGCCACGCCGAACTCGTCGCTGATGCCGTTGCCACCCATCATGTCGCGCGCCATGCGAGCGATGTCCAGCGACTTGCCGCAGTTGTTGCGCTTCATGATCGAGGTGATCTCGACCGCGGCGATGCCCTCGTCCTTCATGCGGCCCAGGCGCAGGCTGCCTTGCAGGCCCAGCGTGATCTCGGTCTGCATGTCGGCCAGCTTCTTTTGAATGAGCTGGTTGGCGGCGAGCGGGCGGCCGAACTGCTTGCGGTCCAGCGTGTACTGGCGGGCGCGGTGCCAGCAGTCTTCGGCGGCACCGATGGCGCCCCACGAGATGCCGTAGCGAGCGCTGTTCAGGCAGGTGAACGGGCCCTTGAGGCCTTGCACTTCGGGGAACGCGTTTTCTTCGGGGCAGAACACGCCGTCCATCACGATTTCACCGGTGATGCTGGCGCGCAGGCCGACCTTGCCGTGGATGGCGGGAGCGCTCAGGCCCTTCATGCCCTTCTCGAGCACGAAGCCGCGGATCGGGCCGACCGTCCCGCTTTCGCTGACTTCCTTGGCCCACACCACGAAAACGTCGGCGATGGGCGAGTTGCTGATCCACATCTTCGAGCCGCTGAGCGAGTAGCCGCCCGGCACCTTCTTGGCGCGCGTGGCCATGCTGCCGGGGTCGGAGCCGTGGTCGGGTTCGGTCAGGCCGAAGCAGCCGATAAATTCGCCGGTGGCGAGCTTGGGCAGGTACTTCTGCTTCTGGCCTTCGGTGCCGAATTCGAAGATCGGCACCATCACCAGCGAGCTCTGCACGCTGGCCATCGAGCGGTAGCCCGAATCGACACGCTCGACTTCGCGGGCGATCAGGCCGTAGGCCACGTAGTTGAGGCCAGGGCCGCCGTACTGCTCGGGGA
Organism: Variovorax sp. RO1; assembly: GCF_002849325.1. Lineage (NCBI taxonomy): Bacteria > Pseudomonadati > Pseudomonadota > Betaproteobacteria > Burkholderiales > Comamonadaceae > Variovorax > Variovorax sp. RO1. The sequence continues at coordinate 353,155 of NZ_PKMT01000002.1, forward strand.
TCGTCGGGCCCAGCAGGCCGAGCGCGCCCATTTCGCGAAAGATCGCGGGGTCGGTTTCGCCGCTGCGGAAGCCTTCGATGACGCGGGGCGCCAGGCGCTCCTGGCAGTAGGCGTTGGCCGCGTCGCGGATCATGCGTTCTTCGTCGGTCAGCTGCTGGTCGAGAAGAAAGGGGTCGTCCCAGTGGAATTGCGCTTTGGCGGCCATGTGGATGTCTCCGGAAAAGGAAGAAGAAACAAAAGAAGGGGAAATGCGGTCGATCGTAGCCACGCAGGAGGCCTGGCGCAAACGATGAATCCTCACCCAGATATGCGCCTGACGCACATATGCAGAGATACATCTTGTTGATTTACAGGTGAAACCACACCGCCAGTCATACACTCCCGACATACATGCGCCGCAAGATCCCACCCCTGCAAACCCTCGTGTGCTTCGACGCCGCCGCGCGCCATGAGAGCTACACCCGCGCCGCGCAGGAACTGGCGCTCACGCAGAGCGCGGTGTCGCGCCAGGTCGGGTCGCTCGAGGCCTTCCTGGGCGTGGCGCTGTTCCGCCGCACGCGGCACGGCGTGGCGCTCACGGCCAGCGGCGCCGCCTACGCGCGCCAGATCGCCCGCCGCCTGGAGGCCATGGAGCGGGACACGCTCGACGCCATGGCGCACCAGGGCGAAGGCGGCTCGCTGTCGCTGGCGGCAGTGCCGACCTTCGCCACGCGCTGGCTCGTGCCGCGCCTGCGCGGTTTCGCGGCGCTGCAGCCCGACGTGGTGGTGCACATCGAGACGCGCACCCGCCCCTTCCTATTCGCCGACGCGGAGTTCGACGCCGCGCTGTACGCGGGCACGCCCGCGCAGGTCGAGAACTGGGCCGGCACGCGCGCCGTGTTGTTGATGCATGAAGACGTGGTGCCTGTGTGCAGCCCTTCGCTGCTGCCGAATGGCCAGGCCGTGTCGCCCGATGCCATCGCGCAGATGCCGCTGCTGCAGCAGAGCACGCGCCCCGACGGCTGGCGCCAGTGGTTCGACGCGCAGCAGGTCGACGCGCCCAACGCGCGTGGCGGCCCGCGCTACGAGCTGTTCTCGATCCTCGCTGCGGCGGCCTCACACGGGCTCGGGGTCGCGCTGATGCCGACCATGCTGGTGGCCGACGAGCTGGCGCGCGGCGAACTGGTGGTGGCCTGCCCGCGGGCGCTGTCGGCGGAGCGCAGCTATTACCTGGTGACGCCGGAGCGGGCGGACCAGCGGCCGTTGTTGAAGTTGTTCAGTGATTGGTTGCTGGGGCAGGCTCGGGAGGTCTGACTCGGCCGAAAAATGCATCTCATACTAGACATTTCATTAGTTTTGCCTAATATGAGATACATATATGCCATCCGCCGCACCGCCGACCTTCGAGGGAGCCAGCCGACGCCTTGAAGCGTTCGGCCGGCATATCCATGCCCGGCGGAAGTCCCTCAGGATCAGCGCCACCACGGCCGCCGAGGCGGCGGGCATGTCGCGCATGACGCTGCATCGCATCGAACGCGGAGAGCCCTCCGTCACGATGGGGGCCTACATGAATGCGCTCGCAGCATTGGGGCTCGATGTCGAAGTGACGGCACCGCTCGAAGGCACCGCCAAAGAGATGGCGACGCCGGCACCTTCACTCATGCCGATGAAGACCGTCCGGGTCGGCGACTTTGCGCAGTTGCGTCGCCTGGCCTGGCAATTGCCGGCGGACGCGGAACTCACACCCGAAGAGGCCTGGGGCACTTACGAACGCAACTGGCGCCACGCCGATCCGTCCGCGCTCGAAGACAACGAGCGCCAGTTGCTCGCCGAGTTGGCCCGCCTGCTGGGCCGAAAGCCGCTGGATGTTTGAGCGCGCGCACCTGGACTACCCACCGGCGCGGGCGGACCAGCGGCCCTTGCTCAAGTTCTTCAGCGACTGGCTGCTCGAGCAGGCCCGCCAAGGTTGAGAATGCGCGCCATGCCGCGCGACAGCCGCTCCGAGTACGAATGGCGCATGCACAAGGTGCTGACGCACATCGACGACCACCTGGACGAGGCGCTCGATCTCGCGGCGCTGGCCGACGTGGCGCATTTCTCGGCGTACCACTTCCATCGCCTCTTCGCGGCCTGGGCCGGCGAGACGCTGGGCGACTACATCCGGCGCCGTCGCGTGGAGGTGGCAGCACTGCGGCTCGCGACGCAGCCGCACCTGTCGGTGCTCGAGGCTGCGGTGTCGGTGGGCTTCGGTTCGGGCGAGGCGTTCACCCGCGCGTTCCGCGCGCATTTCGGCAGCGCGCCCAGCGTATGGCGTGCATCGCACGATTGGTCTTTGCCCTGCGACGACCCTTCACGCAATAGCAATCCTGATCAGATCGCCCTGCACGGCTTCACGAAGAATGGATCTCCAACGCGCAATTCCGCGCACGAGGAGCCACCTGTGAATGTCCAGCTGATCACCCGCTCTCCCGTCACCATCGCCTACCTGCACTACACCGGCCCGTTCGGTGCGCCGGTGGGCGATTTCTGGGCCACGAAGGTCGCGCCCTGGATCGGCGCGCACAACCTGTGGTCGCATGCCCGCTACGGCATCAGCCACGACGACCCGAGCATCACCGCACCCGAGCACTCGCGCTACGACGCCTGCGTGGAAGTGCCTGAAGACTTCGTGCCCGACGGTGGTTTCCAGAAAACGGTGCTGCCGGGCGGGCGCTATGCCTCGCTGAGGTTCGAGGGCCTGCCTGCGGAAATCAACGATGCGTGGACGCGCCTGATGCGCGACTGGCTTCCCGCCAGCGGCTTCCAGTTCGACAGCCGGCCCGCGTTCGAGTACTACGGGCCCGACATGGCCTTCGACGAGAAGACCGGCGCGTTCGAATGCGACATCTGCATTCCGATCGCGCCGCTCTGAACGATGCCGTGCGTCAGGCCTTCGCAGCCGGCCGCGCACCCTCTTGCGCAAACGCTTGAATCAACGCCGGGAAGGCCGCCAACTCCGGCAGCTTGCCGAAGCTGTGCTTCGCCGGCGTCGTCGCCCAGGGCAGCTTCTCGTCGGTCCAGGTTTCGGCGAAGGGCACGACCCATTCGTGCCGGTCGAGCATCGTGGGGCGCAGGTTGACGAACTCGTCCATGCCTTCGGTGCGGGTGAACATCCAGCTCTTGCAGTGCGGGCAGAAGAAATGGTGCGAGTCGCCGTGCAGGCCGCCGATGACGGGCTCGCCCGACACCACTTCGAAACCCGGCGTCGGAATCGCCAATGACAACGAGAACGCACTCGCGCTCATGGTCTGGCAGCCGGTGCAATGGCAGGCCATCGCCAGCAGCGGCGGTGCGGTGATGCGCAGGCGCACCTGGCCGCAGCGGCAGCCGCCGGTCCAGGGGAGTTGCCAGTCGTTGGCGGTGTCTTGAGGGGCGTTGCTTTGGGTGCTCATGGGCGCTTTCTGGCTTGATTTTCAGAATGATCGCTCAATACGTGTCCCGCTTCATCGGCCGATTCAAAGCCCATGCGATCCCTTCGCGAAACAACAAGAACACTGCCGTCCAGCGCTTTGAAACCCGCGTCCGAAAACGGCGAGCCTGCACAGAGCCGCAGCGCGACACTGCCCGCATGACCTCCCCCGTCCCCTCCCGCGTCGATGCCCTCGATTGGCCCCGCATCGACGCCGACCTGGCCACGCGCGGCTGCGCTGCCACGGGCGTGCTCTTCACACCGAAGGAATGCGCCGCGCTCGCCGCGATGTACGAGCAGCCGCAGCATTTCCGCAGCCGCGTGGTCATGCAGCGCCATGGCTTCGGCCAGGGCGAGTACCAGTACTTCGCGAACCCGCTGCCGTCCAAACTCGTGGCGTTTCGCAGCGCGCTGTACGAACGCCTCGCGCCGCTGGCCAATGCCTGGGCCGCTGCGATGGGCCAGCCGGCCGACTACCCGCCGGACCACGCAACCTACCTCGCGCGTTGCCATGCGGCGGGCCAGTTGCGCCCCACCCCGCTGCTGCTGCGCTATGACGAAGGCGACTACAACTGCCTGCACCAGGACCTGTACGGTGACCTGCAATTTCCGCTGCAACTCACGGTGCTGTTGAGCCGGCCCGGTGAAGACTTCACGGGTGGCGAGTTCGTGCTGACCGAGCAGCGCCCGCGCATGCAGTCGCGTGCCGAGGTGGTGCCGCTCGCGCAAGGAGAAGCGGTGATCTTCGCGGTGAACCAGCGGCCCGTGGCCGGCACGCGCGGCAGCTACCGCGTGACGATGCGCCATGGCGTGAGCCGCGTGCGCAGTGGGCGACGTCACACGCTGGGCCTGATCTTTCACGACGCGCGCTAACCAAAACGAACGCCCGTTCGCAAGCAAGCCCTCGGGCGCGGCAACGTTGCACCGAGCGTGCAAAGTTGCACATATGTACCAATTACAGGCGAAAATCCCGCGCGCATCTGGGGGGATTGCCAGGATGGCCGGCGCACACGATCGGCCCCGCAACCCCCTCCGGACGTCGGACCACGACCTCGTGAGGAGGAGCCGAGGTCCGTTCCGAGTTGTCGTCAGGGAGCTGTATGTACAAGAAATCGTCCGGGCCTCCGGATGTGGCGGGTCGCCCGTCTTTCGCGCACGCCACCACGCCGTTGCCACCGCCTTCGTCCCCCTCTTCTGCTGAACCTCCTGTGCCCCGGCGACCGCGTCGCTTCCGGGTCGATGTCGGCTCCATCGTCAGTGCCGTGGCGCTTGCGCAGTCGCTGCTGCTGGTGACGCTGGGCTACTGGGGCTCGCAGCGGCTGGTGACGACGATCGGCAGCTCGGCGCACAAGTCGAACCACGACCGCATCGAAGACAAGGTGCTGGCCTTCCTGTCCAAGGCCGAATCGGCGGTCGGCGCGATCGGCAGCTCGCCCAGCCTCACGCCCGCGGGCGAGAACGTCGAGCGCACGGCCGAGCTTTTGTGGACGCTGCTGCAGCAGTCGCCCGAACTCGACAGCGTCTACGTGGCGAACGTCGAGGGCAAGATGCTGATGGCGCTGCGCTACCCGGTGCCGGCCATCCGCCACATTGCGCGCAGCGCCGACTTCACCACCGAGACCTGGCAGTACAAGCTGCCGCTGGGCTCCGAGGCCGATGTGCAGCAGCGCTTTGCCACGCAGCGCGTGGAGGCCTACCGCAGCAACTACAACCCGACGCAGCGCAGCTGGTTCGTGCAGGCGCGCAAGACGCAAGCGCCGGTCTGGACCAGCCCCTATGTGTTCGCCGCCGCGCAGGAGCTGGGCGTGACCTACGCGCTGCCGAGCCAGCGCCGCCAGGCCGAAGGCAGCCCGCAGGCGATGGTGGTGGCGGGCGACGTGTCGCTGGGCCGGCTGTCGGAGTTCGTGCGGCTGTTCAGCCGCAACGGCAACGGCAACAGCGCGCTGCTCAGCGCCGACCACAAGGTGCTCGCACGCAGCGACATGCCGGGCGTGCTGCACACGCTGGAGGCACCCACGGGCGCACTCGGCGCGCTCGATGCGCAGATGGCGGCCGACGGCATCGCCGGCAGCGGCAGCGACAGGGCCTTTGCGTTCAGCCACGAAGGCAAGCGCTACCTGGTGCAGGCCTCGCGCATTCCTGCGACGGGCTGGCAGCTGGTCAGCTGGGTGCCCGAAGACGTGCTGCTGGGTGGCCTGCGGCGCGCGGTGGCGTGGTCGCTGCTGCTGGCGCTGGTGTTCCTCGGGCTGGCGCTGTACATGTCGCTGAAGCTGTCGAAGCTGGTGACGGCGCCGGTCGAGAACCTCTCGCGCATCGCGCACCGCATCGGCCGGCTCGAGCTTGACGACCTGCCGCGCGAGCCGAGCCGCGTGCTTGAAATCCAGCACCTGGACCAGGCGCTCGACGACTCGGCGCGCAGCCTCAAGGCCTTCCGCAAGTTCGTGCCGGTGGACGTGATCAACCAGCTGGTGGCGCAGGGCCACGCGCTCGCGCCCAACGGCTCGCCGCGCCAGGTGACGGTGATGTTCACCGACGTGGAAGGCTTCACGTCGATTTCCGAATCGATCGCGGCCGATGTGCTGGTGCGCCAGCTGACCGAGTACTTCAACCTCGCGGCCGATGTGTTCGCGCGCCACGGCGGCGTGATCGACAAGTTCATCGGCGACGGCATCATGGTGCTGTGGGGTGCGCCGGCCGACCTGGAAGACGCCGAGTACAAGGCCTGCTGCGCCGCGCTGGAACTGCACGCCGAGATGCACGCACTCAACCGGCAGTGGGCCGAACAGGGCCTGCCCGAGTTCCGCACGCACATCGGCATTCACACGGGCGTGGTGGTGGCGGGGGTGCTGGGCTCGAACGACCGGCTGTCGTACACGGCGTTCGGCGACGTGGTGAACGTGGCGAGCCGCATCGAAGGCGCGAACCGCCAGCTGGGCACGCGCATGCTGATTTCAGAAATCACCTACGCGGCCCTGAAGGGGCGGCTGGCCACGCGGCGCATCGAAGAGCTGGTGGAACTGCGCGGCCGGCAGACGCGCATGGTGCTGCACGAACTGCTGACTTGATCTGTCTGACCCGCGCGAGCCTGTCGCGCGGATCGGTCGATCAGCGCGAGGGGCGCGGCGGCGCAGGCGGCGTGGTCACGCGCACCAGCATCAGGTTGGCGGTGGTGCCGTTGCCCTGCGTGAGCACCGAATACTGCGTGTCGTTGATGAACAGCAGCTGCTCGCCACGCGTGATGCGCGCCGCGACGGCGTAGCGCATGCGCGGATCGATGCGTGCCGCATCGACGCTGAGTTCGAACGCGAAGGGCGGTTGTTTGCCGTTGGCGGGAATGCGCTGCTCGGCGAGCACGACCGAGGGCGCGTCCATGCGCGACACGTCGAGCAGTTGCACGCGCACTTCGGCTGCAGGGTCGAGCGCGATGCGCTCGCGGTAGGCCACCGTGCCGGTCACGCGCAGCGGCGCGGCGCCCGGTTTGGGCGTGGCGGGCGTGCCCGAGGAAGCGCAGGCGCTCAGGACGGAGGCTCCGGCAATCGCGGAGAGCATGAGGAGGCTGGTGCGTCTTTTCATCGCCCCATTATGCGGAGGCACGCTCGGCGGCGAAAGCCACATACCAATCCAGGCTGCCGGGGTTTGCCATCGCCTCGCGGTTCACGACCTTCTCGATCGGCTGGCCCAGCAGCAGCTTCTTGATCGGCAGCTCCTGCTTCTTTCCCGACAGCGTGCGCGGGATCTCGGCCACCTGGAAGATGTCGTTGGGCACGAAGCGCGGCGACAGCGAGGTCTTGATGGCGTTGTTGATGCGCGCGCGCATGGCCTCGTCGAGTGCCACGCCGGGGCGCAGCACCACGAACAGCGGCATGTAGCTGTCGCGGCCCAGGTATTCGAGGTCGACCACCATCGAGTCGAGCACCTCGGGCAGGCCTTCGACCGCGCTGTAGATCTCGCTCGTGCCCATGCGCAGGCCCTGGCGGTTGATGGTGGCGTCGCTGCGGCCATAGATGATGCAACCGCCGTCGCTGCCGATCTTGATCCAGTCACCGTGGCGCCACACGCCCGGGTAGGTGTCGAAGTAGCTCGACACGTAGCGTGCGTTGCCTTCGTCGCCCCAGAAGTACAGCGGCATCGAGGGAATGGGCTGCGTGCACACCAGTTCGCCCACCTCGCCGATCACCGGCTGGCCCTGCTCGTTCCAGGCCTCGACCGCGTGGCCGAGTTCGCGGCATTGCATCTGGCCCGGCACTTCGGGCAGCTCGCGGTTGCCACCGACGAAGGCACCGCAGAAGTCGGTGCCGCCCGAGATGTTGCACCACCACACGCCGCTCGAACCCGCATCGAGGATCTGCTGCGAGCCCCAGCGCTGCACCTCGTCGGGCAGCGGCGAGCCGGTGCTGCCGAGTGCGCGCACGCGCGACAGGTCGCCGCAGTCTTTGGCGACGAGACCGGCCTTCATGCAGTTGGTGAAGTAGGCCGCGCCCGCGCCGAAGAAGGTGACGCGGTGCTTGGCGACGAAGCGCCACAGCACGCCCCAGTCGGGCTTCTCCTTGCTGCCCGCCGGGTTGCCGTCATAGATGCAGATGGTGGCGCCGAAGGCCAGGCCCGAGAGCTGCGAGTTCCACATCACCCAGCCCGTGGAGCTGTACCAGTGGTAACGCTCGCCGAGGTTGTTGGCGCCGTAGCTCGCGCCCACGTCGTTGTGCAGGCCGCAGGCGTGCATGGTCAGCAGGATGCCGCCCTGTCCGTGCACGATGGGCTTGGGCAGGCCCGTGGTGCCGCTCGAATAGACGATCCAGATCGGGTGATCGAAGGGCAGCCACTCGGGCTCGAAGGCCGCGACCTCGGCGTCGTCGCGCGCAATGGCCTGCTGCCATTCGACGTCGTGCGCCACCGCGTTCGCAGCAAAGGGCGTCTGCACGAGCAGCAGCTTCTGCACGCTCGGCAGCTGGCCGCGCAGCTCCCGCAGCACGGTGCTGCGATCGAGCGGCTTGCCACCGTAGTGCACGCCGTCGACCGCAATCAGCAGCGTGGGTTCGATCTGGCGGAAGCGGTCGGCGACAGCGGCCGTGCCCATGTCGGGCGCGCACACGCTCCACACCGCGCCGATGCTGGAGCACGCAAGAAACGCCACCATGGTCTCGGGCACGTTCGGCATGTAGGCGGCCACGCGGTCGCCGCGGCGCACGCCGAGCGACTTCAGCGTGAGCGCCACCGCGGCCACCTGCCGGCGCAGCTCGGGCCACGACAGCTCGCGCACCTCGCCGCGTTCGTTGTCGCTGACGATGGCGGGCAGGCCGGCCGCATGGGCCGCGTCGGCGTGGCGCAGCACCTCGCGCGCGTAGTTGACCTGCGCGCCGGGGAACCAGCGCGCGCCGGGCATGCGCCGTTCGGCGAGCACCGCGGTGTGCGGCGTGGGCGAGTGCAGGCCGGCGTAGTCCCAGATGCTCTGCCAGAAGGCATCGAGGTCGGTAACGGACCAGCGCCACAGCGCGTCGTAGCTGTCGAAGGCCAGGCCGCGCGTGTCGCGCAGCCAGTTCTGATAGAGGCGAATCTGGGGGATGTTGGGAGCGGGCATGCCACGAGCGTAGCGCCGCGAACGGCCGTGCTCAATGAGGGTTGACCTCAGGGTTTGTACGTGTGTTCAACATTTTTGTACAGCCGTTCAATACGCCCCATGAACGCTCGCACACCGACGGCCCGCAAACGCAGCACCTCACGCGCCTCAGCCGCCTCAAGCGCCGCGCCCGAGGCTGCGCGACCCGACCGCCGACAGGCGATCCTGCTGGCGGCCGAGAAGCTCTTTGCGCAGCACGGCTACCACGCGGTGACGATCCGCCAGATCGCCGAAGAAGCCGGCGTGCCGCTCGCGCTGGTGGGCTACTACTTCGGCCCGAAGCACGAGCTGTTCCACGCGATCTTCGAACACTGGAGCCACAGCATCGACGAGCGGCTCGCGCGCCTTGCGGCCGTGACCATCGACCCCGACGACGCGCGCACGCTGCCGCGCATCATCGAGGCCTTCACCGCGCCCGTGCTGGCGCTGCGCGCGAGCACCGAGGGCGAGTACTACGCACTGCTGGTGGCGCGCGAGCTGTACCACGCGACGGAAGAAGCCGACCGCGTGCTGCGCGGCTACTTCGATCCGCTGGCAGAGGCCTACATCGACGCGTTGCATGTCGCGCTGCCGCACGCCACGCGCAGCCAGGTCGCATGGGGCTACCAGTTCGCGCTGGGCGCGCTGCTGCACCACCTGACCGACAGCCGCATCGAACGGCTCTCGCGCGGCGAGAACACACGCGCCGACCCGGCCGTGGCGCCGATGCTCGTGAACTTCATCGCCGGTGGCCTGCGCGCCGCGCTGCCGAAACCGAAGGCGACGTCGAAGGCCCCCGCCGCCAAGTCCTCACGCACGAAAAAGACCATCCCCAGGAGACCCCAGCCATGATGAAAAGACGCACCCTGCTGTCGGCGCTCGCGGCCGCATCGGCCACCGCCTCGTTGCCTTCGCGCGCACAGCAGGCGCACCCGAAGATCGTGTTCGGCTACACGGCGGTGACCGACTTCGCCTCGGTCTTCGTGGCGGCCGAGGAGGGCTACTTCAAGAAGCGCAACCTCGACGTGGAGCTGAAGTTCATTCCGCTGAACTCCACCATCCCGGCCGCGCTGCAGTCCGACTCGCTGCAGATCGGCGGGCCCACGCCTTCGGTGTTCCTGCAGGCGGTGGACGGCGGTCTCGACCTGGTGCTGGTGGCCGGTGGCGGCCTCACCTCGAAGACGATCACGGGCTTCGGTCTCGTGGCACGCGCGGGCTCGGGCATCAAGAGCGCGCAGGACTGCGTGGGCAAGAAGATCGGCGTGCCGGGGCTCGGCGCCTTCCTGCACGTGACCTTCCGCGCGTGGCTGAAGGACAGCGGTGTCGACTACCGCAAGGTGAACTTCATCGAGGCCGCCTTCCCGCAGCATGCCGACCTGCTGCGCGGCGGTTCGGTCGATGCGGTGGTGTCGGCCGACCCGTTCATGAGCCGCATCACCGAGAGCGGCGCGGGCTACGTGGCCTCGTACTACTCGACCTTCCTGCCCGAGAACAACCAGACCATCGTGCATGCGGCCAAGCGCGAGTGGGTGGCGAAGAACCCCGCCACGGCGCGCGCGTTCCGCGAGGCGCTGGTCGAATCCAGCGGCTTCATGCAGCAGGCGAAGAACGACGCCAAGGTGCGCACGGCCATCGGCAAGTACATCAAGCTGCCGGCCGAGGTGCTCGCCAAGGTGCAGGTCTCACCACCCGGCCCGGTCGTCACCGACAAGCAGCTGGGCTACTGGACCGGGCTCATGAAAGAGCAGGACATGCTCAAGACGAACATCGACGTTGCGAAGCTGATCGCCAAGTGATTTCCGCACCTGCCCCGATCACCACGCGCGCCGCGCTTTCCGCGAGCGTCGCAGGCTCGCCAACAAGTTCGGCGATGCAAGCCACGCCCTTCCTTCGCTTCGATGGCGTCACCATCCGCTTGGGCGGGCGCGAGATCCTGTCGCCCACGTCGTTCGACGTGGCGCGCGGGGAGTTCGTCTGCATCGTCGGCCCGAGCGGCTGCGGCAAGACCACGCTGCTGCGTGCGGCCAGCGGCCTCGTCACCGCGAGTGCCGGCGAGGTGCGGCGCAAGGGCGTGCCGATGACGGCGCCTTCGCGCGAAGTCGCCTTCGTGTTCCAGGACTACGGCCGCGCGCTGCTGCCGTGGCGCACGGTCGAAGGCAACGTGAGCCTCGCACTCGAAGCGGCCGGCGTGCCCGCGTCCGAGCGCGCATCGCGCATCGCCGACGTGCTCGGCAAGGTCGGGCTCGCGAAGCACGCGCACAAGTTTCCGGTGCAGCTGTCGGGCGGCATGCAGCAGCGCGCGCAGATTGCGCGCTGCCTCGCGCAGAAGCCAGAGCTGATGATGATGGACGAGCCCTTCGGCGCGCTCGATGCACTCACACGCCAGAGCCTGCAGGACGAGCTCGCGCGGCTGGTGCGCGACGACGGGCTCACGGTGCTGTTCGTCACGCACGACCTCGAAGAAGCCATCTACCTCGGCGACCGCGTGATCGCGCTGCAGGCCAACCCCGGACCGGGACGCCCGAGCCTCGCGCGGATGATCGACGTGAAGATCCCGCGCCCGCGCGACCAGCTCACGACCAAGGAGCATCCGGACTACCTGCAGTTGCGGCGTGAGCTGTTCGCTTTCATCGAGCAAGGCCATGACTGAGGGTCGCCTCTTCCGCTGGCTGCGGCCGTGGGTGTTTCCTGCGGTGCTGGTCGGCGCCTTCGAGTGGTACGCGCGGCGCGCGGCGGCGTTGGGCAGCGATGCACTCGCGCCACCGACCGCGGCGGCCAAGGCTTTCGTCGGTGCGGCGATAGACGGCTCGCTCTGGCAGGCCACGGGCTTCACGCTCGGCACGGCGGCACTCGGCCTGCTGCTCGGTGCGGTGCTCGGCATTGCACTCGGGCTGATGCTCGGGCTCTCGCGCCGTGCAGCGCAGCTGGGCTCCGTCTCCATCGAGGTGCTGCGCCCCGTGCCTTCCGTCGCGCTGATCCCGCTCGCGATGCTGGGCTTCGGTTTCGGCGTGCGCATGGAAGTGGCCATCGTCGCCTTCGCCACCTTCTGGCCGCTGCTGGTGCTGGTGCAGTCGGCGGTGCAGCAGATCGAGCCCCGGCTGCTCGAGGTGAGCCGCGTGCTCGGCCTGTCGGCGCGCGAACGCGCCTTCAAGATCGTGCTGCCGGCCATCGTGCCGCGCCTGTTCGTCGCATTGCGCCTCGGCGTGGCGGTGGCGCTGGTGGTGGCGGTGACGGTCGAAATCGCCGCGAATCCGCACGGCATGGGTTACGCGATGATGATCGCGCAGCAGAGCTTCGACCCCGCGCTGATGCTCGCGTGGCTCGGCTGGATCGGCGTGGTGGGCTTCGCGGTCAACGCGGGCATGGTGCGGCTGCAATCCTTCGTCGCGCGCCGCATGGGGGTGCAGCCATGAACAACAACCGCAACGACCGACTGGGTCTGGGGTGGCTGGGCTCCGCGGGCGTGCTGCTCGCGCTGATCGCGCTGTGGTGGGTGGCCAGCAACGCGGGCTGGGTCAGCCGCGTGTTTTTGCCGACGCCGCAGGCTACGTTCGCGAGCCTGCTCGAGGGGCTCAATCTCTCTGCGGGCAACGATGGCAACGGCGAGCTGCTCGCTTTCACGCAGGCCACGGTGGGCCGCATGGTCGAAGGCTGGCTGCTCGCCTCGCTGTTCGGCGTGCTGCTGGGTGCGGCCATCGGCGTGTCGCCCGCGGTGCGCGCGTGGGTGCAGCCGACGCTGGAGTTCATCCGCCCGCTGCCGGCCTCGGCGCTGCTGCCGCTGGCGATTTCGATCTTCGGGCTGAACCCCGGCATGGTGCTGTTCGTGGTCGCCTTCGGCGCGATGTGGCCGGTGCTGCTGGCCACGGTGCACGGCTTCGCGGCGGTGGAGCCGCGCCTGTCGGAGGTGGCGCGCTGCCTGCAGATGTCGCGCGCCGCGTACATCTGGAAGATGGGCCTGCCCAACGCCATGCCCGACATCCTGGCCGGCATGCGGCTGGCGCTGACCATCGCGCTGATCGTCGCGGTGGTGGGCGAAATGATCGCCTCGCAAAGCGGCCTGGGCCAGGCGATTCTGCTGGCGGCGCGCGCCTTCCGCGCCAGCGATTTGTTCGCCGGCATCGTGCTGCTCGGGCTCATCGGCTTCGTGAGCAACGCGCTGCTGGCCTTTGCCGAAAAGCGCCTGCTGCGCTGGCAGCAGCCCTGATTGATTCGATCGATTCCTTCAAAACCAACACCCCACAAGGAGCCTCGCCATGCCACGCAAGTTTGTCGACCTGTCGATCTTTCTCGAAAACGACGTGCTGTCCGATCCACCGGCCTTCGCGCCGAAGATCCAGTACTTCACGCACGACAACACCTTCGAACAGATCGAGCCCTTCTTTCCGGGCCTGAAGAAAGAAGACCTGCCCGACGGCGAAGGCTGGGCCGTGGAGCTGGTGCAGCTGTCCACGCACAACGGCACGCACCTCGATGCGCCGTACCACTTCCACTCGACGATGGACAAGGCGCTGGGCGAGAAGAAGCCTGCCATTGCGATCCACGACGTGCCGCTCGAATGGTGCTTCCAGCCCGGCGTGAAGCTCGACTTTCGCCACTTCGCCGACGGCTACGTGGTCACGGCCGCCGACGTCGAGGCCGAGCTGAAGCGCATCAACCACACGCTGAGCCCGTTGGAGATCGTGGTGGTCAACACGCGCGCCGGCTCGCGCTACGGCAACAACGACTACGTGTCGGCCGGCGCGGGCATGGGCTACGAAGCGACGATGTATCTGCTGGAGCGCGGCGTGCGCCTCACGGGCACCGACGCCTGGAGCTGGGACGCGCCCTTCGTGCACACCGCAAAGAAGTACGGCGAGACGCAGGATGCCTCGCTGATCTGGGAAGGCCACAAGGCCGGGCGCGACATCGGCTACTGCCACATCGAGAAGCTGCATAACCTCGAGGTGCTGCCGCCCACGGGCTTCTTCATCAGCTGCTTCCCGCACAAGATCCGCGGCGCCTCGGCAGGATGGACGCGCGCGGTGGCGATCTTCGACGACGCGTTGATGGCGTCGGTGTGAACATGATCGAACTCAACCACACGCACGACATTGGCGCCCGCAGCTGGGTCGCATCGGCCAACGTCGCAGGCAGCGACTTTCCGATCCAGAACCTGCCGTATGCGATGTTCCGTCGCACGGGCCGCCCCGAGCCGTTTCGCGGTGGCGTGGCCATCGGCGACCAGGTGCTCGACCTCGCAGCGCTGGCCGCGGGCTCGCACGTCGACGGCCTCGCGCTCGATGCGGCGCGCGCCGCCGCCCTGCCCGCGCTCAACGATTTCTTCGCGCTCGGCCCGTCCGCCTGGCAGGCGCTGCGCCATGCGGTCTTCGCGCTCTTGCGCAGCGATGCACCGTCAGCGACGGCGGATGATCTGCGCGGCTGCCTCGTGCCGCAGGCCGAGGTCGAATACACCGTGCCCGCGCGCATCGGCGACTACACCGACTTCTACACCTCGATCGACCACGCGCTGAACATCAGCCGCCTGATGAATCCCGACGGCGACGTCACGCCCAACTTCCGCTGGGTGCCGACCGCGTACCACGGGCGCGTGTCGACCATCGGCGTGAGCGGCCAGCGCTTTCACCGGCCGATGGGCCAGGCCATGCCGCCCGGTGCGAAGGCGCCGACGTATCAGGCCTGCGCGCGGCTCGACTACGAGCTGGAGCTGGGCGTGTGGATCGGCCAGGGCAATGCGCAGGGCGAGGCGATTCCGCTCGAACGGGCGGAGGAACACATCTTCGGCCTCTGCCTGCTCAACGACTGGTCGGCCCGCGACATCCAGTTCTGGGAAATGGCGCCGCTCGGGCCTTTTCTCGCAAAGAACTTCGCCACCACGATCTCGCCGTGGATCGTGACGATGGAAGCGCTCGCGCCCTACCGGCAGGCGTGGACACGCCCCACGAACGAGCCGCAACCGCTGCCGTACCTGGAAGGCAGCGCGAACCGCGAAGGCGGCGCGCTCGACATCCGGCTCGAGGTGTGGCTCGAAAGCGAAACGGCGCGCGAGCAGAAGACCGGGCCGTCGCGCCTGTCGGGCACGAGCTTCCGGCACCAGTACTGGAGCATTGCGCAGATGGTGGCGCACCACACGGTCGGCGGCTGCAGCCTGAACCCGGGCGACCTGTTCGGCAGCGGCACCATCTCGGGCCCCGGCGAGGGCGAGGCCGGCGCGATCATCGAACTGACGCGCGCGGCCCAAACCCCGGTGACGCTGGCCAACGGCGAAACGCGTGGTTTCCTGGAAGACGGCGATGCGGTGTTGCTGCGCGGCTGGTGCGAGAAGCCCGGCCATGCGCGCATCGGTTTCGGCGAAAGCCGGGGGACCGTGCTGCCGGCGCGGGGATAAAGGCGGCGCGCCAATGAAAAAGGCCACCTGGTGAGGTGGCCTTTTTCATGCGATTTGGAGCGGGAAAAGAGTCTCGAACTCTCGACCTCAACCTTGGCAAGGTTGCGCTCTACCAACTGAGCTATTCCCGCGTGAGCCTCAGATTATAGGGTGGTTCGGGGCCGTTTGCCAGCCTCCCCCGAAAAAATTTGAAATCAGGCCCCGAACACCAGCGCGCGGTGCATCGACACCCCGGCGAACAGCCCGTCGGCCGAGGCCAGCGTGGCGTTGGAAAAAGCCATCGCCACATCGCCCGCCGCGTACACGCCGGGCACGGTGGTCGTCTTCATCGCGTCGACGCGCAGCACCGGGCCCGTGGGGCCGTCGTCGAACGCGCAGCCCAGCTGTTCGGCCAGCGGACTGGTCGGCCGCGTGTGCGGCGCCACGAACAGCGCCTCGATCGGCACGCGCCGCCCGTCGTCCAGGCGCACGGCCGCCAGCTCCGTCCCCTGCCCTTCGAGACCGGCGATGCGCCCGGGCTCGAGGGTCACGCCGCGCGATTGCAGCCGGGCGCGCGCCTCGGCATCCGGCCCTTCGTCGCCATTCAGGAAGAGCGTGGTCGGGCCCCACTCCGCGATCAGGAGCGCGTGGTCCGGCGGATGGGCGCTGTGAAAGAGCACGCCCAGCGGTCGATCGCCGAACTCGTAGCCGTGGCAATAAGGACAGTGCAGCACGCTCTTGCCCCAGCGCTCGCCGAGGCCCGGAATGTCGGGCAGGCCGTCCTGCACGCCGAAAGACAGCAGCAGCTTGCGCGCCGAGAGCTCTTCGCCGTTGTTCAGCGAAACCGTGAAGCCCTCCGCGCCATCGGCCGTCGCTGCAGTCACCGTGCCCTCGACGAACGTGACCGACGGGTAGGCGAGCAGCTTGTCGCGCGCATCGGCAATCATCTGCAGCGGCGGCATGCCGTCCTGCCCGAAGAAGCCGTGCGAGGCGTCGGCGAAGCGGTTCCGCGGCGCGCCCGCGTCGACAACGCAGACCTTCCTGCGTGCGCGCGCCAATTGCATGGCGGCGGAAAGGCCGGCAAAGCTGCCGCCCACGATGAGTGCGTCATAACGCATGTGCGATGTCCTTCAGGGTGAAGCCGCCGCCCGTCATGCGGCGATGAAAGTCCTTGGAAAGATCGGCCAGCGTGATGCCGTTGAGGCGTCGCAGCAGCAGCGCCTCGGCCTCCTGGCAGGCGCCGTCGAGCGCCGCGTTCACCGCCTGCTCGACGATGCAGCCCGGGCTCTCGGTGCGGTTGCCCATGGCCAGCAGCGCGGGCGCGCCGACGGCGTTGTGGATGTCGCCGAGCGTCACCGAACCCAGCGAGCACGACAGCACCCACCCGCCGCCATGTCCCTTCGCCGAACTGACGAAGCCGGCCTGCCGCAGCCCCGCCATGAGCCGGCGCACGACCACGGGGTTGGTCTGCATCGCCGCGGCGAGCGCCTCGGAGGTGATGGGTGCGTCCAGCTCGGCCATGTGCAGCAGCACGTGGAGCACGCCGGAAAGCTTGCTGTCTCGTTTCATGCAACATTATGAGTTGCATGTTTTCAACGACGCGGCGCGTCGCACAAAAAAACCCCGGATTGCGCGGGGATTTACAGACGCCGCCCTAACGCACGAGCCCTTCATTTCGCCGACGGTCGATTCCCACAGCAGTGGGCGAACGCGCCGCACATGGCGACAACCCGCCAGGCCGTGATGGTTGCCCCCGAATCGATCGAACCCCGGTCGGTTCTGCAAACCGTGACTCAGCAACGAAAGGAACTGTCACTCATGACTACACATGCAACCAACCGCATCTTCATCGGCGCCATGCTGGCGGGCCTCCTGGCCCTCGGCGCGACGGCCCAGGCGCAAGGCGTCGGGGTCGGCGTGGGGGTCAACGCCGATGTGAAGGCCTCGGGCGCTACAAGCAGCACCGGCGCGACGCAAGGCGGCGCAGCAGGCGCACGCTCGCAGACCGGTGCGTCGGCCGATGCCAACGCGGACACGTCCACCTCCGGTGCGACCGGCGGCGTGGGCAATGCCGTCGGTGGCGTGCTCGGCACGGCCACGGGTGCGGTCGGCGGTGCCACTGGCGCCGCAGGCGGCGCAACGCAGGCCGTCGGCGGTGTGACCAACACCGTCGGCAGCACCGTGAACAGCGCGACCGGTGCCGCGGGCGCGGTCGGCGGCGCGGTGAAACCGGCCACCGCCGGCGCCAAGGCGAGCGGCAAGGCCCAGGGCTCGGGCGCGGTCGACCTGCACAAGAAGTAAGCAGGTCGCACGCCGCATTGCTGCAGCGGCCGGACGCGGCTGCTGCAGCGCATCGCTCCAAAAGAAATCAAGCCCGCAACGCTTCGCGCGTTGCGGGCTTGTGTCGTTCAGAGCTCGGGTGCGGGCAACTTGAAAAGGCTGGTGACTTCGGTGTCGAGCACCACCAGCGCGCGCTGGTTGAACAGCCGCCAGCGCCAACGCAAGATGCCGAGCGTGGGTCGCTTCTCGGAGCGGCGCACCTCGATCACGTCGGCCACGAGCCGCAGTGCATCGCCGGGCCGCACCGGGTTCGGCCAGCGCACGTGCTCAAGCCCGGGCGACGCAAACGATTCGGAGCCGGCCAATGCCGCCTCGACCACCAGCCGCATCGCGATCGAGCAGGTGTGCCAGCCACTGGCGATTAGGCCGCCGAAAGGGCTTTCGGCCGCGGCTTCGGGATCGGTGTGAAACCACTGCGGGTCGTAGGCCCGCGCGAACTGCAGCAGCTCGGCTTCGGTGAGCACATAGGGCCCGGCCTCGATGACCTGGCCCGCATGGAAATCGGCGAACTGCATCCGCCGCAGTTTAGGGCCTGCTCACGCCATGCAAGGGGATCGCGTTGCTTCGCAAAGGGGCTGGCTGCAAGGCGCCCGTGCGCAGCAAGGCTGAAGCCTTGCAAGCGCGGGCAACGCCGCAGACGGCCCCTTTGCGAAGCAACCCGAAGGGAAGGTCACCACAGCCCGCCCCTCCGCGTTGCGTTCCTTGTGCGTGCGGACGCACGCACGGCGTCACGCGTCTTGATGGGCGGACTGTGGTGACCTTCGCGACCCCTTGCATGGCGTGAGCAGGCCCTAGTACGTTTCGAGGTGGAGCCGGCCTTCACGCTTCAGTGCGGCGCCCACGGTGTCCCAGTCGAGCCCCGCTTCTTTCGCCACGTCGCGCAGTGCGAGCACCACGCCCTCTTCCATGCTCTTCAGGCCGCACACATAGAAGTGGCTCGCGCCGTCTTTCAGCAGCGCGGCCAGGTCGGCGGCGCGTTCGCGCATCAGGTCCTGCACGTAGCGCTTGGGTTGCCCCGCCGTGCGCGAGAACGCGAAGTTGATGTCGATGAAGTCCTTGGGCAGCGACTGCAGCGGACCGAAGTACGGCAGCTCCTGCTGCGTGCGCGCGCCGAAGAACAGCATGAGCTTGCCGCCTTCGAACTTGCCGCTCTTGCGCAGGCGCCGGCGCCATTCGGTCATGGCGCGCATCGGTGCGCTGCCGGTGCCGGTGCAGATCATCACGATGTGCGACTTGGGGTGGTTCGGCATCAGGAACGACGAACCGAAAGGGCCCACCACCTGCACCGTGTCGCCCACCTTGAGGTCGCACACGTAGTTGGAGCACACGCCGCGCACCGGGTCGCCTTCGTGGTCCTCGGTGACGCGCTTCACGGTGAGCGAGACGTTGTTGTAGCCGGGGCGCTCGCCGTTGCGCGGGCTGGCCACGGAGTACTGGCGCGCATGGTGGCGCTTGCCGATGGCATCGACGCCCGGCGGCACGATGCCGATCGACTGGCCTTCGAGCACGGGGAACGGCACCACGCCGAAGTCGAGCACGATGTGGTGCGTCTCGCTGTCGAAGCCGGCTTCGGTGCAGTTGAAGTTGCCCACCACGGTGGCGGTGGTCGGTGTCTTCGGCGGAAAGAGGTTGGTGTACGCGTGCGCGGCCGACCAGGGCGGCACGCTGGCACCGTACTGCGCGGAGTTGAAGACCGGCTCGGTGGCTTCGGCGGCGGCCTGGGCCTGCGTCTGCGCGGGCGCTTCTGCAGCCTCAGCGGAAGCGCCGGACACGCCCGCGGCTTCGAGTTCTTCGGGCGACAGCTCGGCGGGAAGTTCTTCCCACGTGAGCTGTTCTTCGATGGTGTACGCGCGCACCAAAGGCATGGTTCGCCAGTTGTCGATCGAGCCCGTGGGGCACGGCGAGATGCAGGCCATGCAGCCGTTGCAGACGTCCGCACGCACAACGTAGTTGTTGTCGTCGTGCGTGATCGCGTTCACGGGGCAGGTCGCCTCGCAGGTGTTGCAGCGGATGCAGATCTCGGGGTCGATCAGGTGCTGCTTGATGACCCCGGCTTCAACGACCATGTCCATGTTGTTCTCCTAACCTGAAGCCCTCCCCCTTTGGGGGAGGGTTGGGTGGGGGCAAGCGGCCTCTGTCGTGGGCGCTATCGCCGCTTGCCCCCATCCCAGCCTTCCCCCAGTGGGGGAAGGAGCAATACCGAAATCCCTAATCAACCGAAACGCACGTATTCGAAATCCACCGGCTGGCGGTTGATGCCCATCACCGGCGGTGCGATCCAGCCCGCGAACTTGCCCGGCTCGATCACGCGGCCCATCAACGATGCCACGAAAGCGAAGTCTTCGGAACTCGGCAGCCATTCGTCGCGCTTGGCGGCCCATTCGACCTCGCTCACCACGCGGCCTTCGGGCGACATCTTGATGCCGGCGAGTGCGCCGATCTGGCGGTTGAAAGCCTTGTGCGGCACGCTCAGGCGCGTGGGAATGCCGGCCTTCTCGAGCACCTTGTTCCAGCGGCCGACGCCGGACACCGAGTCCTTGATGAAGTCGTCGCGCAGCACCTCGTTCAGTGCGTTGAGCATCGGCACGTCCTTCTCGACGAGCTGGCCCTCCTTCACTTCGAGCACCTTGTAGGTCTGGCCCTTGAGCACGTGGTCGTCGTCGCGCTTGCCTTCTTCGTAGCGGCCCTTCAGGCCCGAGCTGTAGAAGATGGCGGCGTTGCTCGACTGGTCGGCGCCGAACAGGTCGATGGTCACCGAGTAGTGGAAGTTCAGGTAGCGCTGGATGGTGCCCAGGTCGATGCAGCCGGCGGCGCGGATCTTCTGCGCGTCGTCGGTCTTCAGCTCGTTCATGACCTGCGCGGTGCGCGCAATGACGCGCGACACGCCGCTCTCGCCCACGAACATGTGGTGCGCCTCTTCGGTCAGCATGAACTTCGTGGTGCGCGCCAGCGGATCGAACGCGCTCTCGGCCAGCGCGGCCAGCTGGAACTTGCCGTCACGGTCGGTGAAGTACGTGAACATGAAGAACGCGAGCCAGTCGGGCGTCTTCTCGTTGAAGGCGCCCAGGATGCGCGGGTTGTTGGCGTCGCCCGAGGTGCGCTGCAGCAGCGCGTCGGCCTCTTCGCGGCCGTCGCGGCCGAAGTGCTTCTGCAGCAGGTAGACCATGGCCCACAGGTGGCGGCCTTCTTCGACGTTGATCTGGAACAGGTTGCGCAGGTCGTACATCGACGGCGCCGTGAGGCCCAGGTGGCGCTGCTGCTCGACCGAGGCGGGCTCGGTGTCGCCCTGCGTGACGATGATGCGGCGCAGGTTGGCGCGGTGTTCGCCGGGCACGTCCTGCCAGACCTTCTCGCCCTTGTGGTCGCCGAAGTGCACTTCGCGGTTGGCGTCGCCCGGGTTCAGGAAGATGCCCCAGCGGTAATCGCGCATCTTCACGTGGCCGAACTGCGCCCAGCCCTGCGGGTCGACGCTCACGGCCGTGCGCAGGTACACATCGTGGTTGGTCGAGCCTTCGGGGCCCACGTCGTCCCACCAGTTGATGAAGTTGGGTTGCCAGCCTTCGAGCGCGCGCTGCAGCGTGCGGTCTTCGCCGAGGTTGACGTTGTTGGGGATCTTCTCGCTGTAGTTGATCGTGCTCATCGTTGTTCCTTGGGTTGTGCGGACTGCTGCTCTGTGCTCAAACGCGGTTCAGGTCGAAGCCGGCTTTCTGGCCGGTGCCGTAGACCTTCAGCGCGCCCTTTTCGCCGACGGCGTTGGGGCGGTTGAAGATCCAGTTCTGCCAGGCCGTGAGGCGGCCGAAGATGCGGGTGGCCATGTTCTCCTTGCTTGCGAAGCGCAGGTTGGCTTCGAGGCCGGTGAGTGCGTCGGGCGACATGGCGGCGCGCTCTTCGATGGCGATGCGGATCTCGTCGTCCCAGTCGATGTCGTCCGGCGCGGCGGTCACGAGGCCGAGCTTCATGGCCTCGTCGGCGTCGAGCGCCTGGCCGGCGACCGCGCGCGCGGCTTCGAGCGGCGCGGCCTCTTCATAGAAGCGGCGCTGCAGGCGGCTCTGGTCGTTCACCATCGGGAAGAAGCCGAAGTTGAATTCGTTGAGCGTGAGCTTCGGTGCGCGCGCGGCGTCGTCGGGCAGCGCGAGCATGTAGGTGCGGTCGGCCGCAAAGGCCAGCTCGGCCAGCGTGCCGGCGAAGCACGAGCCGGCCTCGACCAGCGCGAACAGGCTGCGCGACGACACATCGAGGCGCGCCAGCGTGCGGCGCAGGCCGCCGATGGTTTCGCGCACCAGCCAGTGGTCCTTGTTGGCGAACATCACGGCATCGGAGGCGAGCACGGCGGCGGCGTCGCCTTCGGTCTTGAGCAGCCAGGTGCCGACGTCGAGTTCGTTGGTGCGCAGGTTGAGGATGGCGTCGTCGAGCTCGCGGCACACGGCCAGCGGCCACCAGGCGGCGCCGGCGGCTTCGATGCCGGCGATGTCGGTCGGCTGCGTGCCGGTGGGCGCCTTCACGGTGATCGTCGCGGTGCGCTTGCTGCGGTCGATCTGCACGTTGACGTGGGCATACGCGATGCCGTCGGCGCTGTCGGTGCGCTCGACGCGGGTCAGGGCCACGCCCTTGGCGCCGGCGGGGCGGTCGCTGCCGGCGGCGAGCTGGGTGGCGCGTTCCTGCACGGCGGCGGGGAACTGCGCGGGCTTGGCCACCGCATCGACCAGGCGCCAGTCGACCGCGCGCTGGCCGCGCACGCCTTCGACGCTGGTGCAGAAGATGTCGGCAAGGTCGTGGCGCACGTGGCGCTTGTCGGTCACGCGGGTCAGGCCGCCGGTGCCGGGCAGCACGCCGAGCAGCGGCACTTCGGGCAACGAGACCGACGAGGAGCGGTCGTCCACCAGCAAAATTTCGTCGCAGGCCAGTGCCAGCTCGTAGCCGCCGCCGGCGCAGGCGCCGTTCACGGCTGCGAGGAACTTCAGGCCCGAATGCTTGGAGGTGTCTTCCATGCCATTGCGCGTCTCGTTGGTGAACTTGCAGAAGTTCACCTTCCAGGCGTGGCTCGACACGCCCAGCATGAAGATGTTGGCGCCCGAGCAGAAGATGCGGTCCTTGCCGCTGGTGACGATCACGCTGCGCACTTCGGGGTGCTCGAAGCGGATGCGGTTGAGCGCGTCGTTCAGCTCGATGTCCACGCCCAGGTCGTAGCTGTTGAGCTTGAGCTTGTAGCCGGGGCGAATGCCGCCGTCTTCCGCGATGTCGAGCGTGAGGCGCGCAATCGCGCCGTCGAAGCTCAGCGACCAGTGGCGGTACTGAGCAGGTTCGATGCGGTAGTCGACGCGCTGGGGCGCCTGGAGCGTGGTGTCGGTCATGCGGAAGTCTCCTGTGGGGCTGTGTTCAGAAAACCGTGAACAGGAATAATAATGCACTTCCCTGTTCCGATGACATGCATCATGCTGCATGCAAACAGGCAAGTCAATGCCTGTTGTGCTTTTTTTCAGATGCAGCGGCCTAGACCAAGCCTATGGATTGGCGGGCGACCGTGCGCAGCGCCTGGAAGCTCTGTTGCAGCGTCTTTCCGCTCGTATCGACCGACAGGTCCGCCTTCGAATAGAACGCGGCGCGCCCGTTCAGGATGCGGCGCAGGTCTTCCATCGCTTCCTTGCTGGCGGCCATCGGGCGGGTGTCGCCCTGCGCGGCCACGCGGCCCATGTGCTCCTCGGGCGCGGCCTGCAGCCACACGGTGGTGCAGTGGGCCAGCAGCTCGTTGAAGGTGGCCGGGTCGGACACGATGCCGCCGGGCGTGGCAATGACCACCTCGCTGTAGATCTGCACCGCTTCTTCGAGCGCGCGGCGCTCGTAGCGGCGGTAGGCGTTGGTGCCGTAGAGGTCGTGGATTTCGCGCACGCTGCAGCCCGCGAGCTTCTCGATCTCGCGGCTCAGTTCGATGAACGGAATCTCCAGGTCTTCGGCCAGCATCTGCCCCAGCGTCGACTTGCCCGCGCCGCGCAGCCCCACGAGCGCGATGCGCCGGTGCCGCGCCGGGTCGACCGAGGCCGTGCCCAGCATCTCGCCGAGCGCCACACGCACGCGGCGCAGGTCGGCCTCGCTGCGGTGCTCCAGCAGTTCGCGGATCAGCAGCCACTCGGGCGAGCTGGTCGTCACGTCGCCCACCAGCTCGGCCAGCGAGCAGTGCAGCGCCCCGGCCACCTGCTGCAGCACCAGGATCGATGCGTTGCCGATGCCGTATTCCAGGTTCGCCAGGTGGCGCTCCGAGACGTCGGCCGACAAGGCCACCGCCTTGCGCGTGAGGCCGCGCTGCGCGCGCAGGTTGCGCACGCGGTCGCCCAGTGCCACCAGCAGCGGGTTCTTGGCCTCCCCGGCCACGGCGGCGCTGTTGCTTTGGCCGCCCTCGGGCGCGGTGGCCAGCACCGCGTCTACATGCTCGTTCATGCCATTCCTCGTTCTTCGCCGGGATTGTGCGCGCTCAGGGTAAACACCATAGATGCACTATATTGCTTGACACCTGTTGTCTCGCTGCTTATTGTTCGATCACACGCAAGATACTGCACGCGCAGCCTTCCTGCAAGAAGTCGATAGTTCATCCGTTCGAGGCCCACGATGTCCGACACCTCCACGCCCGCCACCGGCAAGGCGGCATTTCACCAGCTGATCGCCGGCCTGACCGCCGAGATCGCCGGCCAGCCGCTCGACGACACGCTCGACCAGTGGCTCAACACCACCCACGGCGCCGGCAGCGCCCGTTTTGCGCAACTGCGCCAGGCCTGCATCGGCGGCGTTGCCGAAGGCTGGCTGTGCGACCGCGAAGGCGGCGGCATCAAGTACGGCCGCGTCTTCAAGGCCGAAGACACGCTGCATCGCTTCTCGGTCGACGTGGTCGACATGCAGGACCTCGCCGGCCCGCACCACTCGCACCCGAACGGCGAGATCGACCTGATCATGCCGCTCGACGACACCCCCGCCGCCA
Organism: Variovorax sp. RO1; assembly: GCF_002849325.1. Lineage (NCBI taxonomy): Bacteria > Pseudomonadati > Pseudomonadota > Betaproteobacteria > Burkholderiales > Comamonadaceae > Variovorax > Variovorax sp. RO1. The sequence continues at coordinate 377,846 of NZ_PKMT01000002.1, forward strand.
CCTTCGACGGACGGCCCGCGGGCTGGTGCGTCTACGGGCCCGGCACCGCACACCGCCCGACCGTAGCCCAAGGCCGCGCGCTGGTTCTCTATCTCCTGCCCGAAGGGCAGATCAAGTTCACCCCATGACCGACCTTCTCGCCAACCACGTCGCCGGCCGCTGGCAAAGCGGCACGGGCGCCGGCACGCCCCTGTTCGACCCGGTGCTCGGCACCGAACTCGCACGCGTCGACGCCACCGGCCTCGACCTGCCCGAAGCTTTCAGCTTCGCCCGCGCACAGGGCGGCCGCGCGCTGCGCGCCCTCACCTACCGCCAACGCGCCGGCCTGCTCGCAGCCATCGTGAAGGTGCTGCAGGCGAACCGCGACGCGTACTACGAGATCGCCACCGCGAACTGCGGCACGGTGAAGAACGACTCGGCCGTCGACATCGACGGCGCGATCTTCACGCTCGGCCAGTACGCCAAGTGGGGTGACGCGCTCGGCGACGTGCGCGCGCTGCGCGACGGCGACGCCGTGAAGCTCGGCAAGGAGCCCGTGTTCCAGTCGCAGCACCTGCAGGTGCCGACGCACGGCGTGGCGCTGTTCATCAACGCCTTCAACTTCCCTTCGTGGGGCCTGTGGGAAAAGGCCGCGCCCGCACTGCTGTCGGGCGTGCCCGTGATCGTGAAGCCCGCCACGGCCACCGCCTGGCTCACGCAGCGCATGGTGAAAGACGTGGTCGATGCGGGCGTGCTGCCGGCCGGCGCGCTGTCGGTCATCTGCGGCAGCTCGGCCGGGTTGATGGACCAGCTGCAGCCCTTCGACGTGGTCTCGTTCACCGGCTCGGCCGAGACGGCCGCCCTCATCCGTTCGCACCCGGCCGTGGCCGAGCGTTCGGTGCGCGTGAACATCGAGGCCGACAGCCTCAACAGCGCCCTGCTGCTGCCCGGCGCCGCGCCCGGCAGCGAGGCCTTCAACCTGCTCGTGCGCGAAGTGGTGCGCGAGATGACGGTCAAGTCGGGCCAGAAGTGCACCGCCATCCGCCGCATCCTGGTGCCGGCCGAGGTGTACGACGCCGCCGCCGAAGCCATCGGCGCCAAGCTCGCGGGCGTGACCGTCGGCAACCCGCGCAACGAGAACGTGCGCATGGGTTCGCTCGTGAGCCGCGCACAACTGAACGCGGTGCGCGACGGCCTCGACGCACTGGCCGCGCAAACCACCGTGCTGCACGACAGCAGCAGCAAGCCCCTCATCGACGCCGACCCGGCCGTGGCCGCCTGCATCGGCCCCGTGCTGCTGGGCGCGCGCGACGCCGATGCGGCGCAGCGCGTGCACGACGTGGAAGTGTTCGGCCCGGTCGCCACGCTGCTGCCCTACAACGACCTGGCACACGGCATCGCGCTCGCGCACCGTGGCCAGGGCTCGCTCGTCACCTCTCTCTACGGCAGCGACGATGCCGCGCTCGCCCAGGCCGCGCTGTCGGTCGCACCGAGCCATGGCCGCGTGCACGTCATCACGCCCGAGGTGGCGCAGGCTCACACCGGCCACGGCAACGTGATGCCGATGTCGATGCACGGCGGCCCCGGCCGCGCGGGCGGCGGCGCCGAGCTGGGCGGCCTGCGCGCGCTCGACTTCTATCACCGCAAGAGCGCGGTGCAGGCGAGCCCCGGCGTGCTCGCCGCCCTCGGCCTCTAGCCCCCGCACAGGCCCCAAGGAGACACACGATGAGCAGCCTGCCCGCACGATTCAACTTTGCCGAACACCTGTTCGCCCTCAACCGCGGCCGCGCCGAACGCACCGCCTACATCGACGACCGCGGCACGCTGAGCTACGGCCAGCTCGAAGACCGCGCGCGGCGCCTGGCCGCCGCGTTGAAAGCCGCAGGCCTGCGCCGCGAAGAGCGCGTGCTGCTGCTCATGCTCGACGGCAACGACTGGCCCGTGAGCTTTCTGGGCTGCCTCTACGCGGGCATCGTGCCCGTCGCCGTGAACACGCTGCTCACGCCCGACGACTACGCCTACATGCTCGACCACAGCCGCGCGCAGGCGGTGCTGGTGTCGGGTGCGCTGCTGCCGACCTTGCAGGACGCGATGTCGCGCGGCGGCCATGAAGTGCAGACGCTGTTCGTGTCGCAACCGACGGGCGCGCTGCCCGAGGGCGCGCAAGAGTTCGAGGCCGCACTCACCGCCGCCGAGCCCCAGCCCGCACCGGCACTCACCGCGTCGGACGACCCCGGCTTCTGGCTCTATTCCTCCGGCTCCACCGGCAAGCCCAAGGGCACGGTGCACACGCACGCCAACCTGTGGTGGACCGCCGAGCTCTACGGCAAGCCCGTGCTCGGCCTCACCGAAGACGACGTGTGTTTCTCGGCCGCCAAGATGTACTTCGCGTACGGCCTGGGCAATGCGCTGACCTTCCCGCTGTCGGTCGGCGCCACCGTCGTGCTGATGGCCGAGCGCCCCACGCCCGACGCGACCTTCCGCCGCTGGACCGAACACCAACCGACCGTGTTCTTCGGCGCACCCACAGGCTTCGCGGGCATGCTCGCCTCGCCCAAGCTGCCGGCGCGCGATGCGGTCGCACTGCGCATGTGCTCGTCCGCCGGAGAAGCGCTGCCGGGCGAGATCGCGCAGCGCTTCAAGGCGCACTTCGGCTGCGAGATCATCGACGGCATCGGCTCCACCGAGATGCTGCACATCTTCATTTCGAACCGCCCCGGCGACGTGCGCTACGGCACCACCGGCAAACCGGTGGACGGCTACGAGGTCGAGCTGCGCGGCGAAGACGGCCGCCCCGTGCCCGACGGCGAGGTCGGCGACCTGTACATCCGCGGCCCGAGCTCGGCGCTCATGTACTGGTGCAACCGCGAGAAGTCGCGCGACACCTTCCAGGGCGGCTGGACCAAGAGCGGCGACAAGTACACGCGCGATGCCGACGGCTACTTCACCTACGCGGGCCGCAGCGACGACATGCTCAAGGTCAGCGGCATCTACGTGTCGCCCTTCGAGGTCGAGGCCACGCTGATGCAGCACCCGGCCGTGCTCGAGGCCGCAGTGATCGGGAAGGACGACGCGGATGGGTTGACGAAGACCAAGGCGTTCGTGGTGCTGAAGGATGGCGCTGCGGTGACTGAGGACGAACTCAAGGCGTTCGTGAAGGAGCGGCTGGCGCCGTACAAGTACCCGCGGTTCCTGGAGTTTGTGAGCGAGCTGCCGAAGACGGCCACCGGGAAGATCCAGCGCTTCCGGTTGCGTGAACGCGAGAAGCAGGCATGAGCACGAGGTTCCCGCGTTGTCCCCTCTCCCTCTGGGAGAGGGTCAGGGTGAGGGCATCGGCCTTCACCCACGCACAGCCTTCGCCAGCGCCGCTGGCCCTCACCCCCGCCCTCTCCCAGAGGGAGAGGGAGCAACAGCCGGGAGCCATGCGATGAGCGCCATCAACTTCGCCACCATCGACTGGCGCGGCCGCCCCATCCGCATCGAGTGCCAGTGGATCGCCCCCAAGCGCGGCCCCGACGCCCCCCTCATCGTCTTCCTCCACGAAGGCCTGGGCTCCGTCGCGATGTGGAAGGACTTCCCCGCCCAGGTCTGCGAAGCCGCCGGTGCGCGCGGCCTCGTGTTCTCGCGCCCCGGCTACGGCCGCTCCACGCCGCGCGCCGACGACGAGATCTGGGACGTCGACTTCATGCACCGCCAGGCGCACGAAGTGCTGCCCGCACTGTTCGCCGCGCTGAAGCTCGGCGACGAAAAACCCTGGCTCTTCGGCCACAGCGACGGCGGCTCCATCTCGCTGCTGTACGCCGCGCGCTTCCCCGACAAGGTCGAAGGCCTCGTGGTGCTCGCGCCGCACCTCTTCGTGGAAGACAAGACGGTCGCGAACATCGAGATCGCGCGCACCGCCTACCGCACGACCGACCTGCCCGCCAGGCTCGGCCGCTACCACGACAGCGCCGACTCGGCCTTCTGGGGCTGGAACCGCATCTGGCTGCACCCGCCCTTTCGCGACTGGAACATCGAGGCCGAGCTGGCCACCATCCGCTGCCCCGTGCTCGCGGTGCAGGGCATCGACGACGAATACGGCACGCTCGCGCAGATCCGCGACATCGCACCGCGCGTCAGTGGGACATGCGAGCTGCTCGAAATCCCTGAATGCGGGCATTCCCCGCATCGCGATCAGCCGGATCGTGTCATCGTCGCGACCGCTTCTTTCATCACCAACAACAGGAGACAGACACCATGACGAACCTTCGCACCGCGCGCCTGGCGCTCACGGCCATCGCCCTCGCCGCACTGGCCACTGCTGCCGGCGCACAGGGCACGGGCAAGCTCAAGGTCGGCCTGATGCTGCCCTACAGCGGCACCTACACCGCCCTGGGCGTGGCCATTGAAAACGGCTTCAAGCTCTACGTGGAACAGCAGGGCGGCAAGCTCGCGGGCCGCGAGATCGAATACTTCAAGGTCGACGACGAGTCCGACCCCGCCAAGGCCACCGACAACGTCAACAAGCTCATCAAGCGCGACAACGTCGACGTGATCGTCGGCACCGTGCACTCGGGCGTGGCCATGGCCATGGCCAAGGCCGCCAAGGAAAGCGGCACCGTGCTCATCGTGCCGAACGCCGGCGCCGACGCCGTGACGGGCCCCATGTGCGCACCCAACATCTTCCGCAGCTCGTTCAGCAACTGGCAGCCGGCTTTCGCCATGGGCGAAGTGGCGGCCAAGCAGCAGGGCAAGAAGAAGGTCATGACCATCACCTGGAAGTACGCGGCCGGCGAAGAGTCGGTCAACGGCTTCAAGGAAGGCTTCGAGAAGAACGGCGGCAAGGTCGACAAGCAGCTCACGCTGCCCTTCCCCAACGTGGAGTTCCAGGCGCTGCTGACCGAGATCGCGGCGGCCAAGCCCGATGCGGTGTACGCCTTCTTCGCGGGCGGTGGCGCGGTGAAGTTCGTCAAGGACTACCAGGCCGCCGGCCTGAACAAGACCATCCCGTTGTACGGCCCCGGCTTCCTGACCGACGGCACGCTCGACGCGCAGGGCGAATCGGCGCAAGGCATGCTCACCACGCTGCACTACGCCGACGGCCTGAACACCCCGCGCGACAACGCCTTCCGCGTGGCCTATGCCAAGTCGTTCAAGCTGCAGCCCGACGTGTACGCGGTGCAGGGCTACGACGCCGCGCAGATGCTGGGCGTGGGCCTGAATGCCACCAAGGGCGACATCTCGAAGAAGGCCGAGTTCACGGGCGCGATCGAGAAGGCAAAGATCGACAGCCCGCGCGGCACCTTCACGATGAGCAAGTCGCACAACCCGGTGCAGGACATCTACCTGCGCAAGGTGGAAGGCAAGGAAAACAAGCTGGTGAGCACCGCGATCAAGGGCCTCTCGGACCCGGCTCGCGGCTGCCGGATGTAAGTAAGTAGCGGGCCACAAGCCCCGACGTTCGTCTCGTTCCCTCGCGGCCCCCGATCAAGTTCACGGGGCTGCGAGCCGCCTTGCGGCAACCACAACCAACTGGGATCTCACGGTGGATTTCGGAACCTTTCTCGTGCAGTGCCTGAACTCCGTTCAGTACGGCCTGCTGCTCTTTCTCGTGGCCTCGGGGCTGACGCTGATCTTCGGGATCATGGGCGTCATCAACCTCGCGCACGGGAGCTTCTACATGATCGGCGCCTACCTGGCGTTCTCGCTGGCGCCGCTGTTCGGCGACCAGTTTCTGCTGATGCTGGTGGCCGGCGTGGTGCTGGCCGCGATCTTCGGCTACGTGCTGGAGTGGGCCTTCTTCAGCTACCTCTACCAGCGCAACCACCTGCAGCAGGTGCTCATGACCTACGGGCTCATTCTGGTGTTCGAAGAACTTCGCTCCATCTTCGTGGGCAACGACGTGCACGGCGTGAAGGTGCCCGCGTGGCTCGACGGCAGCTTCGCGCTGGGCAACGTCATGAGCTACCCGTGGTATCGCCTGTTCGCCTCGGCCGCCTGCATCGTGCTGGCTGTGGGCCTGTACTACGTGGTGAACCGCACGCGCCTGGGCATGATGATCCGCGCCGGCGCCAGCAACCGCGACATGGTGCGCGGCCTGGGCATCGACGTGAAGCGGCTGTACCGCATCGTGTTCGCGGCCGGCGTGGCGCTCGCGGCGCTCGCCGGCATGATCGCCGCGCCGATGTCCTCGGTGTACCCGAACATGGGCGCGAGCGTGCTCATCATCTGCTTCGTGCTGGTGGTGATCGGCGGCATCGGCTCGATCACCGGCGCGCTCGTGGCCTCGCTGCTGGTGGGCTTCGTCGACACCTTCGGCAAGGTGTTCTTCGCCGACCTCAGCGGCATCGGCATCTACCTGCTGATGGCCATCGTGCTGATCTGGAAGCCTGAAGGCTTGATGGGGAGGCGGCCATGAGCCCCGTGGTTGCGTCTGTGTCTTCGTCGCCGCGGCGCGGCGCCTTCGTCGTGCCCGTGCTGTGCGCCATCGCCCTCGCCGTGGCCGGCCCGCTGCTGGGCAACTACGCGTCGGACTTCATCGTCAAGGTGATGATCCTGTCGATCTTCGCGCTCAGCCTGGAGCTGCTGGTGGGCATGACCGGGCTCGTGAGCCTGGGCCATGCGGCCTTCTACGGCATCGGCGCGTACGTCACCGTGCTGGCCTCGGGCAGCGAGGGCGGCAACTTCGCGGTGCTGCTGGTGCTGTCGATGGGCGCGGCGGCGCTGTATGCGCTGTTCGTCGGTGCGCTGAGCCTGCGCACGCGCGGCGTGTACTTCATCATGGTCACGCTGGCCTTTGCGCAGATGGCCTTCTTCGTGTTCCACGACACCAAGGTCGGTGGCGGCAGCGACGGCATCTACCTGTACGTGCGCCCCGCCCTCGGCGCGCTCGACATGGAAAACCGCCGCGTGCTGTTCTACGTGGTGCTCGCTTCGCTGGTGTTCACCTACGGCCTGCTCGCGCTGGTGCGCCGCTCGCGCTTCGGTGCGGCGCTCGCGGGCATCCGCGTGAACGAGCAGCGCATGCGCGCCGCGGGCTTTCCGGTGTACGGCTACAAGCTCGCGGCCTTCGTGCTCGCGGGCGCACTGGCCGGGCTCGCGGGCTTTCTGCTGGCCTCGCGCGACGGCGTGGTCAACCCCGAGCTGATGGCCTGGCACAACTCGGGCGAGGTGCTGCTGATGGTGATCCTGGGTGGCCTGGGCCACCTGCGCGGCGCGGTGATCGGTGCCGTGGCCTTCACGCTGCTGAAGGAAGTCTTCTCGACGCATGCCGTGATGGGCCCGCTGGCGGACCACTGGCAACTGACGCTGGGCATTGCGATCATCGTGTTCGTGGCGTTGTTGCCGAAGGGGCTGATCGGTTTGGTGCAGCGCCTGTCGCCGAAGGGAGGCGCATGACCCGCGCTCTGGCTTCGACTTTGAATTTCTCCCTCCCCTCCCGGGGGAGGGCCGGGGTGGGGGCAAGCGGCCTCCAACGCCGCGCAGCCTCGAAGGCCGCGTGCCCCCATCCCTACCTTCCCCCGGAAGGGGAAGGAGCAACACCATGACCGCACTGCTGTCCGTCGACAAACTCACGCGCCGCTTCGGCGGCCTCACGGCCGTGAACGCCGTCACGCTCGACCTGCACATCGGCGAAGTGCATGCGGTGATCGGCACCAACGGCGCCGGCAAGTCGACGCTCATCAACATGCTCTCGGGCGAGATCGAGGCCTCCGAAGGCCGCATCGCGCTCGACGGCGTGGACATCACCGCGCGCGCGCAGTCGCGCCGCGCCCGCGACGGCGTGGGCCGCAGCTACCAGCGCACCACCATCTTCCCGGAGTTCAGCGTGCACGAGAACTGCCGCCTCGCCGCGCAGGCCGCCACGGCGAAACCGTGGGCGATCTGGCAGTCGTCGCAGCGCTGCGCCACCAGCAACGCATCGGCCGACGCCGCGCTCGACGCCGCCGGCCTCACGGCCGAAGCGCGACGCATCGCCGGCACGTTGAGCCACGGCGCGCAGCGCCAGCTCGAAGTGGCGATGTGCCTGGCCACCCACCCGCGCGTGCTGCTGCTCGACGAGCCGCTCGCCGGCATGGGCGCCGAAGAAACAGACCGCATGCTCACGCTGCTCGCGCGGCTGAAGGCCACGCATGCCATCCTGCTGGTGGAGCACGACATGGACGCCGTGTTCCGCATCGCGGACCGCATCACCGTGATGGTGAACGGCACCGTCATCGCGACCGGCAACCCACAAGAAATTCGCGAGAACCCCGAAGTGCGCACGGCCTACCTCGGCGAGGAGCAACACTGAAAATGCTGATCGTTCGCGACCTCAACACTTACTACGGCAACAGCCACATCCTGCGCGGCGTGCACGCCGGCATTCCGGCGGCGACCTCGGTCGGTCTGCTCGGGCGCAACGGCATGGGCAAGACCACGCTCATCCGCACGGTCATGGGCTACGTGCGACCGGCGTCAGGCGAAGTGCAGGTCGACGGCCGCACCGTCACCGGCCTGCCGCCCGAGAAGATGGCGCGACTGGGCGTCGGCTACGTGCCCGAGGGCCGCGGCATCTTTCCGAACCTGTCGGTGCGCGAGAACCTCGTGATGAGCGAACGCGCCGGCGTCGACGGCCAGCGCGCCTGGACCTTCGACCGCGTGATGGCCACCTTTCCGCGCCTGTCGGAACGGCTCTCGCATGGTGGCCAGCAGCTGTCGGGCGGCGAGCAGCAGATGCTGTCGATCGGCCGCGCGCTCATGACCAACCCGCGCCTCTTGATCCTCGACGAGGCCACCGAAGGCCTCGCCCCGCTGATCGTGGCCGAGATCTGGCGCGTGATCAGCGAGATCCGCAGCACTGGCATCGCCACGCTGATCGTCGACCGCGACTACCGCAAGGTGCTCGCGCACACGGACCTGGCGGTGGTGATGGAGAAAGGGCAGATCGTGCGGCATGGGGCGTCGGCCGATTTGCTGGCGGAGCCGAAGGTGCTGGAGGAGCTGCTGGGCGTGTGAGGTTTTCGTGTTGTATTTGTCACCGTGACGGAGTGCGCCAAGGGGCGACGCTGGTCACACGATGTCGGGCTGCGTAGAGTGGCTCGACTTACAACAGGGAGGACAAATCAATGCTCAAGATCATCAGGCAGGTCGATCTCATTCGGGCAACCGATCCGGCCTACGGAAACATCCAGACGTTCTTGGAACAACTGGTCGTGGAAGTGATAGCGGGCAACTACCGCTACTTCCTCAATGAACACCTGATCAATTCAGTGGCCGGCGTCAACCAGCCTGAGGCCCTTTGCTGGCCTCCGCTGCTCGCAAACGAACGACAGGTTTCGGGGCTCTTCGCCAACGCGCTGTCGTCCGTCTGTCCTGTATCGCGCCCGGAGTACGCAATCCTTCGCCCCGGCGCGCTCGGCAAGCGTGGCAAGGTGGGCGCAGACCGCAATGGGCGTGTGGATTTCTTCGCGACCTACGGCAAACGGAGCCTCGCGCTGGAGCTCAAGCAGATCTCGATTTCCTCCTTGGGAGATGTCGCCGTCAGGCGCGGGCTCGCAGCACGCTGGAAGAGCGTGCAGCAGCAGTCGGCAGAGGCGCTGACACACTTGTGCACCGACCGAGTTTCGTATCCGCATCCGACGTCGGTCGGTCTCCTCGTGGTGCGGGTGAGCAGAAAAGTCTCTTCGAAAAAGCTCCCCGAGACAGCGCGTGCGGAAGCAGCCGAGCAGATGCCTTCTGTCTTGGAACGCGTCAGGCAGAGCATCAAGCCGGATTTTCTGGCGCACTATGAACCGCCTCTCGAGATGCAAACCAGTGGGGGATGGGGCGACAACGGAAACGAATACAAGGTCTTTCCCGGCGTCATCTTTGCGGCTGTCGTTCACGGGAAGCAACCACCCAAGAAGCGGTAATTCGATAAATTGGGCTTTCTCAGTACTTCCGGTCCTGTCGTAAGCCTTTGCAAACACGGCTCGGTGGGCAGTTTTGAGGCACCCTCCCCTCACTACCGGGTTTCACCTCTCTCCTGCGACAGTGCGACAGCCGAATCATGTCCGGCTGCGCAGCCTCTCCCCGAGCCGCGCCCACCCACGCACGAGGCTGCGCATGACGTCCCTGCAATCGCGCCACATCGACAACGTCTATTCGATCGCCACCGGCACGGCGCTGCTGGCCGATCCGGCGGCGAGCCTGGTGCACAAGTCGTGGGCGCGCTGCGTGCGCGACCATGGGCTCGATCCGTCGCGGCCGACGCCCGCGCGCATCCTGCCGGCCCAGGAGGTGCGCGTGCACCAGCAGCAGCTCGAGCACTTCTTGCGCGCGGCGCGCGCGGGCATGGAAGACATCTACCGCCGCGTGGCCGAGCTGGGCTACATGGTGCTGCTGACCGATGCCGAGGGCATCACGGTCGACTACATCGGCAACCCGGCCTGGGACGACCAGCTGCGCCGCGCGGGCCTGTACCTGGGCGCCGACTGGAACGAAGCGCACGCCGGCACCTGCGGCGTGGGCACCTGCCTGATCGAGCGGCAGCCGATGACCTGCCACCAGACCGAGCACTTCGACGCCACGCACATCGCGCTCACCTGCACGACCGCGCCGCTGTTCGACCACAGCGGCAAGCTCACGGCCATCCTCGACGTGTCGGCGCTGCGCTCACCCGAGGCGCGCGAGAGCCAGCACCTGGTGCGGCACCTGGTGTCGATGTACGCGCGAATGATCGAGGACGCCGACTTTCTGCGGCACTTTCGCGGCCACTGGATCCTGCGGCTGGGCAGTGCCTTCGGGCTGGTCGACGTGGCGGGCGAGGTGATGCTGGCCTTCGACGATGGCGGCACGGTGGTGGGCGCCAACGGCGGTGCGCGCGAGGTTTTCTCGGGGCTGCAGCACCCCCTGCTGGGCGGTGCGGTGTCGGAGCTGCTGCACCTGCCGATGGATGCGGTCTGGCGCCTGGGCAACGGCGGTGCATCGGCCCTGCCGTTCGCGCACACGGTGCTGCTGCCCGGCGGCGGCGAATACCACGCCTCACTGATCGCGCCGCGCCTGCGGCGCTCGCCGGCCACGACGCCCGCCTCGCCGGCGCCCCAACCTTCGGACCGCCTGCCGCCGCTCGAACGCATCGCGGGCGACGAAGACCCCGCGATGCAGCAGCTGATCGCGCAGGCGCGCCGCCTGGTGGACCGCGGCATCCATGTGCTGGTCGAAGGAGAGACCGGCAGCGGCAAGGAGGTGCTGGCGCGCGCACTGCACGGTGCAAGCCGCCGCGCGGCCCTGCCCTTCGTGGCGGTGAACTGCGCGGCCATTCCCGATTCGCTGATCGAGAGCGAGCTCTTCGGCTACACGCCCGGCAGCTTCACGGGCGGCCGCGCCAAGGGCATGAAGGGGCTGATCGCGCAGGCCGACCGCGGCACGCTGTTTCTCGACGAGATCGGCGACATGCCGATGGCGCTGCAGACGCGGCTGTTGCGCGTGCTGTCCGAAGGCGAGGTGCTGCCGCTGGGCGCCGAGTCGCCGCAGCGCGTGGACCTTGCGGTGGTGGCGGCCACGCACCGCGACCTGTCGGCGCTGGTCGCGGCCGGGCGCTTTCGCGAGGACCTGTACTACCGCCTGTGCGGCGCGGTGCTGAAGCTGCCGCCGCTGCGCGCGCGGCGCGACCGGCGCTACTTGATCGAAGCGATGTTCCACGAAGAAGCGGCGGCGATGGGCTCGACCGCGCGGCTGTCGGAGGCCGCGATGCTGCGGCTGATGGCGCATGACTGGCCGGGCAATCTGCGCGAGTTGCGCAATGTGCTGCGGTTGGCGCTGGCGCTCTGCACGGGTGCGAACATCACGCCCGAGGAGCTGCGCCTGGCGCCGCATCGTCCGTCGCTCGACCACCGCGACGCCGCACCCGCGCCGGTCGACGATGAAGACAGCGCCGCTGACGCCACGCGCCTGCTCGACGCACTGCAGCGGCACCGCTGGCATGTGGCGCGGGCCGCGCAGGCGCTCGGCATCAGCCGCGCCACGGCGTACCGCCACATGAAGCGCTTCGGCATCGTGGCGCCGCAGCGCGGCTAACGCCTCAGGATCTGCTCGATGGTGCGTACGGCCATGCCCAGGCCGTCTTCCGCGCGCATGCGTTCGCCCATCGCCCGGGCCCGCGCGCGCACCTGCGGGTCGTGCGCGAACGCGATGCCGCGCGCCAGGTCATCGGCGCCGAACCGGGCACCCGCCACCGCGGGCGGTGCCACGCCCGCCTGCGCGAGGTGGTGCGCCCAGAACGCCTGGTCGCCCGCGAAGGGCACGACCACCGAGGGCACGCCCGCGCGCGCGGCCGAGTGGCTGGTGCCCGAGCCGCCGTGGTGCACCACCAGCGCCATCTGCGGAAACAGCCAGTCGTGCGGGGTGTCGCCGATGGCGTGGAAGTTCGGCGGCAGCTGCCGCACATCGAGACCGCTCCATCCGGGGTGCAGCACCGCACGCCGGCCGGCCACGCCGTCGACGAGGGCCGCGAGCAGCCGCGCCTTGTCGAAGCCCGTCATGCTGCCGAAGCCGATGTAGACGGGTGCCTCGCCGGCCGCGAGAAAGTCGCGCAGCGACGCTGGCGGCTGCCAGTCGGGCGCGGGCGCGAGCCACTGGCCGCACACGGCGGCGTTGGCAGGCCAGTCGGCGGGGCGCGGCAGCAGGCTCGGCGAATAGCCGTAGAGCACGGGGTGCGTGGTCCACAGGCGCCGCCGCGGCGGCAGGCCGCAGACCTCGGCGCGCGCGGCATTCACGGCCGGCCGGAAGGCACGCCAGAGCAGCCCGTTGACGAGGTGGTGGCTCGCGCGGTTCAGGAAGCGCGGCACGCGCGCGGGCGGCAAAAAGGGCGAGGCGAACGCGGCCGTCGGCGTGAGCGGGAACATGCCCGCGCCGATGGCGGGCACGCCCAGCGCCTCGGCCGCCGACAGGCCCACGAAGGCCGCGAGCCCCGCGCAGACGATCGCGTCGCAGCCCTGCGCGGTCTCGACGGTCTGGCGCAGCCAGGGCGTGGCGTTGGCATTGGCGATGTCCGCGAGCGCCTTCGCGGCCGCGGCCGGCTTGTCGCCCTGCGCGATGACGCCGCCGAGCGCCTGCCGGATGTCGCCGGCCAGTGGCTGCGAGCGCACGCCGAGCCGTTCGGCCGCGCCGAGCGTGGTCGCGTCCGCCAGCAGCACCGACGCATGGCCCGCGTCGTCCAGTGCGCGGCACAGCGCGGCGAGCGGGCGCGCGTCGCCCTCGGTGCCGTAGGTGAGCACGGCGAGTTTCATGAGGCGCGCCTCCTTGCAGAGGGTTTGGGGGCTGCGCGTGCGCCGCCGACGAAGAGGTCGACGACCACGGCGAACTCGTCGCGCAGCACGAGGCCGGGCAGCGTGAGCCAGCGCATCAGCGCGCCGAAGTACAGGTGGTGCAGCAGGCTTGCGAGGTGCGCGGCCGAGACGTCGGTGCGCAATGTGCCGGCCTGCTGGGCGGCGGCAATCAGCGCCTCGAACAGCCCCGACAGGTCGCGCGGCGTGCCGCGGTCGCCACCGCCGCCGAGTTCGCTCTCGATGTTGAGAAAACGAAAGCGGAAGTAGTCGAGCAGGTAGGCCCGGTAGCGCTCGGACCATTCGGCCGAGGCATCGAGCAGGCCGGTGAGCTGCGCCGTGAAACCGGCCTTCGGGTCAATCGACGCATGCAGGCGCTGCGCATCGACCACGAGTTCGAGGTGCACCCAGTGCGCCAGGATCGCTTCTTTGGTCGGGAAGTGGTTGTAGAGCGTGCCCTTGGCCACGTCGGACTGCAGCGCGATCTGCTCCATCGTCGTCGCGTCGTAGCCCTGGGCTTCGAACAGGCGCATGGCGGTGGACGCCACGTGGTCGAGCGTCTGGGTGCGGCGGCGCTCGCGACGGCCTGGGGGATCGGGTTCTGTCACGGTGCAAGTCCCTTGAATTTGAACGTCGTGCAATTTTATACGTCGTTCAATATTCCATGCATCGCCGTCGCGTCGCGCATGAAAAAGCCCGCGACGCCGGTCACGGCGCGCGGGCTTCTGGGGTCAGCGTGGTGTTACTGGATCACGCCAATGTGCAGGTAGCCGCGCGTCGGCGACGAAGGACCCCGCTTGCCGATCAGAACGTCGAGCTTGCTCGAGCGCATGGCGAAGTACTGATCCGATGCAGCCGCACCATCGATGGCATCCCGCATGCCGACAGGGGCGTCGCTGCTCAACGCGGTCAGCGCCAGCGACTTGGTGATCACCGGACCAGCGGGCGCCGACAGCGAATACAGCCCGGGCGACACGGCCGAGAGGTTGATGTCCCCGTCCGTGGCCCAACCGGAAGCGTTGAAGTCCGCATAGGTCGCCACGGCCGGGACACCGATGGCCATCACCTGATTGGCCAGGGCTGTCGACGTGCCGGCGCTCAGGTAGATCTTGTCGCCTTCCACCACGGCGATGCCGAACTTGCCGATGACCGCGCCACTGGCGTCCTTCAGCGTCCACAGACCGGCTTCCGTGTCGGCCGCGACCGCCGAGGTCGCCACACTGCTGCTCGGGCAGTTCTCGATGCGATAGATCTTCTGGTCGACGCACTGCTTCATTACCGTGCCGCCATCGGAAATCCGGATTTGTGCGATCGCGGATTCGCGGTCTGCGCTCGTGTAGTCGACGCGCGCGCGGTCGTACGTGCCGTCCAGCTTGGCCTGCGTGGTGACGAAGGCGCGCGTTGCGATGAACGGCGCGTTCTTGTAGGTCACCGGCGACGAGAAGGGCACGGCGAACGGGAACCCGCCGGCGAAGCTGTCCTTCAGCGTCAGGAAGGTCGCGTTGTTGGGAATGCCGGGAACGCGGCTGTTGGAAAAGACCCAGCCCGTGGTGCCGTTCGCACTGACGGTGCCCGAGGTCTTGTCGCCTGCCGCGTCGGTCACGTCGTAGGTCTTCGCATCGAAGTCGATGTGCAGCTTCTGGCGCGAGCCGTTGGCGGCGAACACCATGTAGTCGCCGTTGTCGTAGCTGCCGGTCTGGACCGCGAAGTTCACCTGCTTCGTGCGACCTTCCGAGGCGGAGGCTTCGAGTTTGTAGCTGGCGGCGTCCGTCTTGCTGCTGTTCGCGAAGCGCGAGACCCACTGTGTGGCGCCGGTGTCGACGTCGTTGGTGAGGGTGGCCGTGCCGCCGCCACCGCTCGCGGCCCAGGCGACGCTGTCGCTCGACTTGACCACCACCTCCTGGCCCGGCCGCACGGTGTACGTGCCCGCGCCGTCGGGGGTGGCCACGCTGCCTGCGATTTCGACGGTGAGCTTCAGCTCTGCCGCTGGGGGCGGCGTGGGTGCGGGCGTCGGAACGAAACCGATCGGCAGCCCGCCGCCACCGCCACCACCCCCTCCTCCACCGCCGCATCCGGCCAGTCCCAAGACCACTGCCGCGGCGAGCGCGGTTCTGATGTTTGCCCTCATGTGTCCCTCGTCCTTTGTATGGATTTTTTGTGCGCTCCCGGCGGCGCCGAAAGGCTTCACGAATGTAACGAAAGCTTTGGATTCATAACCAAAAGTTCACGCCGAAGTGGCCGCTGCGCCACAGCTTTTGCGGCGCAGCGGATGCGGCCGCAGAAAAGTTAATTCAAAAGTTTTCTTCCTCTGTTCAGTGGGCTCGCCGGCCCGTCGCAACCACGTCGCATGCCCGTCGCACGGCGCATGCGACACGCCCGCCGCCTGCGACAAAACCACCGCCAACCCCTTGATTCCTCGTCACCCTCCGCACGGCACGAAAGCTGCGCCACGAACCCTGCGTGCGCCTTGCCGCGCCGCGATTCGATTCGTTCAACGACACAACGGAGACATGCAATGACAGACCCGACCACCGGCCCCACCCAGGCCGCCGCCCAATGGCTGGCCGACTTCGCCGCCGCGCTCGCACGCGGCGACATCGACGCGGCCGTTTCGCTGTTCGAGGCCGACAGCTACTGGCGCGACCTCGTCGCCTTCACCTGGAACCTGCGCACGCAGGAAGGCCCCGGCGCCATCCGCGCGATGCTGCAGGCGCGCCTGGCCGACACGCAGCCCACGGCCTTTGCGCTCGAAGGCGAGGCGACCGAGGCCGAGGGCGTGGTCGATGCGTGGTTCAGCTTCGAGACGCGCGTGGCGCGCGGGCGCGGCCACCTTCGCTTGCGCAACGGCAAGGCCTGGACGCTGCTCACCACCATGACCGAGCTGAAGGGCTTCGAGGAAAAGACCGGCGACAACCGCATCAAGGGCGCGGAGCACGGCGTGCACAAGGGCCGCAAGAACTGGCTCGAGAAGCGCCGCGACGAAGAGGCCGCGCTGGGCTACACCGAGCAGCCCGAGGTGGTGATCATCGGCGGCGGCCAGGGCGGCATCGCGCTGGGGGCGCGGCTGCGTCGGCTGGGCGTGCCGACGATCATCGTGGAGCGCAACGCCAAGGCCGGCGATTCCTGGCGCAAGCGCTACAAGTCGCTGTGCCTGCACGACCCGGTCTGGTACGACCACCTGCCCTACATGCCCTTCCCCGACGACTGGCCGGTGTTCGCGCCCAAGGACAAGATCGGCGACTGGCTCGAGATGTACACGAAGATCATGGAGCTCAACTACTGGAGTTCCACGAACGCGACCAAGGCGCGCTTCGATGAAGCCACGCAGCGCTGGGGGGTGCAGGTGGAGCGCGAAGGCAAGCCCGTGACGCTGCGCCCGAAGCAGCTGGTGTTTGCGCTCGGCGTGTCGGGCTACCCGAACGTGCCGAAGGTGGCGGGCGCCGAGAACTTCCTGGGCGACCAGCACCACTCCAGCCAGCACCCCGGGCCCGAGGCCTATGCGGGCAAGAAGTGCGTGGTGCTGGGCTCGAACAACTCGGCGCACGACATCTGCGCGGCGCTGTGGGAGCACGGCGCCGACGTGACGATGGTGCAGCGCTCGTCCACGCACATCGCGCCCTCGCAGTCGCTCATGGAGCTGGCGCTGGGCGGCCTGTATTCCGAGCAGGCGGTGAAGAGCGGCATCGACCACCACAAGGGCGACCTCATCTTCGCCTCGGTGCCCTACAAGATCATGCACACCTTCCACATCCCGGTGTACGAGGAGATGAAGAAGCGCGACGCCGACCTGTACGCGCGCCTCGAGAAGGCAGGCTTCCTGCTCGACTTCGGCGTGGACGGCTCGGGCCTGTTCATGAAGTACCTGCGGCGCGGCTCGGGCTACTACATCGACGTGGGCGCCTCGGAGCTGGTGGCCAACGGCAGCATCCACCTGAAGAGCGGCGTGAACATCGAGCGCGTGAACGCGCGCTCGGTCACGCTCACCGACGGCACCGAACTGCCGGCCGACCTGCTGGTGTACGCCACGGGCTACGGCTCGATGAACGGCTGGCTCGCCGACCTGATCTCGCCCGAGATCGCCGACAAGGTCGGCAAGTGCTGGGGCCTGGGCTCCGACACGCCGAAAGACCCGGGCCCGTGGGAAGGCGAACTGCGCAACATGTGGAAGCCGACGCAGGTCGACAACCTGTGGTTCCACGGCGGCAACCTGCACCAGTCGCGCCACTACTCGCAGTTCCTGGCGCTGCAGCTGAAGGCGCGCATGGAAGGGATCGACACGCCGGTGTACGAGCTGGCGGCATCGCACCACAAGCGCTGAGCGGGGATCGTCTTGTGTTGTCCCCTCTCCCGCTTGCGGGAGAGGGTTAGGGTGAGGGCAGGTGCGATTGACGAGGCGCGGCGCTTGGCCCAAGGCCGCCTCCCTCACCCCCGCCCTCTCCCCCAAGGGAGAGGGAGTCAATCCTTCATTCCTGGATGAAGCGCCGCAGCCCTTCGAGGTCGGTCACGGTGATCCCGCCGTACTCGATGTGCAAAAACCCCGCTTCCTTCAACCGGTTCAACGCCGCGTTGCACCGCTGCCGCGACACGCCCGACAGGTTCGCGATCTCTTCCTGCGAGGTCTGCAGATGCGACTCGCTGCCCGGATGCAGCCACGGGTGGAACAGGCCGGCCAGTGCGCGCGCCACCTGGCTGTCGGCGTCGAGCAGGCGGTGCGCGGCGTAGCTGCCCATGAACCAGTGCAGCCGCTCGTTGATCTGCTGCAGCAGAAAGTGATCGAAGCCGCGCTGCGTGCGGTGCAGCCACTCAAAGGTTTCCAGCGGCAGCTGCGCCACGCGGCTGGGCCGCAGCGCGATGATGTCGGCCGAGCGCGGCACGGCGCGCAGCAGCGTGCCTTCACCGAACCAGCTGCCCACCGACAGCCCGCCCAGCGTGACCGAGCGGCCGTCGCTGGAGGTGATCGACCACTTGAGCAGCCCTTCGAGCGTGCCGTACCAGTGCAGCGGCGTGTCACCGCGCCGGCACAGCGCGGCGCCGGCCGCCACCTCGACCTCGCGCATCTCGTCGAGCACGCGCTCGCCCGCGCCCACGTCGAGCAGCGGGAACCAGGCCGAGCCTTGCAGCAGCTGGGCAATGGTCAAAGAGGCTGCGGGGATCGCCGGCTTGGTCGGGGGCATGCTGTCTTTTTTTGCTTGTTTACTGCGCGGCCTTGAGGTGCTGCAGCTCGGCCTGCGCCTCGTGCAGTTTCTTCTCGCGGTCGGCGATCTTGCTGGCGCGTCCCTTCTGCTGGGCTTCGCGCAGGTCGCGCTCGCGCTCGGCCACCTTGCGCTCCTGGCTGCGGATGCGCCGCTGGTGCTCGGCCGCCAGCTTGGCGTCGGTGCAGTTGCGGTTCACCTCGGCCAGCGCCGTTTCGAGCCCGCGCACACGCTGCTTCTGGCCCTTGGACTTGGCCATCTCGATGTCGCGGCCGATGGCTTCGCGCTTGGCGTCGCAGGTGGCAGGGCCGGCGGGTTGCGCGGCGGCGCCGAGGGTGGTGAACGCGGCCGCGGTGGCCAGCAGGAAGGGCATTAATTTCATAGAGGGTGCTCCTTGGTGCGCGATGGCGCGACGACGACTTTAGCGCCTGCGCCGCGTAAACCCTGCCCCGGAATGTCGTCGCGATGACTGAGTACAAACGCATCACAAAAAATAATGGCGCGCCCCCATGAACGACTGACAGACCGACCCCAGGAGCCCCGAGCATGTCGAAGCGCAAAGTGATCGTGACCATCGCCCCCACCGGCGGCATGGCGCACAAGTCGCAGAACCCCCACCTCCCGACCCAGCCCGCCGAGATCGCCGCCGACGTGCTGCGCTGCTGGAACGCCGGCGCCAGCGTGGCGGCCATCCACGCGCGCCGCCCCGACGACGGCGCCACCTGCAATGCCGCGGTGTACCGCGACATCAACAGCCGCATCCGCGCGGCCGGCTGCGACATCGTGCTCAACAACTCCACTGGCGGCGGCGTGCACGGCGACATGGTGAAGCCCCTGGCGGGCGACCGTTGGGAGATTGCCTGGGAAGAGCGCATCAAGGGCATGGACGCCGGCGCCGAGATGTGCACGCTCGACGCCACCACGCTCAACCTGAGCTTCGAAGGCAAGCAGATCCTCATGGACACGCCGATCACGCGCGGGCGCGAGCTGGCGGCCGGCATGAAAGCGCGCGGCATCAAGCCCGAGTGGGAGGTGTTCAGCCCCACGCACATCCTGCAGGACACGACCACGCTGATCGAGGAAGGCCATGACGACGCGCCCTACTTCATCAACCTGGTGATGAACGTGCACCGCAACTTCCAGAACGCGATGCCCTACTCGCCGCGCAACCTGCAGATGATGGTCGACACGCTGCCCCAGGGCGCCATCTTCGGCGTGAGCGGCATCGGCATGTCGCAGCTCGAGGCCAATGTGGCGGCGCTGCTGCTGGGCGGACATGCGCGCGTGGGCCTGGAAGACAACCTCTACTTCCGCCACGGCGAGCTGGCCACCAACGTGCAGCTCACCGAGCGCATCGTGCGCGTGATCCGTGAGCTCGACATGGACGTGGCGACGCCGGCCGAGGCGCGGCAGATCATGGGCCTGCCGCGCGTGGGTGGCCCGCGGCCCGAGTTCGCACTCGGTTGAAGACAGACAACAACGACAACGAACAGAGACAAGACACATGAACACTTCACGCACCGCACTGGCTCTCGCGCTGGTCGCAGCCTTCTCGGCCAATGCCTTCGCCCAGGTGTCCGACGACACCATCCGCATCGGCTTCATCAGCGACATGTCGGGCATCTACCGCGACTACGACGGCCCGGCTGGCGCCGAGGCGATCCGCATGGCCATCGCCGACATGGGCGGCGCCATCGACGGCAAGAAGATCGAGCTGGTCACGGCCGACCACCAGAACAAGCCCGACATCGCCGCCGCCAAGGCGCGCGAATGGTTCGACGTGACCAAGGTCGACATGCTGATCGGCGGCGTCAACTCGGGCGCGGCCATTGCCATGGCGGGCGTGGCGGCCGACAAGAAGAAGCCGTACTTCGTGGTGGGCTCGGGCGCGTCGAGCCTCACCAACGAGTACTGCTCGCCCTACACCGTGCACTACGCCTACGACACGGTGGCCATGGCGCGCGGCACCGCGAGCGCGGTGGTCAAGGCCGGCGGCAAGAGCTGGTACTTCGTGGCGGCCGACTACGCCTTCGGCGCCGCGCTGCAGAGCGACGCCACCAAGACCGTGCAGGCCAGCGGCGGCACGGTGGCGGGCTCGGTGAAGCACCCGCTGGGTGCGAGCGACTTCTCGTCGTTCATGCTGCAGGCGCAGAGCTCGAAGGCGCAGGTGCTGGCATTGGCCAACGCGGGCGGCGACACGGTGAACGCCATCAAGTCGGCGGCGGAGTTCGGCCTCAGCAAGAACATGAAACTCGCCGGCATGATCATCACCATCAACGACGTGCACGCGCTGGGCCTGAAGGCCTCGCAGGGCATGTACCTCACCGACAGCTGGTACTGGAACCAGAGCCCCGAATCGCGCGCCTGGGCGCGCCGCTTCTTCGACAAGCACAAGCGCATGCCTTCTTCCTTCCATGCCGGCGACTACTCGGCCACGCTGCAGTACCTGCAGGCCGTGAAGGCCGCGCGCAGCGACGACGCCGACAAGGTGATGGCGCAATTGCGCAAGACGAAGTTCAACGACATGTTCGTCAAGGGCGGCTGGCTGCGCGACGACGGCCTCATGGTGCACGACATGCACCTCATGCAGGTGAAGACGCCGGCCGAGTCGAAGGAGCCGTGGGACTATTACAAGGTGATCGAGAACATCCCCGGCGAAGCCGCCTGGACCACCAAGACGGAGAGCCGCTGCGCGCGGTGGAAATCAGCATGACCCTCATCAACGACGTGAAGCGCGTCGCCGTCGTCGGCACCGGCGTGATCGGCGCGAGCTGGGCCGCGTACTTCCTCGCGCAGGGGCTCGACGTGAACGCGACCGACCCCTCGCCCGGCGCCGAAGACCGGCTGCGTGCCGCCGTGGCGCAGCACTGGCCGACGCTGGAACGCTTCGGCCTGGCCGAGGGCGCCTCGGTCGATCGCCTGCGCTTTCACGACAGCCTGGAAGACGCGGTGGCCGTGGCCGACTTCGTGCAGGAGAACGGCCCCGAGCGCATGGATTTCAAGATCGACCTGTTCCGCCGCATGGACGCGGCGGCGCCACCCGAGACGATCCTCGCATCGAGTTCGTCGGGCCTGGCGATCAGCGGCGTGCAGTCGGGCTGCGCGCACCCGCAACGCGTGGTGCTGGGGCATCCGTTCAATCCGCCGCACCTGATTCCGCTGGTCGAAGTGATCGGCGGCGAACAGACCTCGGCCGAGGTCATCGTCCGCGCGATGGCGTTCTATGCCGCCATCGGCAAGCGGCCGATCCACGTGAAGCGCGAGGTGAAAGGCCACATCGCGAACCGGCTGCAGGCTGCGCTGTGGCGCGAGGCGTTCCACCTCGTCAACGAAGGCGTGGCGAGCGTGGCCGACATCGACACCGCCATCGCGCACGGCCCCGGCCTGCGCTGGGCCGTGATGGGGCCGTTCATGAACCTGCACCTTTCGGGCGGCGCGGGCGGCATCGCGCATTTGCTCGCGCACCTGGGCGGGCCCATCGAAGACTGGTGGAAGGACCTGGGCGCGCCTTCGATGACAGACGCGTTGAAGCAGCAGGTGGTGCAAGGCGTGGCGGAAGAACTCGGCACGCGCCACACGGTCGACCTCGAGGCTGCTCGCGACACCCTGCTGTTGAACCTGATTCGCGCCAAGGCCGAGACGGGTACGCTGGATTGACATGACCGACTTCCTTCTCGACGACACGCTGATCGCCCCGCCCCGCACGGTGCGCATCGACCTCGACGACGGCTCGTTCGTGCTGCGCTCGCCGACGACGTTGCAGCCGTATGCACGCTGCATCGGCGAATGGATCGAACGCTGGGCGCGCGAAACGCCCGACGCGCTGGCCTTTGCCGAGCGCGATGAAACGGGCGAAGGCTGGCGAAAGCTCGACTACCGCGCGCTGCGTGCAGCCGTCGGCGCGGTGGCGCAGGGCCTGCTCGACCTGAACCTGCCAGCGAACAAACCGGTCGTGATCCTCTCGGACAACGCCATCGACCACGCGGTGCTGATGCTCGCGACGATGCACATCGGCCGCACGGCCTGTTCGCTGTCCAGCGCCTACTCGCGCATGACCAAAGACCCGTCGCGGCTGCACGGCATGCTGCAGGCGTTGCAACCGGCGCTGGTCTATGCCTCCGACGCGACGGTGTACGGCGCATCGCTCGCAGGCTGCGGCATCGAGGCCGTGACGGTGTTCAGCCGCCACGCCGACACGCATCCCGGCGCGATGGCGTTCGACCGATTGCTCGCGGCGAAAGAAACACCCGCCGTCATGCAGGCCTTCGCCACCGTGGGCCCCGACACGCACGCCAAGTACCTGCTGACCTCGGGCTCCACCGGCAAGCCCAAGGTGGTGATCAACACGCACCGTATGCTGTGCGCCAACCAGCAGATGATGGCGCAGACTTGGCGCTTCCTCACGCAGGAGAAGCCGGTGCTGGTCGACTGGCTGCCGTGGAGCCACACCTTCGGCGCGAACCACAACCTGCACATGGTGCTGTGCCACGGCGGCGCGCTCTACATCGACGAAGGCCGGCCCGCGCCGGGGCTCATCGAGAAGACCGTGCGCAACCTGCGCGAGGTGAAGCCCACGCTGCTGTTCAACGTGCCGCGCGGCTTCGACATGCTGCTGCCGTTCCTCGAAGCCGACGACGCACTCGCCACCGAAGTGTTCTCGCGATTGCGTCTCGCCTTCTACGCGGCCGCAGCGCTCGCGCCTTCGACCTGGCAGCGCCTCGAAGCGGTGGCTCAACGTGTGCGGCCCACGCGCCCGCTGTGGCTCACGACCTCGTGGGGCGCGACCGAGACCTCGCCCGCGATCACCTCCGCGCACTGGCAGCTCGACGGCGCCGGCTGCATCGGCGCGCCGCTGCCGGGGCTGGAACTGAAGTTCGTGCCCAACGGCGAGAAGCTGGAGATGCGCGTCAAGGGCGTCTCGGTGTTCCCCGGCTACCGCGATGCGCCGCGCGAGACCGCCGAAGCCTTCGACGCCGAGGGCTACTACCGCATCGGCGACGCCGGCTTTCTTGCGAACTCCGGCGACCCCGCGCAGGGCGTGATCTTCAACGGCCGCGTGGCGGAAGACTTCAAGCTCTCGACCGGCACCTGGGTGTCGGTGGGCACGCTGCGCGTGAAGCTGGTGTCGCTGCTGGCGCCGCATGTGCAGGACATCGTGCTCACGGGCCACGACCGCGACGCGATCGGCATGCTGGTGTTCGCGAGCCCGCAAGGTGCGGCGCTCGCGCCCGACGCGCTGGCCGCGCGCATCGCCGGGGTGCTGCGCGCCGTGCGCGACGAAGGCGCGGGCTCGTCGCAATGCCCGGCCTGTGCGCTGGTGCTGGCCGAACCGCCCAGCCTCGATGCGGGCGAGATCACCGACAAGGGCTACATCAACCAGCGCGCGGTGCTCACGCGGCGCGCCACCGAAGTGGCGCGGTTGCATGCACCGGACGAAGGCGACACGGACGTGATCCGCATCATCTGAGCGCGGCGGGGTTGGAGAACCCGGGAATGTTTTCTACGATGGCCGGACCGCCCCGCCACCGCACCTTCCCGGAGACTCCGCCATGACCACCCCGCCCTGCGTGACCTTCGACGTGGACGGCCCCGTCTGCACGCTCACGCTGAACCGGCCCGACAAACGCAATGCCGTGGACGGCGTGGTCGCCGCCGCATTGCGCGCGGCCTTCGAACGCTTCGAGGCCGACGACGCGCTGCGCGTGGCCGTGCTGACGGGCGCGGGGGGCCACTTCTGCGCGGGTGCCGACCTGAGCGCGGTCGGCGATCCGGCGCGCCGCAACGAGCTCGACCCCGAGGGCGGCGGCGCCGGCCCGATGGGCCCGACGCGCATGGCGCTGTCCAAGCCGCTGATCGCGGCGGTGAACGGCTATGCGGTCGCGGGCGGGCTCGAGCTCGCGCTGCTGGCCGACCTGCGCGTGGCCGACGACGATGCGGTGTTCGGCGTGTTCTGCCGCCGTTGGGGCGTGCCGCTGATCGACGGCGGCACCGTGCGGCTGCCGCGCCTCATCGGCATGGGGCGCGCGCTCGACCTGATCCTCACAGGCCGCCCCGTCGGCGCGGCCGAGGCGCTGGCCATGGGCCTGGTGAACCGCACCACGCCGCCGGGCGGCGCGCTCGCTGCCGCACAGGAACTGGCACGGCAGATCGCCGCCTTCCCGCAGCAGTGCATGCTGGCCGACCGCCGCTCCGCCTTCGAACAATGGGACCTGCCGCTGGCCGAGGCACTGCGCCGCGAAGGCGCGCAGGGCGTGCCGATCGTCGCGGCCGAAGGCGAGGCCGGTGCCGCGCGCTTTGCCGGCGGTGCGGGCCGGCACGGCACCTTCAAGGGCTGATTCAAGGACTGGACCGGCGCCGCAGCGCGGTGCGCAGCGCCTTCGCGAATCGCGGGTCGGCCATGGCGCCGACATTGAAGCGCGACCAGCGCGAGACCTGCGTCGAGTCGACACTGAAGATGCGCCCCGGCGCCATCACGATCTTGCGCGGCAGCAGCTCTTTCGCGAAGGCCAGCGAATCGTCCACGCCGGGCAGCGCGGCCCAGATGTAGAGCGACTGCGGGCTGCGCGCGAAGACCTCGGCGTCCACCGTATCGAACAGTTTCAGCGCGTCGCGCGTGGCCTCGCCCAGCCGCTGCTGCAGGCGCTTGAGGTGCCGCTGGTAGTGGCCCTCGCTCAGGATGACGTCGACCGTGCGCTCGCTGTACTCCGAGCTGCTCACGTGGATCAGCGCCTTCAGGTCGGCAAGGTCGCTCGCCAGGTCGGCCCCGCAGGCGATGAAGCCCACGCGCAGCGCGGCCGAGAACGACTTCGAAAAACTGCCGATGTAGATCGTGCGTTCGAGCTGGTCGAGCGCGGAGAGACGCGGCAACGCCGTCGGCTTGAAGTCGGCCAGCGGGTCGTTCTCGACGATCAGCAGGTTGTACTTCTGCGCCAGCTGCAGCACGCGAAAGGCCTTGGCCGGCGAGATGTCGGAGCCCGTGGGGTTGTGCGCGAGCGACTGCGTGAAGAACAGGCGCGGCCGCTCGGCGATGAGCAGTTGCTCCAGCACGTCGAGGTCGGGCCCGTCGGCCAGGCGCGGCACGGCCAGCATCTGCGCGCCCGCGAGCTTGAGCTTGCCGAACAGCGGGTAGTAGCCGGGGTCATCGACCAGCACCTTGCCGCCGGGCGGTACGAAGTAGCGGATGACGATGTCCATCGCCTCGTTGGCGCCGTGCGTGAGCACGATCTGCCGCGGCTCCGCGCCGATGCCGAAGTCGGCCAGCTTGCGCACGAGGTGGTCGCGCAATGGCGCGTAACCGAAGCGGCTGCCGTAGCGGAACAGCGCGCCGAGCCCCGTGCGGACGACCTTCGGGTGGTACTTGTCCAGCCGCACATCGGCGAGCCATTCGACGGGCGGAAAGCCGTCGCCCACGGCCACCGCATCGGGCTGCGTCTTGAGCTGCTCGCGCATGAGCCACACGATGTCCATCGCGCGGCCGAGGCTGCCGGCGTCTTCTTCGGCGGGCTTGGGCGTGGCCGTGGCCTGCGCGAGCACGTAGTAGCCCGAACCGCGTCGCGGCTCGACGAGGCCGCGCGACACCAGCAGCTCGAAGGCGGCCACGACAGTGTTCTTGGCATAGCCGTGAAGTTGCGCGAGTTCGCGCAGCGAGGGCAACTTGTCGCCGGCCTTGTAGGCGCCGCTCGCGATCTGGCGCGCGAGGGTGTCGGCGAGCGAATCGGCGATCGTGGTCATGGGCTTCGACTGTGACACAGCAGGCCGCGCTAGCGCACCACTGTCCGCACTGTCCCGCGAAACTGTGCCTTCCGCGGGCGGTACAGCCGGCCTAAATTGCCTGCTCCCGAATTCACCTTCCGAAGAGACACGCACCGATGGCCGCCGATTCCCGCATTCCCAATTTCCGCGCACTCACGCCCGCCCAACGCCTGGCCCACATCGCACAGGCCGCCTCGCTCACCGACGACGAGGTGGCGCTGCTCGCGCAACCCGGCGCGCTGAGTGTGGAGCGTGCCAACGGCATGGTCGAGAACGTGATCGGCACCTTCGAGCTGCCGCTGGGCGTGGCCGGCAACTTCACCGTGAACGGGCGCGACTACCTCGTGCCGATGGCGGTCGAAGAACCCTCGGTGGTCGCCGCCGCCTCGTTCATGGCCAAGCTGGCGCGCGAAGGCGGCGGCTTCGAGGCGTCGAGCACCGGGCCGCTGATGCGTGCGCAGGTGCAGGTGATCGACATCACCGATCCGTACGGCGCGCGGCTCGCGCTGCTGCGTGCGCGCGACGAGATCCTGGCCGTGGCCAACAGCCGCGACAAGGTGCTGATCGATCTCGGCGGCGGCTGCCGCGACATCGAGGTGCATGTGTTCGGCGACACGCCGCGCGGCGCGATGGTGGTGATGCACCTGATCGTCGACGTGCGCGACGCGATGGGCGCGAACACGGTCAACACGATGGCCGAGGCGGTGTCGCCGCTGGTCGAGCAACTCACGGGCGGCACGGTGCGGCTGCGCATCCTGTCGAACCTGGCCGACCTGCGGCTGGCGCGTGCGCGCGTGCGGCTTGCGCCTTCTGTGCTGGCCACGCGCGAGCGCAGCGGCGAAGAAGTGGTCGAGGGCGTGATCGACGCCTACACCTTCGCGGCCATCGACCCCTACCGCGCGGCGACGCACAACAAGGGGATCATGAACGGCATCGACCCGGTGATCGTCGCGACCGGCAACGACTGGCGCGCGGTGGAAGCCGGCGCGCATGCGTACGCCTGCCGCAGCGGGCGCTATTCCTCGCTGACCACGTGGGAGAAGGACACGAGCGGCGCGCTCGTCGGCACCATCGAGATGCCGATGCCCGTGGGCCTTGTGGGCGGCGCCACCAAGACGCATCCGCTCGCGCGGCTCGCACTGAAGATCCTCGACGTGAAGTCGGCACAGGAACTCGGCGAAGTCGCCGTGGCCGTGGGCCTCGCGCAAAACCTCGGCGCCCTGCGCGCGCTCGCCACCGAAGGCATCCAGCGCGGCCACATGGCGCTGCACGCCCGCAACATCGCGCTGGTCGCGGGGGCGACCGGCGACGAGATCGATCACATCGCCAAGCAGATGGCGGCGGAGCACGACGTGCGCACCGACCGCGCCGTGGCGCTGCTCGACGCACTGCGCAAGAAGTAAGCAACGCGGGAGCATCCCGCACCACGGTCCGCGGCCCACACCGCGGCGGTCGCGCACGCGGCTGTCACATAACCACAGACGGAGACAACACACATGAACGCAGACAGTGCAACGCCCGCCCGCTGGCGGCTGGTGGAGATATGGGGCGACACGGCCGACCTGGGCCACCTCGCGTGGTCGATCGTGATTGGCGTCGCGGTGAGCCTCACGGGCTACCTCGTGGCGAGCCGCGTGCTCGCGAGCGTCGTGAGCACGCCCGAACTGGCGCGCGCCTACGCCATGCTCGCGGGCCTTGGCGGCTGCGTCGTCTCGGGCCTGATCTGCGCGAAGCTCTTCGCGCCCAAGCGCGAGGTGGTCGAAGGCACCGACCCCGATCCGCGCTGGCGCGAAGAAGTGCTGGCCGAACTGGCCGGCGAGCAAGGCGACCTGGGGTCGGTGGACGACCTGCCGCCGTCGGTGGTGCGCGAGATGAAGGAGCTGGAAATCTACGACCTGTTCGCGTCGTACAAGCCCCGCGCCAAGAACGCCGAAGGAGCCGCATCGTGATCGACGCCGCCCTGTTCAACCAGATCCTCGTCGCCACCGGCATGGGCCTCGTGGGCGCCATCGTGTTCGCGGCCATCGGCCTCGTCTCGGGCACCGACGAAACCACCACGCTCGCGCCACTCACGCTGCTGGTGGTGCTGCTCGGCGTGCCGCCCGAAGGCGTGTTCACCTTCTTCCTCGCGGCCGCAGTCGCCAAGCACATGACGCACGCGGTGCCCACCGCGCTGCTCGGCATTCCGGGCGACACCATGGCCACGCCGCTGCTGCAGGACGCGAACGTGCTGCGCAACCTGGGCGTGCCGCACATCGCGCTGCGCAAGATGGTGTCGGGCGCGATCATCGCGGCCTTTCTCGCGGTGCCGCTGGCCGTGCTGTTCGCGGTGCTGCTGGCGCCGTATGGCGCGGCCATCAGCAAGGCGGCGCCGTGGATCTTCGTGGTGGCGGCCGTGGCCATTGCCTACTTCTCGAGCGGGCGCTGGGCCTCTGTGGCGACGCTGGTGCCGTTCGTGATGGTGATCGTGGCGCTGCAGGCGCTCACCGGCAAGTACGGCGTGAAGCTCAGCATCAGCTACTTCCTGGGCATCGCCATCGGGCCGCTGGTGGCCGATTTGTTCTCGGTGATCTCGCCGGCGGCGCGTGCGCGCATGAAGCGCGACAAGGTCCGCACCTTCTCGCTCGCGCCCGACGTGAAGGGCTGGACGGGCTACTTCCCGAACCCATTCAAGGTGCTCGACCGCGCGCAGGTGAAATGGACCTTTGCCACCGCCGCGATCTCCAGCGCCACCTTCGTGTTCAGCCCGGTCGCGATGACGGTGGTGCTGGGCGAGCTGGTCGGCTCGCGCATCAAGCACGCGTACCACCGCCTCACCACGACGTTGGCCGCGCGCAATGGCGTGACCGAGGCGACCTACATCGCCGAAGCATTGATCCCGCTGATCGCCATCGGTCTGCCGCTGAGCCCCGTGGCCGCAGGCCCGGCGGCGCCGCTCTTCAATGCGCCGCCGGTGTTCACCATCGATTCGGCCACGGGCCAGACGCACAACCTGCACAACCTGCTGAACCACTGGGAGTTCCTCGGCTACGGCATGCTGGCCGTGGTGCTCGCGGCGCTGGTGGCCTACCCCTTCACGATGAACTTCGCGCGCCGCGCGGCGCTGTTCGTCTCGCGCAAGGTGAGCCACGAAGCGATCATCGCGACCTTCGTCGGGTTGATCGTGGTGATCAGCGTGTGGGAAGGGCAGCTGCTCGGGCTGCTGGTGATCCTGACGATGGGTCTGCTCGGTGGGCTGCTGTCGCGTGCGATCGGGTTCAACACGGGCGTGCAGTTCATGGGGTACTACACGGCGGTGTTGACGGTGCCTGCGGTGATCAAGGCGTTCTCTTGATTGGTTGACGGGGGCGTTCAGGGCGACGCTCCCGCCGACGGGGGACATTCGCGGAGGGAAGTACCCGGTGGCCTGGGCACACGCCCTGAACGCGACGCCAGACCGCTCAACGCTGCGGCGATGCAGGCGGCTTCGGCGCCTTCTTCTTCGCAGGCTCATCCCCGCCGAAGAGCTTCTCCACCTGCTGCCCCACACGCGCCCCAATCGCCGTGCCCACACCCGGCAGCACCGCACTGCCAACGGCCGCCCCCGCGAGCGCGCCGCCGGTCATCGACACCTCGGGCTCGGCCACGCTACCGCTGATCTTGAGCGGCACGCCGACCACGCCGTCGACCAGATCGACCGCCATCTCGCCCGTCATCTGGCGGTTGAAGAGCCGCAGGTTGCCGCTCGCGGTGAGCACGCCCGAGCGCGCCTTGAGGTTCGTGTAGCGCATCACGATGCCGTCCTCGGTGCCCTGGGTGTCGAGCGTGCCGGTGAGCTCGTCCAGCGCCGTGGTGCCGCCGCGGCTGATGCCGACGGTGGTCACGGCCTTGGCGAGGTCGAGGCGGGTCAGCGTGGCGGGCTGCACCGAGAAGGTGGTGCGGGTGTGCAGGCCGCGGATCAGCGCGCCCACCTCGCGGGCCTCGGCCACCAGCGAGGTGTGGCCCGAGACCTTGCCGGCCACCGCCGAGCGGCGCCCGAAAGCCTGCACCAGCCCTTCGATGTCGACCTGCCGCGGGTCGAGCTCGGCCGACACGCGCAAGCCCCGCCCCTCGGGCAGCACCTCGAGCCGCGATTCGCCGTTCCACGTGCCGCCTCCGGCATCGATGCGGGTGCGCCAGCGGTCTTCTCCGCCCTCGCGGTCCAGCCGCAGCCGAACGGGCGACGCGGCGCCGGCGCGCTCCAGGCGCAGGTGGCGGGGGCGCCAGTTGTCGTCGAAGGTCACGTCGCCGTCGTAGGCCAGCGCGATCTCGCGGCGGTCGATCCAGACCACGTCGCGCCAGCGCACGCGCTCCACCGGCACGGGCGCCAGCGCCCAGGGCGCCGGCAGCACCATGATGCGGTCGCCCTCCTGCGGCGCGGGGCCCTTGCCTCGGAAAGCGCGCACCGAGTTGCGCGGCAGCACCAGACTTTCGACGTCGATCTCGTCGATGGCCACCACGCGGTGCAGCAGCAGCGGCCACAGGTGCAGCCGCACGCTCAGGCGGCGCAGGGTGATGGGCTGGGGCTGGTCGGTGGCCAGCTCGGACAGCGCCAGCACGGGCACCGGCCACAGCGACCAGTGGGCGCCGCCCACGGTCAGGTCGACGCCGTAGCGCTGCGAGAAGCCGGCGGCGATGCGGGCGGCCACCTCCTCGTCGTCGGGCAGGCGCGCGGCCACCACGAGCACCAGCGCGCCGAAGCCCAGCAGCAGCACCGCCACCGAACCCAGGAGCCAGCGTCGCACCGAAGGGAAGGTCATCGGGCCAAGGTAGCACGCAAAGGCGACTGTCCCTGTCAGCCGTCGTCGCTATAGTGCCCTCGCACCCCCTGTATCTCGGAGACTCCCGCATGCGTATCTGGAAGAAAGACATCTCGGTCGAATCGCTGACCGCCAACCACGTGGGCACGGCCGTGGCCGCCCTGGGCATCGAATTCCTGGAGGTGGGCGACGACTTCATCCGCGCCCGCGTGCCGGTGGACGAACGCACCCGCCAGCCCTACGGCATCCTGCACGGCGGCGTGTCGGTGGTGCTGGCCGAGACACTGGGCTCCTGCGGCGCGCACTACTCGGCCCCCGAAGGCGACCGCGCCGTGGGCCTGGACATCAACGCCAACCACATCCGCTCGGCCACCAGCGGCTGGGTCATCGGCACGGCGCGCCCGGTGCACCGCGGGCGCACCACGCAGGTCTGGCAGATCGACCTGACGAACGAGGCGGGCGAGCTGACCTGCGTCTCGCGCATCACCATGGCGGTGCTGCAGCCGCGCTGAGCGCGGGCGCCCCCTTCCGGGCCCTTTTCTTCTCCTCGTTTTCTTTCTCCCGCTGGTACGCCTCTTGCGGGTGGAACCCGTGTTCAGCACGGGGTGGATCGACCACAATCTCGCCCCAGGGAGCGCGTCGACCCCCCACACACACCAACCGAGGAGAAGAAAACACATGTTCAACTGGACTGAAAAGCCGGTGTCCACACTGGCCAATGGCGCCGTCATCGCGCCCGACGAGCGGCTGCCCTGGCTGCAGACGGGCGCCATGGGCATCCAGCACGTGATCGCCATGTTCGGCGCCACGGTGCTGGCGCCGATCCTGATGGGCTTCAATCCCAACATCGCGATCCTGATGAGCGGCATCGGCACGCTCATCTTCTACTTCGTGACCGGCGGCAAGGTTCCCAGCTACCTGGGCTCGAGCTTCGCCTTCATCGGCGTGGTGATCGCGGCCAGCGGCTATGCGGGCAAGGGGCCCAACGCCAACATCGCGGTGGCGCTGGGCGGCATCGTGGCCTGCGGGGTGGTGTACATCCTGATCGGGGCCATCGTGCAGGCCGTGGGCACGGGCTGGATCGAGCGCTTCATGCCGCCCGTGGTCACGGGCGCCGTGGTGGCAGTCATCGGGCTGAACCTGGCCAGCATTCCCATCAAGAACATGGCGCCCACCAACTTCGACGCGTGGATGCAGGCCGTGACCTTCCTGTGCGTGGGCCTGGTGGCGGTGTTCACGCGCGGCATGGTGCAGCGCCTGTTGATCCTCATCGGCCTGATCCTGGCCACGCTGGTGTACGCGGCGCTCACCAACGGCATGGGCCTGGGCAAGCCGGTCGACCTGAGCGGCATCGCCAATGCGGCCTGGTTCGGCCTGCCGACCTTCACGGCGCCGGTGTTCACGACCAACGCGATGCTGCTGATTGCGCCCGTGGCGATCATCCTGGTGGCGGAAAACCTCGGCCACCTGAAGGCGGTGACGGCCATGACCGGCCGCAACCTCGACCCGTACATGGGCCGCGCCTTCATCGGCGACGGCATTGCCACGGTCATCAGCGGCGCCGCGGGCGGCACGGGCGTGACCACCTACGCCGAGAACATCGGCGTGATGGCGGCCACCCGCATCTACTCGACGGCGGTGTTCGTGGTGGCGGCGGTGATTGCGCTGGTGCTGGGCTTCAGCCCCAAGTTCGGCGCGCTGATCCAGGCGATTCCGCTGCCGGTGATGGGCGGCGTGAGCATCGTGGTGTTCGGCCTGATCGCCATTGCGGGCGCCAAGATCTGGGTCGACAACAAGGTCGATTTCTCGCAGAACAAGAACCTGATCGTGGCCGCGATCACGCTGATCATCGGCACCGGCGACTTCACGCTGAAGTTCGGCGACTTCGCGCTGGGTGGCATCGGAACCGCCACTTTCGGGGCAATCATTCTTTACGCACTGCTCGGCCGTTCGCGCAACGCCTGAGGGCAGACAAAGTGAAACCTCGTGCAATAACTGTTGTGCGGGGTCAGTGAACACGGCGCCGGCCATCGGGCTTTGGCCGGCGCCCGTTAGACTCCAACGCTTTTCGCACCGACGTTCACACACGTTTTCCAATGGCCGATGTTTCCGCCGCTCGTACCAAGGCGGTTTTCGAATTCAAGAGCGCCACACTGCCGCTGATCGCAGTGATCCTCAAGACAGCCGACCTCGACGTGCTGGCCGAGGCGCTCGACGCCCAGTTGGCGGATTCGCCCGACTTCTTCGAGCAGGAGCCGGTGGTGATCGACCTCTCGATGCTGCAGGAACTGGCGGCAGAGGCCGACACCCCTGCCCCCGAGATCGACTTTGCCGCCCTGCGCAGCCTGCTGGCGCGCCACCAGACCCAGCCGATCGCCGTGCGCGGCGGCAGCCCCGAGCAGCATGCCGCGGCGCGTGAAGCCGGCCTGTCGGTGGCCGCCATGCCCTCGGCCCCTGCGCCCCGGTCGCCGGCCCCGCCCGCCGAGGCGCCTGCGGCCTCCGAGGCCCCGCAGATCGTGCGCGAGCTGCCGGTGCCGGCCAACGGCACGCTGCTGATCGACAAGCCGCTGCGCTCGGGCCAGCAGATCTATGCGCGTGGCGGCGACGTGGTGGTGACGGCCATCGTGAGCTTCGGCGCCGAAGTCATTGCCGACGGCAACGTGCATGTGTACGCGCCGCTGCGCGGCAAGGCCATTGCCGGCGCGCGCGGGAACACCGAGGCGCGGATCTTCTCGACCTGCATGGAAGCGCAGCTGGTGGCCATTGCCGGCATCTACCGCACGAACGAAGTGCCGCTGCCCGAGCCCGTGCTGGGCAAGCCCGCCCAGGTGCGCCTGGACGGCAAAAAAATAGCGATCGACGCGATTCCCTGATGAAAAACCAGGAACGCGGCAGCGCTGAGCATCAATCGACAACTGAATCGAAACAAGAAGGAATGGCGATGGCCAAAATTGTGGTGGTGACCTCGGGCAAGGGCGGCGTCGGCAAGACGACCACGAGCGCCAGCTTCGCGTCGGGCCTTGCGCTCGCCGGCAAGAAGACGGCCGTGATCGACTTCGACGTGGGCCTGCGCAATCTCGACCTGATCATGGGCTGCGAACGCCGTGTGGTGTACGACCTGATCAACGTGATCCAGGGCGAGGCCAACCTGAGCCAGGCGCTCATCAAGGACAAGCAGTGCGACAACCTGTTCGTGCTGGCCGCCTCGCAGACGCGCGACAAGGAAGCCCTGTCGCAGGAAGGCGTCGAAAAAATCCTGAACGACCTGTCGGCCATGGAGTTCGACTACATCATCTGCGACTCGCCCGCGGGCATCGAGACCGGCGCCATGATGGCGATGCACTTCGCCGACGAAGCGCTGATCGTCACCAACCCCGAAGTTTCTTCGGTGCGCGACTCGGACCGCATCCTGGGCATGCTCAGCAGCAAGACCAAGCGCGCCAAGGACGGCGGCGAGCCGATCAAGGAACACCTGCTGATCACCCGCTACAACCCGAACCGGGTGGCCGGCGGCCAGATGCTCTCGCTGGAAGACATCCAGGACATCCTGCGCATCAAGCTGATCGGCGTGATCCCCGAGTCGGAAAGCGTGCTGCACGCCTCCAACCAGGGTGTACCTGCCATCCACGACAAGGACACCGACGTGGCCCAGGCGTACAGCGACGTGGTCGCGCGCTTCCTTGGCGAAGACAAGCCGATGCGCTTTGTCGACGCCGAGAAGCCCGGCTTCTTCAAACGGATCTTCGGGAGCAAGTAGGCATGTCGTTTCTTTCGTTCCTGCTTGGTGAGAAGAAGAAGACTGCGAGCGTCGCCAAGGAGCGCCTGCAGATCATCCTCGCTCACGAGCGCTCCAGCCTCAGCGGCAAGAAGCGCCCCGATTACCTGCCCGAGCTCCAGCGCGAGCTGGTGGCGGTGATTTCCAAGTACGTGTCGATCAACGCCGACGACATCAAGGTGCACCTGGAAACCCAGGACAACCTCGAAGTGCTGGACATCAAGATCGAACTGCCCGATCCGATTCCGGCGCGCTGAGCGCCAGAACCCGGCAGCCGCCCTGAAGCCTCAGGGCGGACCCGCTCACTCCGGTTGGGCCGCGGGCAGCGCCTCCACCCGCTGCGTCCACTCGCGGGCCTTGTCCTCGTCGAAGAGCGGGCTGTCGGGGTCGCCGTAGAACTGCTCCGCCAGAACCTCCATGCAGGCGCGCTGGCTCTCGAGGTTCTCTTCGCAGTCATCGAGCGCGGCGCCGGTGAGCAGCCAGCGCTCGGCGGCTGCCGCGTCTTCCGGCGCGCCCTGGCCCTGAAAGCGCATCCAGCCCAGCTCGTAGCAGGCCCAGCCCTGCTGGCGCTGGGTGCTGTCTTCCGCCACCTTCTGCAGCGCGTAGAGGGCCTCGGCATACAGAACGTTCACTTCC
Source organism: Variovorax sp. RO1 (assembly GCF_002849325.1). Classification (NCBI taxonomy): domain Bacteria; kingdom Pseudomonadati; phylum Pseudomonadota; class Betaproteobacteria; order Burkholderiales; family Comamonadaceae; genus Variovorax; species Variovorax sp. RO1. Next base: position 413,223 of record NZ_PKMT01000002.1, read on the forward strand.
GCTTCTGCGTGGTCCTGTTCGGCCAGCGCCCCTGCGTGCAGGCACAGCGTGCGGCCGAGCTGCATCGTGGCGCTGGTGTCGCCGGCTTCATGGCCGCGGCGGAAGTAGCCGATTGCGCGCGCCAGGTCGGGCTCCCCGGGCTCCCCGGGTTCGCCGGGTTCGCCGGGTTCGCCGGGTTCGCCGAGCTTGTGCGCCAGACCGAGGTTGTAGAGCGCCATCGTGTTGTTCTGCTCGGCGGCGAGTTCGTAGTGCCGCATGCCACCTTGCAGGTCGCGCTCGCCTCCCTCGCCTTCGCACAGCATGTAGCCGAGATGGCCGTGCGTGGCGGCATCGGCGCCGTCTTCACCGCCATGGGCGATGGCGTGCAGCAGCCAGGCGCGCCCCAGGACGGGGTCGGCGCCGAGGCCGGCCGTGTCCCAGCGCAGCATCTTCGAAAGCTCGCACATGGCCACGGGCAGGCCGTCGGGTGATGCGGTCGCAGGGGCGTCGCCGGGTTCGCGCACGCCGGCGGCGCGCGCCATCCAGCGCAGGGCTTCGCGCGGGTCGGCCTCCACGCCCTCGCCGTCGCGCAGGTGGCAGGCCAGCTCGTAGGCCGCCTGCAGGTCACCGGCGGCATGGCGCGCGGCCATGTGCTCGGGGTGCGCCTGCTCGCGGCCGTCGGCATGCAGCCAGACGTACAGGCCGGTGTCGTTGCGCACGGCCTTCACCGGCTCGCCCGCGCTCCAGCGCTTGCGCAGGTCCGAGCGGACCACCGTGGACATCCAGCCGTCAGCGACGGACACCGCGGCGCTGATCCACGGATAGGCCTGCGGATGCAGCACGGAGCCATCGGCGCGCAGGACGCCCACGGCGAGTTGCCCCTTCTCCGCCTTCGCGCTGCGCGGCACCGGATCGGCGACCAGCCAGCCGAAGTCCTGCGTGCCCCAGGCCAGCGGCTGCAGCGTGCGGTGCCGGCACGGCACCAGCTCTCGGCCGGCGGCCACGTCGTAGATGCCGCGCAGCCACGGCGCGTTCTTCGCCGCGCGCCCGCCCTTGGACGCCACGCGCACCAGGTCGCGCCGGACCATGGCGTGCGCGCGCTCTTCGCCGGTCAGCGGCTCCAGCGTTTCGAAGCGGCCGTAGCCGAAGGGCACGAGCACGCGGCCCTGCCCGTCGATGAGGCCGCACAGGCCGTCGGCGCGTTCCACTGCGAAGCGCTTCGGCCGGGCCGGTGTGCCGCGCTCGTTCGACGGATCGTTGTCTTCGCTCGTCAGGCTTTCGATCGGGTATTCCTCGAGCAGGTCGACCTGTTCGTAGACCGGCTCGATCACGACGCGGCCTTGCGCATCGAGCAGCCCGGCCTTGCCGTCGCGCGTGGCTTCTAAGCCCTCCCAGTCGTGGCGCCACTGGAGGTTTTCGAACGCGGGCGGCACGGCCCATTCGCCGTCCGCGCGCACCAGCCCCCAGCCGCCCTCGTCGCCGCGCGCGGGCGCGAGGCCGAAAGGCGTGAAGTCTTCGGCCTCTTCGAACCGCGGCGCGATCGTCCACTGGCCCTGCAGGTCGATGTACCCGATGCGCTCGCCCACGCGAGCGCGCACCCGGCCTTCGACAAAGCTCCAGACCTCGTCGACCGAAGGCGGGAGCAGCCAGCTGCCGTCGGTGCGCAGCAGGCCGACGTGGTCGCCGACCAGGGCCGTGGCGATGTCGTCCTCGAAGGCCCAGACCTCGTCGAGCTGCGGTTCGAGCAGCACGCGCGGCGCTTCGGCGTCGGCGAGCAGCAGGCCGGATTGCTCACCTTGCGAGATCCAGAGCAGGCGTGGGTCGCTTCCACCGGCGTAGCGGATGTCGTCCCACGCGGGCTCGACCACGGTGGTGCGATGGCTGGCGCCCTCGTCGTCGTACACCACGCGCATCACGCCCCAGCGGCCGTCGACCTCGAAGCGCCAGAGGTCGCCGCCCAGGTGGTTGTCGTAGTCGGGGCGCTCGTCGTCATCCTCGTCTTCTTCGGGCTCGAAGTCGGCAAAGCGCTCGTCGCGCGGCTCTTCGTAGCCGTCGAAGTAGGGATGCGAGAGGCTGCCGAAGCCGAACTGCCAGGCCCAGGCCTCCCAGTCTGCGAAACGCTTGATGCCGAGCGCCGCATCCACGCCCGGGTGGTTGCCGCTGTCGATGCAGCGGCGCACCTCGGCCCACAGTTCATTGCACTCGCGGCGGTTGCGTTCGATGAAGCCCTCGCCTTCCGTGTCTCCGCCCAGCCAGGACAGTTCGTCGAGGTTGGCAGAGAAGCGCGGCGCACTGTTGTCCGGCGTTTCGTCGATCAGTTCGGCCAGGTGCAGCGTCACCGCCTCGAACTGCAGTGCGATCTGCGGCAGCGTGTGCAGCATCGGGTGCCGTTCGACAAAGGCGTGCAGCTGCCGGATGCGCGCGAGCGCGGCGTGCGCGTCGCTGGCGAGGTTGTCGGTGCCGGCGTCGCCGAAGACGCGCTGGTGGTCGATGGCGTCGCCGGCCGCACCATCGGCCAGCAGGAGTTGCCAGAGCACGGGAAAGTTGTTGTTGGCTTCGGCGATTTCGTCGGCCGAAGTTTCTTCGGGGTCAGCGCCTTCGTCAGCGCCGGAAAGAGAGTGTTCGAGATAGAGCCAGGAACGATTGCCCATGTGTGGTCGCGTGTGTCGTCCACGGCGAAGGCCGTGGGTGGCGCCCAGTTTAGAGGCGCCGTTTCACGTTCACATGACCGCCGCGGGCTATGCCAGAAACTGCGTGACCTGCGCCAGCACGGCCTGCTCTTTCAGAATGCGGCGATGGCCCCAGCCCTGCGTGGGAAAGAGCCGCGCGCCGGCGATCGCATCGCGAAAGGCCTCGGCGTCGGCGAAGCGGTTCACGCGGTCGTCGCGGTCATGCACGATGAGCGTCGGCTGCGCGATGCGCGGGCCCACGGCGGCAGGTTCGAGCTGCTGCATCAGGATGCCCTCGCGTGCTTCGATCAGGCGCTGCATGCCCGCGCGCGTGCGCTCGCTGAGGCCGAACACCTGCGCGAAGTAGCGCGTGTACTCGCGCGGCGAGGCCGGCGGTGCGAGCAGCACCAGCCGCTGCGCCGGCAGCCCGCGCCCCGCCGCATAGGCCAGTGCATTGGCCCCCAGCGAATGCGCGACCGCTGCGCGCAGCACATGCCCGTCGGCACCCAAACGCGCCGCCACGTAGTCGATGGCGCGCGCGAACTGCGGCAGGTTGCTGGCCGTGCCCGCGCTGCGGCCATGGGCCGGCATCTCGAGCAGCACCGGCCGCAGGCCTTCGGCGGCGATGGCCTGCGCGAGCGGCAGCATCTGGCCCGCGTGGCCTCCCCAGCCATGCACCAGCAGCACGACCGGTGCCGACTCGGCGCCCGAGTCCTGCGCGGCGAGGTGGTAGATGCCGAGGTTCGCGTCCTCGAACGACCAGGCCTCCCGGCGCCAGTCGGCGCCGGGGTGCTGGCCGCGGTACAGCCATTTGGGCGGCAGCGGCGTGCCGAACACGCGGTACGCCGCGCGCACGCCGAGCGCGGGCCACAGGCGTTGCGAGGCGCCGAGGCCGAAGCGCATCGCGCGCATCAGCGGGCTGGCGCTGTAGTAGCCCGGGGGAACGGAAGTGGTGGTCGTGGTCATCGAAGAGGTTCCTTGTCGGGGCTCAGTACTGAGTGCTCAGTACCAGACCCAGTCCTGGTTGCTGCGCGGCAGGCTGCGCAGCGTGTCCCGCACGCCGCGCACACCGAGGAGGGCCGCGTAGGCGGCGAGGAAGAGGGCAATGATCAGCATGGTGCTTCTCCTTTTTTATCGCACGGTGGTGCGAAATTAAGGCAAACGAAGAGGCGAAGGTCGTCGTCTGCGGATGCGCTCAAGCGCGGTAGCTGGAAAGAAGGCGCTGCCAGGTCTGGCCCGCGCGCTCGGCCGCATGCCCGTCACGCAGGAAGCGCGCGTCGTGCAGCTGGTTCATCATGATTCCGTTGATCTCGCTCACGAGCTGGGCGGGATCGGTGTCGGCCTGGAGCTCGCCGGTCTCGACCGCCTGCAGCACCGTGCGGCGCAGCGCGGCACGCCAGCGCGTGATCTCGTCGAACAGCAGGTCGCGCAGCTCGCCTTCGCGGTCGTCGAACTCGAAGGCCCCGGCCACGTAGAGGCAGCCGGTTTGCGCTTCGACGTCGCGCGTGCGGGCGATCCAGCGCGCGACGATGTCGTTCAGGCGGGGCAGGCCCTTGGGCTTCTGCATGGCGGGCACGAACACCTCGGCCAGGAAGCCGCGGCCGTACTCCTCGATGACGGCCTTCTGCAGCGCCTCGCGCGACCCCACGCGCGAGAACACGCCGCTCTTGGACAGCCCGAGCCGGCTCGCCACGGCCTGCAGCGAGATCGCCTCCAGCCCTTCGGCCAGCGCAAGGTGCATCGCCGCGCCGACGATGGCGGCGCGGGTGAGTTCGCTTTTCTGGGTCTTGGCGTCCATGTGGCGAACTTTAGCACAGTCGTGCGAAACACCAACTCCCCTCGCGCAGAAGGGCCTCATAGATGTTTTGCTCATGTGAAACCAACAAACGCATCGTTCCCCGCATAAGCACTTCTGCCGAGAATCGCCGGTCGGCCCCGTCCGGGGTCCGGACCTTTCACCTCCTGCGCGCCCGATGAACTTTCAACAACTGCGCTCGGTACGCGAGGCCGTTCGTTGCGGCTTCAACCTGACCGAGGTCGCCCACACCCTTCACACCTCGCAGCCCGGCGTGAGCCGGCAGATCCGCGAGCTCGAGGAAGAGCTCGGCATCGAGCTCTTCGTGCGGGCCGGCAAGCGGCTCACGGGCCTCACCGAGCCCGGCGGCCACGTGCTGCCGATCATTGAGCGCATGCTGATGGAGAGCAGCAACCTCAAGCACGCGGGCCAGGAGTTCGTGGCGCAGCAAAGCGGCCTGCTGTCGGTGGCGGCCACGCACTCGCAGGCGCGCTATGCAATGCCGGTGGCGGTGCAGGAATTTCGCGCGCAGTTTCCGAACGTGAAACTGCACCTGCACCAGGGCTCGCCCAAGCAGATCGCGCAGATGCTGCTCGACGGCGAGGCCGACGTAGGCATCGCCACCGAGGCGCTGGGCGACTACCCGCAGCTGGTCGCCCTGCCCTGCTACCGCTGGACGCACTCGGTGATCGTGCCGCCCGGGCATCCGCTGCTCGACGCGCCGCTCACGCTCGAGGCGCTCACGCAGCACCCGCTGATCACCTACGACACCGGCTTCACGGGCCGCTCGCGCATCGACGAGGCGTTCGAGCAGCGCGGCCTGCAGCCCAACATCGTGCTGGCCGCGATGGACGCCGACGTCATCAAGACCTACGTGCAGTTGGGCCTGGGCGTGGGCATCGTCGCCGGCGTGGCCTACGAGGCCGAGCGCGACACGCAGCTGCGTGCGCTCGATGCGGGGCGGCTGTTCGGCATCAACCTCACCAAACTCGCCGTGCGGCGTGGCAACTACCTGCGCAAATATGTCTACGCGTTCATCGAGTCGTTTGCGCCGACCTTGACGCGCGCCATTGTCGAGAAGGCCTTGGGCGACGAGGTCAAGGTTTCTCACTACGAGATTTAGCTCAAGCGCAACGAAATCGACACTTCCGGCTCCAGGGTTGAAAAGAATGCGCGCGGCTTCACACAAGCGGCGTACATTCGGGTTAATTCCTTGGCTCCCGGAACGGATCAGCAATGGCATCGACTTCGCAGCAGCAGCAGAAACTACAGGCCACCCGGGCCGCCCAAAAGGCGGCCGATGCAGCGGAGAAGCGCGAACGCCTGAAACGTGCCCTGCCTGCCACCGTTGAACTGCTGCAAAGCCGCCAGGCCGATCGCATCGACGATCGCGACATCGACGCGTACGTCGATCTCAACTGGCTCGAATGGCATGGCGGCGGCCTGCGCCTCACCATCACCGGGCGCAACGTCTGCGCCCAGTCGGCCGCCACCGCGGTGGCCTGACAAACAGCCCACCCGACAGTCCCCCAAAGAAAAACCGCCACAGTCTCCTGTGGCGGTTTTCGCATGTGCGTCGTGAGACGGCTTACTGGCCCGCGATGATCTGCGCGATGAGGCCGGTGGCAATGGCCGCGAGCACGTAGTCACCGCCCACGCCGACCCACTGGTAGCCGCGCGGCGGCTGCTGCAGGCGGTAGGCGCGCCAGTCGTTCACCACGTAGTTGCGGCCCCGGTATTCGGTCGGCACGCGGCCACCACGGCGCCACTCGCTGTGCGGCTGCGGGAAGCCCCGGCGGTCGAACTGGCGGCCGTCGCGGAAGTCCTGGTCGCCGCGATAACCGGCGTGAGGGCCGCGGTGCGAGCGGTGGTCGTTGCGCTGTTCGTAGCGGCCTGCGCCACGGTGATCACCTCGGTGGTCGTCGCGCTGCTCGTAGCGGCCGCCGCCCGGACGTTGATCGTCGCCCCGGCGATCTTGCGCCAGCGCGCTGCCTGCTGCCAGGGACAATGCGAGCGCCGCAACGGCGGCAGTGGTGAGGCGCTTGGTACGGAAGATCATCTGGAACTCCTTTTGTTTGTCTGTGATGACGCCTCCATTGTGTGCAGCCCATGTGTCTGCTTGCGATGCATCAGGTCGCCGTCAGATGAAATACGGTAAGCGCCGGTATCTGCGCGGCGTGTTGTCCTGCACGCCCGTGAGGCATTTCACGCAGGCGCGTAGCGGTTCACCACCATGCCGCAGTCGTAGGCCGTCGATCCGAGCAACCGGAGCGCATGGCCGTGGCGCGTGTCGTGGAACACAGAGCGGCCTGCGCCGACGGCCGTGGGGTTCACGAAGAACTGGAACTCGTCGACCAGCCCCGCCGACGTGAGCGACGACGCAAAGCCGACACCGCCGATGGTGAGGATGTCTTTGCCCGGCTGGCGCTTGAGCGCATTCACTTCGTCGGCCATGGCACCGCGCGCGATGTCGGTGCGTTCCCAGCGCGACGCCTGCAGCTTGTCGGTGAGCACGACCTTGCGTGCCTCGACGATCCGCTGGGCAAAGGCGTAGTCGGGGTTCGCAGGAAAGCGCGTCGCGGCGCGGCCCCAGTGATCGAGGTAGCCCTCTTCGATGATCTTTCGGCTCAGCAGGATCGTGTCGACACCTGCGAACACGGCGTTGAAATCACGCTTGAGCGCCGCGTCCCAGCGCCACCGGTCGCCCCAGCCCCACAGCTGCCAGTCGATGTCGCCATTGGCCGGCGACACAAACCCGTCGACCGACATCTGCATTTGCACGATGAGCTTTCGCATCGGAGTCTCCTGAAGGTCGCTTGCGAAAACCAATCTTGAAATGCAAGCAGTTTCAGTATTCTCAAACCGATGCGAAAATGCAAGCAGTTTCTTGAACCGACGGAATCCCGATGGCCATCCAGCAGAAGTCCTTGTGCCCGATCAACCTCGCGCTCGAAGTCGTCGGCGACCGATGGAGCCTGCTGATCGTTCGCGACCTGATGTTTGCCGAGAAGCGGCACTTCCGCGAGTTCCTGCAGTCCGAGGAAGGCATCTCCTCCAACATCCTCACGGAGCGGCTGAACACGCTGGTCGAACACGGCGTGCTCAGCAAGACCGACGACCCCACGCACAAGCAGAAGGCGCTCTACAGCCTCACGCCCGTGGGCATCGACCTGCTGCCGGTGATCACGCAGCTCGGCATCTGGGGACGCAAGCACCGGCCGGTGACAGCCGAGAGCAGTGCGCCCGCAGCCGCGTTGGAAAAGGGCGGACCGGCGCTGCAGAAGAAGATGCGGGCCGCGCTGCGCAAGGCGCACCTGGGCGCCCGATAGCGCGGCGCCCTACCCGCCGACCGTGCTGCTCGCCGCGTCGTTGCGCGCACTGCCCTGCACTGCCAGCCCGTCCAGCGGTGGCAGGTCGAGCTCGATCCATGCGCCGTGCGCGCGTGCCAAGTCGAAGGTGCCGGTCGACTGCGGCCGGTCGGTGTGCAGCACCAGCGCGTACGGGCCTTCGCCGCGCACGGCGATGCGTTGTGCGAGCGCGTCGCCACCCAACTCTGCCGTCGAAGCGCGGTCGCGCGGTGACGACAGCACGAGCACGCTGCTGCCCAATGCGATCACCGCCACGCGCACCTGGCTGGCGGGCACGGCCACGGGCTCGCCGATGTGCGTGCTCGTGTCGTCGGACACGGTGCCCAGCAAGGCGCGGTAGCGCGCCAGCGTGGCGTCGAGGTCGCGCACGGCGATGGCCAGGCTGGCCACGCCGAGCACGCCGTTGGGGTGCACACGCGCGGCGCCCTCGGGCACGCGCAGGGCGCGCCGCGTGAGGTCGCCGCACAGGAACGGCAGGTCGGCCGACGGTGCGCGCGCGGTCTGCCAGCGCAGGTGTTCGCCGTCGGGGCGCACGCGCCCGCCGTCGAGCGGGCCTTCGAGCACGAGGCCGCGCGCTTTCGCGTCGGCCACGGTGACGGCCGTGTCGCGCGGCAGCAAGGCGAAGTCGACGATGCCTTCGCCGTGCCGCTGCAGCAGTTGCCACCAGCGCTCGGCGGGCGCGGGTTCGCGCCACGCGATGAGTTCGAAGTAGCTGCCGTCGCTGAACACGACGAGGGCGTTGTGCGTGCTGCGGCCCGGATGGTCGCCGCCGCGCAGCACATGAAAGCCGAGCGCGACGTAGTCGGCGATGGCGCGTTCGAGGTCGTGCACGGCGATCACGACGTGGTCGAGGGTCAAGGGCATGGTGAAGGTCTTCCTTCCAGCAAAAGTGTCGTCGTCAGGAGGCGGTGCGGGCGGCGCCCTCGCCGCCCAGGTAGGCGTCGCGGATGCGTGCGTCGGCCAGCAGCGCGCGCGCCGGGCCCGAGAGCACGATGCGGCCCGTTTGCAGCACGTAGCCGTGGTGCGCGATCTGCAGTGCAAGGCTGGCGTTCTGCTCGACCATGAAGACCGAGACGCCCTGCGCGTTGATACGCGCGATGAGCTCGAGCACCTTGTCGACGTACAGCGGCGACAGGCCCATGGTGGGCTCGTCCATGCACAGCAGCTGCGGCCGGCCCATGAGCGCGCGCGCCATGGCCACCATCTGCTGCTCGCCGCCCGAGAGCGTGCCGGCCAGGAAGCCCAGGCGCTCCGCCACGCGCGGGAACAGTTCGAGCATGCGCTCGAGGTCTTCGGCGACGGCCGCGCGGTCGCGGCGCGCATAGGCGCCCATGAGCAGGTTCTCGCGCACGGTCATCGCGGGGAACAGGCGGCGCGCCTCGGGCACCGAGCCGATGCCTTTGCGGATGATCTGCGGCGTGCTCAGGCCGAGCGTCGATTCGCCGTTGAACGTGACCTCGCCCGAGCGCGGCTTGAGCAGGCCGAGCACGATCTTCATCGTGGTCGACTTGCCGCTGGCGTTGCCGCCGAGCAGGCTGACGATCTGGCCTTTGCGCACTTCGATGTCGAGGTCGAAGTGGGCCTGCACGGGGCCGTAGAAGCTGTTGATCTTCTGGAGTTGGAGCAGTGCCGGCGTGGTCCCGGAAGAAGCAGGCGCTGCAACGCGTTCAGGCAGATCGTCGTTTCTCCCCTCTCCCCAGAGGGAAGAAGGCGACAGGCCGGTGCGGGCGACGGTCGCGATCATGCGGGCACCGCTTCTTTCTGTGCTGCGCCCACATGGCGATGGCCGAGGTAGGCCTCGATCACAGCGGGGTCGTTGCGCACGTCGTCCGGCAGGCCTTCGGCGATCTTGCGGCCGTCGTCGAGCACGGCCACGCGGTCGGACAGCTGCATCACGAGGTCGAGCTTGTGCTCGATCAGCAGGATCGTCTGGCCGCGCGCCTTGAGGCCGCGAATGATCTCCAGCATCTCGGCCGTCTCGCTCTCGTTCATGCCGGCCGTGGGCTCGTCGAGCAGCAGCAGGCGCGGCCGCAGCGCGAGGGCGCGCGCGATCTCCACGCGGCGGCGGTTGGCGTACGAGAGGCTGTAGGCCGGATGGTCGGTGCGCGGCGTGAGCCGTTCGCCGAAGAGCGCGATGATCTCGCGCGCCTCGTCGCGCAGCGCTTCTTCCTCGCGCCGCACGGCACTCGGTTGCACCAGCGCAAGCGCCAGCTCGGCCAGCGCCCCCAGGCCCGGCACACCACCCACGCGCGGTTTCACGGCGCGCAGCCGCGTGTGCGCGCCGACCAGCACGTTGTCGAGCACCGAGGGGTTCGCGAACACGCGCCCATGCTGGAAGGTGCGCGCGAGGCCACGCTGTGCGAGCTGCTGCGCAGGCAGGCCGGTGATGTCGTGCCCGTCGAAGCGCACCTGCCCGGCGTCGGGCTTGTCCAGACCCGTGACGAGGTTGAACAGCGTGGTCTTGCCTGCGCCGTTCGGGCCGATCACGCTCAGCAGTTCGCCCTCGCCCACCTGCAGGTCGACAGCGTTGACGGCCGTGAGCCCGCCGAAGCGGCGCACGAGGCCGTGAATCTCAAGCAGCGACGGCATCGGCGACCTTCGCCTTCGAGTTCACGAGCTTCACCTCGGCGCGGATGGCCTGCGGGTTGCGCAGCAGGTTGAGGATGGGGCAGTTGCGTTCCACCGCTTCGAACAGCGCATCGATCTCTTCGCGGCTCGCGGGCGAATCGATGTGTACCGTGTAGCCGATCTCGTGCGGCCAGATCGGCGTCTGCTCATGGCCCGGCTTGCCGCCGCGCGGATCGATGACGCCGGTCACCTCGACCTCGAGGCTTTCGAGCGGCACCTGGCGTTCGGCCGCCTGGATCAGGAAGATGTGCGTCACGCAGGTGCCGAGCACGCCCAGCTGCAACTCGGGCGAACTCGGGCCGAGGTTGTAGCCCGCGAAATCGGGCGGGCTGTCGCTGATGACCTGGTGCTCGCGGATGCGCAGGCGGCGCACGCCGCTGCGGCCTTCGGCGCGCACGCTGGCCTTGAGCTGCAAAGGCTGTGCAGTGCCGGCCGCGACGGCGGCGTTGCGTGCCAGCACGGCGGTGCGTTTCTCGGCGAGGTAGTCGTTGAGGTGGCTCATGGTGTGTGGTTCTTTCAGACAGTGCCGAGCAGGCCTTGGGGACGGAAGCGAATCAACAGAAGCAGCGCGACGCCGTAGATCAGCATGCGGTACTCGGCCGTCACGCGGAACAGCTCGGGCAGGCTCACGAGCGCGACCGCACCCAGCAGCGCGCCGCTGATGTTCCCGAGCCCGCCGAGGATCACCATCGTGAGCGCGAGGATCGAGATCTGCGAGCCGAAGGTCTCGTGGTTGATGTACGAGTACATGTGCGCGGTGAAGGCCCCGCTCACGCCGGCCGCGAAGCCGCCGAAGCCGAAGGCCAGCGCCTTGTAGCGGTCGGGGCTCACGCCGTAGGCGCGCGCAGCGACTTCGTCTTCGCGCACGGCGCGGAAGGTGCGGCCCAGGTGCGAGCGCAAGAGGCGCCACTGCAGCAGGGCCAGCAGCACCAGTGCACCGAACGAGGCCCAGTAGATCGCCTCGTTCGACGACGCATCGCGCCCGAACAGCGACAGCGGCGGAATGCCCGACACGCCGATCGGCCCGCGCGTGAGGCTTTCCCAGTTGAGGATGGTGAGCGCCACGATCTCGCCGATGCCCAGCGTGGCGATCGACACGTAGTGCCCGCGCAGCCGGAAGGCCGGGAAGATGAGCGCCGTGCCGATCAGCGAGGTGAGCACGCCCGCAACAACGATGCCCGTGCCCACGGGCAGGTGCAGGTCGAGCACCAGCAGCGACGAGGCGTACGCGCCGATGGCCAGCAGCCCCGCATGGCCCAGCGAGATCTGGCCGATGGTGCCGGCCACCAGCGTGAGGCTCAGGGCGAGCGCGCCGTAGAGCCACGCGTTGGTGAGCGTCTGCAGCACGTAGGGCGAGGGATCGAACAGCGGCAGCAGCACGGCCGCGGCGAACAGCGCGAGCAACACGCGCGGCGGCACGCGCCACGGCTTGCTCGGTGCGATGAAGGTGCCGGTGAGTGGCTCGGGTGGCAGCACACGCTTGCGGCCGAAGAGGCCGTTCGGCTTCCACACCAGAATGACCAGCAACAGCGCAAACGCAAACAGGTTGCGGTACGGCGTGCCGAGGATGGCCACGCCATAGCTTTCGATGAGCCCCAGCAGCAGGCTGCCGACGATGGCGCCCGGCACGTTGCCCACGCCGCCGACCACCGTGGCCACCACGCCCTTGAGCGTGGCCTGGAAGCTCATCGCCGGGCTGATGTTGTTGTAGTACATGCCCACCAGCAGGCCCGAGAGCCCGCCCAGCGCGGCGGCGATGGCGAACACGGTCTGGTTCACGCGGTTCACGTCCACGCCCATCTGCTGCGCGGCGTCGCGGTCTTGCGCGGTGGCGCGCACGGCCCAGCCGAGCTTCGTGAAACGCAGGAAGCCGAACAGCACGGCCGCGCTGGTGATGCCGATGCCCGCGATCAGCAGGTCGAGCGCACCGATGGTGCCGGTGCCGATCTGCAGGCGCCAGTCGGGCAGCTGCGTGGGCAGCGCGCGCGGGTCGGGGCTGAACACCAGCTGCACGAGGATGTCGAGCACGAAGCTGATGCCGATGGTGGCCAGCAGCGGCGCGATGCGCGCGGCGCCTTGCAGTGGTCGCAGCCCCACGCGCTCGATGAGCATGCCGAGCGCGCCACTGCCGAGCACCACCAACGCGATGGTGACCGGCAGCGGCGTGTGCAGGTAGGTGATGCTGGCCCAGCCGATGTACGCGCCCACGGTGTACACCGAGCCGTGCGCGAAGTTGATGAGGTGCGAGACGCCGAAGATCAGCGCGAGCCCGACCGCCAGCAACGCATAGATGTTGCCGATGATCAGGCCGTTGACCGTGTGGTCGAAGAAGGAGGTGAAGCTCATCTACTTGGCCGATGCCAGCGCCGCCGCCTTCTCATCGATCTGCGCCCACTTGCCGTCCTTCACCACGAGGTTGACGCTCTTCACGCCGATCACGCGGCGCGTCTGCGCATCGAAGGTGGCCTTGCCGAAGATGACGCTGGGCACGTCCTTGATCTTGTAGAACGCGTCGCGCACGGCCTTGCGGTCGGCCTTGGGGCCGGCCTGGCGCAGCGCGGCGGCGGCGTACACCACGGCGTCGTAGGCGTAGGCGTTGAAGGCGTCGGGCTCCTTGCTGTACTTCGCACGGAAGGTCTTCACGAACTCCTGTACCTCGGCGCGCGGCTCGTCGGGATAGAAGGCGGTGTTGGTGTGGATGCCGTTCACGGCCGCGCCGCCGAGCTCGATGAACTTGGGCGAGTAGACCGAGCCCACGGCCGCGATCGGCTGCTTCAGGCCCACGCTGCGCACTTGGCCCGCGATGAGCGCGCCGTCGGGGTAGTAAGAGATGAGCACCAGCCCGTCGGGGTTGGCATCGCGCACGCGCACCAGGGTCGAGCGGAAGTCTTTCTCGTCGGGCTGGTAGCCCTCGGCAATGGCGAGCTGCGCGCCGCGTTCCTGCGCGGCCTTCACGAGCACGTCCTTGCTGGTGCGGCCCCAGTCGGTGTTCAGGAAGAGCACGGCGATGCGCTTGAAGCCGAGTGTCTTCACGGCCAGGTCGGCCAGCAGCGGCTGCGCGTCGGCCTGGCTGATCGACGGGCTCCAGATGTAGTCGCCGCCCTTGGTGAAGTCGGGGTGCGAGTTGGTGAAGCCCAGCTGCACGAGGCCCGCACGCTGGTAGATGGGCGAGGCGGCCATCGAAGCGGGGCTGGAGAAGTCGCCCAGCTCGATGAGCACGCGCTTGTCGTTCACGAGCTTCTGCGCAATGGCGACGGACTGGCGCGGGTCGCTCTGGCTGTCCTCGAAGTTGTAGGCGAGTGGACGGCCGTGGATGCCGCCTTGCGCGTTGATGTGATCGATCGCGAGGTCGAAGCCGGCCTTCCACTGCGCGCCGTACTGCGCGTTCTGTCCGGTGAGCGGGCCGCTCACGCCGAACCACACGGGCTCGCCGCTGGCGGGTGCGGCCCAGGCCGCGAGCGGCGTGGTCAGCAAGGCGGCGGACAGTGCGACCGCGTGGCGCAGGAAACGATGGCGGGTGAACAGCGGCGGCATGGGATCGGACCTCGGTGGCAGTGAAGGGAGGGATGTGCAGGGCCGCGATTCTTCGCCGCTGTCCCCGTGCGGGGAACGAACAAAAACGGAGAGGCTTATGCACTTTCCGAGCAAGCGAAGGGACAAGCGCCAACCGCAGCGCAGCCTCGTTTAAGCTGCGCGCCACATGAAGCGACGCCACCTCCTCCACATGCTCGCCGGCGTGCCGGCCACCGCCCTGCTGCTCACCGCATGCGGCAAACGAAAGGCCTCAGCCAACGCGTTGAAGCCCGATGCCCGCGTGCTAGCGCTGGGCGACAGCCTGACCTTCGGCTACGGCGCATCACCCGACACGGCATGGCCCGCGAAGCTGGGCGAGCTCACGGGCTGGCAGGTCGAGAACGCGGGCGTCAACGGCGACACGTCAGCGGGTGCGCTGGAGCGCCTGCCCGCGCTGCTGTCCGCCGGCAGCTACGACGCGATCCTGATCGGCATCGGTGGCAACGACATGCTGCGCGGCGTGTCGCCCGCCAGCACGCGCGAAAACCTCGCCGCACTCATCGAGCAGGCGCGCGCGCACACGCCGCATGTGGCGGTGCTGGCCACGCCGGCGCCCGATGCGATGCGCGCGGTGGTGGGCTCGCTCAGCGACGCGCCGTTCTACGAAGAGGTGGCGAAAACGGGGCAGGCGCTGCTGGTCGCGGGTGTGTATTCGGGCGTGCTGTCGGATGCGGCCCTGCGCTCGGACCGCATCCATGCGAACGCGAAGGGCTACGCCCAGGTGGCGGAGCAGCTCGCCGAACAGCTCAAGGCTGCGGGCTGGCGCTGAGGCCTGCCGCGTTGTCGGAGCGCAGCGCTGCGGCACCGCGCACCGGCAGGCTCTCCAGCACGCCGAACAACAGCTCCATCGCGGTGAAGCCGAGGATGATCAGGCTGGCGCCCTGCGTCACGGCGTAGACCTGCCAGGTGGCGAACAGGAAGCGCGCCACGGCGTCGTAGCGCCCATAGCGCAAGCGCGGATCGCGGATGCGCAGCACGGCCCAGACGGTGACCACGGAGCCCAGCAGGTTCGCCATCAGCATGTGCACGGGGTCGAAGGCCGGAAAGCTGCCCGGCAGCTGCAGCGTCTGGATGGTCCACAGCAGCAGGGCATGCACTGCCGCAAAGGTCCACGGGGTGGCGAAGCCGATGGTCACCACGAAGTCGTACCAGGCGCTGGCGCGGACGATGCGTTGGTAGGTGGGAAGCGCGATCATGAAGAAGAGCCCTGCAGGGAGTGAAGAAGCCCCGGAAGCTAAAGCCTCGGGTACGCTCCAGGGTCAAGCACATTCTTCGGCGAAGGAACAACGACCATGCAGATCGGCCAGCTGGCTTCGGCGACGGGCTTGAGCCGCGACACGCTGCGCTTCTACGAAGAGCGCGGCCTGATCCGTGCGCAGCGCGGCAGCAACGGCTACCGGGTCTATGTGAAGGAAACCGTGCAGATGGTGGGCTACATCCGCACCGCGCAGAAGCTCGGCTTCAGCCTCCACGAGATCGGCGACAACCTGCCCGCGGTGTGGAAGTCGGCCGCACCCGACGATGCGATCGCGGCGCTGCTGGCCGACAAGGTCGCGGTCATCGACCAGAAGATCGCCGAGCTGAACGCGCTGCGGCAAGACCTGCTGGCGCGTGTGCCCGCCGGCTGCCCGATGGCTCAGGCGGCCTGCGCGCGCAACAGGTCGACGTAGGCGCCCTGCACCAGCTGGCCCTCGGCCACGCCAAGCCGGGCCATGAGCGCATGGGCTTCGGCCACGCCGGCCTCGGCGGGCTCGCCCTCTTGCAGCACCACTTCGAGTTCGAGGAATTCACCGAGCCCTTCGACGCGGTCGAGGTGCACGCGCGTGCGGCCCACGAGGAACAGGCGGCGCTGCTTGCGCACGCGGCCGGCCTGGCCCCAGGCGAGCGTGAGCGATTCGCGCAGCGCGTCGGGCGTGGCGGTGGGCGTGATCAGGTAGAACGATTCCTTCGGGCCGCTGCTGTCGGCGCGGCGGTAGAAGATGAGTTCGGCGCGGTCGGGCGCGAAGGTGCGCAGTTTGAGACGGTCGGCGCTGTGTTCGCAGCGGAAGAAGGTGTCGTCTTGCGCGATCTCGATGGGGCCCTGGTCGGCGAGCGTCGCGGCGATGTGTGCGATGCGATCCACGCTGTCGATGCGGGCTTTGATCTCTATGTTTCTGTCCATGTCTTCTCGTTTTCTTGAGGCTGTGTTCAGGGCGCGTGCACAGGCCACCGGGTACTTCCCTCCGCGAATGTCCCCCGGGCTTCGCCCTCCTCCTTGATTTCGCTGCGGGAAGCACCCAGTGCCCTGAGCACGAGAGGCGCTGTCGTTGTGCGGGCCGATCAACAGCCGCACTGCCCAGCGCTCACGTCGATGGGGTGCCTTGCGCAGCGAAATCAAGGGGGAGCCCGAAGGGCGGAGGACATTCGCGGAGCAAGGCTCCCCGTCGGCGGGAGTGCCGCCCTGAACAGCAGCAGCGAAGACTCAGGGCGCGTTGCCCTGCGGCCCCACAGGCGGCGGTGCCGCGCGCCCGCTCGAGCCCGGTGCCAGCTTGCGTCCGAAAGACTCGCCCACGTTGCGCACGGGCCGGCTGGCTTTTTCCGACACGTTGCTCACGCCGCGCCGCGTGGCGGCATCGGCGCGGTTGACGCCACGGCCGGCGGCGTTGGTGCCGCGTTGCACGCTGCCCACCACCTTGCCGTTGCGCGACGGCGCGGGGATGGTGTGGGCACGTTCAGCCTGGGGCGGGTTGTCGGCGCTCTGCGCCTGTGCAGTGACGGGCAGCCAGAGCGCGGCGGCGATGGCAGCGAGCGATGCGGTGATGTGAAGGTTCTTCATGGCGTCGTCCCCTGGGAGTGGTCTTCGGATTCGGCAGCGGCCGCGCGGGCCATGCGCTCGCTCTTCCAGTACACGTCGTCGCCGCCGTTCATGCGGTTGAGCACGCGTGCGAGCACGAAGAGCAAGTCGCTGAGCCGGTTGAGGTACTGGCGCGGCGCGTCGTTGAGTTCGGTGGTGGCACCGAGCGACACCACGGCGCGCTCGGCACGCCGCGCCACGGTGCGGCACACGTGTGCGAGCGATGCGGCGCGCGTGCCGGCCGGCAGGATGAATTCGGCCAGGCGCGGCAAGGCGGCGTTGTGGTCGGCCAGGGCGTTGTCGATCTGCAGCAGCGCCTCGGGCTTGAGCAGCGTGAAACCGGGCATCGAGAGTTCGCCGCCGAGGTTGAAGAGCTGGTGCTGCACATCGACCAGCAGCTCGCGCACGGGCTCTGGCAGCGGTTCGCACAGCAGCACGCCGATGTGCGAGTTGAGTTCGTCCACGTCGCCCATCGCGTGCACGCGCAGGTGGTCCTTGGGCACGCGGGTGTTGTCGCCCAGGCCGGTGGTGCCGTCGTCGCCGGTGCGGGTGGCGATCTGGGAAAGTCGGTTGCCCATGGGCGCTCCTCTGCTCAGTTCAGGTCGTGAGGCCGGCGGCGTCGATCTTGCCGGCCAGCCATTGCAGTCCGGCCAGATGCTGCTGGTCGTGGCTGCACAGGTAATGGATGAGGCTGCGCATCGTGAGCGGGCCGTAGCCCTCGAACACGGCGGTGCGCGCAAGCTGCACATCACTCAGCTGCGAGACGATTTCCATCGTCTGCACGCGCGCGAGGCGGAACTCGGCGAGCACGGTCGCCGCGTTGGCTGCGCCGTAATTGCGTTCGATGGCGAGCGGCTCGCTGTCGATCGATGCGAGCGTCGGATGGGCTTCGGCGAGCGTGCGGCGAAAGCGCACGTGGTAGCCCTCGATCTCGATGTCGCGCACGTGGCACAGCTGCTCGATGGCGGTGAAGGCTTCGCTGGGCACGCCCTCCCACGAAGGCGGCGCCCAGTGCCGGAACGCCTGGGGAATGGCCGCGTAGTGGGCTTCGAGCTGCGAGGGAAAGGCCGCAAGGGCTGCAAGGGTCGTGGGGTTCATGTCTTCTACTGAAGCGCATTATGGTGCGCGCTCCGTAAAATGACCGATCCCCCTCAGCCCCTCCAGGAGACGCCCGATGAACGCCCCGACTTCCACCTCGCACCTGATGCCGGCGCTCCATCTGCGCGACGTGCCCGCAGCCCTGATCGACGGGCTGAAGGCCCGCTTCGGCGACAACTGTTCCACGGCGATGGCGGTGCGCACGCAGCACGGGCGCGACGAGTCGTCGTTCGACGCACCGCCGCCCTCGGCCGTAGTGTTCGCCGAAAGCACGCAGGATGTTGCCGATGCCGTGAAGCTCGCCAGCGAGCACAGCGTGCCGGTCATCCCCTTCGGCGTCGGCTCTTCGCTCGAAGGCCACCTGCTCGCGGTGCAAGGCGGCATCAGCATCGACGTGTCGCGCATGAACCAGGTGCTGTCGATCAACGCCGACGACCTCACGGTGACGGTGCAGCCGGGCGTCACGCGCAAGCAGCTCAACGAAGAGATCAAAAGCACGGGCCTGTTCTTCCCCATCGATCCGGGCGCCGACGCTTCCATCGGCGGCATGACGGCCACGCGCGCGAGCGGCACGAACGCGGTGCGCTACGGCACGATGCGCGAGAACGTGCTGGCGCTCGAAGTGGTGACGGCTGCGGGTGAAGTGATCCGCACCGGCACGCGCGCGAAGAAGTCGTCCGCCGGTTATGACCTCACGCGCCTCATGGTGGGCAGCGAAGGCACGCTGGGCGTGGTCACCGAGGTCACGCTGCGCATCTACCCGCTGCCCGAGGCGGTGTCGGCCGCGATCTGCTCGTTCCCGAGCATCGAGGCCGCGGTGCGCACCACCATTGAGACGATCCAGCTCGGCGTGCCGATCGCGCGCGTGGAACTGATCGACGTGAACACGGTGCGCATGGTCAATGCCTACGCCAAGTTGAATCTGCGCGAAGAGCCGATGCTGCTGATGGAATTCCACGGCTCGCCCGCCGGCGTGAAGGAGCAGGCGGAGACGGTGCAGGAGCTCGCGAGCGGCCACGGCGGCAACGCCTTCGAATGGGCCAGCACGCCGGAAGAACGCACGCGCCTGTGGACCGCGCGGCACAACAGCTACTTCGCGGCCGTGCAGTCGCGCCCGGGCTGCCGCGTGATCTCCACCGACACCTGCGTGCCGATCTCGCGCCTGGCCGATTGCCTGCTCGATTCGGTGGCCGAAGCCGACGCCAGCGGCATCCCCTACTTCCTCGTCGGCCACGTGGGCGACGGCAACTTCCACTTCGGCTACCTGCTCGACCCGAACATCCCCGAAGAACGCGTGAAGGCCGAGGAGCTCAATCACAAGTTGGTGACTCGCGCGCTGGCGCTCGAAGGCACCTGCACGGGCGAGCACGGCGTGGGCCTGCACAAGATGGACTTCCTGGTGACCGAAGCCGGCGTGGGCGCGATCGACATGATGCGCACGATCAAGCGCGCGCTCGATCCGAAGAACATCATGAACCCGGGCAAGATCTTCAGTCTCTGATCTCTCGCGATCACACGTCAGTAAAAAGCCCGGCGGCTCGCAAGAGCGCCGGGCTTTTTCGTGGGCCTGAACGAAGGCCGACAGTTTCTTACCTGCGGCGGCGCGCCGGTGCCGGCTCCGGCGGCACGTAGGTCTGCGACGGAGCGGCACCGCCGTCCACGCCCAAGCGGCCACCGCCGCCGAGGCCCTGCCCGCGCACCGTCTGCGCCTTGTAGTTGCGCAGCGAACGGACCATCTGGTTGAAGGCGTCCATGAAGGCCGCGGCAATCACCTTGCCCTGCGCGGTGTTCGTGTAGCCGCCGAGGCCACCGGCGCCGCTGCGACCGGCCAGGCCACCGAAGGCGCCGAAGTCGGTCTTGGAAGCACTGCCCTCGGCTGCTGCGACCTGCACGCCCGAGCGGTTGTCGATGAGCGTCAGCAGCGCGCTGGCTTCCTTGGTCTGCATGCTGCCGCCGACGGCCGCGATGGCGCGGCCACGGCCACCACCCACGAGGCCGCCGAGCGCGCCGCCGATGCCGCCGGCATCGCTGTTGCTGAACACGATCTCGGGCGACAGGCCGTAGTCGGAGGCCACCATCTGGCCGCGGCCGAAGTTGCTGCCGCCGCGCATCTCGCCCGATTGCTGCAGCGCGCGTTCACGCGTCATCGCGTTCATGCCGGCTGCGCCGCGTTCGACCACGATGAAGCAGTTCGACTGCTGCACCAGCAAACGCAACAGATTTGCAGTAGGCGGCAGGCGGTACTCGCCCGTGAGGATGGTGTACCAGCCGGCGTTGACGTTCTCGACCAGCGACACGGTGCCCAACGGCGATTCGCAGCGCTCGAGCTGGCTGCTCGCGCCCGCCGTGGCACCGCCGGCGGCGCTGCCCGTGGCCGTGGTCTTGGCCGATTGGCTGCCCATCTGCATGTCGGTGGTGGCGCAGCCCGTGAGCAGCAGCGCGCCGACGGCGACCGCGGCGAACGGAAACTTGGTGACGAAGAACGGCATGGAGGGCTCCCTCGGTTCGATGGTGGTGGTCTTGCAAAACTGGAAGAAAAACCGCGATCGAGGATACGCGGAAAGGATTGCAGGAATCAATCAACCAAACGAACGCAGGGGCCCGCGTTCACAACTAGGCCGTTCGGCGGATGCGCTCGATGAGTCCGTTGAGTGCTTCGATGGAGCCGAAGTGGATCGCCAGCTCGCCGCTTTCGCCGCGCTTCGTGCGCTTCTTGATGCGCACCTCGACCTCGGCCGTCAGCAGGTCGGCCAGCTCTTCTTCGACGCGCTGCAGGTCGCGCGATTTCTCGCCGGCATTGCCGCGCCGCGAGGGCGTGAGCGTGAACTCGGCCGCGAGCTTCTTCACCAGCGCCTCGGCTTCGCGCACCGACATCTTCTTGGCGGCGATCTGGTTGGCGGCGGTGATCTGCGTGCCGCGGTCGAGCGACAGCAGCGCGCGCGCGTGGCCCATGTCGATGTCGCCGGCCATCAGCATCAGCTGTGCGGGCTCGGCGAGGTTCAGCAGGCGCAGCAGGTTGCTGGCGGCACTGCGCGAACGGCCGACGGCCTGGGCCGCCATCTCGTGAGTGAGCCCAAACTCTGTGACGAGGCGTTGCAGGCCTTGGGCTTCTTCCAGCGGGTTGAGGTCTTCGCGCTGAATGTTCTCGATGAGCGACATGGCCGCCGCGGCCTCGTTGGGCACGTCGCGCACCAGCACCGGCACGGTGTCCAGGCCCGCGAGCCGGGCGGCACGGAAGCGCCGCTCGCCCGCGATGATTTCGTACTCGGCGTTCTTGGCCGCGGCGGATTCGGCATCGAGCCGGCGCACCAGGATCGGCTGCATGATGCCCTGCACCTTGATGCTCTCGGCCAGCTCGTACAGCGCGCCCTCGTCCATGCGGGTGCGCGGCTGGTAGACGCCGGCGACCATCTGGTCGAGCTTCAGGGTGTTGGGGTTCTGCGGTGCGCCGCCCTCTTCTGCCGAGGTGCCGCCGAGCGGGCCGCCATGGTCGGCGGAGGGTGCGGCCGTCGGGCCGAGCAGCGCTTCGAGGCCGCGGCCCAGGCCCTTGGGTTTCTTGGTCGCCATCAGTGCGTGTCTTTCGAGAGGTCGTTCAGGAGTTGCCGGCCTTCGGGCCAGTCGCCCAGGCCGGATTCGGCGTTCAAGTGGCCGCTCTTGCCGGCATCGACGAAGCGTGCGCCCCAGTCGCTGGCCAGCTGCTTCGAGCGCGAGGCTTCGCAGTACGGGTCGTCGTTGGCGGCGATCAGCACGGCCGGAAACGGCAGCGGCTGGCGCACGATGGGTGCCCAGCCGGGAATCAGTTGGCGCAGGTCGTCGCGCTCCAGGTCGCCGGGCGCCACCAGCAGCGCGCCGCGCACCTTGTGCGTGTTGCGCGAATGGGCGGCCCAAGCGGCGGTGAGGATGCAGCCGAGGCTGTGCGCGGCCAGCACCACCGGGCCCGGCGCGGCCAGCACTTCTTCTTCGAGGCGGATCGACCAGTCGCCGCGCAGCGGGCGCATCCATTCGTGCTGGTCGACGCGGCGGTCGCCGTAGACCGACTCCCAGCGGGTCTGCCAATGGCCGGGGCCGCTGTTCTGCCATCCGGGCAGCAGCAGGATGCGGGGTTCACTCATGACTGGTTGCTACGAACTTGATAGCGCCTGCCGCCGGTTGGGCGAGCATCAGACGGGGTTTGGGTCGGTATCGGCGACGGAAGAAGCAGAAGGCGCAGCGGCCAGCACATCGTCAGGAATCGGCAGGTCGGGCACCACGCGCGGTGCGGGCGTGACCGGCGGTGCGACCGCACCCGAGGCGAAGGCGCTCGCGGGCGGCATCTTGGCGACCAGCTCTTCCGCGAAGGCGATGAAGGCCTGGCTGCCGCGGGCGGACGGATCGAACACCACGCCCGGCAGGCCGTAGCTCGGTGCTTCGGCGAGCCGCACATTGCGCGGGATCACGGTGTCGAACACCTTGTCGCCGAAGTGGGACTTGAGCTGCTCGCTCACCTGCTGCTGCAGCGTGATGCGCGGATCGAACATCACGCGCAGCAGGCCGATGATCTGCAGGTTCTTGTTGAGGTTGGCGTGCACCTGCTTGATGGTGTTGACCAGGTCGGTCAGCCCTTCGAGCGCGAAGTACTCGCACTGCATCGGCACGATCACGCCGTGGGCCGCGCACAGGCCGTTGAGCGTCAGCAGGCTCAGGCTCGGCGGGCAGTCGATCAGCACGAAGTCGTACTCGGCACCGACGGCGGCCAGGGCCGTACGCAGGCGCTTTTCGCGGCGGTCGAGCGCCACCATTTCGACTTCGGCGCCGGCCAGTTCGCGGTTGGCGCCCAGCACGTCGTAGCTGGCTTCGGCCTCGATGAGCTTGTCGGACTTCACCCGCGCCTCGGCCACTGAGGCCGACTCGAGCAGCACGTCGTACACCGTGAGCTCTAGCTGGCGCTTGTCGATGCCCGAGCCCATGGTCGCGTTGCCCTGGGGATCGAGGTCGATCATCAGCACGCGCTGGCCTACTTTGGCCAGGCCGGCGGCGAGATTGACAGTGGTGGTGGTCTTGCCGACGCCGCCCTTCTGGTTGGCGATGCAGAAAATCTTGGCCATGTGTCGTCAGTGCGGGTCGTCGGGGTCGGTCAGCGCGAGATCGCGAGCTTGATGCCGAAGGCGATCAAGAAGGTGCCAGCCAGCTTTTCGAGCGTGGCCGAGATGCGGGGATTGGCGCGGATGCGCTCGGCCAGGAAGTGCGTGAGCAGCGTCGAGGTCAGGCCGTACAGGAAGGTCAGCGCGGCGATGGTCACGGCCATGGCGCCGAAAGTGATGAGGCCCTGGTGCCGCGCCGGATCGACGAACAGCGGGAAGAAGGCCATGTAGAACACGATCGCCTTGGGGTTCAGCAAGGTGATCGTCAGCGCCTGGCGCAGGAAATGGCTCGGGCGGATGTTCAAAATCGGTGCCGCGCCGGGCTTGGCCAGCAGCATCTTGAGGCCGAGCCACGCCAGGTAGGCGGCGCCCAACCACTGCACGGCCTTGAAGGCGGCCGGGTAGGCAGCCAGCACGGCGGACACGCCCGCCACCGCCGCCCACATCAGAACCTGGTCTCCCAGGATCACGCCGAAGGTCGCTGCCAGGCCGCCGCGAATCCCGCCTTTGCTGGTCGAAGTGATCAGCGCCAGATTGCCCGGACCGGGAATCAGAAGGAACAGGACGATGGCGGCGACGAATGCGCCGTAGTCAGCGATGCCGAACATGGGATTTGCCTCGAAAAAGAGAGCCAGGGGGAGGCTTCGAGTCTAAGGCAGGCCGGCGCCGGGAAGATTGCTCCGGCACCGGCTTTTGCCGGCGCCGTCGCATCTTTTACGAAATCAGGCGGCCTCTTTGCGCGCCCAGACGATGCAGCGCTCGGCGTCCAGGCCCGGCACCGTCAATTGTTCCACGTGAAACACTGCGACGCCGGCCGGCAAGGCGGCGAGTTCGTCGGTCGGCATCTTGCCCTTCATGGCCAGCCAGACACCGCCCGGCGCCAGCAGATGCACCGAGCCGTTGAAGAAATCGGGCAGCGAGGCGAAGGCGCGCGAGCTGATCACCTCGTAGCTGCCAGCCAGCGATTCGACCCGTGCGTGCAGGCCGCGCAGGTTCGGCAGCTCCAGTTCGGCCGCCACCTGTTGGACGAAGGCAGCCTTCTTGGCGACCGCGTCGAGGCAGCTGACCTCGATGTCGGGCCGCATGATGGCGATCACCACGCCCGGCAGGCCGCCACCCGAACCCACGTCGAGCAACTTGCCCTTCCCTGCCCATTCGCGCTGCAGCGGTGCGATGGCGGCGAGGCTGTCGAGCAGATGGTGCGTCATGACACCGGCCGGGTCGCGCACGGCCGTCAGGTTGTAGACCTTGTTCCACTTGAGCATCAGCGTGCCGTAGGCCAGCAGCTGTTCGCCCTGCGCGTCGGACAGGGCCACGCCCAGGGCGGCTGCGCCTGCGCGCAGCGTGTCGAGAGGCGTCGCGCTCATGGTGCGGTGTGCGGCTCGGCGGCAGCAGCTTCGGCGGTTGTCGCGGTATCGGCGGCGTCGCGGGCGAATGCCTTGTGCCCGCCCTTGCGCAAGTGAATCATCAGCAGCGAGATCGCGGCGGGCGTGACGCCCGAGATGCGTGACGCCAGCCCCAGCGTTTCAGGCCGGTGCTTGTCCAGCTTCTGGCGCACCTCGAAGCTCAAGGCCTTGACCTGGCCGTAGTCGAAATCGTCCGGTAGCTTCAGGTTCTCGAAGTGGGCGGCGCGCTCCACTTCGTCGTGCTGGCGTTCGATGTAGCCGGAGTACTTGGCCGAGATCTCGATCTGCTCGATCTCCGATTCGCCCAAGGCCGTGCTCGCAGCGTACTTGCCGCCGTCCAGTGACATCAGGGTTGCGTAGTTCACATCAGGCCGGCGCAGCAGGTCGGCCAGGTTGTATTCGTGCTCGATGGCTTTGCCCAGCACCCGCGCCGACTCGGCCGCCGGCAGGTTGCGCGGGTTCACCCAGATCGACTTGAGCCGCTCTGTTTCACGTGAAACAACGTCGCGCTTTCGGCTGAAAGCGTCCCAACGCGCGTCGTCCACAAGACCCAACTTGCGCCCTGCTTCGGTCAGGCGCATGTCGGCGTTGTCCTCGCGCAGCTGCAGCCGGAACTCGGCGCGGCTGGTGAACATGCGGTACGGCTCGGTCACGCCCTTGGTGATCAGGTCGTCGACCAGCACACCCAGATAGGCCTCGTCGCGGCGCGGCAGCCAAGCGTCTTCGCCCCGGCACTGCAGCGCGGCATTGATGCCGGCGAACAAGCCTTGGGCCGCCGCTTCTTCGTAGCCGGTGGTGCCGTTGATCTGTCCGGCAAAGAACAGGCCGCGGATCGCACGGGTCTCGAAGCTGCTCTTGAGCTCGCGCGGATCGAAGTAGTCGTACTCGATGGCATAGCCCGGTCGCAGGATGTGGGCGTTTTCCAGGCCCGCCATCGAGCGCACCAGCTGGTACTGGATGTCGAACGGCAGGCTGGTCGAAATGCCGTTCGGGTAGTACTCGTTGGTCGTCAGGCCTTCGGGCTCGAGAAAGATCTGGTGGCTGTCCTTGTCGGCGAAGCGGTTGATCTTGTCTTCGACGCTCGGGCAGTAGCGCGGACCGACGCCGTCGATCTTGCCGGTGAACATCGGGCTGCGGTCGAAGCCCGAGCGGATGATGTCGTGCGTTCGCTGGTTGGTGTGGGTCACCCAGCACGGCATCTGCCGTGGGTGCATCTCGGCCTTGCCCATGAAGCTGAACACAGGCATCGGCCCTGCCCCACCGGGCATGCCGTCGCCGGGTTGTTCGGTGCACTTCGAGAAGTCGATGCTGCGGCCATCCAGGCGCGGCGGTGTGCCGGTCTTGAGGCGGCCCTGCGGCAGCTTCAGTTCCTTGAGGCGCGCCGACAGGCTGATCGCCGGCGGGTCGCCCGCGCGGCCGGCCTGGTAGTTGTCGAGGCCGACGTGAATGCGGCCGTCGAGGAACGTGCCCGCGGTCAGCACCACGGTGCGTGCGCGAAAAGAAATGCCCACTTGCGTGACGGCGCCCACCACACGGTCGCCTTCGATCATCAGGTCGTCGACCGCCTGCTGGAACAGGCTCAGGTTCGGCTGGTTTTCCAGGCGGTGGCGGATCGCGGCCTTGTACAGCACGCGGTCGGCCTGCGCACGCGTGGCGCGCACGGCCGGGCCCTTGCTTGAATTGAGGATGCGGAACTGGATGCCCGCCTCGTCGGTGGCAATGGCCATCGCGCCGCCGAGCGCGTCGACCTCTTTCACGAGGTGGCCCTTGCCGATGCCGCCGATCGATGGGTTGCAGCTCATCTGCCCCAGCGTCTCGATGTTGTGGGAGAGCAGCAGCGTCTTGGCGCCCATGCGTGCGGAAGCGAGCGCGGCTTCGGTGCCGGCATGGCCACCGCCGACGACGATCACATCGAATTCTTCGGGGTACAGCATTGGAAAAAGGAGCGCACCACAGGACGCGTGCGCGGCGCAAAAAAGGGCACTAATTTTAAGCGGCGATGCCCTGTCATGCCCTCGGTGTGGACAAGCTAGGGGGCCATGCCAAAAATGGCCAGAACCCGCGTCGGGATTACGTGAGTTGCTATATATTTAATAGCAAACAACCCACGTCAAGCGGGCACTTGCGTGGGCTTGGGCACCGGATCGGGCTTCTCGATGCCTCGCAGTTCGCCGCTGGGGGCCGGCGTGCGCGGCGGCACCGCCCGTTCGTCCTGCAGTTCCTGCACCGTGAGCTTCTTGTCGGTCATGCGCACGGCGCCGAAGATCGTGGAGAAGGCCACGTCCTTCGCGTCGCGCCCCGTGCCCACGCGCACCAGCCGGTCGACGGGCGCCATGCGGGTCGGATCGAACAGCACCCACTGCCCGCCGAGCCAGGCTTCGAACACGGCGTGGAAATCCTGCGGCGGCTCGTCGAACCACACATAGCCCACCACCAGCCGCGCCGGGATGTTGAGCGCGCGGCAGAAGGTGATGCCCAGGTGCGCGAAGTCGCGGCACACGCCGGCGCGCTGCACGAACACCTCGCGCGCCGTGGTGGTCGAGTCGCTGCTGCCTGGCACGTAGACGATGCTGTCGTGGATCCAGTCGGCAATCGCCTGCACCCGGCCGATGCCCGGCGGCAGGTCGCCGAAGAGCTGCTGCGCGCAGCGTGCCAGCAGGTCCGACTCGCAATAGCGCGTGGGCAGCAGGTCGCCCAGCACGGCGTCGGGCAGCTGGCTCACCGGCACCTCGGGCAAGGTCGCCGGCACATGCACCACCGGGCGCCGCACCGTCGCGCGGTAGGCGATGGTCAGCGGGCCGGGTTGGGCGTCGAAGCGCACGAAGCGATTGCCGCTGTCGGCCTCGCAGCCCACCCGCAGCCGCGCGGGCGGCTCGATGGTCAGCGTCTCGGCCAGCACCGCCTGCGCGCCCGTGCGCGCGGCCTCGATGTTCAGTCGCAGGTGCGCCGGCGCGTCGACCTCGTACGCCAGGCGCAGGCCGATGTGCGACAGGTGCATGGCATGGGGCAAGGCGGTCAATCGATCACTTTCTTCACCGCGCCCACGCCGAGTGCTGCGAGCACCACGAACAGCACCGCCAGCACGAGGAACAGGCCGAACAGCAGCTTGGCAATGCCCGCCGCACCGGCCGCCACGCCGCCGAAGCCCAGCAGACCCGCCACGAGCGAGATGACCGCAAAAATGATCGCGTACTTGAGCATGGTGAACCACTCCTTTGCTTCGTTGCGACGGGCGTGCGCCGCCGTGTCCGGACTGTAGGAAGGCCCTGCCCCACGCCCGATAGTCGGCGCGCGCAAGCCGCCGTAGGACAAAAACGCGACGCAGCCAAACCCGCTAGCATCCCCTGCGGTCACACAGATCTTTTCCTTCTATCCATTGGAGTTTTTTCGAATGAAGCTGTACTACTCGCCCGGCGCCTGCTCGCTCTCCCCGCACATCGCGCTGCACGAAGCCGGCATCGCCTTCGAGCCCGTGCTGGCCAGCACCAAGAGCCACAAGCTGCAGGACGGCACCGACTACTACGGCATCAACCCGCTGGGCTACGTGCCGATGCTCGAGCTCGACGACGGCACCCGCCTGCGCGAAGGCCCGGCCATCGTGCAATACATTGCCGACCTCGCCCCCACCAAGAACCTCGCGCCCGCCAACGGCACGATGCCGCGCTACCGCCTGCAGGAGTGGCTGACCTTCATCGGCACCGAGATGCACAAGGGCTTCAGCCCGCTGTTCAACCCGGCCATGCCCGAAGAAGCCAAGACCATCTCCAAGGACAAGCTCAAGGCCCGCTTCGAATGGCTCGACAGCGAACTCGCCGCCAAGCAGTACCTGATGGGCGAGCATTTCAGCGTGGCCGACGGCTACCTGTTCACCGTGACCAACTGGACCAAGCCCACCGGCGTGGACATTTCGGCCTTCCCCAACGTGCTGGCTTGGCACGCCCGCGTGGCCGCCCGACCCGCCGTTCAGGAAGCAATGAAGGCCGAAGGCCTGCTGAAGTAAGCCGAAGCCCACCGATCCGGGGGAAAACCCGGATCGATTCAGCCAGAAGCCGCCTTGCGCGGCTTTTCTTTCGCCTCATAAACTCTATAAATAGAACTTTAGAGATTGGGGCCGATGTCTTCTTCTTCGCCTTCTTCCAGCCCGGACGAACCCGGCGCACCCGGTGCACGTGGCCCGCTCACCGGCGTGCGCGTCGTCGACATCACCACCATCTTCATGGGCCCTTCGGCCACGCAGATGCTCGGCGACCTCGGCGCCGACGTGATCAAGGTCGAAGCGCCCGAGGGCGACGTGGTGCGCGGCATCGGCGCCCAGGGCCAGCAGAAGATGGGCCCGCTGTTCCTGGGCATGAACCGCAACAAGCGCAGCATCGCGCTCGACCTGAAGTCGCCCGAGGGCCGCGCCGCGCTGCTCGACCTCGTGCGCGACGCCGACGTGCTCACCTACAACGTGCGCCCGCAGGCCATGGAGCGCCTGGGCCTGGGCTACGACGCGCTCGCCGCCCTCAACCCGCGCCTGCTCTACGTCGGCATGTTCGGCTTCTCGCAGCGCGGGCGCCATGCCGCAAGCGCCGCCTTCGACGACCTCATCCAGGCCGCCTGCGCCCTGCCCCAGGCCATGGCCATGGGCAACCCCGACGGCACGCCGCGCTACCTGCCCATCACCATCGCCGACCGCTCCGTCGGCCTGTATGCCTTCGGCGTGATCAGCGCCGCGCTCTACGGCCGCGAGCGCACCGGCCGCGGCCAGCGCATCGACGTGCCGATGTTCGAGACCATGGTGCCGCAGGTGCTCGGCGACCACCTCTACAACCAGACCTTCGTGCCGCCGCAGGGCGACTTCGGCTACCCGCGCCTGCTCTCGCCCGAACGCCGGCCCTACCCGACGCGCGACGGCCATGTCTGCTGCCTGATCTACACCGACCCGCAGTGGCGCGCCTTCCTCGCGGCCATCGGCCAGCCCGCGCTGTTCGACAGCGACCCGCGCTTTGCCGACATCCGCGCGCGCACGCGGCACATCGACGCGCTCTACGCGATGGTCGGCGAGGCGCTGGCCACGCGCACCACCGCCGAGTGCCAGGCCCTGCTCACGGGCACCGACATCCCGGTGTTCCCGATGCACACCTTCGACACGCTGCTCACCGACGCGCACCTGCAGGACATCGGCTTCTTCAGCGAGATGGACCACCCCGACGTCGGCCGCATCCGCCAGATGGCCGTCCCCAGCGAATGGTCCGGCACGCCGCCCGGCCCCGCCACGCCGCCGCCGCGCCTGGGCCAGCACAGCCGCGAGGTGCTGCGCGAAGCGGGCTACGACGACGCGCGCATCGACGCCCTCATCCACAACGGCGCCGTGCGCGCATCCTGATGACCACCACCGCTTCTTCTTTCATCGCCTGCGACATCGACGGCCACGTCGCCACCCTCGCGCTCGACCGGCCCGAACGCCGCAACGCCTTCGACCTCGAGATGCGCGCGCAGATGTTCGATGCGATCCGCAATGCCGTCGAAAACCCACAGGTTCGTGCAATCGTCCTCACCGGACGCGGCGGCCACTTCTGCGCAGGCGGCGACGTCAAGGGCATGCGCGAGATCGAGCGCCTCGAAGCGGCTGCCGGCCGCCTTCGCATGAAGGACGCACAAGCCGGCATGCGCCTGCTGATGCAGAGCGACAAGCCCGTCATTGCGGCGGTCGAGGGCTGCGCCTACGGCGGCGGCTTCGGCCTGGCGCTGACGGCCGACATCGTGCTCGCCGCGCCCAGCGCGCGCTTCTGCATGTCGTTCATGAAGGTCGGCCTCGTGCCCGACTGCGGCGCGCTCTTCACGCTCGCGCGCAGCGTGGGCCTGAACCGCGCCAAGGTGCTGATGCTGTCTGCGCGCGAGCTCGACGCACAGACCGCGATGGACTGGGGCATCGTCCATGAAGTGGTCGCCGCCGATGCGCTGCTGCCGCATGCACAGGCCATCGCCGCCGCGTTGGCCCACGGCCCCGCCACCGCCATCGCGCTCACCAAGCAAGGACTGCAGCGCACCTTCGACAGCGACATGGACGCGATGTTCGAGTTCGAAGCCATGGCGCAAGGCCTCGCCTTCGCGACCGACGACCACCGCCAGGCCATCGACGATTTCACGCAGCGCCGGCCGGCACGCTTCCAGTGGCCCGCCTCGCCTTCCTCTTCCTCCTCTTCCTCTTGAACCAAGGACCCACCGCATGACCGACCACGCCCCGCCCCCCACCGAACTGCGCGAGGAAATGCGCGGCGCCGTGATGTGGCTCACCATCGACCGCGAAGCACGCCGCAACGCCATCAGCGCGGACGTGCTCGCGGGCCTGTCCGACGCGCTGGCGCGTGCCAACCGCAACACCGACGTGCGCGCCGTCGTCATCACCGGCGCGGGCACGCGCGCCTTCTGCGCGGGCGCCGACCTGCAAAGCGGCAGCGCCTTCAAGTTCGACTACTCGCAGCCCTACCAGGGCTTCGCCAACCTGTTCCGCCAGGCGAAGCAATCGACCGTGCCGCTCATCGCGCGCGTTAACGGTGCGTGCATGGCCGGCGGCATGGGGCTCATGGGCATGTGCGACATGGCCGTGGCCAGCAGCCAGGCTGTGTTCGGCCTGCCCGAGGTGAAGGTCGGCCTCTTTCCCGCGCAGGTGCTCAGCGTGCTCGGCGACCTGCTGCCGCGCCGCGTGCTGTCCGAGATGTGCATCACCGGCGAGCCGATCACCGCCGCGCAGGCGCTCGAACACGGTCTCGTCAACCGCGTGAGCGACGACGTCGACGAGAGCGTCGACTGGCTGCTCGGCCGCATGCTCGACAAGTCGCCCGCCGCCATTCGCCGCGGCCTGTACACGATGAAGAAGATCGAGGCCATGGCGTTCGAAGAATCGATGGCCTTCACCGAAAGCCAGATCGCCCTCTTCGCCCTCACCGAAGACGCCGCGGAAGGCCAACTCGCCTTCCGCGAAAAACGCAAACCGCAATGGAGTGGCCGATGAACAGCAGCACAAAAAACAGCAAAGACCGCGTCGTCCGCATCGGCGGCGCCTCCGGCTTCTGGGGCGACAGCAGCGTGGGCGCACCGCAGCTCGTGGCCAGCGGGCAGATCGACTACCTGGTGTTCGACTACCTGGCCGAACTCACCATGTCGATCCTTGCGGGCGCACGGCTCAAGAAGCCCGAGCTGGGCTACGCCACCGACTTCGTCTCGGTCGCCATGAAGGCCGTGCTCAAGGACGTGGTAGCGCAAGGCATCCGTGTCGTGAGCAATGCCGGCGGCGTCAACCCGCAAGGCTGCGCCGACGCACTGGCCGCGCTCGCGGCCGAGCAAGGCATCGCGCTGAAGATTGCCGTGGTGAGCGGCGACGATGTGTCGCCGCTGCTGCCCGAGCTGCGTGCATCGCAACCGCCCGTGCGCGAACTGCAGAGCGGCGCGGCCCTGCCCGAGCGCGTGCTCACCGCCAACGCGTACCTCGGTGCGCGGCCCGTGCAGGCGGCGCTCGATGCGGGCGCGCAGGTGGTCATCACCGGCCGCTGTGTCGACTCGGCCGTCACGCTCGGCGTGCTGATGCACGAATTCAAATGGCAGCCCGGTGACCACGACCTGCTGGCGGCCGGCAGCCTCGCGGGCCACATCATCGAATGCGGCTGCCAAGCCACGGGCGGCCTGCACACCGACTGGGACACCGTGCCCGACTGGCCGCACATCGGCTACCCCATCGTCGAGTGCAGCGCCGACGGCGGCTTCGTCGTCACCAAGCCCGTGGGCACCGGCGGCAAGCTCACGCCCGCGGTGGTCGGCGAGCAGATGCTCTACGAGATCGGCGACCCCGCCACCTACCTGCTGCCCGATGTGGTGGCCGACTTCACGCAGGTGCGCATCGAACAGGCCGGCGAACACCGCGTGGCCGTGCGCGGCGCGCGCGGGCGCGCACCGACCGCGACCTACAAGGTCTGCGCCACCTACGTCGAAGGCTTCAAGACGGCAGCGCAGCTCACCATCGTGGGCTTCGATGCGGTGGCCAAGGCGCGGCGCACCGGCGAGGCGATCCTCACGCGCACCAGCGAGCTGATCGCGGCCGCCGGCCTCGGGCCCTACAGCGGCACGCAGCTCGAAGTGCTGGGTGCCGAGTCCTGCTACGGACCGCACGCCCAGGCCACGCCAACGCGCGAAGCCATCCTGCGGCTCGCGGTGACGCACCCGCGCAAGGAGGCCCTGGAACTGTTCGCACGCGAGATCGCGCCGGCCGGCACCTCGTGGGCGCCGGGCACCACGGGCGCGGGCGGCGGGCGCGCGTCGGTCTCGCCGTCGATCCGGCAGTACGCGTTCCTGCTCGACAAGGCGCGCGTGCAGCCGCGCGTCACGGTCGATGGTACGCCGGTCGAGGTGCCGCCGACGCAGGCGGGTCCGGGAGACGGCGCACCCCGTGCGGCAGTCGCTTCCGCGGACACAGTGGCCGACATCGGCACCACCGACAGCATCGAGGTGCCGCTGATCCGCCTGGCCTGGGCCCGCAGCGGCGACAAGGGCGACACCTCCAACATCGGCATCATTGCGCGCCACCCCGCGCTGCTGCCGCTGCTGCGCGCGCAGCTCACCGAGGCCCGCGTGGCCGCATGGCTCGCGCACCTGGTGAAGGGTCGCGTCACGCGCTACGACGTGCCCGGCATCGACGCCTTCAACTTCGTCTGCGAACAAGCGCTCGGCGGCGGCGGCATGGCCTCGCTGCGCAACGACCCGCTCGGCAAGGGCATGGGACAGATCCTGCTCGCGATGCCGGTGCGCGCAAGCACCGCCCTGCTGGCGCTGCTGCCATGAACGCCGCGCGCATCCAGCGGCGCAGGCTGGTGCTGGGCAGCTGCGGCGCCGCAGTGCTCGGCGCGCCGCTGCATGCGCTGGCGCAGCCGGCCTGGCCGTCGCGGCCGATCCGCCTCATCGTCTCCTTCAGCACCGGCAGCGGCAACGACACCATCGCGCGCGAGCTCGCGGTGGCGATGACCCAAAGCCTCGGCCAGAGCGTGGTGGTGGAAAACCGCGGCGGCGGCGGTGGCGTGATCGGCACCGAGGCCGTCGCCAAGGCCCCGCCCGACGGCTACACCATCGGCCTGGGCACCAGCTCGCAGCTGGTGATGAACGTGGGCCTGTACCGCTCGCTGCCCTTCGACGTAGAGAAAGACCTGCACGCCATCGGCCTGGTCTCTCGCACGCCACTCGTGCTGGTGGCCAGCGCCGACATGCCGGGCACGCTGAAGGAACTCATCGCGCTCGCGAAAGCCAAGCCCGGCGTGGTCAGCTACGGCTCCGGCGGCCCGGGCTCCATCAGCCATGTCGTCGGTGAAGCCTTCGCCAAGGCCGCCGGCGTGCAGCTGCTGCACGTGCCCTACAAGGGCAACGGCGCTGCGCTGGTCGACCTCTCGGGCGGCCATGTGAAGCTGCTGTTCGACGGGCTGATCTCGACCGCACCACTGGCGAAGCAGGGCAAGCTGAAGATGCTCGCGATCTCGGGCGACAGGCGCAGCCCGATGGCACCGGCGCTGCCGACCTTCGCCGAGCAGGGCCTGCGCGACTACGAGGCCTACACGTGGAACGAGCTGATGGCGCCCGCCGGCACGCCGCCCGAGGTGCTCGCCAGGCTCAATGCCGCACTCAACCAGGCGCTGGCGTTGCCGGCCGTGCAGGCGCGGCTCGCGCAGGGCGCATCTGATCCGCTGGGGCCGACCACGCCCGCGCAGGCCGAGGCCTATGGACGGGCCGAGCGCGCGCGATGGGTACCATTCATCCGCTCGCTGCGCATCGACAATCCCTGAGGCGCAGTCCCGCCACGCCGTACAGCACCGCGCACCGCCCCCGACATGAACCTCCCCGCCGCGTCCCCTCTTCCTTCGCCCCTGGGGGGCGACCATGGCGCGGGCGTCACGCAGTACCTGCAGTTGGCCAGCGTGCTGCGCCACCGCATCGCCCATGGCGAACTGCAACCCGGCCAGCAGTTGCCCACCGTGGCGCAGCTCGCGGCCGACTACAAGCTCGCGCGCGTCACCGTGCGGCAGGCCTACGGCGTCCTCGCGCGCGAAGGCCTGCTCACCAGCCAGCGCGGCCGCGGCACCTTCGTCGCGGCGCGGCCCGCTGCGTGCGCGGACCCGCTGCTGCGCAACGCCATCAACGATCCGCGGGCGCGCAACATCCGCTTCGACATCCTCGAGCAGCGTCGCCAGCAGCCGCTGCCCGAAGGGCTGGCACGCGGCAGCGCCACCTTCCCGGACTACGCCTTCATCCGCAAGATCCACGTGCACGACGACGAGCCCTTCTGCCTCGTCGAGATCCATGTGGCGTCGGAGATCCACGCGCTCTTTCCGCCCGACAGCGAACAGCACCACAAGATCGCCCACCTGCTCGAACAGCACGCCGCCGAGCGCATGCACAAGGTGCAGCAGACGCTCACCGTGGCGCCGGCCGACCTGCTGCTCGCGCAATACCTGCACTGCTCCTTTGCCACCCCCATCGCGCACATGGAGCGGCGCGTGTTCGACACCCAGGGCCGCATCGCGCTCGCGGGACGCTTCTGGTACCGGGGCGACCGCTTCGTGTCCGACATCGAGATGCCCTTCGCCACCTGGGCCAACGCCGGGGCGTCGCTGATCCCCGAGGCCCTGGCGCTGCCCTGAGCTGACTTGCCGTCCCTAGCACCAATCGGGACAACCGTGCGACAGCAGGGTTGAGGCGGGCGGCTTAGCCTCGGGCCTGTTTCAACTCTGCCCCCTCAATCCGCGATGTCCACCCTTTTCGACCCCGTCCAGGCCGGCGACCTCCAGCTCGCCAATCGCATCGTGATGGCGCCGCTCACGCGCAACCGCTCGCCCAATGCGATCCCGCCCGACATCGCCGCCACCTACTACGCCCAGCGCGCCAGTGCCGGCCTGCTCATCACCGAAGCCACCGCCATCAGCCACCAGGGCCAGGGCTACGCCGACGTGCCCGGCCTCTACGGCACCGAACAGCTCGACGCCTGGAAGCACGTGACCGATGCCGTGCACGCCCAAGGCGGCAAGATCGTCGTGCAGCTGTGGCACGTGGGTCGCGTCTCGCACACCGAACTGCAACCCGGTGGCGGCAAGCCCGTCGCGCCCTCGGCCATCACCGCCAAGACCAAGACCGTGCTCATCAAGGACGGCGTGCCGACTTTTGTCGAAACCTCGGAGCCGCGCGCGCTCGACGCGGCCGAGCTGCCCGGCATCGTCCACGCCTTTGCAGCCGCCGCACGCAACGCCGTCGAGACCGCGGGCTTCGACGGCGTCGAACTGCACGGCGCCAACGGCTACCTGCTCGACCAGTTCCTGAAGGACGGCAGCAACAAGCGCACCGACGACTACGGCGGTTCCATCGAGAACCGCGCGCGCCTGCTGCTCGAATCCACGCGCGCCGTGGTCGACGCCGTCGGTGGTGGCAAGACCGGCATCCGCCTGTCGCCCGTCACGCCCGCCAACGACGCGCACGACAGCGACCCGCAGCCGCTGTTCACCTACGTCGTGAAACAGCTCGCACCGCTGAACCTGGCCTACATCCACATCATCGAAGGCGCCACCGGCGGCCCGCGCGAAATCGCCGACCGCCCCTTCGACTACGAAGCCCTCAAGGCCGCCTACCGCGCCGCCGGCGGCAAGGCCGCCTGGATGGTCAACAACGGCTACGACCGCCCCCTGGCCGAAGAAGCACTGAAGGAAGGCGACGACCTTGTCGCCTTCGGCAAGCCCTTCATCTCGAACCCTGACCTGGTTCGCCGGCTGCGTGAGAACGCGCCGTTGAATGAACTGGACAAGGCGACGATGTATGGGGGTGGGGTGAAGGGGTATACGGACTATCCGGCGCTGGGCTGAGCCCAAGACGGCCCCTGAGGGCCATGGCAAGATGCAGCGGACCTCTTCTTCATCAACGTCCGTCTGCAGGAGCGCAACGCCATGGCCCGCATCGAACAACGACTCGCAGCACTCGGCCTCGTGCTGCCTCCAACGGTCACGCCACCCCCGGGCGTTGTGCTGCCTTTCCAGTTCGTGCGCCTCATCGGCCGCCGCGCCATCATCTCGGGCCACGGCCCGCTCAACGCCGACGGCACCATTGCCGCACCGCTCGGTAAGCTGGGGCGCGAAGTGACGGTCGAGCAAGGCTACGCATCGGCCTGCCTCACGGCATTGGCGATGCTCGGCAGCCTGCAGCGCGCGCTCGGGGATCTCGACCGCATCACGGCCTGGACGCGTGTGTTCGGCATGGTCGGCTCGGCGCCCGGCTTCGACAAACAGCCGGCGGTCATCAACGGCTTCTCGGACCTCATCCTCGAACTCTTCGGCCCCGATATCGGCGCCCATGCGCGCAGCGCCGTCGGCATGGCCGAGCTGCCCTTCGGCATCCCGGTGGAGATCGAGGGCGAAGTCGAGTTCGACGCATGAGCGTCGAAGCCGCGCCCTGGCATCTGCGCCGCGCGAACGCCGCCGACGTGGCGACCGTCACCGCGTGCGCCGTCGAGGCCTTCCGCACCTACATCCCGCGCCTGGGCCTCACGCCGCGGCCGATGACACGCGACTACGCCGAGGCCATCGCGCACCTGCAGGTCTGGGTGGCTGAGCGGCCGGCGCAACAGATCGGTGCGGCACTGCTGCTCGACGCCACCGACGAAGGCTTCCTCATCGACGTGATCGCGGTCCACCCCGATCACCAGGGCAGCGGCGCGGGCCGCGCGTTGCTCGAGCTGGCCGAACGCGAGGCATCGCGCCAGGGCCATGCATCGATCTACCTGTTCACGAACGAGAAGATGACCGAGAACCTCGCGCTCTACCAGCGCATTGGCTACGTCGCATACCGGCGCGAAACGCTCGACGGCCGAACGCGCGTTTATCTGCGCAAGC
The DNA here is from genome assembly GCF_002849325.1 of Variovorax sp. RO1. NCBI lineage: Bacteria > Pseudomonadati > Pseudomonadota > Betaproteobacteria > Burkholderiales > Comamonadaceae > Variovorax > Variovorax sp. RO1. Next base: position 450,585 of record NZ_PKMT01000002.1, read on the forward strand.
CATTGACGAACGCGTGAGCGGTCAGGCGTCGTCCCCGAAGGTCACGCTCACGCGCAGCCCCGTCGGCTCCGCCGCTTCGAGCCGCAACTCCGCCCCCAGCAGCTCGGCGTAGCGCGCCACGATCGACAGCCCCAGGCCCGCGCCCTGCCCCAGCTTCTGGCCCGCGGGCCCTTGCGCCCAGCGTTGCATCAGATCACGCTGCGCTTCGATCGGAATGCCGGGTCCGTCGTCGATCACGCTCAGCGTGCGGCCCGCGAGTTCGACGGTGATCGTGCGTCCGCCATAGCGCAGCGCGTTGTCGATGAGGTTGTCGAGGATGCCCTCCACCAACGCTTCGTTCGCAAGCACCGTCACGCCGTCGTCAAGGCCGCGTGCACCCAGGTCCACGCCGCGTGCATCGGCGCGCGCCAGGTGGCGCAGCACGGTCTGCTCGGCCAGCATGTCGAGCGACACCGGCGTGCGCTGCAGGTCGGTGCGTGCCTCGTCGGCCAGCGCCAGTGCCAGCAGTTGGTCGATGAGGTGGCTCGCGCGCGCCTGCCGCTCGGACACGCGCGTGAGCTGTTCGCGCCACACCGCGGTGTCGTGTTGCGCGAGCCCGTACTCGGCGAGTGCGCGGATGCCGGCGAGCGGCGTGCGCAGCTCGTGCGCGACGTTGCCGACGAACTCGCGCTGCGCGCGCACGCTGTAGCGCAGGCGGTCGAACAGCGCGTTCACTGCATCGCCCAGGCGCTGCAGTTCTTTCGACGTCTGCGCCACGGCCACCGGCGAGAGGTCGCGCACATCGCGGGTGTCGAGTGCGCGCTGCAGCTCGCCGAGCGGACGCAGATCGCGTCGGATGCCATGCCAGAGCCACACGGCCAGCAACACCAGCAGCAGCACCTGTGGCGCCATGGCATAGAACAACAACCGCTGAACGAGCGCCGCGCGGCTCAGCGTGGTCTGCGCCACGATCACGCGGTAGGGCATGTGCAGGCCGGGCTCGGCGTCGTGATCGAGCACGACGGCACGCAGCACGTGCCCGTCGTAGTCGATGTCGGAAAAGCGGTAGCGCGAGCCTTCGCCCGGCAGCGGCGCCTGCAGGTCGGACTTGCCCGAGATCGGCGTGCCGTCGAGCCGCTGCACCGAGAAGTAAACCTTGTCGGTCTGGTCGAACAGCACGGTCGCCACTTCGCGCGGCGTCAGCAGCAGCTCGATGCCGCGCTCGCCGGCCTGCACGTTGGCCGACAGCGCATAGGCGTCGTCGAGCATGCCGCGGTCGAAGGCCTGTTCGGAGAAGTAGTTGGCGATGACGAGCGCAATCACCGCGCCCGCCATCCAGGTCAGCGCCAGCGGCACCAGCACGTTGCGCAGCACGCGCCGCGTGAGCGATGGTGCGATGCGTACGGTCGTTGGCGTTGCCTCGCTCACAGGCGGCCTCACACCTCGGCTTCGAGCAGGTAGCCGATGCCGCGCAAGGTGCGAATGCCCGCGCCCGAGCCGAGCAGTTTCTTGCGCAGGCGCGAGATGAAGGCCTCGAGCGCGTTGTCGCCGAGCGATTCGTCGAAACCTGAAAGCTTGTCCGACAGCGCCCGCTTGCTCACCGTGCGGCCCGGCGGGCTCATGAGCTCCCACAGAACTTCGAACTCACGCGCCGGCAAATCGAGCGGCGCGTTCGCGACCGCGAAGCGCCGCGCCTTGCGGTCGAGCTTGAGCTGGCCGAGCACCACGATGTCTTCGGTGCCCTTGGCGCGCCGCACCAGCGCACGCAGCCGCGCTTCGACCTCGGCGAGATCGAAGGGCTTGCCCAGGTAGTCGTCGGCGCCCGCATCGAGCCCGGCGATGCGCTCTTCGGTGCGCCCGCGCGCCGTGAGCACCAGCACCGGTGTGCGGTCGCCACGCGCACGCGCCTGTCGCAGCGCAGTGAGGCCGCTCGCCAGGCCGCTGGTGGGGCTGGCGGTGGCGGGCAGGTTGAGGTCGAGCAGCACGGCATCGAAGGGCTGCACGCGCCACAGGTGGTCGGCGTCCTCGACGTTGGTCGACACGTCGACCCGGTGACCCGCGTCGGCGAGGCTGCGCAGCATCACGTCGCGCAGCACGGTGTCATCTTCCACAAGCAGGATTCGCATGGTGAGTGAATGAGTGGTGGGTGGATTTGTGGGTCTGCCCTGGCGATGGACGCGTCAGCGGCCGGTCAGTCGCTCACCGCGATAAACGCGACATGAGCATACGACACACGTTCCGATGAGTGCACGCGATCCCTCCGATCCCTTGAGCCTGGTGTCCCCCGCCGTGCAGCGCACCGCGGTGGTTCTGCTCCATGGTTTATGCAGCACGCCTGACGAGCTGCTGACCGTGCAATCGACCTTGCAGCGCCACGGGTATGCGGTGCAGCCGCTGTGCATCGCGGGCTACTCGTTCGACGCCGCCGCGCCGCTGCAGCAGGCCGTGCCTTTCGAACGATGGCTCGACACGCTCGAAGCGCACGTGAAGGCGCTGCGGCGCACGTACGACCGCGTGATGCTGGTCGGCATCTCCGCGGGTGCGTCGCTGGCGCTGGGCGGCGCGATCCGTTGCGGGCGCGAGGTGGATGCGCTGGTGCTCATGTCGACCACGCTGCGCTTTGACGGCTGGGCCGTGCCGCGCACGCGCTTTCTGCTGCCGCTGGCCTTCTACACACCGCTGGGCCGCTTCTGGCAGTACCGCGAGCGTCCGCCCTACGGCGTGAAGAACGAACGCGTGCGCACCTGGATCGAACGCGAGCTGCGCCATCGCCAGGTCTCGCGCGCCGGCAGCGCGGTGATCGGCGTGGGCCATCTGCGCGAGCATGACCGGCTCATTCGCCATGTGCGACGCCGGCTGCATGAAGTGCGGTGCGAGCAGGTGCTCGCGCTGCATGCGCGCGAAGACGAGGTGGCCAGCCTGTCGAACCTCGACCTGCTCGTGCGCGGGTTGCGCTGCGCCTCGCTGCGCACCGTGGTGTTGAACAACAGCTACCACATGATCTCCATCGACAACGACCGCCAGCAGGTGGTGCGCGAGACCCTCGCCTTCGCCGAAACCGTGGCCCACGGCCCGGTGCCCGAACCCGTGGTCCGCACCCGCGGACTTTCCGTTCTCCACGCCTGAAAGAAAGGAACCCCCTCATGTCTTCCTCTCCCACCTTCAACAGCATCGCCACCATCCTCGAGACCGACTTCCGCGTCGCGCGCGCCAACATCGCGCCCGCCACCGCGCTGTCAGACCTCGGCCTCGATTCGCTGGCGCTCATGGAGTTCGTCTTCGCGGTCGAAGACGCCTTCCACCTGCGCATTCCCGAAGACCGGCTCGACCCGCGCGAAGCGGGCATCACGCTGCAGCGGCTGTGCGAGGTGATCGATGCCGAAGGTGAAGCAGCTGCCGCACGCAACGAGCCGATGGCAGCCACGGCATGAGCAGCGGCGCCGCCCATGCCGTGCTCGCGGCCGCCTCGACCGCGCACACCGCCGCCGCACCCGTGCACGTGAGCGGCCTCGGTTTTGTCACGCCACTCGGACGCTGCATCGAAGCCTTCGACGACGCGCTGTTCGCCGGCCGTTCTGCCGTGCGCGCTCAGACGCTCGAGATCCCGGGCATGGACCCGATGGCGATCGCCGCCGCCACCTGCGACTTCGACGCGGGCGGCGTGCGCAGCGCCTCGCGCCTGCCGCTGGATCGCGGCACCGCGATGGCATTGGCCGCTGCACAGGATGCTGCAGCCGACGCCGGGCTCGACCTCGACATGATCGACCGCGACCGCCTCGGCGTCTTCTGGGGCAGCGGCCTGGCCGGCGCCGGCACCTTCGACGCCACCACGCGCGCGCTCTATGGCGAGCAGCGCCGCATGCGCCCCACCACCGTGCTCACCGTGATGCCCAATGCCGCAGTCGCCGAACTGGCGCTGCACTTCGGCGCGCGTGGTGCGGCGTTGGCCTATGCGTGCGCCTGTGCCTCGTCCGCGGTGGCCATCGGCGAAGCCATGCGCGCCATCCGCGGCGGCTGGATCGACATCGCCATCGTCGGCGGCCACGACGCGATGCTCACGCCCGGCGTGATGGCCAGCTGGCACGCGATGCGCGTGATGGCGCCGCCACCAGCCGATGCACCCGCGTCCGCCTGCCGTCCGTTCTCGGCCGACCGCGCGGGCTTTGCCATCGGCGAAGGCTCGGCGGCGCTGGTGCTCGAATCGGAGGCGCATGCACGGGCCCGCGGCGCCGGCGCGCAACCCTTCGTGCTCAGCGGCTACGCGAGCAATTGCGACGGCACGCACATCACGAATCCCGATCCGGCCGGTCAGGTGCGCGCGATGCGTGCCGCGCTGCGCGACGCCGGGCTCACTCCGTCAGACATCGGCCACATCAACGCCCATGGCACGGCCACGACCGCGGGTGATGCTGCTGAAGCCGCATCGATCGGTGAACTGTTCGGCGACGCCGCACCGGTCACCGCCACCAAGGCGATCCACGGCCATGTGCTCGGCGGTGGTGGCGCCATCGAACTCGTGGCCGCGCTGCGTGCGCTGGCACGCGAGACCTTGCCGCCCATCGCGCACCTGCACACGCCCGATGCCGCATTCAACAACGTGGACTTCGTGCGCGGCACGGCACGCGAGGCACGGGGGCTGCGCCATGTGCTGTCGAATTCCTTCGCCTTCGGCGGCACCAACGCAGTGATCGTGGCGAGCCGGCGCGCTGCCGATCGCTGACTCCCCTCAGAGTCCGTACGACGTTCGGTTGCCTTCGATGCGCGCCTGCTCCGAATCGGGAAACTTCCGTTCCGCGAGCAGACGCCGCAGCGCTTCCCGACCTTGGTCGGGGGCGTTCGCGTAATAGGCGCTCACCACGAGTTCGTCGAGCGCACGCCAGGCGTACACGGCCGCATCGAGATACAGCGCATCCGACGGGTAAGCAATGGCCGCCGCCTGCTGCGCGTAGAGATGCGCGAGCGCCAACTCGTCGCGCAGCCGATGGAAACGTGCCAGCGCACACAACGGTTCCGCGCGTGTCGGTCGCATCTGGTACGCCTTGAGGTAGCCCTCGCGCACCTGCGCGGCATCGGCGCCGAGCTGCTCGTCGAGTGCCGCCACCTGGAACAGCGAGAACCACACCTCTTCGTCCCATCCACCCATCGTTGCGCGCGTCGCGTAGTGCGCGCGGCCTTCGGCGAGCAGGCCCGCATCGCGGCAGCTCTGCGCCAGGTAGAAGCGGTAGCGCGTGTGATCGGGTTCGTCGTGCAACGCACGCTCCAGCACCTCGATGTCGCGCAGGCAGGTGTCGACGCTGCGTGCACGCGCGCCATCGCGCGACACCTGGATCGACGGTGCCATCAGATGCGCCCAGGTGTGCGGCGCATCACAGCTCAGGTGCTCGTGCAGCACGCCTTCCCAACGCCACGGCAGATGCGTCGCGACCAGCGTGTTGCGAAAGAAATGCAAGCCATCGCTGTCGCACTGCAGCTGGTAGCCATCGCCTTCCATCGGCGGCCAGGCGAAGCCTTCGGGCACCACCAGCGTTTCGTCGGCGTCGATGAACAGCAGCAGATCGCCCTGCGCGCGCGCCAGCTCGAGCGCCTCGTTGCGGTTGGACGCAAAGTCGACCCACGGCCGCTCGTGCAGCTCACCGGGCAGGTCGCTCATGAACTCGCGGACCAGGTCTTGCGTGCCATCGGTCGAACCGGTGTCGACGATCACCCAGTGGTCGATCCATGGCTTCACCGAAGCCAGGCAGCGCGTGATCACGGGCGCTTCGTTCTTGACGATCATGTTGAGACAAATGCGCGGCATAGCGAGGACTTCAGTGCGAGAAAAACAGAGACAGGAGTGCGTGACAGCGCTGACGACTATAGCCACGCCTTGCTATGCTCCAACGCCTCCTCCTCGCCAGGTCACAGAGAAGAACAAAAGAGAACATAGGACCCCCACGCACCATGCACCGCCTTGCCACTGCTTCCGATTTCGACGCCGTCTTCGATCTCTACATGCACGAGCGGGTCGTGCCCTACCTGGGCTACGACCCGATGCCGCGCGACGACTTTCGCCCGATCTTCCAGGGCCTGCTCGACAGCGGTGCTTTCTTCATCTTCGAGGTCGATGGCCAGGTCGCCGGCTTCTATCGCGTGACGCGCTATCCGGGCCGTGCGCAGCATGTGGCGAGCCTGGGCACGCTCGCGGTCGACCCGAGTCTGCATGGCCGCGGCGTCGCGCAAACCATGGTGACCGACGTGCTCGCGCGGCTGAAGACCGAAGGCGTTCGCCGCGTCGAGCTGATGGCCGAGAGCGACAACGCCACGGCCCTTCGTTTCTATGCCCGGCTGGGCTTCGTGCAAGAAGGCACGCTGCGCCAGTTCTACCGCCGGGCCGGTGAAGCGGACTTCATCGACGAGCACCTGATGGCGCTGCTGTTCGACTGATCCAGTGTTCGGTCAGTGTTGTTGTTGCTGCTGGTGCTTGGGCCTCCAGCGCCGCAGCAACAGCGCATTGGCCATCACGCTCACGCTCGACAGCGCCATCGCCGCGCCGGCCACCACCGGGCTCAACAAACCGAAAGCCGCGAGCGGAATGCCGGCCACGTTGTAGGCAAAGGCCCAGAACAGGTTCTGCCGGATCTTTGCCACCGTGCGGCCCGAGAGTTCGAGCGCTTCAGCCACGAGCGCGAGGTCGCCGCGCATCAGCGTGATGCCGGCCGCTTCCATCGCCACGTCGGTGCCGCCGCCCGAAGGCGCCATCGCGATGCCCACGTCGGCCGCGGCCAGTGCGGGCGCATCGTTGGCGCCGTCGCCGACCATCGCGACGACGTGGCCGTTCTTGCGCAGCGCGCTCACCTGCTCGGCCTTGTCGGCGGGCAGCACGTCGGCGCGCACGTCTTCGGCGGGAATACCGAGCCGCGCTGCCATCGCCTGTGCCGCGCGCAGGTTGTCGCCCGAGATCATCACCACGCGAAGGCCGCGGCCACGCAAGGTGCGGATCGCTTCGGCAGCCTGCGGCTTCGGCTCGTCGGCGAAGGCCAGCAGCGCCTGCACATGCGCGGAACCGGCATCGTCGAAGCGCAGCAATGCGGAGACCGTGGCGCCTTGCGACTGCAGGCGTTCGATGTCGGCTTCGGCCGGCATCGCATCGAGTTCACGGCACCAGCGCAGGCTCGCGATGGCCCAGGTCGCGCCGTTCACTTCACCGCGCACGCCGCGGCCCGGCATCGCCTGCATCGCACCGAGCGACGGTGCCTGCACGCCGCGTTCAGCAGCGGCGGTCAGCACGGCACGGGCGAGCGGATGCTCGCTGCCGCCTTGCAAGCTGGCGGCCGTGGCGAGCAGGTCGTTTTCGTTGGCCAGCGCACCGGCCGCGGGCAGCAGCGCCGTGAGCACGGGGCGGCCCACGGTCAGCGTGCCGGTCTTGTCGAAGGCCACGGTGTCGACGCGGTGTGCAATTTCCAAAGCGCGTGCGTCCTTGATGAGGATGCCGTGCTTCGCGGCCACGCCGGTGCCCGCCATCACCGCCACCGGTGTCGCGAGGCCCAGCGCACACGGACAGGCAATCACCAGCACCGCCACCGCATGGATCAGCGCGGTCTCGACGCCGGCACCCGCGACCATCCAGCCCGCGAAGGTGACGAGCGCGATCAGCAGCACGACCGGCACGAACACGGCCGCCACCTGGTCGACCATGCGCTGGATCGGCGCCTTGGCGGCCTGCGCGTCTTCGACCAGCCGGATGATGCGTGCCAGCACGCTCTCGGCGCCGACCGCGCGCACTTCGATGACCATGCGACCGTCGCCATTCACTGCGCCGCCGGTCAGTGCGTCGCCCGGGTTCTTGGCCACCGGCAGCGGTTCGCCGGTGAGCATCGATTCGTCCACCTCGGACTGCCCTTCGAGCACGCGCGCATCGGCCGGCACACGTTCGCCGGGACGCACGGCGAGGCGGTCGCCGACCATCACGTCGGCCAGCGGCACGTCGCTTTCCTTGCCGCGTGCGTTGATCAGGTGCGCCACTTCGGGCCGCAGCTGCTGCAGCGCGCGGATCGCCGAGGTGGCCTGGCGCTTGGCCCGCGCCTCGAGCCATTTGCCCAGCAGCACGAGCGTGATCACCACCGCCGAAGCTTCGAAGTACAGGTGCGGCACCATGCCGTGCCCCGCATGCTCGCCAGTGGCGGCGCGCCACCACAGCCACAGCGACAGGCCGAAGGCCGCGCTGGTGCCCAGCGCGACCAGCAGGTCCATGTTGCCGGTGCGGGCCTTGGCCGCATGCCAGCCCGCGCGATAAAAACGTGCACCGAGCCAGAACTGCACCGGCGTCGCGAGCAGCAGCTGCACCCAGGGCGGCAGCATCCAGCTCTGGCCGATCAGGTCGCCGAGCATCGGCGCCATCAACGGGATCGACAGCGCCAGGCCGACGGCGACGGGCATGAAGCCGTGCCAGGGCGACATCGCCGCAGCCTCGTCCTGTGCGGTGCTTTCGGCACGCGGCTCGTAGCCGGCGGCGCGCACGGCGCGGCGCAGCAGCAAGGCCATGTCCTCGCCGCCGGTCGCCACGATGCGGGCCGACTCGGTCGCGAGGTTGACGCTCACGTCCTGCACGCCGGGCACGTTCTTGAGCGCGCGTTCCACGCGCATCACGCACGAGGCGCAGGTCATGCCGCCGACCGAGAGGTCCAGCGTGGCGGCGGCTGCGGAAGGTTGGGGCTGAATGTGTTCCATGGTGCCGAGGCTAAAGCCTGACACCATGGCAAGGTCAAGTGGCAATTTTTCAAAGCCCTTGGCTGGACGTTGACATCGTGAGAGGGTTGAAACTGGCGTTGTCCCCGATTCGGGTGTTCAATCCTTCCACCCTTCATTCAATCATCCATTCCTCACAAGGAGCAACGACGATGAGCCAGAAATTCCAGGTCTCCGGCATGAGCTGCGGCCACTGCGTGGACGCGGTGCAAGACGCGGTACAGACGGTCGATCCGCATGCGCAGGTCACGGTCGATCTTGAAACCGGCCATGTGGACGTGTTGAGCCAGCAGCCGCGCCAGGACATCGTGGCCGCGATCGAGAACGCCGGCTACATGGTTCAATGATGGCGGCGACCACAGCCTCCGGCCGCCAGGTGGCCATCGGCGAGGCCGCGCGGCTGTCGGGCGTGTCGGCGCGCATGGTGCGCCACTACGAAGGCCTGGGCCTGCTGCCGGCGGTGGCGCGCACCGAGAGCGGCTACCGTCAGTACAACGACGCCGACATCCACACGCTGCGCTTCATCAAGCGCTCACGCGATCTCGGTTTTTCGATGGAAGAAATCGCCGAACTGGTCGGCCTGTGGCACAACCGCCGCCGCGCCAGCTCGAGCGTGAAGCGCATCGCCGAAAAGCACCTCAGTGAACTGGAGCAGCGCATCGCCGACATGCAGTCGATGCGCAGCACGCTCGCGCACCTCGTGCATTGCTGCCATGGCGATGCGCGGCCCGACTGCCCGATCCTGGACGACCTGAGTCAGGTCTAGACCGCTAGATCAGGCGTTTTTAACGAGCGACAGTACCTGGCTCGTGTCCAGCGTGCGCGCGCGTTCCTGGATCGCCGGCAGGTACTGCGTCTGCAGGCCCTGCCCTTCCTTCACCACGTTGGAAAACGCGTCCTTCAGCATCTGCGTGGACAGCGTGCGGCCGCCCGCGTAGTAGCGCTTGGCCACATGGCCCAGCGCATAGGTCGACGCGAAGCTCATGCCCGAACTCACGGCCTGCTTGCCGAGTCCGCCCAGGAGGCCGCCGCCGACCTTGCCCAGCAAGCCGCCGAGCAGCTTGCGCCCGGCCTGCTCCAGGTACTGCGAGGTCAGGCCCACGCCCACGGTGGCCAGGAAATCCTTGATGTGGCCGGTGTCCAGCTGGTAGCCGTGCGCCTGCCCGATGCGGTAGACCAGCTTCATCTGCAGCGGAATGATCGCCATGGTCGACAGCGTCTCGGGCAGCAGCTCGAGCGCGCCGTTGAGGATGGCGGCGTTGAGGATCGCGCGGTCCAGCTCGGTGCTGTCGGGCGCCTGCGGCGCCGCGGGGACTGCTGCCGTTGCGGCCGTCACCGCCACAGCCGCCGGCACCGCGGCGGCAATGTCTTCCGCCCGCTGCGAGAACTGCGCCGCCGAGGCGTCCAGGCCGAGCGAGCTGCGCACGTCCATCAAAAAGAGCCGCTCCGGCTCCGACTGCACGCCATCGGCGTCGCACATGCACACCGCCATCTCGTACGCCAGCTGCCGCGACTCAGCGCTTTTCAGCTCGCCGGCCACCGAGGCCAGCGACACCCGCTTCATGAGCACGTCCTGATAGATCGTCGGCAGGTTCACGCCGTCGGCCTGCGACAGGCCCTCGGCGATGCGCTTGATCTCGGCGCGCTCGCGTTCGTGCTTTTCGCCGTCGACGAAGGCCGCCAGCAGGCTCAGGGTGACGATCGCTTTTGTTTCAGAAGGTGTCATGTTCGAGTTTTTTCGTCATGTGAAGGAACGGATTGGGTCCGCACCGCGCCCGAAGGTTCCGCTTCGCGTTCTCCCCACAAAACTGGGACAACTCTGTGGGTAACCCCGGCACTGCTCTGTAGGGGCGTTGCAAGTCATTGATTTACAAGGGAAATCTACAACCTGCCCAAATAACAGGCACTTGATTTCTTTGTCCGAAAACCGCCTTTCGCAGAATTGTGGAAGGCTGTCAAAGGACAACTCTGGGGAGAGTTCTGGCACAAGCCATCGGTTATCCACAGGGCCGGCGGGTTACCCAATGTTGTCCAAGTTGCGGGTACATCACGGAAGCGGGGGTGCGCACAGTGACGCAGGCATGGCAAGTCGTTGTCACGTCAAGGAAAAAGTGACCTTTCCACAGACGAGGGCGACCCTTATCTACTACTACTAATTTGAATAAGAAGAATAAGAAGACAGGAAGAGGACAAGCCTCGCCCGAAAAAAAAAGCCGCGAAAGGCCGCGCCGGTCCCCGGCGCCTCGGGCGAAAAACCGGGCACGGGTCGTCCTTGGGCCTCGCTAACATCGCCGGATGAGCTTCAAACCCCGGATCCTGATTGCCGAAGACGAATCGGGCATCGCCGACACGCTCCAGTACGTTTTGAGCAGCGACGGCTTCCAGCCGGTGTGGTGCGCCACGGCCGAAGAAGCCATCGCGCAGTTCGCGCAAGAGCGCCCTGCGCTCGCGATCCTCGACATCGGATTGCCCGACCTGAACGGCTTCGAGCTCTTCAAACGCCTCCAGGCGCTGAATCAGTCGATGGGCGGCCCGGAGGTACCGATGGTGTTTTTGACGGCCCGCAGCGACGAAATAGACCGCGTGGTGGGCCTCGAACTGGGTGCGGACGACTACATCGCCAAGCCGTTCTCCCCGCGAGAGCTGGTCGCCCGGGTGCGAACCATCCTGCGACGCAGCGCCAGAAACGGCCCAGGAAGCCCGCCAGCGGCCGCGGCGCCAAACCATGGGGTACTTCCTCAAAACGCGCCGGCGCCGCCTCCAGCGGCGCCACAGACCCCTGCAACACCCTTTGCGCTCGACAGCGAGCGCATGCAAATCCGTTACTACGGACGGCTGCTGGAACTCTCGCGCTACGAATACGGCCTGCTGAAACTCATGGTCCAGCGCCCGGGGCGCGTGTTCACGCGCGACGAACTGCTCCAGCTCGTCTGGGACGACGCCAGCGACAGCTTCGACCGCACCGTCGACGCGCACATCAAGACGCTGCGCGCCAAGCTCAAGACCATCGCGCCCGAGGTCGAGCCGATCCGCACCCTGCGCGGCACCGGCTACGCGCTGCACGAAGATCTGCCTGCCAGCAGGGCATGACGCGGCGCACGCGGATCTTCATCGGCATCCTGCTGATCTACACGGCGGGCATCGCCTTCCTGCTGTACCGCGTCGTCTCCGACATCGACCCGCGCTACCGCGAGTCGGCCGAAGAATCACTGGTCGAAACTTCGCAGCTCATGGCCAGCCTGGTCGAGCAGGACGTGATCGCCGGCGCCATCAACACGGCGCGGCTGGAGCCGCTGTTTCGCAGCGTCTACACGCGCGAGTTCTCGGCCCAGATCTACAACCTGCACAAGAGCCGGGTCGAGCTGCGCGTGTACGTCACCGACCGCACCGGCCGCGTGATGTTCGATTCACTCGGCCGCCACCTGGGCAACGACTACTCGCAGTGGAGCGACGTGAAACGCACGCTCGGCGGCCTGTACGGCGCGCGCACCTCGCGCGACGTCGACGGCGACCCGCGCACCTCGGTGATGTACGTCGGCGCACCGATCCGCTGGAACGACGAGATCGTCGGCGTCGTCAGCGTCGGCAAGCCGGTGCAGAGCTTCGGCCAGTTCGTTGAAGACGCACGCGTGCGCACCATCTGGGTCGGCGTCGGTTCGGCACTGGCGCTGCTGCTGCTCACCGTGATCGTCTCGATCTGGCTGGTGCGGCCCTTCGGCCTGATCCGCGACTACTGGACCTGGGTGCGCGCGCAGCGCAGCCTGAGCCTGTCGCGCATGGCGCGGCGCGCGGTCGATGCGGTGCGCACCGGCTTCGGCGAGATGCGCGACGCGCTCACCGGACGCAACTACGTGGCCGACTACGTGCAGACCTTCACGCACGAAGTGAAGAGCCCGCTCTCGGCGATTCGCGGCGCGGCCGAGCTGCTGCAGGAACCGCAGATGCCGCACGACCAGCGCGAACGTTTTCTGAAGAACATCGAACGCGAAACCCAGCGCATCCAGGAAATCGTCGACCGCATGATGGAGCTCACCGCGCTCGAAACGCGGCGCACCCTCGACCGCACCGAACCGGTGGCGTTGGGCCCGTTGATCGAAGACATCGCGGGCAGCGCCCAACCCGCTGCGTCGCGGCGCGGCATCCGGCTCATCGTGAACATTCGGGAGCCCGCGCGGGTTGAAGGCGATCCGTTTCTGCTGCGCCGCGCGATCAGCAATCTGCTCGACAACGCGCTCGACTTTTCACCGCCCGACAGCGAGGTGCTGCTGACGCTGGAAACCACCTCGCGTCTGGCGCGCATCAACGTGCGCGACCACGGCCCGGGCATTCCGGACTACGCGCAGGACAAGGTCTTCGAGAAGTTCTATTCGCTCGCCCGGCCGCACAGCCAGAAGAAAAGCACGGGGCTCGGGCTGGCGTTCGTGAAGGAAATTGCGACCCTGCACCGGGGCCGCATCGACCTGGGCAATGCGACGCGCGGCGGCGCCGTGGCGACGCTCACGCTGCCGCTGCTGTCAACGCATCACTGACGAGGGGCGAGCACCGCGAGTTCGGGGCGCGGCGGGAGCGCATCGGGCAAGCGCAGGTTCCATACGAGCCCGCAGCGTTCGAGCAGCTTCAGCATCCACCAACCCGGATCCCACTCGCCGGGCGCCAGGCCCAGCCGGGCAGAACCGGGAAAGGCGTGGTGGTTGTTGTGCCAGTTCTCGCCCATCGTCAGCAGCGAGGTCCAGGGAATGTTCCGGCCCTGCACGGCAGCGCCTCGCACTTCGTAGTTCATCGCGCCGCGGTTGTGCGCGAACCAGCCGATCAGCCAATGCCCGAGCACGCCCGCGGTGACGCGGGCGCACACGCCCCAGAAGACGAACGACCAGCCGCCCCAAAGGTAGAAAAGAATGGCGGGCGGCAGTTGCTGCAGCATCCAGGTTTTTTCCAGCCACCACAGGAAGCGATCATTCGCGATGAGCGCTTCGACCTCGAGACGTGGTGGTCGGTGCAGATGCAGTTCGCAATGCAGCTGCCACCACGCGTCGGTCCAGAAACCCCGTCCGTGGCGCAGGTAGTCGTGGCATGTGGGCAGACGCTGCGCGTAGTCGCGCAACTCGTGCTGGCGAAGAATGCCCAGCGGTCCGGCCAAGCCGACCAGAACGCCGCAGTAGATCAGGGCGCAGCGCAACCATCGGGGGCACTCAAAGCTGTGGTGAATCAGCTGGCGATGGCTGCCCAGGGAATGGCCGAAGAGCAGCACGAAGCCGGTGCTGACGATGAACAGCGCCACCGCATCCCAGCGAAAGAACAGGCTGCCTCCGACCAGCGCCGCACCCACCATGCCTGAAAACCAGAGCGATTTTCCGGGGGCGTAGCGAACGTCCCCTTCAAGAACGAAGGCTGCTTGCTCGGCATGGACACGATGGTGATCGAGGCCCGCGAGCAGCATGGCAAAACCTCAGGTCCCGACCAGCACGCGGTAGGCCTCGCGCGTTTCGGGGCTCACGGCTTCGAGCAATTGCTCGTACGAGGTCTGGTGCCGCGTCAGCATGCGCGCCGAGGCCACGGCCTTCGATTTGCAGAACCAGTGGCAGGTGTGCTGCATCAAGAACAGCTCGGCCGACATCGTGAAGGCCTTCGATTTCGGCGAACGGCCTGCCGCATTTTTCGCCACGCCCGCGATGCCGCGCGCGTGAATGCGCAGCGCTTCGCGCAGGTCGAAGCTCGTGGACGGGAACAGCGTGGTGGCGAACGGCAAGGCCACCGGCAGACGGCTCACGCGCGTGTCGGCTTCGGGTTCGCGCGCCAGGTCGGCGGCGAAGGTCTCGAACTGGGCGGCGAGTTTTTCCTCGGTGCTGTCGAGCAGGTGCCAGATCTGCTGGCGGCGCTCGGCGTCGTCTTCGCCGAGGCAGCGCAGGTAGCCCTGGGTCAGGCTCTCCATCAGCTTTTCGATCTGGTAGCGGCCCAGATGGCGACCGAGCAGCGCGATGCGCTGGCGCTGTTCCTTGGACTTCAGGATGTAGAAGCCAGCGGCAATGAGTGCCACCAGGGTGAGGATTTCCATGGATGCGAGAAAAGGGGAGAGAAGAGAAAAGACAAAAAATCGCGGGGGCCGCGGCACCGAGTGTAGGCACCGCAGACCGCCCGCGTTTTCCTCTGCTGGATCGTCTTTTCGTGAAACACCGCGGAACCGGCTTTGCCGGGCCGCTGGTGTTGCCCCCGGCGAGGGGGTTGGCGAAGCGACACGAAGTGCGCGTAGCCTGGGGGAGTGCCGTTACCTGAAGAAATCGAGGATGCGGTTGCGTTCCTCGGGTGGCGGCGGCGCACCGATGGGCGCGCCCGTCAGCACCTCCACCGGCTGTATCGGCTGCTCGGTGCTTTCCAGGCCCAGGCTCGCCACGTTGTGGCCCGGCGTGAAGTCGTCGAAGTACCACTCGCCGTCGATGCTGACCACGCCGGCCGGCTCGGCCGGCAGCATCACGGGCACGCCGCGCAGCGCCGACTGCATGTAGCCGGTCCAGATCGGCAGGCTCAGGCTGCCGCCGGTTTCGCCGCGCACGCCGAGCTGGCGCGGCGTGTCGTAGCCGACCCAGGCGATGCCCACGCGCGTCGGCTGGAAGCCCGCGAACCAGGTGTCGAACGAGTCGTTGGTGGTGCCGGTCTTGCCGAAGAGGTCGTCACGCTTGAGCGCCTGGTAGGCCTTGAAGCCGGAGCCGCCCTTGACCACGCTCTGCAGCAACGATTCCATGACGAAGGCGTTGCGTGCGGGAATGGCGCGGCGGCTTTCGTCGAGCGCCGGGGGCTCGGTTTCCATCAGTACCTTGTCCTTGAGGTCGGTGACGCGGGTCACGAGGTACGGGTTCACACGGTAGCCGCCGTTGGCGAACACCGAATAGCCCACCGCCATCTGCATCGGCGTGACCGAACCGGCGCCCAGGCCCATCGGCAGGTTGGCCGGGTGCTTGTCCTTGTCGAAGCCGAACTTGGTGACCCAGTCTTGCGCGTAGGGCGCGCCGATCGACTGCAGCACGCGCAGCGTGACCAGGTTCTTCGACTTCATGAGCGCGTTGCGCAGCGGCATCGGGCCTTCGAAAGTGCCGTCGAAGTTCTTCGGGTCCCAGGGCTGGCCGCCGTTGACGCCGGCGTCGAAGACCAGCGGCGCGTCGTTCACCACGGTGGCGGGCGTGAAGCCCTTTTCGAGCGCGGCCGAATAAATGAAAGGCTTGAAGCTCGAGCCCGGCTGGCGCCAGGCCTGCGACACGTGGTTGAACTTGTTCTTGCCGAAGTCGAAGCCGCCGACCAGCGCGGTGATGGCGCCGCTGCGCGGGTCCATGGCGATGAAGGCGCCTTCCACTTCGGGCAGCTGCGTGATTTCCCAGGTGTTCTTCGGCGTCTTCGCCACGCGGATCACGGCGCCGCGGCGGATCTTGATGTTGGGCGCTGCCTTCGCGGCCAGGCCCGACTGCGCGGGCTTCAGGCCCTCGCCCGAGATTTCGAAGGCTTCGCCGTTGGCGCGCACCACGGTCACTTCCTTGGCGCTGGCTTCCAGCACCACGGCCGAGATCACGTCGCCGTTGTCGGGGTGCTCGGCCAGCGCTTCGTCGACGGCCTCGTCGATCTCCTTCTGGCCGCTGGCCGGCAGGTCGACGAACTTCTCGGGGCCGCGGTACACCTGACGGCGCTCGTAATCCATGATGCCCTTGCGCAGCGACTTGTACGCCGCCGCCTGGTCGGCCGCGACCAGCGAGGTGTAGACCTTCATGCCGCTGGTGTAGATGCTGTCGCCGTACTGCGCGTACATCATCTGGCGCACCGTTTCGGCCACGTACTCGGCGTGCAGCCGGTTCGGGTCGGCGGCGTCGCGCAGGTGCAGCTCTTCCTTCTTGGCCTCGGCCGCCTGCTCGGCGGTGATGAAGCCGGTTTCGTGCATGCGGTCGATCACGTAGAGCTGGCGCGCCCGCGCGCGGCGCGGGTTGGCCACGGGGTTGTTGGCACCGGGCGCTTTCGGCAGGCCGGCGAGCATGGCGGCCTCGGCAATGGTTACCTGCTGCAGCGGCTTGCCGAAGTAGGCCTCGGAGGCAGCGGCAAAACCGTAGGCGCGATTGCCCAGGTAGATCTGGTTCAGGTAAATCTCGAGGATCTGGTCCTTGCTGAGCTGCTGCTCGAGCCGGAAGGCCAGCACGATCTCCGACGCCTTGCGGCTCAGCGTGCGTTCCGAGCTCAGGTAGACGTTGCGCGCCACCTGCATCGTGATGGTCGAGGCGCCCTGCTTGCGACCGCCCTTGAAGCTGGCCACGGCCGCGCGCGCGAAGCCCTTGTAGTCCACGCCGCCGTGGTCGTAGAAGCGCGCGTCTTCCACGGCCAGCACGGCATCTTTCATGACCTTCGGAATGTTCGCGAAGGGCGTGAGGTTGCGGCGCTCCTCGCCGAATTCGCCGATCAGCGTGCCTTCGGTGGTGTACACGCGCAGCGGCAGCTTGGGCCGGTAGTCGGCCAGCTCGGAGATGTCGGGCAGCTTCGGGTAGATGGCGACCACCCCCACGATGGCGGCGCCCAGCAGCACCACGGCGCCGGCACCGGCCACGACGGCGCTCCAGCCGGCGATGCGTTTCCAGGGGAGCTGGCGCAGCGCACCGGCGGGTTGGGACGAACGAGGTTCTTGGGACATTGGGATGGGGCCAGGGGGCTAGCGAAGAGGTTGGAGCCGTGGCGCGCGCGGGCGTTCCGTCACCCGGGGATCGAGCGCGCCGCGCCGCACGCCTTCCAGCGCGCAGTGCATGGCATCGAAATACTTGTCGTGGTCGTAGGCGATGAGCAGCAGGTCCACCCCGGCGTCGAGTGCGCCCAGGGTGGCGTTGCAAAGACCTCGGTTGTAGGCCCCGCCCATCGTGAGGTCGTCGGTGACGAGCAGGCCCTGAAAGCCCCATTCGCCTCGAATCACCTGCCGCACGATTTTGCGTGAGAAAGAGACCGGCGCGTCCGCGTCGAGTTCCCCAAGGATGACATGGGCCAGCATGATCGCGGCATCCGAATGTTTCGACACGTCTTGAAACGGCTTCCAGTCGTGCGCGGCGAGTCGGGCCACGGGCGTGCGCAGTTCGGCGCCGATGTGGTGCGTGTCTTCGGTCACGCCGGCCAGGCCGGGAAAGTGCTTGAGCGTGCCGCGCACGCCAGCCGATTCAAGGCCTTGCTCGTAAGCGAGCGCCACCTGCGCGGTGACTTCGGGGTCGCTCGAAATGGCGCGTTCCTCGATGCGGGTGTGCAGGTCCCAGCGGCCCGGGGCGCGGCCGGGACGCAGGTCGACCACGGGGCTGAAGTTCAGCGTGATGCCCAGCGCGGCGAGCGCCCCGCCCTGCTGCGCGCCGTAGGCGCGGGCACGTTGCAACAGTTCGTGTGCGGGCACGTCGGCGTCGAGCAGGCTGGCGAGCGCCGGCTGGTGCGGCACCATCGGCGAGAGGCGCGAGACGCCGCCGCCTTCCTGGTCGGTCGCCACCACCAGCGGCGGCAGGCCGGCCGCCTGTCGCAGCGCCTGCAGGCTGGCGATTTCCGCGCGCAGCGTTTCAGCGCTGCGGCCTCTCACATTGCGGCCGGTGACGAAGATGCCGCCGATCAGGCCCCGGCGCGCCAGCTCGCGCAGGTCGTTCGCATCGTCATACCCGACGATGAAGCGCGCACCGAGTGCTTGCGCCACCGGGCCCGCGGCCGCGTTCACTTCCAGCCGGTGCTGGCGCGAGGCCAGCTCGTGGCCCAGTGCCGTCAGCGTCGCACCGACCGTCAGGGCCAGCGCCACGACACGGCGTGCGCCGCGCGCGCTGCGCCAGGCGATCGCGCCGCTGGCGCACAGCGCGGCGAGCAGCAGCGGTAGCTCCTCCTCGCGCAGGAAGCGCAGGTGCGGGTCCTTCAGGTGCCAGGCCCAGGCGCACAGCACGGCCAGCACCAGCCAGCCGAGCACGCCGGGGACCGCGCGCAGCAGTTTCATGCGTCCACCGTGGCCGCCGGGGCGGCCTCGTTGCGGCGCGACAGCGCATACCAGTCGACCTTGCGCGTCACGAGCATCAGCGTGGCCAGCATGCCGAAGATCAGCAGTGCGCCCAGCAGCAGCGCATTGCTTTCCGAGGCCAGCAGGCCGTAGAGCGCGCCGTACAGCAGCGCCACGAAGGCGGCAAACGACAGGCCGCGTTGCCAGCCGCCGAGCACCGCGCTGAAGTACACGGCCAGCAGCGCCACGCTCGCACCGGCCGCGCCCGCGTAGGCGAAGTGGAAGGCGAACTTTTCCGACAGCGCGAGCAGCAGCAAAAAGAACAGCGCAATCGACAGGCCCACCAGCCCGTACTGCACCGGGTGCAGGCGCAGCTTGCGGAACAGCTCGAACATGAAGGCCGCCATCAGCACCAGGCCGATGAACAGTGCGCCGTATTTGCCGGCGCGCGTGCTCATCGAATACACGTTGACGGGCTGCGCGAGCGACACGTCGAAGGTCTGCAGCGGGCCCGAGACATGCCGCGGCGTGGACGCCGTGCGCACGACGGCGGCCGCGGCGTTCTGCGCGGCATCGCCTTCACCGCCCGACAGGCCGGCGCGCACCTGTTCGCGCGCCGTGGTCACGAGCGAAGACACGCGCCAGTGCGCGTCGAAGCCTTGCGGCGTGACCTTGCGCTGCGTGGCAAGAAAGCGCCCGCCGAAGCTGGGGTGCGCCCACGGCGAACGCAGGTGCGCGGTGGTTTCCTCGGCGATCGGCACTATCGAGAGCGTGTCCTGGCCCACCAGCGAGAGCTTCATGTCGAAGGTGAGCGGCTTGCCCGCCTGCCACGCGGCGAGCGCGGCGCCCGCGAGCGGCGCGTGGATGCCGTCGGCGTACGTGGCGTGGTCGGGCAGGCCGGGCACGCGCTGGCGAAAGCGCAGCGCTTCGCCTTCGATCGTGAGCGCGGGCGAGCCGTCGAGGCCGCGCAGGTCGCTCACGTGGAAGGCGATCAGCGGCGGGCGGAACTCGATCGACGAATCGCTTTCGCTGTGCGGCACGGACCGCGGGTCGAAGCCCGTGAAGCCGCCGCCGAGCGCGGCCGTCAGGGTGTAGAACGGAATGCGGAAGATGCCGCGGTAGCGCTCCTGCGTGGCCATGCTGCCTTCGATGTTCAGCTTGTCGGGGAACACGGCGTGCGTCATCTCCTTGCTCTGCGGGGCCTGGCCGATCACCTTGCCCTGCGCGTCGCGCAGCGGCTCCATCCAGCGCTCCACATACGGCACCAGCAGCACGGGACCGACCATGGTTTGCGGCCCGGCGTAAGACTCGGCAAGTTCGTTCGCGGCCTCTCGCTGGCTCTCGCCACGGGCGCGGTTCAGGTCGTCGATCCGTGCCAGCGGAATGCACAGCACCAGCAGCAGGAAGAACAGGCCGGCCACCTTGACCAGCACCGAGCTCTGCAGGGCCTTCAACAGTTGAAGCATGGGTTTCTCCCCTCTTTTCCGGGTTTTTTCGTGATGAGGCGCCGATGCTCTGCGCCCGATCCGAAGGCCGTATGAAGCCGCCGCGCGGCGCACTTCACACAGACTTCACACAGCGGCGCATTCGGTTGTGGCGACTTCAACGCGTCTTCCAACTGCCTTCTCGCACGCTCACGACAGTGAGGGCTGTGCAAGTTCGCACGCAGAAGGACACCCGCCATGGACACCCCCACCACCCCACGCCCCGGCCGTTGGCTCTGGCTCGCCACCGTGAGCCTGGCGACCGTGGGTTTCATCGCCATGGGCGCCCGCCCGGTCCACGCGCAGGAAGCGCCCGCCGGTCCGCGCCTGAAGACCGAGAGCCCGTACTTCTTCGTCAAGAGCGACGACCCCTCGGTCGACCGCCTGCCGCTGAAGGGCACCGAGGTCTCGGTCAGGATTTCGGGCGTGATCGCCGACGTCACGGTCACGCAGACCTACCGCAACGAAGGCCAGCGCGCCATCGAGGCGAAGTACGTGTTCCCGGGTTCCACCAAGGCGGCGGTGAGCGGCCTCAACGTGCGCCTGGCCGACCGCCTCATCACGGCGCAGATCCGCGAGAAGCAGCAAGCCAAGATCGAATACGACACCGCCAAGAAGGAAGGCAAGACCGCCGCGCTGCTCGAGCAGCACCTGCCCAACGTGTTCCAGATGAACGTCGCCAACATCCTGCCGGGCGACGACGTGAAGGTGGAGCTGCGCTACACCGAGCTGCTGGTGCCGCAGTCGGGCAACTACCAGTTCGTGTTTCCGACCGTGGTCGGCCCGCGCTACAACAGCCCGCAGTCGGAGAACGCACAGGCCAAGTGGCCGGCGCAGCCCACGCTGCGTGCCGGCGTGGCACCGAGCACCAGCTTCAAGCTCACGGTGAGCATCGACACGCCGATGGGCCTGAAGGAAATCCGCTCGGCCACGCACACCATCGACGTGAAGAAGCGTGACGAAGACCAGCACGCGGACATCACGCTGAGCGCTGACGGCCGCCCCGCCGACAACCGCGACTTCGTGCTCGACTACCGCCTGGCGGGCGAGAAGATCGAATCGGGTCTCATGCTCTACAAGGGCCAGGGGGAGAACGCAGAAAACTTCTTCCTCGCGATGGTCGAGCCGCCCAAGGCCGTCGCCGCCAGCGCCATCTCGCCGCGCGACTACATCTTCGTGGTCGACATCTCGGGCTCGATGCACGGCTTTCCGCTGGACACCGCCAAGACCGTGCTCGAACGCCTGATCGGCGGC
This sequence comes from Variovorax sp. RO1, assembly GCF_002849325.1. Taxonomy (NCBI): domain Bacteria; kingdom Pseudomonadati; phylum Pseudomonadota; class Betaproteobacteria; order Burkholderiales; family Comamonadaceae; genus Variovorax; species Variovorax sp. RO1. Next base: position 471,993 of record NZ_PKMT01000002.1, read on the forward strand.
CTGCGCCCCAGCGACACCTTCAACGTGCTGCTGTTCTCGGGCAGCAACAAGATGCTGTCGCCGCAGTCGGTACCGGCCACGCGCGCCAACATCGAGCAGGCGCTCGCCACGATCAAGAACTACAGCGGCAGCGGCAGCACCGAGCTGATTCCGGCGCTCAAGCGCGTGTACGCCGAACCCAAGGCCGCGAACGTGTCGCGCAGCGTGGTGGTGGTGACCGACGGCTACGTGACGGTCGAGCGCGAAGCCTTCGAGCTGGTGCGCAACAACCTCTCCAAAGCCAACGTGTTCGCCTTCGGCATCGGCTCGTCGGTGAACCGCAGCCTCATGGAAGGCATTGCACGCGCCGGCATGGGCGAGCCTTTCATCATCACCGACCCGGTGCAGGCGCCCGAGCAGGCCGCGCGTTTCCGCCGCATGGTGGAGTTACCCGTGCTCACGAACGTGAAGGCCACCTTCGGCGGCCTCGATGTGTACGACGTGGAGCCGCAGGCGCTGCCCGACGTGCTGGGCGAGCGCCCGGTGATCGTGTTCGGCAAGTGGCGTGGTGAGGCCAAGGGCCGTGTGATCATCGAAGGCCAGAGCGCCACCGGCCCGTACCGCGAGGAAGTGCGCATCACGCCGCAGACGCGCCAGGACACCGCCGCGCTGCGCACGCTGTGGGCACGCCACCGCATCCAGAGCCTGAGCGACCAGGAAGCGCTCGAAGGCAGCGCCGCCTTCAAGGACCGCATCACCGAGCTGGGCCTGAAGTACAGCCTGCTCACGCAGTACACCAGCTTCATCGCGGTGGACAAGGTGGTGCGCAACGTGGCGCCGCAGAACAGCGTGGACGTGAACCAGCCGCTGCCGATGCCGCAGGGCGTGAGCGACCTGGCACTGGGCGCCGAGGTGCCGAGCACGCCGGAGCCGGAAACGCTGGGCGCGATCGCCGTCGTGCTGTCGATGCTGGCCATGCTGCGCCGCCGCGCACGCCGCAACGACCCGCGCCGTTTTACCGCCTGAACAGGACGCACGACCATGTCTCTGGCAACCCTGGCCCATCACCATCCGCGCGTCGTGGACTGGGCCATCCGCATCGACCGCACGCCGGCCTTCGGCTGGCTCGCGCTGCAGTGCGCCGCGCTTGCGCCCACCTGGGTCTGGATGGCCCGCCGCCTGCAGGACGGCTCCGACGATCCGCTGGGGCTCGTGGCGCTGGTCGCGTTGGCCGCGCTCGCTTGGCAGTGCCGGCGCGAGCTGCGCGCTTCGCCGCGCCTGGGCTGGCTCGCGCTGGCCGGCGTCGGCACCGTGCTCGCCACGCTGCTGCGTACGGGGCTCGGTGGCCTGCCCGCGCTGCCGCCGCTGGCCTCGGGCCTGGTGGCGGTGTTGTCGCTCGCGGCCGGGCTGCTGGCCTTCTTGCCGCGCGGCGTGGCGGCGCTGCCGGTGGCCGGGCTGTCGGTGCTGGCGCTGCCGTTGCTGTCGTCGCTGCAGTTCTACGCGGGCTACCCGCTGCGCGTGGTGACGGCCGAGGCCAGCCGCTGGCTGCTGGCGCCGGGTTTCGAGGTGGCGCGCGAAGGCGCGACGCTGATGGTCGACGGCCGCCTGGTGATCGTCGACGCGCCCTGCTCGGGCGTGCAGATGGTGTGGCTGGGCTACTTCACGGCCTGCGCGGTCGCGCTGTGGGCGCGGCGCGGCGACCGCGCCTTCCTGCGCCGCCTGCCGGCCGTCGGGCTGCTGGTGCTGGCCGGCAACATCGTGCGCAACAGCGTGCTGATCGCCTTCGAAGGCGCCGGCCACGCGCTCGCGCCCTGGGCGCACAACGCGCTGGGGCTGGTGCTGCTGGCCGTGGTGTGCGGCGCCATCGCGCGCCTCATGGTGCCGGCGCGCGTGGCGCCCCGCATCGACCTCGAACGCCCGCTGCCGGGCCTGATCACCGCCGAAGGAGGCCGCCGTGTCGATACCGTTCGTTGAGCGCTGGTTCGCCAACCATTTCATCAACCGCGTGGGCCACAAGAGCGCGTTCGCACTGGCGATGCTGCTGTGCGTGCTCTGGTCGGCCGCCGCGGCGCTGCGCGCGCCGGCCGAAGAGGCCGACGCGGTCGGTTCCCACGAATGGCCGAGCCAGTGGGACGGCGTGCCGCTGCGCCCGCTGGCGCTGAGCGAGGTCGAGCAGCGCTTTGCCGATCGCTTTCCGGGCGCCATCGGCCGCATGACCGACGGCCACCAGACGCTGGTGATGCGCGCCGTGAACCGGCCTACGCGCATGCTGCATCCGGCCGCCGACTGCTACCGCGCGCTGGGCTACCGCATCGAGCAGGCGCGGCTGGAACGCGACGCGCAGGAGCGGATGTGGCGCTGTTTTGTGGCGCAACGGCACGGTACGCCAAATTTCCGCGTCTGCGAGCGCATCGTCGATGCCCAAGGCACGGCTTTCACCGACACTTCGGCTTGGTACTGGGCGGCGGCCAGCGGCCAGTCGCATGGTCCATGGCAAGCTGTCACCGTGGCAAGACCGATGTGATGAGAACGCGTTTGTGAAGAAGACCCTGAGATTCGTGATTTACGGGCTGCTGGCCCTGGTGCTGACAGCCCTGGTGGCTATCTTCCTGATAGCCAAGATCGCCCTCGCCCCCTCCGCGGGCGAGTGGAGCACCACGGTCAAGGCCGGCCCGCTCGACTTCGAGGTCGGCGTGCCGACCGCGGTGCGGCTGGCCACCTCCTCGTGGTTCGCGCCGCGACTGAACGGCCATGCGCTCGACACCCGCTTCGGCACCGTGCATTTCACCTGGGACGAGAAAACCGGCCAGCAGCAGATGCGCTGCGCGCCGTGCAGTGCCGACGTGCCCGCGCTCGGCACGCAGCCGATCAAGGTCGAGCGGCTGGTGGCCACCGTGCGGCGCGACGGCAACACGCTGGCTGGCACCTTCGAGGCCACGCCCGAGGCGGCCAACGGCAACGCGCTGCTGCAGGGCACCTGGACCGGCCGCCTCGCGCCGAAGAACCTGCAGCTCGACGTCCGCGTGCAAGACGCGCCCATCGCCCGCTGGTACGCCGTGCTGGTGCCGGCGTTGCCCGAGCTGCAGCGCGCCCGCATCGGCGGCACGCTGGCGCTGCAGGCGCAGCTGCTGCTGCCCGACGCCACCTTCGCGGTGCAGCCGGCCATCAGCCAGTTCACCGTCGAGGGGCTGGGCACCGAGGCCATGCTGGGCGCGCGCACCAGCTGCGGCCCGTCGGGCAAGCTGGCCAACGACAGCTGGCTGGCGCGCGCCGTCATCGCGGCGGAAGACCAGCGCTTCTTCAGCCACGCCGGCTACGACCTGACCGAAATCCTCGCCTCGATCGACCACAACCAGAAGCCCGGCCAGACCCGGCGCGGCGGCAGCACGCTCACGCAGCAGCTGGCCAAGCTGCTGGTCACCGGCAGCGACCGCACGGCCGAGCGCAAGCTGCGCGAGCTGCTCTACGCGGTCGAGATGGAGCAGACGCTGGGCAAGGCCCGCATCCTGCAGCTGTACCTGGACAACGCCCCGTGGGGCGGCAACCTCTGCGGCGGCGAGGCCGCGGCGCGGCGCTACTTCAAGCGCAGCGCGCGCACGCTCGAACCGGCGCAGGCCGTCTGGCTCGCGGCCATGCTGCACAAGCCGCAGGCCGTGCTGGAGCAATGGCGGCGCGACGGCACGATCGATCCCGACCGCACCAAGTGGGTGGCCGAGAGCGTGCGCGGCATCAGCCGCAACCAGCGCGAGGCGCTGCTCAAGAACGTGGCCGCCGCCAAATACGCACCGCCGGAAGCCGTGCAATGAGCATCGCCCCGCACGACATCGAAGCCATCGAACGCGCCACCGTCGCGGCCGTGGCGCCCGAAGCCTGCGAGGAGCTCGACGGCTGGCTGCTGCCCTTCGACCGCGGCACCGTCAAGCGCGCCCGCTCCGCCGTGCCGCTGCACCGCGAGGCGGTCGATGCCGCCACGCTCGACCGCATCGAAGACCGCTGCGACAGCCGCCAGGTCGCGCCCGCGCTGCGGCTGGCCGATGCCGCCTGCTTCGACACGCTGCGCGCCGAACTCGCGCGCCGGCACTACATGGCCGACCACCCGACCTGCGTGCAGACCGGCTCGGCGCGGCGCATGCGCGACCTCGTCGCGGGGGATGTGCGGCTGGCTGACGTCGATGCGTCGCCCGATCCGGATTGGGCCGCGTTGTTCCTCGGCGAGGGTTTCGATCCGGTCGACGGCGTGCACCGCGTGCGTTCGCTGTCGCGCGCCACCGGCTCGCTCTTTGCCAGCGTGCGCGAGAACGGCGCCACCGTGGCGGCCGGCGCCATGGCCTTCGGCCACGGCTGGGCCAGCGTGCACGGCATGCGCACCGAGCAGTCGCAACGCGGGCGCGGCCTGGCCGGGCGCGTGCTCGCAGGCCTGGCGCAGGCGGCACTGGCACGCGGGGTCGAGCGCGTGTTCCTGCAGGTCGACGCGCAGAACCAGCCGGCGCTGGCGCTGTACCGCCGCGCGGGTTTCGAGACCCGCTGGCAGTACTGTTATTGGCAGCGCCAGCAGTGGCCGCGCTGAGCTGAACCCCACCGGCAGTGGGCGCCCCCACCGGTGGCGCGGTCGGGGCTTTGGTGCCACCATGGGCGGCATGACGAACGTTCATGCCCACCACCCCACCGATCCCGTCGCCACCCCGCGCGGCATCGACCACATCGTGGCCGGTGTTTCCACCAGTGACGGCGACGGCGTCAAACTCACCCGCGTGCTGCAGCAGCCGCTGCAGAAGCGGCTCGACCCCTACCTGATGCTCGATGCCTTCGGCAGCGACAACGCGGGCGACTACATCGGCGGCTTTCCGAACCACCCGCACCGGGGCTTCGAGACGGTCACCTACATGATCGCCGGGCGCATGCGGCACCGCGACAGCGCGGGCCACGAAGGCCTGCTCGAAAACGGCGGCGTGCAATGGATGACGGCCGGCCGCGGCCTCGTGCACAGCGAGCTGCCCGAGCAGGAAGAAGGCCTCATGGAAGGCTTCCAGCTCTGGCTCAACCTGCCAGCCAAAGACAAGATGCGCGAGCCCTGGTACCGCGACATCCAGAGCAGCGAGATCCCCGAGTTCACCACCGTCGGCGGTGCGCACGTGCGCGTGATCGCCGGCACCAGCCACGGCATCGCGGGCGCGGAGCAGCGCGCGCACACCGAGCCGCTGTACCTGGACATCACGCTGCCGCCCGGCGCCGAGTTCGCGCAGCCGCTGCCGGACGACCACAACGCGCTGGTCTACGTGTTCCGCGAATCGCTGTGGATCGCGGGCAGCGAGGTGCCGACGCGGCGCATGGCCATCCTCGCGAACGATCCCGGCAGCGACGGCACCGTGCTGCGCGCCGGCGCCAGCAACCACAGCCCGGCAAGGGCGCTGCTGATCGCGGGCCGGCCGCTGAACGAGCCCATCGCGCAGTACGGCCCTTTCGTGATGAACACGCAGGAACAGATCAAGCAGGCGGTGCACGACTTCCAGAACGGCAAGCTGGGTTGAGCCTGTAGTCGCTCGCCTACCGAAAGACGGCGCGACGTTCGGTTCGCGTGAGCGGGTGCGCGGCCTAGATTGCGGTCATGCCTCCCACGATACGCAAAGGTCAGGCGCCGCCGATGCTGCAGCGCGCCGAGTTCCACGACCGCTTCATGCAAAGCTTTCACGACCCGGCATTCCGGGCCGAGGCCGGGGCGCTGCAACGCCTGGAAGACATCGCCTGGCAAGCGTACGACGAAGGCCGCAAGGCGCCCGTGACGCGCCGTGCCGGCCCGGGCTATGCCGACCCCGACTACGAACTCTCGGTTGACTGGCTCGACGCCCGCGCACGCATCGACGCGGCGCAGGACGCCTGGGGCCGGCCCGAGACGCGCTCGCGCGTGCTGCTCGTCAACGGCTCGCCGCGCAACGACGGCACCTGCCCCGGCGAAATCTCCAAGACCTGGCGCCTCACGCAGTGCGCGCGCGAGGTGCTCGAAGGCAGCGGCATCGAGGTCGACGTGCTCGACCTGAGCCGGCTCACCTCCGACTACGGCCGCCACATCCACCCATGCAAGGGCTGCGTCTCCACTGCGATGCCGCTGTGCCACTGGCCCTGCAGCTGCTACCCCAACCATGCGCTGCGCCAGACCGGCGACTGGATGAACGAGATCTACGAACGCTGGGTGGCCGCGCACGGCGTGATCGTGCTCACGCCCACGCACTGGTACCAGGCCGCGAGCCCGCTCAAGCTCATGATCGACCGCCTCGTGTGCGCCGACGGCGGCAACCCCGACCCCACCAGCACGCACGGCAAGAAGCCCGATGAGGCCAAGGCCCTGGAGCTCGAAGGCTGGGGCTACCCGAAGCACCTGGAAGGCCGCGTCTACGGGGTGGTGGTGCACGGCGACGTGGCCGGCCCCGAGGGCCTGCGCCGCAACCTCACGGACTGGCTCGACTGGATGGGCCTGGTCGATGCGGGCGCGCAGGCACGGCTCGACCGCTACATCGGCTACTACGCGCCCTATGCCACCAGCCACGACGCGCTCGACGCCGATGCCGACGTGCAGGAAGAAGTGCGCAACGTCGCGCGTGCTGTGGTGCTGGCGGTGACCGCGCTGCGCGCCGGCAAGCTGCAGGCACCCGACCGCGGGCTGAAGCCGCCGAGGCCCAAATAAGTCACGCTGCAGGCCGCAGACCGGCGCTGCGGTTCATGCTTCTTTACGCAGGCTCACTCGCGGCTCACGGACGCGTTACAGAGGCGCTCCACACTTCGTCTCACCCGCTGCCCTTTGGCGGCGGACTTCTTCGAAAGGAAGCGACTCTCATGATCTCTCTTCGCCAACGCATCGTCTGGGCCAGCCTGCTGGGCTCGGCCGCCCTCGCCTCTTCGGGCGCCTTCGCCCAAGCGCCGGCCGCCACCACGCCTTCGACGGCCGCGCCCACGGCCGCCACCGCACCCGCCGATGCCACCGCCGCACCCAAGGCGCAGCACAAGCGCATGGACCCGGCCCAGCGCATGGAGCGCATGAAGGAGCACCGTGCCAAGCGCCTGGCCGCGCTGAAGGACAAGCTCAAGCTCACCAGTGCCCAGGAAGGTGCATGGAGCAGCTTCACCGAGGCCAGCCAGCCGCCGGCCGGTGCAGCCCGCCCGCAGCGCATGGACCGCGCCGAGTTCGCCAAGCTGACCACGCCCCAGCGCCTGGAACGCATGCAGGCCCGCCAGGCCGAGCGCAGCGCCCGGTTCGCCAAGCGCGCCGAAGCGACCAAGACCTTCTACGCAGCGCTGACGCCCGAGCAGCAGAAGACCTTCGACGCCGAGACCGCGAAGTTCGCGGGCCACGGCCATCGCGGGCACCGCGGCCATGGCGGTCATGAAGGCCACCACGGCGCAGCGCCTGCCAAGAGCTGACCAGGCGGCCGGCTGAAGGGGTCGGCCTCCAGAAAAGGGCAAGAAAAAGCCCGCGATGCGTGAAGCATCGCGGGCTTTTTCGTGGGCGCGTGCAGCGTGACAGCGTTACTGCGGCGTGCCCGTCTTCTCGGTCGGGTTGGTCGGCACGGCCGGACGTTCACCCGGCTGGCCGAAGCGCGGCTTCACGTGCTGCGTCTCGGCGCGCACTTCCGCGCGCGAGCGCTCGCCGGTCGGCGACGGCATCGCGTTGGGCTGGTGGTTCACGGTGGTGCTGGCCTCGCCCTTGGGCACCACGCTGTTGGCGTTGTTGCGGTTCTGAGCGCGGGCCTCGGCCTTCACGGCTTCGCGCGAGGCGGGCACCGAGCTGTCGCCCGCCATGGGTTGCTGGACGGGTGTCGGCATCTGGGCCTGGGCGATGCCGGCGCCCAGCAGGGCGGCGAGCAGCGCGGTAGGGATCGTCAGGCGTTGCAGGGTGGTCATCAAAGCTCCTTTGCAAATGAAAAAGGGCACAAAACCGAGCGCGATGGCATCGGCTTTGAAACCACCGTAGGAGCCCCGTTTCGGGCGTTGTGTGGGGGTGCGGCAGGCCTGCCTGTAGGAGCCCGTCGCCCTTGCGTGAAAGGCACGCGAAGAAGGTGGCGCGTTCCTACAGTCGGCGCGGGCGCGGCCACGTACAACGACAGCACCGATGTCCTCCCCCTTCACTTCCCCGCTGCCCGAGGCCGCTGTCGCCGCCGCACCGGCCTCGCTCAAGGTCATGACCGTGAACACCCACAAGGGCTTCACGGCGCTCAACCGCCGCTTCATTCTTCCGGAGCTGCGTGACGCGGTGCGCACGGTGGGCGCGGACGTGGTGTTTCTGCAGGAGGTGATGGGCACGCACGTGCGCCATTCGCGCACGGTGAACAACTGGCCCGAGGCGCCGCACTACGAATTCCTGGCCGACACGATGTGGCCGCAGTTCGCCTACGGGCGCAACGCGGTGTATCCGAAGGGGCACCACGGCAACGCCGTGTTGTCGAAGTTTCCGATCGTGCATTACCGCAACCACGACGTGTCGGTGAGCGGCCCCGAGAAGCGCGGCCTGCTGCACTGCGTGCTGCGCCTGCCCGGTCGCACGGTCGACGTGCATGCGATCTGCGCACACCTCGGGCTGGCCGAGTCGCACCGCCAGCAGCAGCTGGAACTCTTGTGCCACATCGTGCGCGACGAGGTGCCGGCCGACGCGCCGCTGATCGTCGCGGGCGACTTCAACGACTGGCGCAGCCGCGCACACGACGTGCTGGCCGAAGGCGCGTCGCTGCGCGAGGTGTTCGTGCATGCGCACGGCCGCGCGGCGCGCACCTTTCCGGCGCGACTGCCGCTGCTGCCGCTGGACCGCATCTACGTGCGCAACGCGGGCGTGCACGCGCCCGTGGTGCTGCCGCGCCGGCCGTGGTCGCATCTGTCGGACCATGCCCCGCTGGTGGCAGACATCGAGCTGTGAACGCCGAGGCCCCCATGCGCGACACCCACGAGCGCGCCGGCCACTGGACCGGCGGCAACCGCATCGACCTGCTGGAGAACGGCGAGGAGTTCTTTCCGCGCGTGTTCGAGGCCATTGGTGCGGCGCAGCGCGAAGTGATCATCGAGACCTTCATCCTGTTCGAGGACAAGGTGGGCCTGGCGCTGCATGCGGCCATGCGCGCGGCGGCGCTGCGCGGCGTGAAGGTCGACCTGATGATCGACGGCTTCGGCTCGCCCGATCTTTCGCGCGAGTACCTCGCAAGCCTGGCCACGGCCGGCGTCAAGGTGCGGGTGTTCGACCCGGGCCAGCGCTTTCTGGGCCAGCGGCTCAACGTGTTCCGCCGCATGCACCGCAAGATCGTGGTGGTCGACGGCGAGCGCGCCTTCGTGGGCGGCATCAACTACTCCGAAGACCACCTGCTCGACTTCGGCCCCAAGGCCAAGCAGGACTACGCGGTCGAGCTGGCGGGGCCGATCGTGGCCGAGATCCACCAGTTCGTGCTGCGCGCGATTGCAGTCGGCGGCAAGGGCGTGGGCTGGTTCCGGCGAAGGCTGAAGCAGGCACCGCCTGCGTCGCAACTGCAGGCCGCAGCGGGCGAGGCCGACGCGATCTTCGTCACGCGCGACAACCGCCGCCACACCAACGACATCGAGCGCCACTACCGCGCCGCGATCCGCGCCGCGCGCGAGCGCATCGTGATCGCCAACGCGTACTTCTTTCCTGGCTACCGCCTCATCAAGGAGCTGCGACGCGCCGCGCGGCGCGGCGTCGATGTGCGCCTCATCCTGCAGGGCGAGCCCGACATGCCGATCGTGAAGACCGCCGCCGGCATGCTCTACCACCACCTGCTGCACGCGGGCGTGCGCATCTACGAGTATTGCGACCGCCCGCTGCACGGCAAGGTCGCGCTCATGGACGACCGCTGGAGCACCGTGGGCTCGAGCAACCTCGACCCGCTGAGCCTGTCGCTCAACCTCGAGGCCAACGTGGTGGTGCGCGACACCGCGTTCAACAACCTGCTGTGGGAGCGCATGGACCAGCTCATGCAGCACAGCTGCAAGCAGATCGGCGCGGACGACCTGGCCAGCGAATGGAGCGGCTGGCGGTTGGTGCGCAGCTTCTTCGTCTTCCACTTCTTGCGCTGGTACCCGTCGTGGCTCAACCGGCTGCCGCGCCATGCGCCGCGCCTGACGCCGGCCGAGGCGACCGACCTCATGGCGCAGCAGCAGAAGCGGCGCGACAGCGACGAAGGCACGGCGCGCACGGAGACGGCATGAGCCGCCGGGCCGCTCCCAAGGCGAATACCGCAGCGCGCAGCGCGGAGGCGATCGAATGAGCGCTTCTGTCGCCCTCACGCACAGGCCCTGGTGGCCATGGGTGCGGCGCGTGGCGATCTGGGCCTTCTTCGGCGGCATCGCCTGGCTGCTGCTGAAGCAGGCGCGCACCATCGACTGGGCCGAGGTGTTCGCGGCGCTGCGCGCGCTACCGGCCCTCACGCTGCTCGCGGCCGGCGCATTGGCTGCCAGCAGCTTCCTGCTCTACAGCACCTACGATTTGCTCGGCCGCCACCTCACGAAGCACCGGCTCGGTGCGGGCACGGTGATCGGCGTGACCTTCATCAGCTACGCCTTCAACCTCAATTTCGGCTCGCTGGTGGGCGGCGTGGCGTTTCGCTACCGGCTGTACTCGCGCCTGGGGCTCGGCAACGAAACCATCACGCGCGTGTTGGGCTTCAGCATGCTGACCAACTGGCTCGGCTACCTCGTGGTGGCCGGCGCCGCGTTCTGCTTCTGGCCGATGGCGCTGCCGCCCGACTGGAAGATCGACGGCGGCGGCCTGCGCGTGCTCGGCGCGGCGCTGCTGGGGGTGTCGCTCGCCTACCTGGCGCTGTGCGCGTTCTCGAACGGCCACGTCTGGCGCGTGCGCGGCCACGCGCTGCGCACGCCGACCTTGCCGATGGCCTTGCTGCAGCTGGCGATGTCGTGCGTCAACTGGTCGCTCATCGGCGGGGTGATCTGGGTACTGCTGCAGGGCGAGGTCGGGTATCCGCAGGTGCTCGCGGTGCTGCTGGTCGCGGCCGTGGCCGGCGTTGTCACGCACGTGCCGGCGGGGCTCGGCGTGCTGGAGGCGGTGTTCGTCGCGCTGCTGGCGCACGAGGTGGCGGAAACGCGGCTGCTCGCGGCGCTGCTGGCCTACCGCGCGCTGTACTACCTGCTGCCGCTGGCCGTGGCGCTCGTCGCCTACCTCGTCACCGAGGCGCGCGCGCGGCGTCTGCGCGCGGATGCCGGCAACAACCATAAGAAACGTTAAATATTGCCCGCAGAAAGCGACCGATCGGTGAAATGACGGTCAGGAATTGTTGCACTGCAGCAATCTTCACTTCGCAGGCCTATAGTGGCCCTCTGTTCCCTCACGCACCCCCTCTTCCCATGTCGTCCTTCAGTACCACCGCCCGCCTGGCCAGTCCGCTGATGCAATGGGGCGACCTGGCCCTCAAGGCCCACGAAACCCTGCTGTCGTCCGGCACGGTGATTCGCATGCGCACCGAGCGCATCGCCAAGGCGGGGCTCACGCCCAGCGCCGCCGACCTGGCGGAATTTCATTTGATGGGCCACGAAAAGCTCGCCGCGGCGAGCGAATCGGGCTTGGCCATGGCGAAGCAATGGCACAGCAGCAATGCCTCGCTGGCCCAGCGCGCGTGGCAGCACTGGCTGCAGGGCGCCACGGCCCTCTTCTCGCTGGCCGGCAGCTTCACGCCGGCGCAGGCGGCCACGCATGGCGACGCGCTCGTGCAGGCCACGGCGCGCGGTGCCAGCACGGCGGGTCAGTTCACGGGCGTGGCGGCGCGCATCGCGCGCGAAGGCCTGAAGCCGATCCACGCCGCCGCCACGTCGAACGCGCGGCGGCTGCTGGCCGAGCTGCAGGCCTGACGGCCCTTCTTCTCTTTCAGTTCAGGATTGCGCCGGGACCAGCGTCACCAGCGTGATTTCCGACGGCGCGCCGAAACGCTTCGGCGGCCCCCAGTAGCCGGTGCCCCGGCTCACATAGATCCACATGTCGTGCAGCCGGTGCAGGCCGGCCGTGAACGGCTGCTGCATCGGCACGAACAGGTTCCATGGGAAAAACTGGCCGCCGTGCGTGTGGCCCGACAGCTGCAGCTGGTAGCCGGCCGCGGCCGCCACCGGCGCGCTGCGCGGCTGGTGTGCCAGCAGCACGCGGGTGTGGACCAGCGGCGGCGCGTCGTACAGCGCCAGGTGCGGGTCGCTCGCGTGCGCGGCGTCGAAATGGCCGGCGGTGAAGTCGGTCACGCCGGCCAGCACCAGCGCGCTTTCGAACAGCTCTTCGTCGGTCTGCGCGCCGCGCACGTTGCGCGTCTGCAGCACCACGTGCTCGTTCAGCAGCACCTTCAGGCCGAGGCGACGCAGCTCGTCGATCCAGGCGTGCGCGCCCGCGTAGTACTCGTGGTTGCCCGTGACCACGAAGGTGCCGTGGCGTGCGCGCAGCCCCGCCAGCGGCGCGATGTGATCGCGCAGCTCGGGCACGCTGCCGTCCACCAGGTCGCCGGTGATCGCGATGGCGTCGGCGCCGAGCCCGTTCACCGCGTCGACGATGCGCTGGATGTAGCCGTTGCGGATCGTCGGACCCACGTGGATGTCGCTGAGCTGCGCGATCGTGAAGCCGTCGAGCGCCGCGGGCAGGCCGCGAATAGGCACCTCGACCTGCTTCACGCCGGCCGTGCGGCGCGCATTGAAGAAGCCGATCAGCGACACGCCCGTGGCCAGCGCCAGCACCGCCAGCGCGCTCCAGGGCGCGACCGTGTCCGGCACCTGCAGGCCGCCGAGCGCGCTTGCGAGCCACGCCAGCAGCAGGCCGAGGTCGCGCACCAGCGTCAGGATGAACAGCGAGGAAAACCAGCCCATGCTGATCAGGCCGATCCAGTGCAGCGTTTCGCCCGCCGGCTTGGCCTTGCGGTCGGCGCGATGGCTGCGCGACACGAACGGCAGCGGCATCGTGACCGCCGACACCACCAGCAGCACGAGCGCGAGCGGCCACGCAGGCGTGAGCGTCGCCAGCGCGGGCAGCAGGCGCAGCGCGATATAGACGTGCAGGAGCGCGGTCAGGACGCTCAGGGGACGGATCGGCATCGGGACGGAGGGGGACGCGGGCATGGCCCGGGACACGTCATCTGCAAGGCGCATGCCGCGCATTCAAGGCGCTGAAAGCTGCCTGCGCCGCTATTTTTTCTATAGCGCAAGGCAACCGGATAGCGGGCGTTGTGGCGCCGCGGGCGTGACCGTTCGGTGTCGGCCGCGGTGCGATGCGGCTGCGTCTACCGCACCGTGCGCGTGCCGGCGGAGGCCATGTCGGTGCCCGCCGGCCATTCGAACACCGCCTTGGCCGGCGCGCCCAGTGACACCTGCAGCGTTTGCTTCAGCGTCTGGCCGCCGATGCGAGCCTCCACGTCATAGCGGCCCGGTTCGAGCCGCGCCACCATGAACGGTCCGCCCGAGACCACGTTGTCGAGCAGCGCCGTGCCGTGGCTGTCGCGCACGGTGACGTGCACGCCGGCCGCGAAGTCGGCGCGGCGGCCGTCCTTGATCGCGAATTCGAAGCTCGCGGGCCAGCGCGGTGACACGGTTTCCATCAGCTGCGCCTCGTCCTGGCCGATGCCGCCGCTCATGTACTCGACGCCGTGCGCCATGAGGATCGGCGGGTTCATCGCGGCCTGGGCCGGCTGTGCCGAGAGCGCCCCGCCGAGCAGCACGAGCAAGGCGGCGCCCGTCGCCGCGGCGATGGGCCGGGCGTGCGAGAACAGAAACAGGGGGTTGGTGGTGGCGAGAGACATCGAGGCCTTCCTTTCCGGGCGGTGGTGGCGACAGGCCACGCAGGAAGGCACTGTGCCGGGCACGACTTAAGGAAGACTTAACTGCTGCGCGGGCCGCGATGGCCCGCGTCGGGTCAGCGCGCGGCGGTTTGTGCCAGCGCCTGGGGCAGCGGTGGCGCGACCGAGGCCATGTCGAAGTTCGACGGCCAGACGAACGAGGCGCGCGCCGGGATGCCGGCGATCACGACCAGCTGCTGCGTGAGCGTGAGCCCGCCCAGCGTCACGTCGACGTCGTAGGCGCCCGGTTCGAGCCGCGCGAGCATGGTGGGCGCCTGGGTCTGCACTTCCATGACGGTCTGGCCCGTGTACTTCTGGCGGATCTGGATCGCTGCCTTGGCCGGGAAGCCGGCCTGCTGTGCGCCCTTGCCGTCGTTCACGCGGAAGTCGATGGTCGCGGCCCAGCGCGGTGCGACCATGTCCAGGAAGGCGGCTTCGCCCTTGGCGGCACCGCCGCACATGTATTCGATGCCCTGCGCGACCTGGATCGGCGGGTTCGAGAACGCGTGGGCCGGCGACACGGCCCCGAGGAAGGCCGCGGCGACCGATGCGCCGCCCAGAACCAGTGCAGCCAGGGGCCGCTGGAAACGCTTGGGGTTCATTGCTCTGTGTGTCCTCGATCTTGCGTGACAGGAAATCCGTCAGGAATTTTGCTTAGCAAGAGTCGGGCTAGATATAGCGTTTACGAGGAAGCTTCTGCGTTGCGCAGGTGAATGCTATTGTTTTCATAGCTGGTGACGCCCGTGTGACGGGCGCCATTCACGCTTTTGGGGTGTCTTTCATCGGAAACCCTGAGACGGGGCTCGCGCGCACTCCCCGGTCTGGCGCCCCTGCATGGTCTGTGCTGAATCAGCAACAAAAGACGGAATTAGTGCGCAATTGACTGGGCATACCCTAGCTATTGGCGGGCGCACAAAGAAATTAGGCTCGGCCTTTCTTCCAAAGCGCTGAAACCAAAATGCCTCATTCAAATTACCGGTTCATCTTTTTACTGATGGGCTTTGGAATGTCTGTCCAGGCCATGGCGCAGCAACCCGCGCCGATCCGCATCGGCGTCATCGGCCCTTTCACTGGGCCGTCGGCCGATTTCGGCCTGCCCATGCTCAACGGCGTGAAGATGGCCGTCGACGAAATCAATGCCGTCGGCGGGTATCTCGGGCGCTCGCTCGAACTGGTGATCAAGGACGACCAGGCCAATCCGGACATCGGCCATTCGCAATCCCGGGCCCTCGTCAATGACAAAGTGGTCGCCACCATCGGCTTCTGCAATACCGGCGTGGCGATGAAATCATTGGCGGTTTTCAATGACGCGAAATTGCCGCTGATCGTGCCCTGTGCCACCGGTTCGGCGCTGACCTCGACCTATCCGCTGGCCACGAGCTATATCTTTCGCACCTCGCCCAAAGACAGCATTCAGGCACCTTTCGTGGTCGACGACCTGCTGGCGCGGGGCTGGAAACGGGTCGCCGTGCTGCACGACACCACCGGGTACGGCGAGGCAGGCGTGAAAGATGTGGAAAAAGCGCTGGCGGCGAAGAACCTCAAGCCCGTGTACGTGGGGCGTTTTCCACTCGGCGTGAAAGACCTGACGAAGGAGCTGTCGGAGGCCAAGGCGGCCGGCGCGGACGTCATCTTCAGCTACACCGTGGGCCCCGAAAACGCCGTCATCGCGCGTGGTCGGCAGGCCTTGAACTGGAAGGTGCCGCAGGTCGGCGCCTGGCCGCTGTCCTTCCCTTCCTTCATCGACGGCGCGCGCGATGCCGCCGAAGGCGCGTTGATGGCGCAGAGCTTCATCGCCGAGCCCAGCAACGAGCGCCGCTCGTCGTTTCTGTCCAACTACGTGCGGAAATTCAACACCAAGCGCATCCCGGTCCCGATGGCCGCCGCACAGGCCTACGACGCCACGTACCTGCTGGCCCACGCGATGTTCAATGTGCCCCACGGCAAGCTCGAAGGCCCGTTCATCAAGGCCTCGCTCGAGCAGCCCAAGCGGCCGTACTACGGCGTGGTCACGACCTATGACAAGTCGTTCTCGGAGAACGACAAGGACGCGATCTCGCCCAACATGCTGGTGATGGGCGTGGTGCGCAACGGGCAGATCACCTTCGCGTACCCCGAGGACGCGAAGCGCAACCTGTTCGTGCAGCGCAAGCAGTGAAGGGGGCGTTTGCAGGACGTCCTCGGCTGAGCAGACGTGGGCGCGGGTTACGTCGGAGTGCTGCCTCAAAGCGCAGCAAGTATTCTCCGTATGCTTCCCTATAGGAAAGCAAATGTTTTGATTTTGCTGCGTCAAGGGCTATCATGAAACCACTAGATGTAAGCCTATGAGCTAGCAAAATGTCCTCTGAACTGAACCAGCTTCGACTTGAGCAACTGCAAGCCACCGTGTCCGCCTATGCCGAGATGGTGAAACGGCCCCGGCCGTCGCGCGGATGGCTAAAGCTGATTCGAGAAGCGCTGGGGCGCACGGAGCGCCAGCAAGCCCAGCGCCTGGGCATTTCAGGGCCGACGCTGCACAAATCCGAACAGTCGGAAGCGGACGACCGAATTACGCTTGGCCAGTTGCGCAAGCTCGCCGACGGACTTGACTGTGAGCTCGTTTACGCCCTGGTGCCGCGCCGCCCCCTCACGGAAATGGTCAAGGAACGCGCCCGAGCCATCGCCATCGAAGAGGTCGGCGGGGTGGCCCACACAATGAGCCTCGAAGACCAACGGCCAGCCTCGGAACGACTTCGCAAGCAGGTGGAACGCAGGACCGAGGAACTGCTGCGCGGCCGATGGTCAGACCTGTGGCGATAGACCTCGAAGCGCAGGATGGCCAGACACCCCTGGACCCCGACGAGAAGGCCGGACTCCTTCCTGAACACCTGGCCACCAAGAGCGACCTGAACGACTGGGAGCAGGAGAACATCCTGCGCGCCGTGCGTTGGCTGAAGCGCTTGCGGTCACCGGACGTCCTCAGCGAGGAGTTCTGCCGGGCGTTGCATGAACAGATGTTCGGCAAAACCTGGGCGTGGGCGGGCACGTTTCGCAAGTCGGACAAGAACATCGGCTGCGACTGGACACAGGTGGGCGTCAAGCTTGCGCAGCTGTTCGGGAACACCCGCTGGTGGGTCGACAACGCCACGTTTCCCCCTGACGAAATCGCAGCGCGCTTTCACCGCGACCTGGTCTGGATTCACCCGTTCCCCAACGGCAACGGGCGGCACTCCCGCATGATGGCCGACGCGCTTCTACGCAGCCTTGGCCAGCCTGCGTTCTCCTGGGGAAACGGCGGCAATCTGGTCGCCGCCGACGACGCGCGGGTGCGGTACCTGGCTGCCCTGCGTGCCGCAGACCAAGGCGACTACCAGCTGCTGCTCGCGTTTGCTCGCACCTGAGCTCACCCCGAAAACGAGCGAAGGGGCCGGCAAAGCCAGCGCCCTGCTGTGGCTCGTGGAGGCAGACCTCCCCGATCAGACGTCGATGTTCGACGCGCGCAGCGCGTTCTGCTCGATGAACTCGCGGCGCGGTTCCACCTCGTCGCCCATCAGCATCGTGAACACGCGGTCGGCTTCGATCGCGTCGTCGATCTGCACGCGCAGCAGGCGGCGCACGGTCGGGTCCATGGTGGTTTCCCACAGCTGCTCGGGGTTCATCTCGCCCAGACCCTTGTAGCGCTGGCGCGAGGTGGCGCGTTCGGCTTCGCCGATCAGCCACTTCATGGCCTGGCGGAAGTCGTCGACCTTTTCTTCCTTGGCGCGTTCGCCCTCGCCGCGCTTGACCAGCGCGCCTTCGGTGCTCAGCAGGCCGCGGAAGGTGTTGGCGGCTTCGGCCAATGCCGCGTAGTCGGCGCCGTGCACGAAGTCCTGCGTGATCACGCTGGACTTGATGTTGCCGTGGTGGCGGCGGCTGATGCGCAGCAGCGGCTTGTCGGTGCGGGCGTCGAACTCGCTACTCACCTCGGCCGGCACGCCGGTCGTGTTGAGCTCGCGCAGCTTGGCTTGCATCGCCACGGCCGAGGCCTCGGCGGCGGGCGGCGTGTCGAGGTCGAGCGCCACGCCGTCGGCGATGGCGCGCAGCGCTTCGGCGTCCATGAAGTTGCGCAGGCGCGCAATCACGGCTTCGGCCACCTGGTGCTTGCGCGCCAGCTCGCCCAGCGTCTCGCCCGACAGCGTGGTCGAGGCGGCGCCGCCGGTCTGGATGCTCGCGTCTTTCAGCGCCACCTTGAGCAGGAAGGCGTCGAGCGCGGGGCCGTCCTTCAGGTACTGCTCTTCCTTGCCGACCTTGACCTTGTACAGCGGCGGCTGCGCGATGTAGATGTGGCCGCGTTCGACCAGCTCGGGCATCTGCCGGTAGAAGAACGTGAGCAGCAGCGTGCGGATGTGGGCACCGTCGACGTCGGCGTCGGTCATGATGATGATGCGGTGGTAGCGCAGCTTGGCGACGTTGAAGTCGTCCGCGCCGCCGCCCGCCGTGGTCGCGCCGGCGCGGCCGATGCCGGTGCCGAGCGCGGTGATCATCGTGAGAATTTCGTTGCTGGTGAGCAGCTTCTCGTAGCGCGCTTTCTCGACGTTCAGGATCTTGCCGCGCAGCGGCAGGATGGCCTGGAACTTCCGGTCGCGGCCCTGCTTGGCGGAGCCGCCGGCGGAGTCACCCTCCACCAGGTAGACCTCGCACAGGGCGGGGTCCTTTTCCTGACAGTCGGCCAGCTTGCCGGGCAGGCCCATTCCGTCGAGCACGCCCTTGCGGCGCGTCATTTCGCGGGCCTTGCGGGCCGCTTCGCGGGCGCGGGCGGCCTCGACGATCTTGCCGCAGATGATCTTGGCGTCGTTCGGGCGTTCCTGCAGGTAGTCGGTCAACAGGCGGCCGACGATGTCTTCCACCGGCGCGCGCACTTCGCTGGACACCAGCTTGTCCTTGGTCTGGCTCGAGAACTTGGGCTCGGGCACCTTCACGCTCAGCACGCAGCACAGGCCTTCGCGCATGTCGTCGCCGGTGACCTCGACCTTCGCCTTTTTCGCGAACTCGTTTTCTTCGATGTACTTGTTGATGACGCGGGTCATCGCGGCGCGCAGGCCGGTGAGGTGGGTGCCGCCGTCACGCTGCGGGATGTTGTTGGTGAAGCAGAGCACCTGCTCGTTGTAGCCGCTGTTCCACTGCATCGCCACTTCGACGCCGATGTGCGTGCCGGGGATGCCGCCGTAGGTTTCGGCCGGCTTCTCGCCTGCTGCGTAGAACGAGTTCGGGTGCAGGACGGTCTTGCCCTTGTTGATGAATTCCACGAAGCCGCGCACGCCGCCGGCGCCCGAGAAGTCGTCTTCCTTGCCGGTGCGTTCGTCGAGCAGGCGGATGCGCACGCCGTTGTTCAGGAAGCTCAGCTCGCGCAGACGCTTGCTCAGGATCTCGTAGTGGAAATCGTTGTTTTCCTTGAAGATTTCCGTGTCGGGCAGGAAGTGCACTTCGGTTCCGCGCTTGTCGGTGTCGCCGATGACCTTCATGGGCGAGACCTCGAAGCCGTTCACGGTGTCGAGCAGGCGGTTCTGCACGAAGCCGCGGCTGAATTCGAGCTCGTGGATCTTGCCTTCGCGGCGCACGATGAGGCGCAGCTTCACGCTCAGCGCGTTCACGCACGAGACGCCCACGCCGTGCAGGCCGCCCGAGACCTTGTAGCTGTTCTGGTTGAACTTGCCGCCGGCGTGCAGTTCGGTGAGCGCAATTTCAGCGGCCGAGCGCTTGGGCTCGTGCTTGTCGTCCATCTTCACGCCGGTCGGGATGCCGCGGCCGTTGTCGGTGACGGAGATCGAGTTGTCGGAGTGGATGGTCACGACGATGTCGTCGCAATGGCCCGCGAGCGCTTCGTCGATGGAGTTGTCGACCACTTCGAACACGAGGTGGTGCAGGCCCGTGCCGTCGGAGGTGTCGCCGATGTACATGCCCGGGCGCTTGCGCACGGCTTCCAGACCTTCGAGGATCGTGATCGCGCCTTCGCCATAACTGGAGTCGGCGACAACGCCTTCGGGCGCCACGATCTGGATTTCGGGGGTGTAGACCGGCTCGGTGTGCGGCACGTCGGGCTTGTTTTCTTCAGCACTCATTCGGATATTCCTCTGTCTCTCACGGCATTCACGTGATTTGTCGGGCTCTCAAAAGCTCAATTCGCCGCCTCTTGAAAGCGCAAACCCGCGGGGGGCCGCGGGTTGTGTGCGCAAGGCGCTGTGTCTTGGGGGGTCTAGATGCGCATCGGCATCACGACGTACTTGAAAGATGCGTTCTCGGGGATGGTTAACAAGGCCGAGCTGTTGGAGTCGGCCAGGTCCAGCTTGACCATGTCCTGGTCCATGTTCGACAGCGCGTCGATCAGGTAGGTGACGTTGAAGCCGATTTCGATGCTGTCGCCGCCGTAGTCGATGTCGAGCTCGTCCTGGGCTTCTTCCTGCTCGGCGTTGTTCGACGCGATGCGCAGCGTGCCCGGCTCGATGTTCAGGCGCACGCCCTTGAACTTCTCGCTGGTCAGGATGGCGGTGCGCTGCAGGCTGGCCAAGAGCGGTGCACGGCCGAGCGTGACGGTGTTCTTGTGGTTCTTGGGAATCACGCGGTTGTAGTCGGGGAACTTGCCCTCGACCAGCTTGGTGACGAACTCCATGCCGCCGAAGCTGAACTTGGCCTGGTTGTTCGCAAACTGCATCTCGATGGCGCCTTCGGCGTCGGACAGCAGGCGCTGCATTTCGAGCACGGTCTTGCGCGGCAGGATCACTTCCTGGCGCGGCACTTCGACGTCGAGCAGCGCCGACGAGAACGCCAGGCGGTGGCCGTCGGTGGCGACCAGGCTCAATTGCTTGCCTTCGGCGACGAACAGGATGCCGTTCAGGTAGTAGCGGATGTCGTGCACGGCCATCGCGAACGAGACCTGCGAGAGCAGGTCTTTGAGCGTCTTTTGCGGCACGCTGAACACGGGGCCGAAATTGGCGGCTTCCTGCACCAGCGGGAAGTCTTCGGCGGGCAGCGACTGCAGCGTGAAGCGGCTCTTGCCGCCCTTGAGCACGAGCTTGCTGGCGCTCGATTCGAGGCTCACGGTCTGGTCGGCCGGCATGGTGCGCAGGATGTCGATCAGCTTGCGCGCGCCGATGGTGGTCGTGAAGTTGCCCTCGTCGCCACCGAGCTCGGCGGTGGTGCGGATCTGGATCTCGAGGTCGCTGGTGGTCAGCTGCAGCTGGCCGCCGGTCTTGCGGATCAGCACATTGGCCAGGATCGGCAGGGTATGACGCCGTTCCACGATGCCAGCCACCGACTGCAGGGCGGCAAGAACTTTGTCTTGGGTTGCCTTCAAAACGATCATGTCTTCTTCCTCTTCTCTTATCTCTTTGAATCAGCTTTCAGGACGCCATTCTCCGCTGTCGCGAGGGGCGTTCTTGATGACATTCGGCTTCAGCCTTTGAGGGTCTGTTCGAGGACGTGGAGCTGCTGGTTGAGTTCGGTGAGCTGCTGGCGCTCGCCCGAAATCTTGCGCACCGCGTGGAGCACCGTCGTGTGGTCGCGACCGCCGAACAGCTCGCCGATTTCCGGCAGGCTCTTCTGCGTGAGCTCCTTGGCCAGGTACATCGCGATCTGCCGCGGCCGCGCAATGCTGGCCGGGCGTTTCTTGCTGTACATGTCGGCGACCTTGATCTTGTAGTAGTCGGCCACCGTCTTCTGGATATTTTCGACCGAAATCTGCCGATTCTGGATCGACAGCAGGTCGCGCAGCGCCTCGCGCGCCAGGGCGATCGAGATCTCCTTCTGGTTGAAGCGCGAGTACGCGAGGATCTTGCGCAGGGCGCCTTCGAGCTCGCGCACGTTGGAGCGCACGTTCTTGGCCACGAAGAAGGCGACTTCTTCCGGCATTTCGGTGCCTTCGACGCGGGCCTTGTTGATCAGAATCGCCACGCGCATCTCGAGCTCGGGCGGCTCGATCGCCACCGTGAGGCCCGAATCGAAGCGCGACACCAGCCGCTCGTGGATGTCGGCCAGCCCCTTGGGGTAGGTGTCGCTGGTCATCACGATGTGCGACTTCTTGGCCAGCAGGGCCTCGAACGCGTTGAAGAATTCTTCCTGCGTGCGGTCCTTGTTGGCGAAGAACTGCACGTCGTCGATCAGCAGCAGATCGAGCGAGTGGTAGCGCTCCTTGAACTCATCGAAAGTCTTGCGCTGATAGGCCTTGACCACATCCGAAACGAACTGCTCGGCGTGGATGTAGAGAACTTTCGAATCCGGCCGGTCGGCCAGCAGCCGATTGCCCACCGCGTGCATCAGGTGGGTCTTGCCCAGGCCGACGCCGCCGTAGATGAAAAGCGGGTTGTACAGATGGCCCGGCATGCCGGCCACGTGCATCGCCGCGGCGCGCGCCATGCGGTTGGCCGTGCCTTCGACCAGGGTGTCGAAAGTGAGCCCCGAATTGAGGCGATTCTTGAAGCCGGCGGCGGCCGGCTCCTCGCCCGGACCGGCCACGTCGCGCGGCACATCCGTTTCGGCCATGATGGCCATGGGAGCAACACGGACGGGGGCTTCACGCGGAGCGAGCGCTAACTCGATGGTGACCGGCTGGCCGTACATCTTCTCGGCCATGGCCGCAATCTTGCCGGCGTACTGGGCACGGATCCAGTCGAGCTTGAAGCGGTTGGCGACGAACACCGTCATGCGCGAAAGGTCGTCGGCGACCTGCGCGTTGAGGGGTTTGATCCAGGTATTGAACTGCTGCTCGGACAGCTCCTGCGCGAGCTGGTCGACGCAGGCTTGCCACAGGCTTTCGCCGATGCCGTCAGTCGACATGGGTGCTTGAAAAAGTGAGGAAACCTTCGGGCATTTCTTGTATAGGTATTGTGGATATTCTCTGCTGGAAGGCGCCGGGCATTCTAACTTGTCAAAACCTTATCCACATGCTGCGCTGCACATGGAAAGGCCCGCAAATCCAGTCGAAGATTGTTCCCGCGGCCAATGTTTGCGATAATTGCGGGTTTCCCTGAAAAGCCTTCACAGCGTCTTTCGGGGGCCATCCGAAACTCGCTCCCCCAGCGCTCGTCGGGTTTGTGCATGCCTTCATGCGGAAACCGGCGCAAACAGGGAATCAGGAAACCATCATGAAACGCACTTACCAAGCATCCAAAGTCCGCCGCGCCCGTACCCACGGCTTTCTGGTCCGCATGAAGACCCGTGGCGGCCGCGCCGTGATCAACGCACGCCGCGCCAAGGGCCGCAAGCGCCTGGCCGTCTGACGGCACCCCACCTGCCGTTGTCAGCCGCCGATACGTCCGCGCAGGCTCCTGCAGCCTCTGCGCCTGGCCCCGCCAGCAGCGACGTCCGCGGCCCGGCTTCCTTGCAGCGGCTCAAGACCCGCGCGCAATTCCAGGCCGTCCTCGCAGGTGCCACCGTGGCGCGCACTGCCCATTTCGCATTGCACCGCTGTGCGCTCGATGTTTCCGCATCGGGCGCTGCTTCGCTGTTTCCGTCCGATGAGGTCTGGCTGGGCGCCATGGTGCCCAAGCGCTGGGCACGCCGCGCGGTGACGCGCAACGCCATCAAGCGCCAGATCTACGCCGTGAGCGCCGCGCCCGGCGTTGTGTTGCCGCGTGCCGCGCACGTGGTGCGTTTGCGCGCCGGTTTCGATCGCAAGGTGTTCGTGAGCGCCTCCTCGGACGCGCTCAAGGCCGCCGTGCGCGCCGAGCTCCAGCAATTGCTGGCGCGCGCCGGACGTCCGCCAACCGCCCCTTCTCCTGCACGCGCCTCCGCATGAAACGCCTGCTGATCGGCCTCGTGAAGGGCTACCGCCTGCTGCTGAGCCCCTGGCTCGGGCAGTCGTGCCGCTTCACGCCGACCTGCTCCGTGTATTC
The DNA here is from genome assembly GCF_002849325.1 of Variovorax sp. RO1. Classification (NCBI taxonomy): domain Bacteria; kingdom Pseudomonadati; phylum Pseudomonadota; class Betaproteobacteria; order Burkholderiales; family Comamonadaceae; genus Variovorax; species Variovorax sp. RO1. Next base: position 495,619 of record NZ_PKMT01000002.1, read on the forward strand.
GATCGAGGCGCTGGAAGTGCACGGCGCGCTCAAGGGCAGCTATCTGACTCTGTACCGCATCGCGCGCTGCCAGCCCTGGTGCCAGGGCGGCCACGATCCGGTTCCACCGAAATCACAGCGTCGCACTGACAAGTCAGGATCGCTGTTTTCGTCTCTTCTCTCCTCCGACAAGAAGTCTTCGTCATGAACGATATCCGCCGCACGATCCTGTGGGTGATTTTTGGTTTCTCGCTCGTGCTGCTGTGGGACCAATGGCAGGTCTTCAACGGCAACAAGCCGACCTTCCTGCCGTCGACCAAGCCCGCCGTCACGGCACCGGCTGCCGGTACCGCCACGAACAACGGCGTGCCGACCGCGGCTGCCGCGGCCGGTGGCACCGCAGGTGCCGTGCCCACGCAGGCGGCTCCGGCCGCGCCGCGTGAGCAGGTCGTGGTGACCACCGACCTGTTCAAGGCGACGATCGACAGCGAAGGCGCTACGGTCAACCACCTCGAACTGCTCAAGTTCGACGAAGCCGACCGCACCAAGCGCGTCGTGCTGTTCGAGAACGGCTCGCCCGCCACGCGTTACGTCGCGCAGACCGGCCTGCTGAACCCCGTCGCTGGCGAAGCCTTCCCCAACCACCTGACGGCCATGACGCCGAAGGCCGGTCCGCGCGCGATGGCCGACGGCCAGAACACGCTCGAAGTGAGCTTCGAAAGCGCCCCGGTCGGCGGCCTGAAGTACATCAAGACCTACGTGTTCAAGCGTGACGACTACGTCATCGGGGTGCGCCACGAAGTGGTCAACGTGAGCGACCAGCCGCGCGACGCGCAGCTGTACATGCAGCTGTTGCGCCACGGCACCGTGGCCGCCGGCACCATGTTCGGCACCAACACCTTCACCGGTCCGGCCGCGTACACCAACGAGAAGAAGTTCCACAAGCTCGACTTCAAGGACATCGCCAAGGGCAAGATCGAACCGCCGCCGCCGGCCAACGACGGCTGGATCGCGATGGTGCAGCATTACTTCGCGTCGGCATGGCTGCTCAAGGGCGACCCGGCCAGCGAACAGCTGCGCCGCGAATTCCGCGTGAAGGACCTGGGCGACAACCTCTTCACCGTCGCCATGGTGGCGACGCTGCCGAAGATCGCCCCGGGCGCCACGCAGGTCGTGAACAGCGCGCTGTTCGCCGGCCCCGAAGAAGAAAAGAAGCTCGAAGCCATCGCCCCGGGCCTGGACCTGGTGAAGGACTACGGCATCTTCGCGATCATCTCCAAGCCGCTGTACTGGCTGCTCACGCAGCTGCACGGCATCCTGGGCAACTGGGGCTGGTCGATCGTCGCGCTCGTGGTGCTGCTGAAGGCGGCCTTCTACTGGCTCAACGCCAAGGCGTACGCCAGCATGGCCAAGATGAAGGCCATCAACCCGAAGATCATGGAAATGCGCGAGCGGCTGAAGGACAAGCCGCAAGAGATGCAGCAGGAAATGATGCGGATCTACAAGACCGAAAAGGTCAATCCGATGGGCGGCTGCTTCCCCATCGTGATCCAGATTCCGGTGTTCATTGCGCTGTACTGGGTGCTGCTGTCGTCGGTTGAAATGCGCCACGCCCCGTGGATTGGCTGGATCACCGACCTGTCGGCACCCGATCCCTGGTACATCCTGCCGGTCGTGATGACGCTCACCTCGCTGTTCCAGACCTGGCTCAACCCGACGCCGCCCGATCCGATGCAGGCCAAGTTGATGTGGATCATGCCGCTCGCGTTCAGCGTGATGTTCATCTTCTTCCCGGCCGGCCTGGTGCTGTACTGGATCACGAACAACGTGCTGTCGATCGCGCAGCAGTGGTTCATCAACAAGCGACTGGGCGTGCTGGGCAAGTAAGCCAGCCGGCCACCGCCACCCGCCAAAGGGCCGCATCCGCGGCCCTTTGCTTTTTGCTGAAAGAATCGCGCTGTCATGACCCTCGCCCGCACCTCCGATCCCATCGTCGCCATCGCCACCGCCCCGGGGCGCGGGGCGGTCGGCATCGTTCGCGTGTCGGGTGCCAGGCTCGCGCCACTGGTCGAGGCGCTGTGCGCCCGGGCGCTCAAGCCGCGCGAAGCCACCTACCTGCCCTTTCGCGATGCGCAGGGCGAGCCGGTCGACCACGGCCTCGCGATTCACTTTCCGACGCCGCACTCCTACACTGGTGAAGACGTGCTCGAGCTGCAGGCGCACGGCGGCCCGGTCGTGCTGCAGCTCTTGCTGTCGCGTTGCCTCGAGGCCGCGGCTGAACTCGATCCGGCCACCAACCGCCCGCGCCTGCCCGGCCTGCGCGTGGCCGAGCCGGGCGAGTTCAGCCAGCGCGCCTTTCTCAACGGCAAGATCGACCTGGCGCAGGCCGAGGCCATTGCCGACCTGATCGATGCGAGCACCGAAGCGGCTGCGCGCAGCGCCGGGCGCTCGCTGTCGGGCGCGTTCTCGCGCGAGATCCACACGCTGCGCGACGCGCTGATCCACCTGCGCATGCTGGTCGAGGCCACGCTCGACTTCCCCGAGGAAGAGATCGACTTCCTGCAGAAAGCCGACGCCACGGGCCAGCTGCAACGGCTGCAGGCACAGCTCACCGCCGTGCAGTTGCGTGCCAAACAAGGCGCGTTGCTGCGCGAAGGCATCAAGGTGGTGATCGCGGGCCAGCCCAACGCGGGCAAGAGTTCGCTGCTCAACGCACTGGCCGGCGCCGAGCTGGCCATCGTGAGCGCCATCGCGGGCACCACGCGCGACGTGGTCTCGCAGACCATCCAGATCCACGGCGTGCCGCTGCACGTGGCCGACACCGCCGGCCTGCGCGACAGCACCGACGAGGTCGAACAGATCGGCGTGGCGCGCGCCTGGGGCCAGATCGAAAGTGCGGACGCCGTGCTGTTCCTGCACGACCTCACGCGCGCCGACCAGCCCGACTACGCCGCCGCCGACGCCGAGATCCTGGCGGGCCTGCGGCGCAAGCTGCCGGCGAGCGTGCCGGTGCTCGATGTGTGGAACAAGCAGGACGCGGCATCGATGACCGCGCCGCCGGCCGAAGGCATTGCCCTGTCGGCCAAGACCGGCGCGGGCATCGAGGCGCTGCGCGACCAGCTGCTCGCCATGGCCGGCTGGCAGGCCGTGCCCGAGGGCGTCTACCTGGCGCGCGCGCGCCACGTGCAGGCGCTGGCCCGGGTCGAGACGCACCTTGCGCTGGCGGCCGCCCACCTGGCGGCGCAGGCGCAGCTGCTCGATCTGCTGGCCGAAGAGCTGCGGCTGGCGCAGAACGCGCTCAACGAGATCACCGGCGAGTTCGGCGCGGACGACCTGCTGGGTGTCATCTTTTCGCGCTTCTGTATCGGCAAATAGCGACACATGCGTGCGCTTCGCTGAGGAAAGCGTAAACAGTTGTAGCCGAACCTCGGGGCCTTCGCGGATACTTCGGATCACTTGCGGGGGTCGAGAAAAACATGTCCATCCAGAACCTGAGCCGCTCCATTGCGGAGAACCCGAGCGCCGACGCGTTCGCGCTGACCTTGAGCGTCGCGCAATGGGACACGCTCGCGGGCTACTTGCAGCCCATCGAAACAGCCATCGGCGACGTGCTGATCTCGCAGGGCACGCACGATCGTTCGGTGTACTTCGTCGAAAGCGGCGCCATCAGCGTGCACCGCGTCAGCAGCAAGGAGCAGATGCGCCTGGCCGTGCTGTCGCCCGGCTCGGTGGTGGGCGAAGGCTCGTTCTTTTCGCGCGAGCCGCATGCGGCCAACGTGGTGGTCACGGGCGCGGGGCGCGTGTGGCGCCTCACGGCCGTGCGGTTCTCCGAGATGTCGAACCGCCAGCCCAACACGGCGCTGGACATCGCGATGGCGCTCGGCGCCGTGATCGCCAAGCGCATGGCGCACCGCTCCAAGCGGGTGGCCGTCACCTGAGCTGAGCCTTCCAGCTCGCCGCGCGCTGCCAGCCGCTGCACAACAACAAGAACAAGTCTTCGTTTCCGATCCTGAGAATTGCTGGTGAGCCATGGCCTTGATCTGCCCGGTCTGTGACGCGGACAACCGCGACGGTGCCAACTTCTGCAGAAGCTGCGGTGGCCGGCTGTCGGCCGCCGACCGCGTGCCACCCCCGGCACCGAGTCCTGCCGACCGCGAATGGGCCACCACCGCACCGGCTCAGTTGCGTGCGCCGACCATTCCGGCGCCGCTGTTCGATCCCGCCGAGTCGAAGCGGTCATCGTCGTCTGCGTCCCACGGCTGGATGCCCGAGCCGCCGCCACCACCGCCGTCGGTGGATGAACGAACCGTGATCGTGGTACCGGGGCGCGGAGGCGCCGCATCGTCCTTGCCTCCCTCCCCACGGGTCGACCGGCCAAAGACGCGGATCAAGGTCAAGCGCATCAAGCCGCCCGAACCGGTACTGCGCCCGCGCGGCATCGGTCTGTGGCTGGGGCTGCTCATCGTCGCGCTGCTGCTGGTGGTCGCGGGCTGGCTGGGCTATGGGACCGACAACAAGGCGCCCGAGCTGGCTGTGGCTCCGCCTCCTGCAGCTGCGCCAGCGCCGGTCGTGGCGCCGCCAGCAGTCGAACCACCACCCGTTGCGACCGAGCCCGCGCCGCCCGTGACCGAACCGCCGTCCGCAGAAGCGGTCGCCGAGCCAGCCGAAGCTGCTCCCAAGCCAACGCCCGTCGCGAAGCCGCGCAAGCCGGTGACACCTCCCACGCCGACGCCCCAGGGCCCGCCCGCCGCCGCGCCTGTGGCGGCCGCCCCGGCACCCGCGCCCGCAACACCGTCCCCGCCGGCCGATCCGCAAGCTCAATGCGGCGACCGCAACTTCATCGCCAAGGCGCAATGCATGGCGGTCCAGTGCGTGAGGCCCGAATACAAGTCGCACGCGCAGTGCGAAGCGGTGCGCCGTCAGCAGCGCATCGACGAAGAAAAGCGCAACCCGTCGCTCTTGAACTGAGTGTGCGCCCGCGCCGGCAGCCTCAGCCTTTCTGCAGTCGCTCGATGGCAATCGCCAGCGCGGCGGGCTTGCCCGACAGCACCAGGGTGTCGCCGTCCGACAGCAGCGTGTCGTCGTCCGGCACGCGCGCCTGACCGTCCTGGCGGCGCAGGTTGGCCACGCGCACACCCAGCGTCGGCAGCGCCATCCGTCCCAGCGTCTGGCCGATGGCGCGTGCGCCCGGCGTGAGCGTGAAGCTGTTCAGCCGCTCGTGATCGATCTCGTCGGCGTTGTCGTCGTCGGCGCCGTGGAAGTAGCCGCGCAGCAGGTTGTAGCGCGCGTCGCGCTGGTCCTGCACCACGCGGATCACGCGCCGCATCGGCACGCCGACCAGCGCCAGCGCATGGCTCGCAAGCATGAGCGAACCCTCGATGGCCTCGGGCACCACCTCGGTCGCGCCGGCGGCCTGCAGTTTCTCGAGGTCGTGGTCGTCCTGGGTGCGCACGATCACCGGCACGTGCGCCGCGTGGGCGCGGGTGTTGGCCAGCACCTTCATCGCGCCCCCCACGTCGAGGTAGGTGACGACCACCGCGCTGGCGCGCGCCAGGCCCGCCGCCATCAGCGCCTGCAGCCGGGCCGCGTCGCCGAACACCACCGAATCGCCGGCCGCAGCGGCCTGGCGCACGCGGTCGGGGTCGAGGTCGAGCGCCATGTAGGGAATGCCTTCGCGCTCCAGGATGCGCGCCAGGTTCTGGCCGCAGCGCCCGTAGCCGCAGATGATCACGTGCTGCGCGGTGTTGATGGTCTTGCGCGCGATGCTCGTCATCTGCAGCGACTGCTGCAGCCAGTCGCTGGCCACCAGCTTGCGCACGACGGCGTTGCTGTACATCACGATGAAAGGCGTGGCCAGCATCGACAGCACCATCGACGCCAGCACCGGGTTGGCCAGCCACGGCGGCAGCAGGCTGCGCTCTTGCGCGAGCGTGAGCAGCACGAAGCCGAACTCGCCGGCCTGCGCCAGGTACAGGCCGGTGCGCAGCGACACGCCCGAGGTCGCGCCCAGCACCCGCGCCAGCACCGTCACCAGCCCCAGCTTGAACAGCAACGGCACCAGCAGCAGCACGGCCACCAGCAGCCAGCGCTCGACCACGATGTGCCAGTCGAGCGACATGCCGACGGTGATGAAGAACAGCCCCAGCAGCACGTCGTGGAAGGGGCGGATGTCGGTCTCGACCTGGTGCTTGTATTCGGTTTCCGACACCAGCATGCCGGCGATGAAGGCGCCCAGCGCCAGGCTCAGGCCGGCCAGCTCGGTGAGCCAGGCCAGGCCCAGCGTGATCAGCAGCACGTTCAGGATGAAGAGCTCTTCGCTGCGCCGCCGCGCCACCAGCGTGAGCCACCAGCGCATGATGCGCGGCCCGCCGTAGAGCAGCAGGCCGATGAGGAAGGTCGCCTTCACCAGCGCAAAGCCCAGCGCCTTGGCCAGTGCTTCGGGCGGCGCACCCAGGGCGGGAATCAGCACCAGCAGCGGCACCACGGCCAAATCTTGAAACAGCAGCACGCCCATCACGCGCTTGCCGTGCTCGCTCTCCAGCTCGAGCCGCTCGGCCATGAGCTTGACCACGATGGCGGTGCTGCTCATGGTGAGCGCGCTCGACAGCGCCAGCGTGGTCTGCCACCCCAGCTGCCAGGCCGGCGGCAGCTGCGTGGCAATGAGCAGCGCGCCGACGGTGGCCAGCGCCATGGTCAGCAGCACCTGCAGCAGGCCCAGCCCGAACACGTGCTTGCGCATGGCGCGCAGCTTGGGCAGGCTGAACTCGAGCCCGATCACGAACATCAGGAACACCACGCCGAATTCGCCCAGGTGGCGGATGCCTTCGGTCTCGGTGCTTCCCGTCAATGCAAACGCATGCGGCCCGATCAGCACGCCGGCCGACAGGTAGCCCAGCATCGGCGGCAGCTTCAGCGACCGGCAGGCCACCACGCCGATCACCGCGGCCAACAGATACAACAGCGTGAGATCGAACGAAGACATAGGCGCCGATGCTAGAGCAATGTCCGTGCCCCGGGCTTCCCCGGGCCATGTGATCGCCGACCGCGCCCGCCTCGTAAAATCCGGCGATGAGCTCCCGCCCCGCCCCGACCCCCATGGTCGACCCCGAAGCCATCCTGGCCCGGGCACGCGTCACATTCGACATCGAAGCCGAAGCCGTCCTCGGCCTGAAGGCCCGCGTCGGTCCGAGTTTTGTCGAGGCCGTGCGCAAGATTCTTGAAGTGCGCGGCCGCGTGGTCGTGATGGGCATGGGCAAGAGCGGCCATGTCGGCCGCAAGATCGCCGCCACCCTCGCCTCCACCGGCACGCCCGCGATGTTCGTGCACCCGGCCGAAGCCAGCCACGGCGACCTCGGCATGATCAAGTCGGTCGACCTCGTGCTGGCCATCTCCAACAGCGGCGAGGTCGACGAACTCACCGTGCTGCTGCCGGTGGTCAAGCGCCAGGGCGTGCCCCTGATCGCCATCACCGGCCGTGCCGATTCCACCCTGGCGCGCCATGCCGACATCGTGATCGACGCCGGCGTCGCCAAGGAAGCCTGCCCGCTGAACCTCGCGCCCACCGCAAGCACCACCGCGCAGATCGCCATGGGCGACGCGCTGGCCGTGGCCCTGCTCGACGCGCGCGGTTTCGGCTCCGAAGACTTCGCGCGTTCGCATCCCGGCGGCGCGCTGGGCCGCAAGCTGCTCACCCATCTGAGCGACGTCATGCGCTCGGGCGACGAGGTGCCGTGCGTGCCGCCGACGGCCACCGTCAGCGAGCTGATGCGCGCGATGAGCATCAAGGGCTTCGGCGCCGCTGCGGTGGTCGAGCCCGACGGCCGGGCGCTGGGCATCTTCACCGACGGCGACCTGCGCCGCCTGATCGAAGCCGGCGCCGACCTGCGCACGCCCAAGGCGGCCGACATCATGCACCGCGACCCGCGCACCATCCGCGTCGACGCGCTGGCGGTGGAGGCGGCCGAACTCATGGAGCAATGCGGCATCACCCGCCTGTTCGTGATCGACAGCGCGGGGGTGATCGTCGGCGCGGTGAACACCAACGACCTGATGCGCGCGAAGGTCATCTGATGCCGCTTGATTTCCAGGCCGAGACCCTGCTGGCCGCGCAAGATGTGCGCATCGTCTTCTTCGACATCGACGGCGTGCTGACCGACGGCGGCGTGTACTTCACCGAGCACGGCGAGACGCTCAAGCGCTTCAGCATCCTCGACGGCTACGGCCTCAAGCTGCTGCGCAAGGCCGGCATCACGCCGGCCGTGATCACCGGGCGCGACTCCAAGCCGCTGCGCGTGCGGCTCGAGGCGCTGGGCATCGAGCACGTGCGCTACGGCACCGAAGACAAGCTGCCCGCCGCCGAGGCCATGCTGAAGCAGCTCGGCTTCACCTGGGCGCAGGCCGCCGCCATCGGCGACGACTGGCCCGACCTGCCCGTGCTGACCCGCGTCGGCTTCGCGGCGGCGCCGGCCAACGCGCACGCCGAGGTGCGTGCCGTGGCGCGTTATGTCACCACCGCGCGCGGCGGCGAAGGCGCGGCGCGCGAATTCTGCGACCTGCTGCTGACGGCCTGCGGCCAGTACCGCCCGCTGCTCGACGCTGCCTTGGGACCCCGACCATGAGCCCGCAGCTGCGACGCGCCTGGAACCTCACGCGCGATGTGCTCGACCGCAGCACCATCTACCTGCCGATCATCCTGATGTTCGGCGTGGCGCTGGGCACCTACTGGCTGGTGCGCAACGCGCCCAAGCTGCTGGAGCCCACGGTCAAGGCCGCGCCCACGCACGAGCCCGACTATTTCATGCGGGACTTCGTCATCAAGAACTTCCTGCCCAACGGCGACCTGCGCAGCGAGCTGCACGGCGTCGAGGGGCGGCATTACCCCGACACCGACACCATCGAGGTCGACCAGGTGCGCATGCGCTCGATCTCGCCCGAGGGGCTGGTCACCCGCTCGTCGGCGAACCGGGGCTTGTCGAATGCCGACGGCAGCGAGATCCAGCTGTTCGGCAACGCCATCGTGATCCGCGAACCGGCGGTCAGCGCGGGCGGCAAGGCCACGCCGCGGCTGGAGTTCCGCGGCGAGTTCCTGCACGCGTTCCTCGACACCGAAAAGGTGAAGTCGAACAAGCCGGTCACCCTCATTCGCGGCAGCGACCAGTTCGTCGGCGATTCGCTCGACTACGACAACCTGAGCGGCGTGGCCAACCTCACAGGCCGCGTGCGCGGCATGCTGGTGCCGTCGGCCGCGGCGGGCAAGCCGCGCTGAGCGGCTGCAATACAAAAACAAGCTCCCGGGAGACGACCGATACATGACCACCGCCGCACCGCTCGTCTTCATCACCGGCGCTTCCAGTGGCATCGGCCAGGCTTTGGCCGCGTCTTTCTACGACGCGGGCTACCGGCTGGCGCTGGTCGCGAGGCGCACGGGCGAGATCGAAACCTGGGCCACGGGCCGCCAGTTGGACGCGGGCCGCTACCAGGTCTACGGCGCCGACGTGGCGGACACCGACAGCATCGTGGCCGCCGGTGCCGACTGCATCGCGCGCCAGGGCGTGCCCGATGTGGTGATCGCCAACGCCGGCATCAGCATCGGCATCGACACGGCCGATCGATCGGACCTCGACGTGCTGGCGCGCACCTTCGCCGTCAACAACGTGGGGCTGGCCGCCACCTTCCATCCCTTCGTGCAGGCCATGGTGCAGCGCGGCAGCGGGCGGCTCGTGGGCATCGGGAGCGTTGCGGCCATCCGCGGACTGCCGGGGCACGGCGCCTACTGCGCGAGCAAGGCCGGCGTGGTCGCGTACTGCGAGAGCCTGCGCGGGGAGTTGCGTACCAGCGGTGTGAAGGTCGTCACGCTGTGCCCGGGCTACATCGACACCCCGCTGACGCAGGGCAACCGCTACGGCATGCCCTTTCTCATGCAGCCCGAAGACTTTGCGGCCCAGGCGCTACGGGCCATCGAGGCCGGCACCAGCTACCGCGTGATTCCGTGGCAGATGGGCGTGGTCGCGAAGGTCATGCGCCTGCTGCCCAATGCCGTGCTCGATCGCGCGGTGCAGGGCCGGGCGCGCAAGAAGCGCAGCGGCGAAGCCTGAACTGCTGCGTCGCTGAGCAGTGGCGCGCAGCCCAAAAAAAAGGCTCCCGAGGGAGCCTTTTGTGTTTGTGTGCCGTGAGGCATGCGAAGAAGTGAACGGGGGTCAGTACCCACCGTTGCCGCCACCGCCGTAGCCGCCACCACCGCCGCTGCGACCACCGCCGCCACCGCCACGGGGACCTGCGCCGTAGGGGCTGCGGAAACCGCCATCGCCACCACCGCCGCCGCCGCCCGAACGACCACCACCGCCGCCGCCGTAGCCGCCGCCACCACCGGAACGGCCACCGCCGCCACCACCGTAGCCGCCACCACCACCGCCGTAGCCACCGCCACCACCGCCGCCATAACCACCACCACCGCCGCCGTAGCCGCCACCACCACCGCTGCGGGGCGGGCGTGCTTCCATGGGACGTGCCTCGTTGACGACCACGCTGCGACCACCCAGGGGTTGGCCGTTCATGCCGTTGATGGCGGCCTGTGCTTCCGCGTCACTGCCCATCTCGACAAAGCCGAAGCCCTTCGAGCGGCCCGTGTCGCGCTCCATCATGACCTTGGCGCTGGTCACTGCGCCGAACTGGCCAAAGGCCTGTTCGAGATCACCGTCGCGCACCGAGTAAGGCAGGTTGCCGACGTAGAGTTTGTTGCCCATCAAGGGACTCCTATAAACACATCAAGAAAAGCGATGGAGTCCCGAAAGCATCACTCAAACGAGAGCCGCCGAGCCGCGCGAAACTGACCGATCACCGAGTTGCTCCCTCCCAAAATCAAGAGGGAGGCTCGTGCATTATGGGTGAAATATCAAAAAAGCAAGCATGAATTTGCGTCCTGAGGTAGCGACTTTTGAAGCCAATAGAAGTTAGCGCACGCCTACCTGTTTGAGCCGGGGGAATTGACGATGCGGCTACAATTTGCGGGTCATTGGGGAGTAGCCGCCTTCCGCTTACGAGAAGGGCCCGCGTCAACAGACTTGTCCTTGCCCCACGAGGACATGGCGCGTGCAGTGAACACACCTGGCGAGACCTTTGACCGCACAACTTCGGGAATATGGCCGAAGGTGTTGTGCGGTCAATTGCGTCCTTCGGCCCAAGGAACCCCACATCTCTCATGGAAGCTTTTCTCGTTGCAACGGGCGTGGTCGCGCTCGCCGAAATGGGCGACAAGACCCAACTCCTGGCCCTTTTGCTGGCCGCGCGTTTCAGGAAGCCCTGGCCGATCGTGCTCGGCATCTTCGTCGCCACGGTCGTCAACCACGCGTTGGCCGGCGCGGTCGGCAACTACATCACGCGCTGGCTCGGCCCCGAGGTGCTGCGCTGGATTCTGGGCGGCTCGTTCATCGCGATGGCCGTCTGGATGCTGATTCCCGACAAGCTCGATGAAGACGACGCCCCCGGCGTCTCGAAGTTCGGCGTCTTCGGCACCACCGTGATCGCCTTCTTCCTGGCCGAGATGGGCGACAAGACCCAGATCGCCACCGTCATGCTCGCCGCCCGCTTCACGCAGGACTACGCCTGGGTCGTGGTCGGCACCACGCTGGGCATGATGCTGGCCAATGCGCCGGTCGTCTGGCTGGGCGACAAGATCGTGCGGCGCGTGCCGATCAAGCTCGTGCACGGCATCTCGGCGGCGATCTTCCTGGTGCTGGGCGTCGTGATGATCGTCGGCTGGTAGCAGGAAAAAGTCACGGGGCTATACTTGCCGGGCGCCGATTTGCTTCAGCTTGCGGGCGCTTTATAAATTCTGCTAAAGACGGCTGCCGAACCCGGCTCGTTTTTGGCGAGGCCGGGTTTTTTCATTCATGTCGTCGCCATCACCTTTGGTCGTCACCCCGCAGTCGATGCAGTTCGCAGGCCCGCTGGCCCTGCGCAGCGGCACGTCGATCAGCGGCTACACGCTCGCCTACGAAACCTACGGCACCCTCAACGCCGAGCGCAGCAATGCGGTGCTGGTGTGCCACGCGCTCAACGCCTCGCACCACGTCGCGGGCGTGTACGAGGGCCAGGCCCGCTCCGAGGGCTGGTGGGACAACATGGTGGGCCCGGGCAAGCCGCTGGACACCGACCGCTTCTTCGTGATCGGCGTCAACAACCTCGGCTCCTGCTTCGGCTCGACCGGCCCGATGCACGTCAACCCCGCCAACGGCCGCGTCTACGGCGCCGACTTTCCGGTGGTCACGGTCGAAGACTGGGTCGATGCCCAGGCCGTGCTGCTCGACGCGCTCGGCATCCAGACGCTCGCGGCCGTGATGGGCGGCAGCCTCGGCGGCATGCAGGCGCTGTCGTGGACGCTGCAGTACCCCGATCGCGTGCGGCACGCCGTGGTGGTGGCCAGCGCGCCCAACCTCACGGCAGAGAACATCGCCTTCAACGAGGTGGCGCGCCGCGCCATCGTGACCGACCCCGACTTCCACGGCGGCCACTTCTACGAATACGGCGTGATCCCCAAGCGCGGCCTGCGCATCGCGCGAATGATCGGCCACATCACCTACCTGAGCGACGACGTGATGAACGCCAAGTTCGGGCGCATTTTGCGCAGCGCCGTCGAGGGCGAAGTGGCCGGGCTCGACTACCGCTATTCCACGCAGGACATCGAGTTCCAGATCGAAAGCTACCTGCGCTACCAGGGCGACAAGTTCAGCGAGTACTTCGACGCCAACACCTACCTGCTGATCACCCGCGCGCTCGATTACTTCGATCCCGCGCGCCACCAGGGCGGCCAACTGAGCACCGCACTGGCGCAGGCCACGGCCAAATTCCTGCTCGTGAGCTTCAAGACCGACTGGCGCTTCTCGCCCGCGCGCAGCCGCGAGATCGTGAAGGCGCTGCTCGACAACCGCCGCAACGTGAGCTACGCCGAGATCGACGCGCCGCACGGCCACGACGCCTTCCTGCTCGACGACGTGCGCTACATGGGCGTGGTGCGCTCGTACTTCGAACGCGTCGCCAAGGAATTTCAATGAGTGACCTTGCACACCAACGATTGATTGCCGAGCTCGTGCCGAAGGGCTCGCGCGTGCTCGACCTGGGCTGCGGCGACGGCAGCCTGCTCGACCTGTTGCAGCGCGAGCGCGGCTGCACCGGCTACGGCGTGGAGATTGCCGACGGCAACGTGTTGCAGTGCATTCGCCGCGGCGTCGATGTGATCCAGCTCAACCTCGACGAAGGCCTGGCGATGTTCGACGACGCCACCTTCGACGTCGTGCTGCAGATCGACACGCTGCAGCACCTGCGCAATGCTGAGGTGATGCTGCGCGAGACCGCGCGCGTGGGCCGCTTCGGCATCGTCGCCTTCCCCAACTTTGCGCACTGGCCCAACCGCCTGAGCGTGGCGCGCGGGCGCATGCCCGTGACGCGCCGCCTGCCGTACCAGTGGTACGACACGCCCAACATCCGCGTCGGCACCTACAAGGACTTCGAGGTGCTGGCTGGCAAGAACAACCTGCGCGTGCTCGACGCCTTCGGCCTGCAGAACGGCCGCGACGTGCGCTGGCTGCCCAACGCGCGCGCCAGCACCGCGGTCTTCAAGTTCGAGCGGGGCGGCTGAGCACGCCGCCCTTGCACCGCACGGATATCGGGTCGGAATGAGCTTCACGCTCGCGCAGCCGGTTCACAGCGAACTGCTCATCAAGAAAAGCCGCTTCATCGGCTGCGTGCAGCCGGTGCCCGACCGCGCGGCGGCGCTGGCGGTGGTCGCCTCGCTGCGCGCCGAACATCCGGGCGCCGCGCACGTGTGCTGGGCCCTGATGGCCGGCGGCCAGTCGGCCGCGAACGACGATGGCGAACCTGGCGGCACGGCGGGGCGCCCGATGTTGGAGGTGCTGCGCCATCAGGAAATCGAAGGTTCGCTCGCCACCGTGGTGCGCTACTTCGGCGGCGTGAAGCTCGGCGCCGGCGGCCTCGTGCGGGCCTACACCGATGCCGTGGCACAGGCCCTGCTCGGTGCCACGCTGGTGCCGCTCGTGCGCCAGCGCCACCTGGAGTGCGCCGTGCCCTACGCGTTCGAGGGGCTGGTGCGGCGCGAGCTGGCCGCCATCGGCGCGGTGCTCGAAGACGTGCAGCACGGCGACGACGTGCGCTTTGCCTTCGCGCTGCCCGCGCCCGAGGCCGACGCCTTCATCGCGCGCCTCGACGATGCTGCGCAAGGGCGCGTCGCCTGGCCGACGGCGTGAGCCGCTTCGCCGGCGCCTTGCCTGAAGCCGGCTCTGCCGTGAGGGCGAGCACGCCGCGCGAGGCCAGCGCGATCGGCTCCGCCAGGTCGTCGTCGACACCGCGCCGCGTCATCTCGGCGGTCACGATGCCGGTGGGCACGGCCAGCACGCCCCAGCCGAGCAGCATCATCACGGAAGCAATCGCGCGGCCCAGGTCGGTCTTGGGCACGAGGTCGCCGAAGCCGACCGTGGCCATGGTCGAGATGGCCCAGTAGATCGCCACCGGAATGCTGGTGAAGCCGTGCGTCGGGCCTTCGACCACGTACATCAGCGTGCCCATCACCAGCACCACGAGCATCACGAAGCCCACGAACACCGTGATCTTGCGGCGGCTGGACGCCACCGCCGACACCAGCGCGCGGTATTCCACCGAATAGCGCGAGAGCTTGAAGATGCGGAACACGCGCAACAGCCGCAGGATGCGCACGTCGATCAGGTAGGCCAGCTCGGGCGCGAGCGCGACGAGAAAGGTCGGCAGCAGCGCGAGCAGGTCGATCACGCCGTAGAAGCTCAGCGCGTAGCGCAGTGGCTTGTTCACGCAGCACAGCCGCGCGATGTACTCCAGCGTGAAAAGAATGGTGAACATCCATTCGAGCCCATTGAACAGAGGGCGCCACTGGTCGCGGATCGACTGCACGCTGTCCAGAATGACGACCAGCACACTCATCACGATCACCGCGATCAGCGTCAGGTCGAACCACAGGCCGGCAGGCGTGTCGGCCTCGAAGATCACGGTGAACAGCGTGCGCCGCCAGCCACGCGCGGGTTTGTCGAACCGCGAGTCGGTGTCGGAGGGCGTGGACAGGGCTTCGATGTTCGGGCGAATCAGGCGGGTCATGAGGGCATTGTCATGGGGCCGGGCGACTTATTCAGTTACGCTTCTTGCGCAATGAAGTGCGGCATGCCGCGAGCGCCTTCTTACGATAGTCCCCTTTCTTGAGGAGCTCCCCATTGGCCACACAGTCCCCCTTTTTCGGCAAGCGCGATCGTGACACCGACTCGCTGACTTCCCGTCCCGCACCGCTGGTTGGTTCGGGCACCAATCTCTCGGGCACTCCCGTCAATCCCTCCTCGTTGACCGCGCAGGCCGGCCTGGCCCCGGTGGCAGCCGCTCCCGCTGCCAAGGAAGGCGGCAGCAAGCTCACCGTCGGCCCGAACATCAAACTCAAGGGCGTCGAGATCACCGATTGCGACACGCTCGTGGTCGAAGGCCTGGTCGAAGCGACCATGGATTCGCGCCTGATGCAGATCGCCGAACAGGGCGAGTTCAAGGGCTCGGCCGAAATCGACATCGCCGAAATCCGCGGCGTGTTCGACGGCAACCTCACCGTGCGCGAAAAGCTCGTCATCCACTCGACCGGCAAGGTCACCGGCAAGATCCGCTACGGCAAGATCGTGATCGAAGAAGGCGGCCAGCTGTCGGGCGAAATCAGCTTCGGCGCCAAGGCGTCGTAAGCCAGCCGATGCAGGCCGCCTTCAGGCGGCCGGCGGCTCCCATCCCAGGCGCTCCAGCAAGGCACCGGCCGCGGCCGGTGCCTTTTCTTTGGCGCCGTTGATGAAGTACACGAACACGTCGCGTTGCTTGGCCGACGTGCCGGCCCAGCCCTGCGCGCGCTCGGCCCAGGTGTCGAGCGCTTTCGGCCCGTAGCCCGTCTTGAGCTTGGCGTCGGCCATCATGAGCCGCGCATAGGCGACGTCGCCTTCGGGCTCCTCGAAGGACGGAAACTTGTCGGCGTCGGTGAACACGGTCGACACCTTGTGCTTCTTCGCGAGCGCCTGGTAGGCGGGCGTGATGAAGCTCTCGTGCCGCACGTCCATCACGTGGCGCAGCACGCGGCTGCCTTCCTTCTTGGGCAGCAGTTCCAGAAACGCCTCGAAGTCTTCCGCATCGAACTGCTTGGTCGGCATGAACTGCCAGACGATCGGCCCGAGCTTGTCGCCCAACTCGGCCACGCCGCTGTCGATGAAGCGCTGGATCGACTCGCCCGCGCTCGCCAGCACCTTGCGGTTGGTGGTGAAGCGCGAGGCCTTCATCGAAAACATGAAGCCGTCGGGCGTGTCGTCGTGCCACTTGCGGAAGGTCTCGGGCTTGAAGGTGCTGTAGTAGGTGCCGTTGATCTCGATGGCGCTGACCTGCCGGCTGGCGTAGTTCAACTCCTTCGCTTGCGCGAGGCCCTTGGGGTAGAAGTTGTCGCGCCAGGGCTCGTAGGTCCAGCCGCCTATCCCCACCTTGATCCGCGTCGATGGTGCCTTGCTCACATTGCGCTCCGGGTTTTGAGATCGCCCGCACTCTACGCGCGCTCGCCGCGAGGCGCAAAATGCGTTTTTTCGTCCCCGCGGAGAACCCCCCGATGAACGCCCCCCTGCACCGTGAAATGCCCGCCGGCACGCTCGACGCGACGCGCGCCCTCTCTGACGTCACCGCCCAATGGGACGGCGACATCGTCAAGCAACTCACCGACTACATCGCCATTCCTGCCAAGTCGCCCGGCTTCGACAAGGACTGGTCGGCCAACGGCTACCTGGAGACCGTGCTGCGCAACGCCGCGGCCTGGGTCGAGGCGCAGAAGGTCGAAGGCCTGAAGCTCGAAATCGTGCGCCTTGAAGGCCGCACGCCGGTGCTGTTCTTCGAAGTGCCGGCCACCGGCACGAACATGGCCGAGACCGTGCTCATGTATGGCCACCTCGACAAGCAACCCGAATTCACCGGCTGGCGCAACGACCTCGGCCCGTGGACGCCCAAGTACGAGAACGGCCTGCTCTACGGCCGCGGCGGCGCCGACGACGGCTACGCCGTGTACGCCAGCGTGGCCGCGCTGCAGGCCCTCAAGGCGCAGGGCGTGGCGCATCCGCGCATCGTCGGCCTCATCGAGACCTGCGAGGAAAGCGGCTCCTACGACCTGCTGCCGTACGTCGACGCGCTGCGTCCGCGGCTGGGCCAGGTCGAGCTGGTGATCTGCCTCGATTCGGGTGCCGGCAACTACGACCAGCTGTGGCTCACCACCTCGCTGCGCGGCATGGCCAGCGGCACGCTCAAGGTCGAGGTGTTGACCGAAGGCATCCACTCGGGCGACGCCTCGGGCCTCGTGCCCTCGAGCTTCCGCATCATGCGGCAGGTGCTCGACCGCCTCGAAGACAGCGCCACCGGCCGCCTGCTGCCCGCGAGCTTCCATTGCGAAGTGCCGGCCGACCGCCTGGCGCAGGCCAAGGCCACGGCCGCCATCCTCGGCGAGGAGGTCTACAAGCGCTTTCCGTGGGCGCACTACGACTGCGGCGGCTCGACCATGTTCGCGCTGCCGACCACCACTGACCCGCTTGAAGCCCTGCTCAACCGCACCTGGAAGCCCACGCTGTCGGTGACCGGCGCCGAAGGTTTTCCGGCCCTGAAGGACGCGGGCAACGTGCTGCGCCCCTACACCGCCTTCAAGCTGTCGCTGCGCCTGCCGCCGCTGGTCGATGCGGCCGAGACGGTGCAAAAGCTCAAGGCCCTGCTCGAAGACAACGCACCCTACCAGGCGCGCGTCACCTTCGAAGGCAGCGGCGCCACCGGCTGGAACGCACCGACCATCACGCCGTGGTTCGAGGATGCGCTCAACAAGGCCTCGCGCGCGCACTTCGGCGCCTCGTGCGGCTACATCGGCCAGGGCGGCACGATCCCGCTGATGAACATGCTGAGCGCCGGCTTCCCGACGGCGCAGATGATGGTCTGCGGCGTGCTCGGCCCGAAGAGCAACGCGCACGGTCCCAACGAGTTCCTACACGTGCCTTATGCCAAGAAGCTGACGGCCGCCGTGGCCGAGGTCATCGCTGCCCTGCCGGTCGCGCACCGCGCGGCGGCTGCGGAGCCGGTGGCGGCTTGAGCGACGCGCTGCCCTTGCCGCACCGCGTGTCGCTGTCCACGTCGGACGGCGAGACGCTGGCGCTGCGGCGGCTGCCCGTTGCCGGCGCACCCCGCGCCGTCGTGGTGGTGGTGCATGGGCTGGGCGAGCACGCGGGGCGCTATCACGGCCTCGCCAAGCAGTTGCATGCCTGGGGCTTCGCGGTCTGGGCGCATGACCATCACGGACACGGCGAGTCCACCGGTGCACGCGGCGGCTTGCCCAGCGAGCTGCGGCTGGTCGACGACCTGGCCCTGGTGATCGACGACGCGCGCCGCGAGAACCCCGGCGTGCCGCTGGTGCTGCTGGGCCACAGCCTGGGCGGCCTGGTCGCTGCGAGCCTGGTGGCGCGCGGCGTGCGGCCGGTCGATGCGCTGGTGCTGTCGTCGCCGGGGCTCGACCCGGGGCTGAATGGCGTGCAGAAGATGCTGCTGGCCGTGCTGCCGCGCATCGCACCCAACCTGCGCGTGGGCAACGGGCTCGACGACAACTACCTCTCGCACGACCCGGTGGTGGTGCAGGCCTACCGCGACGATCCACTCACGCACGACCGCATCGGCAGCCGGCTGGCGCGCTTTCTCGCGCACGAAGGCGCCACGGTGCAGCAGCATGCGGCGCAATGGTCGGTGCCGACGCTGTTGATCTACGCGGGTGACGACCGGCTCGTGCGGCCGGCTGCGAGCCGCGCCTTCGCGGCGGCCGCGGCGCCCAGCGGCAAGGTGGAGGCGAAGTGCTTCGACACGCTGTACCACGAGCTCTTCAACGAGCTGGACGCGGAGCCCGTGTTCGACACGCTGCAGCGCTGGCTCGACCGGCGGTTTCCGGTCGCGGCCGAGTCGACGCTCGCCGCCTGAGGTCGCTCAGGCCTTGGCGGCCAGGGCTTGTTTGCGCTGGGTCTGCGCGAGCCAGAACAGCGCCGCACCGGTCAGCACCACCGGCACCAGCGAGCCGTAGTTCAGCAGCTGCCAGCCCTGCGTGGTCACCAGCACGCCCGAGGCGAACGAGGTCAGTGCCAGCGTCGCGAACACGCAGAAGTTGAGCGCGCCCTGGGCGCGGTCGCGCTCCTCGGCCGTGTAGGCCGTGAGCGAGAGCGTCGTGCTGCCGGTGAACAGGAAATTCCAGCCCACGCCCAGCAGGAACAGCGCCACCAGGAAGTGGTGCAGTTCCACGCCCGACAGCGCCACCACGATGCAGCCGAGGTTGAGCGCCAGCCCCACTCCCATCACCGGCAGCACGCCGAAGCGGCGGATCAGGTGGCCGGTGAAGAAGCCCGGCGCGAACATGCCGATCACGTGCCATTCGAGCACCAGCGCCGCGTCGGAAAACGGCAGGCTGCAGATCTGCATCGCGATGGGCGTCGCGGCCATCAGCAGGTTCATCACGCCGTAGCTCAGTGCGCCCGCGGCAGCGGCCACGATGAACACGGGCTGCCGCATGATCTCGCCCAGCGACCTGCCGCCGGCCGCTTCCTTGCGCGTCGGCGACGGGGGGAATTCGATGAAGCGCATCACCGCCATCGACAGCAGCGCCACCGCCGCCAGCGCGATGTAGGCGCCGGCGAACGGCACGGAGAGGGCGTCGCGCGTGAAGGTGGCCAGGTTCGGCCCCGCCACCGCGCCGATCAGGCCGCCGGCCATCACCATCGACACGGCCTTCTCGCGCCAGGCCGGCAGTGCCAGCTCGGCCGCCGCAAAACGGTAGAGGCCGGCGTTGGCGTTGTAGTAGCCCGCGACCAGGGTGGCGAAGCACAGCAGCCAGAAGTTCTTGGAGGATGCCGCGTAGGCGCACAGCAGCGCCGAGCCGACCGCCACCGCCAGTCCGATCTGGAACGAGCCGCGGCGGCCGAAGCGCTGCTGCGTGCGCGCCACCAGCCCCGTGCTCAGCGCGCCGCCCACCACGTAGCCCATCACCGGCAGCGTGGCCATCCAGCCCTGCGGCGCGATGCCCAGGCCCACGAGACCGTTGATGGCGATGAAGGTGACGTTGTTGGTCAGGAGCAGGCCCTGGCAGATGGCCAGGAGCCACAGATTGCGATTCATGGGGCGCGGTTCTACGCGATTGGGCGACGAAGGCAAGGCGCCGGCCAAAAAAAAAGCGCCCTCGCGGGCGCCGGAATTCTGAGAATGAAATTCGCCGGGTGGCAGCTCAGGTCGGCTTGTTGCCTTGCAGCAGGCCGCTGAGCGAGCCCAGCAGGTCGTCCTGGTTGCCGAGGCCTTGCTCGGGCACCTTGCCCTGCGGCGTGAGCTGGTTGATGAGGGCCGGCAGCATGGTGGCCAGCATCGGCAGCAGCATTTGTGCGTTGATGCCGAGTTTGGACGCGATGGCGGCGATCGTGTCGCCGCCCAGCGCGTTCTGCAGCTGATCGCCCGAGACCTGCTTGTTTTCACCGTTGCCGATCCACGAGCCGATCACGTCGCCCATGCCTGCCTGCTCGAATTTCGAGACCATGCCGCCGAGGCCGCCCTGCCCGCCGTTGTTGGCAAGCAGACCGCCCAGGGCGCCGGCGAGGCCTCCGAGATCTCCCAATCCCCCGAGGCCACCGCCCTGCGGTTGCTGCTGTTGTTGTGCAGCGCCTCCCAGCACCTGACCGAGTACCGAATCGAGCAATCCCATGGCGTTTCCTTGGTGTGTGACAGAACCGGCGGCATTTTCCGACGCCCCGGACCGCAAGCCGAAGGTGGAGTGACCACTTTCAAGCTGGCATCGTGACAAATTACTTGGTCCGCGCAGGCCGTTTGGGAAGCAATGCGGGATTGACCCCTTGCACGCCCACCAAGCCCAGCACGGTGACGAGCGAATTCTGCGCGCCTTTCCATGCATCTGTCACGTCGATCGACTCGGCCAGCGAGTGGAATCCGCCCGACTTGCCGCCGCCGCCGATGATGATGGCCGGGATGCCCAGCGAAATAGGAACGTTCGCATCCGTGCTGCCGCCGCGCAGCAGGGTCTTGTGGCCAAAAGCACTGTTGGCGCGCGTCGCGGCCTCGACGATCACCGAGTCGGGCGCCGTGCGGCCACCCGGGCGGTCGCCGATGAGCTTGGTGCTCACGCTCAGCGAGCTCACGTTCCAGCGCTTGTTCTCTTCCGCCACGGCCTCGTCGAGCGTCGCAAGAATCTTCTTCTCGGCCTCGAGCAGCGAGGCCATGTCGTCCGAGCGGATGTCGATCGCCATGCGCGCATCGGGCGCGATGGTGTTCACCGAGGTGCCGCCGCCCACGGTGCCGACGGTGAACGTGGTCTTGGGGAAGCTGGGCGTGCGCACTTCGGCGATCTTGGCGATGGCGCGGCCCATGCCGTGGATCGCGCTGGGCACCTGGCCGAAGGCGCCGAAGCTGTGGCCGCCCGGGCCCTTGAAGGTGACCTCGTAGCGGTGGCTCGCGGTGCCGAGCACCAGCACGTGGCCATCGGCCGAGGGCTCGAGGCCGACCATGCCGTCGATGTCGAGGTGGTCGCGGAAGATGGCCTTCATGCCGCGCAGGTTGCCCAGCTCTTCCTCGCCGACGTTGGCGACGAACATCAGGTCGCCCACGGTCTGAATCTTGTTGTCGTTGAGCACCTTGAGCCACGACAGCAGCACCGACAGGCCGCGCGTGTCGTCGCCGATGCCGGGCGCGAAGAGCTTGCCGTCGCGCTCCTTCACCTTCACGTCGGTGCCGGCCGGAAAGACGGTGTCCAGGTGCGCCGAGATCAGCAGCTTGGGGCCGTTGCCCGTGCCCTTGCGCAGGCCGACCACGTTGCCTTCGGCGTCGATCTTCGCGTCGGTCAGGCCGAGCACCTTCATGCGCGCCAGGAAGGCTTCGGCGCGCTTCTGTTCCTTGAAGGGCGGCGCCTCAATCTCGGTCAGCGTCTTCAGTTCTTCGACCGTGCGTTCGTGGTCGGCCTTGACCGATTCCAACAGCTTGCGGATCGTAGGCGAGGCCATGAGCTGGGTGTAGGCCTGGTCGACCGCGGGGCTGACCTGCGCCGGCGTGGGCGCGACAGCCTGGCTCTGGGCGTGGACGACGGGCATGGCGCACAGCGCGGCCAGAACGAGAGGGGCGAGACGAAACGCGCGGGATGAACGAGGCATGAGGGAGCGGTCCTTCCGGGAGGCGGATTGAACAAGGAAAAGGAAGCGGCCATTGTTCCGCAGGCGCCCGTTTGGCGCCTCGCGGAAAACACCCCCCGAACCACTCAGGCGCCGATGAGCGACACCAGCGCAGCGAGCGCTGCTGTTTCTGCGCGCAGCACCCGTGCGCCGAGCGTGGCCGGCGCGAAGCCGCGCGCGATGGCGTCCTGCTCCTCGGTGGCGCTGAGGCCGCCTTCGGGGCCGCTCAGCACGAGCGCGGATTGCGTGGTCGGGGTGTTCGCAGCCACGGCGGTGACGGCGCGCGTGCCGTCGGCCAGGCTCAGCACCAGACGCGTCGCTGAAGCGTCGGAGGCGGCAGCACCGCCGAGCCAGCCCGCGAAGGACTGCACCGGATGAATCACCGGCACGCGGTTGCGACCGCATTGCTCGCAAGCCGCGACGGCAATGGCTTCCCAGTGCGCCCGCTTCTTCTCGGCGCGCTCGCCCGACAGGCGCAGCACGCCGTGCGCCGTGGCCAGCGGCTGGATGCTGGTCACGCCGAGTTCGGTGGCCTTCTCGACCAGCCAGTCCATGCGCTCGTTGGCCGGCATGCCGACCGCGAGGTGCACGGCGCGGGCCGCTTCGCGCTCCACCGGCGTGTGGGCGCCGACCATCACGGCGACCTCGCTGCGGCCCATGCGCTCGACCGTCGCGCTGTACTCGCCGCCCGCGCCGTCGAACAGGGTGAGGGTGTCGCCGGGCTGCATGCGCAGCACCTGCACATGGCGCGCGGCGCCCGGCGGCAGCGCCAGGCTGGCGCCGGCGGTCAGCGGCACGGAGCAGTGAAAACGGGGCATGCTATGAAATCAGGAGCTGACGACGCCCGTGGTGCGGGCGCTACAGCGGTTTTCTTTTTCGGCTTTTTTCAGTTTCTCTTCAGACTCGGCCGTAGGCGAAGCCCGTGACGGCCGTGGTGCCCTCGACCTCGTCGATCACGCGCAGCAGCGGCTTCAGCTCGATGTAGCGGCTGGCGGTGGCGCGGATGTAAGCGATGAAGCGAGGTGTGTCGGCCAGGTAGCGCGGCTTGCCGTCGCGCAGCGTGAGGCGCGCGAAGATGCCGGCCACCTTGAGGTGGCGCTGCAGGCCCATCCATTCGACCGCGCGGTAGAAGGCGCCGAAGTCCTCGTCGACCGGCAGGCCGGCCTTGCGCGCCGCGGTCCAGTAACGGATGGTTATGTCGAGCACGAACTCCTCGTCCCAGCTGAGGAAGGCATCGCGCATCAGGCTGGCGATGTCGTAGGTGATCGGGCCGTAGACCGCGTCCTGGAAGTCGAGCACGCCCAGCGGCTGGCC
This sequence comes from Variovorax sp. RO1, assembly GCF_002849325.1. Taxonomy (NCBI): domain Bacteria; kingdom Pseudomonadati; phylum Pseudomonadota; class Betaproteobacteria; order Burkholderiales; family Comamonadaceae; genus Variovorax; species Variovorax sp. RO1. The sequence continues at coordinate 519,174 of NZ_PKMT01000002.1, forward strand.
GGCATCGCTGCCCACCATGAGGTTGCGCGGCATGAAGTCGCGGTGCACGTACACGCTCGGCGACGCGAGGTTGTTCTCGACGATCAGCGCGAAGGCGCGGTCCAGGCGTTCCTTCAGCTGGCCTTCGACGGCCACGCCGCGGTGCTTGCCGATGTACCACTCGGGAAAGAGCGCCAGTTCACGTTCGAGCAGCGCCCGGTCGTAGGGCGGCAGCACGCCGGGTTTCGAGGCCAGCTGCCAGCGGATCAGCGCGTCGATGGCCTGGTCGTAGAGCGGCCGGTTGGCGTCGGGGCGGGCCGGGTCGATCACGTCGAGCATGGTCTGGTGGCCCAGGTCGTCCAGCAGCAGGAAGCCGTGGTCGCGGTCCCATTCGAGCACCTGCGGCGCCGTCACGCCGGCCTCGGTCATCAGCTGTGCCACCTGCACGAAGGGGGCGCTGTTTTCCTTGTCGGGCGGTGCGTCCATCACGATGCGCGTGCCGCCGTCGGTGGTGTCCAGGCGGAAGTAGCGGCGAAAGCTCGCGTCGGCCGAGGCCAGCCGGACGGTGTCCGGGCGCAGTTGACGGGTGTCGGCGATGCCGGCCAGCCAGCCCTGGAACGCTTCGGCCCGCTGCGGATCTGTCCAGAGAATGGCCTGGTCGGGGTGTGGGGTCGTGGACGCCGGGGTCGAAGGTGCTGTCATGGATAATCAATTCTACAAATCCGCCTGGCGCGGCACCCCTTCCCAAGGCCGATCCGGCCGGGCGGGGTGGCTGCCGGTCCCCGCAACCCGCCGGCCTGCCGCGCCGTCCCCGACGATCTTTCGTTCCGAATCGATGCCTACGACCCCACGCGCCGCCTTGCGACGTTTGAGCCCGCCGCTGCCACTGGCCGTGCTGTCGCTGGCGTTGTTGCACGCGCATGGCGCCTTCGCCCAGCAGGCCGGTGTCCTCGACGGACCACTCACGCTGAAGCGCACGCCGCTGCTCACCGAGACACTCACGCCCGCGCAACGCAGCCAGCTGCCCAGCCTCGTCACCGGCGACCGCATTTCCGGCCGCCCCGACCTGGAGACCGTGGTCGAGGGCAACGCCACGCTGCGCCGCGGCCCGCTCGCCATCACGGCCGACCGCCTCGAGTACTACCAGCCCGACGACCGCGCCAAGGCCACCGGCAATGTGCGGGTCAACCAGGCCGGCAACGTGTACGAAGGCCCCGAGCTCGAACTCAAGCTCGAGACCTTCGAGGGCTTCTTCAACAACGTGCGCTATCGCTTCCTCTCGACCGGTGGCCACGGCGAGGCCGAGCGCATCGACTTCGTCGACTCCAACGTCTCGATCGCGCGGCGCGCCAGCTACACCACCTGCCGCCGCGAAGATTTCCCCGGCTGGATGCCGGCCTGGCTGCTGACCGCCGCCACGCTGACCACCGACACCGAGGAAAACGAGGGCGTCGCCATCGACGCGCGGATGAGCTTCATGGGCATCACGACGCCGCCGATTCCGCGCGTGACCTTCCCGCTGTCGAACGAGCGCAAGAGCGGCCTGCTGCCGCCCACCATCGGGCTGGACAACACCAACGGCTTCGAGGTCGCGCAGCCCTACTACTGGAACATCGCGCCCAACCGCGACGCCACCATCACGCCCACGCTGATGAGCAAGCGCGGGCTCAACCTGGCCAACGAATTCCGCTACCTCGAGAAGGACTACAGCGGCAGCATCCGCCTGGACCTGATGGGCAGCGACCGCCTCGTGGGCCAGCGCTACAACGAGGCGCGCGCCGAGCAGTTGCAGAGGTTCAACAACGGCGAGATCGCGCTCAAGGACCTGAACCTCGGCAAGCAACCCGACGGCAGCAAGCGCTGGGGCCTGTGGCTCAACCATCGCCACGACTTCGATGCCAAGGCGCTGGGGCTCGACTCGCTGTCGGCCAGCCTCACGATCAACCGTGTCAGCGACAACGACTACTGGCGCGATTTCACGCGCACGCCGACGCTGGCGCAGCGCCAACTGCCGAACGAAGGCTCGCTGAACTGGGTCAAGGGCGACTGGAGCGGCGCCGTGCGCGCCTTGCGCTACCAGACGCTGCAGTACAACCTGTCGCCGGTCGTGCCCTCGTATGACCGCATGCCGCAGATCACGGCCAACTACGCCAAGTACGACTGGCACGGTTTCGACGTCTCGCTGAACACCGACTACTCGCGTTTTCGCGTCAACACCATCCTGGCCGGTCAGCCCGGCTTCGACCTGCTCCAGCAGTCGCAGCCCGACGGCGATCGCGTGTTCGCGCAGGCGGCGATCAGCCGGCCGTTCCTCACGCCGAGCTCGTTCATCATTCCCAAGCTGCAGTTGCACGCGACCTCGTACAACTACTACCTGCCGCAGTCGTCCATTCCGAAGGTGTCGGTCAATGGCATCGACTACGTGAACGGGATGCCGTACAACCCGAGCCAGCTGTACTTCTTCCAGACCTCGTCGAACCGCGTCGTGCCGACCTTCAGCCTCGACAGCGGCCTGATTTTCGAGCGCGACGCCAACTACTTCGGCCGCGCCTTCCGCCAGACGCTGGAGCCGCGCGCGTACTACGTGTACACGCCGTACCGCAACCAGAGCATGCTGCCGAACTACGATTCGGCCGCCAACGACTTCAGCTTTGCGACCATCTACACCGAGAACGCCTTCTCGGGCGCCGACCGCATCTCGGACACCAACGCGCTCACGCTGGGCGTCACGTCGCGCCTGATCGACCCCGGCACCGGCGTCGAAGCCGTGCGCTTCGGCATCGCACAGCGCTTCCGCTACGCCGACCAGAAAGTCACGCTGCCGGGCATCGCGCCGGTCACCGACCGCACCAGCGACCTGCTGCTGGGCGCCCAGATCAACTGGACGCCCAAGTGGAGCCTGGACACGCTGCTCCAGTACAACCCCGATTCGCGCCGCTCCACGCGCAGCGCGATCAGCGCCCGCTACAACCCGGGGCCGTACCGCAACCTCAGCGCCGCCTTCCGCTATCAGGCACCGAGCACGCCCACGGCCACCGACGGCAACAAGTCGATCGACTTCGGCTGGCAATGGCCCCTCAACGACCTGTGGGGCGACAAGGGCAAGGACCTCGGTCCGGGCAAGGGCGAAGGCGGCGGACGCTGGTACGCCGTGGGCCGCCTCAACTACAGCCTGCAGGACAAGAAGCTCACGGACGGCGTGCTCGGGGTCGAGTACGACGGCTGCTGCTGGATCAGCCGCGTGGTGCTGCAACGCATCACCACCGGCCAAGTCACGGCCAACACCCGCATCATGTTCCAGCTCGAATTCGTCGGGTTCTCCGCCATCGGATCGAGCCCGATGCAGGCCCTGCGGCAGAACGTGCAGCGTTACCAGCCGCTGCGTCAACCGACCGAAGCCCCGAGCCGCTTCACCAATTACGACTGAAACGACGACCGTTCACGCCATGAAACACATCCGTTCCCTCCTCACCCTGGGTTGCCTTGCGGCCATCGCCGCAACGGCCGGCGCACAGGGCTTTCGTTCCGGCAGCGGCATCACGGACATCATGCGCGCCGGTCCCCGCATCGTGCCGCCGACGGCCCGCCCTGCCGCTCCCACGGCGGCGCCGGTGCAGCGCGCCGCCGAGTACATCGTGGCGCTGGTCAACTCCGAGCCGATCACCAACACCGAGGTGCAGTCGCGCGTCACGCGCCTGATCCGCGAGAACCCGGACGCCGAGCGCGTGCCGCGCGCCGAACTCACGCGCCTCGTGCTGGAGCGCCTGATCACCGAGCGCGCACAGCTGCAGCTCGCGAAGGAAAACGGCATCAAGGTCGATGACGTGGCGATCGACCAGGCCGAGCAGACCGTGGCCCGCCAGAACGAGATCAGCCTCACCGAACTGCGCAGCCGCGTCGTGGCCGAGGGCATCTCGCCGCGCGAATTCCGCAACGACCTGCGCGACCAGCTGCTGCTCACTCGCCTGCGCGACCGCGAGGTTGAGTCGAAGGTCAAGATCAGCGACACCGAGGCCGACGAGTACCTGCGCGACCAGCGCGAGAGCGCCGTCAAGAACAACGCCCTGCTCAACCTCAACATCGCCCAGCTGCTGGTGGCCGTGCCCGAGAGCGCCACCGACGCGCAGATCGCGACCGCACAGAAGAAGGCCACCGACCTCGCGCAGCGTGCGCGCAGCGGCGAAGACTTTGCCAAGCTGGTGCGCGAGAACTCCGACTCGCCCGACCGCGCCAATGGCGGCGCGCTCGGCCTGCGCAGCGCCGACCGTTACCCGCCGGTGTTCGTCGAAGCCACGCAATCGACCGCGGTGAACGGCATCGCCGGACCCGTGCGTTCGGGCGCCGGCTTCCACGTGCTCAAGGTGCTGACCAAGGCGCAGGTGGGTTCGTCGGATGCTTCCATTACCCAGACCCAGGTGCGCCACATCCTGCTGCTGAACGATCCCAAGCGCACGACCGCGCAGGCGGTGGCGCAGCTGCAGGAATTCAAGCGCCGCGTGCAGTCCGGCACGGCCGACTTCGCCGGCCTGGCGCGCGACAACTCGCAGGACGCCAGCGCCAAGGAAGGCGGCGACCTCGGCTGGTCGCGCCCCGGCCAGTTCGTGCCCGAGTTCGAGGAAGCCATGGACCGCCTCACGCCGGGCCAGATCAGCGACCCTGTGGTGTCGCGCTTCGGTGTCCACCTGATCCAGGTGGTCGGCCGCCGCGAAGCCAAGCTGAGCCAGTCGGAGCAGCGCGAAGCCGCGCGCGCCGCACTGCGCGAACAGCGCGTCGAAGAAGCCTTCACCACCTGGGTGCAGGAAGTGCGCGCGCGCGCCTACGTCGAATTCCGCGAGCCGCCGCAGTCCTGATGGCCGCGGCAGCGTTCTAGGCCGCGATGGCACAACACATTGCAAGAAAGCGGTTCGGGCAGCACTTTCTGTCCGACGGCGGGATCATCGACGAGATCGTGCAGGCGATTGCGCCGCAGCCCGGCGATGCGATGGTCGAGATCGGGCCGGGGCTGGCGGCGCTCACGCAGCCGCTGGTCGAACGGCTCGGCCGCCTCACGGTCATCGAGCTTGACCGCGACCTGGCCAAGCGGCTGCGCGAGCATCCGCAGCTCGAGGTCATCGAATCCGACGTGCTCAAGGTGGACTTTGCCGAACTCGCAGCCAAGGTCGAGCCGAAGCCGCTGCGCGTGGTCGGCAACCTGCCCTACAACATCTCCACGCCGATCCTGTTCCACCTGCTGGGCTACGCCCACCTGATCGCCGACCAGCACTTCATGCTGCAAAAGGAAGTGATCGACCGCATGGTGGCCAAGCCCGCCACGTCGGACTACAGCCGTTTGAGCGTGATGCTGCAGTGGCGCTACGCCATGGAGAACGTGCTGTTCGTGCCGCCCGAGAGCTTCGATCCGCCGCCGCGCGTGGACAGCGCCGTGGTGCGCATGGTGCCGCTCGCGCAGCCGCCGGTGGTCGACGCAGCGCGGCTCGGTGAGATCGTGCAGGTGGCCTTCAGCCAGCGCCGCAAGATCCTGCGGCACACGCTGGGCAAGTGGTTGGAGACGCACGGCTTCGAAGGAGCGTTCGACCCGCAGCGCCGCGCCGAGGAGGTTCCGGTTGCCGAATACGTCGCGCTGGCCCAGGCCGTTCCCCCATGAAAAATGCCCGTCGATGACGGGCATTTTTTCTGACGAGACGGACTGCAGCAGTTAAGCCGCGGCCAGCCAGTAGCCCGCGTTGAAGGGGCTGCTCATGCGCAGCGCCAGAGGCGACACGTCGACGAGCTTGTCGGTCGGCATTTTCTCGCCGGCCGGCTCGGTGCTGGCGGCGGTGGCCGCAGCGGTTGCTGCCGTGGCGGCAGGGTTGACTTCGATGCCATCGAGGGTTTCAGCGGTGGGCTGAGCCTCGTTCGCCCGTTCTGCTTGGCTGGTAGATGCAGAACGGGCTACAGAAAAGAATAGAAGCAGCGGAAGGGGACCTTGCGATCGCCCCAGTAGTCCGAGGCGTCGCGGAAGATGTCGAGCAGTTGCTCGCGCGCTTCCTTGTCGAACTTGGCGTTGGCCGGGATCTGCTCGAGCACGATGACGAAACCAGGCTGCGGGCCCGATTTATGCAACGGGTCGGTCATGCAGTCGTACAGCGCGTCGAAGTTCTTGCCGAAGTGCGCCGGGAAGGTGAACTGCTGGGCAATCAGGTCGAGCACGTCCTGCTTGGTCTGGGCATTGCCCAGGTTGGCGTACAGGAAGTGCTGGCCGGCCGCGTTGGCGGCATCCTGCAGGTCGTTCACGCGGAACGCGCGGATCGATTGCACGATGTTCGGGCGTACGGCTCGAAGGGATAAGGTCATATCCGCTGGTCTTTCCATAGTCATCATCATCTCGTCGGGGCGCTTCGGGGCGCCGCTCAGGTCGTTGTCATCGCTCATGGCGCAATCCGTCTGAAACTCGCATAGTGATCCGCCGTGTACCAGCAGGCTTCGGGCGCCGCGCGCTGCTCGCCACCGCAAACGATCCGCCGGGCACCGCGGTTGCGCGCGCCGGGCGTTGGCACCGTGTACTCGCGGTAATGCCCGCGACGTGCCGCGGGCAGAATGCGTTCGCGATTGCCGAATACCGTGCCGTCTTTGTCGTACCGGAAGGGGCCACCGTCAAGGATGGCCTGGTAGGTTCGCTGACCCTGGACCGGGAGATCGGTCAGGGCAATTGATTCCTCGGAGGACGTTTTTCCGGCGCCGAACCATCCGCGGGCCTCGGCCCCCGTCGTCAGAGCCACCAGCATCAAGCTGGTGAGCGCAAACTTAGTGACAGAGGACGTGATCGAGGCGTAAGCCGCCATGGGGCACCACAAGAAAAGAGCGGGGGGTTTGAACTGCGCTTAACCTCGGGGTTAACCCGCAAATTCAAGCCCGCGAGTGTGCACCACGCTGGCGAAAATAGCAAGCGACTGCCCAAAGTTTGAGCAGTCGCTGGGACGAAAAGCGACGCCTTAAGTTGGCGTCCACTCTCGCCAAATAGCCTATCTCTCGGCGTTTGCGTCGGCGACTGTCAAGGCCGTCATGTTCACAATGCGGCGAACAGTCGCGCTCGCCGTGAGAATGTGCACAGGTTTGGCCGCGCCGAGCAGAACCGGGCCGATGGCGATGTTGCCGCCGGCCGCGGTCTTGAGCAGGTTGTAAGAAATGTTGGCGGCGTCGATGTTGGGGAACACCAGCAGGTTGGCGTCGCCGGCGAGCGCGCTGTGCGGCATGACGACCGCGCGCTGCTTGCTGTCCAGCGCCACGTCGCCGTGCATTTCGCCGTCCACTTCGAGCCAGGGCGCCTGCACGCGCAGCAGGTCGAGCGTGCGGCGCATCTTGATGGCGCTGGGCTCGTTGCTGGTGCCGAAGTTGGAGTGCGACAGCAGCGCGGCCTTCGGCTTGAGGCCGAAGCGCATCATTTCCTCGGCCGCCATGGTCGTGATCTCGGCCAGCTCCTCGGGCGTCGGGTCGTAGTTGACGTGCGTGTCGACCAGGAACACCTGGCGGTCGGGCAGCAGCAGGCCGTTCATGCAGGCGTACACCGGCACGTCTTGCGGGGTGCTCTCGCAGCCGCCGGGGCGCTTGCCGATCACCTGGTCGATGTAGTGCAGGTGGATCAGCGTGGTGCCCCAGGTGCCGCAGATCATGCCGTCGACCTCGCCCTTGTGCAGCAGCATCGCGCCGATCAGCGTGAGGCGGCGGCGCATCTCGATCTTGGCGGTCTGCACCGTCTGGCCCTTGCGCTCGGTCATGCGGTGGTAGGTCTGCCAGAAGTCGCGGTAGCGGTGGTCCTGCTCGACGTTGACGACGTCGTAGTCGAGCTCTTCCTTCAGGCGCAGGCCGAACTTCTCGATGCGCTGGGCGATGATGGCCGGACGGCCGATCAGCGTTGGGCGCGCCAGGCCTTCGTCCACCACGATCTGCGCGGCGCGCAGCACGCGTTCTTCTTCACCTTCGCAGTACGCCACGCGCTTCTTCGGTGCGCGCTTGGCGGCATCGAAGATCGGCTTCATGGTGGTGCCCGAGGCGTAGACGAAGCTCTGCAGCTTGTCGCGGTAGGCGTCCATGTCCTTGATCGGGCGCTGCGCCACACCGCTTTCCTCGGCCGCCTTGGCCACGGCCGGCGCGATCTTCATCATCAGGCGCGGGTCGAAGGGCTTCGGGATCAGGTATTCGGGGCCGAAGCTCAGCTTTTCACCGACGTAGGCAGCCGCCACGCGCTCGCTCTGCTCGGCCTGGGCCAGCTCGGCGATGGCGTGCACCGCGGCAATCTCCATCTCGTCGGTGATCGTGGTGGCACCCGAGTCGAGCGCGCCGCGGAAGATGTACGGGAAGCACAGGACGTTGTTGACCTGGTTCGGGTAGTCGGTGCGGCCCGTGGCCATGATCACGTCGTTGCGCACCGCATGGGCGTCTTCGGGTGCGATCTCGGGGTTCGGGTTGGCCAGCGCGAAGATCACCGGCTTGGGCGCCATCTTCGCGACCATGTCAGGCTTCAGCACGCCGCCGGCCGACAGGCCGAGGAACACGTCGGCACCGGCGATCACTTCCGACAGCTTGCGCATGTCGGTCTTTTGCATGTACTGGCGCTTGTCGTCGTCCATCAGCTCTTCGCGGCCTTCGTAGACCACGCCGGCCAGGTCGGTGACGAATACGTTTTCGCGCTTCAGGCCCACCTTGAGCAGCAGGTTCAGGCAGGCCAGCGCCGCAGCGCCCGCGCCCGAGGTGACCAGCTTCACTTCTGCGATGTTCTTGCCGGCGACCTTCAGGCCGTTCAGCATGGCGGCCGCCACGGTGATGGCCGTGCCGTGCTGGTCGTCGTGGAACACCGGGATCTTCATGCGCTTGCGCAGTTCGCGCTCGACGTAGAAGCAGTCCGGGGCCTTGATGTCTTCCAGGTTGATGGCGCCGAAGGTGGGCTCCAGCGAGGCGATGATCTCGACCAGCTTGACCGGGTCTTTTTCGTCGATCTCGATGTCGAACACGTCGACGCCGGCGAACTTCTTGAAGAGAACGCCCTTGCCTTCCATCACCGGCTTGGAGGCCAGCGGGCCGATGTCGCCCAGGCCCAGCACGGCGGTGCCGTTGCTGATGACACCGACGAGGTTGCCGCGCGAGGTGTACTTGAAGGCGTTGGCCGGGTCCTTGACGATTTCCTCGCAGGGCGCGGCCACGCCGGGCGAGTAGGCCAGCGACAGGTCGCGCTGGTTGACCATCTGCTTGGTCGCCGCAATGGCGATCTTGCCGGGGACGGGAAACTCGTGGTACTCGAGGGCGGCACGGCGCAACAGGGCGCGCTTGTCTTCCGGGGTAGGGGTCGAAGGGGACGATGCGGTCGAATCGGACATGTGCCGTTGCTCCTGTGGCGCTTCTTCTGGGGGCGCCGATTGTAGACCTGGGTTCATACCGCCCTACGCCGCATGGCCGGTGGCAGGCATGACCAAAAGCACGGGGCGCCGTCAAAGCCCTGTGGCAATATGTGCGGCTGGGACACAAACCGACAACATCTCGAGAGGAACGACCATGGCCCTGATGGATTTCATCAAGAAACAGTTCATCGACATCATCCAGTGGACCGAGTCCGGCGATGGCACGCTGGCCTGGCGTTTCCCGATGGCCGAGATGGAAATCCAGAACGGCGCCTCGCTCACCGTGCGTGAGTCGCAGATGGCCGTGTTCGTCAACGAAGGCCAGGTGGCCGACGTGTTCGGCCCCGGCATGTACAAGCTCACGACGCAGACGCTGCCCGTGCTCACGTACCTGAAGAACTGGGACAAGCTCTTCGAATCTCCCTTCAAGAGCGACGTCTATTTCTTCAGCACGCGCCAGCAGGTCGACCAGAAGTGGGGCACGCCCCAGCCGATCACGATCCGCGACAAGGACTTCGGCGCCGTGCGCCTGCGCGCCTTCGGCAACTACAGCTTCCGCATCGGCGATCCGAAGCTGTTCCACACCGAAATCTCCGGCACGCGCGACATCTATTCCGTGGCCGACCTCGACGGCCAGCTGCGCGGGCTGGTGCTGCAGAACATCAGCAACGCCATCGCCTCCAGCGGCCTGCCCTTCCTCGACCTCGCGGCCAACCAGATCCAGTTCGCGACCGCGCTGGCCACCCAGCTGGTGCCCGAGTTCGAGAAGATCGGCATCAAGCTCGAGAACATCACGGTCCAGAACGTCTCGCTGCCCGAAGAGCTGCAGAAGATCCTCGACCAGAAGATCGGCATGGGCATGGTCGGCAACGACATGGGCAAGTTCATGCAGTACCAGACGGCGCAGGCCATTCCCAAGTTCGCCGAAGGTGCGGCGGGTGGCGGCGGCATCGCGGGCGACGCGATGGGCCTGGGGGCCGGCGTGGCGCTCGGCCAGGTGCTGGCGCAGAACCTCGCACAGGGCCTGAGCCCGAACGCAGCGGCACAGGCCGCGGCCACGACGCAGCAGCCGGCCGTGGCCGTGGTGAGTGCCGCCGACGTGATGACCACGCTCGAGAAGCTCGGCGAGCTCAAGACCAAGGGCATCCTCACGCAGGAAGAGTTCGACGCCAAGAAGGCCGAACTGCTCAAGAAGCTGGTCTGACCCCAGGCTTCGCGCGTTTCGTGTCGCTCTTCCCCGCTCCTTGCAGGGGGCGATGCCTGCGGGCCGGCGTAGCCGGTGCCGCGGTGGTGTCTCCCGCCTCGTTCGTTGTTGCCGTCGTGTCTTCTGCTGTGTGCCATGGCTGAGGAAACCGGCAACCAACGCTACTACCGCGCGCCCTGCCCCGGCTGCGGCGCGCCGGTCGAATTCCGCTCGGCGCAATCGACGCACGCCGTCTGTCCTTACTGCCAGAGCACCGTCGTGCGCCAGGGCGACACGCTCGCGCGCACCGGCAAGATGGCCGAGCTGTTCGACGACTTCAGCCCGCTGCAGCTGTTCGCCGCCGGCCGCATCCAGGACAAGCCCTTCGCGCTGATCGGCCGGCTGCAGTACACCTACCCCGGTGGCCGCTGGACCGAGTGGATCGCTGCACTCGACGGCGACCGCACCGGTGTGCTCAGCGAGGACAACGGCGCCTACGTTTTTGCGCTGCCCTTCGACCTGCAGCGCGCCGCGCCGCCACCGGTCGACCTGCGCGTGGGCGCCACCACCGCCTTCGCCGGCCAGAGCTACACCGTCGCTTCCAACGAGCAGGTGGCGCTGACCTCCGCGCAGGGCGAGTTGCCACACCTGCCCGAGCTCGGCAAGCCGTTCGCGATGGTCGAGTTGCGCAACGACAAGGGGCTGGTGCTCAGCATCGACTACGGCACCGCCAAGCCCAGCGCGTACCTCGGCCGCTCGGTGCAGCTGGACGACCTGCAGCTCACCGGCCTGCGCGACGAATCCGCGAAGGACGAAAAGGGCCGCAGCTTCAGCTGCCCCAACTGCGGCTCGCCCGTCACGGTCAACCTGGCCGACAGCAAGAGCATCACCTGCGGCTCGTGCAACAGCATCATCGACCTGTCGCAAGGCATCGGCGGCGAGCTGAAGCACGCCGAGCAGAGCGAGCCGGTGCGCCCGCTCATCGCGCTGGGCAGCATGGGCCAGCTGCAGGGCGCGCAGTGGCAGGTGGTGGGTTTCCAGCACCGCGTGGGCCAGGAGCCCGGCGACGACGAGCAGTTCGGCTGGGACGAGTACCTGCTCTACAACAAGAAGCGCGGCTTCAGTTTCCTGGTCGATGCCGAAGACGGCTGGAGCATGGTCAAGCCGACCACCGGCGCGCCCGTGATGGCAGAGAACGGCACCACCGCCACCTACCTCAACAAGCGCTACCAGCAGCAGTACGCCTACAACGCCGAGACCACCTACGTGGCCGGCGAGTTCTACTGGCAGGTCGAGCGCGGCCAGAAAACCTTCAACCGCGACTTTGCGAGCGGCGGCGCGCTGCTCTCGATGGAGCGCTCGGCCAACGAGCTGACCTGGTCGTCGGGCAGCAAGATCGACAGCGGCGCCGTGGCCACGGCCTTCAAGCTCGACGCCAAGAAAGACCTGTTCTCGCGCGGCGACGCGCTGCCCGTGAGCGCCGCGTCCGGCATGGGCTGCGGCACGATCATCCTCGTCATCGTGGTCATCATCTTCGTGCTGATCATGATGAGCAACTGCAGCGGTTCCTCGAGCGGGTACCGCAGTTCGGGCGGGTCGTACGGCGGCTACTCGAGCGGCGGCGGCCACAAATGACGAAGATCGCGCGCAGGCGTTGCGCTCTCATCACTTCTCTTTTTATTGCTACGACTGGAGGTCCCCATGGGAATTGAATGGCTGAAACCGGGCGTGGTCCTCGGATCGCTCGTGTATGCGCTGATCGGCGTGGTGGTCTTCTGGATCTGCTTTCTGATCATCGACAAGATCACCCCCTATGACCTGTGGGGCGAGATCGTCGAGAAGCAGAACATGGCGCTGGCCCTGGTCGTGGCCGCCATGAGCCTGGGCATCAGCGTCATCGTGGCTGCTGCAATCCATTGAGCGACGCGGCCCTGCCCGCGCGCACCCCGGAGGCGCGGGGGCCGCAACCCGTCGAGATCGCGCTGCTCGCCAGCGTGTTCGTGGTCGCCGCGTGCGGCCTGGTCTATGAACTGAGCGCAGCCGCGCTGAGCTCTTACCTGCTCGGCGACTCGGTGCTGCAGTTCAGCACCATCATCGGCACCTACCTGTTCGCCATGGGCGTCGGCTCGTGGCTCTCGCGCTACTTCGACCGGCAACTGCCGGCGCACTTCCTTCGCATCGAACTGCTCGTGGCGCTGATCGGCGGCGCGCTGCCGGCGATCCTGTTCCTGGCCAACGCCTACGTGCCGGGCGCGTTCCGCCTGCTGCTGTACGGCCTCGTCGTGGTGGTGGGCACGCTGGTGGGGCTCGAGATTCCGCTGGTGATGCGCATCCTCAAGCGCAACATCGTGCTCAAGGACCTCGTGTCGCAGGTGCTGACCTTCGACTACCTGGGCGCGCTCGCTGTGTCGGTCGCGTTCCCGCTCATTCTTGTGCCGCAGCTGGGCATGATCCGCACCGGCCTGCTGTTCGGCGTGATGAACGCCGCGGTGGCCGTGTGGGCGCTGTGGCTGTTCCGCCATGAACTGCGCCGCGCTGGCGCGCATGCGGTGGCCTGCTTCCTCACGCTGGCCGCGCTCATCGGCGCCTTCTGGGGCGCCGACCACATCACCACGTTGGCGGAAGACAAGTTCTACCAGGACCACATCGTCTTCAGCGCCAGCTCGCCTTACCAGCGCATCGTGGTCACGCGCGGCGCGCTAGGCCACCGGCTGTTCCTCAACGGCAACCTGCAGTTCGCCGAGCGCGACGAGTACCGCTACCACGAGGCATTGGTGCACCCCGCGATGGCCGCGCACGGCGCGCCGAAGAAAGTCGCCGTGCTCGGCGGCGGTGATGGCATGGCGGTGCGCGAAGTTCTCAAGTACCCCTCGGTCGAGTCGGTCACGCTGGTCGAGCTCGACCCGAACATGACGCAGCTTTTCACCACGCACGAAACGCTGGCCGCGCTCAACGGGCACGCGCTCTCGTCGCCGAAGGTGAAGATCGTCAACACCGATGCCTTCCAGTGGCTGCAACAAGACGGCGACACCTTCGACGTCATCGTGGTCGACTTTCCCGATCCGACCAACTTCGCCATCGGCAAGCTCTACACCAACAGCTTCTACGCGCTGCTCGACCGGCGCCTGTCGGCCAGCGGCTACGCGGTGATCCAGACCACCTCGCCGCTGGTCGCACGCAAGAGCTACTGGACCGTGGCGACCACCATCGAGTCGGTCGGCCTGAAGGCCACGCCGTACCACGCGCACGTGCCGAGCTTCGGCGAATGGGGCTACATCATCGCGAGCCGTCGGCCCTACCGGCTGCCCGATGCGTTGCCGGGCGGCATGCGCTTCCTCACGCCTGCCACGCTGCCCCTGATGTTCGACTTTCCGCTCGACATGGCGCGCGTGCCGACCGAAGTGAACCGCCTGTCGAACCAGACCCTCGTCACCACCTATGAACAGGAGTGGGGCAAGGTCATGGCGCACTAGCCGCAGCATGCAACGGCGCGATTTTCTCGGCGTGGCAGGTGCGGCGGGCGCTTTGGCGCTGGCCGGCTGCGAGGCGCCGCCGCCGCCCATCGAAGGCGGCTTCACCGGCGTCGACGTGATGCGCGGCCACGCCATGCGCGACGGCACGCTCAAGTCGCAGGCCCCGGCCATCGTCAAGCGCACCCGCGTCGTCATCGCGGGTGGTGGCGTGGCCGGCCTTGCGGCGGCACGCGCGCTGCGCCTCGCGGGCATCGACGACTTCGCGCTGCTCGAACTCGAAGACACCGCCGGCGGCAACGCGCGCGGCGGCTCGGTCGGCGGCATCGCCTGCCCGCTTGGCGCGCACTACCTGCCCACGCCCGGCGACGACGCGCACGAGGTGCAGGACCTGCTCGAAGAACTCGGCCTGCGCCGCCGCGTGGCCGGCCGCTGGACCTATGACGAGCGCCACCTCTGCCACAGCCCGCAGGAGCGCCTGTTCTTCCGCGGCGAATGGCAGGACGGGCTGCTGCCCGTGCACGACGTCGGCGAAGGCACGCACGCCCAATACCGCCGCTTCGCGCAGCGCATCGACGCGCTGCAACACGCCGCTCACTTCGCCATTCCCACGCTGCGCTTCGCCGTCACACCCGAACTGCTCGCGCTCGACGCCGTGCCCTTCGCGGGCTGGCTCGACCGCGAAGGTTTTGACGACGCCCACCTGCGCTGGTACCTCGACTACTGCTGCCGCGACGACTACGGCGCCGGCATCGCGCAGGTGTCGGCCTGGGCCGGCATCCACTACTTCGCGAGCCGGCACGGCTTCCATGCACCGGGCGATGCGAGCGGGAGCGTCAACGACACCAACCCCGATCGCGATGGCGTGCTCACCTGGCCCGAAGGCAACGGCTGGCTCACGAAGCAGCTGGCCGCGCCGCTGGGCGCGCGCCTGCACACCGGCCAGGTCGTCACGCGCATCGCCGAAGGGCGCGGCGGCGTCGAGGTCGATGCGTGGGATGCCGCTTCGAAATCGATGGTGCGCTGGCAGGCCGAGCGCTGCATCGTCGCGCTGCCCGTCTTCATCGCCGCGCGCGTGGTCGAGAACCCGCCGCCGCTGTTGACGAGCGCCGCCGCGCACGTGCGCTATGCCCCCTGGCTGGTCGCCAACGTGCACCTGCGCGGGCCGCTGGCCGATCGCGTCGGCGCCGCGCCGAGCTGGGACAACGTGATCTACGGCACGCGCGGCCTCGGCTACGTCGATGCGCGCCACCAGACGCTCGACCCCACGCCGCGCGGCACCGTGCTCAGCTGGTACCGCCCACTGGGCCCGAGCGGCTACGACACCGGCGACGGCCGGCAGCTGCTGCTCGAACGCCCCTGGACCGCATGGCGCGACGAACTGCTCGCCGAACTGTCGGTGCCGCACCCCGACCTGCCCGCGCTCGCCACGCGCGTCGAGATCACGCGCTACGGGCACGCCATGTCGATCCCGCGGCCCGGACTGCTCGCGCAGATCGGCGCACACGGCGACCGCGTGGCCGCGGGCCGGCTGTCGTTCGCGCACGCGGACTGGTCGGGCTATTCGATCTTCGAGGAAGCGTTCACGCGCGGCCACATCGCCGGAGCGAACCTCGCATGAAGACGCTGGTGCTCGGCGGCTACGGCAACTTCGGCGCGCGCATCAGCCGCGCACTCGCGCAGGACGCGGGCATCGAACTGTGGGTCGGCGGGCGCGACCTCGAACGGGCCACGGCCTTTGCGCAATCGCTGGGCGGCAGTGCGCGCGGTGTGCGCGTCGATGCGCAGTCGCCCGATCTCGCGCAGGGGCTGGGCTTTCTGGGCGTGGACCTCGTCATTCACACCGCCGGCCCATTCCAGGGCCAGGACTACCGCGTGCCGCAGGCCGTGGCGGCCGCCGGCGCGCACTACATCGACCTGGCTGACGGCCGGCGCTTCGTCTGCGACTTTCCCGCCGCGATGGACGCCGCCTTCCGCCGTGCGGGCTGCACCGCCGTGGCCGGCGCCAGCACCGTGCCGGCGCTGTCGTCGGCGGTGGTCGATCACCTCGCCGCCGGTTGGCAAAGCCTGCGCAGCATCGACATCTGCATCGCGCCGGCACAGGGCGCACCGCGCGGCGAAGCCACGCTCGCGGGCGTGCTCGCCTACTGCGGCGCGCCGATCCGCGTCTGGCAGGGCGGCCGATGGACCGAGCAGCCCGGCTGGGCCCATCCCGCGAAGGTGCAGTTCGCCCGCATGAAGCCGCGCCGCGGCGCCCTGTGCGACATCCCCGATCTCGAACTCTTTCCTGCGCGCTATGCCGGCGTGCAGTCGGTCATGTTCCGTGCGGCACTCGAAGTCGGCCTGACCCAGCACGCCTTCGCCTTCCTGGCTTTCCTGCGTCGCACAGGCCTGCTGCGCGCACCGCAGAAGCTGGCGCCGCTGCTGCACGCGACGGGCGGCGTGTTCGATGCGTTCGGCACCGCGCTGGGCGGCATGGTGGTGCGCGTCGAAGGCACCGATGCACGCGGCGCCATCGCGCGCCGCGCCTGGCACATCGCGGCGGACGACAACCACGGCCCCGAGATTCCCTGCATGGCCGCCATCCTGCTGGCGCGGCGCCTCGCGCGTGGCGATGCGTTGCCGGTGGGCGCGCATGCCTGCGCGGGCCTGCTCACGCTGCCCGAGTTCGATCCCGAGTTCGCGCGCTGGGGCATGGTGACGGATGTGATTGACGAGGCGACGTCCACGCCATGACACGCCCTGCCACCAACGACGACGACCGCTTGCTGCGCCTGAGCCTCGTCGCCGTCTGGCTCTTCACCGCCATCGCCAGCATCGTGGAGCTCGACGGCCAGAGCCGCCGTGTGCTGGCCGACGCGGGCATCGCCTCGCCCCCGTGGCTGGTGCAGTCGCTGATCGTCGGCGGCGCCATTGCCGATCTCGCGATCGGTCTGGCCTTATGGCTGCGACCCGGCCGCAGCGTCTACCTCGCCGCCTTCGCCCTGATGCTCGCCATGACGCTCGTGGCGACCGTGCTGCAGCCAAGCCTGTGGCTGCACCCACTCGGCCCGCTGCTCAAGAACCTGCCCATTGCCGCGCTGCTCTGGCACCTGTACCGACGCGCCACGCCATGAACACCTACCTCGTCCTCAAGTGGCTGCACATCGTCTCCAGCGTGCTGATGGTCGGCACGGGGCTGGGGTCGGCCTTCTACATGTTCTTTGCCAACCGCAGCGGCAGCGTGCCGGCGCAGGCGGTGGTGAGCCGGCTGGTGGTGCGCGCCGACTGGTGGTTCACCACGCCCACAGTGATCCTGCAGCCGGTCACCGGCTTCGCGCTGGCGCACATGGCGGGCTGGCCGCTGTCGACGCCGTGGCTCGCGCTGTCGCTGGGGCTCTTCGCGTTCGCGGGGGCGTGCTGGCTGCCGGTGGTGTGGCTGCAGATTCGCATGGCGGCCCTTGCGGCGCAGGCGCACCACGAGGCCACGCCACTGCCGTCGCTGTATCTGCGCTACCAGCGCTACTGGGAACTGCTGGGCTATCCGGCCTTCGTGGCGATGGCCATCGTGTTCTGGTTGATGGTGAACAAGCCGGCACTTTCGTTCTGACGTTCCAGACGGGCCGGTGCGCGGGCCCTGTGCGGTTTTCACGCAGACTTCACACACAGCGCCGTGGTTTCACAGACCGGGCAGAAACTGCCAGGCGCCAACAAAAACATCAGGGGGAGCTTCCATGCTTCAAGTCGCCAATCGAAAACTCGCGTCGCTCAGCGACGTGCTCTTCACCGGACTGGGCCGCGCGCTCGGTTTTCTGCGGCCTCTGGCACGCGGACTCGTCGGCTCCTGGCGACCGCCGGGGTGGCTGCGCATCGTGGGGGCGTTTCTTCTTTTCGGGCTGCAGTGGCTGCAGCAACGGCTGGCCTGGGTGGTGGTGTTGGCGCTGCTGGTGCTGGCCGGCTGGTTCGCCAGCCCGCATGTGCTGAAGTGGTGGCATGGCCTCACGCCCGACCGCGTCGAGCCGGTCGTTTCCACCGCGCAGATCGTGCCGCCGCCGCGCACGCAGATCGAAAACGACAAGGGGCCCAACCCGGTCGTCATCAATTTCACCGCCTCGGTCGCGCCGATCGCGCGCATCGGCCAGGAGGCGACGGGCGTCAGCATCGAGCCCGCCATCGCCGGGCGCTGGTCGTGGAGCAGCCAGAAGAAGCTCGAATTCCTGCCGGCGCAGGACTGGCCGGTCGGCCAGCCCTACAAGGTGCAGCTCGCGAAGGACGCGCTCGCGCCGCACATCGAGATCGAGCAGCGCAAGTACGAGTTCACCTCGCCCGAATTCAACGCGCGCGTCGCGGGCGCGGAGTTCTATCAAGACCCGGTGCAGGCCAACGTGCGCCGCGCCCTCTTTCAGGTGCGCTTCTCGCACCCCGTGAACACCGCCGAGTTCGAAAAGCGCCTGGTGCTGACCTATGACCAGGCCTGCGGCACCTCGATCTTCAGCGTGGGCAAGTGCGCGAGCGAGAAGTTCACCGCCAGCTACGACAAGCTGCGCCTCACCGCCACGCTGCAGTCCGAGCCTCTGCCCATTCCCGAGAAGACGCGCCCCGTGGTGCTGAGCCTCACGGCGGGCACAGTCGCGCAGAAGGGCGGCCCGGGCCAGCGCAGCGACATCGCACGCGCGGTCGACATCCCCGGCCTCTTCAGCCTCGCCATCTCCAGCATCGACCCGACCATCGTCACCGGCGAGAACGGCGAGCCAGAGCATGTGATGCACGTCACCGCCTCGATGCCGGTGCACGAGCGCGAAATGGCGCGCGTGGTGCAGGCCTGGCTTCTGCCGGCCACCGAAGAAGCCAAGGGCGACCCGGAAGAAAAATTCGACTGGTCCGCCGACCCCTCGAAGGTCACCGACGCCGTGCTGCGTCGCGCGAAGAAGATCACCCTGCAGCCCATCGCCAGCGAGCGCGAAGTGACCGAGATGGTCAGCTTCCGCATGCCCCAGGCCGAGGGCGGCCGCTACCTGCTGGTGCGCGTGGCCAAGGGCCTGAAGACGCCGGGCGGCTACCAGCTCGGCACCGCGCGGCAAGACGTGCTGCTGCTCAAGACCTTCGCGCCCGAGCTCACCATCATGAGCCAGGGTTCGCTGCTCGCGCTGTCGGGCGAGCGCAAGCTGCCGATCCTGGTGCGCGACCTCCCCGGCATCCGCCTCGAAATCGGCCGCCTGCTGCCGCAGCAGCTGCAGCACCTGGTCACGCAGAGCAACGGCGACTTCGCGCACCCGCAGTTCTTCGGCAGCCTGCAGCCGGACAACCTGGTCGACCGCTTCCAGAAAGAAATTCCACTCAGCATCCCCGCCGGCAAGGCGCACTACGAAACCGTCGACTTCGCGCAGTACCTGCGCAGCGACGTGGCCGACCGCCGCGGCGTGTTCCTGCTCAAGGTGCAGGGCTACGACCCCAAGGCCAAGAAGAAGCCCGAGGGCGATGCCACGCAGGCCCAGCCCGAAGAAGAGCAACAGGAAGAGCAGCAATCGGAAGGCGAAGGCAATCCCGAAAGCGGCAACCCCGAAGACCAGAAGGACCAGCGCCTGGTGCTCGTCACCGACCTGGGCATCGTCGCGAAGAAGTCGCTCGACGGCACACGCGACGTGTTCGTGCAGAGCATCGCTAATGGCCAGCCTGTGGCCGGCGCGTTGGTCGAGGTGTGGGGCCGCAACGGCATGATCATCGCGTCGCAATCCACCGATGCCACGGGCGCCGCCAAGCTGCCCAACCTCGCCGGCTACCAGCGCGAGAAGGTACCCGTGGTGCTGGTCGTGCGCAAGGACGGCGACCTGAGCTTCCTGCCCTTCAACCGCAGCGACCGCACGCTCGACATCTCGCGCTTCGACGTCGGCGGCCTGCGCGCGGCCGGCGTGCCGAACCAGATGACCGCTTACGTGTTCAGCGACCGCGGCATCTACCGCCCGGGCGACACGATGCACATCGCGATGATGGTCAAGGCCGGCAACTGGGCCACCTCGCTGCGCGACCTGCCGCTCGAGGCCGAGATCATCGATGCACGCGGCCTCAGCGTGCGCCGCGAGAAGCTCAAGCTCGGTCCCGGCGGTGCGGCGGAAATCGCGCACACCACGCAGGACACCTCGCCCACCGGCAACTACACCGTCAACCTCTACCTGCCGCGCGAATCATCGCCCGGCAACCCCGAGGTGGAAGGCCTGCTGATCGGCAGCACCACGGTGAAGGTGCAGGAGTTCTTGCCCGACCGCACCAAGGTCGTCGCCAAGCTCAGCAGCGAAGTCGCCGAAGGCTGGGTCAAGCCCAAGGACCTGAAGGCGCTCATCGACGTGCAGAACCTCTTCGGCACGCCCGCGCCCGACCGCAAGGTGGAAGGTACGCTCACGCTGAGCCCGGCCTTCCCGGCCTTCCCGGTGTTCCGCGCGTTCGCCGACTACGCCTTCTTCGATCCGCAGCGCGCCACAGAGAAGCAGGTCGACGAACTGGGCAGCGTGCAGACCAGCGCCGAAGGCAAGGCCGAATTCGACCTGCGCCTCTCGCGCTTCGACGCCGCCACCTACCAGGTGCACGTGCTTGCCAAGGCCTTCGAGCCCGAAGGCGGGCGCAGCGTCTCGGCCGAAGCGCAGACGCTGGTGAGCGACATGCCCTACCTCGTGGGCGTGAAGGTCGACGGCGACACCAACTACGTGAGCAAGGGCGCCGCGCGTAACGCCACCGTGATCGCGATCGATCCGCAGGCGAAGAAGACGGCCGTGGCCGACCTGAAGATCGAGCGCGTGGAGCGCAAGGTGCTGTCGGTGCTCGTGAAGCAGGACAACGGCCTGTACCGCTACGAATCGCGCAAGAAGGAAATCGTGATCGACGAGAAGCCGCTGGCCATCGTCGCCGCCGGCAACACCATCGCGCTGAACACCGCCACGCCCGGCAACTTTGCCTACGTGGTGCGCAATGCCGGCGGGCTGGAGTTGAACCGCGTCGAGTACAGCGTGGCGGGCAACGCGAACGTCTCGCGCTCGCTCGATCGAAACGCCGAACTGCAGCTCACGCTCGACCGCAAGGACTACGAGCCGGGCCAGGAGATCGAGGTGAGCATCCGCGCGCCGTACGTGGGCGCGGGCCTCATCACCATCGAGCGCGACAAGGTCTACGCCCACGCGTGGTTCAAGACCGACAAGACCGCCTCGGTGCAGAAGATCACGCTGCCCAAGGACTTCGAGGGCACCGGCTACATCAACGTGCACTTCGTGCGCGACCCGGCCTCGGACGAGGTCTACATGAGCCCGCTGTCGTACGGCGTCATTCCCTTCGCCACGAGTCTGGCCAAGCGCACCGCGAACCTGCAGCTCACCAGCAGCGAACTCGTGAAGCCCGGCCAGACGGTGAAGATGAAGCTCACCAGCGACAAGCCCACGCGTGCCGTGCTGTTCGCGGTGGACGAAGGCATCCTGCAGGTGGCGCGCTACAAGACGCCCGATCCGCTCAAGCACTTCTTCCAGAAGCGCGCGCTCGAAGTGGGCACCTTGCAGACGCTCGACCTGATCCTGCCGGAGTTCAAGAAGCTCATGCAGGGCGCCGCCCCCGGCGGTGACGGCGAAGGCGAACTGGGCAAGCACCTGAACCCGTTCAAGCGCAAGCGCGACAAGCCGGTGGCCTACTGGTCGGGGCTCGTCGACGTGAACGGCGGCCGCGAATTCAGCTACACCGTGCCCGAGAGCTTCAACGGCAGCCTGCGCGTGATGGCCGTCGCGGTGAACGACGAGACCACCGCCGCCAAGAGCACCCGCACCGTGGTGCGCGGCGACATGGTGATCCTGCCGAACGCGCCGCTCGCGATGGCACCCGGCGACACCGTCGAAGTGGGTGTGGGCCTGGCGAACAACATCGTGGGTTCGGGCCAAGGGGCGCCCATCGCGCTCACGCTCACCGCCTCGGGCGGGCTCGAAGTGGTGGGCGATGCGACGCAGACGCTCAAGGTCAACGAACGCGGCGAAGCGAGCACGAAGTTCAATGTGCGCGCCAAGCCGGGCGCGCAGGCGGTGCTGGGTTCGTCGGCGCTGGTGTTCACATCGACGCACAAGACCTTCAGCGCGCGCCTGTCGACCGAAGTGAGCGTGCGGCCCGCGTCGCCGTTCGTCACGATGGTGCAGGCGGGGAGCTTCCAGCGTGCGGGCGAGTTGAGCAGCAAGGCCGACCTGTATCCGAACTTCCGCAAGAGCGATGTCGCGGTGTCCGCGGCGCCATGGGCCTTCGCAACCGGTCTCATGCAGTACCTGGAGGTCTACCCGCATGGCTGCACCGAGCAGATCACGAGCCAGACCTTCCCGGCCGTGCTGCTGTCGGGCCGCCCTGAGCTGGTGAAGGAAATGGCGCGCGGCCGCACCCCGGAACAGGGCCCGATGCCCGAGGCGCGCAAGACCTTCGAGCGCTACCTCGTGCAGCTGCGCGCGCGGCAGACGGCCGACGGCGGCTTCTCGCTGTGGCCCGGCGCGGGCACCGATGCTTTCGCGACGCTCTATGCGGTGCATCTGCTCATCGAAGCCAAGGATCACAAGCTGCCCGTGCCGCAAGACCTGCTGCAAAAGGCGAACACCTATCTGCAGGGCTGGCTCGGCAGCGGCGACAGCTCGCTGGACGGCTGGCGCCAGCGCACGCAGGCGGCCTACCTGCTCACACGCCAGGGCATCATCGCGCCGGCCGCATTGGCCAACCTTCGCGAAGCCTGGCGCAACAAGCAGACGCAAGGCTGGAGCGACGACCTGGGCGCCGTGTACCTCGCCGCGAGCTACCAGCTCGTGAAGCAGGAGCAGGTGGCCAACGAACTGCTCAACCCGGTGTGGTCCGACCTGCTCGCGCGCACCGAGAAAAAACAGCGCCGCAACGTATGGGGCGCCTACTACGACCCGCTGGTGCACGACAGCATGACGCTGCACCTGGTGGGCCGCCACTTCCCTTCGCGCCTGAAGACGCTGAAGCCGGACGTGTGGGAGGGCATGGGCGCGATGGTGCGCGACGGTTGGTACAACAGCCTGTCGTCGGCCTCGATGCTGCTCGCGGTCGATGCGTACTTCGAAGCGGTGGCGCAGAACGCCGAGGGCAAGCTGACGGCGCAGAGCGTCAACGCGCAAGGCCAGGCCGCGGCGCTGGCGCTGGGCTCGGTGAACCCGATCACGCGTGCCGCGGTGCCGGCCGGTACGGCGAAGCTCAAGCTGTCGAACGACAGCGACTTCAACCTGTACTACAGCTGGGCCGAACAGGGCTTCGAGCGCAATGTGCCCACCACGCCGGTGAACCAGGGCCTCGAGATCTTCCATGAAGTGCTCGATGCCAAGGGCAATCCGATCACCAAGGCCAAGCTCGGCGAAGAGGTCACGGTGCGGGTGCGCGTGCGCAGCCTGGAGCGCGCACAGCTCAACGACGTGGCGCTCGTCGATGTGCTGCCCGGCGGACTGGAGCCGGTGCTGCAGGCCGTGGGCGACGATGACCAGGCGAATGCCGATGCGCCGATCTGGAAGAAGCGCCTGGGCGGCGGCGGTTCGTGGAAGGTGCAGTACGCCGACATCCGCGAAGACCGTGTGGTGTTCTACGGCGCCGTCGACAAGAACCTGCTCGAAGTGACCTACAAGGCGCGCGCGACCAACGTGGGCGACTTCGTGGTGCCGGCCGCGTATGGCGAGGCGATGTACGACCGGCGCGTGTATTCGCGTTCGGCGGGTGCGCGCTTCCAGGTCGTCGCGAACTGACGCCAACGCAGAGGCTGCGATGCGCTTCAGCGTGAAGTTGGAAAGGCTCAGGAAGCCCGCGCTGTGGGCGTTGGCGGGGGCCTTCCTGCTCGCGCTGCTGCGCTTCTGGCCGCATGCCCCGCTCAGCGAAACCGTCGGCAGCTCGCGCGCCGTGTACGCGCAAGGCGGTGAGCTGCTGCGCCTCACGCTCGCAAACGACGAGCAATACCGCCTCTGGGTGCCGCTCGACCGCATCTCCCCAACGCTGATCGATGCGGTGCTGCTCTATGAAGACCGCCGCTTCTACACGCACCCCGGCGTCAACCCCGCCGCGCTGGTGCGCAGCGCCTGGCGCATCGCCAGCGGCGAGCGCAGGCAGGGCGGCTCGACGCTCACGATGCAGCTCGCGCGGCGCGTCTACGGCATCGACAGCCGCACGGCCTTGGGCAAGGTCGCGCAGATCGGCGCGGCCCTGTGGCTGGAGGCGCGCTTCAGCAAGCGCGAGATCCTCGAGGCGTACCTGAACACCGCGCCCTACGGCGGCAACATCGAAGGCGTTCAGGCCGCGAGCCTCATCTACTTCCGCAAGGACGCCGCCAAGCTCAGCCTGCCCGAAGCGCTGACGCTCGCGGTGATTCCGCAGAACCCCGTCAAACGCATTGCCGAGCGCGGTCGCAATGCCGAACTGCAATCCGCGCGCGAACGCCTGTGGGCGCTGTGGGCCGAGCGCGATCCGACCGCGAAGCAGCATGCGCCCGACGCGCAACTCGCGCTCTCGGCGCAGTCGCGCGGCAGCCTTCCCTTTCTCGCGCCGCACGCCACCGACATGCTGCTCGCGCAAGAGCGTGGTGTGCAGGAAGTGCGCACCACCATCGACCTGCGCATGCAGGCCACGCTTGAGCGCGTGATGGGTCAGTACCTGCGCACACACGCCGGCGTGGGCATGACCAACGCGAGCGCGCTGCTGCTCGACGCCTCGACCATGCAGGTGCGCGCGCTGATCGGTTCGGCCGACTGGCACAACGACGCGATCGCGGGGCAGGTCAACGGCACGCAGGCCAAGCGCTCGCCGGGCTCCACGCTCAAGCCCTTCATCTATGCGCTCGCGCTCGACCAGGGGCTGCTGCATCCGAAGACGATGCTGAAGGACGCACCAACTTCCTTCGGTCCCTACACACCCGAGAACTTCGACCATCGCTTCGCCGGCCCGCTGCCCGCGCAGGAAGCGCTGATCCGCAGCCGCAACATTCCGGCAGTCGCCGTGGCCGCAAAGCTTTCGAAACCGGGGCTCTACGACTTCATGCGGCTTGCGGGTGTGCAGAAGCTGCAAAGCGAATCGCACTACGGCCTCGCGCTGGTGCTCGGTGGTGGTGAGGTCACGCCCGAGGAGCTCGCGGGCCTCTACGCCACGCTGGCGAACGGCGGCATTTCGCAGCCGATTCGCTACACGCAGCCCGCGCCCGATGAGCGGCCCGCGCAGCCGCTGCGCTTGCTGAGCGAAGAGGCGTCGTTCATCACGCTCGACATGCTGCGTCACACGCCGCGCCCCGACACCACGCTGCCCGCGCGCCCCGCCATCGCATGGAAGACGGGCACCTCGTGGGGCTTTCGCGATGCGTGGACCGCGGGTGTGTTCGGTCGCCACGTGCTCGTGGTGTGGGTCGGCAATTTCGACGGCACGAGCAACCCCGCACTCGTGGGTGTCGATGCGGCCGCGCCGCTGTTCCTGCGCATGGTCGATGCGCTGCGCGCCGAGCGGCTGGACCCGGGCGAGATTGCGACGCGCCAGCCGGCCGATCTGCGGCAGGTCGAGGTGTGCACGGCGACGGGCGGGCTGCCCGACGCGCTGTGCCCGGTGCGCACCACGACATGGTTCATCGCCGGCAAGTCGCCGATCCAGGTCAGCAACCTGCACCGCGCGGTGTGGGTCGACGAGACGACCGGCAAGGTGGTGTGCGGGCCGCAGCCCAACGCGCGCCAGCAGGTGGTCGAGCAATGGGGCAGCGACATGCGCCGGCTCTTCCGCCAGGCCGGCCTGCCGCGCGCGAGCCTGCCGGCCGATGGCTGCGAGAAGGGCGAGGCCTCGGAGACGGCGCCGCTCATCACCTCGCCCTTGCGCGGCGTACGGCACACGCTGCGCGTGAAGAGGCCGGAGCCGCTCGTGCTGCGCGCCGAAGCGGCGGCGGGCACGCAGGCGATCTACTGGTTCGCCGATGACGCATTGATCGGCAAGGCGTCGCCCGGCGAAGGCATCACCTGGATGCCGGACATGGCCGAGTCGGGACGGCGCTACGTGCTGCGCGCGGTCGACGACCAGGGCCGCGCCGAGTCGCGCGAGGTGACGGTAGACATCGCGCCTTGAACGGATGTCATGGCTGCGTCACGCGGGCTCGGCATGGTCTCGCGTTTCGACTGAAACCTTTCTTCTGCCCATGACGCGTCTTGCCTCTCTCTCTTTCATCGCGCTCGCCACCGCCTTCGCTTGCGGTGGTGCTGCTGCCCAGACCGCCTTCCCCGCCACGCTCGCCGGCCACGCCGTGCTGCCCGCGCAGAGCTTCGTCGCTGCACCGAAAGACGCACCGGCCGACCTGCAGGTCAGCGGCAAGTTCACGACCGGCAAGCGCGTCGAAGCGCTGGGCACGGTCGAAGGCCTCTCGGCCGGCCGCGGCACCGGCGTGTCGGTGCCCTTCAAGGGCCAACCGCTGCAGGGTCACTCGGGCATCAAGAAGATGGACGACGGCTCGTTCTGGGTGCTGACGGACAACGGCGCCGGCGCGAAGGCCAACTCGCCCGACTTCATGCTCTACCTGAACCACTACAAGGTGGACTTCAAGAGCGGCAAGTTCAACCGCCTGAACACGATCTTCCTGCACGACCCCGACAAGAAGGTGCCGTTCCGCATCGTCCATGAAGGCACGAAGCAACGCTACCTGACGGGCTCCGACTTCGACCCCGAGAGCTTCCAGTTCGCCGGCGGCGCGCTGTGGATCGGCGAGGAGTTCGGCCCCTTCCTCATCAAGGCCGACCTCAAGGGCAAGGTGCTCGCCGTGTTCGACACGCAGGTCGACGGCAAGGCCGTGCGCTCGCCCGACCATCCCGCTGTGACCACGCCGGGCGCACCGGGCCTGCCAGGTGGAGGGGTCGATTTCCAGATCAAGCGCTCGAAGGGCTTCGAAGGCATGGCGTCGTCGAAGGACGGCAGCAAGCTCTACGCGCTGCTCGAAGGCCCGGTGTGGAACGCCGAGACGAAGGACTACGAGAAGCTCGACGGCAAGGAAGCGCTGCGGGTTCTGGAGTTCGACGTGGCCTCTGAAAAATGGACGGGGCGTCATTGGAAGTACGTGCTCGAAGCGAACGGCCACGCCATCGGCGACTTCAACATGATCGACGGCACCACGGGCCTCATCATCGAGCGCGACAACGGCGAAGGCACGTCTGACAAGGCCTGCCCCGAAGGCCAGAAGCGTACCGACTGCTTCCACGACATCGCCAAGTTCAAGCGCGTCTACAAGGTCGAGCTGAGCGATGCGAACGTGGGCGGCGCGGTGCGCAAGATCGGCTACATCGACCTGCTGAACATCGCCGACCCGAACAAGCTGGCGCGCAAGCCGCTGAACGACGGCGTGCTCAAGTTCCCGTTCTTCACCATCGAGAACGTCGACGTGGTCGACGCCACGCACATCGTGGTCGGCAACGACAACAACCTGCCCTTCTCCACCAGCCGCGAGCCGAACAAGGCCGACGACAACGAGCTGGTGCTGCTCGAAGCCGGCGCGCTGCTGCAGGCGAAGTAAGCGTAAAGCGCCGCCCGCGTTTCAAGGCCCCGCTCGCGGGATGGGCGGGGGCTGGAAAAACCCAGAAGATGAGTATGATTCTCATTCTCCAGGTTTCTCCTCTCCCTCTGTCCCATGAATTTCCGAACGACCTTGCACGCCGTCCGGCGCTCGTCGTGAGCGCCGGCGTCCGTTACCGGATGAGCGTGGCGTCGCGGGCCGTTGCCGCCATCGCGGGCGGCTATGGCGTGGCCGCGCTGTCGGCCGCCGTGCTCGCGCTGGGCCTGCCCGCCCTCTTCGACATGGCGCGCAGCGAAGCCGCGCTGACCGGCACGCTGGTCTCCTTCCTCGTCTACGCCGTGGCCGTGATGTGGGTCTTTGCGGCCCGTTCGGCGTGGCGCGCCTGGACCGGCCTCGCCATCGCGGCGGCGCTGCAGGGCCTGCTGTTGCTGCTGTGGACTCAGGGCGGCGGAGGTGCCGCATGAAGGACGGATTCCGCCAGTCGATGGCGTGGCTGCACACCTGGTCGGGCCTCTTGGTCGGCTGGGTGCTCTTCATGGTGTTCGCGGCCGGCACGGCGTCGTACTTCAAGGACGAAATCACCTTCTGGATGAAGCCGGAGCTGCATGCCATTTCGCACGGCAGTGTGGCCCAGGCGGTCGCGGCCGAGAACGCGACGGCCTACCTGAACCGCAACGCCGGCAATGCGGCGCGCTGGTTCATCACGCTGCCGACGGCGCGCGAGCCGGCGGTCGGCGTGCTGTCGATCAAGCCGCCGCCGCCGGCCGGTTCGCCGCCCGTGGAACGGCGCCGCGGCTTCGACCGCGCCACGCTCGACCCGGCCACGGGCCAGGCGATCACCGCGCCGCGCGAGACGCGCGGCGGCGAGTTCTTCTACCGCCTGCATTTCGACCTGCACTACATGCCCGCGCTCTGGGCACGCTGGATCGTCGGCTTCTGCGCGATGTTCATGCTGGTGGCCATCGTCAGCGGCATCGTCACGCACAAGCGAATCTTCAAGGACTTCTTCACCTTCCGTCCCAAGAAGGGCCAGCGCAGTTGGCTCGACGCGCACAACGTCACCGCCGTGCTTGCGCTGCCGTACCACGCCATGATCACCTACACCGGGCTGGTCACGCTGATGTTCATGTACATGCCATGGGGGCCGCAGGTGGCCTACAAGGCGCACGGCGGCAACGACACCTTCTTCGCCGAGGCCTTCCCGGGCGGTGTGCGCACGCAGATCAAGCCCTCGGGCACGAAGGCAGGGCTGGCGCCCCTCGCACCCATGGTGGCGCAGGCCACGGCCCACTGGGACGGCGCGCCCGTCGGCCGCATCGTGGTGCACCAGCCCAACGACGCCAACGCCGTGGTCTCGCTCGCGCGGGCCGAGGGCCGGCATCTGTCGTACGAGCAGCCGACGATGCAGTTCAACGGCTCGACCGGCGCACTCATCGGCACCTTCGGCGACGTGCCCAAGGCCGCGGCCGAGACGCGCGGCGTGCTCTACGGCCTGCACATCGGCCGCTTTGCCGATCCGCTGCTGCGCGCGCTGTTCTTCGTGTCGGGCCTGGCGGGCTGCCTGATGGTGGCAACGGGCCTCTTGCTGTGGGCCGTGAAGGAGCGCCAGAAATACGCCAAGACCCTCAAGCAGGGCGGACGCATCGGTTTCGGCCTGCGGCTCGTCGACGGGTTGAACCTCGGCGCGATCGCGGGCCTGCCCGTGGCCATGGCCGCCTTCTTCTGGGCCAACCGCCTGCTGCCGGTCGACGTGGCGGGCCGCAACGAGGCCGAGATCCGCTGGTTCTTCATCGTCTGGGGCGCCACCGCCGTGCTGGGCCTGCTGCGCCCCACCCTGCGCATGTGGCAGGCGCAGCTCGCGCTCGGCGCGCTGCTGTTCGCGCTGCTGCCCGTGCTCAACGCCTTCACCGGTCCTGCACCGCTCACGGTCAGCCTGCGCAGCGGACCGAGTTCGGTGGCGGGCTTCGACCTCGTGGCGATCGCGCTCGGCCTGGGGCTCGCGGGTGCGACCTGGCTGGTGGAGCGCAAGCGCCGCAAGGCTTTGGCGGCGCCCAAGAAAGCCGTCAAGCCGCCGCCACCGACGGAACTCGCTGCCTCGGCTGCAGCAGGACAAGGATCGTGATGCCGCTGCTCGGATTGGTGTTCGCGGCCTCGCTGGCCGGCTTTTGCGCGCTGAGCCTCGCGATGGACCGCCACAGCGAAGACGTCTTCGGCCGCGGCAGCACGCCGGGTGCATGGCGCCGATGGCTGCAGCTCGGGGGGACGGCGCTGCTGTGCCTGTCGCTGTGGGCCAGCCTGGAGGCGGCGGGCGGGTCGGTGGGGTGGGTGCTGTGGCTGGGGGCGCTCACTGCGGCGGCGCTGGCCACGGTGGGGCTGCTGAGCGGGTTGCCGCATCGCTTTCCGCGCATCGCCGCGGGCGCGGCGGTGCTCGCGATCGGGCAGGCGCTGTTCTGCGCGCTGCCCGCCTGACTCACGCGCGCATCAACGCCTCGATCTCATCCGCCTTCACCGGCACCCCCCGCGAAATCAGTTCGCAGCCCGTGGCCGTGACGATCGCGTCGTCCTCGATGCGGATGCCGATGTTGTGGAATTGTTCGGGCACGCCCTCGCCCGGCCGCACGTAGATGCCGGGTTCCAGCGTCAGCACCATGCCCGGGTGCAGGATGCGGCTGGGTCGGTTCTTGATGAGTTCGTTGGACAACGGGTCCTTGCGCTCGCTCACCTCGCCCACCTGCGTGGGCTCGACGTAGCTGCCGCAGTCGTGCACGTCCATGCCCAGCCAATGGCCGGTGCGGTGCATGTAGAACTGGAAGTAGGCGCGCGAGTCGATCACGTCGTCGACGCTGCCGACCTTGTTGCCGTCGAGCAGGCCCAGGTCGAGCATGCCCTGCGCCAGCACCTTCACGGCCGCGTCGTGCGGGTCGTTGAAGCGGTTGCCGGCTTTGGTGGCGGCGGCCGAAGCGTCCTGGCTGGCGAGCACCAGGTCGTACAGCGCGCGCTGCGGGCCGCTGAATTTACCGTCGGCGGGGAAGGTGCGGGTGATGTCGCTGGCGTAGCCGTCGAGTTCGCAGCCGGCGTCGATCAGCACCAGCTCGCCCTGGCGCACGGGCGCGGCGTCGGCGCGGTAGTGCAGCACGCAGGCGTTGGCGCCGGCCGCGACGATGGAGCCGTAGGCCGGGTACTGCGAGCCGCCCAGGCGGAACTCGTGCAGCAGCTCGGCGTCGAGGTGGTACTCGCGCACGTCCTTGCCCTCGCGCAGCATGCGCGCCGACAGCTGCATCGCGCGGATGTGGGCGCGGGCGCTGATCTGCGCGGCGCGGCGCATGATGTCTTGTTCATGCGCGTCCTTGACCAGGCGCATCTCGTCGAGCGGGCCGCACAGGTCGCGCTGCTCCTCGGGGCACAGCGCGCCGTAGCGCACGCGCGCGCGCACCGACTGCAGCCAGCCGTCGATGCGGGTTTCGAGGCCCTTGTGGGTGGCGAAGGGGAACCACACGGTCGATCGGTTCTCGAGCAGCTTCGGCAGCTTGGCGTCGAGGTCGTTCACCGAGAACGCCTCGTCCACGCCCAGCGCGGCGGGGGCGGCGTCGGGGCCGAGGCGGTAGCCGTCCCAGATCTCGCGCTCGAGGTCTTTGGGCGCGCAGAACAGCGTGGCGCGGCCGTCGCCTGCCAGCACCAGCCAGGCATTGGGCTCGGTGAAGCCGGTCAGGTAGTAGAAGTAGCTGTCGTGGCGGAACAGGAAGTCGCTGTCGCGGTTGCGCTGGCGCTCGAGCGCGGTGGGAACGATGGCGATGCCGTCTTTGCCCAGTTGCGAAGCGAGGCGCGCGCGGCGCTCGGCGTAGATCGTGGCGGTGTCTGCGAAGGTCATTTTGGCGTGTTCAGTTGGGCAAGCCGTTCGGGAGTTCCCACGTCGGTCCAGGGGGCGGTGTAGAGCTCGGCGCTCACTTGTTCATTGTCCATCGCAGCGCGCAGGATCGGGGCCAATGGGGCCTTGACGCCGCCCGGGTTGCCCGCCGCGATGCTGCTGTACGGCGGCGCGAACAGCGCGGCGCGGTACAGGCCGATGGTCGAGAAGGTGTATTTGTCGGCCGCCTGGTTCAGCGCGAGCCCCTCGGCCGAGAGGCCGAAGTCGCCCTTGAGGTTGTGCGCCGGGTTCGGCACCAGCCACAGGTGGGCGAGCTTGCCGCTGGCCAGGAAGCGGTCGACCGCGGCCTGCGTGAAGCGGAAGTCGGGCGCGAACACGTCGCCGGCTGCGACCCAGAACACCTCGCCCAGCAGCGGCAGCGCTCGCACGATGCCGCCCGCCGTTTCGAGCGCGCCGCCGAAGTCGCGGCCCTCGTCGGAATAGGAGATGGACAGCGCGCCATGCCCCTCCAGCACAGGGTTCGCGCCGAACCGGGCGGCGACCTGCGCGCCGAGCCAGTCGGTGTTGACCACCAGTTCGGTGAAGCCGCCCTTGGCCAACGCTTCCATCGGCCACTGCATCAGCGGCTTGCCGCGCACGTCGAGCAGGGGCTTGGGCGTGGCGTCGGTCAGCGGTCGCATGCGTTCGCCGCGGCCCGCGGCCAGGATCATCGCGCGCACCGCCGTCACCGCACCGACCCGGCCACACGGCCGCGTTGCAGCTCATTGCGTTCGCTGTGGCGGGGCTGGAACAGCGCCACCAGGCAGGCCATCAGCGCATGCGCCTTGGCCGAGTGGTCGGCGCCGAAGTTGCACACGTACACGTCGAGCGTCACGCCGCGCTGCTCGGGCCAGGTGTGGATGCACAGGTGCGATTCGGCCAGCAGCAGCGTGGCCGTCACGCCGCCCGGGCCCTGCGGCGTGGCGGGAAAACCGTGGACCAATTTGCCCACGGCCTGCAGCCCCGCGGCCGTCACGGCCTTGGTGCAGACCTCGCCGAGCGCGCGCCCGTCGGTGAGCCATTGGAGGCCGCATTGGCAGTCGTGGAGATCGGCGGTGAGGTGCAGCCCTTGCATGGGGGGCAACTCTAGCAGCCGTGCCTGCGACACAAGAGAGCATCAGCGGGGTGTTGGCCCTGTATCGAGGCCGGGCGCGGCTCGCCCGGTAAAATCTCGGGTTCTCCCGTATCCCCCACCCACCCTTTTCCCCCGAAAGCCCACTGCCCATGGCAAACCAAGCCCTGATGGCCAACGCGATCCGCGCGCTGGCAATGGATGCCGTTCAACAAGCAAATTCCGGACATCCGGGCGCACCGATGGGCATGGCCGACATGGCCGTCGCCCTGTGGGGCGAGCACCTGCGCTACAACCCCGCCAACCCGCATTGGTTCGACCGCGACCGCTTCGTGCTGTCCAACGGCCACGCCTCGATGCTGATCTACGCGGTGCTGCACCTCACGGGCTACGACCTGCCCCTGGCCGAGATCAAGAACTTCCGCCAGCTGCACAGCAAGACCGCCGGCCACCCTGAAGTCGACGTCACCCCCGGCGTCGAAACCACCACCGGCCCGCTGGGCCAGGGCATCACCAACGCCGTGGGCTTCGCGCTGGCCGAGAAGCTGCTCGCCGCCGAGTTCAACCGCAAGAACCTCGCCATCGTCGACCACCACACCTACGCCTTCCTGGGCGACGGTTGCGTGATGGAAGGCATCAGCCACGAAGCCTGCGCCCTCGCCGGCGCCTGGCACCTGAACAAGCTGATCGCCCTGTACGACGACAACGGCATCAGCATCGACGGCCAGGTCAAGCCCTGGTTCATCGACAACACCGAAGAACGCTTCAAGGGCTATGGCTGGAACGTCATCGGCCCGATTGACGGCAACGACGCCAAGGAAGTGGCCCAGGCCATCGCCAAGGCCAAGAAGGAAGCCACCAAGCCCACGCTGATCGTCTGCAAGACCACCATCGGCAAGGGCAGCCCGAACCGCGCCGGCACCGCCAAGGCGCACGGCGAGGCGCTGGGTGCCGAAGAAATCAAGCTCACGCGCGAAGCCATCGGCTGGCCCTACCCCGCCTTCGAAATCCCGGCCGACGTGTACGCCGACTGGGACCACAAGGCCGAAGGCGCCAAGACCGAAGCCGCCTGGAACGACACCTTCGCCGCCTACACGGCCGCGTACCCCGAACTCGCCGCCGAGTTCACGCGCCGCATGAAGGGCGAGCTGCCCAAGAACTTCCACCAGGTCGCCTTCGACACCGTGGTCGCCGCCCACACCAAGGGCGAAACCGTCGCCAGCCGCAAAGCCAGCCAGCTCGCGCTGGAAGCCTTCACGGCCGCGCTGCCCGAAATGCTCGGCGGCAGCGCCGACCTCACGGGCTCCAACCTCACCAACACCAAGAGCACCGCCGCGCTGCGCTTCGACGCCAAGACCGGCGCCGTCGTGCTGAACGCGCCCCCCGCACCGGTGGTGCCCCAGGGCGGCGAAGACGAAGCCGCACAAGGCGATGCCGTCGAGCCGCCGCACGGCGAGATCGGCCGCCACATCAACTACGGCGTGCGCGAATTCGGCATGGCCGCCATCATGAACGGCGTGGCGCTGCATGGCGGCTACATCCCCTACGGCGGCACCTTCCTCACCTTCAGCGACTACAGCCGCAACGCCATCCGCATGGCCGCGCTCATGAAGCGCCGCGTGGTGCACGTGTTCACGCACGACTCCATCGGCCTGGGTGAAGACGGCCCGACGCACCAGTCGATCGAGCACGCCGCCTCGCTGCGCCTCATTCCCAACCTGGACGTCTGGCGTCCGGGCGACACGGCCGAAACCGCCGTGGCCTGGGCTGTCGCACTGCAGAACGCCACGCGCCCGACCGCGCTGCTGCTGAGCCGCCAGAACATCGCCTACGCCGCCAAGAGCGACCTGGGCGACATCAGCCGTGGTGCCTACGTGCTGTCCGAGCCCGAGAACGTCGGCCTCAAGAACAAGAAGACGGCAGCCGTCATCATCGCCACCGGCTCCGAAGTGCAGCTCGCGCTGGCCGCCCAGAAGCTGCTGGCCGACAAGAAGATCGCCGTGCGCGTGGTGTCGATGCCTTCGACCACCACCTTCGACCGCCAGGACCTGGCCTACAAGAAGGCCGTGCTGCCCAAGAAGATCCCGCGCGTCGCGGTCGAAATGGGTTGCACCGACGGCTGGTGGAAGTACGGCTGCGCGGCCGTGGTTGGCATCGACAGCTACGGCGAGTCGGCCCCCGCGCCCGTGCTGTTCAAGCACTTCGGTTTCACGGCGGAGAACGTGGCCGCCACCGTGGAAGCGGCCCTGCGCGACTGAGCGTCGCGCGGTTCGTCCGCTTCCCGTCCGATCAAAAAGTTTTTCAACCTTAGGAGCAAGTCAGATGGCTATCAAACTCGGTATCAACGGCTTCGGCCGCATCGGTCGCAACGTGCTGCGCGCAGCCGTGCAGAACTTCAAGAACGACATCGAAATCGTTGCCATCAACGACTTGCTCGAGCCGGAATACCTGGCTTACATGCTCCAGTACGACTCGGTGCATGGCCGCTTCAAGGGTGAAGTGACGGTCGAAGGCAACACGTTGATCGTGAACGGCAAGAAGATCCGCCTGACGCAAGAGCGCGACCCGTCGCAGCTCAAGTGGAACGAAGTCGGCGCCGACATCGTGCTCGAGTCGACCGGCCTGTTCCTCACCAAGGAAACCGCGCAGAAGCACATCGACGCAGGCGCCAAGAAGGTGATCCTGTCGGCCCCCTCGAAGGACGACACCCCCATGTTCGTCTACGGCGTGAACGACAAGAAGTACGCCGGCGAAGCCATCATCAGCAACGCCAGCTGCACCACCAACTGCCTGGCCCCGCTGGCCAAGGTGCTGAACGACAAGTGGGGCATCAAGCGCGGCCTGATGACCACCGTGCACGCGGCCACCGCCACGCAAAAGACCGTCGACGGCCCGAGCAACAAGGACTGGCGCGGCGGCCGCGGCATCCTGGAAAACATCATTCCCTCGAGCACTGGCGCTGCCAAGGCCGTGGGCGTGGTGATCCCCGAGCTCAACAAGAAGCTCACGGGCATGAGCTTCCGCGTGCCGACCTCCGACGTGTCGGTGGTCGACCTCGTGGTCGAGCTCGAGAAGGAAGCCACGTACGCCGAGATCTGCGCCGAAATGAAGGCACAGAGCGAAGGCGCGCTGAAGGGCGTGCTGGGCTACACCGAAGACAAGGTGGTCGCCACCGACTTCCGCGGCGACCCGCGCACCTCGATCTTCGACGCCGAAGCCGGCATTGCCCTGGACAGCACCTTCGTGAAGCTCGTGAGCTGGTACGACAACGAATGGGGCTACTCGAACAAGTGCCTCGAGATGGTGAAGGTCGTGTCGAAGTAAGACTTCGCGGCTCCCATAAGAAACGCGCCCTCGGGCGCGTTTTTTCATGGGCGAATGGTCGTCGAGCCGCTCAGCGCAGCTTCTCGTTGCGCCGGATCTCGCTGCTGAGCTGCGCCGTCATCCGCGTGGCGGCGCGCCGTGCGGCCAGCCCGTAGTCGCCGTTGAACTCGCCGAACTCCGCTGTGCCGTTGCCGACCGCGCGCACGCGCGTGACTTCGGCGCCCGCGGTGTCCGTCACCACGCACGCCACCTCGGCCGTGAACGCGGTGGGCGGCCAGGTGATCCATGAGGACGAACTCGAATCGGTCTTGATCTGCGGCGTGAACACCAGCGACACGCCCGCCGCTTCGTTGGCCTTGGCATCGCCCGCGGTGCGCAGCACGACCACGTTGCGGTAGACCCCGCGCAGCGCATCGCGGATCGACTTTTCCAGGTCGCGGTACGGGTAGTAGCTCACGCGGTCGCCGCTGCCGCCGGCGGTGATCACCTGCAAATCGCGCTGTGCGTCGGTCATCACGTAGGCCACCTTCTTGGGGATGAGGTGGGCGGTCGACCGGGGCGGTGCGGTCTCGGTGATCATCGTGATTGGGTGGGAGCAGCCCGCCAGCAGCGCGACGGTTGCCAGCGCTGCGGCCAGCCGGGGCATCGGAGAAGAAGTAAGAAACGACATGGTGCTTCTCCGGCCTTACTGCGCAGACGGCGCGATGGCCGCAACGAACTGCGGATCGGCATACACCTGCCGCAGCAGCGCCCGCACCAGCCGCGGATACGCCGCCTGTCCGGCGGGCACGGCCACGATGTTGGCGTAGCTCGAATCGAAGGCGATCTCGCCGCGGTAGGTCTTGCGCAGTTTCTGCGCGGCGTTGCGCGTGACGGTGACTTCGACGTCCATGCGGCCGGAGCCGTTGATCACGCCCAGGTCGAGCTCGTTGACGAGGATGCGTGCCGCGATGCGGGTCGGCGCCTTGGGGTCGTAGACCGAGATCTCGCCCAGGTCGCGCATCAGCGCGTCTTCGAGGTACTGGGCGAAGGTGCCGCTGGGCGACACCAGCCTGGCGCGGCGCAGGCCCAGGGTGTTGATCCTGTCGTTGGGGTCGGTGGGTTGCACCTTGGCGACCGCGACCTTGCCGGGGTTGTGGGCCTCGAGCCGGTCGAGCGCCTCGTAATCGGCGGCATAGGGCGGTGCGCCGAGCTGCGCGCAGCCCGTGGCCAGTGCAGCCAGCAGGAGCGCGCCAGTGCGCATGCGTAGACCCTGCGGTCTGAAGACGATCGCCATGTCTTGAACCCCCTCGTCCGAGATGTCTTCTTCTCCCCGGCGCGAGGGTAGCAGGCATCGCGCCGCGCGCGAAGGCTGCGGCGCGGCGAACTCAGATCGGTTCGAGCACGTGGATCAGTTTGCTCTCGGTGAACTCCCGGGTCTGGGCGCTGAAGGCGGCCATGTGCGGCGCGACCCCGTGTGCCTGCAGGGCCGGGAGCGAGGCCCATTTCTCGATCACCACAAAGGTGTCGGGCCCGAAGCTGGCCTTCGACGGCGGAACGCCCTGTGCGTCGATCGTGGCCCCGTACTCGATGCAGCCCTCTTCGGCGAGCACGGCGGCGCGGTTGGCGATGAAGGCTTCGAGCAGACGGGCGCGCTGGCCGGGCTTGGCGGTGATGACGGCAACGACTTGGATCATGGAACAGGGTCTCCGGTGAGGTGGTTCAGGGTGAAGGGAGCCACCGAATCTACGAGATCGCGCGCCGCCGCGCAGGTCCGGTGGGCGACAAGGCCGCCGCTCGGCCACCGCATGCACACGCCGCATGCGACACAGTTACCCGCGAGACACACTCTCGCCCCGCCACTGTCGCGCCGAGGTCATAGGATCAGGTCTTCTTCCGCATCGACCTGCCTTTTGCCATGTTCATCGTCACCCTGACCTACATCCGCCCGCTCGAGGAACTCGACGCTCTGATGGATGCGCATGTCACCTGGCTCAAGAAGCACTACGCCAGCGGCCTGTTCGTGGCCTCGGGGCGCCAGGTGCCGCGCAAGGGCGGCGTGATCCTCGCGCGCTCGGGCGACCGCGAGGGGCTCGAGGCGGTGCTCGCGCGCGACCCCTTCGTGCAAGGCGGCGTCGCGCGCACCGACGTCATCGAGTTCATCCCCAGCATGACCGCGCTGAGCGTCGAAGTGCTGCGCGGCTACTGACGCTGCGCAGTTTCAGAAGCCGATCAAGCCCCCGGCACTTCCTCGCGCCCGTCCGGGTGCCGCGCAAATCGCGCGGCCTCGGCACCATGCACCGGCGCCGGATCGGCCCAGGGCCAGCCACCAAATTGCGTGCGGCGGTAGTCGGCCATCGTCTGGCTGATCTCGGCCTGCGTGTTCATCACGAAGGGGCCGTACTGCGCCACAGGCTCGCCGATCGGGCGGCCCTGCATCAGCAAAAACTCGCCGTCGCCCTCGGGGCCGTTGCACAGTTCCACGGCCGCGTCCGCGCGCAGCTCGATGGCCGCCGGCCCGTCCACGCGCCGGCCTGCCACCTGTGCGGTGGCACCCTTGAAGAAGTACAGCATGCGCCGCGTGCCCTCGCCGGTGGCGGGCGGCAGCGTCCAGCGCGCACCGGGCGTCATGCGCAGCGTCCAGATCGCGAGGTCGGCGCCGGCCTGCGCGGCCCATGAATCGGGCGGCGGTGCGAGCGGGTCGATGGCCGCCTGGGCTTGTGCGTCATCGGCGCCGAAGCGTCCGGCGATCACCGCCACCTCGGTGCGGCCGCCCTGCGCGTCGTCCGAGGCGAAGCGCGGAATCGCCTCCGACCAGAACATCGTGAAGTGCGGCTCGGCCATCTTGTTCTTCGCCGGCAGGTTGAGCCAGATCTGGAACAGCTCCAGCGGGTTCGGCGCGCTGGCGTCGAGCAGCGGGAACATCTCCGAATGCACGATGCCCTTGCCGGCCGTGAGCCACTGCACGTCGCCGCCGCCGAAGCGCGCGGTGGCGCCCAGCGAGTCGGAATGGTCGATCAGGCCCTTGCGCACGATGGTCACCGTCTCGAAGCCGCGGTGCGGGTGCGAGGGAAAGCCCGGCACCGTCTCGCCGTGGTACATGCTCCAGCCGTCCTTGCGGCTGAAGTCCTGGCCGATCTGGCGGCCGGCCAGCGAGGCCTCGGGGCCCATGCGGCCGTTGGCCTTCGGGTACGCGTCGTCGTGGTAGACGCAGAACAGGAACGGGTCCAGCGTCTGCCACGGGAAGCCGAGTGGCTGGACCTGGACGATGGGAGACGGGCTGCTGTTGCTGCTGCTTTCGTTGCTGTCGGACATGTCGGGACTCCTGGGTGGGGTGGGCACGGCCGCCATGCGGGCCGTGCCTGAACCAGGAATATCGGGGCGCCGCCGCCTTTCGGTAGGTGCCTTCCGCGCAACGATCAAGAGCGCATATGGAACGATGGGCATCGTCCGGGCCGGTGTTACTGCGCGGGCATCTCGGCGTTCGGGTCCATGTAGACCAGTTCCCACAGGTGGCCGTCCAGGTCCTGGAAGCCGTGGCCGTACATGAAGCCGTAGTCCTTCGGCTCGCTGGGCGTCGTGGCGCCCGCGGCCACCGCCTTGGCGACCAGGTCTTCGACCTCGGCGCGGCTCTCGCACGACAGGCACACCAGCACCTCGGTGCTCGTGCGGGTGTCGGTGATGGCCTTGGTCGTGAAGGTCTTGAAGAAGTCTTCCATCAGCAGCATCGCGTGGATGCTGCCTTCATGGATGACCATGCAGGCGGCGTTGGCGTCGGTGAACTGCGGGTTGAAGGTGTAGCCCAGTGCGCCGAAGAACGCCTTGCTCTTGTCGAGGTTCTTGACGGGGAGGTTCACGAAGATCTGCTTGGTGGCCATGGTGTCTTGCCTGTGTCGATGAAGGGTTGATGGGGTGTTTGCCGACGTCTTGTGTACGCCGTCCACAAAAGATATCAAAGAAAATGGACGGTGTCCACATGATTTTTCGAAGCGCCGGAATCGGCCGGCACCACGTCGCTCAGGAGGAAGAAGAGCGGGCATCATGAACACCATGGAAATCGAGTTCAAGTTCTGCATTCCCCCCGACCGCCTGAAGGCGGTCGAAGCCGCATTGCGGCGCGGCGCCGTCGTGCGCACGCGCCTGCAAGCCCGCTATTTCGACACCGCCGACCAGCGCCTCGTCGCCGACGGCATGGTGCTGCGCCTGCGCAAGGAGGGCCGGCGCTGGGTGCAGACCGTCAAGGCCGCCGGCGACAACGCGCTGCACCGGCTCGAGCACAACGTCGACCTGGGCACCGGCGCCGCCGCGCCCGCCATCGACCCCGCGCGCCACGCCGGCACGCCCGTCGGCGAGCGGCTGGCCCGCCTGCTGCAGCCGGTCGATGGCGCCCCGGTGCCGCTGGTCGAGCGCCAGTCGACCGACATCGTGCGGCTCACGCGCGACCTGCGCGTGAGCGGCCCGGGCGGCGCCGTCGTCGAGATGGCGCTCGACGTCGGCAAGGTCGTCGTGCACGCGGGCACGCCCGCACAGCGCAGCTCGCCCGTGTGCGAGCTGGAGCTCGAACTCAAGAGCGGCGACGTGCAGGGGCTCGTGGCGCTCGCGCGGCGCTGGTCGCAGCAGCACGGCCTGTGGTTCAGCACCGTCTCGAAGGCCGAGCGCGGCATGCGCCTGCTGGCCGAACAGGAGACCGTGCTCGCCGTCAAGGCTGAGGCGCCGCGCTTTCCGCAGGGCCGAGACGGCCGCGCCCTCCAGCAGGCCGTGGTCGCGTCGTGCCTGGCCCAGATGCTGCCCAACGCCAGCGAGATCGCCGCAGGCAGCACCGACGAAGAACAGATCCACCAGCTGCGCATCGGCATCCGCCGCCTGCGCACCGCGCTGCGTGAACTCGCGGGGCTCGACGCCGACACGAGCCGCTTCGACGCAGCCGCCTGGGAGCCGCCGCTGGTCGACGCCTTCCGCGCGCTCGGCGATCTGCGCGACCGCGAACAGGTCGTGAAGCTTGCGCAGCCGCGGCTGCGCGAAGCGGGCGCGCCGGAGGTCGATCCGCTGGCGGGCGATGCCGACGGCGGCACAACGGCGTCCGTGCTGACGCCCGGCGACATCGTGCGCGCTGCGGCGTTCCAGGACGTGCTGGTGTCGCTGATCGGCTTCACCGCTGCCTCGCCCCCGTCGACGGGGTCCACGGCGCTGGCCGCCGACGAGGCCCGCCAACTCCTGCGCGAACGGCTCCAGCGCCTGCACAAGCAGGCCGTGCGCGACGGCGAGCGTTTCGAATCGCTCGCCACCGAGCATCAGCACCGCGCGCGCAAGCGGCTCAAGCGCCTGCGCTACCTGGCGGAATTTGTGGCGCCGTTGTTCGCCGAGGCGGAAGGCGGCAAAAAGAAGAAGGACGCAGCCGAGCGCTACCTGAAAGCCCTGCGCCCCGCGCAGGACGCGCTGGGCGAGTTCAACGACGAGGCGGTGGCGCTCGCGCTGTACCGCGAGGTCGCATCGCGCGACCCGCGCGCGTGGTTTGCGGTCGGCTGGTTCAGCGCGCGCCGTGCGGCGGGTGCGAAGGCTTGCCGCAAGGCGCTGGGGACGATCGGCGAGGCGCCGAGGTTCTGGAAGAAGTGACGGTGCTGTTGCGGCACCGTCGGCGCTGACATCAGGTCGAGAGGCCCAGGCTCAGCTGGGAGCCCGGCACGGCGGGGTCGATCTGCCTTCCCGCGAGTTTCTTTGCGGAAGCCCCTGCGATCCATGAAAAGAAGCTCATCCAGAACAGCACGGCACTCACACCGAACAGCTTGACGGATGACCAGAACTGTTCGGCAAGCGTGCGCTTGAGAAAAGCGTTGGTACCGCTGTCCGTGAGGATCGAACAGAGGATGCCGACTTCTTGCTCGGTGAACCCACTTCGCTCCGCGTTGGCGCTGGCAGGGCGCGTGCAGTCAGCGGCCTTGAGCGATTTGGAACCAAACGGAATGATCGAAGAGAGCGTGCCGAACTCCGTCGACGTGGCAAAGAAGGACCTCTGCGTCGCGTTGAGGGACAGGACCGTTCGATCGAGAAACAGGCTCCCGAAGCTCACTGCTGCGACAAGCAACCACCACATCATCCACGCGGCCCTCAGCTTTTGGGTGAACCCCGAAGGCAGCTCGTCTACTTTGACCTGCCGGGCATCTGGATCGAAGAAATCACCACAGAGGCGCAGGCGGTACATCTGCACATCGTTCAGCTTTGTCCAGCGAATGAGTTCATGGGCTTTTTCGAGCGACGAAACCGGAACGCCCGCCAAGATGCGGAACGAGATGAAGCTCGCCTCTTCCTCGGCGAACGCCCGGATTTCGGGGTCGGCGATTTCATGCTTCCCACGAACAAACTGCCAAAGCCGATGGACGATGACTTGACGTGATCCTGCGCGCTTCACGGCCCAGAAAAACGCAAACGCAATCAGGGCTGGCGGCAGGAGGCCCAGAAATCCGGAAACACTGGCGAGCTCCATTGCGTGCGCGGCTGCTTCTTAGTGATGGTGCCCATGCGCCCCATGCACATGCCGGTGCTCGATCTCCACCGGCAGCGCCGCGCGCACGTCTGTCACCTGCAGGCTGAACTTCAGCGCCTTGCCGGCCCACGGGTGGTTGCCGTCGAGCAGCACGACCGGGCCCTTGATCTTGGTCACGGTGAACACGTGCTCGGTGCCGTCGTCGAGCCGGCCCTGCAGCTGGCCGCCGACCTTCACGCCGGGCGGGAACTCGGTCTTGGGAATGGTGCGCACCAGCGCTTCGTCGCGCAGGCCGAAGGCGTCTTCGGGGGCGAGGTTCAGCGTGGTCTGGAAGCCCTTTTCCTGGCCGTCGAGCGCTTGCTCGATCTTGGGCAGGGTGTTCTCGTAACCGCCATGCAGGTAGGCCATCGGCTCGGGGCTGGCTTCGATGAGCTTGCCCTGGGCGTCGGCGACTTTGTACTTGAGGGTGACGACGGTGTCTTTTTCGATTTTCATGGCGGGCATTTTCTGTGGAAATCGATCCGCGTCCGAAGTCAG
The DNA here is from genome assembly GCF_002849325.1 of Variovorax sp. RO1. Taxonomy (NCBI): domain Bacteria; kingdom Pseudomonadati; phylum Pseudomonadota; class Betaproteobacteria; order Burkholderiales; family Comamonadaceae; genus Variovorax; species Variovorax sp. RO1. The sequence goes on from NZ_PKMT01000002.1 coordinate 561,978, forward strand.
GTCATCCGCGCCCGCCACACATCCGGCAACGCCTCGTCCTCCCGCAGCTTCTGCGTCACCACCGCGATGAACGCCGACACCGCCCGCGGCAGGTGCTTGCGGCTGGGGTAGACCACGCTCAGCCCGTGCCCGGTGCGCTGGTACTGCGGCAGCACCGGCACCAGCCGCCCGGCCTCCACATCGAGCCGCCCCATGGCCGGCGGCAGCAGCGCGATGCCCAGGTCGGCGATGGCGGCCTTGCGCAGTGCCTGCGCGGTGTTGCCGCTGAAACGGCCACCCACCTGCACTTCTTCTTCCTTCCCGCCGGGCCCGGTCAGGCGCCACGTGGTGCGGCCGCTGGGGTGGGCGGGGGTCACGCAGTCGTGGTCGGCCAGCTCGCCCAGCGTGGCGGGCGTGCCGCGCGCGGCCAGGTAGGCGGGGCTGGCGACGAGGCCGTCGGTGCGCGGGCCGAGCAGCTGACGGGCGACGTACCCCGAGTCGGCCAGCGCGCCGCCGCGGAAGGCGATGTCGATCTGCTCGGCGATCAGGTCGGCCTTGGCGTCGCTGAGCACGAACTCGACGCGCACCAGCGGGTACGCCGACAGGAAGTCGGCCACCCAGGCCATGGGAAAAAAGTCGAAGAAATCGGCCGTGGCCGCCACGCGCACCCGGCCGCTGGGTTCCTGGCTGCCGGTGATGAGCGCCTGCCCGGCCTCGACCAGCCCGTCGACCGCCTCGGCGCAGCGTTCGTGAAACGCCTGCCCGGCGCCGGTGAGCGTGAGCTTGCGGGTCGAGCGCTGCAGCAGCCGGGTGCCGAGTTGCGCCTCCAGCTGCTGGATGCGCCGGCTCACGGTGTTGGGCGGCAGGCCCAGCCGCCGGCCGGCCTCGGCAAAGCTGCCGTGGCGCACCACCTGCACGAAGACGGCGATGTCGTTGAGGTCGAGCATGGCGGGGCCTATTCCTTCTGTTTGTGGACGAGTGCAATCCGACTCTACCGTCTAGTCGATCAATGCGTGCGTGCCTAACCTTGGGTCCGTGGCCTTGCGGCCTTCGACCACCCCCATTTCATTCAGGAGCACGCACCCCATGACCGGACAGCAGCAACAGCAACCCCGCATCGGCATCGTCATCGCCTCGACCCGCGAAGGCCGGTTCGGCGAGAAGCCCGCGCACTGGATCCACGAGATCGCCAAGCAGCGCGCCGACCTGGCCTTCGAGCTGGTCGACCTGCGCGACCATCCGCTGCCCTTTTTCAACGAAGCCGGCGCGCCCGCCTGGGGCCCGGTGAAGAACGAGGCCGCGCAGCGCTGGCAGGCCAAGCTGGCCACCTTCGACGGGCTCATCGTCGTCACGCCCGAGTACAACCACGGCCCGAGCGCAGTGCTGAAGAACGCGATCGACTGGGCCTACAAGGAGTTCATCCGCAAGCCGATCGGCTTCGTGGGTTACGGCGGTGTGGGTGCGGCGCGGGCCGTGGAACAGCTGCGCCTGGTCGCGGTCGAGATGCAGATGGCACCGGTGCGCCACGCGGTGCACATCGGCATGGTCGAGTTCCTCGGCATCTGGCAGCAGGGCAAATCGTTCGACGACTTCCCGCACCTGGCGCAGTCGGCCACGGGCCTGCTCGACGACATGGCGTGGTGGACCCGCGCACTGAAGACCGCCAGGGAGGCCGCATGACCGCAGCTGTTGTTGGCACAGACACCCGCGCCATCGTCTACCGCACGCGCGGCGCCAAGCACGGTCCGATCACGCGGCTCATGAGCCCGGGCGACCTGGGCGAGTACCTCAAGCCTTTCGTGTTCCTCGACCTGTTCGGCTTCGACACCACGGGCGGCCACAAGGGCTTCGGCATGCACCCGCACTCGGGCATCGCCACGCTGACCTGGCTCATCGAAGGCGACACGCTGTACGAGGACACGACCGGCGAACAGGGCGTGCTGCGCGGCGGTGGCGTCGAGTGGATGCGCGCGGGCAACGGCGTGTGGCACACGGGCGCACCGGCGCCGGGCGTGACGCGCGTGCAGGGCTTCCAGCTCTGGGTGGCGCTGCCGGCCGCCGAGGAAAACGCGCCCGCGCAGAGCATTTACCTCGCGCCCTCGCAGGTGCCGCAGGAAGGCCCGGCGCGCGTGCTGCTCGGGCGCTACGGCGCGGCGCAGAGCCCCATTCCGGCGCCCTCGCCGATGAACTACCTGGCCGTGCAGCTGAAGGACGGCGAACGCTGGCGCTACACGCCGCCCGCCGGGCACACGGTGGGCTGGGTCGCGGTGAATGCGGGTCGGCTCGACGCGGGCGACGGCACCGGCGAACCCATCGGCACGGGCGAGCTCGCGGTGTTCGAAGAGTCCGACGCGGCGCTCGATGTCGTGGCGCAGGGCGACACGGCCTTCGTGCTCGGCTCGGCGGTGCCGCATCCGCACGAGCTGGTGATGGGCCACTACTCGGTGCACACGAGCCGCGCGACGCTCGACCAGGGCGAGGCCGAGATCCGCCGCATCGGCGCAAAGCTGCGCGAGGAAGGCCGGCTGAACTGAACCACGCGTAAGCCAGCATGCGCCGCGCGGGCGGCTGCGCCAGAATCGTTCGCTTCTGTTTTCTCGAACGACCCTGCCGCCGCCCGCCATGAATCTCGTCGACGCCTTCGCCGCCCACGCCACCCACTTCATCGACATCCGGCGCGACATCCACGCGCACCCCGAACTCGGTTTCGAGGAGCACCGCACCGCCGAGAAGGTCGCGAGCCTGCTCACCGAATGGGGCATCGAGGTGCACCGCGGCATCGCAGGCACCGGTCTGGTCGGCGTGCTGCGCAAGGGCACGGGCACCCGCACCATCGGCCTGCGCGCCGACATGGACGCGCTGCCGCTGAACGAGGCCAACGACTTCGCCCACAAGTCCACGCACGCGGGCCGCATGCACGCCTGCGGGCACGACGGCCACACGACGATGCTGCTGGCCGCCGCCTGGCACCTGTCGCAGCAGGGCCCCACCGACTTCGATGGCACGGTGCATTTCATCTTCCAGCCCGCCGAAGAGATGGGCAAGGCCGGTGCGAAGAAGATGATCGACGAGGGCCTGTTCGATCGCTTCCCGTGCGATGCGGTGTTTGCGCTGCACAACTTCCCGGTCGGCGACGTGGGCCGTTTTGCGCTCAACGAAGGCGCGCTGATGGCGTCGAGCAACACCTACAAGGTCACGCTGCGCGGGCGCGGCACGCACGCCTCGATGCCGCACACCGGCATCGACCCAGTGGCCGCCGTGGTCACGCTGGCGCAGCAGCTGCAGACCATCGTGCCGCGCACCATTCCGAGCACCGAGCGCGCCCTGCTCGCGGTCACGCAGCTGCAGGGTTCCGACGCGCCCAACGTGATTCCCGACGAGGCCTCGGTGGGCGGCACGGTCCGCACCTTTTCCGTCGACGCCATCGACAAGATCGAGGCGCGCCTGCGCGAGGTGGCCCAGGGCGTGGCCATGGCGCACGGCTGCACGGCCGACATCTTCTTCAAGCGCTCGTCGCCGCCGGTGGTGAACCACGCGGCCGAAGCGCGCTTTGCGGCCGGCGTGATGCGCGAGGTGGTGGGCGACGACATGGTCACCGACGACTTTCCCGCCGTGATGGGCGCCGAAGACTTCGCGCACATGCTGCTGGCGCGGCCCGGCTGCTACGCCTTCCTGGGCAATGGCGACGGCGACCACCGGCTCGACGGCCACGGGCCCGGCCCTTGCATCATCCACAACACCTCGTTCGACTTCAACGACGAGATCATCCCTATCGGTGCCAGCTACTTCGTGAAGCTGGTGCAGCGCTGGCTGCCGTCGGGCGCCTGACCCATTTTTTTGTTGACGATGATGAAAGCGGCTCCGCCCATGACTTTTTCTCTGCTGACCCGACGTTCGCTGGCTGCCGCGGCAGCCGCCCTGGCCCTCGGTAGCTTCGGCCTGGCCCATGCGCAGCAGCGCGTGATCCACATCATCGTGCCCTTCGGCACGGGCGCCGTGCAGGACACGGTGGCGCGGGCCTTCAACAACGAGCTGGGCGCCGCGCTCGGCGGCAGCGCCATCGTCGAGAACCGCGCGGGCGCGGGCGGCACGGTGGGCGCGGCGATGGCGGCCAAGGCACCGGCCGACGGCAACACGCTGGTGCTGGCGGCGGCCAGCCACAACATCGCGGGCTTTCTGTACAGCAAGCTGCCTTACGACCCGCTGAAGGATTTTGTCGGCGTGGCCAACGTGGGCAACGCAGGCTATGTGCTGGCGGTGGCCAGCGGCATGAACGTGGCGAGCACGGCCGACTTCATCAAGGAGGTCAAGGCCAACCCCGGCAAGTACAACTATGCCTCGGCCGGCAACGGCAGCGCCACGCACCTGGCGATGGCGTCGTTCCTCGCGAAGGCGGGGCTGCAGATGACGCACATCCCGACCAAGTCGACCGGCGAGGCCGTGAACGAGGTGCTCGCGGGCCGCGTGCAGGCGGTGATCTCGTCGAGCATCGGCGTCATGGGCTTCCAGGACGACGCGCGCCTGAAGCTGCTGGCCTCCACCGGCCAGTCGCGCAGCCCTTTCCTGCCGAAGTTGCCGACGGTGGGCGAGAGCGGCCTGCCGGGTTACGCCTTCGATTCGTGGATCGGCCTGCTGGCGCCGGCCGCAACGCCGAAGGTCGAGGTCGAGCGCATCAACGCGGCGGCCAACAAGGTGCTGGCCGATCCGGTGATCCAGGAACGCTTCAAGCGCCTGGGCGTGGAGCCGCGCAGCCAGAACGTCGAGGCTTTCCAGAAGCTGCTGCGTGCGGATTGGGATGCGATGGGGGTGGTGGTGAAGGCTTCGGGGGCGAAGGTCGACTGACCTTTTTTTGCGCTCCTGTTCGGGGCGCGTGCCCGGGCCACCGGGTACTTCCCTCCGCGAATGTCCCCCGCTTCGCTCCTCCTTGATTTCGCTGCGGGAAGCACCCAGTGTCCCGGGCACGCTGGGCGCTGTCGTGGGGCTCCCCGTCGGCGGGATCGCCGCCCTGAGCGGCCCGTTTGTTCACAGATATCACAGAAGCCCGCAGCCCGGAAGAGCGCTTGCCCCACAGATATCTACAAGATATGTACTTAATATATTTAAACTGCGACAGGTAGCCGTGGAGTCGGCCCTGTCGTTTTTCATTGTTCTTAACCCTAGGACGAAGCATGAAGTCACAAGCAGGCATGGTTTCCTCACTCAGTCTCGCGGGCCTTGTGGCCCTGGCCGTGGCAAGCCCCGCGCACGCGCAGGAGCAGGTGGTCAAGATCGGCCACAGCGGTCCGCTGTCGGGTCCCAACGCCTTCGCGGGCAAGGACAATGAAAACGGCATCCGCCTGGCCATCGAGGAGCTCAACGCGAAGAAGCTCAGCGTCGGCGGCAAGACGCTGAAGTTCGAGCTGATTTCCGAAGACGACCAGTGCGACGCCAAGACCGGCGTGAGCGTGGCGCAGAAATTCGTCGACGACGGCGTCAAGTTCGTCATGGGCCCGTACTGCTCGGGCGTGGCCATTCCGGCCTCGCGCATCTACAGCGACGGCGGCACGCTGGTGTCCACCGTGGGCACCAACCCGAAGGTCACGCAGGGCGGCTACAAGAACCTGTACCGCATCATCGCGAGCGACAACCAGATCGGCGGCGCCATGGCCGTGTACGCGGCCAAGGAACTGAAGGTGAAGAAGGTCGGCGTGATCGACGACCGCACGGCCTTCGGCCAGGGCCTCGCCGAAGAGTTCACCAAAGAGGCCAAGAAGCAGGGCCTGACGATCGTGGGCCAGGAGTTCACCACCGACAAAGCCGTCGATTTCACCGCCATCCTGACCAACATGAAGGGCAAGGCGCCCGAGGCGATCTTCTTCGGCGGCTACGCGCCGCAGGCCGCGCCCATGGCGCGCCAGATGAAGCAGCTGGCGGTGCCCGGCAAGCTGCTGGGCGGCGACACCGTGTGCAGCCCGGCCACCGGCAAGATCGGCGGCGACGCGGTGAACGACCTGGTGTTCTGCGCGCAAGGCGGCTCGATGCTCGAGAAGGCGCAGAGCGGCCCGGCCTTCAAGGAGAAGTTCAAGAAGCGCTTCAACATCGATCCCGATGCGTACGCCGCCTCGTACTACGACCAGGTGCTGTTCATCGGCGAGTCGATGAAGAAGGCCAACACCATCGACCCCGACAAGGTCGGCGCCGAGCTCTACAAGACCACCTACAAGGGCGTGGCCGCCACCTACGCGTACGACGACAAGGGCAACATGAAGCAGGCGCCCATCACCGTTTTCACGTTCAAGAACGCGGCCCCGGTGCCGATTGCAAGCTACTGAGCTCCACACGTATGCAACGCATCCAGGTCATCGACTCGCACACGGGCGGCGAGCCCACGCGCCTTGTGATCGGCGGCTTTCCCGATCTGGGGAAAGGCTCCATGGCCGAGCGCCGCACGCTGCTGGCAGATCAACATGACAAGTGGCGCGCAGCCGCCGTGCTCGAGCCGCGCGGCAGCGACGTCGTGGTCGGCGCGCTGCTGTGCGAGCCGGTATCGCCCGATGCGGCGGCCGGCGTGGTCTTCTTCAACAACGCCGGGTATCTGGGCATGTGCGGCCACGGCACCATCGGGCTGGTCGCGAGCCTGGCGCACATGGGGCGCATCGGCGTGGGCGAGCACCGCATCGAGACGCCTGTCGGCACGGTGACGACCACGCTGCATGAAGACGGCTCGGTGAGCGTGCGCAACGTGCCCGCCTACCGGCACCTGCACCAGGTGGCGGTCGACGTGCCCGGCCACGGCGCCGTGCGCGGCGACGTGGCGTGGGGCGGCAACTGGTTCTTCCTCGTGAGCGAGCACGGCCAGCGCGTGGCGAGCGACAACCTCGCGGCGCTCACCGACTACACGGCCGCGTTGCGCAAGGCGCTGGCGGCGCAGGGCATCACGGGCGCGAACGGCGCGGAGATCGACCACATCGAACTCTTTGCTGACGACGATGCCGGCGCCGACAGCCGCAACTTCGTGCTGTGCCCCGGCAACGCCTACGACCGCTCGCCCTGCGGCACCGGCACCAGCGCCAAGATCGCCTGCCTCGCGGCGGACGGCAAGCTCGCGCCGGGTGCGGTGTGGACGCAGGCCAGCGTGATCGGCAGCGTCTTCGAGGCGAGCTACGCGATGGACGGCGACCAGGTCATTCCCACGCTGCGCGGCCGCGCGCACATCAGCGCCGAGGCCACGCTGCTCATCGAAGACGAAGATCCCTTCGGCTGGGGCATCCGGCTCTGACACCGGCGCGCATGGACGCGGACGTCATCGTCATCGGCGCCGGCATCGTCGGCGCGGCGTGTGCCCATGCGCTGGCGCAGGCGGGCCGCCGCGTGTGCGTGCTCGATGCGCGCCTGGGCGGTGCCACCGGCGCGGGCATGGGCCACCTCGTGGTGATGGACGACAACGCGGCCGAGCTCGAACTCAGCCGCCATTCGGTTGCGCAATGGCGCGCCCTTGCGCCGCGCCTGGGTGCCGACTGCGCCTACAGCCCCTGCGGCACGCTCTGGATCGCGGCGAACGACGAAGAAATGGCCGAAGCCGAACGCAAGCAGCAGCGGCTGGGCGCGCTCGGCATCGAGAGCCGGCTGCTGACTGCGGCCGAACTCGCGCGCGCCGAACCTGCCCTGCGCGCCGGCCTGTCGGGTGCGCTCGAAGTGCCGGGCGACGGCATCCTCTATGCGCCGAATGCGGCGCGCTGGCTGCTCGCGCAGCATGCGGCGTCGGTGCACGTCGAGCACGCGAAGGTCGAGGCCCTTGAAGACGACGGCACGCTGCGCCTGGCCGACGGCAGCCGCCGCCGCGCGCCGCAGGTCGTGCTCGCCAACGGCATCGAAGCGACGGCGCTGTGCCCCGAGCTGCCGATCCGCCCGAAGAAGGGCCACCTGCTCATCACCGACCGCTACCCGGGCACGGTGCACCACCAACTCGTCGAGCTCGGCTACGTGACCAGTGCGCACCACAGCGACGGCGACTCGGTCGCCTTCAATGTGCAGCCGCGGCCCACGGGGCAACTGCTGGTGGGTTCGTCGCGCCAGTTCGACACGACCGACCTGGCCGTCGAGGCGCCGATGCTCGCGCGCATGCTGCAGCGCACGCTCGACTACCTGCCGGGGCTCGCTGGCCTGAACGCCGTGCGTGCGTGGACCGGCCTGCGCGCCGCCTCGCCCGACGGCCTGCCGCTGCTGGGCAAGCACCCGTGGCGCGAGAAGCTCTGGCTCGCCGTCGGGCACGAAGGGCTGGGCGTGACCACGGCGCCGGGCAGCGCGCATGTGCTCGCGGCGCTGATGACCGGCGCGACGCCCGATTTCGACGCCGCGCCGTACGCGCCGCGCGGCCTGCGGGAGAGGGCATGAGCGATCAGACGCAACTGCACATCGATGGCCAGCTGGTGCGCGTGAAGGCGGGCAGTTCGGTCGCCGCCGCCTTGCGCGTTGCGGGCGGCATGGGCGCGGCGCGCACCTCGGTCACGGGCCAGCCGCGTGCGCCGTTCTGCGGCATGGGCGTGTGCCAGGAATGCCGCGTGCAGATCGATGGGCGACGACGCCTCGCGTGCCAGACCGTGTGCGCCGAGGGCATGCGCGTGGAGACGACGGCATGAGCGGCGTGGCGTTCGACACGTGCGATGTGCTGGTCGTCGGCGCGGGCCCCGCGGGCATGGCTGCGGCCGTGGCGGCGGCGCCGAGTGGTGCGTCGGTCGTGGTGATCGACGACAACCCCGCGCCCGGCGGACAGATCTGGCGCGACGGCCCTGGCGCTTCGTTGCCGCCCGTGGCGCGCCAGTGGCGCGATGCGCTCGCACGCCACGCGAACATCCGCGTGCGCAGCGGCACGCGTGTCGTCGCTGCGCCTGCTTCGCATGAGTTGCTGCTCGAAGACGCCGACGGCGCGACGCGCATGCAGTGGAAAAAGCTGATCCTGTGCACCGGCGCACGCGAACTGCTGCTGCCCTTCCCCGGCTGGACGCTGCCCGGCGTGACGGGTGCGGGCGGCCTGCAGGCGCTGATCAAGGCGGGCCTGCCGGTCGAGGGCGAACGCATCGTCATCGCAGGCAGCGGACCCTTGCTGCTGGCCGCCGCAGCCACGGCCAAAGCGGCGGGCGCGCAGGTCCTGCGCATCGCCGAGCAGGCGTCCTTCGCTTCGGTCGCGGCCTTCGGTGCCAGCCTCGTGCGCTGGCCCGGCAAGGCCGTGCAGGCGCTCACGCTGGCCGATGCGCGCTACCGCACGGCGACGCGTGTGGTCTCGGCGCAAGGCACGACGCAGGTCGAATCGGTGCGGCTGCGCCAAGGCAGCCGCGAGGTCGAGATGGCCTGCGACCGCATCGCCTGCGGCTTCGGGCTCACGCCGAACACGCAGCTGGGCCAGCTGCTCGGTTGCGCACTCACGGGCCAAGCCATCGCAGTCGATCCGCTGCAGGCCACGAGCGTCGCGGGCGTCTACGCGGCCGGCGAGTGCACCGGCTTCGGCGGCAGCGAGCGCGCGCTGGTGCAGGGCACCATCGCCGGTCATGCGGCCGTCGGTGAGACCGCCAAGGCCCGCACCCACGACCGCGAACGCGCGCGCTGGAACGCTTTCGCGGCGCAACTGCACCGCCGCTTCGCGCTGGCCGACGACCTCAAGGCCCTGCCCCGCCCCGACACGCTCGTGTGCCGCTGCGAGGACGTGCCCTTTGCCGCGCTCTCGGCCTGCACCGGCTGGACCGATGCCAAGCTGCACCGCCGCTGCGGCATGGGCGCCTGCCAGGGGCGCGTCTGCGGCGACGCGGCGCAGTTCCTGTTCGGCTGGACGCCGCCCGCGCCGCGCCCGCCGCTGGTGCCGGTCCGCATCGAGACACTGGCCGGGCTCGCAGCGCCCGGCGACGCCCGACAATGACGGCCCCGCATCTGTACACGCACGAGCACACCCACATCCCCACCATGGCCGCCCCGAAGACCGCTCCCCGACCCCCGCCCAAGCGCCGCGCGGCCGACCTGGCCTACGACGCCATCGAGGCGCTGCTGTCCACCATGCAGCTGGAGCCCGGCAGCCAGATCGTCGAGGCCGAGCTGGCCGAGCGCACGGGCCTGGGCCGCACGCCGGTGCGCGAGGCGCTGATGCGCATGGTGTCGATCGGCCTCATCGTGCAGCAGCCGCGACGCGGCCTGCTGGTGTCGACCATCGACCTGGCCGACCACCTCGACGTGATCCAGACCCGCCGCGTGCTCGAGCAACTGATTGCGGCCTGCGCCGCGCGCCGCGCCACCGCGCCGCAGCGCCAGGCCATCGTGCGCTGCGCCGAGGCCATGGTCGAAGCCGCCGGCCGCGGCGACCTGACCGACTACATGCACGCCGACCGCGCGCTCGACCTCGTCACGCACCACGCCAGCCACAACGACTCGGCGGTGAAGGCGGTGGTGCCGCTCATCGTGCAGTGCCGGCGCTTCTGGTACGCCTACCAGCACGAGGGCGAGATCGTCGAGGGCGCCAACGCGCACCTCGAACTGGCGCAGGGCATCGCCACCGGCGACGAGGCCGCGGCCATCGCGGGCGCCGAGCGGCTCATGGACTACCTCGAAGTCTTCGCCCGAAAAATCATCGACAAGTAGGCCGAAGGGCCTCGCCCGCACGCGTCCATACCGGGGAACTACGCGTGATCTGCCGGCGCCTTCGCCGCATACTGGCCCGATGGCCGCTGCACCCCGCGCTCAACCCGACGACTTCTTCACCCCCGACGAATGGCAATCGCTCACCACGCGTTCGTCGTGGCGGGGCCTGTGGCTGGTGGCGCACTGCTGGGGCGTGATCGGCGCCGCGATGGCGGTGGGCATCGTGTGGCCGTGGACCATTCCGCTCATGGTGCCGATCGTCGGCACGCGCCAGCTGGGCCTGTTCATCCTCATGCACGACGCCGCGCACGCGGGGCTGCACCGCAACCGCAAGGTCAACGACTGGGTGGGCTACTGGCTGTGCTCGCCCACGCTGCGCGACTACCGGCCGTACCACCTGCAGCACCACCGCTTCGTGCAACAGACCGAAGACCCGGACCTCGTGCTGTCGGCGCCCTTTCCGATCTCGCGCGACTCGATGTGGCGCAAGGTCGTGCGCGACCTGAGCGGGCAGACCTTCTACAAGCAGCGCTTCGGCCACATCGCCGAGGCCCTTCGCCAGCGCGCGCCGGGCGAGTCGGCGCTGCGCGTGTTCGGGCGCGCGCTGGCAAAGGACAAGCGCTTTCTCATCGGCAACGGCCTGGGCCTGCTGGCCTTCACGCTCGCCGGGGTCTGGTGGGCCTGGGTGCTGATGTGGCTGCTGCCGATGGCGACCTGGCTGCCGCTCGTGAGCCGCGTGCGCAACATCGCCGAGCATGCGCTGGTGGCGCAGAACGAAGCCGACCCGCTGCGCCAGGCGCGCACCACGCACGCCGGCTGGCTCGAACGCATCTTCGTGGCGCCCTACTGGGTCAACTACCACTGCGAGCACCACATGTTCACCAACCTGCCCTGCTGGGCGCTGCCGAAGGCGCACCGCCTGCTGCAGCGCCGGGGCGCGACCGCGCGCATGGAAGTGCAGCCCGGCTACCTGCAGCTGCTGCGGCGCGCCGCGCCGGTGGGCTGAAACCTCAACGACTCGGTGCGGGCTGCACCGCCGGCACCGGCTGCGCACCGCGCTGCGCCTGCTGGCTCAGCCAGATGCTCGCGATCACGATGCCGATGCCCGCCATCTGCCAGCCCGACAGGCTCTGGCCCAGCAGCGCCCAGCCCAGGATCACCGCCGTCACCGGGCTCAGGAAGGCCAGTGGCGCGATCGCCGAGGGCTCCAGCCGGGCCACGCCGCGGAACCACACGATGTAGGTGAGCGCGGCGCCGATCAGGCCGAGCCAGGCGAAGCCGACCCAGTTCATCGCCGTGAGCGCGGGCAGCGGCGGTTCCAGCCACAGCGCCACCGGCAGCAGCAGCAGGCCACCCGCCGTCAGCTGCCAGGCCGTGAAGGTCAGCGCCGACACCGGCGGCTGCCAGCGCCGGCTCAGCACCGTGCCGAAGGCCATCGACACGGCCGCTGTGAGCGCCGCGGCAATGCCCAGCGCGTCGAGCGTGGCGTTCGGCGTGAGCACCAGCAGCGCCACCCCGCCCATGCCGATCACGGCCGCCGCCACCGACAGCGCGCGCACCGGCGCGCCCAGCAGCAGGCCGGCGAGGAACACCACGAACAGCGGCTGCACCGAGGTGATCGTGGCCGCCACGCCGCCCGGCAGCCGGTAGGCCGCCAGGAACAGCATCGCCCACAGCACCGAGAAGTTCAGCGCCCCCAGCAGGAAGATGCGCCCCCACCACGCCCGGGGCGGCAGCTGTCGCACGATGAGCATCAGCAGCAGGCCCGCCGGCAGTGCGCGCAGCAGCGCCACCGTCAGCGGGTAGTTCGCCGGCAGCAGCTCGGTGGTCACGATGTAGGTGCTGCCCCAGATCGCGGGCGCAATGGCGGTGAGCAGGACGTCGGTGGTGCGGGAAGTCATGGCCTGAATCTATTCAATTGACCCATGGTTGTGAATGTCCGAATAATGAATTGATTCTTTACCGCCAGTCGTCAATCGAACGCCTGCCCATGGACCATCTCACCGCCCTCAAGGTCTTTCGCACCACCGCCGCCGCGGGCAGCTTTGCCGGCGCCGCGCGGCAGCTGGGGCTGTCGGCCGCGGCCGTCAGCAAGAACATCGCCGAGCTGGAGGCGCACCTGAAGGTGCGGCTCATCAACCGCACCACGCGCAGCATGAGCCTCACCGAGGCCGGCGCGGCCTACGTGGAGCGGCTCGCGCGCATCCTCGACGACCTGGACGAGGCCGACGCTGCGCTGGCGCCCGTGGGTGCGAGCCCGGGTGGCGTGCTGCGCGTGAGCGCACCGCTGACCTTTGCGCTGACCTGCATCTCGCCGCACATCCCCGCCTTCATGGACCGCCACCCGAACCTGCGGCTCGAGCTGAACCTGCAGGACACGCGCACCGACCTCATCGGCGAGGGCTACGACCTCGCGATCCGCGGCAGCGACCGGCTGGAAGATTCGAGCCTCGTCGCGCGCGAGCTCATGACCATGACGCACGTGCTGTGCGGCGCGCCCGGCTACTTCGCCACCGCCGGCCGGCCCGCCGCGCCCGAAGACCTGAAGGCCCACAACTGCGTGCAGTTCACCCTGTCGGGCCACGCGAACAAATGGACCTTCAGCCGCGCCGGGCGCAGCGTGGCGGTGCCCATCGACGGGCGCTACAAGGTCAGCTCCAGCATCGCCGTGCGCGACGCGGTGCTCGCGGGCTTCGGCGTGAGCCTGATCCCGCGCATCTACGTCGAGCACGAGCTGGCGGCGGGCCGGCTCGAAGCCGTGCTCGACGACTGGGAGGCCGACCGTACGCCGGTGTACGCCGTGTACCCGTCGCGTCACCTGGCGGCGAAGACGCGTGCCTTTGTCGACTTTTTGCTGGAACGGTTTGCGGCGCGCTGACCGTTCAGCAGCCGACCGATGACGGTGTGGCGCACCAGCAGCTGGTAGCTCGCCAGCGCCACCAGCGAGGTGGCCGCGATGTTGAGCCCCATCTTCGCGAGCGCACCCAGCGGCGCGTGGAACAGCAGGATGCCGAAGCCGATGGTGCCGAGCATGTGCACCAGGTACACCCAGTACGCGCTGTGCGAGAGGTACGCGAGCACCGCGTTCTGGCGCGGCAGGTAGCGCAGGAAGCCGCCGATCAGCGCCATGCTCCAGAGCCACGAGGTCGCGTTGTAGGCGAAGGCGATCCAGAACTCGGGGTGCGGCAGGCGGTGCGCACCGGGCCCGCGCATGGCGTCCAGCAGCGCGAGTGTCACAACGAAGAAGGCCAATCCGGTGAACGCGAGGCCCTTGCAGCGCGCAGCGAAGCGCGCGAGCAGGCGCTCCTGGTCGCGGTGCACATACCAGCCGAACACGAAGAACAGGCCGCTCTGCATCCACTCGGAGAACGGCGGCAGGAACGCGCCGCTCTCCATCACGAAGCCGGACGGATGGAAAGCGCCCGTCACCGCCAGCGGCAGCGCCAGCACCACGAAACCCCAGCGGCGTTCCGCGAGCACCGCGAAGCCGCGCGCGACGGCATTGCGCAGTCGCGCCGGCACGAAGCGCTGCAGCCGCACGCCGGCCCAGGCCAGCACGCTGAGCCAGAACAGCTGGTAGAGGAACCACAGGTGCATGGTGTTGAAGGGCGAACCGCCGGGCTGCCGCGCGGGCGTGAGTGCGGTGTCGATGCCCGGCACGCCGCGCACGGTCAGGTGGATGTAGGCCATCGCCAGCACCGCGGTCCCCACGAACAGCGGCGGCCAGAAGATCGCGAAGGGCAGCGCGAGCCGCAGGCTGCGGTTCTTCAGCATGCCGTGGGCGCCGCGCCGCTCGACCAGCAGCGCGACGAAGAAGCCGGCCAGCACGAAGAACACCGGCATGCGAAAGCTGTGGATGAAGAGCAGCAGCAGGTCGGCGACCGGCGAGGTCTTCGGGTCGCGCCAGGGCAGCGGCGAATCGACAGTGAGGTGGTTGATCGCCACGTGCAGCACGATGCCGAGCCACATCATCAGGGCGCGGAGGTTGTCGAGCGCGTGGAGCCGTTGAGGTGTGGGTGCGTTGTTCATGAGGCCCACTCTCGAGCCTCACGCAACGTCAGGGTCAAGGGGGTGTGGTGGCGTCGGGCCGGGCCAGGGCCATGGCGCGCAGCAGGTACTCGCGCACGGCGGGCGTGGCGACCGCGCCGGCCTGCAGCACCGGCTCCGCGGCCATCGCCTGCATCAGGCGGGCCGCCAGGGCCGGGTCGTGGTCGGTGAAGGCCTCGAAGAGCTGCGCCCAGCTGCGCGCGATGGCCTGCACGGCGGCGTCGCCGGGCGCAACGCCGCGCGCCTGCAGGTCGGCGAGTTCGTGCGCCAGCTGGCGCCATTCGTCGTCGGGCGGCGGGCCGAGCCGCGCCAGGTCGCCGGTGCTCAGGTGGCGCAGCAGCGCGGCCATGCGCAGGCCGATGGCCTGTTCGATGTAGGCGATGAGTTCGGCCGACGGCCCGTTGTCGAGCCGCACCACCGGCTCGCGCCGGTACATCTCGCGCCAGCGCGTGACGCGGTCGAAGTCGCTGTCCATCCAGAGGCCGATCAGCGTCATCCAGCGGGCGGCCAGCGGCTGCAGCTGCGGCGCGTCGGCCGGCACGCCGCCGGCCATGCACGCCGTGACCTCGGCGATCAGCGGTGGCCACAGCGCGGCCACGGCCTTCCCGTTGGTCATCAGCGACTGGACTTCGGCCGGGCTGAAATAACGCGCGTAGGTGCTCATCTGCTCCAGCGTGGCGAGCCAGTCCTGCGGGCCGGGCGGGTCGCCGTCGCTCAGGCGCTGTTCGAGCAGGCCGAGCCGTTCGCGCAGCGCCGTGGCCTGGGCGATCTGCTCGTCGAGCGAGACGATCTGGCGCCGGAGGATGTCCGGCAGCGCCCCGCCCTGCGCCGCCAGCAGGCCGTCGATGTCGGCCAGCGGCAGGCCCAGCAGCCGCAGCGCCTGGATCGCGTGCAGGCGGCCGATGTCGGTGGCGTCGTAGAGCCGGTAGCCGGCCTCGGAGCGCGCCGAGGGCACGAGCAGGCCGACGGCGTCGTAGTGGTGCAGCGTGCGCACCGTGAGGCCGGTGCGCCTGGCGAGTTCTCCGACCTTGAGCCGCACCGTGCGCCCCTGCTTTTCTTAATCGTCGGCTGCGACGGGCTCGGGGCCGGGCCAGCCCAGCAGCTCGGCCAGCCGCTGCACGATCCATTCGGCCTCGGCGGGCGCCACGCCGGATTCCGGCGTGGCGAGCCCCGCGTGGATGCGCCGCAGGATCTCGCTTTCGACCGGCACCTCGGTGTGGTGCTGGATCTGCGCATGGCCTACGAGGTGACCGGCGAGGTCTTCGCAGATTTCGTAGCGCGCGCGCACCACGTCGATCGGCTCGCGCAGGCGCTGGCGCGCGTCGCTGTAGACCGCGAAGAACGAGGGCGGAATGTAGATCTGGTTGTCGTCGGACATGGCGGCCTTGGTTTTGGCGGGCCCAATGACAAAACGCGCCCGGGGGCGCGTTCGTCGTGGCTCCGAAGAAAGAGCCGCGGGGGCTGGATCAGCCGCCCTTGGTGGGGCGCTTGCCCGGGTTCTTCTTGCTGCGCGTGGCGGTGCCGCGCTCGAGGCTGATCTTCTGGCCGCCACCGGTGCGAGGCGCGGTGTAGCCGGGCATGGGCGTCGGCTTCGGGCTGGCAAGACGGTCGGCTTCGGTACGGATTTTCTTGGGCATGGAAAGCTCGGATAAATAGGATGTTCGACCCCCGATTAGGCCACATCGGCAGATTTCATCTGCCAAGCGCCGAAACGAGGGGCCATGGGACGGATGTCAGGTCGACTGCGGTGTTAGCAGGCGCACCCTGACGCTCTTGCCTTTCACGCGGCCGTTGTCCAGCTTGCGTGCGGCTTCTTCGGCAATGCTGCGGTCCACCGCAACATAGGTCGAGTACTCGTTGACGTTGATCTTGCCGACCTGCTCCTTGGCATAGCCGCAGTCGCCGGTCAGCGCGCCCAGCACGTCGCCGGCGCGGATCTTTTCCTTGCGCCCGCCGACGATCTGCAGCGTGGCCATCGGCGGCGTGAGCGGCGCGCCCGGGGCGGGCGTGAGCTCGGCCAGGTTGTGCCATTCGGATTCGCGGCCCTGCAGCTGCTCGATCTTTCCGACGAAGCCCATCTCGTTCATGCTGGCCAGGTTGAGCGCCAGCCCTTCCGAGCCGCCCTGCTGGCCCACGCGGCCGGTGCGGCCCACGCGGTGGATGTGGATCTCGGAGTCGGGCGTCACGTCGACGTTGATCACGGCTTCGAGGTGCGAGATGTCCAGCCCGCGCGCCGCCACGTCGGTGGCCACGAGCACCGAGCAGCTGCGGTTGGCAAACTGCACCAGCACCTGGTCGCGCTCGCGCTGCTCCAGCTCGCCGAACAGCGCCATCGCGCTGAAGCCCTGCCCCTGCAGCACCTCGACGAGGTCGCGGCACTGCTGCTTGGTGTTGCAGAAGGCCAGCGTGCTCACGGGACGGAAATAGTCGAGCAGCAGGCTCACGGTGTGCAGCCGCTCGCTGTCTTTCACCTGGTACCAGCGCTGGCGGATCTTGCTGCCTTCATGCTGAGCCTGCACGGTGATCTGCTCGGGGTTCTTCATGAACTGCTGCGCGAGCTTGGCGATGCCTTCGGGGTAGGTGGCCGAGAACAGCAGCGTCTGGCGTTCCTTGGGGCACTGGCGCGCCACCGTCACGATGTCGTCGAAGAAGCCCATGTCGAGCATGCGGTCGGCTTCGTCGAGCACCAGCGTGTTCATCGCCGAGAGGTCGAGGTTGCCGCGCTCCAGGTGGTCCATGATGCGGCCCGGCGTGCCCACGACGATGTGCGCGCCGTGCTCCAGGCTGGCAATCTGCCCGCGCAGCGCGACGCCGCCGCAGAGCGTGACCACCTTGATGTTTTCTTCGGCGCGCGCCAGCCGGCGGATTTCGGTCGTGACCTGGTCGGCCAGCTCGCGCGTGGGGCACAGCACCATCGCCTGGATGGCGAAGCGGCGCGGGTTCAGGTTGGACAGCAGCGCCAGCGCAAAGGCGGCGGTCTTGCCGCTGCCGGTCTTGGCCTGCGCGATCAGGTCCTTGCCGAGCAAGGCGGGCGGCAGTGCGGCGGCCTGGATGGCCGTCATCTGCGTGTAGCCGAGCTGGGTGAGGTTGGCCAGCATCTGGGGCGAAAGCGCCAGCGTGGCAAAGCCGTGGGGTTCGGCCTGGAGGCCGCCGGCTGGGGAGGTGGTGGAGTTCATCGTTCGGCAGCCGGAGACATACAGACAGGAAGACGCAAAAGGAAAAGGGACGCCCGGAAAAGACAAAGGCCTTGCAGGGCCCCCTCCGGGAGGGCGCTCTGCAAGGCCGGCCGGGCGTCGCTCAGCGACGGGGCGAGTTGTTGTTGGTTGGCGGGGGACCGCGGCGTTCCAGGTGACGGAACGTGATGCGGCCCTTCGTCAGGTCGTAGGGCGAGAGCTCGAGCGACACCTTGTCGCCGGCCAGGATGCGGATGTGGTGCTTGCGCATCTTGCCGCCGCTGTAGGCGATCAGCTGGTGACCGTTGTCGAGCGTGACGCGGTAGCGCGAGTCGGGCAGGACTTCGGTCACTGCGCCGTTCATTTCGATCAGTTCTTCCTTGGGCATAAGTGATTACCTCTGAATCGTTCGATGTGTGTTGGAGATGGAATGGGGCGTAATTGTTTCAGGCCGCGCACGGAAGTGCGAGAGGGGCCACCGGTGCGCGTTCGCGCACCCAGCCCAGGCCCTGTTCGATGGCGTAGCCGAGCGCCGCGGCGTGGCTGGCAAAGCGCGGCGTGAAACGCATCACGCGGTCGTGCATGCCGCTGCCGTGGCCGGAGCGGATCGAGACGGAGGCGGCAAAGCCGCCGTCGTCCTGGTGTCGAATGAGCGGGGAAACAAGGTACTTGCCCACCGCGATACTGTGTTGAATGATGTCCATGAAGCCTTGGCGCCGCGCGCAGAGACAGCGCGCGAAGAGCCTGAAAAATAATTGAAAACGGACGCGGACCGGCCGCAACGGCGCGGGGGATGCGCAATTCGCTTCAACAGGAACGAAGGCAGTGGTGGCAATCATGGGCGCCCGGTCTGGCGCTCCAACACACTGTGAAGCCGGCTTGAAAATGAGAGGCCTGAAGAATCCAAGGACAGTGCAGGTCAGCCGGCGGGAGTGACGAAATTCTTCGTCGTGGTATCGAAACGAACCCGACATTATAGCTTGCAGGGCATGACAGTTGCTTGTCTTAAAAACAACGACTGCATGAAAAAGGCGTCGAAGTGGCGCCTGTCTTGCATCATTAGCTATTAAAAATATAGCAACTCAGCTGTCCAGTGGCAGCCGGGTCGTGAACTTGGTGGTCGACAGCACGATGTCGCTCGAATAGTTCTCCAGTTCCAGCGCGTCGCCGAGCTGCTCCTGCGCGAAGGCCTGGTAGGCGGGCAGCGAGCGCGCGCAGATCACGAGCACGAAGTCGGTTTCGCCGGCCACGCAGTGGCACTGCAGCACCTGCGGCAGCGCATGCACCTTGCGCTCGAAGGCCTGGATCGCCTCGCGCGTGGTGCTGCGCAGCGACACGCGCGAGATCACCAGCACCGGAAAACCCACGCGCGCGGCATCGAGGATCGCCACTTCCTCGCGAATCACGCCCGCTCGCCGCAGCCGCTGCACGCGCTTCAGGCAAGCCGAGGGCGAGAGGTTCACGCGCTCGGCCAGCGTCTGGTTCTGCAGGCCCGCGTCGGCCTGCAGTTCGGCCAGGATGCACTGGTCGATGCGATCGAGGGTGCCGGTTTTCATGGTGCCGCCAGTGTGGCGCAACGCGGCGGCAATCGGCTTCGGTTTGAGGCCCTCACAACGACAGCCGATTTCGTGGCCGATGGCTACGCTGGGACTCCCCCGACGAACAAGGAGCATCCGATGGCCGAAGGCACAACCTACGACCCCGTGGTCAGCAAGCATCTCGTGCGCTACGGCATGGGGCTGAGCCCGCATGTCATCGTCAAGGCGCGCGGCGCCACGCTGTGGGACCAGCACGGGCGCGAGATCCTCGACTTCACCTCGGGCCAGATGTGCGCCACCATCGGCCACAACCACCCGCGCATCGTCGCGGCGATCGAGAAAGCCTGCGAAGGCGCGCTGCACCTGTACAGCGGCTTTGTCGGGCCGGCCGTGCCGGCGCTGGCCGGGCGGCTGGCGGCGATGCTGCCGCCGTCGCTGTCGAAATCGCTGTTCCTGTCGACCGGCGGCGAGGCCAACGAGGCCGCCGCGCGCATGGCGCGCGTGACCACCGGCCGCTACGAGATCGTGGGCCTGAACGGCGGTTGGCACGGCGTCAACGGCGGCATGGCCGCGCTCACCTTCGCGGGCCGGCACCACGTCGACTACGGGCCGCGCAAGCCCGGCACCATGTCGATCCCCGCGCCGCATTGCTACCGCTGCCCCATCCGCCATTGCCGCGACGCCTGCGACACCACCTGCCTCGACGTCGGCTTCGACATGGTCGATGCGCAGTCCAGCGGCTCGCTCGCGGCCTTCATTGCCGAGCCGGTGCTGAGCTCGGCCGGCGTGATCGTGCCGCCGCCCGGCTACTTTCCGAAGCTGCAGGCCAAGTGCCGCGAGCGCGGCATGCTGCTCATCCTCGACGAAGCCCAGACCGCCTTCGGCCGCCTGGGCAGCAACTTCGCCTTCGAGCAAATGGGCGTGGTGCCCGACTTCCTCACCGTCTCGAAGACGCTGGGCGGCGGCCTGGCGATCGGCGCCACGGTCACCAGCGAGGCCATCGAACAGGACTGCCACGAGAAAGGCTTCGTGCACGTCACCTCGCACGTGTCGGACCCGCTGCCGGCCGAGGTCGGGCTGGCGGTGCTCGACGTGCTCGAGGAAGAAGGGCTCAACCAGCGCGCCGCCGCCATGGGCGAGCGGCTGAGCCGGGGCCTGGCCACGCTGAAGGCGCGGCACGAGGTGATCGGCGACGTGCGCGGCCACGGCCTGCTGCAGGGCGTGGAACTGGTGAAAGACCGCGAGACCCGCGCGCCCGACGCCGAGCGCGGCCGGGCCATCACCGACGCCTGCATGGCGCGCGGCCTGAGCATGAACATCGTGGCCGTCGGCGGCATGGCGGCCGTGTGGCGCATCGCGCCGCCGCTGAACGTGACGGAGGCGGAGATCGATCGCGGCCTCGAAATCCTCGACGACGCGATCCGCGCGACGAGCTAGATCCCGAGCATCCGCCGATTGGCCGCCACATCCGCCCCGCCGGCCGCGAAGTCGTCGAAGGCACGGTCGGCCACGCGGATGATGTGGTCGCGAATGAAGGTGGCGCCTTCGCGCGCGCCGTCTTCCGGGTGCTTGATGCAGCACTCCCATTCGAGCACCGCCCAGCCCGGGAAGTCGTACTGCGCCATCTTCGAGAAGATGGCCTTGAAGTCGACCTGCCCGTCGCCCAGCGAGCGGAAGCGCCCCGCGCGGTTGATCCAGCTCTGGAAGCCGCCGTACACGCCCTGCTTGCCGGTCGGGTTGAACTCGGCGTCCTTCACGTGGAAGAGCTTGATGCGCTCGTGGTAGTGGTCGATGTAGGCCAGGTAGTCGAGCTGCTGCAGCACGAAGTGGCTCGGGTCGTAGAGCAGGCAGGCACGCGGATGGTTGCCTACGCGCTCCAGGAACATCTCGTAGCTCACGCCGTCGTGCAGATCTTCGCCGGGATGAATTTCGTAGCCCACGTCGACGCCCACCGCATCGAAGGCATCGAGGATCGGGCGCCAGCGGCGCGCCAGTTCGTCGAAGGCTTCCTCGATGAGGCCCGGCGGGCGCGGCGGCCACGAATATAGATACGGCCAGGCCAGCGCGCCCGAGAAGGTCGCGTGCGCCGTAAGCCCAAGATTCGCCGAGGCCTTGGCCGCGTGGTGCAGCTGCTGCACCGCCCACTGCTGGCGCGCGACGGGGTTGCCGCGCACCTCGGGCGCCGCAAAGCCGTCGAAGCCCGCGTCGTAGGCCGGGTGCACCGCGACCAGCTGGCCCTGCAGGTGGGTCGAGAGCTCGGTGATCTCCAGGCTGTGGCCCGCAAGCGTGCCCTTGATCTCGTCGCAGTAGGTCTTGCTCTCGGCGGCGCGCTTCAGGTCGATGAGGCGCGCGTCCCAGCTCGGGATCTGAACGCCCTTGTAGCCGAGGCCCGCGGCCCATCCGGCGATGGCGTCGAGCGAGTGAAACGGGGCCGTGTCGCCCGCGAACTGGGCCAGGAAAATGCCCGGCCCCTTGATCGTCTTCATGCGTGTCTCCTGATGCGCCGCACAGCATACTTCGGGGGTTCGGCTGACACACGACCGAAGTTCGATGGGCGCACAATGAACTTTGTCCACAGGGAACCCATCGAGATGTCTCAGCCTGTCGCCGCCCGACTCAAAATCGGCTTGTCCGCCTGCTTCTCGCACGCCGACCCGGCCCGCTCGCTCTTCACGAACAAGACGCTGCAGTACGTCGAACAGTCGATCGCGCACTGGCTCATGTCGGCCGGCGCGATGGTGGTGATGGTGCCCTGCCCCACGGGCGAGACGGCGCG
This sequence comes from Variovorax sp. RO1, assembly GCF_002849325.1. Taxonomy (NCBI): domain Bacteria; kingdom Pseudomonadati; phylum Pseudomonadota; class Betaproteobacteria; order Burkholderiales; family Comamonadaceae; genus Variovorax; species Variovorax sp. RO1. The sequence continues at coordinate 584,093 of NZ_PKMT01000002.1, forward strand.
CGGTGACACCAAGCTCTCGCACTACGCCGAGTGGCTCGACGGCGTGGTGATGCACGGCGGCGCCGATGTCTGGCCCGGCAGCTACGGCGAAGAGCCTTTGAAAGACGCCTGGATCGGCGACCAGATCCGCGACCTGTACGACCTTGCGCTGGTCGAGGCCTTCGAGCAGGCCGGCAAGCCGATCTTCGGCGTGTGCCGCGGCCTGCAGCTGATCAACGTGGCCTTCGGCGGCTCGCTCTACCAGGACATCGAAGCGCAGCACGGCCACCCCGAGACGGTGCGCCACCGCGACCCGGTGACCTACGACCAGAACTTCCACCAGATCGAGATCGTGCAGGGCACGCGCCTGTCGAAGCTGTTCCCCGAGGTGCACACGGCGCGCGTCAACAGCATTCACCACCAGGGCATCAAGGGGCTCGCGCCGGGCTTCGAGGTCGAGGCCTGGAGCCTGCCCGACCGCGTGCCCGAAGCGATCCGCCGCCGGCCCGAAAAGGGGCGCGGCTACATCGCGGCGACCCAGTGGCACCCGGAGTTCCACAAGTACGGCAGCACCGAGACGGTGGACGACACGCCCATCCTGCACGACTTCTTGTGGGCCTGCGCCACCGCCCGTGTGGCGCCGCGCACGAGCATGCGCGAGATGCAGGGGCGGATTCGCAACCGGGCGTCCCGGCTGCTGCGGCAGGCGTTGCTGCGGCGCTGATTGTTTCGGGGCGCGTGCTCAGGCCGCGTCGCGCAACAGGTGCTTCAGCAGCTTGCCCGTCGCCGTGCGCGGCAGGCTCTCGCGCACTTCGAAGATGCGCGGAATCTTGTAGCGCGCCAGCCGGTCTTCGAGAAAACGCACCAGTTCGCGCGCCTCAAGCGCCTGCCCTCCGCGTGCCACCAGCACCGCCGTCACGGTCTCGCCCCACTCGGGGTGCGGGCGGCCGATGATGGCCACGTCCTGCACGTCGGGGTGGGCGCCCAGCGCGTCTTCCACTTCCTTCGAATAGACGTTCTCGCCGCCCGTGATGATCATGTCGCGCAGCCGGTCGACGATGAACAGAAAGCCGTCTTCGTCCACCCGCGCGAGGTCGCCCGTGCGGTACCAGCCTTGCGCATCGAAGGCCTCGGCGCTCGCCTGCGGGTTGTCGAGGTAGCCCTGCATCGCGGCCGGTGAACGCAGGTGGATTTCGCCGACCTCGCCCGCGCCGCAGCGCCGGCCGTCGGCATGGCGCACCTCGATCGCCACGCCCGGCACGCCCGCGCGGCCGATCGAGCCGGCCTTGGCAATGGCGTCTTCCGGGTAGAGCACGGTGCCCAGCGGGCCCGATTCGGTCATGCCGTAGACCTGCACGAAGCGGTCGCTGCGGTAGCTGTCGGCCAGCTTGCGCGCCATGTCGGCACCGAGCGGGCCGCCGCCGTAGGCCCACAGGCGCATCGCGCTGAAGTCGTAGCGCGCAACATCGGGCACCACCGACAGCGGCGCCAAAAAGGCGATGGGCGCGCCGAAGGTGAAGGTGATGCGTTCTTCGGCCAGCGTGTCGAGAAAGGCCTTGGGCGCGTACTCGCGCAGCAGCACGACGGTGCCGCCCATGAGCAGCGTGCCCAGCAACCAGTTGTTGAGCGGCGACGAATGCCACACGGGCATCGCGACCAGCGTGCGCTCATTGCGCGTGAGTGACATGCCTGCGGCCGTGCACACGGCCGCCATGAAGACGTTGCGGTGGCTGTGCAGGCAGCCCTTGGGCTTGCCCGTGGTGCCCGAGGTGTAGAGCACCTGGGCCAGCGTGTCGGTGCCGGGCGCGGGCGCGTCGTCGTTGCCGAGCGGCGCGGCCTGCGCCATCAGGTCGTCGAACATCGGCAGGCCGTCGGCGGCGCTGTCGGTCGCGAGCCAGTCGCAGCGGTGCGCGATGCGCGCGGCGACCTGCGTGGCGAGCGTGCCGTCGGCCACGCACAGGCGCACGCCCGCGTGGGCCAGCATGTAGTCGATCTCCGGCGCCTGCAGCTTGTGGTTGACCGGCACCACGGCCGCGCCGAGGCGCCAGGCGCCGAACATCGCGGCGACAAAACCGACCGTGTTGAAGCACAGCAGCGCGACCTTGTCACCAGGGCCCACGCCCTGGCCGCGCAGCACGGTGGCGGCGCGGCGCGAGAGGTCGGCGAACTCGGCGTAGGTCCAGGCGCGGCCTGCGGCGCGCAGGCATTCGTGGTCAGGTTGGGTGCGGGCGTGCTGGTCGAGCAGGGAAACGAAATCCATCGGTGTCGTCTTCGCGTGCTCAGTGCCAGGCCGCGCGCACCAGCGCGCCGGGGTCGCTGGTGCCGGCGCTGATGCCGGTCACCGGGCCCCAGTCGGGATCGAAGCGGCTCGACACGAAAGCGGCCGAGGCAAGCGGGCTCGCGTGCTGCAGCATCAGGCCGGCCTGCGCCGCGCGCACCAGCCGCTGCGTGAAGCGGCGCGCCTGGCGTTCCAGATCCTGCGGCGCCAGCTGCACCATCTGGCGCAGGGCCTGCACCTCGGTCTGCAGGCGCGTTTCGCCGGCGGTCACTTCCTGCAGGTGGTCGAGCACGAGGTGCGCGTCGTCGGGGTTGCGCGACACGGCGCGCAGCACGTCCAGGCACATCACGTTGCCCGAGCCTTCCCAGATCGAGTTGACGGGCGCCTCGCGGAACAGGCGGCCCATCGGGCCGTCTTCCACATAGCCGTTGCCGCCGAACACTTCCATCGCCTCGCCCGTGAGCGCCACCGCGCGCTTGCAGTTCCAGAACTTGGCGGCGGGCGTGAGCAGCCGGCGCCAGGCCGTGTCCAGCGGTGCGGGCGAGCCGAAGCGCGACGCGAGCTCCATCGCCAGCAGCGTGGCGCTCTCGGTTTCGAGCGCCATGTCGGCCAGCAGCTCGGTCATCACGGGCTGGTCGACCAGCGCCTTGCCGAAGGCATAGCGGTTGCGCGTGTAGTGCAGCGCTTGCGCGAAGCCCTGGCGCATGAAGCCGGCGCTGGCGAGCGCGCAGTCCAGGCGCGTGACGGTGGCCATCTCGATGATGGTCGGGATGCCGCGGCCCTCGTCGCCCACGAGCACGCCCCAGGCCTCCTTGAACTCGACCTCGCTGCTGGAGTTGGAGCGGTTGCCGACCTTGTCCTTCAGGCGCTGGATGTGGATCGCGTTCTTGCTGCCGTCGGGCCGCCAGCGCGGCACGAAGAAGCAGGACGAGCCGTGCTCGTCGGTCTTGGCCAGCACCAGGTGGCCGTCGCACATCGGTGCCGAGAAGAACCACTTGTGGCCGGTGATGAGGAACTCGCTGCCCCATGGGCCCTGGCCGGCCGGCACGGCGCGCGTGGTGTTGGTTCGCACGTCGCTGCCGCCCTGCTTCTCGGTCATGCCCATGCCGACGGTCATCGAGGTCTTGCCCTCGAGCGGGATGTCGCGCGCGTCGTGCACGTTGGCGGCGAGCTTGTCGTGCAGGTCGGCGTACAGCGCGGCGTTGCGGCGCATCACGGGGATGCAGGCCTTGGTCATGGTGGTCGGGCAGGTCGAGCCCGACTCGATCTGGCTGTGCATGTACAGCGAGGCGCCGTAGCCCACCCAGGCCGAGGGCCGCTCGTCGAAGAACGGCAGGTTGGCGATGCCGTTGCGCCGCGCGATCGACATCATGGTGTGCCACGCGGGGTGGAACTGCACGCTGTCGATGCGCGTGCCGGTGCGCGAGTGGGTGTGCAGCTCGGGTTCGTGGCGGTTGGCGTCCTCGGCGGCGCGCAGCGTGGCTTCGGCGCCGTACTCGGCGCCCTGGCGCACCAGCTCGTCGTCGCGCCAGGCCGCGCCGCCGCGCGCCACCGCGCCGCGCAGGGTGGGGTCGCTGGTGTAGACGTTGTAGTCCTTGAGCTCGGGGACCTGGTTGTCGGGGTGGATGCCGGTGGTGGTCATGGCGTGGTCTCCGTGAAGCGGTGAAAGAGGGGCGTGTTCAGGCGGCGGCGGCGCGTTCGCGCACCACCAGCGTCTGGGTCGCGAGGCCGAGGAGGCCGCGCGTGTCGTACAGGTGGGACACGGTGAGCCCCGCGCCGCCGGCGTGCATCTCGGTGCTGGCGCGCAGGCCGATCCATTCGCCTTCGGGCACGCGGAACAGGTTCAGGCTCAGGTCGGCGTTCGAGAACAGGAAGTCGGTGGGCGGCAGCACCCAGCTCAGGCCGTTGCCGAAGTCGGCCGCCGCCGCCGCGCGCATCGCGGGCGAGGTGGCCACGCCGCGCACCAGTGGCACCGCGAGCCGGAACCACGCCGCGCCCGCGCCGGGTTGCGAGATGTCGCCCTGCGCGAGGCGCGATTCGACGGCGGTCTGGTGGAACGAGATCCCGTCGGGCAGGCTGGGAATGCGCAGCCGCTCGGTGCAGTCCTCGGGCCGCGGCAGCAGTTCGCGCGGCGCGTCGCCTGCGGGCAGGTTCGGCGGCAAGGTCAGCGGCGACGTCTTCAGCAGCAATGCGTGCGCGCGGGCCACCACCGTGTCGCCCGCGAGCAGGTCGATGCCCACGCGCACCGTGGCGCGCGAGGCCTGCGATTGCGTGCGCGTGACCAGCGGTGCCACCGGCACCGGCTTCACCAGCTCGAGCGTGAGCCGCGCCAGCTGCCAGCCGGGGCCGGGCGTCGCGCGTTCGGCGATGTGTGCGAGCAAGGCGGCGGGCGCGCCACCGTGCTGCGCGCGCGGGTCCCAGGGGCCGCGCGAGAGGGTGTCGGGCTGCCACGCGTCGCCCTCGCCGGTGTAGACGGCGGGGGGCGTTGTCTCGGGGGCACGGTCGTGCGAGGTCATTGCAGAATGCCTTTCGATGGGATCAAAAATTCTAGGAACAACCCGCCCCCCAGGTGTTCGGGTTCGGCGGCCATGACCGGCGCCCGTGCACCCGCCGCCGCCCCGAGGAGGAAGCCGCGCCAGTCCCGCGCGCGCCACACCTCGCAGGCCTTGCAGGAAGCCTTTGTTCGGCTTTTGGTCGAGAAGGGATTCGCTGCCATCACGATCCGCGAGATCGCGGCCGTGGCGGGCACGGGCCTGGGCAGCTTCTACGAATACTTCGAGAACAAGGAAGACCTGGCGCGCGTGTGCCTGCACCTGCGCTCCAAGGCGCTGCTGCTGGACATGCGTGCGGTCGTGGCCGCGAACGAAGGCCGGCCGTGGCGCGAGATCGTCGATGGGGTGATCGATGCGCAGCTCGACGCGCACCGCGCGCAACCCGTGGCCTGGGGCGCGCACTACCTGCTGGAGCGCCACCTCTCCAGCCCCGAGGCCTACCGCAAGATGTACGACCGCTTCGTGGCCGAATGGGTGGGCGTGCTGGACGCGGCGGGTGACGTGCGGGCCGACGGCCCGAAGAAGAAAGAAGCGGCGCGCGTGTGCCAGACCATCATCTACGGGCTGGTGGCGCACACCCACCTCGGCACAGGCGGGCGGCCCGACCTGCAGGCGCTGTCACGCCAGCTGCGTGATGCGCTGCGGGGCTACCTGGCGACGGTCGCCTGATGCGGGGCGATGGCGCGCTATCGGCTGTCGCTCAGCGCGACGACTTGTTCGTCGTGCCGCTGACGCCGGCGTCGATGGTGCCGAACACCGTCACGCCGCTGCCCGATGAAGACGTGGAGGAAGAAGACGGCGACGGCGCGGTGCCGGCGCAGCCCGAAATCAACAGGCCGGTCGCAAGGACGGCGAGGGCGGCAAGGATCGACTTCACGGCAGGACTCCAGAAAACTAAGGACGTCCCACTATAGGCCGGGGGCTCCGGCCGCTCTGTAACAAAGACACCAGCCGCCGCAGGGGTTGCGGCGGGGTGGCGTTCAGGGTGTTGCGATGCGCGGGTCGGTTGCCAGCAGCATCTCGACCATCGATCGCAGGTCGGCCTGCAGCCGCGCCGCACCGGCTTCGTCGAGCGCCAGCGTGGCCTCGTCCATGTAGAGCTTGCGGTTGATCTCGACCTGGATGCTGTGCCGGTTCGCCGCCGGGTTGCCGTGCCGGCGCACCAGCTCCACGCCCTTGTACGGGTGGTTGTAGTCCACGCTGTAGCCGCACGCGCGCAGGTGCGCGCACAGCCGCTGCGACAGCGCCGGATCGGCCGTGCTGCCGTCGCGGTCGCCGATCACGAAGTCGGCGTGCGCCAGCCCCGGGAAGTCGGTGGCGTGGCTGCCCGCAATGGCCGGCATCGAGTGGCAGTTGATGTGGATGCTGTAGCCGTGCCGCGCATGCGCGTCGTCGATGGCCTGCGCCACCGCCGCGTGGTACGGGCGCCAGCACTGGTCGATGCGCTGGCGCACCTCGGCCACCGTGAGCGGCCGGTCGTAGATCGGCAGGCCCTCGTCGGTGAGCTTCCAGATCAGGCCCTTGCCCAGGCGCACTTTGGACAGCACGCGCGGGTCGGTCGACACCGGCTCGGTCCACGGGCCGTCGAGCATGGTGGTGTCGACCTCGGTCATGTCGCGGTTGGCGTCGAGATAGCTGCGCGGAAAGTGCGCCTCGACCCAGGCGGCGCCCATGTCGCTCGCGAAGGCGTAGAGCTTCTCGACGTGGGTGTCCTCGGCCCGGCGCAGCGTGGCGAGGTCGCACACGGGCCGGAAGTCCTCGGGGTAGACGGTGCCGCTGTGCGGCGAGTCCAGCACCAGCGGGGTGTGCCCGGCGACGCTCGTCACCTGGGCGCGGGTTTGAATCAGTTTCAGGACTGGATGCATAGGCAGGGTCGGTCAGTCCAATCGGATGCGCGCGAAGGCGGCCACCTTCTTCATCTTCTCGATCTCGCTCGCGATCTGCTTCGTGAACTCGGCCGGCGTGGTGCCCGAGGCGTACAGCCCCTGCAGCGCCAGGCGCTCGCGCACCGCGGGGTCCTTCAGCGCGGTGGCCACGGCCTGCTGCATGCGCAGCACCAACTCGGGCGGCGTGCCGGCGGGCGCGATCATGCCGAACCACGAGGGGTCGTTGCTGGCCGCCTGGCCCAGTTCGCCGTAGGTCGGCACGTCGGGCAGCACGTCGAGGCGGCCACTCCAGGACACGGCCAGCGCCTTCAGCTTGCCGGCCTTCACGTGCGGCAGCGACGAGGCCACCTGGTCGAAGTACACCGGCACCTGGCCCGCGAGCACGTCGTTGATGGCCGGGCCCGCACCGCGGTAGGGGATGTGCACCATCGAGGTTCCGGTGCTGCTCTTGAACAGCTCGCCCCACATGTGGCCGATGGTGCCGTTGCCCGGCGAGGCGTACGACACCTTGCCGGGGTTGGCCTTCAGGTACTTCACGAGTTCCGCGAAGCTGCCCACCGGCAGCACGGCCGGGTTGATGACGATCACGCCCGGCGCCTTCACCAGCTCGGTCACGGCCGTGAAGCCCTTGATCGGGTCGTAGGGCAGCTTCTGGTACACGGCCGGGTTCACGCCGTGCGTGGACAGCGTGGCCACGCCGAAGGTCAGGCCGTCGGGTGCGGCGCGTGCCAGCTCGGCCATGCCGATCGAGCCGCCCGCGCCGGCGCGGTTGTCGATCACCACGGGCTGCTGGAGGATCTTGGCCAGGGGCTCGGAGAGCACGCGGGCCGTGATGTCGGTGGCGCCACCGGGCGGGAAAGGCACGACCAGGCGGATCGGCTTGCCTTGGGCAAAGGATATTCCTGGGGCGAAAGAAGCGGCGGCCAGGATGGAGAGGAGATGACGACGTTGCATGAGGGTTCTTCCAATGGAACGATGAGTGAATGTGCAAAGCTGCAGCTCACCTGAAGCAAAGGATATACCCGATATCATTCCAATCTGGAATGACTTGATGGGCTCCCCCATGCCGCTGCGACGCCTCAACCCGCCCCTGAACCTGCTGCGCGCCTTCTCCACCGTGGTGCGCTTCGGCGGCGTCTCGCGCGCGGCCGAGGCGCTGCACCTCACGCAGGGCGCGGTGAGCAAGCAGGTGCAGGAGCTCGAACGCTGGATCGGCGCGCCGCTGTTCGAGCGCAGCCGCAAGCGCCTGGCGCTCACGCCGGCCGGCGAGCGCTACGAGAAGGCCGTGCGCGCCCTGCTGGCGCAGCTGGAGGCGGCCACGCTGGAACTCATCACGAGTGGCGATGGCGGTGGTGCGCTGCACCTGTCGACCCTGCCCACCTTCGGCGCCAAGTGGCTGATTCCGCGCCTGCCCGATTTCCAGCAGCGGCACCCGCAGATCACGCTGCATTTCGTGCCCTTCGTGCACGGCTACGACTTCGAGCGGCCCGAGCTCGACTGCGCTATTTTGTTCGGCGACGGCCACTGGCCCGGGGCGCGCTCGCACTACCTCGCGGGGCAGGACGTGGCGCTGATCGCCCCGCGCGCCGCGCAGGCCGAGGCCCCCATCCGCACGCCGCAGGACGTGGCGCGCTGCACCCTGCTGCGCCACGTGAGCGTGCCGCAGTCGTGGCTGCACTGGAGCGAGGCGCACGGCGTGCGCGGGCTCGACCCGCTGGCCGGCCTGCAGTTCGACCAGTTCCAGACCATGATCCGCGCCGTCATGGCCGGCATGGGCGTCGCGCTGGTGCCGCGCTGCCTGGTGCAGGACGAGATCACGTCGGGGCTGGTGGAAGAGCCGCTGCCCAACGGCGGCTACCGGGGCAGCGAGGGCTACTGGTTCTGCTACCCCGAGGGGCGCGGCCAGCTGGCCACGCTGGATCATTTCCGCAACTGGCTGCTGGCCGAGGTCGACCGCAGCGGGGAAGCGATGGCGTTGCCGCCGGTCGCGTCGGCCTGAGCAGTTATTCGGGCTTCGCGCCCGAGGCCTTCACCGCCGCACCCCAGAGCCCGATCTCGCTCGCCACGAAGCGGTCGAACTCGGCACCGCTCGTGGGCGCCGGCTCGGAGCCCCGGTCGCGGATGAAGCGCGCCATCTGCTCGCTCTTCAGGATGTCGGTCACTTCGTGGTTCAGCCGCGCCACGATCTCGGGCGGCGTGCCGCGCGGTGCCATCAGGCCGAGCCAGCCCACGGCTTCGAAGTTCTTCGTGCCGGCCACGCCGGTCTCGCGCACGGCGGGCACGTCGGGCAGTTGCGACGAGCGCGTGGCCGACGTCACCGCCAGCGGCACCGCCTTGCCCGACTTGATGTGCGGCAGCGCGGCCGTCACCGAGTCGACCATCAGCGGCACCTGGTTGCCCAGGAAATCCGCCTGCGCCGGCCCGCTGCCGCGGTACGGAATGTGCGTGATGAACACATGCGCCGCCGACTTGTACATCTCGCCCGACAGGTGCTGCGTGCCGCCGATGCCGGCGCTCGCGTAGCTCAGCTTGCCGGGCTCGGCCTTGGCGCGCGCCGTGAGGTCGGCCAGCGTGCGGATGCCGCTTTCGGGCGTGGCCAGAAACACCAGCGGCACCTTCGCGATCAGCGAGATGCCGACCAGGTCGCGGCGCGGGTCGAAGCCCGGCTTGGCGTAGAGCGTCTGGTTCACCGCCATCGCGCTGCCGGCCACCACGAGCGTGTAGCCGTCGGGCGGCGCGCGCACCACGAACTCGGTGCCGATGTTGCTGCCCGCGCCCGCCTTGTTGTCGACGATCACGGGCTGGCCCAACCGCTTGCCGAGCTGTTCGGCGAGCGCGCGGGCAAAGATGTCGGTGGCCTGCCCGGGTGGGAAAGGCACGACCAGCTTGACGGGCTTGTCAGGCCACGCGGCGGCCTGGACCAGGCCCGCGCCGCCCAGCAGCATCGCTGCTGCGGCCAGCGCGGTGGTGAGGTGTCTGCGCTGCATGCGTCGTCAGGCCGCGTCGGGCGCCGAGAGGTGCTTGCCCACGATGCCCGCGAGTTCGAACATCGTCACCTGGTCCTTGCCGAACACGGGCTTGAGCTTGGCGTCGGCATTGATCGCGCGCTTGTTGGTTGCGTCCTGCAGGCCGTTGGCCTTGATGTAGTCCCACAGCTTCTTGATGACCTCGGTGCGCGCCACCGGTTCGGCGCCGATCACCGCGGCCAGCGAGTCGCTGGGCTTGAGGCCTGCGCCCGGCTTGCGCGGCTTGGCCGCCTTCTTCTCGGCCGGCGCTTTCTTGGCGGCGGGCGTCTTCTTCGCCGCGACCTTCTTGGCCGCCGCGGTTTTCGCGGCCGGCTTGCCGAAGGTCTTGCGCGGCGGGAACTTGCTGCCGCCTTCGCGCGGTGCGAACTCGAAGGTCACCTTGCCCTCGTCCTTGTTCCAGGTCAGGAAGGCCTTGAAGGCGCGGCGCGTGCGCATCGACACGAACTTGTCGAGCAGATCGGTCTTGCCGGTGGCGAGCAGTTTTTCCATCTGGTCGCGCTCGACCGGTTGCTGCAGGATGATCTTGCCGGTCTTGAAGGTGCAGCTCGGCGTCGGCTGCTCGTTCGTGGGCACCGATTTCTCGCAGACGTAGTTGCTGCCGTGGTCGAACACCGGCGCGCCGCACACCGGGCAGGGGCCCACGGTGTCCTGCGCGCTGAAGTCGACGATCTCGCCGCTCTCGGCGTTCTTGTCGTCGCCGAAGTCGAATTCGAGCTTCCAGTTCTTCGCCTCTTCCTCGTCGTACTTGAGGATGATCTCGGCGGTGAAAGGCCAGCCCGCCTTGGAGCGGAAACCGTCGAGCGGGCCGATGTGCTTGTCGCGCACCAACGCCTCGGCCTCGACCACCTCGAAGGTGCGCCCGGCCGGCGACTTGCCGAACGAGAAGCCGCAGGCGTCTTCGCCCGTGCCGCTCTTGCCGGTGCAGCCGTAGCGGCGGTAGTTTTCCTTCACCACGCCGCCGCAGTTCGGGCAGGGCGTGGCGAGCGTGGCGTAGTCGCCCGGCACGGTGTCGCGGTCGTACTCCTTGGCCTTCTTGACGATGTGCTCCGTCATTTCGGCGATCTCGCGCATGAAGGCGTCGCGGCTCAGCGCGCCCTTCTCCATCTGCGCGAGCTTGTACTCCCACTCGCCCGTGAGCTCGGCCTTGGAGAGTTCTTCCACGCCCAGGCCGCGCAGCAGCGTCATGAGCTGGAAGGCCTTGGCGGTCGGGATCAGCTCGCGGCCTTCGCGCAGCATGTACTTCTCGGCGATCAGCCCTTCGATGGTGGCCGCGCGCGTGGCTGGCGTGCCCAGGCCCTTCTCCTGCATGGCCTCGCGCAGCTCGTCGTCGTCGATGGTCTTGCCGGCGCCTTCCATGGCGCCCAGCAGCGTGGCTTCCGAGTAGCGTGCGGGCGGGCGCGTCTTCAGGCCCTTGAGGTCGGCCGACTCGGTGTTGACGATCTCGCCCGGCTTCACCGGCACGAGGCGCTTGCCGTCCTTGTCGTCTTCCTTCTCGTCGTCCTGGGCTTCCTTGCCGTAGATGGCGAGCCAGCCCGGCTTCACCAGCACCTTGCCGTCGGTGCGGAACGGATACTTCTTGCCGCCCTGCTCCACCGTGCTGATGCGCGTGGTCACCTGGTGCTCGGCGCTCGGGAAGAACACCGACAGGAAGCGGCGCACCACGAAGTCATACAGCTTCTGCTCGGCTTCGCTCAGGCCGCTCGGGGCCTGCAGCGTCGGGATGATGGCGAAGTGATCCGACACCTTGGCGTTGTCGAAGATGCGCTTGTTGGGCTTGACGTAGTTGCCGTCGACCGCCTGCTTGGCGAACGGCGCCAGGTGCTTCATGCCGCTGTCGGCGAGCATCTCCATGGTCTGCTTGACCACCGGCAGATAGTCTTCCGGCAGCGCGCGCGAATCGGTACGCGGGTAGGTCAGCGCCTTGTGGCGTTCGTACAGGCTCTGGGCCAGCGCGAGCGTGGTCTTGGCGCTGAAGCCGAAGCGGCCGTTGGCCTCGCGCTGCAGCGAGGTCAGGTCGAACAGAGCGGGCGAGGCCTGCGTGGTGGGCTTGCTCTCTTCGGTGACCGTGGCGGGCTTGCCGCGCGAGGCGTCGGCGATGGCGCGGGCTTCCTGCTCACTCCACACGCGGTCTGCGCGCTGCTCGGCATCGGGCTCGCCGTTGGCCAAGAGCGGCGCGTTGGCTTTCTTCCAGTCGGGGTTGAACCACTTGCCGGGGTACTGGCCGGCCTCGGCCGCGAAGCTGCCGTGCACTTCCCAGTAGTTGCGCGAGACGAACTTGCGGATCTGCTCTTCGCGCTCCACCACCACCGACAGCGTCGGCGTCTGCACGCGGCCCACGGTCGTGAGGAAGAAGCCGCCGTCGCGCGAATTGAACGCGGTCATGGCGCGCGTGCCGTTGATGCCCACCAGCCAGTCGGCTTCGGAGCGCGAACGCGCGGCGTCGGCCAGGCCCTGCATCTGCTTCTCGGTGCGCAGCTGGTCGAAGCCGTCGCGAATGGCTTGAGGCGTCATCGACTGCAGCCACAGCCGCTTCACCGGCTTGCCCAGCGGGCTCTTGCCGCCGGCGTACTGCTCGATGAGGCGGAAGATCAGTTCGCCCTCGCGGCCCGCGTCGCAGGCGTTGATGAGCTGCGTCACGTCCTTGCGCTTGGCCTGCTTGACCACGGCGTTCAGGCGCGTCTTCGTCTTGTCGACCGGCTTGAGGTCGAAGTGCGGCGGAATCACCGGCAGGTTGGCGAAGCTCCACTTGCCGCGCTTCACGTCGAATTCTTCCGGCGCCTGGATTTCGACCAGGTGGCCCACGGCACTGGTCACGACGTAGGTGTCGTTCTCGAAATGCTCGTCATGTTTGTCGAACTTGCCGGCCACCGGCGTGAGGGCCCGGACGATGTCCTGGGCCACCGACGGCTTTTCTGCGATTACCAAAGTTTTTGTCATCTGAGGGCTCTCTATACTCTGCGGCTTCCCGCGTGCACACGCGCGCACACGCATGTGTGCATATTCAACCTAACAGACTTCGGCGATGCCTTCCAAATCCCCACTTTCCGGCGGCCGCCGCATTCAGACGCGTCGCTCCGATGTCCACGGCAACGGCGTGTTCGCCGTGCAGGACCTGGCGGAAGGCGAAACGCTGATCGAATACAAGGGCCAGGTCATCAGCTGGAAGGAGGCGCTGCGCCGCCATCCGCACGACCCTGCGCAGCCCAACCACACCTTCTACTTCCACATCGACGACGGTCGTGTGATCGACGGCAATGTCGAAGGCAACGCCGCGCGCTGGATCAATCACTCGTGCGAGCCGAACTGCGAGGCCGACGAAGTCGATGGGCGCGTTTATATCAAGGCCCTGAGAAACATCGCTGCCGGCGAGGAACTCAATTACGACTACGGCTTGATCATCGACGAGCCGTACACCGAGAAGCTGTTGTCCGAGTTCCCGTGCTGGTGCGGCTCCGAGCAGTGCCGCGGCACGCTGCTGACGCCGAAGGACGAGGACGAAGAAAAAGACAAGAAGAAAAAGAAGAAGGCCAAGAAAAAAGCCGAGAAGAAGAAGGCCGAGGCCAAGGAAGCGAAGAAGGCTGAAAAGAAAGCCGAGAAGAAAAAAGCGGACAAGAAGGCCGACAAGAAAAAGGCCGACGGCAAGAAAAAGTCCAAGGACGACGCGCCGTCCGCCGCCGGAGACTGACGATGGGCACGCCGGCCTCCGCCTGGTTCGAAGACCGGATCGCCGCAGCGGTCGCGCCGCTGCTGCCCGGCTTCGCGGTCGAGGCCGTGGCCGAAATCGATTCCACCAACACCGAGCTGATGCGCCGTGCGCGCGCCGGCCGCACCGAGCCCGTGCTGCTCGTGGCCGAACGCCAGACAGCCGGACGCGGTCGCCTCGGCCGCCCCTGGCAGAGCGCACAGCAACCCGAGGCGCCCGCCTCCCTCACCTTTTCGCTCGGCATGCCGCTGGCGCCGGCCGACTGGTCGGGCCTGTCGCTGGCCGTGGGCGTGACCGTGGCCGAAAGCCTCGACCCGACGGGCGTGCACCAGGTCGGCCTGAAGTGGCCCAACGACATCTGGGTGGACGACCGCAAGCTGGTCGGCATCCTCATCGAGACCGCCATGCCGCAGACCGCCCGGCCCGATGCCGCGCGCTACCTCGTGGTCGGCATCGGCATCAACATCGGCCCGCGCGAAGGCGACGGCATGCGCACGCCGCCGGCCTGGCTGCGCCAGTGGCAGCCCGACGCGTCCGCGCCCGAGGTGCTGCAGGCGCTGGCCGAGCCGCTGGTGCGCAGCGTACTGGCCTTCGAGGCGAACGGCTTCGGGCCTTTTGCCGAACGCTTTGCGGCGCGCGACGTGCTGCGCGGGCGCGAGGTGACGCTCAGCGACGGCACCGCCGGCCTGTGCGAAGGCGTGGCCTGGGGCGGCGAACTGCAGGTGCGCACCGACGCCGGCCTGCAACTGATTTCGAGCGACGAAGTGAGCGTGCGCCCGCGCGGCATGTCTTTCTGAGCGAGGGCATGAAGCTGCGCCTGTTCCTCATCGCCCTGCTCGCGGCCAACGCGGGCTACTGGCTGTGGACGCGCGGTGACCTGGCCGGCTTCGGGCTCGCTCCCGCGGCGCTCGACGAGCGCGAGCCGCAGCGCATGGCGCGACAGATCCACCCCGAGTGGTTGCAGATCCGCAAGGAAACCAAGCCCGCGCCCTGACCCGGTCAGGCGGCCGCAGCGCGCGCGAACATGCGCCGCGCCTTGGCCAGCGCGGCCTGCAGTTTTTCTTCCGACGGCGGCTCGTGCGAGCTCGAACTCAGGCCGAACTTCTTGCCCGCGATTTCCTGCACCGCGACCAGGATGCTGCCCAGCACGACCGGATCGGTCTCGGTGTCGAGCGCCAGGCGCAAAGGCTCGAGCGCCTTGGGCGCGGCGCTGCGGCGGCTCAACACGATCTGCATCAGCGCGCTCGCGGCCCATTGGCGGTTCGTGGCGACGGCGTCGTGCGTGAGCAGCGGCACCACCTTGGCGATGTCGGTCGTGCCACCGAGCCAGCCGATCACCCACAACCCCTTGCAGCGCAGCTCGTCGTGCGGCGACGCGAGCGCGGCGCGCGCCAGGGCCACGGTCTCTTTCAGCCGGCGGCCCTTGCGGTACTTGAAGGCGCCGAGCATCTGCAGCACCGTGGCCTGCATCGCGGGGTCGGGCTCCCGGTCGAACTGTGCGAGCAGATGGTCTTCGGCCTCGTCGCCGCGCTCGCCGAACTTGCGGCAAAGCCAGTCGTAGAGCTCGCTGTCCATGCTGGTGTCGTGCAGCAGCGTGTAGTGGAAGGCGAGCGCTTCGGGCGATTGCAGCTCGAGCAGGTCGGCGCCGAAGTCGAACATGTCCGACACGTCGGTGTCGGTGCGGATCTCTGCGAAGCGCTGGCGCAGCGCGTCGAGCGTGGGGGGCGAACTCATTCGGAAGGGGCCTCCTCGAAGCGCACGGTGAAGAGCGCGCCCGGCGGATGCTTGCCGGGGTGTGCGTCTTCCAGTTTCACCCGCGCGCGGTGTTGGTTGGCAATTTCTCGCACGATCGGCAGGCCCAGCCCCGAGCCGTCGGCCTCGTTGCCGAGCACGCGATAGAAGGGTTCGAACACCAGCTCGCGGTCGGACTCGGCGATGCCGGGGCCGTTGTCTTCCACCTGCACCAGCTGCACGTGGCCGAAGGGGTCGGCCAGCACGCGCGCGGTGATCACACCGGGGCGCTCGGGCGTCGAGGGCGTGTAGTTGAGCGCGTTGTCGACCAGGTTGCGCACCAGCTCTTTCAGCAGCGTCGGGTTGCCGTCGACCATCACGCCGGGCGCACCGGCCTGGGCGCCGTCGTAGCCCAGGTCGATGCGCTTTTCGATGGCGCGCGGCACGGCCTCGCGCACCACCTCGATGGTCAGCCGCGCGAGGTCGCAGGGCTGGCAGTGCGTCATGGCGCTGGTGCCTTCGGCGCGCGCCAGCGACAGCAGTTGGTTCACGGTGTGCGTGGCGCGTACGCTGGCGCGGCCGATCTGCTTGAGCGACTGCTTGAGCTCATCGGCATTGGCGCCTTCGCGCTGCGCCAGGTCGGCCTGCATGCGCAGGCCCGCGAGCGGCGTCTTGAGCTGGTGGGCGGCGTCGGCCAGGAAGCGCTTCTGCGTGAAGATGGAGTCGTTGAGCTTGTCGAGCAGCTCGTTCACCGACGACACCAGCGGCACCACTTCGAGCGGCACCGAGGACTCATCGAGCGGGCTCAGGTCGCCCGGTCGGCGCTCGCGGATGCGCGCCTCGACCACCGACAGCGGCTTGATGCCGCGCACCAGCGCCAGCCAGATCAGCAGCACCGCCAGCGGCAGGATCGCGAACTGCGGCAGCAGCACCCCCTTGATGATCTCGGTGGCGAGCACCGCCTGCTTCTCGCGCGTCTCGGCCAGCTGCAGCAACGACGGCGGCACCTCTTCGCTGCCGCTGGGAATCCACAGCGAGGCCACGCGCACCGGCTGGCCGTGCACCGTGCTGTTGTGCAGCAGGACCACGTTGGTGCCGGGCGGGTCGTCCACGTTGGGCTGCGGCAGGTCGCGCTCGCCGTGCAGCAGCGTGCCGTGGCCGTCGAGCAGCTGGTAGTAGATGTGGCCGGCGTCGTCGGCGCGCAGGATCTCGCGCGCGGATTGCGACAGCACGAAGTGCGTCTGCCCCTGCTTCACCGTGACCAGCTCGGCCAGCACCTTCACGTTGTGCTCCAGCGCGCGGTCGTAGGGCGCGTTGGCGATGCCCTGCGCCACCAGCCACGTCACGCCGATGCTCACCGGCACGAGCAGCAGCAGCGGCGTGAGCATCCAGTCGAGGATTTCGCCGAACAGGGAGCGCTGGGCGCGCTGGAAGAGCTTCAAGGGAGTTCCTGGCAAGGCGAAAGAACGCTGGCGAGCGTGAACTAGTGCTGCGATTCGCAGCTGTGTCGTTTCATTGACGAGGTGTGACTGGTTGTAGCCTTGGCGTGCAGTTTCTGCAATTCAAAAACATCAGGGAGAAATCATGAAGCAAAAGACCGTGGGCGGCTGCCCCAAGCCGCTCTGGATGGCCGCGACCGTGTTGGCCGCGACCGTGGGCATGACCGCATGCGGCGGGGGTGGCGGAGGCGGTGGTGGGGGCATGCCGATGCTGCCGATCGCACCAGTTCCGGCGCCTGCACCGGCACCCGAGCCTTCGCCAGCGCCCGCGCCGGCCGAGAACCGCGCCGCCGTGCCGGGCTCCGAGCCGTCGCCCTCGCTGAGCGCGCCGCAGCCCGGCTCCACCGCCGCGGTGGGCAACGACAGCGAAGGCATCTACGCCGGCGCGCGAGGCATTGCCTTCGTCGGCACCAACGGTTCGTTGGCGGCCAGCTTCCTCGGGGGCACGATGTGGGGTTCGCTGAAGGTCACGGGGGCAGACTGGTCGTTCAACCCGGACACCGAGTTGTATGTCCCGCCCAACGCGTACCCGGTGACCGGCTCGGGCACCTTCACGCCGAAGAAGTCGGTGAATGGCACCTACGTCTACGACAACCGCAGGCCGTCCGATGTCGGCCCGCTGGCCTACACCATCGAGAACGCGCTGGCGGTGTCGCAGGCGAGCATGACCGGCAACTGGTCCAACGCCGACAGCAGCCCGAGCCTCGGCGTGACGGTGCAGGTGGACGGCCAGGGCGTGTTCACCGGCACCACGAGCGGTGTGCAGATCGGTCAGTGCACGCTCTCGGGCACCGTCGCCCTGGCGCAGCCCGGCTCGGCCAAGAACATGTACAGCCTCACGCTGAAGGCGGTGAATGCCGCCACCGCCAGCACGGACGACTGCAAGCTCACCCCCGCCGCCACCGGCAGCTATGCCGGGCCGGCCCTCATCGGGCTGGTGCCGGCGGGCGTGTACGACAGCAACGGCTACTTCCGCAGCCTCATGTTCCTGGTCCGCTCGAACACCGGCGCCACGCTGCTCGTCAACCTGCGCAAGCAGCCCTGACGGCGTTCTGCGCGGGCGGGGCACGCTCAACCGGGAATCTTCTCGAGGCAGTAGCCCAGCCCGCGCACCGTCGCGATGCGTATCGGTCCTTTTTCGATCTTCTTGCGCAGGCGGTGGATGTAGACCTCGATGGCGTTGATGCTCACCTCTTCGCCCCATTCGCACAGCCGGTCCACCAGCTGGTCCTTGCTGACCAGCCGGCCGGCGCGCTGCAACAGCACTTCGAGCAGGCCCAGT
This sequence comes from Variovorax sp. RO1, assembly GCF_002849325.1. Taxonomy (NCBI): domain Bacteria; kingdom Pseudomonadati; phylum Pseudomonadota; class Betaproteobacteria; order Burkholderiales; family Comamonadaceae; genus Variovorax; species Variovorax sp. RO1. The sequence goes on from NZ_PKMT01000002.1 coordinate 602,029, forward strand.
TCGCGCGCCGACAGCTCGATCATCTTGCCGTCGATGGTCGCCACGCGGCCGGCCTGGTCGTAGACCAGCGGGCCGTGGCGGATCGCGTTGCTGGTGGCGCCCATGCCGCGCCGCGTGAGGGCGCGCACGCGCGCCTCGAGCTCCTGCAGGCTGAAGGGCTTGGCCATGTAGTCGTCGGCGCCGTGGTCCAGGCCCTTCACGCGTTCTTCGACGCTGTCGGCTGCCGTGAGCACCAGCACCGGCAGCTGCGAGCCGCGCGCGCGCAGGCGCTTCAGGATCTCGATGCCGTGCAGGCTGGGCAGCCCGAGGTCGAGGATCAGCAGGTCGAACTCGCTGTGGGTCATGAGCGCGGTGTCGGCCTGCGAGCCGTTGGCCACATGATCGACCGCCGCGCCCGAGGTGCGCAAGCTGCGCAGCAAGGCATCGGCCAGCACTTGGTCGTCTTCGGCAATCAGTATTCGCATGAGCCACCTCCGGCGGATTCAGGCGCCATGCCGGCGCAGTTCACATTCGTCTCAGCGCGAGTCTAGCCCGCTGTGTAGGCTTCGAGTCCGATGGTTACCACGGTGGCAATCTCGTCGCCCACGCTGGCGCGGAACTCGCGCTCGGCCTGCGTGACGGCGCGGCGGAAGGCGTCGAGCCAGGCCAGCCCGTCGGCGGTGAACAGCACGCGCCGCGCGCGCGCATCGAGCGGATCGGGCCCGCGCGTGACCAGCCCCCAGGCTTCGCACTGGTCGACCAGCGTGCCCATGGCCTGCTTGGTCATGCCGGCGCGTTCGGCCAGCTCGGTCAGTCGCGAGCCCTCACGCGCCAGGTGCCGCGTGATGTGGATGTGCGCCGCGCTCACCTGGGCGCGCGCCGCGAGGTTCGACAGCGCCAGCGGCACCTCGATGTCGTGCGCCATCAGCGCCAGCACGCGCTCGTCGAAGCGGCGCATCGCGTGGCCCAGCAGGCGGCCCAGGTGGGTCTGCCGCCAGGCGTCGGGATCGGTGGGAAAGGCGGGGCCGGACATGGCATCAGATGGTAAGGCAAACTGACTTTAAAGTGGGTTTGCAAAGCGAAATGAGCCCCTACACTACTGTTCAAGCATCCAGCCTGTGGTTAAAAGCAGATGGATGAAACCCGACACAACCCGTTGATATTCAAGGAGATTTCCACATGGACGCAGTCGTCAAGGGCGCAAGCATCTCGGTCGCCAACAGTGAAAAGGCCAAGGCCCTCCAGGCCGCGCTGGCCCAGATCGAAAAGCAATTCGGCAAGGGCACGATCATGCGGCTCGGCGAAGGCGAGGCGCTCGAAGACATCCAGGTGGTCTCCACCGGCTCGCTGGGCCTGGACATCGCCCTGGGCGTCGGCGGCCTGCCACGCGGCCGCGTCATCGAAATCTACGGCCCTGAGTCGTCGGGCAAGACCACGCTCACGCTGCAGGTCATCGCCGAAATGCAAAAGCAGGCCGGCACCTGCGCTTTTGTCGACGCCGAACACGCGCTCGACGTGCAGTACGCCCAGAAGCTCGGCGTGAACCTGTCCGACCTGCTGATCAGCCAGCCCGACACCGGTGAACAAGCGCTCGAAATCGTCGATTCGCTGGTGCGCTCGGGCGCTGTCGACCTGATCGTCATCGACTCGGTGGCCGCACTCACGCCCAAGGCCGAAATCGAAGGCGAAATGGGCGACTCGCTGCCCGGCCTGCAGGCCCGCCTGATGAGCCAGGCGCTGCGCAAGCTCACGGCCACGATCAAGAAGACCAACTGCATGGTCATCTTCATCAACCAGATCCGCATGAAGATCGGCGTGATGTTCGGCTCGCCCGAAACCACCACCGGCGGCAACGCGCTGAAGTTCTACGCCTCGGTGCGCCTGGACATCCGCCGCATCGGCACCATCAAGAAGGGCGACGAAGCCATCGGCAACGAAACCAAGGTGAAGGTGGTGAAGAACAAGGTGAGCCCGCCGTTCAAGACGGCCGAGTTCGACATCCTGTTCGGCGAAGGCATCAGCCGCGAGGGCGAGATCATCGACATGGGCGTCACGGCCAAGATCATCGACAAGTCGGGCGCCTGGTACGCCTACAACGGCGAGAAGATCGGCCAGGGCCGCGACAACGCTCGCGAGTTCCTGCGCGAGAACCCCGACCTGTCGCGCGAGATCGAGAACAAGGTGCGCGAGTCGCTGGGCATTCCGCTGCTCGCAGCCGACGCCGGTAGCGAACCCGAGAAGGCCGAGAAGCCCGCCAAGGCTTCGAAGGCCGACAAGGCGGCAGCGGAGTAAGTTCGACAAGGCGGCCTTCGCGTGTTGCGTGGGCCGCGTGAGCGACCCACCCCCGCATGGCTTTCAGCGCCCCCTCCCTCAAAGGCCGCGCCTTGCGCCTCCTGAGCCAGCGCGAGCATTCGCGCGCGGAGCTGGAGCGCAAGCTGGCGAAGCACGAGGAAGAGCCCGGCACGCTGGCGAAGGCGCTCGACGAGCTGGCCGCCAAGGATTTCATCAGCGAGCCGCGCGTCGTGGCCTCGGTGCTCAACCAGCGCGCGGCCCGCTCGGGCGCCTTGCGCGTGAAACAGGAACTGCAGGCCAAGGGCATCGCGCCCGAAGCCATCGCCGAGGCGGTGGCCGGTTTGCAGGAAACGGAAGTCGCGCGCGCCACGGCCCTGTGGCGCCGCCGTTTCGATGCGCCGCCGGCCGATGCCAAAGCGCGTGCGAAGCAGATGCGATTCCTGATGGCGCGCGGTTTCTCGGGCGCTGTCGTGTCCAAGGTGCTCAGGAGTGACTTCGATGACACAAGCGACGACAACCCCGACGAATGAAGGCGGCGCGCTCTCCCGCGTCATCACGCAGCGTGTGAGCTGCGAATGGCGCGACGCCTATGCGCTCGCGTCCGACCCGAAGCGGCTGCCCGACTGGGCCAGCGGCCTCTCGAAAAGCGCACTGGTGCCGCACGGCGACCACTGGATCGTGCGCACGCCCGAAAGCGGCGAGGCCCGCATGCGCTTTGCGGCACCCAATGAGTTCGGTGTGCTCGACCACTGGGTGGCGCCCGAAGGCGTGCCCGAGGTCTATTTGCCATTTCGCGTGATCGGCGTGGCACCGGGTGTGTGCGAGCTGCAGTTCACGCTGCTGCGTCAGCCGCACATGGACGATGCGGCCTTTGCGCGCGATGCCGAATGGATCGCGCGCGACCTGCAGGCCCTGCGCCGCCTGCTCGAGGCGGGCTGAGCCGGGCGCGGCTTACTCGGCGGCGGCGACTTCGTCGGCCAGCGGGTTCTCGGCCTTGTACGAGGCGATGTCGCGCACGTTCTTCTGCACCGCCACCGCGCCGAACAGGCTCAGCAGGAAGGCCATGGCGTAGAAGCCCTTTTCGCTCGCAGCCAGCGAGGCGTTGAAGAGGCCCACGGCCAGCAGGCCGACCGACAGCAGCAGCGAGACCCAGCACAGGCCGAAGTAGATGCCCGTGACCGAGATGCCCTCGAGCCGGTCGCGCACCGTCTTTTGCAGCGACACGGCGGAGAACAGGCCGTACATGAGGATGGTGAAGTAGTAGCCCTTCTCGTTGAGCTGCATCGCGGCATTCCACAGCCCGACCAGGTAGACGATGGCACCGATGATTAGCGCGGCCCAGGAGGCAGCGACGAATGCAGCGGTCGGTTTCTGAAATCTGACGGTTCCCATGGCGATCCTCCTCGTTGTTGTGTGGCGCGATTATGGTGCGGGAAGGCGGTGGCATGATCGCCAGCGACCGGCCTCCCAGGAGGCGGCTTTTCAAAAAAACCGGAGGACCCTTCATGTCGTCGCAACCTGCTCGTCCCCAGTCTCTCGTTCGCACCGGCGCCAAGGCCGGCTTCGCCTTTGCCGGCTCGGCCATCAAGGGCGCACTGATCGGCCTGTTCCTTGGCGGCGGCGTGTTCTTCTATTACCTGAGCCAGCTGCAAGGCCCCGGCAACCCGGCCGCGCGGGCCGGCGGTGTCGGCGCCATCGTGGCCCTGATCACGTCGCCGCCGCTGCTGGTGGCCGTGCTGCTGGCGCTGTTCGTCGGCGTGTACTTTCTGCTCGGCGTGCAGCAGGGCCGCGCCCGCGCGATGCAGCACCTGGTCGCGGCGCGCGGCGAGGCCGTGTCGCAGCGGCTCGGTGACGCGATCGCGGGCCGCATCGAAGCCATGCCGCGCACGCACGGCGGCCTCCAGCGCGTGGCCGACTGGCTGTCGCCCGACGCGCTGTGCCAGCAACTCGCGCCGGTGCTCGGCGAAGGCCGCGCCGTGCGCACCGTGGTCGGCTTCGTGCTGGCCCGCCTGCCCCTGAGCGACATGCTGGCCGAGTGGCAGCAGGAGCGTGCCGCGCAGGGCGCAGCCGCACCGGCGACGGGCGAAGGCGCTGCGCAAGACCCGGCGTTGCGCGCCCTGCTCACGCGCCGCATCCATGAGGTGCTGCAGGACATGTCGACGCCCTCGCGCAAGCCCTTCTTCATCGCGCTGGCTGTGCAGGCGGTTCTGCTGGGCATCGGGCTGTGGCTCGTGCGTTGAGCCCAACCGTCTTCGTTGGGCTTGGGGCGCGCAGCCGCCGCCGCGCTGAGGCCCCGGCGACAATCAGCACCCGCGCGGGCCTTGCGGCATGCGCGGCATCCATGCCTCCCCGTCTGCCCCTTCCCTCGCTTTCATGATCGTCCGGAAACGCCCGTCCGGGCTCAAGCTGTTCCTGTCCTGGCGGGGCTCCGTCCTGCCGCGCATCGCTGCGGCGCTGACGCTCAACGTGATCGTGGCCATCGTCGTCACGGTGCTGCACGGGCGCTTCGGCTCCATCAAGATTCCGCTCGGCACCGTGCCCTTCGCGCTGCTCGGCCTGCCGCTGGCGATCTTCCTGGGCTTTCGCAACACCGCGGCCTACGACCGTTTCTGGGAAGCGCGCAAGCTCTGGGGCGAGGTGATCCTGCGTTCGCGCAACCTGGCGCGCCAATGCCAGAGCCTCATCGACGGCGATGTGCCGGTGAACGCCAGCGCCGACACCGTCCGCCGCCTGGACGACCTGCGCGTGCGCATGACCTTGCGCGCTGCGGCCTTCGCCCATGCGCTGCGTCACCAGCTGCGCGGCACCGACGCTGCCGCCGACACCCAGCCCTTCCTGCGCGAAGCGGAATGGCAGGGCCTGACGCAGGTCGCGAACCGGCCGCACGCGCTGCTGATGCACATGGGCGCCGACCTGCGCGAAGCGCTGCGCGCGCGGCGCATCGACCCGGCGCTGGCCGCAGGCGTCGACGGCACGCTGTCGGCGCTGAGCGGTGCGGCCGCGTCGTGCGAGCGCATCCTCAGCACGCCCATTCCCTTTTCGTACACGCTGCTGCTGCACCGCACGGCGTACCTCTACTGCTACCTGCTGCCCTTCGGGCTGGTGGACTCGGTCGGGTTCATGACGCCGGTGGTGGTGCTGATCGTGGCCTACACCTTCTTCGGCCTCGACGCGCTCGGCGACGAGATCGAGGAGCCCTTCGGCACCGAGTCGAACGACCTGCCGCTCGAGGCGCTGTGCCGCACGCTCGAGATCGACCTGTGTCAGTCGGTGGGCGCCCCGGCGCCGGCGCCGATGGTGCCGGTCGACTACTTCCTGCGCTGACACACGCCCTCGGGGCCCGACTGAAAGCAAAAAGGCCGGTCCTTGCGGGCCGGCCTTTCGGGTCTGTCAGCGGTTGACGCAGCGGCTCAAAGGCCCAGCATCAGCTTGAGGTTCTGCACCGCGGCGCCGCTGGCGCCCTTGCCCAGGTTGTCCAGGCGCGCGATCACCACGGCGTGGCGGTGGTCCTCGTTCGGGAACACGCGGATCTCGAGCTGGTTGGTGTCGTTGAGCGCCAGCGCGTCGAGCTTGCCGTCGTCGGTCGGCGGCAGCACCTTCACGAACTGTTCGGGCGTGTTGCTCTTGGCGTAATGGGCGGCCAGGGCGTCCTGCAGGTCGCCGGCCTTGGGCTTGCCGGGCAGCAGGTCGAGGTGCAGCGGCAACTGCACCAGCATGCCCTGCTTGAAGTTGCCCACCGACGGGATGAAGACCGGCCGGCGCGTGAGGCCGGTGTAGGCCATGATTTCGGGGATGTGCTTGTGCTTCAGGCCCAGCGCGTAGGTCTCGAACAGCGGCGCCTTGCCGGCCTCGTAGTCCTCGATCATCGTGCGGCCGCCGCCCGAATAGCCGCTCACCGAAGGCAACGACACCGGGAAGTCGGCCGGCAGCAGGCCCGCATCGACCAGCGGGCGCACCATGGCGATCGCGCCCGTGGCGTAGCAGCCGGGGTTGCCGACGCGGTCGGCCTGGGCCACGGCCTGCCAGTGGCCTGCGGCGAGTTCGGGGAAGCCGAAGACCCAGCCCGGCGCGATGCGGTGGGCGGTCGAGGCGTCGATGATCTTGGGCTTCTTGCCCGGGAGCTGGTCGATCAGCGCGACCGACTCGCGCGCCGCGTCGTCGTGCAGGCACAGCACCACGAGGTCGACGCCGGCCATCAGCTCGCGCTTGGCGGCCACGTCCTTGCGCAGCTCGGGCGCGATGCTCACGAGCTCGATCTGCGGCATCGTCTGCAGCCGCTCGCGAATTTGCAGGCCGGTGGTGCCGGCTTCGCCGTCGATGAAAACCTTGGCCATATCGGAGTATGCGTAGAGTGGCTAGAAGAAAGTACGTATTGACCGCAACCGCACATCAAGTATTGGTGCGGCGCACCATGATACAGTCCGCGGTTGTTCGCCGCCCCCAGCCGTCAGGCTGCCGTCGCCCGCGAACAACAGAGCAGAAACAACAGTCTCACTCCCGATCTCCCGTTCTCAACCTCCTCCTTCCGAGAGACATCCCTCATGAAGATTCACGAGTACCAAGGCAAGGAAATCCTTGCCAAGTTCGGCGTGCCGGTGCCGCGCGGCATTCCGGCCTATACGGTTCAGGAGGCGGTCGAAGCCGCCCAGAAGCTTGGAGGCCCGATCTGGGTCGTCAAGGCCCAGATTCACGCGGGTGGCCGCGGCAAGGGCGGCGGCGTCAAGGTCGCCAAGTCGATCGAAGACGTCAAGAAGCTGGCTGGCGAGATCCTCGGCATGCAGCTCAAGACGCACCAGACCGGCCCTGAAGGCCAGAAGGTCCGCCGCCTCTACATCGAAGACGGCGCCGACATCAACAAGGAATACTACATTTCGGCCGTGACCGACCGCGCGACGCAGAAGATCGCGTTCATCGCGTCGAGCGAAGGCGGCATGGACATCGAGGAAGTGGCCCATTCCACCCCCGAGAAGATCATCACGGTCTACGCCGACCCCAAGGACGGCCTGACCGACGCGCAAGCCAAGGAAATCGCCGACGGCATCGGCATGCCGGCCGATTCGACCGCCCAGACGGTCGACATCCTGAAGAAGCTCTACGCCTGCTACATGGAGACGGACGCCTCGCTGGTCGAGATCAACCCGCTCAACCGTGACAGCAAGGGCAACGTCATGGCGCTGGACGCCAAGTTCAACTTCGACAGCAACGCGCTGTTCCGCCACCCCGAAATCGTGGCCCTGCGCGACCTGGACGAAGAAGACGCGGCCGAAGTCGAAGCCTCGAAGTTCGACCTCGCCTACATCTCGCTGGACGGCAACATCGGCTGCCTGGTGAACGGTGCCGGCCTGGCCATGGCCACCATGGACACCATCAAGCTGTTCGGCGGCGAGCCGGCCAACTTCCTGGACGTGGGCGGCGGTGCCACCCCCGAGAAGGTCACGGAAGCCTTCAAGATCATGCTGAAGAACAAGAACGTGGAAGCCATCCTCGTGAACATCTTCGGCGGCATCATGAAGTGCGACACCATCGCCACCGGCGTGATCGCAGCCTGCAAGGCCGTGAACCTGCAAGTGCCGCTGGTCGTGCGCATGAAGGGCACCAACGAAGTCGAAGGCAAGAAGCTGCTGGCCGAGTCGGGCCTGCCGATCATCAGCGCCGACACCATGGCGGACGCGGCCCAGAAGGTCGTGGCAGCAGTCAAGAAGGCCTAAGGAACAAGTCATGTCGATCTACATCAACAAAGACACCAAAGTCATCACGCAAGGCATCACCGGCAAGACCGGTCAGTTCCACACCGAAAAGTGCCAGGAATACGCGAACGGCAAGAACGCCTTCGTGGCCGGCGTGAACCCGAAGAAGGCCGGTGAGTCGATCTTCAACATCCCGATCTTCGGTTCGGTGAAGGAAGCCGCCACGCAGACCGGCGCTACCGTGTCGGTGATCTACGTGCCGCCGGCAGGCGCCGCGGCCGCCATCTGGGAAGCCGTTGAGGCGGACCTGGACATGGCGATCTGCATCACCGAAGGCATCCCGGTTCGGGACATGCTCGAAGTGCGCAACCGCATGAAGGCCAAGGAAGCGGCCGGCGGCAAGAAGACCTTGCTGCTGGGCCCGAACTGCCCCGGCCTGATCACGCCCGACGAAATCAAGATCGGCATCATGCCCGGCCACATCCATCGCAAGGGCCGCATCGGCGTGGTCTCGCGCTCGGGCACGCTGACGTACGAAGCCGTGGCTCAACTGACGGAAATCGGCCTGGGCCAATCGTCGGCAGTCGGCATCGGCGGCGACCCGATCAACGGCCTGAAGCACATCGACGTGATGCAAGCCTTCAACGACGATCCCGAAACCGACGCCGTCATCATGATCGGTGAAATCGGCGGCCCGGACGAAGCCGACGCAGCCCGCTGGTGCAAGGACAACATGAAGAAGCCGGTCGTCGGTTTCATCGCGGGTGTCACCGCCCCTCCCGGCAAGCGCATGGGCCACGCCGGCGCGCTGATCTCGGGCGGTGCCGACACGGCCGAAGCCAAGCTCGCCATCATGGAAGAGTGCGGCTTCACCGTGACGCGCAACTTCTCGGAACTGGCAAAGCTGCTCAAGGGCAAGCTCTAAAAAGCACTCGTACCGCTGGCGGCGTTCCCGCCGCTCGCAATACCACGCAGAAATGAAAAAGCGCCCGCATTGAGTTGCGGGCGCTTTTTTAACTACAACACAGTGGAATCAGAGACATGGAACTTCTTCAAAGCACGGACTTCTGGATCGGTCTGATCAAGATCGTCTGGATCAACATCATCCTGTCGGGCGACAACGCCGTCGTGATCGCCATGGCGGCGCGATCGCTGCCACCCGCGCAACAGAAAAAAGCCGTCCTGTTCGGTTCGGGCGCGGCCGTGGTGCTGCGCATCGTGCTGACGGTGGTGGCGGCCAAGCTGTTGGCGTTGCCCTACCTGCAGATCATCGGCGGTGCCCTGCTGCTGTGGATCGGCCTGCAGCTCTTGAGCGAGGAAGACGACGGCGACGGCGAGTCCAAGGAGTACGGCAGCATGTTTGTGGCCGTGCGGACCATCCTGCTGGCCGACCTGGTGATGAGCCTGGACAACGTGATCGCCGTGGCGGCCGCCGCACAAGGCAGCATGGTGCTGCTGGTGTTGGGTTTGGCCATCAGCATCCCCTTGGTGATTTTCGGCAGCACGCTCATGATCAAGCTCATGGAACGCTTCCCGATCATCATCATGCTGGGCGCTGCGCTGATCGGCTGGGTCGGCGGCGAGACCATCGTGAGCGACGTGTCGCTGCATGACGCGCTGGCGGCCAACCCCTGGATGCACTACGCGGGCGCGATCGCCGGCGCGGTGCTCGTCGTGGCCCTGGGCCGCTTCCTGCAACGGCGCGCACGCGCTGCTGCGCACTGATACTTTAAAAAAGCGAGCGCTGACAAACGATGGCAGGTGTTGGCGTTTCCCTTTTCTCCAGTCGACCGGCCCTGAGCTGGGAGTTTGCGGCGCTGACCGATGTCGGGCGCCTGCGCGCCCACAACGAAGACGCGGTGCATGTCGACCCGGCCCTCGGCCTGGCGCTGCTGGCCGACGGCATGGGCGGCTACAAGGGTGGCGAGGTGGCCAGTGCCATGGCCATTTCGCTGATGCACGCGAGCTTCGGCCGCTGGTTCGCCCAGGCCGGCATGCAAGCGCCGGCCCGCGTGGTCCGGCGTGCGCTGCAGGCGGCCACCGACGAGGCCAACGGCGCCATCCTCCAGGCCGGCGTCACCCACGAAGAATTGCGTGGCATGGGCACGACCCTGGTGCTGGCGGCGTTCCGTCCGCAGCGCGTGGTGGTCGGCCACATCGGCGATTCGCGCTGCTACCGCCTGCGCAACAACAAGCTGGAGCAGCTCACGCGCGACCATTCGCTGCGCCAGCAGCAGCTCGACGCCGGGGCCATCACCCCGGAAGAAGCCCTGAACTCCCCCACCCGCAACCTCGTGACGCGGGCCTTGGGCGTGGAAGCCCAGGTCTTGCTGGAGATGCACGAGCACAGCGCCAGGCCGGGCGATCTCTACATGCTGTGCTCCGATGGGCTCAGCGAGATGGTGCCGGATGCGCAGCTTTTCACGCTTTTGAGCCGTGATCTGGGGCTCAAGGAGATGGCTTCACTTTTGGTTGCAATTTCAAACGACAATGGCGGACGGGATAACATTTCAGTTGTTCTGGCCAAGGCGGGCGTCAGCGAAGCGACCCGCGGGGCCATGTAGCAGCCAACCCAGGCGGCGGACCGTTTGCGCCGCCTGACGGTGCTGGATCTTTGCAAACGGGGAGTAATCGGCCATGCCGAAGATGATCATTTCGGTCGATGGCGTCGTCATCGGCCAAGTGGCGCTCGCCAAGAATCGCACGACGTTGGGCCGACGCGCCTACAACGACATCGTGATCGACAATCTCGCCGTCAGCGGCGAGCATGCCGTGCTGCACATGAGCGGCGGCGAAGTCGAAATTGAAGATCTCAACAGCACCAACGGCACCTACGTCAATGCGCTCGCCATCCAGAAGCAGGCGCTTCAGGACAACGACGTCATCGAGGTCGGCGGCTGCCGCATCCATTTCCGCTCGCACAGCAACCTCATGGTCGGCCCCGGCTCCGTGCGGGCCTCGCTCTCCGAGTATTCGACCCCGATGCCGCTCTCGTCGGCGCCCACCGAATCGGGTGCGCTGGTCGAATTGGGCGTGCCCATGCTGCGCGTGCTCTCGGGCACCAACGAAGGCCAGGACGTCCCGCTCCAGAAGGTGGTCACCACCATCGGCAAGCCCGGCGTGGCCGTGGCCGTCGTCACGCGCCGTCGTCAGGGCTACGTGGCGGCCACCGTCGTGGGCAGCGTCACGCTCAATGGCGCCCCGCTGGGTGCCGAGGCCGTCGCGCTGCAGGAAGGCGACGTGCTCGAACTCGGCGGCGCCACGCGCATGCAGTTCGTCCGGATCTGAGCCGGCGCGGGCGCCCTTCTCCGCTCCCCTTTTTTTTGCCGTCAGGCCACCGTTGTCCAAGGCTGACCAGCCATGAGCGCATTGCGGCGGCACTGGCCGCGCATCGCCATCACGCTGCTGCCCGTGCTGCTGGCGCTGCTCCATGCCACGGGCGTCTGGCAGCTGGGCGTGATCCAGCACCTGGACCACCTGATCTACGACGCCCGCTTGCGCGCCACCATGCCGGGCACGCCCGACACGCGGGTCGTGATCGTCGATGTCGACGACGCCAGCCTGGCGCGCGAAGGCCAGTGGCCCTGGCCGCGCGACAAGATCGCCAGCCTCACGACTGAATTGCTCGCCCGCCAGCATGCGGCCGTGTTGGGCTTTGACGTCATGTTTCTCGAGCCCGACCGCAGTTCCGGCCTCGGGCGCTTGAAAGAGATCGCAGCCGGTCCTTTGCGCGATGTACCGGGCCTCGCCGCCGAGATCGACCAGCTCGCGCCGACCCTCGACCATGACGCCACACTGGCCCAGGCCCTGCGCGGCCAGCGCGTGGCGCTCGGCTATTACTTCACGCGCACCGAACAGCCCAGCGCCAAGGGACTGCTGCCGGCGACACCGGTGCTGCCGCCCGAGGCTTTTCCGCCGAATGCCTCCTTCGTCACGCTCTGGAACGGGTTCGGCGCCAGCCTGCCGGTGCTGGCGCGTGCGGCGCCGGTCGCGGGGTTCCTGAACACCCTGGTCGGTGACGGCGACGACGACGGCGTGATCCGCAGCGTGCCGCTCATCGCGCGCTACGAAGGCGAGCACGCGTCGCCCGGGCACTACGAGTCGCTGGCGCTGGCGGTCTACCGGCTGGCGAACGACTCGCCGCCGGTGCGGCCGGCGCTCGTGGCCGGCGATGGCAACTTTCCGCGCCTGCAGGCGCTGGTGCTGGGGTCGTTGCGCATCCCGGTCGACCAGAGCGCCAGCCTGCAGGTGCCGTTCCGCGGCCCCGGCGGTCCGCGTGCCGGGTCGTTCCGCTACGTGGCCGCTGCCGACGTGCTCGACGGCCGTCTGGCGCCGGGCGAACTCAAGGGAAAGATCGTGCTGCTCGGCGCCACCGCGCCCGGCCTGCAGGACCTGCGCGCCACCCCGGTCGGTGCCGCGTTCCCGGGCGTCGAAGTGCACGCCAACATCGTCTCGGGTTTGCTCGACCGGCGCCTGCTGGCCGTGCCCGACTACGCGCCGGGCTACGAAGTGCTGACCGTGCTGGCCGCGGGACTGCTGCTCGCGTTCGGGTTGTCGCTGCTGTCCGCATCGCGCGCCGTGCTGCTCGGCGCGGGCGTGGTCGCCGCGCTGGTAGGCCTCAACACCTGGCTCTACATCGGCCACAGCCTCGTGCTCCCGCTCGCGTCGGCGCTCTTCATGGCGGCGCTGGCGTTCGCGCTCAACATGAGCTGGGGCTACTTTGTCGAATCGCGCGCGCGGCGCGGGCTGGTGCGGCTCTTCGGCACCTACGTGCCGCCGCAGCTGGTCGACGAAATGCTCGTGCGGCCCGGCCGCTACAGCATGCGCGCCGAGAGCAAAGAGATGACCGTGATGTTCTGCGACATGCGCGACTTCACCCGGTTGTCCGAGCAGATGGCGCCGGCCGAGCTGCAGGCCTTTCTGAACACCGTCTTCAGCCGCCTTACCGAGGTGATCAGCGCGCACCGCGGCACCGTCGACAAATACATGGGCGACTGCGTCATGGCCTTCTGGGGCGCGCCGATCGACACGCCCGACCACGCCGCGCTCGCCGTGCAGGCCGCGCTCGACATGGCCGCCGCCGTGCACGACATCAACCGCCGGCACCGCGCGAACGGCCGTCCCGAGATCAGCGCCGGCATCGGCCTCAACAGCGGCCTCATGAGCGTGGGCGACATGGGCTCGACCGCGCGCCGCAGCTATACCGTGGTCGGCGATGCGGTCAATCTCGCGTCCCGGCTGGAGGGCTTGAGCGGACACTACGGCGTCGAGGTCGTGGCCAGCGGCGCGACCCGCGACGCGGCCCCTGGCTTCGTCTGGCAGGAGCTCGACAGCGTGCGCGTCAAGGGCAAGGCCCAGGCCGTCGCCATCTACACCCCGCTTTCGGCGCAGGCCGGCGCCGAGGCGCAGGACACGACGCGGCAGCAACTCGACCGATGGAGCCAGGTGCTCGCCGCCTACCGCCGCCAGGATTGGGCGCTGGGCCGAAACTTGCTGGCTCCCCTGCTCGCCGCGGATGCCAAAAAAGTCCTTTACCAGCTCTATGCCCAGCGTTTAGCCTCGATGGCGCTACGCCCGCAAGACCCGGACTGGGACGGCGCCACCCGGTTCGACACCAAATAATGTCAGACGCACACAAGAGGTCTTCCACCATGCAGGTACGCGTGCTGGGTTGCTCGGGCGCCATCGCCAAGGACTGCCGCACCACCTCGTTCCTGGTCGATGCGGACCTGCTCGTGGACGCCGGCACGGGCGTCGGCGATCTCACCCTCGACGAGATGGCCGCCATCGACGACGTGGTGCTCACCCATTCGCACCTCGACCACATCGCCGCCCTGCCCCTGATGCTCGACGCCGTCGGCAGCCGCCGCACCCGGCCGCTGCGCGTGCATGCATTGGCCGCCACCATCGACGCGCTGCGGGCGCATGTGTTCAACAACGTCATCTGGCCGAATTTCGAGCGCATTCCCAGCCCTGAATCGCCCTTCGTGAGCTTCCACGAGATCACGGTCGGGCAACGCCTCGAGCTGGGCCGCGACGCCCCCAAGCTGATCGAGGTGCTGCCGGCAGTCCACACCGTGCCGGCCTGCGGCTTCGCCATCCGCCGGGCCGAAGGCGGCGCTCACTGGGTCTTCAGCGGTGACACCGAACGCAACCCGCCCTTCTGGGAGCGCATCAACGCGATCGACGTGGCGATGCTGGTCATCGAGACCGCCTTCAGCTCCCGCGAGGAGGCCCTGGCCGAACGCAGCCTGCACCTGTCGCCGGTGGCGCTGGCGCACGAGCTGGCGCAGATCGATCCGGGCAAGCAATACCCGATCTACATCACCCACACCAAGCCGGCAGAGACCGAGGAAATCATGAGCCAGATCGAGATGCTGGCGGGGCGGGAAGTGGCAGGGTTGGCGCAGCGGGACATCCGCTGGCTCAAGGCGAACGGGGTGCTGACCTTCTGACCGAGCCCGCCCGGGCATGACAAATTTGTCGACACAATTGGCATCTGAGTGCGAGTTGTGTCACATCATGTAACCATCTTGTGACCAAAGACGGCCCGATCGAGGGCTGCAGGGTGGAGAAGCCGGGTGGCACGGATGCTGCGGAAGTTACCCCGCTCCGGGCTGGTTCCCGGGCTCTACAAACCAACCTGGAGTTAATGAATGAACCGTCGTTCTATCGCACGCAATGTGCAAAAGGGTTTCACCCTGATCGAGTTGATGATCGTTGTGGCGATCATTGGTATCTTGGCGGCTGTGGCGTTGCCTGCGTATCAGGATTACACGGTGCGTGCAAAGGTCTCTGAGATTGTGCTGGCCGCTTCGTCTTGCCGCACCACGGTAACTGAAGCTGTTCAATCGACTTCTGCAACCACTCTGACCGCTGCGATGTTTCCGTGCGATGGCGGTGCCGCCTCGGGTGCAACAGTTTCCAAGTATGTGAGTAGCATTGCAGTCGCTGCCGATGGCAAGGTCACAGTGACGGCGCAAGGAATTTCGCAACTGACGGCTGGCTCTGCGGACGTGCTGACCCTTCGTCCTTTGAGCGCCGCTGCCACGGCTCTCGTGGTTGGCGATGCAGGCAAAACGATTTTTGCTTGGAGATGCGGTTCTTCGACAGATGGCACAACCATTCTTCCGAAGTATCTGCCTGGCTCTTGCCGCGGCTAATTTCTATTGAAAATTAAAAAACGCTCTCTCGGGAGCGTTTTTTTTTGATCAATGAAATCGAATACGAAGGTAATATCGTTCTTGGGGTTTGGGCTGACGTTGGGGCTGTTAGCTCCAGATCATTTCCTGCCTTGGCCGTCTTTCAGACATGATTTTCTAGTTGGAATTGGATTTTCTCCATTGGGGTTCTATGCGATATGGAGGAGGATTGCCATGCCAAAAATTGCACTCCTCGTTTTTTTTCTCTCATTGACTCCGTTGTTGCAGATAATGGCAGGGGAAACTCTATTTTTTGGTGATGGCTGGATTGCGTGGCTTTACATTTCTGCAGCACTTGTTTCATTGGTGTTGGCTGCGAATTTTGTTCGTGATGGCAAATCAGAAAACCAGATGCAAGAAATTCAACCAGTGATTTTTGCATTGGTTGCTGCTGCCGTGCTCTCTGTTGGAATTTCATTGTTTCAATGGCTTGAATTGAGTTATTTTTCTGAATTCATCTCCCAATCGCAAGCCGTGGGAAGGTATGGCGCTAATTTGGCTCAACCGAATCAGTTGGCAATTGTTCTTTTGCTGGGTGTGGCGTGCACTATATTTTTGTTCGAAAATAGAATTCTGAATTCATATTCGGCGATGTTGCTCGGGGCCTTTTTGAGCTTTGGTCTCGTGATGACCCAGTCGCGAATGGTCTTTCTTGCGCTGCTTTTTCTATGGATTATGCACTGGGGCCTTGGGCAGCGAGCTTTGTTGCGTACATCTGGAAAATCAATTTTTCTTCTGAGTAGTTTTTTTGGCGTAATGATGTTCGCATGGCCCTCTATCAATGAGATGCTTCTGTTAGGGGAGCCATCCGCATTGATTGATCGCGTGAGTAAAGACAGCCGTTTCGATCTTTGGCGAAGCATGGTGGACGCTATCAGACAGTCCCCATGGGTCGGTTATGGCTGGGGGCAAATCCCTCTAGCGCAGCAGGCAACGGCGCTGAAGCATCCAGCAACATATGCATTTTTTGATTCAGCCCACAATATTGGACTAGATATTGCCGTTTCAGCAGGGCTGCCTGTTGCCGTGATATTTTTTGTTTGGCTAGCACTTTGGTTCAAAAAGCAAGTTTCTAGCTGTCGAGATCCTTTGTCATGGAGTGTCTTGCTGGCAGTAGGATTTGCTTTTTGCCATGCCATGGTTGAGTATCCGCTAGCGTATGCCTATATATTGTTGCCCGTTTGCTTTTTTATAGGTGCGTTAAGCCGGAATGAAATAATTGAATTCGAAGTGAATGGAATAATTCCATCCTCATTTCGATGGGGGTTTGCTGGAATCAGTGTGCTTACATTGGCGGGGTTTTTTGTGGTTTCAAATGAATACATTCGATTTGAAAATGACTGGCGCCGCACCCGGATGGAGATTTCCGGAATTTCATTCGCTGAAAAAGATTGGGAGGCTTATAAGCCAATTTTTCTGACTCAATTGAGGGATTATTCGGAGTTTGCGAGAACGGTGCCCGAACGGGGCATGACTGAAAAGAAAATTCTCTGGATGAGCGAGGTCGCAAAGCGCTTTGGTCAACCATCAGTACTGACAAGGTACGCGATTGCGGCAGCGCTGAACGGAAAGCCGGAGGTGGCAGCACGTTCATTGGCATTGCTATGCAGAACCCAAGCGCCTCGTGTCTGTGTCAAAGTCTTAAAAAACTGGCGGGCAATTTCTTCAGATCCGGCTTATCCAGAACTGAAATTGGTCGCACTTCCCGCATTAGGCTGAAGATATTCCGAATTTGAGAGGCGGAACTTACAACTCCTTTCGAACCTTGGTCTGGTGGATGTTCGGAGACAGGGCCTGTCCATTTGCGGCGCTATCCCCATCTGGGTGCACCGACAAGGCATGTGCAAAGGTGTCGTGCACTTGAGAGGATGGCCCGTTGCGCGAACTGTGAATGCCGGATGAACCGGTCGGCACGCGTTGTGAAAATAGGGCTGCTGCAGCGGACGGTCCGACTCCGGGGCCCTGTCGGGTCGAGGTTCTACATTTCTTGCAAGTCGTTCTTCGGCTGCAACCGCTGCGGATCGAACGACGCAGTTCCCCTCCAGGCAGGCAGAAAAGGCGACTCGCAGCAACTTACGTCGCAGGCGGGATCAACGCCAGCGTGGTCGCGAGGTCTTCGGCCTGTATTGCCCGGGACAAGCGGCCTGAGTGCCTTGCGATGACTCGTCGAGCAGCTTTGAAGTAGATTTGCCGCTGCAGCAGCGACCGCCCCCTCCTTGCTCAGACGACGCGTGCCATGCTCGGTGCCCGGATCATTGGGCCGAGGGGGCGGCCACCAGTGCATCTGCGGTGGCGAATTCGAAGCGACTGAACAGGGTTGCCAGCAGGCCGAGTTCTGCGCACCGATGCCCGTGATCGTGCGTAATCTCTGGCATCTGCTACGCAGTCGTCCATCGCATCCAGTAAGGCATCGAAAGCCTCGTACACGGCGCCGGCACCGATGTCTCGAACATCCACATCGCGCACGATCTGCTTCAAGCCCGAGCGCTGCGTCGCCAGCTGTGCCCGACGGGTGAGCAGATCCTGCAGCCGTTGTTGCACCGAGCTGGCAGGCCGCCAGGGATGCAGATGTTCATGGTGCTCGGCCAGATAGCGGGCAATGACCCCGGCATCCACACCGTCGGTTTTGGCCCTGGTGCCCAGGGCCCGCGCGTAGAAGTACACGTCGCGTGCATTGAGCACATACACCAGGCCGGCCTGACTCGCCAAGTGAGCCAGCAACCCGTGATATCTCCCCGTCGATTCCATCGCGATGAGGGCGCCGGGCGGCATCTCCCGCAGCCAGTGAGCAATGCTGGTCGCATCGTTGGTCACGCTGCGAGGTCGGTGTTCAGACCCCAGCGAAACGACCGGCCTTGGAAACACCCACGCCGACGAACAGGGTTGGTTCTTGCATGGCAGTACCTCCGGTTGGACAATTTGCCAAGCTGGGGTGCAGCCCACCAACCACGTTTGCTTGCGTCCAGATCGGCGGTCGTCCCCTTCAAAACGGAACTCCGCTCAGTTCCTAATCGACGTTGGAAGGTGGGGCGGGAGAAATCTCAAGACTGTCGGTCCGCTGCCGTGGCCGAGTGCGAAACGAGTCCCTCCACTCCAGCGCCTCAACCATACAAGCTGTACGGGACATGACGGAAGCTGGAACATCGAGGCCGACCCTCGTTTCTAGGCGGCAAGTGGCATCCCTGTATGCGCGGCTGCCCCAGATGCTTCTCCGGTGTGACTGGGAGAAGGTGATTTGGCTTCGCGGTCATGCTCCTTCTCCATTCGGGAAACATCTAGTTCACCAGCTCTCGCCATGAAGTCCGATGCGCAGAACCCCCTCCCGACGAGGGCGGGACCGGGGGAACTTCTGACCCTAGATCCCCATTGCTCCGCTGATAGATGATGCGGATGTTCCCGTTGCTGTCTTTCACCCAGCTCATCCCCACGATCAGCGAGTTGTCGCTCCACAGGGTCCCTGACGGGTTAGTAGTCACCACGCCGCCATTGGCCGCGTTTAGGTAATAGCGCCACGATGAACCTCCCGAAGCGCAGGCGTCACCATTGGGAATGGCAGTCGCAATCGCGAGAGTGTTCAGTTGCAAGCCCAGGTTGGTCGCAATGCGCTCGCGGCCATGCGGCAAGTCAATCCACCATCCTGCCTTCGTTGAGAAGTTGACCGCATTGTTGGAAACTGATGCGGTCCGTGCCTCGGCTTCTGTTCCGGCTAGCGTGAAGGTTTGCCGCACGAAATTGGTCGTGTCGGTACGCACGTCGCCCCAGCCGTTGTTTGTCAGCGGGTCCTTCACTGCATAAATGCTCTGCTGCGTGGAGTCCGTGATGTCGTTCTGGCCCAGATAGCGGCCGGTTCCCACGATGACTACCGGCTTCCCTGCAATCTCCACGGTTTCCGGTTTCGTTGTGATCGGCTGCGGTGTCGTGCCGACCTGGAAGGTCGCGAGCTTGAGGGCTGCACGCTTCGGCTCGATCAGGCCGTCAATGTCGAAACGCCACAGGTTGCCCAGCATGTCGCCGCCGTAGAAGCGCTTGCTTGTGTTGTTCGCTGCGTCGTCGATCCATGCGTTGATCTTGGCCAGTCCACTGGGCGCAGTAGAGCTGCCGGCGGTGGTCAGAATGTCATGCAGCTTCTCGCCGGTGTTGGCGTTCAACACGAACAAGTGGCCCTTGCCGTCCCCGGAGGTGTTGTTGTACCCGGATGCGAACACGACCACCCAAGTGCCGTCCGCCCTCTTGGTGATGACCGGGTTGCCATAGCTGTAGCCCAGGTTGTCGTCGCTGAACTCCCACAGCATCGAGGGGCTGGTGGGGTCCGTGATGTCCAGTGCGTAGTAGCTCTTGCCGCCAAGATTGAGTCCACCCACGAGGATGGTCTTCCATGTGGTGCCGACTTTGATGTCAGCCATCACCGGCGCGCCGTCCACGAAATACTGGTGGTTGGCGCCGTAAGCGGAGTCCGCCAGCTTGTACAGATTGGGCATCACCGCGGTGGGGACGAAAGCCCAGAGTTCGGTGCCGCCGTCTGCGGTGTCGGACGAGAAGGCGTGCAGCATGCCGTCGTTGGCCGCGACGTAGACGACATTCTTGCGTGTTGCCTTCGCGGCAACGAAGTCCGCGTAGCCCGTGTCTGCATAGCGGAATGGTGGCTTGCCGACATGCACTGGAGCACCGTTCACGATGTCGCCCAGCACATGTTCCCGCTTGCGATAGAGCGCCGCAACGGAGGCATTGACACTCTGCGATTCGTGCGTTCGAACGCCGCGTAGATAGTTGACAAGGTTGGCGCCAGAATTCGCCGTGGCCTTGTCATTCACGGACAGCCGCGAGCACTGGGTCGCCGTCAAGCTGGTCGAGCACATGCGATTGTCGAAATATGCCTGCAGCGTGGAGCCCAGATTGTTGTAGGTAAAGCCTTGCAGGGTGCCACTGCTGTTGAAATAGATATTGCGGTTTGCGGGCGTCGCAGCATCCAACAGCGCTTGCGCGGACCAGGCGCGTGCGCCGATGGTGGCGTCCGCGCCGTTGAGCGCATAGGCTTGCAGGTCACCAGTCCAGGCCTGGGTCGTGTAGCTGGCCCGGAAGACCTGGTTGTTGTTCCCGGCCACGAGTTCCAGCGAACTGGTCGAGGCAGCGGCACCGGCACCGGCCACCTGCTGGACCGTCGAGACGACACCATTGATGGCCTCGGCCAGCGAACCGGCATTCAGCGCCGAGTAATACTGACCGCGTCCGTTGACTGCGGCATGCCACAGATCGTCCACGTTGCGGGCGTCGCCACCGCTGCCCGAGGTGGATTCGGTGTTGCCTGGTGATGGCCAGTTCAGCGGACCACGGACGATGTCGGCATAGGAACCGGCCGTTTGTGTCAGGTAGTCCTTGTCATACGCCAGCGTGCCGCTCACACCGAGGCCGATGGTGAACGTGTTCATGTGCTGCCAGGTGGCAAGGTCGGTGGCAGTCGTGCGCACGATGTTCGCGCACACGTCCTGAGAGCCGTTGCTGGACGAGGTGGACGTGCAGTTGCTGCCGTTGCGCAGGTCCGTCTTGTAGTAGTACTGGGCGACGTCGGCGAGCGTGTTGGCTGTGCCACCCGTGGATGAGCGGGTGTCCGCAGGATCGCTGGCGGTGAACTGATCCTGGCGCGGGGTATTGATCGCGCTGCTGGGCGTGCCGCTCGAGAGAGGGCTCCAGCCACTCAAAGCACCGCCGCCGCTTGGGTCGTAGGCGATGTTGTTCAATGTGCCTCTAGTCCCCGAGCAGCTCGAGGTGTCGATCGGGCCGTTGTCGAACCAGCCGGTGCTGGAGGTGGTCGGGTTGGAACGCAGAGTGTCTCTGCTGGTGGTGATGTTTGCGACGCCCGAATAGGTCCAGCCTGAATAAGCAATCGAACTGGTCACCGGCTGTGCTGCAACCCCACCCGTTATCACGGTCGTGACGGTGTAGGTGGCGGTGCCGCGTTGCGGCGTCACGGATGTTTGGGTCTCGGTTTGCTGCGTGTACGTCTGCGGCTTCTTGGTGATCAGATACTGCTTGTTCGAGCAGTCTCCGCCGCCCGTCGACCGAGCCACGGTGACCACCTTGCGCGACCAGTCCAGCGTTCGTGTCTGGCGCAGCGTCTCCGTTGCCGTTGCGGGCGCTGTGTAGGTCACGACCCTTGTCACCACGCCGACCGAGTTGTCCACCATGGGGCGGACTTCGTCACCGTCCTGCTGCCCCATCTCAGTGCCATTCAACTGGACGCCCTTGCCGCCATTCCAATAACCATCGGTCGATAGCAGCGCGTAGTTGCGCTGGCAGGAGTACTGCATCGGGTCGTATTGGCCATCGAACTTCTTGCCGAAGTAGCGTCCCGCCTTGGAGAGAGCGACACGCAACGGCGTGCTGCCGCTGGGCTGGGAGCCGTACAGGCTGCTGTAGAAGTTGTCCTTCTGGGTTTGGGTGAAGTCCTTGACGTCACGGAAGTAGCCGGTGCCCGAACCTCCGTCGCTGGCCCCGTCCACGACGCCCACGTCGCTGATGGTCGAGAAGCCGACGCGGTAATTTTCGTTCAAGGGCGAAATGGCCCGTCCCATGGCCGTGCGCATCAAAAGATAGCGCTTGCGATAGTACGAATACCAATTGGCATAGTTGGTCTTGACTTCCGCTGGCGATGCATTCGTCACCGTGTGCTTTTCGAAGACATTACTTCCCGGGGTGGCGCCAATGTTGCTGGTGCACTCTCGATAGAAAGTCGTGGATGTGTCGACGGCACCGTTGCTGTTGTAGGTCCAGTTGACGGCGGCTTGGGTGCCGGGCGCCTTGTACGTGTAGTAAGTAGGCGTGAGTGTCACCGTCCAGTCGGTGGATGAGCCGCTGCCCGTGGCTTCGCTCACGAGCACTTCGAGGTACCAGGTCCGTCCACCGCCCCAGGTGCTGCTGCTGCTCCAGTCCGTGATGACACCACTCATGCTGGCTGCGGAATTCGTCCCGCTGGTGATCGTGACGCTATCGCCCACGGCGAAGGTCGAACTGCTGTACGTCCCGGCCGTCATCGTGAAGGTTTTTGTTCCCGTGCCGGTGCTGATCGAAGACGCCGTGATCGGTGTCGCCTTGGAAAGATCAATGGTCGAGTCCTTGGTGTAGCCGTCAGACCAGGCTGCATTGAAAGATGAGGCTGCGTACTCCGTCTTTGCCGAGTCGAGCGGCGGTGCGTAGGTCAAGGAGGGGTCGTAGGCGATGCCATTGCACTGGGCCGTCCGATAGCCGTACCACTCGGCGTAAGGTTGGTCGGCATTGCCCGACGAGACGCCGAGCTTGTCCGGCATGTAGCTCCAGTTCATCGAACCTGAGTTGTCAAGCAGGAACAGCAGGTTCGGCTTGGCCTGCACGTTGCCGCGTGTGGCCAGCGGTTCGTTGGCGAGGTCGGTGGTGTTCGATGTCTGCGACGACGTGCTGAGCGCGAAGCCCAGAACGCCAAGCGGGATCAGGGCGCACAGCGCCGCGAGGCGCCAATGTGCGGCACGGCCGGTGTTCGACGAGCGGAGAAATTGAGGCGTCATGAGCAGGCTTTCTTGGGCGTTCCGTCGCACTCAGAAGTGCACGATGGTCTCGGCAAAACTGGCGGTGTTGCGGGCGCCCGTCACCCGCACCACGACGCGGTAGTAGGGCCCTGCGGCGTTGGCAAAGCGGGCGTAGTCCGAATAGTTCAGCTCGCCGCGCTTCGTCGCCGACGTGCCCGCGGCATTCATGGGTTTGGCGCAATGGATCGTGTTGTCGGTCCCGTAGTCGCCCGGTTTGTTGCACAGCCTGAAGATGACGTAGCGCGCGCTGTTGCCATTGATCGTGCCGGCGCTCGCCGTCTTGATGGTGCAGTCCGCGTAGGTGCCCGAGGCCGCCGAGCGGCACGTATCGTTGTCCCAGTCCACGAGACGTCGACTGGCGGCAGCCAGTTGGCCGCCTGTCACGTCGACCTGGCCAGCGGTGGTGGTTCCGTCGTCGGCAAACTCTTTGGTGTTGGCGTAGTAGCCGTTGGCGGCCAGGCTGGTATTGAGGCTGGCAGCGTTTGTCGACAGCCAGTCGATGGCGGTCCGTGCTGCCTGGTCGGTTGCGACAGTGGCGTCCTGCTTGAAACCGATGTTGCCCAGCAGCGTGGTGCTCGTGTCTACCGAGCGCACCAGTGCGAGCGTGGCCAGCAGCATGGCTACCAGCGTGAGCAGCGCGAAGAGCAGCGAGGCGCCGCGCTGGTGCAAGGGAGCGCGCGTGCGCAAAGAGGTCGGGAAGGAGTTCATCACGAGTTCCAGATGACGTTGCGCAAGGGCACGATCGTGTCGTAGACCTTGTAGCGGTAGTGCGCCCATTCGGTCACATGGTTGATCTTGAGTGGGAGGCACTTGCTGGTGCCGTTGGGGCAAGTCGCCGGCGTAAGGTTGGTGAAGGTCGAGGTGGTGCCGATATCCCACGGAATCGTGTCTCCGGTGACCGCGTCTTTCTCGTATTGGTTGCTGCGCGCGACCACTGCAATCCGAATGGTCAGCACCTGCATCCAGCCGGCGCTGGTCGTGGGAAGCACGGTGTCATAGGCATCGACGATGCCGTCGCCGTTCGTGTCCTTGCCGTAGAACGCTTGCAAGTTGACGATCTGCGGATAGAGGACCGAAGACGTGACAGCCGTGCTCGTCGGTGTGAAGTCGTCCGTCTTCAAGCTCAGTTGATCAATGGAATAGCTACGCAGCACCATCGAACCCATGTTCAGCAGGTAGCTGCCGGCTTCATAGCCGCCTGTTGGAAAAACGGCACTCTGATTCCACTTGGTCAACGGCCCCGCACCCGCGACGTGCGGCACGTTGGTGCTGCTCAATGTCGTGGTCGCAGCGCTGGTGTCGTTGGTCACGCTGAAGAGGGCGCAGCCGGCACTGGCCGATTGCGTTTTCGGCACCGCGATCATCAGATTGCCGACGCTGGCATTGAGTGACGAGCTGACGGTGAAATGGTCGTCGGTCTGCGCATGGTTGCCCATCAACAGCATCGGGGTGGAGAAGTTGGGGGTGTTGGATTGAAGAATGGTGATGGTGTCGGGTGCGCCGCCGCTACCCCCGTCGGTGATCAGCACCGGCGCCAGCGTGAAGGTCGTGGAGGTGCCGGAGACATCGAACTGGCGCGTCACCGGGCAACCCAGTGCGTCGGGGCTGGCTGCCGCGCCATACCCGGCTTGCTGGATGTCCCGCTGGAGCGCGAAGATCGACAGCGAGCCGTTGATTTGCGCATCGCCACCCATCGTGATGGCGCGCCGCTTGCCTTCGGCGAGTGCGAGCACCTGCGTGATCACGAGCACCGTGAGCATGCCGAGTACCAGGCCGACCATGAGCTCGATCAGCGTGAAGCCGCGCTGGGAAGGTGCAGCGAAAGGATGTGAAGAAGTCGATTTCATCTCAGTTCGCCGACTTGGAAATCGTGGTGCTCGTGACGTACTGGCGTGTATCGCCGTTGGGCATGGTCCAGCCGACCGTGACCTGAACATCGCCCGTGCCGGAAGCCACGGTCACCGCGCCCGTGCCTCGGGGCAGCGTCTGGCTCACCTTGTCCTGCCATTCCTTGCAGCGTGTCTGCGATGCGCAGCCGGAGCCGCTGTAGGACGCCATGTTCGTGAGGTCGCCCCACATGCGGCCGATGAGTTCGGTGGCCAGGTAGGCGGCATCGGCGCGGGATTTCGAATCGGTCTGAGCCCGTGTCATCGTGGCTTGCAGGCCCACCAGTCCGAGCACGCCAAGCATGAAGATCAGCAGCGCGATGAGCACTTCGATCAGGGCAATGCCGCGTATGCGTCTCGCAGGTGGCATGGCTCCACGTGAAGCGCGAGACGGGGGGAGGAAGTGCGAAGGGGCTCGTGTCTTCATATCAGCATCTCCGCGGGTCTGTGGTCGCAACACCCGAATCCGGGTCGCACATGCGAACTTGGCCGGCAGGGCTGACGACGAGGCGCAAGTTGCGGTAGGTGGCGCCGCTCGTTGGGCCTGTGATGTCGATCTGCCCGATGGCGTCGGTGGTGTTCACAAGACGGCCGAAGCCGTTGAACGTGACCGAATTGGCGGCGGTGGATGAGCCGGCAGCCAATACGGCCGTCACCGACACCCGGCCTCCGGCGTCGCCGACCGCTCGGCCTGTGACCAGCATGGGCGAGGAGTCGGTGGACGGGGCGTCCGCGCAATGCCCGATGGGCGAATTGACGCTGACCACCCAGGAGCCGCTGATGTTCGACAGGGTGCAGTCGTTGCTCAGCACTGCGGGGTTGTCGATGTTGACCAGCCAGAACGAGACGTTCTGGTTGCGCCGAATGGCTTCCGCGCGCGCAAGCTGGAGGCCGTCCAGCAAAGAGCTGGCGACGTTGCGGATGCGCGTGTTGTCCGTCCAGGTGCCGAGCGATGGCAGGGCCGCGAGCAGAAGCAGCGCGAACACCGCGATGGTGACGACCAGCTCGACGAGAGTGAAGCCGCGCGAACGCGGCGAACGGCGCGTGCGCATGGTCAGCAGGTGGACGAGGAGGTCAGCCAGCAGGTTTGGGTAACCGTGCTTCCCTTGAATGCAGTGGTCTGGCGGGTGCCCAGTTCATTGATTGTGTAGGTGTGGCCGGTCGCTCGCCCTGAGGCGCCCTCGGCGGTGATGGTGTAGCTTTGCTCGCCTGAGACGCCGGTGCGGGTGTTCAGTGTGCAGCTGAAGGTAAAACGTTCCTTCGTGATGGGGAACGTGTTCCATCCAGTGCCGCTGGTGCCATCGGCGCAGTTGGTGCCTCCGTAGTTCCGGTTGTCCTGGTAGTACTGCTCCATCTTCACGCGGTACTCCGACAATCCGTTGAAGGCTGCAGGCAGTTGCCCGCGCCGAACGTAGTCGTTGTAGCTCGGTAGCGCGATCGCCGCGAGGATGCCGATGACGGCCACGACGATCATGAGCTCGATGAGCGTGAAACCCTGCAAACTCCGGCGTTGCGCGGCAGCCGCTTTCATGGCGATTTGTGGTCTGGTCATCGAACTGGCCTCTCGGCTGCCGTAGCCGAGCGGAGCGGCAGGCAATGGTTATTTGGGATTGTTATAGAGTGTCCATAACTGTTTCTAAATGCAAATCCACTCATCCGCCACGTGCTGCCACTCATCGGCGACGGCCGGTTGGCATGATGGGTCGATGAATCGCCTTGACGCGTCCTTGCCGGCGCCTCCCTCGCACGCGCCTTCACGGCTTGCCGAATTCGCCTGTGCCGGCCTCGTGGCCTGGCCCTTTCTTTCTCCGCTGGTGGGCGGTCCTTCGATCAATGTCTGGCAACAGCTGATGTCATGGGGCTGCGTTGCCGGGCTGCTCGCGATGGCACCGTCCGCCGTTCCCTCGAGGGGCCTGCGCGCCGGGCTGACCGTGATGGCGGTTTTCGTTGTGCTGTCCGCCGCCTTGGGTCGCGGAACCACGCTCTTGCTGCCGACCTTGGGCGCGTTGGCAGGGATCGCGACGGCCACTTGCCTCGGTGCAGGCGTGGCGCAGCAGCGCGGACCCCTGGCTCGCGCGTTGGCCGCTGGCCTCCTCGCCGCAGGTTTTCTCAGTGCCCTTCTGGGCCTGCTCCAGTACTACGGTCTTACGGAATTTCTGGGTTCATTGACCTCGTCGCCCACGTCCGGCCGCGGTTGGGGCAACCTGCGCCAGCGCAATCAGTTCGCCACCCTGATCAATCTGGCGATGGTCGCTGCGCTGTGGTGGCATGCCACGTCGCAGTCCCAACGCATCCGCGGGCTGTTCGCTCCCGCCGGCGTGCTCTTGGTCGCGGCCCTTGTGGCCTCAGGATCGCGCACCGGCTTCTTGCAGTTGCTGCTGATCGCCGTGGGTGTCGGCGCCATGGCATGGCGGGAGCGCCGTCTGGCGCCGCGGCATGCCGGCTCGGTGGACTTTCGCCTGCCCGCCCCCAAGCTCCTGTTCGCCGCCATTCCGCTGTACGCCGCCCTGCACTGGCTGATGCCGTATTTGGCCAGCGGAGGCGATGTCGGCCATGCAGTAACCGCCGGCACCGGCATGCTCCACCGCCTGCAACCCGCCGTCGTCACCACCGACAGCCGCGTCGTCCTCTGGCAAAACGTCCTGACCCTCATCGCCCAGCGCCCCCTCACCGGCTGGGGCTGGGGCGAACTCAGCTTCGCGCACTTCGCCACGCTGTACAACGGCCCGCGTTTCCCCGTGATCCTAGACAACGCCCACAACCTCCCGCTGCACCTCGCGGTCGAGCTGGGCATTCCGGCGGCGCTGTTGATCTGCGGCGGTTTCCTCTGGATGGTGTGGGCCGCGAAACCGTGGCGCGAGCGCGACCCCTTGCGGCTGATGGCGTGGGGCCTGCTTGCCGTCATCCTGTTGCACAGCCTGCTCGAGTACCCGCTCTGGTACGGCCCGTTCCAGCTGGTGTTCGGCCTGTGCCTCGGCATCCTGTGGCCGGCGTCGTCCAAGCGCCCAAAAGCGATCAGCAGGAAACTCGCCGCCTTCGCCGCCGCAGCCTGGATCGCCGTCATCGGCTATGCCGCCTGGGACTACACCCGCATCAGCCAGATCTACCTGCCGCGCGAGGCGCGCCTGCCGGCCTACCGCGACGACACGCTCGCCAAGCTCCAGGGTTCGTGGCTGTTCTCACGCCAGGTGGATTTCGCCGAGCTGACGCTCACCGCCGTCACACCCGCGAATGCCGCGCAGATGCACGCGCTGGCCGCGCGTGTCGTGCATTTCTCGCCCGAGCCGCGGGTCATCGTCAAGCTGATCGAAAGTGCCGAGCTGGTGGGCCGCGATGCCGAGGCCCACATGTGGGCACAACGCTTTCGCGCTGCGTTTCCTGTCGAGTTCGCCCGTTGGCTGGAAGATCGCCCGGACGACGCGCCCGAGCTGTAGCCGCGCCGGCTCAGCCCGTCGTCGCGACGTAGCTCCCCGACTTCCCGCCGTGCTTCTCCAGCACATGCACGTCGGTGATGCGCATCCCGCGGTCCACGGCCTTGCACATGTCGTAGATGGTGAGCAGCGCGACCTGCACGGCGGTCAGGGCTTCCATTTCCACGCCGGTCGGGCCGACGGTCTCGACGGTCGCGGTGCAGGCCACCTGCGGCGCCTGGCCGCCCTCGGCGAGCGCGAAGGCCACGGCCACGCGGGTCAGCGCGAGCGGGTGGCACAGCGGGATCAGGTCGCTGGTCTTTTTTGCCGCCTGGATGCCGGCGATGCGCGCGATGCCCAGCACGTCGCCTTTCTTGGCGGTGCCCGATTCGATCAGCGCCAGCGTCGCGGGCTGCATCTCGATGCGGCCGGTGGCCACGGCCACGCGGTGGGTGGCGGGCTTGGCCGCCACGTCGACCATGTGGGCCTGGCCTTGGGCGTCGAAGTGGGTGAGGGTGCTCATCGGTGAACGTTCGTTTTGAAGATGCATCATACGAGCCCGAGCCACAGACGAGGAATGCCGCGCTTGACTCCCTCTTCCCCCAAGAAAACACGCCCGACGCCCCTCCGGCATGCGGTGTGCGCTACCTTTTTGATAGCTTCCCAGGTGCTGCTGCCGGCCCCCGCGCTGGCGCAGGTGCAGCAGATCCTGCCGGGCCTCGGTGACGGCGGCGAGATGACGGCGAGCGCCGAGCGCCA
Organism: Variovorax sp. RO1; assembly: GCF_002849325.1. Classification (NCBI taxonomy): domain Bacteria; kingdom Pseudomonadati; phylum Pseudomonadota; class Betaproteobacteria; order Burkholderiales; family Comamonadaceae; genus Variovorax; species Variovorax sp. RO1. Next base: position 630,800 of record NZ_PKMT01000002.1, read on the forward strand.
GCTGGGCGACCAGATCGTGCGCGAGCTGTACCGCGACACCGACTACATCGACGACCCGGTGATCGCCGCCTACGTGCAGGACATCTGGCAGCGTCTGCTGGCCGCCGCGCGCGCGCGTGGCGAACTCACACCCGAGCTCGACGAGCGTTTCGCCTGGACCATCCTGCTGGGGCGCGACCGCAACATCAACGCCTTTGCGCTGCCGGGCGGCTACCTCGGGCTGAACCTGGGGCTGCTGGCCGCGGTCGGCAGCCGCGACGAGCTGGCGACGGTGCTCGGGCACGAGCTGTCGCACGTCACGCAGCGCCACATCTCGCGCATCATGAGCAAGCAGGGCAAGCAGATGCCCCTGATGATCGCCGGCCTGATCCTTGGGATGATCGCGGCCAGCAAGAGCCGCAATTCCGACGCTGGCCAGGCCGTGATCATGGGCAGCCAGGCGCTGTTCATGCAGAACCAGCTGAGCTTCTCGCGCGACATGGAGCGCGAGGCCGACCGCATCGGCTTCGGCGTGATGACGCAGGCGGGCTTTGCGCCGCAGGGCGCCGCGGCGATGTTCGAGAAGCTGCAGTACGCCTCGCGCCTGAACGACAACGGCTCGTACCCCTACCTGCGCAGCCATCCGCTGACGACCGAGCGCATCTCGGACATGCAGGGCCGCTTCCAGTTCCGCGCCGATGCCGCACCGCCGGTGGTGCCGCTGGTGATGGACCACGCCATGGTCGCTTCGCGCGCGCGCGTGCTGACGCGCCCGGGCGTCGATGTGCTGCGGCTGTGGGTCAACGCGGCGTCGAGCGGCGAGTTCGCGGGCAGTTCACCGGCGCAGCAGGCGGGCACGCTCTACGCGGCCGCGATGGCGGCCAAGGAGCTGCGCGATTTCAAGGCGGCGCGTGCGCTGGCCGAGCGGCTGGTGGCGCGCACGGCCGACGACGCGGCGGCGGCCAAGCAGGCGCGCTGGCTGCAGGCCGAGATCGAACTCGCGGGCGGCGGCGCGCCTCGCGCGGCGGTGTTGCTCGATGTCAAGTCGAAGGAGCGGCCCGAGATGATCCTCGCCGCCGAAGCCGCGATCGCCCAACGCCAACCCGCGCCGATGGTGCCCGTGCTGCGCGACTGGGTGGCCGTTCACCCGCGCGATGCCACGGTCTGGCGCACGCTGGCCAATCTGTACGGTGCGCAGAACGACACGCTGCGCGCCATTCGCGCCGATGCCGAGGCCAACGTGGCGATCCTCGATTACCCGGCGGCGCGCGACCGCTTCAAGGCGGCGCAGGAGCTGATCCGCAAGTCGGGCGGGCCCATCGACCACTACGAAGCATCGATCGTCGACACGCGCGCGCGCGCCGTCGACGTGCTGGTCAAGCAGCAGGCCGAGGAGCCGCCGCTGAAGTGATGAAGAAGGGGAAGGAAGAGGGCGTTGCCGCCGGCGCTCAGCGCCGTGACGACAGCAGCCCGCCCAGTGCGCTCTCGATGAGCAGCCCGAGCAGCGAGTAGATCAGCGAGCCCACCAGCGCGGCGAAGAAGCCGCTGACGTGGAAGCCGCCGAGCAGGCCCGAGGCGGCCCAGAACAGCAGGGCGTTGATCACGAACAGGAACAGCCCGAGCGTGACGATGGTGACCGGCAGCGTCAGGATCACCAGCACCGGCCGCACGACCATGTTGAGCAGGCCGATCACGGCCGCCGCAAGCAGCGCCGAACCGAAACTCTGGACCTGGACGCCGCTGTAGAGGTAGGCGACCGCGAGCAGCGCGACGGCGCTGAGCAGCCATTTGAGGAGGATGCGCATGCGCCGCAGGATACCCCACAGGGCCCACAAAAGAACAAGCCCCGCTGCGTTGCCGCAGCGGGGCTTGTGTCGGTTCGGGAGGGCGTGTGGCCCTGGGCTTACTCGGCCAGCTCGTTCGCCAGCACCAGCAGCGCGCCCATGCCCATCACGGCGCCGGGAAAGGCCCAGCCCGATTGCTTGGGCGGGGTCTGGTCGGGCGCGACCGGCTCGAGGTCGACGCCGATCTTCGGACGGCGCGCATCGACCACGTGGGTGGCCGCGTGCTCGCGCTTGAGTTGCTGCGTCAGGTCGGTCAGCGGGCCCTTGGCCAGCACCGCCGTCACCTGGCCGCCGTTGCGTTCGAGCAGCGGCAGCATTTGCGCCTGCACCTTGCTGAACCACTTGGCGCGCCAGTTTTCGCGCGCGCTGTGGCTCACCCACTTGCTGATCCGGTGTGTCATGCGCGGCGCGCAGGCCACGAGCACCCAATGGCGCGCCACGACGTTGTCTGCATCCGGCGCCAGTTCGGCGAACTGCTCGCTGGCATAGACGGCGTCGTCGACGTAAAGAATGATCTTTTCCATGAGTGCTCTCCTTTGATAGTTAGAGTGACAGAGACCGGATTGATGCAAGAAGTTTCAGTGCAGGGCGTTTATCGACCGATGAACGCTCAGTGGGCCGGGGTGGCGGGGGCCGGCTTGCGCGAGGCCACCCACTTGCCGATCGCCAGCACCAGCAGCGCACCGAAGACGCCGGCGGCGTACTTGATGGTGTCGGTCTGCGGCACCTTCGGCACCCAGGTCCAGTTGGTCGGGTTCGCCAGGGCGGGGTCGGACACAGCCATCGTGCCGGCGATCCAGCCCAGCAGCATGCCGCCCAGCGTGATGATCATCGGGAAGCGGTCCATCAGCTTGATGACCAGCTGGCTGCCCCAGACGATGATCGGGATGCTCACGAGCAGACCGAAGATCACCAGCGGCATCTGGTGGCCGTCGCCCGCGCCTTGTGCGGCACCGGCGATGGCGATCACGTTGTCCACGCTCATCACCAGGTCGGCAATGATCACGGTCTTGACGGCACCCCAGAGCTTGTCGCTGCCGGTGATGTTGCCGTGCGCGTCGTCATGGTCGGGGGCCAGCAGTTTCACGCCGATCCACAGCAGCAGGATCGCGCCCACCAGCTTCAGGAACGGAATCGCGAGCAGCGTGAGCGCGAAGAAGATCAGGATCACGCGCAGGATGATGGCGCCGGCGGTGCCCCACAGGATGCCCTGGGTGCGTTGCGCGGGCGGCAGCTTGCGGCATGCCAGCGCGATGACGACAGCGTTGTCGCCGCCCAGAAGAATGTCGATCATGATGATCTGACCGACCGCGACCCAGAATTCCGGGGTCATGAACTGTTCCATAGATTCCTCATTGTCTTGGCAGCGCGCCCGCAGCTCCCTGGAGGGGACCACGACGGGCAGCGGCATGCCGATGCGTTTCGATTCACCCTGCGCGGGTGCGGTCGAGAGCGGGGGTGCGAAGGCCGGGTGACACCGGGGACTTGCGAACGCTTCGACCAAACCTGCGCAGGTTCAAATCGAAGGTCTCGCTCGACAACAGCAGGCGCGCCGACAGGCGTCGGCGCGTGTGTCGCCCGTCAGGCCGGAAGTGTTGTGCTTCGTATTGACGACCTGACGATTCACGCTGCCCGGGGACAGCGATCGGGAGCTACTCCCCTTCGTGGGCGGGATTAGAGCATTGAAGACCGCGCCGAGGCAACCAAAAGTTTTCTTTACATTTGAGAGCGATCCTTCTGCAGGCCGCATGCACTGGGCGATGCACGCTCTATTTTTAGTAGCGTCTATGGCCCTAGGAAGGGGCGGGACATTGCGGGACTATGATCGCCGCTCGCTGTTTTTTCACTCTTCATGGCCGCCATCCACATCACCGACATCGAGGCCGCCATCAACCACTGGCGCGAGAAGTCTCCCTCGCCCGACGGCATCACGCTGGCGCCCGAACTGCGCGCGCTGGCCGAGGTCTACGCGCTCATGGTCTTCCACCACGAAGACGAGGTCGACGAGGTCGGCTTTCCTCTCAAGGCATGGGCCGCCTGGCTCGATTGGTACCACAGCACGCCCGACACGCCCTGCATCGCGATCTGCTCGACGAGCCAGGGCGACGACGAGTGCAAGGGCTGCGGGCGCAGCTTCGACGAGGTGCAGTACTGGCCGGCGATGACGCCGGTCGAGAAGCGCGTCACCTGGCGCCGCATCACCATGGAAGACTCGGCCTGGCGCTTCAACCGCTATGCCGAGCGCGCGCGCGAAGCCGAGCCAACCGCCGCTGAGCCCGAGTTCGACCCCGACGACGACAAAAACTGGACGCCCTGACCATGCGCCGCCTCGCGCAAGCCCCCAACCTCGCGATCGCGACCGTGTGGGCGCACGCGTTGCGCGAAGAGGGTGTGGCCGCGACGGTGCAGCGCGAATTTCTCGGCGCGGTCATGGGCCAGTTGCCGCCCGACCAGTGCCTGCCCGAAATCTGGATCGACGACGAATCGCAGTACGAGCTCGCGAAGCGCCTGCTGCACGAACTGCAGAACCGGCCGCAACGCAGCTGGCGTTGCGTGTGCGGCGAGCAGGTCGAAGGCGGCTTCGAACAGTGCTGGCAGTGCGGCGAGATGATGCCGGCCGCCTAGCGGCGCGGGACTACTTCCAGCGCAGCAGTTCGACGTCGATGCTGTTCACGCCGTCGCCGAGCGTCAGCGTGCTTTCCTGGATCGTCGCCTGCAGCTGCATGCTGCGCTGCGCCAGCTTGGCGAGCGCCTGCGAGGCCTCGGTCGGCACGCGGTAGACCTTCAGGTTCTGCGGCCGCGCGAGCTTGTTCTCGATGCCGCGCCACCAGATTTCGGCTGCGTGGTTGAAGCAATAGACGATCACCTCGTCCGCCTTGCCGCAGGCCTTGATGACGGGCTTGTCCTCGGGCTGGCCGACCTCGATCCAGATCTTGGTCTGGCCCGTGAAGTCGCGCAGCCACACGTCGGGTTCCTCGACGTTCGACAGCCCCGCGCCGAAGGCCAGCGTGCCGTCGCCGTTGCAGATGTCCTGCAGCTGGTGCGCGTTGAGCGCGAGCGCCACCAGCCGGATCATCATCCGCTCGTCGGTCTCGCTGGGGTGGCGCGCCAGGGTCAGCGCATGGTCGGCGTAGTAGCCGTGGTCGATGTCGGCCACCGCGAGGGTGGCCTTGAAGATGGTGGATTTGAGAGCCATGGGTGCGCGAGTGTAGGCCCGACGCCCTCCCGCGCACCCCCGCGCCTCAGAACGCCAGCGACGCCTGCATGTACAGCGTGCGCGGCTGGCCGACGTACTTGCCGCCGTTGTTGTCGACCGAGCGGTTGTAGTAGCGGCGGTCGAACAGGTTCTTCACGCCCACGGCCAGCTTCAGGTGGCTCAGCGAGGGGCCGAAGTCGTAGGCGGCGCGCAGGTTCATCGTGGCGTAGCCGGGGATGTCGCCGAGCCGGCCGGTCGAATCTTCCAGCGTGATGTACCTCGCGCCGTCGTCGGGTGCGCCCGGCGAGCGCTGCTTCGACTGCGCGTACACGTCGGCGTTGACCGTCCACGGCCCGCGCTCGTAGCGCGCGCCCAGCGTGGCCACCTGGCGCGAGTAGAACGGCAGGTCGCGGCCGGCGAAGGCGCCGGCCTTCGAGGTCGCCTGCGTGTACGTGTAGGTGCCCGACACCGACAGCCCCTTGAGCGCGCCACTCAGGCTGCCCAGGTCGTAGCGCAACGCCGACTCCAGCCCGCGGTGGCGCGTGGCGCCCAGGTCGGTCCATTGGCTGACCTCGCCGGTGATGGAGCGCGCCAGCTGCAGTTCCTTGTCGAAGTTGATGTTGAACAGCGTCAGCTCACCGCTCCAAGCCTCACCCTTGTAGTGCGTGCCGACCTCGTAGGTCTTGGCCTTCTCGGGGTGCAGGCCGCTGGTCGACTGCGCGAGCTGCGCGTACTGCTGCGGCCCGAACGACACGCCGGCGTTCGCAAACACCGACCAGCGCTCGCTCATGCGGTAGAGCACCGACAGCGTGGGCAGCACCTCGTTCGAGTCGATCTTCGGATAGATCGCGCTGGTGATCCGGCCGCTCGCCATGTTGAAGACATCGTTGTGCGAGCGGATCGATTCGTAGCGCACGCCGGGTGTGACGGTCCAGTTGCCGAAGTCGATGCGGTCGTCGATGTAGAACGCGTGCGCCGTCGTGCCGCCCTTGCTGAACTGGTACGTGGGCTGGGCCAGCGAGTAGGCGTCGAAGCCCGGGCGCGGCCGGTAGTAGCTGCTGCGCGTGGCCACCTCGGAGGCCTCTTCCTTGAGGTAGCGCGCGCCGACGCTGATCTCTTGCACCACGCTGCCGGAGTCGATGAGGCGCGAGTAGCGCGGCTCGAAGGCGTAGGTCTTGTAATGGCGCGGGGCGGCGGTGAGGCGGCGCTGGCCGGCGCTGTTGCCCGAGCCTTCCTGCTCGAGGTGGCTGCCGCGGAACGAGTCCGTGTAGTAGGTCAGCATCTCGAACTTGTTCACGCCGTCGTTGTGCGTGTACTTGACCGAGCCGTCGGTGCGGCTGCCGCTGAACTCGTCGAAGGGGCGGTCCGACTGGAACGGGTTGGCCGCGAACTGAGCGGTGGTCAGCCCGCCCGGCATGCGGGCACTGCCTTCGAAGCGATGCAGCGTCACCGCGATGTCGTCGGTCTTCGAGAGGCGGTAGGCGCCCTTGAGCATCAGGTCGTCGATGCGGGTCTTGTCGTTGCTCTGGCGAAAGCCGTTGCCGTGCGTGCCCGAATACAGCAGCGCCAGGCCCAGGCCGTTCTCGTTGGTGCCGCCGATGAACAGGGTGGGCGTGGTCTTGGTGCCGCCGCCGTGGCTGGCGCTCTCGACGCCCACGCTCACTTCACCCGCGAACTGCTTCGGAATCGAGCGCGTCACGAAGTTGATGATGCCGCCCACGTTCTGGGGCCCGTAGCGCACCGAGCCCGCGCCGCGCACCACGTCGACCGCCTCGAGGCTGCCGAGCGCCACCGGCGCCAGCGACAGCTGCGGCTGGCCGTAGGGCGCGTAGGCCACGGGCACGCCGTCGATCAGCACGGTGGAGCGGAACGACAGCCGCGAGGTCAGGCCGCGCACGCCGACGTTGAGCGAGATGTCGCTGCCGCCCGTGCCGCTGCTTTCCTGCACCTGCACGCCGGGCACCTGGCGCAGCACGTCGCGCACGCTGGCAGCGCCGCTCTCCTGGATCTGCTTGCGTTCGACGATGCTGCGCGCGCCGGCGTGCTCGAGCACCTTGGTCTCGCTGGGCGAGCCGAGCCAGTCGCCGGTGACGGTGATGGCCTCGAGCGACTTCGATGGATCGGCCCCGGGCTCGGCGTCGGCCGCCCAGCTCTGGAAGCTGATGGGAAAGAGCGCCATCGCGATGGCGGCGGTTTTTGTTTTCTTGAACATGGTTTTTTTCCTCCTCTGGTTGTCGAAAGCGTTGTTGTCTGTTGGTTTGCTTGAATGTGTGTGCCGCGGGTGCTCAGGGCGTGGTGCAGACGCCGCGCAGGCCGGGGCCCGCGAGCGCCAGGCCCCGCAGTGCGGTGATCGTCGTGAAGGGGGCGCAGTGGCCGAACGCGGCCAGCGGACCGGGCGCGAGGCCGGTCCATCGGTGGAGCGTGAGCCAGTGGTGTCTCAGCAGGGCGCGCAGCATGAACAACGGGGACGTCGAAGCGTCCCGTCAGGGTTGTCGGCTGGCATGCGCCCCGGAGGGGCACGTTGGCTGAAAGGGATCGAGCAGCGAGCGAAGCGCACCGGCCGTGGGCAACACGGGCCGGCGGATCGTCGCGGGGGGCCTAAATTCTACGAGCGAGTTCGGCGGCCTTGCCGGTGTAGCTGGCCGGCGTCATGGCCAGAAGGCGGGCTTTTTCCTCATCGGGAATGGCCAGCGAGCGGATCAGTCCGTGCAGCGCCTCGGCCGTCACGGTCTTGCCGCGCGTGACTTCCTTGAGTTGCTCGTAGGCGCCCTGCACGCCGAAGCGGCGCATCACGGTCTGGATCGGCTCGGCCAGCACTTCCCACGAGGCGTCGAGGTCGTCGGCCAGCGCTTCTTCGTTGAGCTCCAGCTTGCCCAGGCCGGTGGCCAGGCTCGCGTAGGCCAGCGTGGCGTAGCCGAAGGCCACGCCGATGTTGCGCAGCACGGTGCTGTCGGTCAGGTCGCGCTGCCAGCGGCTGATGGGCAGCTTCTCGCTCAGGTGGCGCAGCACCGCGTTGGCCAGGCCCAGGTTGCCTTCGGCGTTCTCGAAGTCGATCGGGTTGACCTTGTGCGGCATGGTCGACGAGCCGATCTCGCCCTTCTTCAGGCGCTGCTTGAAGTAGCCCAGGCTCACGTAGCCCCAGATGTCGCGCGAGAAGTCGACCAGGATGGTGTTGACGCGCGCCACGGCGTCGAACAGCTCGGCCATGTAGTCGTGCGGCTCGATCTGGATGCTGTACGGCTGGAAGTTCAGGCCCAGGCCCAGCGGCGCGGGCGTCTCGACGACCTTGCGGCTGAAGGCTTCCCAGTCGAACTCGGGCCAGGCGGCCAGGTGCGCGTTGTAGTTGCCGACGGCGCCGTTCATCTTGCCGAGCAGCTGCACGGCGGCGATTTGCGCGCGGGCCTTGGTCAGGCGCACCGCCACGTTGGCGATTTCCTTGCCGACGGTGGTCGGGCTGGCCGTCTGGCCGTGCGTGCGCGAGAGCATCGACACGTCGGCGAACTGGTGCGCCATTTCGCGCAGCTTGGCGATCAGGCCGTCGATGGCCGGCAGCACCACGGTGTCGCGCGCGGCCTGGATCTGCAGGGCGTGGCTGGTGTTGTTGATGTCTTCGCTGGTGCAGGCGAAGTGCACGAACTCGGCGGCGGCCAGCAGCTCCGGGCGGGCTTCGAACTTCGACTTGATCCAGTATTCGACGGCCTTCACGTCGTGGTTGGTGGTCTTCTCGATGTCCTTGATGGCCAGCGCATCGGCCTCGGAAAAGTGCGACACCAGCCCCATCAGGTACTTGCGCGCGCCGCCCGTGAGGGGCTTGAACTCGGCGAAGCCGCAGTCGGACAGCGCAATGAACCACGCCACCTCCACCTGCACGCGACGGTGCATGTAGCCCTGTTCGCTCATCAGCGGGCGCAAGGCCGCGAGTTTGGCCGCATAGCGGCCGTCAAGGGGGGAGAGGGCGGAGACGGTGGAAAAGCTCATGCCCGAATTTTAGGCGGCCGCCGGGTGGGCGCGGCGCGGGGGATTTGGGGCGGCGTCTTTTTCCGTTCACCTAAAATGCCTGCGAACAAACGTTAACAAACGATATGGGGAGAGAGCCTTCATGAAACTGATCGGATCCGCCGCCAGTCCTTATGTGCGCAAGGTGCGCGTGGTGCTGGCCGAAAAGCGGCTCGACTACCAGTTCGTGATCGAAGACGTCTGGTCCGCCGACACCACGATCGCCCATTCGAACCCGCTGGGCAAGGTGCCGTGCCTGATCATGGAAGGCGGCGAGGCGATGTTCGACTCGCGCGTCATCGTCGAATACATCGACACCCTGTCGCCCGTGGGCAAGCTCATTCCGCAGCAAAGCCGCGAGCGCGCCGAGGTCAAGACCTGGGAAGCGCTGGCCGACGGCGTCATGGACGCCGGCGTGCTCTGGCGTCTCGAAGCCACCTGGACCGGCCGCGCCGACGGCGAACGCAGCGCCGCCTGGATCGAGCGCCAGCGCGTCAAGGTCGAGGCCAGCGTGGCCGCCATGGCCAAGGGCCTGGGCGACAAGCCCTTCTGCAGCGGCATCCACCTGAGCCTGTCGGACATCGCGGTCGGCTGTGCGCTGGGCTGGCTGGGGCTGCGTTTTCCCGAGATCGACTGGCGCGGCGAGCACGCCAACCTGGCCCGGCTGTACGACAAGCTCATGCTGCGGCCGAGCTTCATCGACACCCAGCCCTGAAACGACAAAGCGCCCCTCGGGGCGCTTTTTTTGGGGGCCGTTCAGGCCACCACGTGCAGGAAGCTCGGGCGGGGCGCGGCGTCATCGCGGGCCCCGCTTCCGGCGGGAAGACAAAAATGCTGCGAGGCGCCCCGACACGAAGGAGGGAGGGAGGGAGGAGGAGAAGAATCGCCTCGGGATTTCAACCGGACGGCAGGCGCCCGGAAGACCTCGCAACATGAAAACCTGTGGGCCTTGGCGGCCCATGCTCAAGTATGAGCGCGGCTCCGGTGCCCGGTTCCCGGTCGAGTGGTAAACGTTTGTGACTCAAAGTTCACATTGCAGGGGCCGCGTCGCGCATCGCCGCAGCCCGATGCATTCTTCAATCGCCCGCCTTGTCCTGATTCGGCCCGAGCTGTTTCTCGATGACGTTCACAAAACCGGTTTCGTCCGGTGCCGTCATGCTCGACCAGGCCTGCACCACCTTGCCGTCGCGCCCGATCAGGTACTTGTAGAAGTTCCATTTCGGCGTCGTGCCCGAGGCCTGCGCGAGCTGCTTGAACAGCGGGTTGGCGTCGGTGCCGCGCACCGACGACTTGGCGAACATCGGGAATTTCACGCCGAAGGTGCTTTCGCAGAAGTCGGCGATTTCCTTGTTGGAGCCCGATTCCTGCGAGAAATCGTTCGACGGGAAACCCAGCACCACCAAGCCGCGGGCGCGGTACTTCATGTCCAGCGCCTCCAGCCCCTTGTACTGCGGGGTGAAGCCGCAAAAACTGGCCGTATTGACCACCAGGACCACTTTTCCGGCGTACTGGCAAAGGTTCTGGGGCTTTTCATCCTGCAGCCGCGGGAAGCTGTGCTGCAGGATCGCCGGGCACCCGGCAGCGCCGCCCACCGCGGGCGCGGCAGGGGCGGCGGGGGCCGTCTGGGCTCCCGCCGACAGGGCGGCGGACAGGCCCGCCACGAGGGAAAAGGCCGTGGCGCAACGTCGCAGCATCGACAATCGGGCGGGGGTTCGCATGACGGGCTCCTGGATCGAAAAGGGGGGTGTGCATCTATGGCGCAAGCGTGCGCGTAAGCACATCATCGCGCGTCTGTCACGGGCGCGCCAAACGGCCCGATTAAAATCGGCGGCCATTGAAAGACTTTGATGCTCTACCCGGAACTCTTCAGACAACTCGAATCCGTCCGCTGGGACATGGACAAGGACATCCCCTGGCAGTCGTTCGACGCTTCCTTGCTGACCGAAGAGCAGGCGCAGACCATCAAGATGAATGCCATCACCGAGTGGTCGGCGCTGCCGGCCACCGAGATGTTCCTGCGCGACAACCGGCACGACAGTGACTTTTCGGCGTTCATGTCGATCTGGTTCTTCGAAGAGCAGAAGCACTCGCTGGTGCTCATGGAATACCTGAAGCGCTTCAGCCCGCAGCACGCCCCCACCGAGCAGGAGCTGCACGAGGTGCGCTTCGACTTCGACCCCGCGCCCCCGCTCGAAACCCTCATGCTGCACTTCTGCGGCGAGATCCGCCTCAACCACTGGTACCGCCGCGCCGCCCAGTGGCACACCGAGCCGGTCATCAAGCACATCTACACCACGCTGAGCCAGGACGAAGCCCGCCACGGCGGCGCCTACCTGCGCTACATGAAGCGCGCCATGGAAAAGTTCGGCGACGAGGCCCGTGCTGCCTTCACCAAGGTCGGCGTGCTGATGGCCAGCGCGCGCCGCACCGCCCAGGCGCTGCACCCGACCAACCTGCACGTGAACAAGGCGCTGTTCCCGAACGACACCATCCAGAGCCGCATGCCCGACCCCGACTGGCTCGAGCACTGGCTGGACAAGCAGATCAAGTTCGACGCCGTCTGGGAAACCAAGGTCGGCGAGCGCATCCTGCACAACCTGAGCCTCTTGATGAACCGCAGCTTCAAGACCGTGCAGGAGCTGAACCGCTACCGCAAGGAAGTCTCGGCCACGCTGGGCCCCAAGCCCGAGTACCAGGGCGCCTGAGCCGCACCCCGCGACCCGAAAAATCGCCCCGCATCCCGGGGCGATTTTTTTTGGCCGCGAGCTGTCACAACGCGGCGGCGTCAAACGTCTAATCGGGCATGGACGACCCGACCCTCACCTTCGACAGCCATCGCCGCCGCCTCCAGGGCATCGCCTACCGCATGCTCGGCTCCGTGGCCGAGGCCGAAGAGGTGGTGCAGGACGCCTGGCTGCGCTGGCACGAGGCCGACAAGGCCAGTTTCGACAGCGCCGAAGCCTGGCTCGTGACCGTCGTCACGCGCCTGTCGATCGACCGGCTGCGCAGCGCCAAGGTCCAGCGCGAGCACTACATCGGCCCGTGGATGCCCGAGCCCACGCTCACCGGGTCGCCCGACACGCCCGAAGAAACGCTCGAGCGTGTCGACAACATCTCCGTCGCCTTCCTGGCCGTGCTCGAGCGCCTGGCGCCCGAGGCGCGCGCCGCCTTTCTCATGCGCGAGGTGTTCGACGCCGACTACGACGAGATCGCCCAGACCCTCGGCAAGAGCGAGGCCGCCTGCCGCCAGCTGGTGCACCGCGCCAAGGTCCAGGTGCAGGAGGCGCGCCCGCGCTTCCAGGTGTCGCGCGACACCCACCAGCGCCTGCTGCGCGCCTTTGCCGACGCCGCCGCGCGCGGCAGCATGCAGGACCTGAAGGCGCTGATGGCCGAAGACGTCGAACTCATCGGCGACGGCGGCGGCAAGGTGCAGACCTTCAGCAAGATCCTGCGCGGCAGCCAGCGGCTGGCGCAGCTGTACTACTCGCTCTGGCGCCGCATGGGCGCCGGCGTGCACATGGAGCTGGTCGAGCTCAACGGCGAGCCCGGCATGCTGCGCTTTCTGGACGGCGAACTCGAATCGGCCCAGACCTTCGAGATCGAGGGCGAGCGCATCGTGCGCATCCGCGCCCAGCGCAACCCCGACAAGCTGGCGCGCATCGCGCAGCTGTTCGCCGCGAAGCGGGGCGACTGAAAAAATAATGCGCCCCGCCTGTCACAGGGCCGAGGGCTGGCGCGTCTTCAGGGTGTAGCAAGCAGATTTCGTTTCTCTTCCTCATCAACCACCCTGGAGTACACACCATGAGCCAAGCCCCCGCCCTCCGTCTCGCCTGGACCAAGTTCGCCCCCAAGTCCTTCCAGGCCATGATCGCCGTCAACGGCAGCTTCGAGTCGAGCACGCTCGGCAAGGTGCTGATCGACCTCGTCTTTGCCCGCGTCTCGCAGATCAACGGCTGTGCCTACTGCCTCGACATGCATGTGCGCGACCTGCGCGTGCAGGGCGAAGTCTGGCAGCGCATCAACAGCCTCGCCACCTGGCGCGAAGTGAGCCTCTTCAACGAACGCGAGCGTGCGGCGCTCGACTGGGCCGAAACGCTCACGCGCCTGGCCGACCACCACGCCGATCGCGACGCGGAGTACGAAGCGCTGAAGGCCGTGTTCAGCGACCAGGAAATCGTCGAACTCTCGCTCGCCGTGGCGCAGATCAACGCCTGGAACCGCCTCGGTGTGGGCCTGCGTTCGCAGGTCGTGGCCAAGGCCATGCCCTGAGCCTCAGCGCCTTTCGACCACCATCGGCGCGATCCGCAGGCTGTCGCGCAGCTGCGTGACGGCGTCGCCCGCTGCATTGCGCGACGGGAACGGGCCGGCCTGCAGGCGGTGCGTGCCGGCTTCGCTGAACACGCGCAGTTGCGGCGCCAGCGTGGGCAGGCCGCGCGCGGCCTGGTTTCTCAAGCTCTCGGCGCCGTCGCGTTCGCGGAACGCGCCGAGTTGGACCCAGAAGCCGGAAGCGGCGGACGCAGAAGGCGTCGAGGGTGCGGCGGGCGCCGCGAGCGGGGCCAGCGGCGCGAGGTCGGTCACCACCATCGCTTCGCGCGGACCGGCCGGTGCCTCGGGCTCCGACGGTGCTGCGGCCATCACGGGCGTCTGCGGTGCCACGGGCATCGTCGCTGCAGGCGCGGCAGCAGCCGTCATCGCGACCGGCGCAACCCAGGCCGACGGCACAGCCACCGGTGCGGCCGCCACCCGGACGGGCGCGGGGGCTGGCGCCGCGGCATAGGCCGTGCCCGCATCGCGCCGCCAGGCGCCGGTGCGGATGTCTTCGTTGGTGATGCGCTCGATCTCCACGGGCGCCACGCCGCGCAGCAGGTCGAGCTTCAGCGCCGCCGTGTAGCTCAGGTCGATCACGCGGCCGTCCACGAAGGGGCCGCGGTCGTTCACGCGCACGATCACTTCGCGTCCGTTGGCCGGGTTGCGCACGCGCACGTAGCTGGGCAGCGGCAGCGTCTTGTGCGCGGCCGTCATGGCGTACATGTCGTAGGGCTCGCCGCTGGCGGTCGAGGCTGCGTGGAACTTGCGGCCGTACCACGAGGCGATGCCCGATTCGCGGAACGGCCGGTCGTCGGTGATCGGCTGGTAGCCGCGGCCCAGCACCGTGTAAGGCTTGCTGGTGCCGCCGCTGCTGCGGATGGCCTCGATGCGGGGCTCGGCGTCGGGCACGCGGTCGAGGTCCGACGGGATGTTGCTGCCGGGGCCGTCGCGCCCACTGGCCACACCGCCACCGCTGCTGCGCGGTCCGCTGGCGCAGCCGGCCAGCACGAGCGCGGCGGCCAGGGCGCAGGCCGTCAGCGCGCGGGAAGCGAGGGCGCCGTCAGCCAAAGACCGCCTTCCACAGCGCCAGCATGGCGTCGCGCTCGGCGCTCAGGGCGGGCGGCGTGACCTGCGTCGGCTCTTCGTTCAGGCGCGCGCGGTGCTGCACGCGGCGCAACTCGCGGTAGGCGGTGGCGGCGTCGCGGCCCACGCCTTCAGGTAGCAGCCCGGCCTGTTCGGCACGCAGCAGCAGCGCGATGTTGCCCAGGTTGGGAATCAGCTCGGGGTGCGCGCCCGAGGCCGACAGCACCAGAAACTGCACGGCGAACTCGGCATCGACCATGCCGCCGGGACTGTGCTTCACGTCGAAGCGGTCGGCCTTCACGGGGCGGGCGCCGCGCAGCTTGTTGCGCATGCCGATGATCTCGGCCTTCAGTGACTCGCGATCGCGCGGGGCGACCATCACGGCCTCGCGCACCTGGTCGAAACGCGCGCCCAGTTCGGCGCCGTGGTCGGCGCTGCCGAGCACGAAGCGCGCACGCGTCATGGCCTGGTGCTCCCAGGTCCATGCGGTGTTGCTGCCGCGGCCGAGCTGGTACTTTTCGTAGGCCTCGAAGCTGGTGGTGAGCAGGCCCGAATTGCCGTTGGGCCGCAGCGCGGTGTCGATCTCGAACAGGTCGCCCTCGCGCGTCTTCACCGTGAGCCAGTTGATGAGCTTGCGCACGTAGGCCGCATAGACCTCGCCGGCGCGCTCGTCGTCATCGTCGTAGACGAACACGATGTCCAGGTCGCTGCCATAGCCCAGCTCTTTGCCGCCCAATTTTCCGTAGCCGATGATCGCGAACTGCGGCACCTCGCGGTGCCGGTTGCGCACATGCGGCCAGCACCAGCGCGCGGTCACACGCAGCGTGGTGTCGGCCAGCGCGCTCAGGTCGTCGGCCACTTGTTCGACGGTGATGCGGCCGTCCACGTCGCGCGCCAGCGTGCGGAACACCTCGGCGTGGTGGGCGTGGCGCAGCAGGTTCAGCAGGCGCTCTTCGTCGGCCTCGCCGGTGCGGGTGAGCGAGGTGTGGCGCGCTTCGAGTTCACGCTCGAATTCGTCGGCGATGAAGCGGCCCGAGAGCATCTCGTCGCTTGCGAGTTCGTCGATCACGCCGGGGTGCTGCATCAGGTAGCGCGCGGGCCATTTCGCGGCGCCCAGCAGGCGCAGCAGGCGCTCTTGTACAGCGGGGCGTTCGACCAGCAGCGCCAGGTAGCTCTCGCGGCGCATCAGCGGTTCGATCCAGTCGGCCCAGCGCATGGCGGCGTCGACGTGGCGCGGCGTTTGCCCGGCGCCGTCGCCGTCGGGCTCCTTCAGCCACTGGCCGGTGCGTTGCACCAGCTGGCGCAGGCGGCCCCGGGTTTCTTCGCGCAGCGCGAGCACGCGCGGTGTTTCGCACCAGTCGCGGATGCGCTCGGCAAACACGGGCGGCAGGTCGTCGAGCAGGTCGACCAGGTCGGCGGGCGCGGTGGACTTCTTGCCGTTGCACTTGCCGTTGCAGGGCTTCTCACCGCCCAGCAGCTTGTCGAATTCCTGCGCGACGAACTCGCGGTGCGTGTCGAGCTGTTCGAGAAAAGGGCAGCAGTCGGCATAGCCCATCGACTGCGCGATCCAGCGCAGGTCGTCGTCGTTGACCGGCAGCACGTGGGTCTGCTGGTCGTCCAGGTACTGGATGCGGTGCTCCACGCGGCGCAGGAACTCGTAGGCGGCCGCCAGCGTGTCGGCCGTGTCCTGCGGCATGAGGTTGGCGCGCGCCAGCCGCTGCAGCGCATCGAGCGTGGGGCGCGTGCGCAGCTCGGGGAACTGGCCGCCGCGCACCACCTGCAGCAGCTGCACGGTGAATTCGATTTCACGGATGCCACCGCGCGAGAGCTTCACGTCGTTGGCGCGCTCGGGGCGACCGGCGCTGCGGCGCGCCGACTGCTCGCGGATCTGGCGGTGCAGGATGCGCAGCGAGTCGAACACGCTGTAGTCGAGGTAGCGGCGGAACACGAAGGGCAGCACCACGGTGCGCAGCGCCTGGGCCTGGCCGTCCTGGACCACGGCGCGCGGCGCGACCACGCGGCTCTTCATCCAGGCAAAGCGCTCCCATTCGCGGCCCTGCACCTGGAAATATTCTTCGAGCGCATCGAGCGAGACCACGCTCGGCCCCGAGTTGCCGTTGGGCCGCAGCGCCAGGTCGACGCGGAACACGAAGCCGTGCTCGGTCACGTCGCCCACCAGCGCATAGATGCGCTTCACGGCGCGCGCAAAGTATTCCTGGTTCGACAGCTTGCCGCGCCCGTCGGCATCGCCGGCCGTGTCGCCGTCGACGTCGTACAGGTAGATGAGGTCGATGTCGCTCGACACGTTGAGCTCGCGCGCGCCGAGCTTGCCCATGCCGATCACCCACAGCTGCGAGCGCTGGCCTTCGGGGCCGAGCGGCGCGCCGTGCTGGGCGTCGAGTTCATGGCAGGCGTCCTGGCAGGCGATGTCGAGTGCCAGTTCGGCCAGTTCGGTCACGGCCGTGGTCACCACGGCGAGCGGGGCCTGCTGGTCGCAATCGAGTGTGACCAGACGTTCCATGACGAGCTGGCGCACGATGCGCAAGGCATCGCCGACGGCCACGCCGCGCGTGCGCAGTTCGTCGTAGGCGACGGTCATCGATTCGCGCCGGGGCTCGCCGGGCGGCAGCAGGCCGAGCTCGGCCGCATAGCGGCGACGCAGCCGCTGGACGAATCGGGAACTTGAAGAAAACGCGGAAGGCGTCGGATTGGATGGCAACTGATTCACACTGGTGTGGGTTGGCGCGGAACCCGGCTCTAGGCTGGCGGTCATAATTCCCGACACAGCGCGACCCTCAATGAACGACACGGCGTCTTCCCCTTCACGTCTGCTCCAAATCACCGCTGTGACAGCGCGCTGGCTATTGGGTCTGCTCTTCGCTGCGTGGCTTCTGCTGGCGCTGTCAGTCGTGGTCCTGCACGCGTGGATTGTGCCGCGAATCGGCGATTTTCGCGGTGCACTCGAGGCGCAGGCTAGCAAGGCCATCGGTGTCCCGGTGCGCATCGGCGCCATCACCGCCCGTTCCGAAGGGCTATTCCCAGCCTTCGAATTGCGCGACGTGGTGCTGCAGGACGCAGACAAACGCGAGGCCCTTCGCCTCGTGCGGGTGGTGGCGAGCGTGTCGCCGCGCTCGCTGTGGCGCCTCAATTTCGAGCAGCTCTACATCGAGGGACCGCAGCTCGACGTGCGCCGCGACACTCAGGGAAAACTCCATGTGGCTGGATTGCACATGGAGACCGACACCACCGGAGAGACCCGCGCCGCCGACTGGTTTTTCGCGCAGCGCGAGTTCGTCATCGAAGGCGGCACCGTGCGCTGGACCGACGAGCAGCGCGGCGCCGAACCGCTGCTGCTGACCGACGTGCGCTTCGTCTCCCGCAACGGCTCGCGCCGGCACGGGCTGCGGCTGGACGCCACGCCGCCGGCCGGCTGGGGCGAGCGCTTCACGCTGCGCGGCCAGTTCCGCCAGCCGCTGCTGTCGCTGCGCAGCGGCCACTGGCAGACCTGGGACGGCCAGCTCTATGCCGACCTGCCCTACATCGACGTCACCCGCCTGGGCCAGTACGTCTCGCTCGACGCGCGCATCCGCGAAGGCAACGGCGCGCTGCGCCTGTGGGCCGACGTGGACGACGGGCGCATCGTCGGCGGCGCGGCCGACCTCGGCCTGAATCGCATCGACGCCTCGCTCGGCAAGGGGCTGCAGCCGCTGGTGCTGCGCGCCGTCACTGGCCGGCTGGCGGGGCACCTGAAGGCCGACACCTTCGAGTTCTCGACCACCGCGCTGCAGTTCGACACCGTCGACGGCATGCGCTGGCCCGGCGGCAACCTGTGGCTGCAGCACACGCCGACCAAGGGCCGCACGCCCGAGCACGGCGCGTTGAAGGCCGACCGGCTCGACCTGGCCGCGCTGGCCCTCATCGCCGACCGCCTGCCGCTGGGCGAGGCCACGCACCGCGTGCTGGGCGCCTATGCGCCGCGCGGCCTGGTCGAGCGCATCGACATGAACTGGCAGGGCGCGCCCGACGCGATCGCGCGTTACCAGGCCAAGGGCCGGGTCAGCGGGCTGCGCGTGGCGTCGCAGCCAGCGCCGACCGTTGCTGCTCCGAGCACCCCGCCACCGGCGGGCGCTGCCGCCACGCCACCGCGCGTGCACCCCGGCACGCCCGGCCTCAGCGGCGCCACGCTCGACTTCGACGCCAGCCACACCGGCGGCACCGCCACGCTGACCATGGCCAAGGGCACGCTCGAATTCCCCGGCGTGTTCGAAGACCCGGTGATCCCCATCGACCGGCTCTCGACCCAGCTGCAATGGAAGCTCGACAACGGCGCCATGCAGGTGCAGGTGTCGAAGCTGCGCTTTGCCAACGCCGACGCCGAGGGAGAGGCCGAGGCCCACTGGCGCACCAGCGACCCGGCCGCCTCGAGCAGCCGCGCGCAACACCCCGGCGTGCTCGACCTGCAGGGCAAGCTCACGCGCGCCGACGGCACCCGCGTGTTCCGCTACCTGCCGCTCGACATTCCGCAGCACACGCGCGACTACGTGCGCGAGTCGGTCGTCAAGGGCACGGCCAGCATCGTCGATTTCCGCGTGCGCGGCGACCTGCACGACATGCCCTTCATGGACCCGAAGCAGGGCGAGTTCCGCATCGCGGCCAAGGTGTCGGACGTGCACTACGCCTACGTGCCGCCGTCGCTCGCCGCGGCCACGGCCGCCCCCGCGACCCCGGCGTCGCGCACCGGCCCGCCTGCCGCGCCGCCGCCCGTGTGGCCGGCGCTCACGGGCGTGTCGGGCGAGCTGGTCTTCGAGCGCGCGGGCATGCTGGTGCGCAACGCGCGCGGCCGCGTGGCGGGCGCGCCCGGCGTCGAGGTCACGAAGGCCGAGGTGCAGATCGCCGACATGTCGCACCACGCCGCCATGCTGCGCGTCGACGCGCAGGCCAAGGGGCCGCTCGGCGAAGTGCTGCGCGCCGGTGCGCCGCTGGCCGGCGAGGCCGGGCCCTTCCTGCAGCGCGCGCGCGCCACCGGCTCGGCCGACTACAAGTTGCGCCTCGACCTGCCGCTGGACAACGTCAACAACACCAAGGTGCAGGCCACCGTGACGCTGGCCGACAACGAGCTGCAGCTGGTGCCCGAAGCCCCGCCGTTCACGCAGGCGCGCGGCACGCTCAGCTTCACCGACACCGGCTTCTCGCTGGCCGGCGTGCAGGCCCGCCTGCTGGGCGGCGACGTGCGCGTCGAAGGCAAGGGCCGCTTCAGCGGGCCGCAGCGCGAACTGGCGCTGAAGGCGCAGGGCACGGCCAGCGCCGAAGGCCTGCGCGGCGCGCGCGAGGTCGACTGGCTCGCGCGGCTCGCCAAGCACGCCACCGGCAGCACGCCCTACGCCGCCACCTTCTCGATGCGCGACGACACGCCCGAGTTCTCCCTCACCAGCAGCCTGCAGGGGCTGGCGCTGCAGCTGCCCACGCCGCTCGTGAAGACCGCTGAAGAGCAGATGCCGCTGCGCATCGAGAAGAAGGTGCTGACGCGCGACGCCCGCCACGTCGCCACGCAAGACCAGCTGACGCTCGAACTCGGCCGCGTCGGCTCGGTGCAGTACGTGCGCGAACTCTCGGCCACGGGCGAGGCGCGTGTGCTGCGCGGCGGCATCGGCATCGGGCTGGCCGCGGGCGAGACGGCGCTGCCGCCCGACCGCGGCGTGTTCGCCAACGTCAACGTCGCCAAGCTCGACATGGGCGCCTGGCAGACGCTGGTGGGCACCAGCGCCGCGGCCGCCGCCGGCGAGCGCGCCGACGATCCCGATCTGGCCTATTTGCCCACGCGCATCGCGGTGCGCGCGCAGCAGTTGGGCATTGCGGGCCGCACCCTGCACAACGTGGTGCTCGGCGGCACGCGCGAAGGTGCGCTGTGGCGCGCCAACGTCGACGCCAGCGAATTGAGCGGCTACGCCGAGTACAGCCACAGCCAGGACGGCCGGCTCTACGCGCGGCTCGCGCGCCTGAAGATCGCGCCGGCCGAGGCCACGCAGGTCGAGACCCTGCTCGACGAGCAGCCCGGCACCTTGCCCGCGCTGGACATCGTGGTCGACGACTTCGAGCTGCTCGGCAAGCGCCTGGGCCGCGCCGAGATCGACGCCGTCAACCGCGGCGGGCGCGAATGGCTGCTCAACAAGCTCGCGTTCAGCGTGCCCGAAGCCACCTTCACCGCCAAGGGCACCTGGGCCGCACCGGCGGGCGGCGGCGCGAACGCCGGCCAGCGCCGCACCACGGCCATGAACTTCAAGCTCGACATCGCCGACGCCGGCGACCTGCTCACGCGCTTCGGCATGCCGGGTGTCTTGCGGCGCGGCAAGGGGCGGCTCGAGGGCGAAGTGAACTGGCGCGGCTCGCCGTTCTCGCTCGACTACCCGAGCCTGGGCGGCCAGCTGCAGGTCGACGTGGAGCAGGGCCAGTTCCTCAAGGCCGACCCCGGCCTGGCCAAGCTGCTCGGCGTGCTGAGCCTGCAGGCGCTGCCGCGCCGGCTCACGCTCGACTTCCGCGACGTGTTCAGTCAGGGCTTCGCCTTCGACTTCATCCGCGGCGACGCGAAGATCAACAAGGGCATCGCCAGCACCAACAACCTGCAGATGAAGGGCGTCAACGCCGCCGCACTCATGGACGGCTCGGCCGACATCGTGCGCGAGACGCAGAACCTGCGCGTGGTGGTGGTCCCCGAAATCAACGCCGGCACCGCCGCGCTGGTGGCCACGGCCATCAACCCCGCCATCGGCCTGGGCACCTTCCTCGCGCAGTGGGTGCTGAGCAAGCCGCTCGCGGCCGCCGCCACGCAGGAGTTCCACGTCGAAGGCACCTGGGCCGACCCGAAGATCGCCAAGGTGCCGCGCTCGCTGCAACTGCCCGGTATGTCGGGCGCACCCGCGACCGGCGAAGCCAGGAAAACGGAGACCACGCAATGAAAGTCGCAGCCATCCAGATGGTGTCCGCCATCACCCGTGAAGCCAACCTCGTGCGGGCCCACGCCCTGCTCGGGCAGGCGGCGCGCGACGGCGCCGAGCTCGCGGTGCTGCCCGAGTATTTCTGCATGATGGGCGCGCGCGACACCGACAAGCTCGGTCTGCGCGAGACCGCCGGCGCGGGCACCGTGCAGGGCTTCCTGGCCGATGCCGCGCGCGAGTTCGGCCTGTGGATCGTCGGCGGCACGCTGCCCATCGAGAGCGACGACGCCGACCACGTGTTCAACAGCTCGCTGGCCTTCTCGCCCGAAGGCAAGTGCGTGGCGCGCTACGACAAGATCCACCTGTTCTTCTTCGACAACGGCACCGAGCACTACGACGAGCGCCGCGTCATCGCCCCCGGCGCGCAACCGGTGGTGTTCGACCTGCCTTCGCGCGACGGCCACAGCTGGCGCGTGGGCATGAGCGTGTGCTACGACCTGCGCTTTCCCGAGCTGTACCGCGCGCTGGCGGGGCAGGGCGCCGACCTGATGCTGGTGCCCAGCGCGTTCACGCGCACGACAGGCGCGGCGCACTGGGAGGTGCTGCTGCGCGCCCGCGCCATCGAGAACCTGGCCTGGGTGGTCGCGCCCGCGCAGGGCGGCACGCACGAGAACGGCCGCCAGACCTGGGGCCAGTCGCTGGTCATCGACCCCTGGGGCACGGTGGTGGCGCAGCAGGCCGTCGAAGAGGGCGTGGTGCTGTTCGACCTCGACGCCCGCCAGGTCGAGCGCACGCGCGCCCAGCTGCCCGCGCTGTCGCACCGCGTGCTCGCCTGACGATGGCCGACGAGGCGCTCGACGTTCCCGCACCGCCGCCGCCGCAACAGCAGCCGCAGCGCCGGGGATGGGTCGTCGCCTTCGCGCGCCTGCGTTCGCTGTGGAAGCGCTGGTTCCTCTGGCTGCTGCTGGCGGTGCTGGTGTCGGCGCTGCTGGTCACCGTCGTGTGGCTGGCCGGTCGGCACGAGGTCGAGCAGGTGCAGGCCGCGCTCGAGCGCGACACCGCCGATGCCGTCGTCGACCTGCGCAGCGGCCTGCAGCGCAACGCCCAGAGCCTGCGCGCCACGCTCGCGCCGGGCATGGAGCGCACGCACTGGGCCGACCGCGCGGCGGCGCAATTGCGCGAGCACCGCGAATGGCTGCGGCTCGAATGGCGCGATGCCGACCTGCGCCCCGTCGAGGCCGTGAACACGCCCTACCGCACGCGCATCCTCGAAGAAAGCAACCGTGGCCCCGCGCAGTCCGACGTGGCACTGGCCTGCGCCACCGCGCGCAAGGGCGGCGCGCCCGCCTACTCGCCCAGCCACTACGTGCCCGTGGCCGGCGGCGGCGGTGTCGAAGTGATGGAGCTGTGCCTGCCGATGGACGGCGGCGACTATCTGGTCGCGAGCTATTCGCTGCGCGACACGCTGGTCGAACTGGTCGGCCCCACGCTCACGCGCGGCCAGGAGGTCGCCTTCACCGAGGCCGACGGCACGCGGCTGGTGGCGCTGGGCACTTCGCGGCGCATCGGCACGCGCGTGTTCACCTCGCAGCAGCGCATCGACCTGCCGGGCGCCTCGCTCATGCTGCGCGTGGACGGCTGGCGCGCCGCGCCCGACCTGTTCCCGAACATGCTCACGGCGCTGGTCACGGCGATCTCGATCGCGCTCGTGTCGGTGCTCGTGCTGCTGGCGCGCGACACCCGCCGCCGCCTGCGCGCCGAGCGCGACCTGGCCGACGCGCTGGCCTTTCGCAAGGCGATGGAAGATTCGGTCATCACCGGCCTGCGCGCGCGCGACCTGCAGGGCCGCATCACCTACGTCAACCCGGCCTTCTGCGAGATGGTCGGCTTCACGCCCGAAGAGCTCATGGCCGGCAGCGTCGAGGCGCCGTACTGGCCGACCGAGCTGGCGCACGAATACCACCTGCGCCAGACGCGCCGCTTCGCGGGCGGCCTGCCGCCGCGCGAAGGCTTCGAGTCGGTCTTCATGCGCAAGGACGGCACGCGCTTTCCGGTGCTCATCTTCGAGGCGCCGCTGATCAACGCGCACAAGGTGCAGACCGGCTGGATGAGCGCCTTCATCGACGTGAGCGAGCAGCGCCGCGTCGAAGAGATTTCGCGCGCCAGCCAGGAGCGCCTGCAGGCCAGCGCACGCCTGGCCACCGTGGGCGAGATGGCCTCGCTGCTGAGCCACGAGCTCACGCAGCCGCTGGCCGCCATTGCCAGCTACGCCACCGGCTCGCTCAACCTGCTCGGGCCCGAAGTGAAGGGCGAGCAGGCCGAAGTGGCCATGGCCGTGAAGCGCATCGCCGAGCAGGCCGACCGCGCCGGCCAGGTCATTCGCAGCGTGCACGACTTCGTGCGCCGGCGCGACCGCATGCGCGAAGCCGTGGCGCCGCAGGCCCTCATCGACGCCGTGCTGCCGCTGGTGCGGCTGCAGGCGCGCAAGCTCGACGTGACGATCGAGATCGTCTTCGAAGAGCGCCTGCCCGCCGTGGTGTGCGACCGCACGCTGGTCGAACAGGTGCTGCTGAACCTCGCGCGCAACGCCATGCAGGCGATGGACAGCCCCGACAACACCGGCAACCGCTTGTTGAGGCTGCGCGTGGCGCGCGCCCTGCCCGTGGGCGCCACCGTGCCGGCCGACGGCCGGCGCTGGCTCGAATTCTCCGTGGCCGACCTGGGCTGCGGCATCAGCGACGACGTGGCGGCGCGCCTGTTCACGCCCTTCTTCACCACCCGTGCCGACGGCATGGGCCTGGGCCTGAGCCTGTGCCGCACCGTGGTGGAGCAACATGGCGGCGCACTGATGTTCGAGCCCAACCGCCCCCGGGGCACCGTCTTCAGGTTTACCCTTCCCGCTGCGGGATAGCCGCCTTTTTCTTCTTCTTCGTTTTCTGTTCCGCTGGACCTCATGGCATGCAACCGCTGATCGATGGCTTGATCTTTATCGTGGACGACGACGCCAGCGTGCGCGAGGCGCTGGCCTGGCTGCTGCGTTCGCGTCGCCTCGCCAGCGAGCACTTCGGCAGCGCCGAGGCCTTCGAGCAATACCTGACGGAAGCGCCGCTTCCCGATCAGCCGCGCTGCCTGCTGCTGGACGTGCGCATGCCCGGCATGAGTGGGTTGGTGCTGTTCGACCGCCTGGCCGAACGCGGCCTGCTGGCCGAGATGCCGGTGATCTTTTTGACCGGCCATGCCGACGTGCCGACCGCCGTCGAGGCGGTCAAGCGCGGGGCTTTCGATTTCTGCGAGAAGCCGTTCTCGGACAACGCCCTGGTCGACCGCATCGAACAGGCGCTGGGCATGTCGCAGCGCGCGCTCGAAGTGCAGCGCGTGCGCCGCGGTCTGGCCGGCCGCATCGCCGAACTGACCGACCGCGAGCGCGACGTGATGCGGCTCGTGGTCGAAGGCCTGCCGAACAAGCTCATCGCCGACCAGCTCGCGATCAGCGTGCGCACGGTGGAGGTCCACCGCGCGCGCGTGTTCGAGAAGATGGAAGTGAAGTCGGCGGTCGAGCTGGCCAA
The DNA here is from genome assembly GCF_002849325.1 of Variovorax sp. RO1. Taxonomy (NCBI): domain Bacteria; kingdom Pseudomonadati; phylum Pseudomonadota; class Betaproteobacteria; order Burkholderiales; family Comamonadaceae; genus Variovorax; species Variovorax sp. RO1. The sequence goes on from NZ_PKMT01000002.1 coordinate 655,704, forward strand.
CCGCCTGCGGGACCTCTAGGACCTCAGCTGTGCACGTGCTGCGCCGCGCCGTCGCGCGTGGCCATTTCCAGCATGCTGCGGCTATCGACGATGCCGACGACGTTGCCGTCTTCGCCCAGGCCCGCAATGGCGCCCTCGAACACGCAGAACAGCACGCAGCCGCCGTCGGAGCGCGGCTGGTGGATGTCGCCGGCGGGCTCGTACATGTAGTCGCCCGGGCGGCCGATGTCGTTGCGTTCGTAGTAGATATCGCCCTCGAGCACGATCACCTCGATGGCACCGAGGTGATGGTGGACCGGTGCCTCGGTGCCGGGATCGACCTTCAGCAGGCAGGTGAAACCGCCGCTGCGCCGGTTGATGCTCAGCAGCTTGTACGCCACGCCAGGCATGACCCATGGCTTCCATGGATAGCTTTCGAGCTTCTGGAAATGCGGATAGGGCAGCGTGATGCGCGCGTGGGCGGCGCTGGCCGGCGGCGTGGCTTTGAGGGCGGTCAGGGTCATGGTGTCTCCGTGGGTGATGCGGCCGGATCGGCCTGCGAAGCCAGTCTAGGAGCGGCTTCTCACGCCATGGCATGTTTGCCCGAACGAAGCACGGGATGTCGAAAGTGGCGCGCTTTTGCGCAAGTTGCCGCGCCGTGTCGCGCTGCTCAGCGCATGCGGCGGTAGGCGCTCGGTGGCACGCCGAGGAACGCACGGAAGCGCGTCGAGAAGTACGCGGGACTGCCAAAGCCCATGCGTTGGGCCACGGCCTCGATAGGCAGGTCGCTGGTGCGCAGCAGTTCGGCGGCGCCTTGCAGGCGGCGGCGCAGCAGGTACTGGTAGGGCGCCATGCCGCTGGCCGCCTTGAAGCTGCGGATGAAGTGGTCCTGCGACAGGTGCACCAACGCTGCCAGGTCGGCCAGGCTCAGCGGCGTGGCCAGGTACGCGTCGATGTGCTCGGTCACCCGGCGCAACTGCTGCGGCGTCAGGGCCGGCTGCCGGCGGGTGCCCTCCGTGTGCAGCAGCGCACCGCGGCCCGACGCGGAGTGGCGCCGCACGAGGTGGTGCGCCAGCAGATGCTGGCTCTGCGAGAGCAGCAACGAATCGGGGCTCAGGGGCACGGCGCCGTACAGCTCCACCTCGCTCACCAGCATCTGGAAGAAGCCCTGCAGCCACGGGTCGCGGATCGCGAAAAAGGGATCGATCTCCACCGCCGACCCGAGGTCTTCCTCGGCCGCGACACGCGCGATCAGCGCGGGCCCGATGTACAGGTGCACCACGCCGCAACGCCCGCCGATTTCCCATTCGGTGCCGTCGCAGGGGATGAAGCTCATGCTGCCCAGCCGTGAGCGCGAGGCGACGAGCTTGCCGCGCTCGTACTTGCGCACTGCCGTGCTGCCGTTCTCGTGCAGCACCAGCACGTGATGCGCCGCGCCGTGGAAAGGCAGCCAGCAGGCTTCCTGCTGCCAACGGGCGGCGAAGAGCTGGTCGCCGCCTGTCACGAGGTAGTTCGGGCGCGCGCCGGTGCCCGCGGCAATGATGTCCGGGGCGAAATGGGATGCGACGTTCGATGGGGCCGGCGCGATGGCGTTCATCGGAGTCTCCTCTCGTGTCCGCCCGGCGCGCGATGCGCGCGCCGCGTGCAGGCCGCGATGTTAGGGCCGGCCGTGCCGTGCCCTGATGCGGGATTTCCTGACGGTGCCGCGCCTGTCGCGGCTCAAGAAAAGGGGCTGCGTCGCGCGCCGTGCGCGCAGCCCCGGCGCTCAGATCTTTTCGGCGACGAAGATTTCGACGCGGCGGTTCTGGGCGCGGCCGGCAGCCGTGCCGTTGTCCGCCAGCGGCTCGCGCGAACCGCGGCCGTCGGTGGTGATCACGGTGGTCGACACGCCGCGGCCCACGAGGTGGTTGCGCACGCTGTCGGCGCGGCTCACCGAGAGGCGTTCGTTGCCTTCTTCGCTGCCCGTGCTGTCGGTGTGGCCGACCACGCGCAGGCTGGCGGTGGTGGCGCTCTTCAGGCCTTCGGCGACCTTGTCCAGCACCTGGGCGAGGTTGCGCTTGACGTTGGCGCGGCCCGTGTCGAACGAGAGTTCATTCGGAATCACGACGTGAAGCTGGTTGTCGGCGGTCTGCTCGATCACCACGCCGGTGCCCTTGGTGGAGCTTTCGAGCTCGGCCTTCAGCGCGGCCAGTCGGGCGGTCCAGCTGTTGGCCGGTGCGGCCTGCTGTGTGGCCGGTGCTTCGGCCGGCGGGGTCGACGATGCGCACCCCGCGATGAACAACACAGCGGCCATCGCCGCGCTAGACACTACAAACTTCCTCATGAATTTTCCCTCTGCTTGGACCAATGAAAACTGAAGCGGGAACCGGCCGTTCGATGGTGCGGCCGGTTTCCCTGTGGGGTTGCGATCAGCCGCGCGGTGCGCGCTCGCCCACGTAGATCTCGACGCGGCGGTTCTGTGCCCGGCCGGCGTCGCTGTTGTTGTCGGCCACCGGCTCATGCGAGCCGCGGCCTTCGATGCGGAATGCCGCGGCGCTCACGCCGCGTGCCACCAGGTAGTCGCGCGTGCTGCCGGCGCGGTCGACCGACAGCGGGTTGTTGATGGCGTCGGAGCCGGTGCTGTCGGTGTGGCCAATGATGCGCACCTCGGCGTTCGGGTTGTTGCGCAGGCCGTTGGCGAACTGGTCGAGCACGGGCGCGAAGTTCGACTTGATGTTGGAGCGGCCCACGTCGAACGACACGTCGCTCGGAATGGCGAGCTTCAGCTCGTTGTTGGCCGTCTGCGTCACGGCCACGCCGGTGCCCTGCGTGGCGGCTTCCATCTGGCGCTTCTGGTTTTCCATGCGCTGCGACCACAGGTAGCCGCCGAGCGCGCCGGCTGCTGCGCCGACCACGGCGCCCGTGCCGATGGCACCGCGGTTGCCGCCGGTGGCCGAGCCGATGGCGGCGCCGCCGAGGGCACCGATGCCGGCGCCGATGCCGGTGTTGCGTTGGGTGTCAGTCATGCCGCCGGCACAACCGGACAAAACGAGGGCTGCTGCGGTGGTTGCAAGAACGAACTTTTTCATGGCGATCCCTTTCAAGGTTGAATCAAGCGGGCCACAGCTTAGCCCCCGACGGGACCCCGATGGTACGTGCTCAAAGCCCTACGGAAAATAAGAAAACTTTCGCCATCGCCCGTGAATGCTGCGATGATTGCTACTAAAGTTGTAGCAATTGAGTGCTTGTCCGACAGTGGCGTGCGCCGTGCGGCTACACAAGCAATTCACGCTTTGGGCGGCGAATCCTCGTCGGAACGCTCGGCGTCGGCCTCGTCATGCAATTCACCCTTGTTACGCCCGGAAAACATGGTCCACCAGATGATCAAGATCAGGACGAGTCCCGCGGCGAGGGCTTCAAGCAGAATCAAACCCATGAGAAATGGACTCCAGTGGCTGGTCGGGCTTGCGATCGTAGCAACGCTCGCCGGCTGTTCCCTCGGCCCCCGCGCCCCCGAAGCCCCCACCCGACCCACCGTCACCCCGCCGCGCGACCTCGGTCCGCTGACCGGATCGCTCGCGCATCCGAAAAGCCGCTGGGTGCCCGTGGGCTGGTCGGAATTGCCCGGCTTCAGCGAAGACCCGTTGCATGAAGGGTGGATCGCGCTGCTGGCCAACTGCGCACGCCCCAACGCCGCCTTCGCACCGCTGTGCCGCGAGGTGCGCCAACTGGCCATCGCCACGCCCGAAGAGCAGCGCCGCTGGATGACCGACCGGCTGCAGCCGTACCGCGTCGAATCGCTCGCGGGCCAGAGCGAAGGCAAGCTCACGAGCTACTACGAGCCCGTGTACGAAGCCTCGCGCGTGCCCTCGGCCGGCTTCAGCGTGCCGCTGTACCAGGCGCCCGACGGCCTCGTGCCCAAGCGCCCCTGGTTCACGCGCCAGGAAATCGAAACCCTGCCCGAAGCCCAGGCCGCGCTGCGCGGTCGCGAGATCGCCTGGATGTCCGACCCCATCGACGCGCTGATGCTGCACATCCAGGGCTCGGGCCGGTTGCGCATCACCGAGGCCAACGGCTACCAGCACACCGTGCGCGTGGCCTACGCCGCCACCAACGAGCAGCCGTACCGCAGCGTGCAGCAGTGGCTCATGAGCCAGGGCGTGAGCAAGGTCGGCAAGTGGCCCGACGACACCAAGGCCTGGGCCGTGCAGAACCCGCAGCGCGTGTCGCAGCTGCTGTGGAGCAATCCGCGCTACGTGTTCTTCCGCGAAGAGACCATGAGCGAGCTCGACGCCGCCTTCGGCCCGCGCGGTGCGCAGGGCGTGCCGCTCACGGCGGGGCGCTCCATCGCCGTCGACCGCGAGAGCATTCCCTATGGCACGCCGGTCTGGCTCGCATCGAGCGGCCCGACCGCGCAGTTGCAGAAGCTGGTGGTGGCGCAGGACACCGGCAGCGCGATCGTGGGCGCGGTGCGCGCCGACTACTTCGCCGGCACCGGCGCCGAGGCCGGCCGGCTGGCCGCGAGCGTGAACCAGCCGCTGCGGCTGTGGGCGCTGTGGCCGAGGCAGTCGCCGGCGCCTTGAGGGGCGCAGCGTCCGCGCGGCAGTGTGTGGCGCGAACGTGAAGGTTTTTTGACGAGAACGCGCCGAACCTCGTCGAACACAAAGCGTTTCACAGGCATGTCATGCGAACTGCCTAACTTCGTGGGCTGGTTTCAATCCCAACCCACGAAAGATATTGCGCATGACCGCAAACACCCGCACGGACGCCCACGGCGTCGATCTCGACGATGTCGGCACCAACGATTCCTCGAACCCGTCCTTCACCGACCTCGTCGCGTCGCGCCTGAGCCGCCGCCATCTGTTCGGCCTGGGCGTCGGCACCGCCGGCACCGCACTGCTGCAGGCCTGCGGCGGCGGCAGCGGTGGTGGCGGCGCAGCCTTCCCGATCATTCCGCCCGCACCGGCCCCCGCGCCCGCACCGGCTCCCGCACCGTCGCCCACGCCGCTGAAGCTGGGCTTCAACCCCGTCGCGAAGAGCCTCGATGACGTCGTGACCGTGCCCGCCGGCTACACCGCCAGCGTGCTCTACCGCCTGGGCGACCCGATCGCCGCCGGCGTGGCCGCGTACAAGAACGACGGCACGGACGATCCGGCCACCTACGACCGCCGCGCCGGCGACCACCACGACGGCATGACCTTCTTCGGCGTCAGCGCCGCGAACAAGTGGGACGCGACCAACGCCACGCGCGGCCTGCTGGTGATGAACCACGAAGCCATCACGCCGCTGTTCCTGCACCCGGCCGGCCAGACCATCGTGGGCGGTGTACGCACCGTCGCCGACGAAGTGCAGCGCGAGTTCTACCTGCACGGCGTGAGCGTGATCGAGGTCAACAAGAACGGCAACGCCTGGAGCTACAAGCAGGATTCGAGCTTCAACCGCCGCGTCCACACGCTCACCGAGATGCAGTTCTCGGGCCCGGCCGCCAAGACCGACTACCTGAAGACCAAGTACTCGACCGACGGCAGCAAGACCCGCGGCACGCTCAACAACTGCGCCAACGGCACCACGCCCTGGGGCACGTACCTCACCTGCGAAGAGAACTGGGCCGGCTACTTCCGCCGCATCAAGGGAACCGACGACAGCAAGCGCTCGGCGAAGGAACTCGCGAGCTTCAGCCGCTACGGCGTGGCCAGCACCGGTCGCGAACTCTGGGCTACCGTCACGCCCGACACCGCCGACGGTCAGTACGGCCGCTGGAACACCGAAGTCCTCGGCGCCTCGGCCACCGACGACTACCGCAATGGCCACAACACCTACGGCTGGGTGGTCGAGATCGATCCGTTCAACCCCACCAGCACGCCCAAGAAGCGCACCGCCCTCGGCCGCTTCGGCCACGAAGGCGCCTGCCTCGGCCCGGTCGTGGTCGGCAAGCCGCTGGTCTGGTACATGGGCGACGACTCGCGCAACGAGTACATCTACAAGTTCGTCTCCACCAAGAACTGGGACGCGGCCGACATCGGCGGCGGCATGGCCGCGGGCGACAAGTACATGGACGACGGCCGCCTCTACGTGGCCCGTTTCGACGAAGACGGCACGGGCGTGTGGCTCGAGCTCAAGCTCGGCGTGAACAACATCACCTCGAACTACGACAAATACGCCTTCGCCGATGCGGCTGACGTCGTGACCAACGCCCGCCTGGCTGCCGACGCCGCCGGCGCGACCAAGATGGACCGCCCCGAGTGGACCGCCGTCAACCCGAAGACCGGCGACGTCTACGTGACGCTGACCAACACCAACGCCGCCTCGCGCCCGATCGGCAAAACCAGCGCCTCCAATCCGCGCTACTACGACGACAGGACGACCGCCAACGCACCGCAGCTGGGCAACCCGAACGGCCACATCGTGCGCTTCGCGGACGAGAACGCCGACCCGACCTCGCTGCGCTTCAAGTGGGACGTGTATCTCTTCGCCGCGCGCTCGACGGCGTCGGCCGACGTCAACCTCTCGCAGCTCACCGCAGACAACGACCTGTCCAGCCCTGACGGCATGTGGTTCAGCCACGCCGCTCCCGGCCTGCTGTGGCTGCAGACCGACGACGGCGCCTACACCGACGTCACCAACTGCATGCTGCTGGCCGCACTGCCCGGCAAGGTGGGCGACGGCGGTGCGAAGGTGATCACCAACGTCGATGCCGCGACCAGCACCACGCGCACGCAGAACACCTTCGTGGGCAAGGCTCCCGGCACGGAAGGCCTGCGCCGCTTCCTGGTCGGCCCGAAGGACTGCGAACTCACCGGCATTGCCGAGTCGGGCGACGGCCGCGCGCTGTTCGTGAACATTCAGCATCCGGGTGAAGGTTCGAAGAAGGACGAAACGCCGATCAGCCACTGGCCGGACGGTGGCAGCAGCCGCCCGCGCTCGGCCACCGTGGTCATCACGAAGAACGACGGCGGCCTGATCGGTCTCTGAGTTTCTTTCCGCCCCGTCGGGGGCGTGCCGACTACAACGGCGCTGCTGGCAACGGCAGCGCCGTTTTGTATCTGACCTGCTTGAGCGCAAAGCTCGAGCGGATCTTCTCGATCCCCGGAATCGGCGTCAGCTGTTCCATGATGAAGCGCTCCAGCGCCGCCATGTCGGCCACGGCGATGCGGATCAGGTAGTCGCTGTCGCCGGTCATCAGGTAGCACTCCATCACCTCGTCGTGCTCGGCGATGCGCTGCTCGAAGTCGGCCAGCGACTGCTTGCTCTGCGTCGTCAGGCTGATCGAGATGAACACGTTGAGCCCCAGGCCCAGCGCCTTGGCGTTCGCGAGCGCCACATAACGGTCGATCACGCCGCTGGTCTCCAGCACCTTCACGCGCGCCAGGCAGGGCGAGGGCGACAGGTGCACGCGGCGCGCGAGTTCGACGTTCGACAGGGCGCCGTCGCGTTGCAGCTCGTCGAGAATGCGCAGGTCGATGGCATCGAGTTCCATGAAATTCCGTGAAGCTCTTGAATCGCGGCATTTTATGCTTGTGAATAGCCATGAAATCGAAGGTGCCGGTAGCTAATTTTCCGCAAGGCGGCTTAAAGTGCTGGCATGAACGCCCCGATCTCCGCCGACCAGATGCGCGCCCTGTTGCTCGACACGCCGCCGTCGCACGACCCCGACCCCGAAGAGACCGCCGAATGGCGCGACGCCTTCCTGGCGCTGGCGCAGACGCAAGGTCCGCAGCGCGCACGCCAGATGCTGGCCGAGCTGGCGCGCCTGGCGCGGCAGCAGCGCATCGGCTGGCAGCCCGAGCTGGCCACGCCGTACGTCAACACCATCGCCGCGGCCGACCAGCCGCCGTTCCCAGGTGACCTCGCCGTCGAAGAAAAGCTTGCTTCGCTGATGCGCTGGAACGCGCTCGCCATGGTGGCCAAGGCCAACCAGGCGTACGGCGAACTCGGCGGCCACATCGCCAGCTACGCGAGCGCGGCCGACCTGTTCGAAACCGGCTTCAACCATTTCTTCCACGCGCGCAGCCCGGCGCACCGCGGCGACCTCGTGTTCTTCCAGCCGCACAGCGCGCCCGGCGTGTATGCGCGGGCGTACCTCGAAGGGCGCCTGAGCGAAGAAGACCTGAACCACTATCGCCAGGAGCTCACCGCGCCGGCCTTCACCGAGGGCAGCGGCGCGCGCGGCCTGTGCAGCTACCCGCACCCGTACCTGATGCCGGACTTCTGGCAGTTCCCCACCGGTTCGATGGGCATCGGCCCGATCAGCTCGATCTATCACGCGCGCTTCATGCGCTACCTCACGCACCGCAACCTGCTGAACTGCGAAGGCCGCAAGGTGTGGGGCGTGTTCGGCGACGGCGAGATGGACGAGCCTGAATCGATGAGCGCGCTGACGCTCGCCGCGCGCGAAAAGCTCGACAACCTCGTGTGGGTCGTCAACTGCAACCTGCAGCGCCTCGACGGCCCGGTGCGCGGCAATGGCCGCATCATCGACGAGCTCGAAAAGCTCTTCGCCGGCGCCGGCTGGAACGTCGTCAAGCTCGTGTGGGGCAGCGACTGGGACGGCCTGTTCGCGCAGGACGTGAGCGGCGCGCTCGCACGCGTGTTCGCCAACACCGTCGACGGCCAGATGCAGACCTTTGCCGCAAAAGACGGCCGCTTCAACCGCGACAACTTCTTCGGCCAGAACCCCGAACTTGCACGCCTGGCCGAAGGCATGACCGACGAGCAGATCGACCGCCTGAAGCGCGGCGGCCATGACCTCGTGAAGATCCACGCCGCGTACGCCGCTGCTGCTGCGCACAAGGGCCAGCCCACCGTGATCCTCGCCCACACCAAGAAGGGCTACGGCATGGGCAGCGCCGCGCAGGGCAAGATGACCACGCACTCGCACAAGAAGATGGGCGACGTCGACCTCATCGAATTCCGCGACCGCTTCAACCTGCCGCTCACCGACGCGCAGGCCACCGCGATGGACTTCTACCGCCCGGCCGAAGACAGCGCCGAGATGCGCTACCTGCGCCAGCACCGCGAAGCGCTCGGCGGCGCCATGCCGCGCCGCGAGACCGCGTGCGATGTCGTGCCCAAGCCCGACATCGCGGCCTACGCGAACTTCGCCACGGCCGCTGCGGGCAAGGAGATGAGCACCACCATGGCCTTCGTGCGCATGCTGGGCAACCTCATGAAGGACAAGGCGCTCGGCCCGCGCATCGTGCCCATCGTGGCCGACGAGGCGCGCACCTTCGGCATGGCCAACCTGTTCAAGCAGGTCGGCATTTACTCGAGCGTGGGCCAGCGCTATGCGCCGGAAGACATCGGCTCGGTGCTGAGCTATCGCGAAGCCACCGACGGCCAGATTCTTGAAGAGGGCATCAGCGAAGCCGGCGCCATCGCGAGCTGGACGGCCGCGGCCACCAGCTACAGCGTGCATGGCCTGGCGATGCTGCCGTTCTACATCTACTACTCGATGTTCGGCTTCCAGCGGGTGGGCGACGCCATCTGGGCCGCGGCCGACCAGCGCGCGCGCGGCTTTCTGCTGGGCGCCACGTCGGGCCGCACCACGCTCGGCGGCGAAGGCCTGCAGCACCAGGACGGCAGCAGCCACCTCGTGGCCGCGACCATTCCCAACTGCAAGGCCTACGACCCGGCCTTCGCGGGCGAGATGGCGGTCATCGTCGACGCGGGCATCCGCGAGATGATGGTCGAGCAGCAGGACGTGTTCTATTACGTCACGCTCATGAACGAGAACTACGCGCAGCCCGATCTGCCGGCCGGCGCCGAGGCCGACATCCTGCGCGGCTGCTACCGCTTCGGCACGTATGCGCCGGCATCGGGCAAGGCAAAGAAGAGCGTCACGCTGCTGGGCTCGGGCGCGATCCTCACCGAGGTCATCAAGGCCGCGCAGCAACTGGCCGACGAAGGCATCGAGGCCGAGGTGTTCAGCGTCACGAGCTGGAGCGAACTCGCGCGCGACGGCCAGGCCTGCGAACAGCGCGCGCTGACGGGCGAGAAAGACGCCGGCACGCCCTTCGTCGCGCAGCAGCTCGGCAAGGGCAGCAGCAAGTCCCCGATCGTCGCCGCCACCGACTACGTGCGCGCCCTGCCCGAGAGCGTGCGGGCCTTCCTCCCCGAAGGCCGCCGCTACCTCACGCTGGGCACCGACGGCTTCGGCCGCAGCGACACGCGCGCCGCGCTGCGCGACTTCTTCGGCGTGGACGCGGCGAGCATCGCGCGGGCCGCGCGCCACGCGCTCGGCCTCTGACACAGGCGAAGGCGCGGCCATGCGGCGTGACGGTGCGGTGCCTGCGTTAGAGTCGCAGACCCCACCGCCTCCCCGCGCCCATGACCCCCCGTTTTCAGTCCCTCGCTCCCGCCGTCCGCCTGGCCGATCAGGTGGCCGACGCGCTCGTGGCCGAGGTGCGTAGCGGGCGCTTGTCGGAAGGCGATCGGCTGCCGACCGAGACCGCGTTGGCCACGCAGTTCGGCGTGAGCCGCACGGTGGTGCGCGAGGCGGTGTCGCGGCTGAAGTCGCTCGGGCTGGTCGATTCGCGCCAAGGCAGCGGCGTGTTCGTGCGCGCTGCGGGCGTGGAGCCGCTGCGCTTCGAGATGCCGCACGTGGCGTCGCGCGAAGCGGTGGTGCAGATGGTCGAGCTGCGCCGCGCGCTCGAGGCCGAGGTGGCCGCGCTCGCCGCCGAGCGCCGCACGCCCGAGGACATGCTGCGCATCCGCGACGCCATCGACGCGCTGCATGCGGCGGTGTCGATGGGCGGCAACGGGGCCGACGAGGACGTGCGCTTTCACCGCGCCATCGCCGAAGCCGCGCGCAACCCCTTCCTCATCGGCACGCTGCAGTACCTGCGGCAGTTCCTGCATGGCGCCACCCGCGTCACGCGCGCCAACGAGGCGCGCCGTGCCGACTTCGTGCGCGAAGTGGCGCAGGAGCACGCGCGAATCGTCGAGGCGATCGACGCCGGCGACCCGCTGGCCGCGCGCGAAGCCGCCAAGGCGCACATGGACAACGCCATCCGCCGCATTGAGCAGGCCGACCCGGCCTTCTGGCAGCAGGAAGGCGCCCAGCTCGCCCGACCCCTGGTCGAAGGCTGGCCTGCGGGCAAGTAAGCCCACGCTCACAATTTTCTGCAAGGGGTCGCGATGTGCGGGTTATCCCGTATCCGAGAGCTTGTCTTAAATTTGTATGATGACCTGACAAGTAAGGGGCGACCGCGCCGCAGGGTGACGGGACGGCCCCGTTTTTCCATCCAGCGGACTCCCTCCCAATGACTTCCACCCTCCAGGCCGGCGCGCCTTCGGCCATGGCCGACCTGCCCGTCGATGCCGCGCTCGAGAAACGCGCCTACGCCAAGGTGTTCTGGCGCCTCGTGCCCTTCCTGATGCTCTGCTACGTGGTCGCGTACCTCGACCGCGTGAACGTCGGCTTCGCCAAGCTGCAGATGGGCGCGGACCTCGGCTTCAGCGAAACCGTGTTCGGCCTCGGCGCCGGCATCTTCTTCCTGGGCTACTTCCTGTTCGAGGTGCCGAGCAACCTGCTGCTGAACCGCGTGGGCGCCCGCGTGTGGATCGCGCGGATCATGATCACCTGGGGCCTGCTGTCGGCCTGCTTCGTGTTCGTGGAAACGCCGACCAGCTTCTACATCCTGCGCTTCCTGCTCGGCGTGGCCGAGGCGGGCTTCTATCCCGGCGTGATCCTGTACCTGACGCATTGGTACCCGTCGCACCGGCGCGCGCGGATCATCGCGGTGTTCATGTCGGCGATTCCCGTGGCGGGCATCTTCGGCAACCCGCTGTCGGGCTGGATCATGGACGCCTTCCACGGCGTGTCGTCGATGCACGGCTGGCAGTGGATGTTCATCATCGAAGCCATTCCCGCCGTGCTGGTGGGCGTGATGGTGCTGCTCTACCTGGACAACGGCATCCAGCACGCACGCTGGCTCTCGCCCGAAGAAAAGCAGCTGCTGCAACGTGAAGTCGCGCGCGACCAGGCGCACGGCGCCAAGGGCCCGCATTCGGTGGGCGCGATGTTCCGCGACGCGCGCGTGTGGTGGATGGCGCTGATCTACTTCGCCTTCGTCATGGGCCAGTACGCACTGACCTTCTGGCTGCCGACGCTGGTGAAGGCCACGGGCGTGCAGGGCAACTTCAACATCGGCCTGCTGAGCGCCATTCCGTTCCTCTGCGCGATCGTCGCGATGAACCTCTTCGGTCGCAGCGCCGACGCGCGCCGCGAACGCCGCTGGCACCTGATCATCCCCGCGATGATGGGCGCCGTGGGCTTCACGGTCGCGGCTTCGTACACGCAGAACACGGTCGTGTCGCTGACCTTCCTGTCGCTCGCCGCAGCCGGCGTGCTCACCTGCGCGCCGCTGTTCTGGTCGCTGCCCACCGCCTTCCTCTCGGGCACGGCGGCAGCAGCGGGCATCGCGGTCATCAACTCGGTGGGCAACCTCGCGGGCTTCGTGAGCCCGTACCTCATCGGCTACCTGAAGGACCTCACGGGCAGCACGCAGATCGGCATGTACGTGCTGGCCGGCGCGCTGGTGCTCGGCGCCATCGGCGTGTGGCTCACGCCCAAGCAACTCGTCAATCGCTGATCGAAGGACGCACGACATGACTTCTTCTTCCAACACCACCCCTGTCGTCGGCCTCGTGGGCCTGGGCGCCATGGGCAGCGGCATGGCGCAATCGCTGCGCCGCGCGGGCCATGCGCCGCATGTGTTCGACGTGCGCCCCGGCGTCGCCGAAGCCTTCGCGCGCGACGGCGGCACGGCCTGCGACACGCTCGCCGCGCTCGGCGCGCAGTGCGACATCGTGGTCAGCGTGGTCGTCAACGCGGCGCAGACCGAATCGGTGCTGTTCGGCGATGGCACCACGCCCGGTTGCGCCGCATCGATGAAGCCCGGCAGCCTGTTCGTGATGTGCTCCACCGTCGACCCGAACTGGTCCGTCGCGCTCGAAGCGCGCCTGGCGCAGCAGGGCATCCTGTACCTCGACGCGCCCATTTCCGGCGGCGCCGCCAAGGCCGCGAGCGGCCAGATGACGATGATGACCGCCGGCACGCCCGCGGCGTACGAAAAGGCCGGCGCGATGCTCGACGCGATGGCCGCCAAGGTCTACCGCCTGGGCGATTCGGCCGGCGCGGGCAGCAAGGTGAAGGTCATCAACCAACTGCTGGCCGGCGTGCACATCGCCGCCGCGGCCGAAGCCATGGCGCTGGGCCTGCGCGAAGGCGTGAACCCCGACGCGCTGTACGAGGTCATCACCCACAGCGCCGGCAACAGCTGGATGTTCGAGAACCGCATGGCCCACGTGCTCGCGGGCGACTACACGCCGCTGTCGGCCGTCGACATCTTCGTGAAGGACCTGGGCTTGGTGCTCGACGTGGCGCGCGCCAGCAAGTTTCCGCTGCCGCTGTCGTCCACCGCGCACCAGATGTTCATGCAGGCCTCCACGGCCGGCTTCGCGCGCGAAGACGACAGCGCGGTCATCAAGATCTTCCCGGGCATCGAATTGCCCGCCGCGAAAAAATAACATGGGGCCTCTGCGCTCCACCGACCCAGGAAAGACACACACCATGAACGTTCTCATCACCGGCGGCTGCGGCTTCCTCGGCGCCCGCCTCGCCCGCACCCTGCTCGCCGGCGGCCCGCTCGCACTGGCCGGCGGCCAGCCCCAGGACATCGCACGCATCACGCTCGCCGACCGTGTGCCGCCGCCCGCCGACCTCGCGGCCGACGCGCGCATCCAGTTCGTGCAGGGCGATCTCTACGAACAGGCCACCAACGGTGCATTGCCGCTGGCCGACACCGACGCCGTGTTCCACCTCGCCGCCGCCGTGAGCGGCGAGTGCGAGGCCGACTTCGACCTCGGCATGCGCAGCAACCTCGACACCACGCGCGCCCTGCTCGACGCCTGCCGCAGCGCGGGCCATGCGCCCGTGTTCGTGTTCTCCAGCTCCGTCGCCGTGTTCGGCGATTCGCCCGAACAACGCCTGCCTGCGGTGATCGAAGACACCACGCTGCCCACGCCGCAGAACAGCTACGGCATCCAGAAGTTCATCGGCGAGCAGCTCGTGGCCGACTACACGCGCAAGGGCTTCGTGCAGGGCCGCAACGTGCGGCTCATGACGGTGTCGGTGCGCCCGGGCCGCCCGAACGGCGCGGCCTCCAGCTTCCTGAGCGGGATGCTGCGCGAGCCGCTGGCCGGCGTGCGCGCGCGCTGCCCCGTGGCCCCCGAGACGCCGGTCGCGCTGGCCTCGCCCGGCAACACCGTCGCCGGCATCGTGCGTGCGGCCACCGCCAGCGCCACCGAATGGGGCGCGCGCACCGCCATCAACCTGCCCGCGCTGACCACCACCGTGCGCGAGATGGCGCAGGCGCTCGAGCGCATCGCCGGCACCGAGGCCACCACCCTCATCGACTGGGAACCCGACGCCGCCATCGCGAAGATCGTCACCAGCTGGCCCAGCCGCATCCACGCGGCGCGCGCCGAGGCGCTGGGCCTGAAGGCCGACGCCAGCTTCGACGCCATCCTGCGCGACTACGTGCGCGAGAACGCACAGGCGGTCACGCTGCCGCTGAAGGGCTGAGCGATGGCGAAGCTTGTGCTCGGCTGCATCGCCGACGACTTCACCGGCGCCACCGACCTGGCCAACAACCTCGTGCGCGCCGGCATGCGCGTGGTGCAGACCATCGGCGTGCCCGCCGGCCCGCTCGACGCGGACGTCGATGCGGTCGTGGTCGCGCTCAAGTCGCGCACCATCGCGCCGGCCGAGGCCATCGCGCAGTCGCTCGATGCGCTGCGCTGGCTGCAGGCGCAGGGCGCGCAGCAGATCTACTTCAAGTACTGCTCGACCTTCGACAGCACGGCCCAAGGCAACATCGGCCCCGTGACCGAGGCGCTGATGGACGCGCTGCATTGCGACTTCACCATCGCCACGCCGGCCTTCCCCGACAACAAGCGCACCGTGTTCAAGGGCTACCTGTTCGCGGGTGACGTGCTGCTCAACGAGAGCGGCATGCAGAACCATCCGCTCACGCCGATGACCGACCCGAACCTCGTGCGCGTGCTGCAGGCGCAGTGCACGCGCAAGGTCGGCCTGATCGACCACGCGGTGGTGGCACGCGGCGCAGCGGCCATCGAAGAACGCATCGCGCAGCTGAAGGCCGAGGGCGTGAGCATCGCCGTCGTCGACGCGGTCTCGAACGACGACCTGCTGCGCATGGGCCCGGCGCTCGCGAAGCTGCCGCTGCTCACGGCGGGCTCGGGCGTGGCCATCGGCCTGCCGGCCAACTTCGGCCTCGCGCCGTCGTCGCAGGCCAGCGCGTTGCCGAAGGCCGGCGGCAAGACCGCGGTGGTGTCGGGCAGCTGCTCGCTGGCCACCAACCGGCAGGTGCTCGACTTCATCCAGCGCGGTGGCGCGGCCATGGCCATCGACCCGCTGCGCATCGCGGCGGGCGTGGACGTGGCCGCCGAAGTGCTGGCCTGGGCCGCACCGCTGATCGACAAGGGCTCGGTGCTCGTCTACTCGACCGCCGAAGCCGGCGCCGTGAAGTCGGTGCAAGGTCGGCTCGGCGTGGAAGAAGCCGGCGCCATGGTCGAACGCACCATCGCCGCCATTGCGCGCGGCCTGGTCGAGCGCGGCGTGCACCAGCTGGTGGTCGCTGGCGGCGAAACCTCGGGCGCCTGCGTGCAGGCGCTGGGCATCGCGCAGATGCAGATCGGTCCGCAGATCGACCCCGGCGTGCCGTGGTGCCATGCGCGTTCCGATGCGGCGCCCGAAGCGGGGCTGCACATCACGCTGAAGTCGGGCAACTTCGGCAGCGACGATTTCTTCACCAAAGCTTTTACAGTGCTCGCATGACCGAGAACGAAGCCCGCGACGAAATCTGCCGTGTCGGCCGCAGCCTGTTCGAGCGCGGCTACGTGCATGCCACGGCCGGCAACATCAGCGTGCGGTTGGACGACGGTTTTCTCATCACGCCGACCGACGCCTGCCTGGGTTTTCTCGACCCCGCGCGGCTCGCACGGCTCGATGCCCAAGGCCAGCAGACCGGCGGCGACCGCGCCAGCAAGACCATCGCGCTGCACACGCGCATCTACGCCGCCGCGCGCGAGTTCGATGCAAGCACGGCCTGCGTGATCCACACGCACAGCACGCACTGCGTCGCCCTCACCTTGGGCAACCCGCAAGCCGAACTGCTGCCCGCGCTCACGCCTTACTTCGTGATGAAGGTCGGTCATGTGCCGGTCATTCCGTACCTCCGCCCCGGTGCGCCCGAGGCGGCCGAGCAGGTGGCGCAAACCATCGCGCGCTACGGCGCGGCCGGCACGCCGATTCGCGCGGCGATGCTCGCGCGCCTGGGCCCCAACGTCTGGCACGAAACACCGGCCGCCGCGATGGCCGTGCTCGAAGAGCTGGAAGAAACCGCACGCCTGCAGATGCTCACGCAGGCCACCCGGCCCGCACCGCTCGCCCCCGATCAGATCGATGAACTGCGCCGCACTTTCGGTGCGCGCTGGTAGTACAAACACCCCATGCCCCAATTCGCCGCCAACCTCTCGATGCTCTACCCGGAGCTCGCATTTCTCGACCGCTTCGACGCCGCCGCGAAAGACGGCTTCCAGGCCGTCGAGTACCTCTTCCCCTACGACTTCAGCAAAGAAGAGATCGTCGCGCGCCTGAAGCACAACGACCTGCAGCAGGTGCTGTTCAACGGCCCGCCCGGCGACTGGGCCGGCGGCGAACGCGGCCTGGCCTGCCTGCCGGGGCGCGAGGGCGAGTTCCGCGAAGGCATCGCGAAGGCCATCGACTACGCCGTGGCGCTCGACTGCCCGCGCATCCACGTCATGGCGGGCCTTGTGCCCGAAGGCCTTTCGCGCGACGCCGCAGAAGCTGTCTATGTCGAGAACCTGCGCTGGGCCGCGGCCGAGGCTGCGAAGGCCGGGCGTGACGTGCTGATCGAGCCGATCAACACGCGCGACATTCCGCGCTTCTTTCTCAACCGGCAGGACCACGCGCACCAGATCGTCGAGACCGTGGGCGCCGCCAACCTCAAGGTGCAGATGGACCTGTACCACTGCCAGATCGTCGAAGGCGACGTAGCGATGAAGCTGCGCCAGTACCTGCCGACCGGCCGCGTCGGCCATCTGCAGATCGCGGGCGTGCCCGAACGCCACGAGCCCGATGTCGGCGAGCAGAACTACGACTACCTCTTCGGCGTGATCGACGAGGTTTCGGCGCAGTGCGGCTGGCAAGGCTGGGTCGGTTGCGAGTACCGCCCGCGCCGCGGCATGGAGCCCGGCGGCACCTCGGCCGGCCTGGGCTGGCTGCGCGACTGGCGCCAGCGCGCATGACGACGCTCGAAGCGCTGCGCATCCCGATGCCGCTGCGAGGTTTTGCAGCGGGCGATGCACAGGTCTTCGACGTCACGATCGATGGCGACAAGATCGCGACCATCGTGCCCAGCGCGTCGCAGATGCAGGCACGCGGCACGCTGCTGAGCGCGCTCGTCGAAGCGCACACGCACATCGACAAGAACTTCACCGTCCAGGACGTCGGCGCCGCGCAGGGCGACCTGTTCACCGCCATCGAGCGCATGGGCCGCCACCGCGCGAGCTGGACCGGCGCGTCGCTGCGCCTGCGCATGGAGCGCGCGCTGCACGAGGCCTGGCGCGCCGGCACGCGTGCACTGCGCACGCACCTCGACTGGGTCGAGCCCGAGCCGCCGGCCGCGCTGGCCGTGTTCGAGGCGCTGCGCGAAGAATGGGCCGGCCGCATCGAACTGCAGTTTGTCGCGCTCGTGCCGCTCGACGTGTTCGCCGACCTCGCGGCCGGCGAACGCATCGCACGCGAGGTGAAGCGCGCGGGCGGCGCACTGGGCGCATTCGTCTACCGCAATGATGGTTTGGTCCACAAGCTGGGCCGCGTGTTCGACCTCGCGCAGCAGCACGGGCTGGGGCTCGACTTCCACGTCGACGAAGGCCTGGACACCGACGCCAGCGGCCTGCGCAGCATCGCGCAGCTGGTGCGCGCACGCGACTTCAAGGGCCGCGTGGTCTGCGGCCACGCCTGCTCGCTCTCGGTGCAGGACGATGCGGTGGCCGCCGAAACGCTCACGCTGTGCGCCGGTGCCGGGCTGCACCTGGTCGCGCTGCCGACCACCAACCTCTACCTGCAGGGCGCGTGGGACCGCACGCCCGTGGCGCGCGGCATCACGCGCATCCGCGAGGCCGCCGCGCACGGCCTGCGCGCGAGCCTGGCCACCGACAACGTGCAGGACGCCTTCTATCCCTATGGCAGCTACGACCTGCTCGAGACCTTCGGCCTCGGCGTGCAGATGGCGCACCTCGCACCCGCCGCCGATTGGCTCGACACCATCACCGTCAACCCCGCGAAGGCGCTGGGGCTCGCGTGGGACGGCCGACTCGCGCCGGGCTGCCCGGCCGACCTGGTGGTGCTGGCCGCCACCGACGAACACGAACTCATCGGCCCGCGTGGCCGCCTGCGCAGCGTCTACCGCGCGGGTCAACTTCTGGAGCCGAACACACCATGAGCATGGGCAAGCCGATGGCCAACTATGCCGCCGCCAAGCGCGTCGGCGATTTCGTTTTCATGAGCGGCGTGGTCGCCGTCGACCCGGCCACGCGCCGCGCGGTGGCGGGCTACGACGCCATTCCCGAAGAAGCGCGCACCGCGCTGCAGGGCGTGGGCTATGCCACGGGCCAGATGTCGGTCGACATCTTCGAGGCGCCCATCGTGGCGCAGAGCTGGTTCGTGCTCGAGCGCATCCGCCAGATCGCGGCCGAGCACGGCGGCACCATGGAAGACGTGGTGAAGCTGGTGCAGTACTTCCGCCACCTGCCGCACTACGCGTTCTACAACCGCGTGCGCGGCCTGTTCTATCCGGGCGAGCCGCCGGTGAGCACGGTGGTCGAGGTGTCGCGCTTCCTGCCGGGCGACGAAGTGCTCGTCGAAGTGGAAGCGACGATGTTCCTTCCCCTGCGCAGCGCTACCTGACGCCTGCGCCTTTCAAAAGAAACTCCGTCACCTGCTCGATCAGGTAGCGGCGGTCCTTGTCGTCGCCCTGTTGCGCGGCGCTGCGGTAGTAGGCCGCCTGCGTGGCGTGGTCGGCGTAGAACTGCGTCACGGCCCAGATGTGGAACAGCACCAGCATCGGGTCGGCTTTGTCCATCAGGCCCTGGTTCATCCAGTTCTGGATCACCGCGGCGGCCTGGTCGGTGCGCTGCTTGCTCGTGTCCATCATGCTGTCGATGACGGGCGCGCCGCGCATCATCTCGGCCGTGAAGATGCGCGAGCGCAGCGGGTGCTCGAACGAGAACATCATCTTGCGCTGGATGAGGTCACCCAGCACCTTGCGCGGGCCGAAAGCCTCGTCGCTGAAGCCGAACACCACGATCCAGTCGGTCAGGATGTCCTGCAGCACCTGGCGGTACAGCGCTTCCTTGCTGTCGATGTAGTAGTGCAGCTGCGCCTTCGACAGCCCCGCCTTGTCGGCGATGGCCTGCGTCGACGCGCCGGCCAGGCCTTCGCTCGCGAACACCTCGATGGCGGCCTGGTTGATGAGGCCGAGCACCTGCGTGTACTTGCGCGAACGCCCGCGTGTGGCGGGGGCTTCGCTGTCGGTGTCGCTCACGCTCACAGCTGCAGCACCAGGTCGAGGCCCTTGGCGCGCGAGCAGCACAACGCCACCTTGGTGCGCCGCTCGGTGCCCGTGAGGCAGAAGTCGCGGTGCTCGGCGCCTTCGCCGTCGCCCTCGACCACGCAGGTGCCGCACAGGCCTTGCTGGCACGACACGGGGATGTCGATGCCGACCTCGTGCAAGGCGTCGACCGCGGTCTGGTCGGCCGCCACCGGCACCTCGATGCCGCGCCGCGCCAGCTTCAGCGTGAAGGGCAGGCCCGTGGTGGCGGCGGCCGTGCCGGTGGGCGCGGCGAAGTATTCGGTGTGCAGCGCATCTTCGGGCCAGTGCGCAGCGGCCTCGCGCACGGCCTGCATGAAGCCGCCGGGGCCGCACACGTACAGGTGGGTGTCGGGCGTGCGCTCGGCCAGCAGCGCGTGCAGGTCGATGCGCTGTGACGCGTCGCCCTGGTCGAGGTGCAGCTTCAGATGTGGGGCCAGCGCGGGCGCATGCAGGGCCTCGGCAAAGGCCAGGTGCTCCTCGCTGCGTGCGAACACGCACAGCGTGAAGTCGGCGCCGCGCGCGGCCAGTGCCTGCGCCATGGCCAGCAGCGGCGTCATGCCGATGCCGCCGGCCAGCAGCAGGTGGCGGCGGGCTTCGGCGCGCAGCGGGAAAGTGTTGCGCGGTGCGCTGATCGCAATCAGGTCGCCCTCGCGCACGCGCTCGTGCATCGAGGCCGAGCCGCCGCGGCTCGCGTGTTCGCGCTTCACGCCGATCATGTAAGAGCCGGCGCCCGAGGGCGCGCGCGCCAGCGAGTACTGGCGCGAGAAGCCGCCGGGCATGTGCACGTCGATGTGCGCGCCGGCCTCGTAGCCGGGCAGCGCGCGGCCCCACGGATGCGTCAGCTCGAAGGCCAAAATTTCCGGCGTCTGGCGCGAGATGCGTTCGACGCGGACGGTCAGGGTGCGTTCGAGGCTCATGGTGTCTGTCTCCCTGCTTGCTTGTTTGTTGGCTAGATGTTGTGCAGCGTGCGCGCCACGCGCGCGATGAAATGGCTGCGGTCGCGGTCGGTGACGGCGTTCATGTCGTGCAGCTGCAGCCACGTGACCTTGCAACGCCACGCGAACAGCGCCCGCAGCGCGCGCGTGAACAACCGCCGCCCCGGGTCGCCGATCACCATCACGAACCAGCGCGGCGAGCCGCCCGTGGTCACCACCGTCAGCCGGCGGATGTGCCGCATGCCCGACTTGGCGAGTTGTCCCTTGCGCTCCGCGGGCAGGAAGGCCACGCCCGGCAGCCACACGCGTTCGAGCCAGCCCTTGAGCATGGACGGCGGTCCATGGAACCAGGTGGGGTAGACGAACACCAGGTGCTCGGCCCACAGCAGCGCTTCGACGTGGGGTTTCACGCGTTCGCGGATCAGTTCGGGGTTGTCGAGGTAGGCGATGCGCTCTTCGCGTGTCAGCGTCGGATCGAAGCCCTCGGCGTACAGGTCGATGGCCCGCACGGGATGGCGAGGCTGCAGCGCGTCGAGGGCGGTGCGGTAGAGCGCGTGGTTGAAGCTGTCAGGATTCGGATGGCAATGGACGACGAGCGTTTTCATGGTTCGGGCCGGTTCGCCTGTTCGGCGAGACGGGGTCAGAGCCCAGGGATAAAAGGCCGCGCGTGCCTTATGGCAAACCCAGGCGCCGGCATCTGACCCCGGCGCAAGCCCCGCGCGACCCACGGGAAAAACAACGAAACGAATTACTTGCCGCTGAGCTTCTTGCGGATGTCGACACCCACGCCCTTGTTGACGAACTGCGTGCTCACGACCTTCGACAGGTCGATCTCGCCGGGCTTGTAGAGGCCGGCCTTGACCATCTTGTCGTAGAAGTCCTTCACGCGCGCTTCGTCGATCGCGCCGATGCCCTTGGTGAGCGAGTCGCCGCTGTCCACGATGCCCATCTTCTTGATGAGATCGATGGAGCCCTGCAGCGCGGCCGGCGTGGCGTCGGGGTTGGTCTTGGCCATGAGCTCGTTGGCGGCCTTGTTGTCGCCGTAGAGGTAGTTGTTCCAGCCGACGATCGAGGCCTCGATGAACTTGCGCACCGTCTCGGGCTTGGTCTTGATGAGGTCGGCGCGGGTCTCGATGGTGGTGGCGTAGGTCGAGAAGCCGTGGTCGGCCAGGAGGTGCACCACGGGGTCGAAGCCGGCCTGCGCCTTGATCGACAGCGGCTCCGAGATGGCGTAGCCCTGCTGGATCGACTTCTTGTCGGCCAGGAACGGGCCGACGTTGAAGGTGTAGGGCTTGAGCTGCGAATCCTTGAAGCCGTGCTCCGACTTCATCCACTGCCAGAAGCTGAACTGGCCGTCCTTGCCGATGAAGGCCACGGGCGCCTTGGTCATGTCCTTGAAGGTGTCGTAGCCCTGGCCCGGATGCGCGAACATGGCCTGCGGGTCTTTCTGGAAGATGGCCGCGACCACCACCGTGGGCACGCCGTTCTTCACGTTGTCGAACGACTGCAGCAGGTTGCCGGTCATGAGGAAGTCGACCTTGCCGGCCGGCAGCATGGGCCGGTTGTTGACCATCGGGCCGCCCTGCATGATTTCCACGTCGAGGCCGTACTTCTTGTAGGTGCCGTCCACCAGCGCCTGGTAGAAGCCGCCGTGGCCGGCCTGCGCCTTCCAGTTGGTGGCGAACACCACTTTTTCCTGGGCGTGTGCGGCGAAGGCAGCACCTGCGAGGGCCAGGCCGAAGGCCAGCGGCCGGAGAGAGAAAGCGGGGATGCGCATGGGGACGGACTCCTGTGGAGGTTGGGGTGGGGACGGGATGCGAAGACTAAATGTTTTTCTCAGCGCTCGACGGCCATGTCGGGCGTCCAGCCGCGCGTTTTTCCGGGGTTCATCAAACCCATCGGATCGCTGCGCTTCTTGAACTCGATCTGCTGCGTGTCGATGGTCTTCATGCCGCCGTCCTCGATGGTGAAGACGTGCGGGTTGAAGATCTGCGCGCCGCCCTGCGACTCGATCTCGCGCATCACCTCGTACTGGTGGGCCTCGCCCTTCCAGCGCACGAGCAGGATGCCGAAGGTGCCGCACTCGCCGTTGGCGCGCGCGAAGTCCTGGTGCTGCAGCACGTCGTCGCCGAAGATGGCGAGGTGGCGCTCGACCACGGCCGGATCGAAGGGCTGGGCGTAGGCCACCTGCAGGTACGTCCAGCTGCGGTCGGCCTTCAGCGCCTGCAGCGTCGTGTGGTTGAAGGCGCACTCGTAGGCCGGCGGCAGGCCGGCGGCCTGCAGCTCATCTTCGGTGCCGGCCACCGAGATGGTGCCGCCGTGCGCCGCGGCCAACGCGCGAAAGCCCGCCAGCGTGTCGGGCGAGACCATGGTGAACACCGCGTGCCGGTCGGGCGGAAAGTGCTCGCCCATGGCCGTGTAGTAGGGCGAGAAGCGCGCCTCCACGGTCGAGAGCAGAAACAGATCGTACGCGGGCGCCTGCGCGGCAATGCCGAAGTCGAGCGCACCGCGGTACGTTTCGAACAGCACCGTGCAGTGCACCCAGTCGACCGCCGGGCTCAGCGCCACTTCCACGTCGAGGATCACGCCGTTGGTGCCGTAGGCGTGGTGCACCTGCTGGATCTCGTCGCCCACCAGCTCGATCACGCGCGGCTCGCGCTCCACCGTCATCACGCGCGCGCGCAGCAGGTTGCCGGGGTCGCGCAGGATGCCGTGGCGGAACGAGCCGATGCCGCCGAAGCCGCCCGCGATGAAGCCGCCGATGCTGGCCACGTGCCAGGTCGAGGGCCACATGCGCAGCGCCTGCCCGGTCTCGCGCGCGGCCAGGTCGATGTCGTGCATGCGCGCACCGGCCTCGACGCGGATGCGGCCGTCGGCCAGGTCGAGCACGCGGCACATCTGCGTCACGTCGAGCACGAGGCCGCCTTCGAGCGGCACGCACTGGCCGTAGTTGCCGGTGCCGCCCGCGCGCACGGTGAGCGGCAGCTTCCACTTGGTGGCCACGGCCGCGGCCTGGCGCACGTCGTCCTCGGTGCTGACCTTGACCACGAGGTCGGCCACGCAGCCCGCGAGCTGCGCCGTGAGGATGGGGCTGTACCAGTAGAAGTCCTTGGACAGCTGCTTGCGCTGGCTGGGCGTGGCGATCACGTTCAGGCCGCGCAGGTCGTTGCGCACAGCGTCCCAGTCGACCGCGGACAGCGGGGTTCTAGCGTTCACGGCGCATTTCGCTTTCATGCCAATGGCCGAGCACCAGCCGCGACAGCGCGGCGAACACGACGAAGATCACGATGCCCAGCAACGACACGAGCAGCAGCGCCGCGAACATCATCGGGATCTCGGTGCGGAAGCTCGATTCGAGGATGCGCGAGGCCAGCCCCGTTTCCTTGCCCGCCGTGCCGGCCGTGAACTCGGCCACCACCGCGCCGATGAGGCTCAGGCCGCCGGCGATCTTCAGGCCCGCCATGAAGTACGGCAGCGCGCTGGGTGCGAGCAGGTAGCGGAAGGTCTGCCAGGGCGAGGCCTTGTACAGCTGGAACAGGTCGCGCAGGTTGCTGTCGGCGCTCTTCAGGCCGATGACGGTGTTCGAAAGGATGGGGAAGAAGGCCACGATCCATGCGCACAGCAACAGCGCCGCGGTGGTGCTCGACACGTAGATCAAGATCAGCGGCGCGATCGCGATGATCGGCGTCACCTGCAGGATCACGGCGATCGGGAACAGGCCGATCTCCACCCACTTGAACAGCGCGAACGCAATGGCCAGCAGCACGCCGCCCACGATGGCGGCGCCCAGCGCCAGCAGTGTGAGCTTCACCGTGAACCACAGCGCGCCCGAGAGCGAACCCCAGTTGTCGAACAGCGTGCGCAGGATCAGCGAGGGCGCGGGCAGGATGTAGTGCGGGATGTCGTTGGCGCGCACCATCCACTCCCACACCAGCAGCAGTGCCGCGACGATGACGACCGGCACGACGACGCGCAGTGTCGACTCGCGTCGGCGCAGCTTGTCTTCGTGCGCGCGCAGTGTCTCGGCGGACGGCGTGGCTTCGTGGGTGGTGGTGGTGTCGAGGGGCATCACGGTTTCAATGGTCGATGTCGAGGCCATGGAGTGCTCCGTGCAGAGATTGTGAAACGGCGGTGCAGTGCGCGTTGTAGCGGCTGGAGGTGCGGAAGGCTTCGCCGCGCGGGTAGGGCTCGTCGATGGCGATCTCGTCGATCACGCGGCCCGGGCGCGCCGCCATCACGACGATGCGGTTCGACAGATACACCGACTCGTACACGCTGTGCGTGACGAACACGATCGAGAAGCGGTGCTCGCGCCAGATGGCCAGCAGGTCGTTGTTGAGCTTGATGCGCGTCATTTCGTCGAGCGCGGCAAAGGGCTCGTCCATGAGCAGCAGGCGCGGGTGCGTGACCAGCGCGCGCGCAATCGACACGCGCATCTTCATGCCGCCCGAGAGCTCGCGCGGGTACACGTCGGCAAAGCGCGAGAGGCCGACCAGCTCCAGCACCTGCTGCACCACCGGCGCGGCTTCGTCGCGGCCCATGCCCGCCAGCTTGAGCGGCAGCCAGACGTTGTCGAACACCTTGGTCCAGGGCATGAGCGTGGGCTCCTGGAACACGAAGCCCAGGTCGCGATCGCTCTTGCTGTCCTTCGCGGTGCCGGTGTTGGCGCCCGACCATTGCATGTCGCCCGAGCTGATGCGGGTGAGCCCGGCGATCAGCCGCAGCGCGGTGCTCTTGCCGCAGCCCGAGGGGCCGAGGAAGCTGACGAAGTCGTGCTCGCCGATGTCGAGCGTCATGCCCTGCAGGGCGAGCGTGCCGTTGGCAAAACGCTTGCCGACGTTGCGAAGGCGGACCAGCGGCGGCGTGGATGGCGTGGTGCTTTCCATGGAACTCCTTGTGCAGCCGGGGCTCAGCGCCAGGCGGGAACGTTGGCCAGCCGCTCCAGCGGGAAGCGGTCGATCTCGTGCAGCAGTTCGACGAAGCGCTGGCCTACGTGGTCGAGCACCGCCGCACCCTTTTCGGCCGTGGCGCGCGTGGCGTCACCGGCGGCGCCGGCCGGGTTGATGTCGTGCATCTGCCAGCCGAGTTTGCCGCTGGGCGTGATCGACAGGAACTTGTTTTCGGCGGCCATCTGCTCGGTCAGGGAGCCGAAGTTCTGGAACTGATCCTTGCGCACGTAGTCGGGCGTGAGGTGCAGCATCACCGAGCTTTCGAGGTCGCCCGCGTGGATGCCGTGCTTGCCTTCGTGCGCGGTGAACAGGCCCTCGGGCAGGCCCAGCGTGTACCAGTTGGCGGCCACGACCATCATGTCGTGTTCTTCGCGCAGGTCGCGCGCCACGATGTCCATGACGCTCATCTGGCCGCCGTGGCTGTTGTAGAGCACCAGCTTGCGCACGCCGGCCTTGGCGACGCAGGCGCCGACGTCCTTCCACAGCGAGATCAGCGTGTTCGCCGACACCGTGAGCGTGCCCGGGTAGCGCGAATGCTCGTTGCTCTTGCCGTAGGGCACGGTGGGCAGGAACAGCACCGGCAGGTCGTCGGGCAGGTAGGGCAGGCTGGCCTGCACCATGCCGTCGATGGTGGCGGTGTCGGTCGACATCGGCAGGTGGGGGCCGTGCTGTTCGGTCGCACCCACCGGCAGCACGGCGATGAGCCGTTCGCGGTCGAGGCGGGAGAACTCTTCACTGGTCAGGTCGGACCAGAAGCGGCTGCGCAAGGGGGGGTGATTCATCGGGATGTTCCTCGGGGCGGGCGGACGGGATGATGGTCTAAATTATCCATGTGGTCAAAAAAGACTGGCTATCCGTGGATACCCGTTGATCTTTATCAAGCAAACCGCATGCCATCAAATTTGCCCGGACGGTCAGAACTTGGCCCGTCCGGTGTCCGGCGCCCCGGGGTTCACCACCGCATGCGCAGCCCCAGTTGCCCTTGCACGCCGGTCTGCTCGGTGATGCCGATGGCGCTGGTGTAGGCCAGGCCGCCGTAGACCGACAGCGTCTGGTTCAACTGCCCGACGATGCCGCCGCCGACCTCGAGCGCGCTCGCGTTGCGGCGGTTGACGACCTGGTCGGTCGGCCCGAAGTAGATCGCGTTGCTGCCGCTGAAGGTGTGCCACAGGTTGACCTTCAGGTAGGGCTTCCAGACGCCGCCGGCCGCGTCGAAGCGGCCTTCGAGCCGCGCGCCGAGCCGGCCGGTGACGGCGTTGTCGCGCTGGAAGCGCACGGTCGAAAGGCCGTCGTCGAAGTCGTCGAGCGAACTGCGCTGCCAGATGAGCTGCACCTGCGGCTGCAGCGTCACGGTGTCGCTCAGCGCCAGCGGGTAGCCGGCTTCGAGCGATGCGGTCACGTGGGTGCCGTGCGGGCGGCCGCCGCGCCCCAAGGTGGAGCGCGCATCGGCCTTGTAGCGCGTGGCCAGGAGCACGGCGTCGCTGTACCAGCCGCTGCTGGCCACGCGGGTCCAGTAGGCGCCCAGGCTGTAGCCCTCGACGGTGAGCCGGCCGGCCGCCGCGTTGGTGGCGCCGCCGGCGACGCCGCTCGCATTCCCGCTGGCCCGCGTGTAGCCGCCCAGCACCCCGACGCGGTGGCGCCCGCCCGCGCTGTCGGTGGCCGCCAGGAAATCGTGGCCCAGCTGCAGGCCACTCACGCTGCCGTCGAATTGCGGGTTGGCATCGCCCCGCAGCCGCTGCCGCGTGCTTTCGCCGAACACGCGGCCCCACGAGGCCTGTCGACCTCCACCTTCACCGTCCGCGAGCAGTTGCTGGTCGCCCTGCCGGTCGTGGAAGGTGCCCAGCTGCGCCAGCCCGAGGCGGCGCACCGCGATCGGCAGGGCGCTGTACAGCGGCACCTCGGGCCGGTAGAGCTTCACCTGTTCCACCGTGGCCGGAGCGCCCGACTCGGCGATCACCTCGGCGGCTTCTTCCAGCGAGCCCACCACGGTGCCGCCGACCAGGTAGCCGTTGTTGCGCAGGTACCAGTTGTCGGGGTTGCCGCCCGTCGCGCCGCCGCGGAACAGCCGGTAGTTGTACGCGCCGGCCTCCACCGCCTGGGTCAGCGAGAACGCCTTGTCGGCCGTGGTGCCGCCGTTGACGGCCTGCACCACCAGGATGCCGTCGGCCAGCGTGGGCGCGCCCAGGCCGCCGCGGTTGACCACGCGCAGGCCGGTGGAACCCGTGGCCGCGCCGCCGTCGATCACGAGCTTGTCCGACGGTGCGTTGTCGCCCGCCAGCACCGTGTTGACCTGCACCAGCGCGCCGCTGCCGCCGAAGTAGTTGCCGCGCACCGTGAAGGCGCCGAAGCCGACGCCGTCGTTCGGACCGGGCAGCAGCGTGCCCTGGTTCGTCACGTTGCCCGCGAAGGTGCCGGTGCCGGCCACGGTGGTGCCGGGCAGCACCGTGATGACCGGGCTGGTCAGCGTGGCGGGCAGGTTGAAGCGGCCGGACTCGACGCGGATCGAGTCCGAGAAGCTCGCGTCGGTCTGCCACGACCACGCGGTGCCGCGCATCGTCAGGTGCTGGAAGTTGCGGAAGGCATTGTCGACCGTGCCGCTGCCTTCGAGAAAAGTGCTGGCCGTCTTGCCGACGCCGCCGTCGGCGCCGCCCTTGATGACCGAGCCGGTCTGCAATATCAATGTGCCGTTGCCGAGCGCGCCCATGTAGATCGCGTCGGTGTTGGCCGCGCCGCCGTGGCCTTCGATGGTGCCGGCGTTGACCAGCACGTCGTTGCCGTTCTGGCCGCGGTAGCCGTAGCCGTTGGCGCTCGAGAGCGAGGCGCCGGCGCGGTTTTCCACGCGCGAGAAGAAGGTGCCGCCGAGCGTGTTCGCGTGCACTGCGTCGGCCCCGCCCGACGGCGAGTTGGCGCCGGTGGTGGCGATGCTGCCGGTGTTGACCAGCAGGTTGGCCACGAGGTTGCCGCCCTGCAGATACACGCCCTTGGCCGAGGTGCCGCTGGCCAAGATGCTGCCGTTGTTGATCACCGTGTTGCCCGGGCCCAGCGAGGAGATGCCGTGCGAGCTGCCGCCCGTGGTGCCAATGCTGCCGTTGTTGGTGATGAGCGTGCGCGTGCTGCTGTTCGACGTGACGAGGACGCCCGAGGTGCCGCTGCTCGTGGTGCGCAGGGTGCCGTTGTTGGTCAGCGTGTTGTCGTTGCCCGTGGCGACCATCGCCGCGCGCGCCGAGCCCGAACCACCCGAGACGGTGATCGTGCCGTTGTTGGTGATGCTGCTGGCATCGCGCACCAGCAGCACCTGCGTGGCGTTGGTGGTCAGCGTGGCGCCGCTGTTGACGGTGATGGTGACGCCGGTGCTGCCGGGCGTGGCGATCACGCTGGGTGAGCCGGTCGTGGCGCCGTCGCAGACCACCGTGTCGCCGGTGCCCGGCGTGGCGGTGGGACCGCAGGCCGCGTGCGCGGCGCCGCCCGCGAGCCCTGCGAGGGCGGTCACGAGCCAGGGAAGGCGGGACGAACGGGAAAACCGGGGGCCTTGCTTCATGCGCATGCTGTCTGCTCCTTCTTGTTTTTCATGAGGCCGTGGGGGCCTGGCGCGACGGATTATTCAGTGCAAATTCCCATCTGAAAACCGACGAACTTCCGTATTCACCGGGTCGATCCCGATACCGGATTCGGTACGACACGACGTAGCACGCGGTCAGTGCCGACTTGAATGCGGGCCCTCTTGAGCCTATAAATCACCCATGGACTCTTGCTCGTCGCAAGACGGAAAGGAGGCGCCATGAAAAGACGCATCTATTGGCTGTTGCCCGACCTGGCGAGTGCCAGGCAGGCCATGAACGATCTGCTGTTGGCGCGTGTCGACATCGCGCACCTGCATTTCGCCGCACGCGAAGGCCAGGACATGGCCGGGCTCCATGCGGCCAACATCTGGCAGACCTCCGACCTCGTTCACGCCGCCAAGACCGGCTGGGTGCTCGGCACCGCCTGCGGTGTCGTCGTCGGCCTGCTGGCCGCGCTGCTGTTCCCGGTGTTCGGCGACGAGTCCGAATGGGCCGTGGCCGTGGGCCTGGCGCTGCTGGGCGGCGTGGTGGGCGCGTGGTCGGCCAGCATGGTCGGCGTGTCGATCCCGAGCCCGCGGCTGGAACGCTTCGAAAGCGCCATCGCGCAGGGCCAGGTCTTGCTGATGGTCGACCTGCCGCCGTCGCGCGTGCGCGAGGTCGAGGCGATGCTGGAAGCCACGCACCCCGAGGCCCGCTTCGAGGGCGATGAGCCGCACATCCCGGCGATCCGCTGACGCCACCGCGCATGCGACGCCCGGAACCCCCGATGGCCACCCCAGCGAGCGCAGCACATGACCATCGCCGTCGTCCTGTTGCTCATCGTGGTGGCCTCGGTGGCGTTCCACGTCGTCAACCCGTGGTGGACGACGCCGCTGGCCTCCAACTGGCAGCCCATGGACGACACGCTGACCATCACGCTGGTCATCACGGGCCTGTTCTTCGTCGTCATCAACGTGTTCCTCGCCTACACCGTGGTGCGCTTTCGCCACCGCGAGGGGCGCCGCGTGGCGCCGCATGCGCCTGAGGGCCGCGCGCTCGAACGCTGGCTGATCGGCGGCACCACCGTCGGCATCATGGCGCTGCTGGCGCCCGGCCTCGTGGTGTACGCGAACTACGTGCGCACGCCGCATGACGCGCTCGTGCTCGAGGTGCTGGGCCAGCAGTGGCAGTGGCGCTTTCGCCTGCCGGGCGCGGACGGCAAGCTGGGCGCGACCGATGCGCGCTTCGTCAGTGCCGCCAATCCGTTCGGGCTCGACCCGGCCGACCCGGCGGGGCAGGACGACCTGCTGGCGCCCGGCGACGAGGTGCACCTGCCGATCGGCCAGCCGGTGCTGGTGCTGATGCGCTCCCACGACGTGCTGCACGATTTCTTCGTGCCCCCCATCCGCGCGCGCATGAACATCGTGCCGGGGCAGGTCAGCCGCTTCTGGTTCACGCCGACCGTCGCGGGCCGCTACGAGGCGCTGTGCGCGCAGCTGTGCGGCGTGGGCCATCCGAACATGCGCGGCTTCGTGGTGGTGGAGGACGCGGCGGCCTACGGCGCGTGGCGCACTGCGTTGCCGACCTTCGCCGTGATGCAGCAGGCGCGGGCGGCCCAGGCGGCACAAGCGGCCCAGGCGCCGGCCGGCGGGGGTGGTGGCGCACGCGTCGACCAGGGCCGCGCGCTGGCCGACGCCAAGGGCTGCGTGGCCTGCCACACCATCGACGGCAGCGCACGCGTCGGGCCGACCTGGAAGGGCCTGTACGGCAAGAACGAGTCGATGGCCGACGGCAGCACGGCGCTGGTCGACGAGGCGTATCTGCGCAGCTTCATCCGCGACCCGCAGGCGCGCCATGTGAAGGGCTTCCCGCCGGTGATGCCGAAGATCGACCTGAGCGACGAGGAACTGGCCGCGCTGGTGGCCTACATCCAGAGTCTGGGCAGCCCGCCGGCGCAGGCTGCCACCGAACAGAAGGCCGCGCGATGACTGACGCTGCGCTCACTCAAGACGACGAACACGACGACGGCGGCCACCCGGCGCCGCAGAGCTTCCTGCGCCGCTACGTCTGGAGCCAGGACCACAAGGTGATCGCCGTGCAGTACGCCTGCACCGCCATCGCGGTGGGCGTGGTCGGCCTGGTGCTGTCGAACCTCATGCGGCTGCAGCTCGGCTTTCCGGGCCAGTTCGAGTTCATCAACGCCGAGCGCTACTACCAGTTCGTGACGATGCACGGAATGATCATGGTGATCTACCTGCTCACGGCGCTGTTCCTCGGCGGCTTCGGCAACTACCTGATCCCGCTCATGGTGGGGGCGCGCGACATGGTGTTCCCTTACCTCAACATGCTGAGCTTCTGGGTCTACCTGCTGTCGGTGGTGGTGCTGATGGCGAGCTTCTTCGTCGCGGGCGGCCCCACGGGCGCGGGCTGGACGCTGTACCCGCCGCAGTCGATCCTGCCCGGCACGCCGGGCCACGGCGGCGGCATCGTGCTCATGCTGGTGTCGCTGCTGATCTTCATCGTGGCCACCACCATGGGCGGCCTGAACTACGCGACCACCGTGCTGCAGGCGCGCTGCAAGGGCATGACGCTGCTGCGCATGCCGCTCACGGTGTGGGGCATCTTCGTGGCCACGGTGCTCGCGCTGCTGGGTTTTCCGGCGCTGTTCGTCAGCGGCGTGATGCTGCTGCTCGACCGCACGATGGGCACCAGCTTCTTCATGCCGGCGCTGGTGTCGATGGGGCAGGTCACGGGCTACAAGGGCGGCAGTCCGCTGCTGTTCCAGCACCTGTTCTGGTTCTTCGGCCATCCCGAGGTCTACATCGTGGCGCTGCCGGCCTTCGGCATCGTGTCGGACCTCATCAGCGTGCACGCGCGCAAGCGCATCTTCGGCTACCGCACGATGGTGTGGGCCATCGTGGCCATCGGCGGGCTCAGCGTGGTGGTCTGGGCGCACCACATGTTCGTGAGCGGCATGAACCCGTACTTCGGCTTCTTCTTCGCGACCACCACGCTGGTCATCGCGGTGCCCACTGCGATCAAGGTCTACAACTGGCTCCTGACGCTGTGGCGCGGCGACATCCACCTGTCGGTGCCGATGCTGTTCGCGCTGGCCTTCATGTGCACCTTCGTGATCGGCGGGCTCACGGGGCTGTTTCTGGGCAACGTGAGCGTGGACATTCCGCTGTCGGGCACCTACTTCGTGGTGGCGCACTTCCACATGGTGATGGGCGTGGCGCCGCTGCTGGTGGTGTTCGGCGGCATCTACCACTGGTTCCCCAAGATCACCGGCCGCATGCTGGACGACCGGCTCGGCCGGCTGCATTTCTGGATCACCTTCCTGGGCACCTACGCGATCTACTTTCCCATGCACTACCTCGGTGTGCTGGGCATGCCGCGGCGCTACTACAACTTCGACGGCTACAAGTTCATTCCGCCGTCGGCCTTCAGCCTGAATGAATTCATCACCGTGGTCGCGCTGGTGGTCGGGGTGGGCCAGGTGCTCTTCATCGTCAACCTGGCCTGGAGCGCCTGGCGCGGGCGGCCGGCCGGCGCCAACCCGTGGCGCGCTGCATCGCTCGAATGGCAGACGCCCGAGACGCCGCCCGGCCACGGCAACTGGGGGCCGCGGCTGCCCGTGGCCTATCGCTGGGCCTACGCCTATGGCGTGCCGGGCGCGGCGGAAGACTTCATCGCGCAGAACGCGCCGCCGCAGGCCAGCGACGACAAGGACGACGTGCCCGTGAGCGGCGCGCGGGGAGCACCGGCATGAACGCGGACGCTGCCCTGCGCATGCGCGGCCTGCCGCGTGACGTGCGGCTGCGCGACGCGCACGCGAGCGCCGCGGGCATCGGCCTGTGGGTCTTCATGGGCGTGGTCACCGCGCTGTTCTCGCTCTTCACCGTGGCCTACGTGATGCGCATGAGCAGCGGCGACGCGATCGCGCTCGCGCTGCCGTGGCAGCTGTGGCTCAGCTCGGCGCTGCTGGTGGCGGGCAGCGTGGCGTTGGAAGGTGCCGCGCGCAGCGCGGACCTGGCGCGCATGCGCCGCCTGCTGCTGGCCGGCGGCCTGTGCGCCGTGGGCTTCCTGTGCGTGCAGCTGTGGGCCTGGGGCGCGATGGCGCACGCGCAGGTCATGCCGGCCGGCAACCCGTCGGGCAGCTTCTTCTACCTGCTGACCGCCATGCACGGGCTGCACCTGGCGGGCGGGCTGGTCGGGTGGGCGATGGCGGCGCGCGTCGCGTGGGCCGACCCCGCCCGCGCCGGATGGCGCATCGCGCTGTGCGCGCGCTACTGGCACTTCATGTTGGCCGTGTGGCTGGCGCTGTTCGCACTGCTGGGATGGGTGACGCCGGAGGTGGCGCGCGTCATCTGCGGCACGTCGTGAGGAGGCTTCGCATGAACCACTCTGCAACCCTTGCCCGCCCCGCCGTCGCCGCGAGCGGCTGGCGCGGGCTGGTGGCCGACTGGTCGTCCGATCGCCAGGCGTTCCACGTCTCGTGGGGCAAGGCGATGATGTGGATCTTCCTGCTGAGCGACATCTTCATCTTCAGCTGCTTCCTCACGGGTTACATGACGGTGCGCGTCTCGACCACCGCGGCGTGGCCGAACCCGAGCGAGGTGTTCGCGCTGCACGTGGGCGGGGCCGACGTGCCGCTCTTGCTGATCGCGATCATGACCTTCGTGCTCATCAGCAGCAGCGGCACGATGGCGATGGCGGTCAACTTCGCGTACCGCGGCGACCGCGTGAACGCCGCCACGCTGATGCTCGTGACCGCCACCTTCGGCGAACTCTTCGTCGGCATGCAGGCCTTCGAGTGGTCCAAGCTGATCCTCGAGGAGGGCGTGCGGCCCTGGGGCAACCCGATGGGCGCGGCGCAGTTCGGCGCGGCCTTCTTCATGATCACGGGCTTCCACGGGCTGCACGTGTCGGCCGGCGTGGTGCTGCTGTTTGCGGTGGCCTTCAAGCTGATCCGCGGCGACTACGACAAGGCCGGCAACTACCAGGTGGTCGAGATCGTGGGCCTGTACTGGCACTTCGTGGACCTGGTGTGGGTCTTCATCTTCGCGCTGTTCTATCTCTGGTGAGGACGACCACCATGAACACCCATATCACCACCACCGGCCAGCAGCACCCCATCGGCCTGTACCTGAAGATCTGGGGGCTTTTGTTCGTGCTCAGCGCGATGTCGTACATGGTCGACTACTTCCACGTGCAGAGCTATTTGCGCTGGGGCCTGATCCTCGTCTTCATGCTGCTCAAGGCCGGGCTCATCGTCGCGGTCTTCATGCACATGGCGTGGGAGCGGCTGGCACTGGTCTACGCCATCCTGCTGCCGCCGCTGTGCC
Source organism: Variovorax sp. RO1 (assembly GCF_002849325.1). NCBI lineage: Bacteria > Pseudomonadati > Pseudomonadota > Betaproteobacteria > Burkholderiales > Comamonadaceae > Variovorax > Variovorax sp. RO1. The sequence goes on from NZ_PKMT01000002.1 coordinate 690,136, forward strand.
TGCTGGTGCTGGTCGGGCTGATGGCCGCGGAGGCCGACCACACCTTCCTCACGCGGCTGCTGTTCTTCCGCTGACGGCCGCGCTCAGCGCCGCACCACGAAGCGCGTGATCACCGGCGCCGTTTCGCCCAGGTGGAACGCCAACCGGCGCTCGCGCAGCGCCATGTCGGCGGCGGTGGCGCGGTTGAAGCGACGCAGGTGGTCGGTCCACGACTCGTCGACGATCTGCTCCACGTAGCGCTCGGGCTGCGCGATGTCGTGCAGCAGCTCCCAGCCGATGGCGCCCTGGCCCAGGCGCGCGCGCCGGGTCTGCTGCATCACGAGGTGGAAGGCCGCGGCGCGCGACGGATCGATGAGGTACTCGACCGTGATCACCACGCGGCCGTCTTCCTGCGGCGCCTCGGCCGGCGGGCCGGTGGCCCAGCCGGCCTGGGCGGGGCGCACGTCGTCCTCGCCGCTCACGTCGGTCACCCAGCGCATGGCCGCGAGCATCAGCAGCGTGCCGCTCACGGCGGCGATGGCCAGGCTCAGCTTCAGCGACGTGACGGTGGCCACCTGGCCCCACAGCGCCGCGCCGATCGCGCTCGCGCCCATGATCGCCATCTGGTAGGTCGACATGCCGCGCGCGCGCACCCAGTCGGGCAGCGCGAGTTGGGCCGACACCGAGAGCGAGTTGGCCACCGTGATCCACGCCATGCCGCCGAAGAACATCGCCGGCACCGCGACCCAGGCGTTGGGTGCCACGGCCATCACGGCGGTGGCGGCCGACTGCAGCATGGCGCCGCGCAGCACCAGCTGGTCGCGCCCGAGCGCCTGGCGCAGCCGCGGCAGAAAGAGCACCGCGATGATCGCGCCCGTGCCCATGGCGGCCAGCAGCAGCGTGAAGGTGCCGGCACCGCCGCCCTCGAGGTTGCGTGCCAGGAGCGGCAGCAGCGCCAGCAGCGCGGTCGAGTGGAAGAAGAAGAGCGACACGCGCGTGAGCACCGCGCGCATGCGTTGCGACTGGCGCACGAACTGCACGCCCACGCGCATCGCGCTGATGAGCTTTTCGCGGCCCAGCGGGTTGGGCGTGTGCTCGCGGCGCCAGCGCAGCACCACGAAGCCCGAGGCCACCGACAGCACCGCGTTGAGCGCAAACACCCACACGCTGCCCGCGCTCGCGATCAGCATGCCGGCCGTGAGCGGGCCGACGATGCGCGAGGCGTTCATGGCGATGCCGTTCAGTCCCAGCGCCGCCGGCAGTTGTTGGCGCGGCACCAGCTCGGGCACGATGGCCGAGAACACCGGCCAGCGCAGCGCCAGCCCGATGCCGTTGGCGAAGGTGAGCGCCAGCAGGAGCGGCGCGGTCATCACGTCGAGCGCGATGGCGGCGCACAGCACCACGGCCGTGCCGGCCAGCCAGAACTGCGTGGCCACCAGCCAGCGTCGACGGTCGAGGATGTCGGCCAGCGCGCCGCTCGGAAGCCCGAGCAGGAACACCGGCAGGGTGGAGGCCGACTGCACCAGCGCCACCCAGATCGGCGAGGTGGTGAGCGAGGTCATCATCCACGCCGCCGCCACATCGTTCATCCACATGCAGATGTTGGCGATGAGCCAGGTGCTCCACAGCATGCGGAACACGGGGAGCTTCAGCGGCTCGAGCGCCGCGAGGTTCGAGGGCTGCGGCTTGGCCGGCGGGAGGGGTGTCTCTTCGGGGGATATGGGCGGCATGTCGCGCTATTGTGGCGCGGCTCAGCCTCTGTCGCTGCGGGCGAGGCGATGCTCGAGGCGACGCAGCAGCGTCGTCAGCACCAGCGTCATCACCCAGTACACGACCGAGATCGCGAGGTACGGTTCCCAGTAGCGCGCATAGGCGCCGGCCACGGTGCGCGCGGCGTAGGCCAGCTCGGCCAGGCCGATGGCCGACACGAGCGAGGTGTCCTTGAGCAGCGCGATCGCGTTGTTGCCCAGCGGCGGCAGCATGCGGCGAAACGCCTGCGGCAGCACCACGTAGCGCATCACCTGCGAGGGGCTCAGGCCCAGCGAGCGGCCGGCGTCGAACTGCCCGCGCGAGATCGACTGGATGCCGGCGCGGAACACTTCGGAAATGTAGGCCGCCGAGTTCAGCGTGAGCGCGACCACGCCCGAGATGAGCGCGCCGTGCTCCTGCTTGAGCGTGCGCGCCAGTTCGCCGTCGATGAGCAGGCCGGTGCTCGGGTGGATGAACACCGGCATCACCGCGAAGTGGATCAACAGGATCTGCACGAACAGCGGCGTGCCCCGGAAGAAGCTCACGTACACCGTGGCGGGCCAGCGCAGCAGCACGCGCGTGACCCAGGTCCATGGCGCATGGCGCGCCTGCGCCAGCCGCGCGAGCGCCAGGCACAGGCCCCAGCTCGACCCGAGCAGCACGCAGACCACGGTCATGCGCAGCGTCATCCAGGCGCCCTGCCAGAACAGGTCTTTGTATTCCACGAGGATGTCCCAGCGGAACCATCCAAAAAGCAGCACTGGTTGTTCCATGCCTGCGTCCTCCACTCTGTCTATCTGTCTGTCTGCGAAAAAAACGAAACGGCCGCGTGAGGGCGGCCGTGTTCAGGAAAATGCCGTGCGGCTCAGCGCACGTTCGGGTCCTTGTTGAACCACTTCTTGTAGATCGTCACGTAGCTGCCGTCGGCGCGGATGGCCGCCAGGCCGGCGCTGAGCTTGTCGAGCAGCGCCTTGTCGCCCTTCTTCACGACGATGCCGAAGCCTTCTTCGGGGAAGGACTTGTCGTCCAGCGTCTTCAGCTCGGCGTGCTGCGCCACGCGGTAGGCGATCACGCCGTTGTCACCCATGGCGGCATCGACGCCGCCGCCGGCCAGCTCGGAAATGATGAGCGGCGTGCTCTCGAAGCGGCGGATGTTGGGGCTGGTCTTGCCGAACTCGCGCGAGGCGATGTCGTCGGCGGTCGAGGCGCTGACCACGGCGATCTTCTTGCCCGTGAGGTCCTTCAGCGAGGCCACGGTGCTGTTCTTCGGCAGCGCGATGAGCTGGCGCGCCGCGAAGTACGGCGGCGTGAAGTCGTAGCTCTGCTTGCGCTTCTCGTTGATGGTGACGCCCGAGATCACGAGGTCGACGTCGCCGTTGTTCAGTGCGCCGAAGATGCCGGTGAAGGGCGTGTTGACGACCTTGATCTTCAGGCCCTGCTGCTTGGCGATGGCGTTGATGATGTCGATGTCGAAGCCGACGATCTGCTTGTCCTTGTTCTCGAAGGCAAACGGCGCGTAGGTGGCGCTGGAGGCCACGGTGAGTTCGCGGTTCTGGGCTTGGGCCTGGGCACCGAAGGTGAGCGAAACGGCTGCGAGGCCGAGGGCCAGGGCGCGGCGTAGAGAGTTCATTCGGGGTCCTTGTGTCTTGCCGCCGGCGGGAAGCGGTGGGCGAGCATTTTAGGCGGTCGCTATCGGGACCCCTTGCCGGTTACCGGGCGAACAGGAAGTAGAGCGCGACGGCTACCACCGCCACGACGGCGATCACCTTGCCCGCGCGGGGCGAACCCGAAGCGCTGGACGCGCCCGTGCTGTGCCACGTCACGGTGCGGGTGTGCACCGTCTTCGTGTGGCCGTCGCTGCTGCTGCGCTCGGTGCGGGTGTGCACCGATTTCGTGTGGCCGTCGCTGCCGCGCTCCGTGCGGGTGAGCGCGTCGGCCACGATCTGCCGACCTTCCGGCGAGATCGCGGACATCGGCGTGGCGAGCGCCTGCAGCTGCGCGGGCGTCAGCACGCCGGTGCGCACGGCCCAGGCCAGCGTGGCGGCCGGCGAAGCGGGCGCGGCCCATTCGGGTTCCTGTTCGGGCAGCAGGCTGCGGGCCTGGAAGTGCTGCACGGGGTCGATCAGCTGCAGCGCCTGCAACTGGTCGAGCGCGCTGTCGGTCACGCCGTCTTCGAGGCGGTGGGCCATGAGGCCGATCTCGAACAGCACCCAGGCCGGCGCCTGCCCGCTGACCATGGCCACGGCGTTCGCCACGGTGCGGTGCGCTTCGTCTTCCGCGCCGGGGGCGGCACGGGCGCGCAGGCCCGGCAACGATTCCGGCGCGACGATGTCCTTGGCCGCCGCCCAGCCCAGTGCTTCGCTCGGGGTGCGCAGCGCGGTGTTCGGCAGGTCGGGGTGCGCGAGCGCCTGCGCGTGTTCCGCGTCGGTCAGCAGGCCCAGGGTGTGAAGGTGCGACAGGGCCCGCAGGCCGGTGGCTTCGGAGTTCATGCGGCCAAGTGTCCCAGAGGTCTTGCGGAGGGCGGCCACGCCCGTTCGGCGCTCCCAATCGTGTGCGTTACTTCTCGGTGCGCACCCATATTTGGGCATTGTTTCGATACACGACGCATCAATTAGTTAACACATATAACAATAAGGAACTATTAAAAACAATTGGTCAGGGAAGAAGGTTATGCCATTGGTTTTGGGCGTCATGGGGCTCCCTCAGGTCGAGGTCGAGCTCTTGAGGATCATCGTTCGCCTCAGCTCCAATCTTGGGTCCCTCTGGACCGTCAGCGAATCGCAACCGTGCGACCTGTTGCTGGTGGACGGCGACACCCCGGCCGCCGAGCGGCAGACGCCGGCGGCACGTTTCGTGGTGCCGATGGTGGCGCGCGGCGATGCAGCGCCAGCAGCCCCCGCGCGCCGCACGCTGGCGCGTCCCATCTACGCGGAAGAGCTGGTCGCGCTGCTCAACCAGATCACGCCGAGCGGGGCCTCGGGCGACGCGGCGCGCGCCATGGTGCGCTCGATCCGCGCGCGCGCCTCGCTGATCCGCTGGCCCTCGCAGGTGACCCTGCAGCGCCATCCGATCTACGTGCGGCTCGCGGCCGCACTGTCGAAGAGCGCGCAATCGGCCGAAAGCCTGAGCGTGCTGGGCCGCATCGACGTGCAGGAGTGCAGCACCTTCCTCGGTCTGCTGGAGGAAGAAGGCGCGCTGACCTGGTCGGAGGAAGCCCGCGGGCCGCGCCCCTCTGGAAGTGGTGCCGGCGGTGAGGCCGCGCAGCACAAGCGGGGCTTGCTCTCGCGCATCCGCCGACGCCTCGGGCTGGCCTGAAGAGGGCACCGACATGAGGGACTTCAAGCTCGTCTTCACGGGCCCCATGGGCGTGGGCAAGACCACGGCCATCGCGGCCCTCAGCGACACCGCGCCAATCGCCACCGAGGTCGCCAACGCCGACACCTCGGTCGCCAAGGCCACCACCACGGTGGGGCTCGACTTCGGCCAGGTCACGCTCGACAACGGCGACCGGCTGCGCCTGTATGGCACGCCGGGCCAGAGCCGCTTCGACTTCATGTGGAAGATCCTGGTGCGCGATGCACTGGGCCTGGCGATCCTGCTGGACAACAGCCGGCCCGACCCGATGGCCGACCTGGCCCAGTACCTGGACGGCTTTGCCGGCGCGCTGGAGCGCATGCCCTGCGCCGTGGGCGTGAGCCGCCTGCCGTCGCACCCCACCCCCACGCTCGACGACTACGCGCAGGCGCTGGCCGCGCGCGGTCTGGTGCTGCCGCTGCTGGCGGTCGATCCGCGCCGCAAGGACGACGTCGTCGCGCTGATCGAAACGCTGCTGATGCAGATCGAAGTGCTCGACGAGGAGGCCGCGCCATGAAGATTCCCCACGCCCTGAAGCTGCGCGCCGCGGTCGAAGCCCGCCGCGTGCTCGACGAAGTGAGCGGCGTCGCCTCGGTGGTGGTGGCCACGCCCGACGGCTTCGAGATCGCCAGCGTCGCCCGGCGCGACGTCGAGCCCGCGCGCATCGCCGCCATGGCCAGCTCGATCGCCGCCATCGGCGCCGTGGTGTCGCAGGAGGCCGGCCTGGGGCGCTGCACCTGCATCACGGTCGCGACCGACAACGGCTTTGCGCTGGTCAGCCCGGTGCACAACGGCGAGACCGCGCTGGTGGTGAACGTCATCGCCGACGCCGACGCGGTGCTCGCGCAGGCGATGTACCGCACGGCGGCCTGTGTGCGGGCGCTCGAGGCGCCGCAGCCTTAGGCCTTCGCTACGAATTCACGGGCGGAGACGAATTGGCATGCGACGTCTTCACCCTCTTCTTTCATTCGCATGAATTTCAATACCAGGACTCACTGACATGGCCTCGATCCAGACCAGCCTCGACAACCTTCTGACCGCCGACGGCGCCCTGTGCGCCGCCGTGGTCGATTCCGCCAGCGGCATGATGCTGGGCGCCGCCGGCTCCGGCGTGGACCTCGAAGTGGCTGCCGCCGGCAACACCGAAGTGATGCGTGCCAAGCTCAAGACGATGCGCGCGCTGGGCCTGAGTGACACCATCGAAGACATCCTGATCACGCTGGGCAAGCAGTACCACCTGCTGCGCCCGATGGCGCAGAAGGAAGGCGTGTTCATCTACTTCGTGCTCGACAAGGCGAAGTCGAACCTGGCGCTGGCCCGCCGCAAGCTGCAGGACGTCGAGAAGGAAATCACCTTCTAACTAATAGAGGTGCACCGCCCTCGGGCGGATGACAAGGCCGGCTCCCTCGCGGGAGGCGGCCTTTTTCTTTGGAGGGCGGCTACTTCGCCAGGTGCCCCAGCGGCAGCGCGCTGTTCGCCTTCACCTCGCCCAGCGAGAAGCTGGTGTGCAGGTCTTTCACGTTCGGCAAGTTCATGAGGTTCTGCCGCGCGAAGGCCGAGAAACCGTTCAGGTCCTGCGCCACCACCTGCAACTCGAAGGTGCCGGTGCCGCTGATGTAGTGGCAGGCCACGACCTCGGGCATCTTGCGGATCGCGTCCTCGAGTTTGCGCGTGGCTTCGTGGGTGACGCGCTCGGTGTCCACGCGCACGAAAGCGAGCACGCCCAGCCCGATCTTGTGGCGGTCGATCTCGGCGCGGTAGCCCTTGATGAAGCCGGCGTCTTCGAGCGCGCGCACGCGGCGCCAGCAGGGCGCTGCCGACAGGCCCACGCGCTGCGCAAGTTCGGCGTTCGTGAGGCGACCATCGGTCTGCAGTTCTTGCAGGATAGCGAGGTCGAACTTGTCAATGCTTTCCATAGGCGTGGATGTTAAGCAAGATTCTTTCTGAAAGCCGCTTTTTGGGGACGAAAAACGCAAACACCTGTCGCGGACCCCGGCATACACTTTGCGTGACCATGGGCTCGCGCCCTACCGGGCACAGACCCACACCCCATCAGCCAGGCCCACAAAGCCCTGCCAATACGGAGACAGAACACATGAACGCCCCGCTGCCCGAGCACATTCGCCGCGCGCTAGAAACCGTCACGCTCGACGACAAATACTCCCTCGACTACGGCCGCGCCTTCATGAGCGGCGTGCAGGCCCTGGTCAAGCTGCCGATGCTGCAGCGCCTGCGCGACAAGCAGGTCGGCAAGAACACCGCCGGGTTCATCAGCGGCTACCGCGGCTCCCCGCTCGGCGGCTACGACCAGGCGCTGTGGAAGGCCAGCAAGTTCCTCAAGGAACAGAACATCGTCTTCCAGCCCGGCGTGAACGAAGAGCTCGCGGCCACGGCGCTGTGGGGCACGCAGCAGCTGGGCTTCTCGCCCCAGGGCACCAACAAGTTCGACGGCGTCTTCGGCATCTGGTACGGCAAGGGCCCGGGCGTGGACCGCTGCTCCGACGTCTTCAAGCACGCCAACATGGCCGGCACCACCGAATTCGGCGGCGTGATCGCGGTGGCCGGCGACGACCACATCTCCAAGAGCTCGACCGCAGCGCACCAGAGCGACCACATCTTCAAGGCCTGCGGCACGCCGGTGTTCTTCCCGGCCAACGTGCAGGAAATTCTCGACCTCGGCATTCACGCCTTCGCGCTGAGCCGCTTCTCGGGCGTGTGGTCGGGCATGAAGACGATCCAGGAGATCGTCGAGTCGAGCGCCACGGCCATGATCGACCCCGAGCGCGTCGACATCGTCATTCCCACCGACTTCGAGATGCCGCCCGGCGGCCTGCACATCCGCTGGCCCGACCATGCGCTGGAGCAGGAAGCCCGGCTCATGCACTACAAGTGGTATGCCGCGCTCGCCTACATCCGCGCCAACCGCCTGAACCACAACGTGATCGAAGGCCCGAACGACCGCTTCGGCATCATGGCCAGCGGCAAGGCCTTCAACGACACGCGCCAGGCGCTCATCGACCTGGGCCTGGACGACGCGGCCTGCCGCCAGCTGGGCATCCGCCTGCACAAGGTGGGCGTGGTGTGGCCGCTCGAGGCGCAGCTCACCCGCGACTTCGCCACCGGCCTGCAAGAGATTCTGGTGGTCGAGGAGAAGCGCCAGGTCATCGAATACCAGCTCAAGGAAGAGCTCTACAACTGGCGCTCCGACGTGCGCCCCAACGTGGTCGGCAAGTTCGACGAAGGCGCCAGCTCCACGGACGACGGCTACTCCGGCGGCGAATGGTCGATGCCCAACCCGACCTCGCACACGCTGCTGCGCGCCAACGCCGACCTGAACCCGGCGCTCATCGCCAAGGCCATTGCCGCGCGCCTGAAGAAGACCGGCCTCCTGGCAGCCGCCGGCGCCGACATGGCCGCCCGCATCGATGCGCAGCTGGCCATCCTCGAGGCCAAGGAACGCGCGATGGTGGTGCAGCAGGCGTCCACCAGCGTGGCCGACGCCACGCGCCAGCCCTGGTTCTGCTCGGGCTGCCCGCACAACACCAGCACCGTCGTGCCCGAAGGTTCGCGCGCAATGGGCGGCATCGGCTGCCACTTCATGGCGACCTGGATGGACCGCTCCACCATCGGCTTCACGCAGATGGGCGGCGAGGGCGTGCCATGGGTCGGCCAGCAGCCCTTCACGACCGACCAGCACATCTTTGCCAACCTGGGCGACGGCACGTACTTCCACAGCGGCCTGCTGGCGATTCGCCAGAGCATCGCGGCGGGCGTGAACATCACCTACAAGATCCTCTACAACGACGCGGTCGCGATGACCGGCGGCCAGCAGGTCGGCGAGCGCCCCGAGGGCCACTCGGTGCTGCAGATCGCAGAGAGCCTGCACGCCGAAGGCGCCAAGAAGGTCGTCATCGTCACCGACGAGCCCGAAAAGTACGAGGGCGTGACCATTCCGGGCGACCACGTGCAGGTGAAACACCGCGACCTGCTGGACGACATCCAGCGCGAGTTCCGCGCCATGGCCGGCACCACGGCCATCATCTATGACCAGACCTGCGCGACCGAGAAGCGCCGCCGCCGCAAGCGGGGCACGGCCGTCGATCCGGCCAAGCGCGTGGTCATCAACGAACTGGTGTGCGAAGGCTGCGGCGACTGCAGCGTGCAGAGCAACTGCCTGAGCGTGGAGCCGCTGGAAACCGAATTCGGCCGCAAGCGCACCATCAACCAGAGCAGCTGCAACAAGGACATGAGCTGCCTGAAGGGCTTCTGCCCGAGCTTCGTGACCGTCGAAGGCGGCCAGCTCAAGAAGAAAAGCAAGAACAAGGCGGCCACGCCGGCCGAGTTCGGCCTGCTGACCGAGCCCGTCATTCCGTCGCTCGTGGGCGGCAAGGTCTGGGGCGTGGTGGTGGCCGGCGTCGGCGGCACCGGCGTGATCACCATTGGCCAGCTGCTCGGCATGGCCGCGCACATCGAGGCCAAGGGCATCGTCACGCAGGACGCGGCGGGCCTGGCGCAAAAGGGCGGCGCCACCTGGAGCCACGTGCTCATCGGCGACACGCAGGACGACATCCGCACCACCCGCGTGGGCACCGCGGCGGCCGACCTGATCCTGGCCTGCGATCCGCTGGTCACGATCAACGCCGAGACCATGGCGCGCATGCGCGAAGGGCGCACGCACGTGGCGCTCAACAGCCACAGCGCGCCCACGGCCGCCTTCGTGCGCAACGCCAACTGGCAGAACCCCGAAGACGCCTGCGCCGCTGAAATTGCGCGCGCCGTGGGCATCGACGGCCTGGGCGCCTTCGACGCCGATGCCGCCGCCACCGCGCTGATGGGCGACACCATCTACGTCAACCCGATGATCCTGGGCTACGCCTGGCAAAAGGGCTGGGTGCCGCTGGCGCACGAATCGCTGATGCGCGCCATCGAGCTGAACGCCGTGGCCATCGAGAACAACAAGACCGCCTTCGAATGGGGCCGTCAGGCCGCCGTGCGCCCGGACGAGCTGCAAAAGCGCGTGCGCCCGGGGCAGGTCATCGAGTTCAAGAAGCGCGAGACGGTCGAGGCCCTCGTCGCTCGCCGCGCCGAGTTCCTGACCGGCTACCAGAACGCCGCCTACGCCGAGGAATACAAGGCCTTCGTCGGCCGCGTGCAGCAGGCCGAAGCGGCCGCCGGCAAGAGCACGGCCCTGAGCGAAACGGTGGCGCGCTACCTGTTCAAGCTCATGGCCTACAAGGACGAGTACGAAGTCGCCCGCCTGCACACCGACCGCACCTTCCTGGACCGCGTCGAGGGCATGTTCGAAGGCGACTACAAGCTCAACTACCACCTGGCGCCGCCGCTCCTGGCCAAGAAGAACGCCAAGGGCCAGCTGCAAAAGCAGAAGTTCGGCCCCTGGATGCTCACGGGCTTCCGCTTCCTGGCGAAGCTCAAGGGCTTGCGTGGCACAGCGCTCGACGTCTTCGGCCGCACCGAGGAGCGCAAGACCGAGCGCGCCCTCATCGGCGAGTACCGCGCCAGCATCGAGGAAGTGCTCAAGGGCCTGCGCGCCGACAACCACGCGCTGGCGCTGGAGATCGCGGCGTTGCCCGAGCAGATCCGCGGCTACGGCCACGTGAAGGAGCGCAACCTGGCGGCGGCCCGCACCCGCTGGAACGAGCTGCTGGGCAAGTGGCGCAACCCGCAGGCGCAGCGCGCAGCGGCCTGATTCCACAGGCCCGTTTCCTCTGACAAAGAGCGCCCTTGCGGCGCTCTTTGCTATTTAAACAATAGCGAAAAGCCCTCCCCGCCGCGCCGGATAAGGGCGCGAAACGGCCATCTGCGACGAATACAATGCCCGACTGCGCGCGGCCTCCCCCGCCGAGCCTCTGACTTGCGGCCCGCATCCTTCGTGGGCGCGGAACCGCGGGCCCGGCCTGCGCATCTGAAGTCTTTTTCTTCTCTCTTCCCTCTGCTGGAGACTCTCTTGTTCATTTCCTCTGCTTTCGCACAAACCGCGCCCGCAGCCGCCGGTGGTGGCGACATGTTGTCTTCGCTGGGCAGCATGCTGCCGCTGGTGCTGATGTTCGTGGTGCTGTATTTCGTCATGATCCGCCCGCAAATGAAGCGCCAGAAAGAAGCCCGCGCCATGATCGAAGCCCTGGCCAAGGGTGACGAAGTCGCCACGGCCGGCGGCGTGCTCGGCAAGATCACGTCCATCAGCGACCAGTACCTCGGCCTCGAGATCGCCAACGGCATCGAGATCAAGATCCAGCGCAGCGCGGTGGTCCAGGTGCTGCCCAAGGGCGCCGTCAAGCAATAAAAGCGTGAGCTGAACCTTGCGCTTCACGGCGCAGGGCCCCAAGTCACGCCGTGTTCCCTTTCTGAAACGCTTGTGAAAAGCGCCTTCTCATGAACCGTTACCCGGTCTGGAAGTACGCGATCATCGTGATCGTGCTACTCGTGGGGCTCATTTACGCCCTGCCCAATTTCTTCGGCGAAGCACCCGCGGTGCAGGTGTCCGCGGCCAAGACAAGCGTCAAGGTCGATGCCGCCACCCAGACCCGGGTCGAGGAGGCGCTGAAGGCGGCCGGCCTGACGCCCGACCTGGTGACGCTGGACGCCGGCTCGCTGCGCGCCCGCTTCACCACCACCGACGACCAGCTCAAGGCGCGGGACGTCGTGCAGCGCGCCCTGGTGCCCGACGCCAGCGACCCGCCCTACACGGTGGCGCTGAACCTGCTGTCGCGTTCGCCGAAGTGGCTCACGTCGCTGCATGCGTTCCCGATGTACCTGGGCCTGGACCTGCGCGGCGGGGTCGACTTCCTGCTGCAGGTCGACATGAAGGGCGCCATCGACAAGAAGGCCGAGTCGTTCGCGAGCGACCTGCGCACCACCTTCCGCGACAAGAACATCCGCGGCACCCAGGTCAGCCGCAACGGCCAGACCGTCGAGGTGACCTTCCGCGACGCGGCCTCGCTCGAGACCGCCAAGCGCCTGATCGTGGACCAGTTCCCCGACCTCAGCACCACCGACACGCAAGACGGCACCAACTGGCGCCTGACCGCCACCATCAAGCCCGAGGCGGCCCGCCGCCTGCAGGACGCCGCGCTCAAGCAGAACATCACGACCCTGCACAACCGGATCAACGAACTCGGCGTGGCCGAGCCGGTGATCCAGCAGCAGGGCCTGGACCGCATCGTCGTGCAGCTCCCGGGCGTGCAGGACACGGCCAAGGCCAAGGAAATCCTGGGCCGCACCGCCACGCTCGAAATGCGCATGGTGGACGAAAGCTCGGAAGGCCGCGCGGCCGAACTGAGCGGCGCGCCCGTGCCCTTCGGTTCCGAAAAATTCCTCGACCGCAGCGGCCGTCCGGTGATCGTGAAGAAGCAGGTGCTCGTCACCGGCGAGAACCTCACCGACGCCCAGCCCGGCTTCGACCAGCAGAGCAACCAGCCCAAGGTCGACCTGACCATGGACGCCAAGGGCGGTCGCATCATGCGCGACGTCAGCCGCGAGAACTACAAGAAGCGCATGGCCATGCTGATCTTCGAGAAGGGCAAGGGCGAAGTGCTCACGGCTCCCTCGATCAACGGCGAGCTGGGCAACCGCTTCCAGGTCTCGGGCTCGATGACGGTGGCCGAAGCCAGCGACCTCGCGCTGCTGCTGCGCGCCGGCTCGCTGGCCGCGCCCATGGAGATCATCCAGGAGCGCACCATCGGCCCGACGCTCGGTGCCGACAACATCGAAAAAGGCTTCAAGAGCGTGATGTACGGCTTCCTGGCCATCATGGTCTTCATGTGCCTGTACTACGCGCTGTTCGGCCTGTTCTCGTCGATCGCGCTGGCCGTCAACCTGATGCTGCTGGTCGCCATCCTGTCGATGCTGCAGGCCACGCTCACGCTGCCCGGCATCGCGGCCATGGCGCTCGCCATCGGCGTGGCCATCGACTCCAACGTGCTCATCAACGAGCGCGTGCGTGAAGAGTTGCGCAACGGCGCCTCGCCGCAGGCCGCCATCCACGCGGGCTACGAACGCGCCTGGGGCACGATTCTCGACTCCAACGTGACCACGCTCATCGCCGGTGTCGCCCTGCTGGCCTTCGGCTCGGGCCCGGTGCGCGGCTTCGCGGTGGTGCACTGCATCGGCATCGTCACCTCGATGTTCTCCGCCGTGTTCTTCTCGCGCGGCCTCGTGAACTTCTGGTACGGCAACAAGAAGAAGCTCAAGTCTGTGTCGATCGGCACCGTCTGGCGGCCAAAGACCGACGGCAGTGCCGTGGTCGAAACCAAGTAACGGCCGAGGACCATCGCCATGGAATTCTTCCGCATCCACAAGACCATCCCGTTCATGCGCCATGCCCTGGTGCTGAACATCATCTCCTTCGCAACCTTTGCGCTGGCGCTGTTCTTCCTGTTCCATCGCGGGCTGCACCTGTCGGTGGAGTTCACCGGCGGCACGGTGATGGAAGTGGCCTACGAGCAATCGGCCGACATCGGCAAGGTGCGCGAGGCCGTCACCAAGCTCGGCTATCCCGAAGTGCAGGTGCAGAACTACGGCACCTCGCGCGACGTGCAGATCCGCCTGCCCACCCAGAAGGGCATGAGCTCCGACCAGCAGAGCGCGCAGGTCATGCAGGCGCTGAAGTCGGTCGACCCGTCGGCCACGCAGCGCGGCATCGAGGTCGTCGGGCCGCAGGTCGGCGACGAGCTGACCTCCAACGGCATCAAGGCGCTGGCCATGGTGGTGATCGGCATCATGATCTACCTGGCGTTCCGCTTCGAATGGAAGTTCGCACTGTCCACCGTGCTGGCCAACCTGCACGACGTGGTGATCATCCTGGGCTTCTTCGCCTTCTTCCAGTGGGAGTTCTCGCTGGCGGTGCTGGCGGCGGTGCTGGCGGTGCTGGGCTACTCGGTGAACGAGTCGGTCGTGATCTTCGACCGTGTGCGCGAGAACTTCCGGCGCTACCGCAAGATGACGACCACCGAAGTCATCGACAACGCGATCACCTCGACCATCAGCCGCACGATCATCACCCACGGCTCGACGCAGCTCGTGGTGCTGTCGATGTTCTTCTTCGGCGGTCCGACGCTGCATTACTTTGCGCTGGCGCTGACCATCGGCATCTGCTTCGGCATCTACTCGTCGTGCTTCGTGGCGGCCGCGATCGCCATGTGGCTGGGCGTGAAGCGTGAAGACCTGATCAAGGGTCCGCCGGTCAAGCGCGACGGCGATCCCGGCGGCGACGACCCGAACGCCGGCGCGGTGGTCTGAGGGATACTTCGGCGCCAGGTTCGCGTCACCCGCACTTGTGCGGTGACGCTTCCCGATGCAAGCTCGGGGCTGTCGTCCACGAACCGTATCCTCCGGCCTTTCCGATTCTTCAATGAGCACTGCGCGGTCCGCCTCCTCCCTGCAGCTCGCACGCGAGGCGCGTGAGCGTTTCGTGGCGGCCACGGAAGGTGCGATTGCTCCGATGGCCCAGGCCATCCGCGACCGCCTGAGCGCGGTGGCTTCCGATGTCGGCAGCGCGCGCACCATGCAGGAAAGCCGCGACGACCTCGTGGCGTTCCAGGGCCATGCCTCGCAGTGGGTGTCGCTCACGCAAGTCGGCTGGCGCAAGGCGCTGGGCACGGGCCCGGCGGGCGCCACCTCCTCGGCCCCCGCGGCGCTGCGGCTGGAACTCATCGGCGACGAGGTGGTCGAGAGCAACATCCTCGCCTCGCGCCTCGCACAGACCATCCACGACAAGGCCAGCTTCGAACTCAGCGACCTGCGCCTGCGCATCCAGCACCTCGAAGGCACGCACGAACTCGACGCCCGGGACGTGCTGAAACCCGAGACGCTGGCCAAGCTGCTGGTGGAACAGTGGCTGGCCGCCGGCCTGAGCCGCGAGGCCTGGGGCCGCGTGCAGGGCACGGTGCAGCAGGCGCTGACCGACGTGGTCGTGAAGGCCTACGAAAGCGCCAACGCCTTCCTGATTGCGCAGGGCGTGATGCAGGAAATCGACCTCAAGAGCTTCGTGCGCCGCACGGGCGATGCGGGCGGTTCTTCGTCCATGGGCATGCCGACGTCGTCGAGCATGCCGATGGGGCAGGCTTCGCGGGCAGGTGCGGCGGTGTCGCGCGGCCCGCAGTCATCGCAGCCACAGCAGCAACAGCGTCCAGGCTTCGCTTTCCAGGCGTCGGATGCGGCGTCGGTGCCGGCGTCAGGGCCGGCCTCCAGCTCGATGATGGCCAGCTCGCCGCTCGCCTTCGCACGACAGCGCGCGCAGACCGCACTGCTGAGCCTCAAGCGTTTTGTCGCCGCGCGCATCGGTGGTGAGGCCGGTGCCTCGCAACCGGGCGGGGTGACTGGTACCGGCGGCGGCGTGGCCGCGCCCCGCGTGTTTTCACGCACCTTTGCCGGCGCCATCGCCGATGCCGAGGTCGCGTACCGCATGGCGGCCACGCAGTACATGGACGGCGGCGGCGAGCAGGCCACGCTGATCCAGCAGACCGCGGTCGACCTGCGCCGCCGCACCGCCGAGCTCAAGAAGCGCGCCCCGACCACGGCCGACAAGGCCACGGTCGAGATCGTGGCGCTGATGTTCCAGGCCATCCTCGCGGAAGAGCGCATTCCGTTCTCCGCCCGCGTGTGGTTCGCGCGGCTGCAGATGCCCGTGCTGCGCGTGGCCATCGCCGAGCCGGAGTTCTTCGGCACCTTGCAGCACCCCGCGCGCATGCTGATCGACCGCATGGGCTCCTGCGTGATGGGCTTCGACGCCGCCGCCATCACCGGCAGCGCGCTCGAGAACGAGATCAAGCGCGTGGTGCAGGTGATCGAGCAGTACCCCGAGACCGGCCAGCGCGTGTTCAAGCTGGTGTTCGACGAGTTCGTCGCTTTTCTCGGCCGTTACCTCACGCAGAGCGACGCCACGCAGCGCGTCATGAGCGTGGCGCAGCAGGTCGAGCAGAAGGAGACGATGGCGATCCAGTACACCATCGAGCTGCGCAAGATGCTCAACGACATGCCGGTGCGCGACGAGATCCGCGAGTTCCTGTTCAAGGTCTGGGCCGAGGTGCTGGCCATCGCCGCGCTGCGCTACGGCGCACAGGGCGAGCACACCGTGATGCTCAAGCGCGTGGCCTCCGAGCTGGTCTGGGCCGCGAGCGCCAAGCCCAACCGCGCCGACCGCGCCCGCGTGATTCAAGACCTGCCGCAGCTGCTGCAACGCCTGCGCCAGGGCATGGACCTGTTGGGCATCGTCGGCGAGCCGCAGGAAAGCCACATCAAGACCATCGGCGCCACGCTCACCGACGCCTTCATGTCGAAGACCGAGGCCATTCCCCAGGCCAAGATCGAAGCCATGGCCGAGCGGCTGGCGCACCTCGAAGACTTCGTGACCGACGACGGCACCGCCTCTAGCCTGCCGCTCGACGCGCAGAGCATCGAGCTGCTGCTCGGCGTGGACGCCACGGCCATCGAGGTCATTCCCGACACCGCCGGCGTGAAGGTGGCTGAAGACATGCTCGCGTGGACCCACGAGCTGCAGGTGGGCAACTGGTTCATGCTGGACCACAACGACCGCGTGACCCAGGTCCAGTTCGTGTGGCGCAGCGACCGCAAGCAGCTGCACCTGTTCGCCTCGGCCGACGGCCGCAGCTTCCTCATTCAGGCGGGGCGGCTGGCGATGTACCTGCAGGCCGGCCTGCTGGTGCCGGCCGAGGAAGAGACGCTCACCGTGCGCGCGACGCGCGAGGCATTGGCGAAGCTGGATGCGAATCCTGAGCGGCTCTTGAATTAGTCAGCCGCTTCGGCTGTTGTCTCTGTTCGCGAACACCACGGAACGGGTGTTGCCTAGCCGTTGGTGTTGCCCCGGGGAGGGGCTTAGCGCGCGCTCAGTGCGCTGTACGGCCTTCGCGGCTCTCGCAGAGTTCGTCGAGCACGAGTGCATCGGGCTCGATGCCGGTGCTCCAGTGCACCATCAGCACGATGATCTTGAGTTCGTCCAATGCCACCGGGTCGCCCGGCGCGGCCATCGCGCGCTCGACGACGATCTCGCGCAGGCCGCAGGGCAGCACATTCGACAGTTCGAGAAAGCGGATGAAGCCGAGGCATTCGGCGCCGAGGTGTTCCTGCTCCGACGGCGAGTACACGCGCATCGACTGGCTCGATTGGGGCAGTGCCGCTTCGGGTGCGCCGCGCAGCGTGACGCGGGCGGCGGTGATGGCGTTGTCGCCGTCGCCTTCAGGGGTGTGGTGGGGTTCGAACTGCAGGCCTTGCGTGGCAAGGCTCAGGCCGTCGAGCCACTGCAGGGCGTCGCGAATTTCTTCCGCCTCGAAACCGTGCGCACTGAGCTTGCGGCCCAGCTGTTCGGGTTCGGGGCAGGCATCGCCGCGCCAGTAGTTTTCATACACAAACACGAGCACTTCGAACATGGGCTCAATATAGCCGAGGAATCTGTCGTGCGTCCCCAGGCTTTCGTGCACTTCGCGCGTCAGCCGACGGCGGCTCTTTGGAACAGGCCGCCGGGCAAACGCGCGACATGCCCATCGAGTTCAAGCTCGAGCATCTTCGCCTGCAGCATGGCCGCGCTCCAGCCGGTGCGCGCGCTCAGCGCGTCGAGGCTCACGGGGTCGAAGCCGAGGGCGTCGAGCAGCGGATGTTCCGGGGCCGGTGAAGGCGTGTCGTTGGCAGGCGCGCGAGCAGCTGGCGCGAGCGGCGGCAGCTCTTCGAGGATGTCGTTCACCGACTCGACCAGCTTCGCGCCTTGGCGGATCAGCGCGTGGCAGCCACGCGATTGCGGCGAGTGGATCGAGCCCGGGATCGCAAACACTTCCTTGCCCTGCTCCGACGTGAGGCGCGCGGTGATCAGCGAGCCCGACGCCAGTGCCGCCTCGACCACCAGCGTGCCGCGCGCCAGGCCCGCGATGAGGCGGTTGCGCTTCGGAAAGTTCTGCGTGAGCGGCGGCGTGCCCAGCGGCAGTTCGCTCACGATGAGCCCCTGCAGCGTGATGCGGTGCGCCAGGTCGCGGTGCCGCGCGGGGTAGACGCGGTCCAGGCCGGTGCCGACCACGGCCACGGTGGCGAGCACCGGTGCGTCACCGGCCGCGTCGAGCGCGCCCAGGTGCGCCGCGCCGTCGATGCCGAGCGCCAGGCCCGAGACCACGGGCAGGCCGGCTTCGCCCAGCGCCCGTGCAAAGGCACGCGCGTGGCTCGCGCCCTGCGGCGTCGGGTTGCGGCTGCCGACCACGGCGAGGCTGCGGCCGAGCTGCGTGAGGTCGAAGGCGGGGGCACCGAGCACGTAGAGCATCAACGGCGGGTCGACCATTTCGAGCAGCGAGCTCGGGTAGCCGGCATCGCCGAGCGTCACGACGCGGCGCGTGACGGCGCCGCCGGTGGTGCCGTCCGCGGGGTGCAGCCATTGCCAGGTCATGTCGACCTGCGCCTGCAGGCCGGAGGGCAGCTGCTTCAGCGCGGCGGCCTGGGCGTTGCTGACGACTTCGCCCAGCGCCGCTTCGGGCTGCGCGAAGATCGCTTCAGGCAGCCCGAAGGCCGCGAGCAGACGGCGTGCGGCGCCGTCGCCGACGCCTGGTGTCAGTGAAAGTCGCAGCCAGCCTGCGAGTTCTGCGCGTTCCAAACGAGTGTGCGAGAAAAAAGCCTCAGGCGCGTGTCAGGGATTGACGAGGAAGTCGCCGGCGCGGGGAGTGTCGTTGATTTCGAGCACCAATGCGTAAGAGACTTTCTCGAAGGTGCGAAACACCATCAGCAGGCCGATGCGTTCGTTCGGCAGCTTGATCGTTTCCTTGCGCGCGCCGGTGCGGTCGAGGATGGTCTCGCCGTTCTTCAGAATGGCCAGCACGTGGCCGTTGTCGACGCCGTCGCGCGTGCCCTTGTTGATGGCCACGACCTGGTTCTGCGCCGCGTACTGCACCGCGTTGCCGTAGACCGAGATGATCCGCCCGTCGACCTGCGTCGACGGTGCGCGCGGCGCGTAGCTCAGCAGCTGGCGCGGCGGCTCGGGCAGCAGGCGGTCGCCGGCGCGCATTTCCTCGCGCGACGCAATGATGTCGATGCTGGCTGGCACGACCGTGATGACGTCCTTGTCGCCGGTCGTCTCGATGGTGGTCGATTCGCCGCGCTGCAGCTGCGCCTTGCCCAGGTACTGCGCTTCGTAGCCGAGGATCTCGCCGGTGCCGGGGTCTTTCAGCGGGGTGGCGCTGCGGAAGATGCGGTAGTGCTGCACCGGGCCGGGCTTCTCGACCAGCGGCGATTCGGCGTTGCCGCGCGCATAGGCGCGGTCGCCGCGCGACAGCAGCACGCGGCTGTCGTTGCCGGCCACGATGCGCGGTGCGGCGTCGAGTGTGTTGGCATCGACCACGATGGGTTCGCTGAGGAAGGGCTCGATGAGGCTCGGGTTGAGCGTGGGCAGGGCCATGCCCGCGAGCGAGTCGAAGCGCGTGCGCGGCGACAGCTTGATGGTGCCGCCGTCGCCACCGCCCGCGCCGCGGCGGGTCGTCAGACGGGCGCGGCCGCCGCTCTTGTCCAGGTACAGCACCTGGCCCGGGTAGATGCGGTGCGGGTCCTGGATGTCATTGATGTTCATGCCCCAGAGTTCCGGCCAGCGCCAGGGGCGCAGCAGGTACAGGCGCGAAATGGCCCAGAGCGTGTCACCGGGCTTGACGGTGTATTCGTCGGGCGCCTTCGGCGACAGCTCGCTCAGCGGCACGCCGGCCTGGGCGGTCTGCTGGGCGGTGGCGCGCTGCTGGGGCGTGACCGGGTAGGTCGTCTGCGCCCAGGCCGCCGTGGCGCCGCAACTGCTGGCCACCGCCAAGGCGGCCGTCCAGAAGGCAAAGAGGGTCGGGCGCTGGTGTTCGGTGGAGCTGGGCTGTGTCATGTCTGGATGGGTGAGCGCACGAAGTATCGTGGCGCATACGAATCTCACAATTTGCTACGAATTCTGCGCCCGAAGCCCTTGCAAGGGCAACGTTTTCGCGTCATTGCGCCGCGACGCGTCGCGGAATTGGCGAAAATAGCCACAACTTCCCCCCGATTTCATGGCCAAACGAATCATTCTGAGTTACCCCGACAAGCGCCTGCACACGGTGGCCAAGCCGGTGCAGGGCGTGGACGCGCGCATCAAGACGCTGGTGGCCGACATGCTGGAAACGATGTACGACGCGAGCGGCATCGGTCTGGCCGCGACCCAGATCGACGTGCACGAGCGCGTGGTGGTGATCGACGTCTCCGAAGAGCGCAACGAGCCGATCGTGCTCATCAACCCCGAAATCACCTGGGCCAGCGACGAGAAGGTGCTCAACGAAGAGGGCTGCCTCTCGGTGCCCGGCATCTACGACGGCGTGATGCGCTCCACCTCGGTGAAGGTCCAGGCGCTCGACGCCGACGGCAACAGCCACACCCTCGAGGCCGATGGCCTGCTGGCCGTGTGCATCCAGCACGAGCTCGACCACCTCCTGGGCAAGGTCTTCGTCGAATACCTGTCGCCGCTGAAGCGCAACCGCATCAAGAGCAAGCTCCTCAAGCAGCAGCGCGAGGACATGAAAGACGCACGGGTATGAGTCAACGGGCTGCGAGCGCGTTGGCCGCCGCCGGACTGTTGTTCCTGGCGGGTTGCGTCAGCGAACCCACGCGCATCCAGCCCGGCACCTCCGCCGCCGACACCCTGCAGCGCCTGGGTGCGCCCACGGGCCGCTACCCGCTCAATGGCGGGGGCGAGCGGCTGCAGTACTCGCGCATGCCGGCGGGCTTCGAGGTGGTCGACATTGACCTCGACGCGTCCGGCAAGGTCGTCTCGGTGACCCAGGTGCTCACCGAAGCGCGCTTCGGCCACGACATCCAGGTCGACCGCTGGCGCCAGAACGACGTGCTGGCCTTCTACGGCAAGCCGTATGAAGTCAGCCGCGTCAGCTCCTTCGACGGCACCGTCTGGACCTGGCGCTACAAGGCCATCAACGAGCGCCGCATGCTCTATATCTACATCGACCCCACCGGCGTGGTTCGCCGGTACCACACGGGGGATGACCTCGAATTCGAACGGATCCGGGATTGAGCGCGTTGAAAGTCGTTTTTGCGGGCACGCCCGAGTTCGCGCGCGTCGCCCTGGAGGCCATTGCCGCCGCCGGCCATGACATCGTCGGCGTGATGAGCCAGCCCGACCGGCCTGCCGGCCGCGGCATGAAGCTGCAGGCGTCGCCCGTCAAGCAGTGCGCCGTTGCCAACCACTGGCCCGTGGCGCAGCCGCGCAGCCTGCGGCTCGATGGCAAGTACCCCGACGAGGCCACCGCCGCGCGCGACACGCTGCTGGCGTGGCAGCCCGACGTGATGGTGGTCGCGGCCTACGGCCTGATCCTGCCGCAGTGGGTGCTCGACCTGCCGGTGCACGGCTGCCTCAACATCCACGCCAGCCTGCTGCCGCGCTGGCGCGGCGCCGCGCCGATCCACCGCGCCATCGAGGCCGGCGACACGCAGACCGGCATCACCATCATGCAGATGGACGCGGGCCTGGACACCGGCGACATGCTGCTGCGCGAAGCAGTCGACATTGCGCCCAACGACAACACCGCCCGCCTGCACGACCGGCTGGCCGCGCTCGGCGGCCGCATGGTGGTCGAGGCGCTGGCGCAGATCGGCCAACTGGTTCGCACGCCACAGCCCACCGAAGGCATCACCTACGCCCACAAGGTCGAGAAGCACGAAGCGCTGATCGACTGGACGCAGCCGGCCGGCGCCATCGTGCGCCGCGTCCTGGCCTTCGATCCGTTCCCCGGCGCCAACAGCCCGCTCGGCGGCGAGACCGTCAAGCTCTGGGCCGCGCACGTGGCGCCCGGCACCACAGGCGTCGCGCCCGGCACCGTCGTCTCGGCCGACGCAACTGGCGTCGCCGTGGCGGCGTCGGATGCGACCGTGGTGCTCACCGAACTGCAACGCCCGGGCGGCAAGCGCCTGCCCGCAGCCGATTTCCTGCGCGGCTTCGACCTGAAGCCCGGCCAGGTCTTCGGCTGATGTTTCTCTCGCCCACGCTGCGCCGCCAGCCCGAGTTCCGCGCCGGCATGCGCGACATGGCGTCGGCCGCGCTCGGCATCGGCGCCTGGGGCCTGATGACCGGCGTGGCCATGGTCAAGTCGGACATGAGCGTGCTCGAGGCCGTGGCGATGACCCTGTTCGTCTACGCCGGCAGCTCGCAACTGGCCGCCATCCCGCTGCTGGCCGCGGGCGCGCCGGCCTGGGTGATTCTGGCGACGGGCTTCTGCGTCAACCTGCGCTTCGTGGTGTTCAGCCTGCATCTGCGGCCCTACCTCATGCACATGCCGCGCTGGCGCCGCCTGCTGCACGGCTACCTGACGGCCGACCTGAGCTACGCGCTCTTCACGAAGCAGTACACGGCCCCGCCGACCACGCCCGCCGAGCAGCTCTCGCAAGAGGCCTACCTCACCGGCAACTACTTCGTGACCTGGTGCGCGTGGATGGGCATGAGCCTGCTGGGCATCGCGCTGGCCAACTTCATTCCGCAGACCTGGGGCTTGGGCTTTGCCGGCGTGCTGAGCCTGGTGGCCATCGTCTGCTCGATGGCGACGACGCGGCTGCGCGTGCTGGCCGCGCTCATCGCGGGCGCCACGGCCGTCGCGGCCTACGCGCTGCCGCTCAAGCTCAACATCGTGGTCGCCATCGGCGTGGCGGTGCTGCTGTGCTTCTGGCTCGAAAAGCAGTTCGGGCTCGACCCCGACGCGGAGGACGACAAGTGAGCGGCGGCACCGACTGGTGGTCCATTGCCGTGATCGCCGGCCTCGCGGCCGTCACTGTGCTCACGCGCTGCTTCTTCTTCATCCTCGACCGGCCCTGGGGCCTGCCCGAGTGGGCGCACCGCGCGCTGCACTACGCGCCGGCCGCCGCGCTGGCCGGCGTGATCGCGCCCGAGATCGTGATGACGCAGGGCCACCTGATCACCACGCTGCACGACGCCCGCCTCTATGCGGCGGTCGTCGGTGGCGCTTATTACTTCTGGCGGCGCGGCGTGCTCGGCACGATGCTGGCCGGCATGGCGGTGTACCTGCCCCTGCACCTCGGCCTGGGCTGGTGACCGGATTCGATCAGTCGAGTTTCACGCCCGCGGTCTTGATGATGTTGCCCCAGCGCTCGCTCTCCGCGCGCGAGAGCTTGTAGAAGTCCTGCGGCGTGCCGGGCAGCGCCTCGAAGCCGAACTCCGAGAACAGCTTCACCACCTTCGGTGCCTTCATCGCCTTGTGCAGCTCGGTGTTGATGCGCGCCACGGCTTCGGGCGGCATGCCGGCGGGGCCGATCAGGCCGTGGAAGGCGTAGGCGTTGACGTCGCTGAAGCCGGCCTCGACGAAGGTCGGCACCTCGGGCAGGGCGCTGGCGCGCTGCGGCAGCGCGATGGCCAGCACGCGCACCTTGCCCGACTTGATGATCGGCAGGCCCGAGGCCAGGTCGAGCATCATCGTCGGCACCTGGCCGCCCATCACGTCGGTCATGGCGGGCGCGGCGCCCTTGTACGGCACGTGCGTGATCGTGAGGCCGGCCTTCTGCTTGAACAGCTCCATCGCCATGTGGTGCGGCGAGCCGTTGCCCGGCGAGGCGTAGCTCACCTTCTCGGGGTTGGCCTTCACGTAGCGCACGAACTCGGCCACGTTTTTCGCGGGAAAGTCGGGGTGCACGACCAGCGCCACGGGAAAGCGCCCGATGGTGCCGATGTAGGTGAAGTCGGTCGCCGGCTTGTAGGGCAGCTTGGCGAACATGTGCTCGTTGAACAGCAGCGCCGCGTTCTCGGCCTGCATGATCGTGTAGCCGTCGGGCTTGGCCTGCATCATCACCGACACGCCGATGTTGGTCGATGCGCCGGGGCGGTTGTCGATGATCAGCGGCTGGCCCAGCGACGGCTGCATGGCTTCGGCCAGCGCGCGTGCAAGGTTGTCGGTGCCGCCGCCGGCCACGTAGGGCACGATCCATTTCACGGGCTGGCTGGGGTAGGCCGCGGGCTGCGCCGACGCGAAGGGTGCGGTGGCGAGCGCGAGGGCCGCGGCCAGCAGGGGAAGGAAGCGTTTCATCGTTTTTGTCTCCGTTGCTTTGTTGAAAATCAGTGATCGATCGGCTCAGGTGCCGCGCAGCACCTGCCAGAGTTCCTGGTCGCGCTCGGCGGTCCACACGACGGGGTGCTCGATGCCGCGCAGTTCGTCGTACGCGCGCGACACGTCGAACGGCAGCACGTGCTGGAACACGGGCCAGCCGCCGAAGCGCGGCGTCATGGCCGCCTCGGCGCGCGCGAAGCAGCCCTTGAGCGTGTCGCCCGCGGCGATGCCCGCGCGCACGCTGTCGAGCAGCGTCGAGAGAAAGTCTTTCGTGAGCCCGATCGCTTCGGCGCAAGCCGCTTCGCCCTGCAGCACCGCGCCGCGCCCGGGCACCAGCACGCGCGGTTGCAGCGCGCGCACCGCGTCGAGCGTGCCGGCCCAGTCACCGATGTAGGCGTCGCCCGCGTACACGCCGCAGTGGTTCTCGACCACGTCGCCCGAGAACAGCACGCCGCAGTCGGGCAGCCAGGCCACGGTGTCGCCGCCCGAGTGGCCGCGGCCCAGCGCCATCAACTGCAGCTCGCGGCCGCCGCCGAGCGGCAGCGTCATCTCGCGTTCGAAGACCGTGGTCGGGAAGGTCAGGCCCGGAATCTCTTCCACGCCTGCGAACAGGCGCGGGAAGCGGCCCACCTCCGATTCGAAGTCGGCCTGGCCGCGCGTGCGAATCCAGTCGAGGGTGCCGTTGCTGGCGATGATTTCCTGCACCTCGTCGAAGGCACTCGCGCCCATCACGCGCACCGCGTGGTAGTGCGTGAGCACGATGGTGCGGATCGGCTTGTCGGTGACGCTGCGGATCGCCGCCAGAAAGTCGCGCGCCATGCGCGGCGTGGGGCGGGTGTCGATCAGCACCACCTGCTCCTCGCCGACGACGAAGCCGCAGTTGGGATCGAAGTCGCTGATGTAGCCGTAGGCGCCCGGGGCGAGTTCCTGCAGCCGGGGCTTTTGCTCCCGGGTGTCGGAGGCGGAAGCGAAAGAGACGGGAGCGGTCATGGAGATGTTGTCGTGGTCGTGGGGATGTCTTCGTCGGCCGCGGCCGCCGCGTCGATGCACGCGAGCAGCACGGCCTGGTCGGCGCACTGGTTGGCCAGCAGCAGCACGAGGCGGGCGTTGAGGTCGGCGCTCTGCGCCTCGGTGCGGCCTTCGTGCGCGGCCAGGAGGGCGGCGTAGAAGCCGTCGGGGTCGGGGATGCGGGGCTCGGTGATCATGAGGACGAAGCGGTGAGTGCGAGCGCCGTGCGCACGGCGGCGGTGATCGTGTCGGGGGTGGCTTGCAACAGCGTCGCGGCGCGGTAGGCATCGGGGCGCACGAGCACGAAGCCGCCTGCCGCGTCGGGGTCGATGCCGAGGTGGCGTGCGAGCGTCTCGTCGGCCTGCAAGGTCGGCAGGCCGCTCTCACCGCCCACGGCCAGCAGGCGCAGCGGCAATCCGGCCGTGGCATCGCACGCCGCTTGCGCCTGCGCGCGCGTCGGTGCGAACCACAGGCCCAGGCACTGCGTGCCCTCGGCCAACAGCTGCATCAGCGTGGTCTCGCGTCCGTCGGCCCACTGCAGCGGCAGGTTCTGCACCGTGCGCGCGCCTTCGGGCAACTGCGGCGCGGCGGGGTAGTCGTTGGCGACCGACATGCGGCCCGTGTTGACCAGCGCACGCGCGAAGGTGTGGCGCTTGGCCAGCGCCACCACGGCGCGGCGCAGCGTGTGCTCGGCCGGCGAGCGCGGCGCAAGAAAACGCGCGGAGCGGCTCGTGACCGTCAGGTTCTCCTGCGCGGCCGGGCGGCGCTCGGCGTCGTAGCTGTCGAGCAGTGCATCGCCCGCCTGCCCTTGCACGACCAGCGCGAGCTTCCAGCCGAGGTTGGCCGCGTCCTGGATGCCGGTGTTGCCGCCGCGCGCGCCGAAGGGGCTCACCACGTGCGCCGCATCGCCGATGAAGCACACGCGGCCGTGGCGGAAGCGCTCCAGCAGGTGGTCGCGGTAGCCGTAGGGGCCGATCCACACGAACTCGAAGGCCACGTCGGGCCCGAGCTGTTCGCGCAGCCGCGCACCGGCCACCTCGGGGCGGCTGATCTCGGCCGGGTCGCAGTCTTCGGGCATCTGGTAGTCGATGCGCCACACGCCGTCGGCCATCAGGTGCTGCCACACACCGCGGCCTTCGTTGAAGGGCGCGTCGACCCAGGTCCAGCGCTCGGTGGGCAGCGGCTTCTCGAAGCGCACGTCGGAGATGCACCAGCGGTCGGTGCTGCGCGAGGCGTGCGATTCGACGCCGAGCTGCGTGCGGATCGGGCTGTTCGCGCCCGTCGCATCGATCAGGTGGTCTGCCTCGATCGTGTAGCTGCCGGCGGGCGTTTCGATGTCGATGCGCACGCCGTCGGCCAGCGGCTCGACGCGCGTCACGCGGCTCTTCCAGCGCAGGTCGGTCACGCCGAGTTCGAGAATGCGATCGACCAGGAACCACTCGATGTAGAACTGCTGCAGGTTCACGAAGGGTGGCTGCTTCGAGACGCTCGTGGCCTGCAGGTTGAAGTTGTAGACCTCTTCGTCGCCCGAGAAGGTGCGCCCGAACGACCAGGTGATGCCCTTGGCCGCGATGCGCTCATAGATGCCCAGTCGCTCGAAGATCTCCAGGCTCTTCTGCGCGTAGCAGATGCCGCGCGACGAGGCGCCGCGCACGCCCACGGTGTCGTCCTCGTCGAGCAGCACGGCGCGCACGCCGCGTTGCGCGAGGTCGCAGGCCAGCGTGAGGCCCGAGGGGCCGGCACCGACGATCACGACCGGGTGGCGCACGACCTGCGCGCTGCCGAGTTCGGGCGGCGGCGTGAAAGGCCAGACCGGCAGTTCGTAGGCCGGCGCGAATGCAAAGCTTTCCATGGTGTCGGGGCTCACAGCGCGTGGGCGAATTCGGCGATGGCGTCCGCCGCTTGCGGGATCAGCTCGGGCTGGCCCGCCAGGTAGTGGTTGCCGCCGACGATGTCGACGTTGCGGATGCGCGCGCCGCCCGCGGCCATCCACGCATCGCGCGTGCTCGGGAAGGTCGACTGGTCGCCGGTGTAGGTCAGCAGCAGCTTCGGCGCCGTGGTGCGCGCGAGGTTGGTGGGCCCGTCGGCCTGCGAGCGCGACGACCACTGCGAGAGGAACGCGGTCAGCGAGGTGGTGCGGCCCATCGCGTTGGCCGAATAGTTCACCTGCCGCGCATCGCCCCACACGCTGCCGGGCAGGCGCGCATTCGCATCGAGCGAGAGGTCGACGCAGCGAGGATCGGCGTGCGTGCGATAGACGACGAAGGTCTGGTCGCGCGGCGCGCCCGGCGTGCTGCGCAGCAACGCGAGGCGGTCGAGGCACCACTGTTCGATGCGGTCCATCCGCGCCTTCTGCGCCGCGCTGAAGCGCGCAAGAAAGTCGGCCTCGTAGGGAACGCGGTGGCGCGGGTCGTACATGTCGAGCTCGGGGTCGACCGACAGCGGGTCGTGCTCGTCGGTGACCGACGGGTCGATCCAGTCGCGCATCAGCCGCGTGCGGCCCAGGTGCGCGGCGCACAGCGCGAGGCCGTCCACCGGTGGCAGGTCGCTCTGATGCAGGTGGGTCGGGTCGCCGTCGGGCAGGTGCGTGGCAGTGAGCTGTTCGGCCTGCGCCTGGTAGAAGGCCGCGAGCGCTGCGCCGCCCGAATTGCCGACCAGGAACACCTTCTCGTAGCCGGCCGCGCGCAGGTACTGCACGCCGGCGCCCAGGTCTTGAATCGCGCGCTCCATCAGCAGCACCGTGTCGTTGCCGACGAAGCGCGAGTTCAGGCCCATGCAGCAGATGCCGCGCTCGGCCAGCGGGCCGATGAGGTAGTGGCCCATGAAGTTGCTGGTCGGGTGCATCACGATGGCCGCGATCTTTTTCGGGCCCGGCGGCGCGCGGAAGGCGCCGTAGATGCGCGGGCGCAGCAGCTGCAGGCCTGACTGGCTGTCCATGGCCGCGCCGGGCTTCACGTCGATGACGGCAAGTTGCAGCTCAGACATGCGAGGTGCCTCCGGCGGCGGCACGCAGCGCGGCCTTGCGCGCGGTCCACGCGTCGAGGTCGGCGTGGGCATGGCGCGCGTGCGCGTCCATCTCGGCCTGCGGCACGGTCGGCGTGGTGAGTTCCACGCGGATGCCGTTGGGGTCGAAGAAGTAGATCGACTCGATGATGTGGTGGTCGGTCACGCCCAGCACCTCGATGCCGGCGGCCTCGAGCCGCGCCTTGGCGGCCAGCAGGTCGTCCCCCGAATCGACGCGCAGCGCGATGTGGTTCACCCACGAAGGCGTGTTGGGCGAGGGCAGCGCGGCGGTGTCGTCGCCCAGGTCGAAGAAGGCGATGTACGCGCCGTCGCGCATCTGGAAAAAGATGTGCACGTAGGGGCAGTACTCGCCCGTGCTCGGCACGTGGTCGTTCTTGATGACGTGGGCCAGCGGCAGGCCCAGCAGGTCTTCGTAGAAGTGGCGGGTTTCCTCGCTGTCGCGGCAGCGCCAGGCGAAATGGTGCAGCCCGCGAATGGGGGGCGCGGACGTGGGGGCGGTCGTCGTCGGCATGCGTGTCTCCGTTGAGGCCGCGATTGGGCAATGCCGCGTCTTATGATGCAATCGAAATTAATTCATCGATTGATGAAATAAACATATATATGAACCTCACCCTGCGCCAGCTGCGCGCCTTCGCCGCCGTGGCCGAAACCGGCAGCTTCACCGCCGCCGCGGGGCAGCTGCACCTCACGCAGTCGGCGCTCAGCGTGCTGGTGCGCGAGCTCGAGCGCGAGATGGGCGTGCAGCTGCTCGACCGCAACACGCGGCGCGTGCAGCTGTCGGAGGCGGGGCGCGAGTTCCTGCCGTCGGTGCACCGGCTGCTCGGCGACCTGACCAGCGCGGTAGCCGGCGTGACCGATCTGCGTGACAAGAAGAAAGGGCTGTTGCGGCTTGCAGCGCCGCAGCTCATGGCCTGCACGCTGATGCCGCGCGTGATCGCCGCCTACCGCGAGGCCTATCCCGACGTGGACGTGCGCCTGGCCGACACGCTGCCCGAGCACCTGCTGCTGGGCGTGGCGGCCGGCGACGTCGAGCTGGCCGTAGGCCAGGACGTGGCGGTGGACGCCGCCGCCATCGAGCGCCGCACGCTGTTCCGCGACCGCCACTGGCTGATCTGCCCGCCCGGCCACGCCTTTGCCAAGCGCCGCAAGGTGCGCTGGCACGAGCTGGCGCCCTACACCTTCATTGCGCCCACGCGCGACTTTCGCCAGCGCGTGCTGCCCGAGCTGGGGCCCGAGGAGCGCGCGTACATGCTGCGGCCGGGCACACAGGAGGTGTCGTACATGACGACCGCGCTCGGCATGGTGGCCTCGGGTCTGGGGCTGACCGTGTGCCCGACCTACTCGGCGTCGCTGGTGCGCGCGCACGGGCTGCAGATGGTGCGGCTCGAATCGCCCGACTTCCACCGCGAGGTCTGCGTGTATAGCGCGGCGCGGCGTTCGCTGTCGCCCGCGGCGGCGAGCTTCGTCGGCATCCTCGCGCAGTTTGCGACCGCGCAGCCGAAAGCCTGAAAACCATCAGTGCGCCGCAACAGGCGCGCAGGGCCGGCGGAGGGTGAAAACTACAATGCGCGCAGTCCCGCCTTTCCGTCTTTCACCATCCTCAGACCCATGAACGTCATTCGATTCACCGACCTCTGTGCGCAAGGCAAGGCCGCCGGCCAGCGCGTCTTCATCCGTGCCGACCTCAACGTGCCGCAAGACGACGCCGGCAACATCACCGAAGACACGCGCATCCGCGCCTCGGTGCCCTGCATCCAGCTGGCGCTCGACGCCGGCGCGGCCGTGATGGTCACCTCGCACCTGGGCCGCCCGACCGAAGGCGAATTCAAGCCCGAAGACTCGCTGGCCCCCGTCGCCAAGCGCTTGGGCGAGCTGCTCGGCCGCGAGGTACCGCTGGTCGCCAACTGGGTCGACGGCGTCGACGTGAAGCCCGGCCAGGTCGTGCTGCTCGAGAACTGCCGCGTCAACAAGGGCGAGAAGAAGAACGACGAAGCGCTGGCCCGCAAGCTCGCCGCGCTCACCGACATCTACGTGAACGATGCCTTCGGCACCGCCCACCGCGCCGAAGCCACCACCTACGGCATCGCGCAGTTCGCCAAGATTGCCGCGGCCGGCCCGCTGCTGGCGGCCGAAATGGACGCCATCAGCAAGGCGCTGGCCCAG
This sequence comes from Variovorax sp. RO1, assembly GCF_002849325.1. Taxonomy (NCBI): domain Bacteria; kingdom Pseudomonadati; phylum Pseudomonadota; class Betaproteobacteria; order Burkholderiales; family Comamonadaceae; genus Variovorax; species Variovorax sp. RO1. The sequence continues at coordinate 720,480 of NZ_PKMT01000002.1, forward strand.
CCCAAGCGCCCGCTGGTCGCCATCGTGGCAGGCTCGAAGGTCAGCACCAAGCTCACCATCCTGAAGAGCCTGTCGGCCAACGTCGACCAGCTGATCGTCGGCGGCGGCATCGCCAACACCTTCATGCTGGCTGCGGGCCTTTCGATCGGCAAGTCGCTGGCCGAGCCCGACCTGCTCGACCAGGCCAAGGCCGTGATCGATGCCATGCGCGCGCGCGGCGCCGACGTGCCGATTCCGGTCGACGTGGTCACGGCCAAGACCTTCGCGGCCGATGCGCCCGCCACCGTCAAGGCCGCCACCGACGTGGCCGACGACGACCTGATCCTGGACATCGGCCCCAAGACATCGGCCATCCTGGCCGCGCAACTGCGCGAAGCCGGCACCATCGTCTGGAACGGCCCGGTCGGTGTGTTCGAGTTCGACGCCTTCGCAGGCGGCACCAAGGCCATCGCGCAGGCGATTGCCGAGAGCAGCGCCTTCTCGATTGCCGGCGGTGGCGACACCCTGGCGGCCATCGCCAAGTACGGCATCGAGAAGCAGGTCGGCTACATCTCGACCGGCGGCGGCGCCTTTCTCGAGGTGCTGGAGGGCAAGACCCTGCCGGCCTTCGAGATCCTGGCCAAGCGCGCGGCCGGCTGATTTCGGCGGCGGTCCGGCGACGGAGGGGAAATCCCTCGGGGCGACTGACTTCCGTTCGACACACAAAGTGTATACAGTAGCGAATACAAAACGGAGACACCCTTCATGAGCACGGACCGCATTCCCCGCCACGCCACCAAGATCGTCGCCACCCTCGGCCCGGCGTCCAACACGCCCGAACTGCTGGAGCAGATGATCCTGGCCAAGGTCAGCGTGGTGCGGCTGAACTTCAGCCACGGCACGGCGCAAGACCACATCAACCGCGCCGCCATGGTGCGCGAAGCGGCCCGCAAGGTGGGCCGCGAGGTGGCCATCATGGCCGACCTGCAGGGCCCGAAGATCCGCGTCGGCAAGTTCGCGCAGGGCAAGATCTGGCTCGAACCCGGCGCCAAGTTCGTGCTCGACGCCTCGCGCACCGAGCCGGGCGACATCGATGCCGTCGGCCTCGACTACAAGGACCTGCCGCGCGACGTGAAGCCCGGCGACAAGCTGCTGCTGAACGACGGCCTGATCGTGCTGACGGTCGACGGCGTCAAGGGCGACGCGGTGTACACCACCGTCAAGCTCGGCGGCGAGCTGTCGAACAACAAGGGCATCAACAAGCAGGGCGGCGGCCTCACGGCGCCCGCGCTGACGGCCAAGGACATGGAAGACATCAAGACCGCGATGAGCTTCCAGGCCGACTACGTGGCCGTGAGCTTCCCCAAGAACGCCACCGACATGGAAATGGCGCGCCAGCTGTGCAACGTGGCGGCGGCCGAGTACGGTCACAAGCCCGGCATGATCGCCAAGATCGAGCGCGCCGAAGCCATTCCGAAGCTCGAAGAAATCCTGCGTGCCAGCGACGGCATCATGGTCGCCCGCGGCGACCTGGCTGTGGAAGTCGGCAACGCCGCCGTGCCGGCGCTGCAGAAAAAGATGATCCGCATGGCGCGCGACATGGACAAGGTGGTCATCACCGCGACCCAGATGATGGAGTCGATGATCACCAACCCCGTGCCCACCCGCGCCGAGGTGAGCGACGTGGCCAACGCCGTGCTCGACGGCACCGACGCCGTGATGCTCTCGGCCGAAACCGCCTCGGGCCGCTACCCGCTCGAGACCGTGCAGGAAATGAGCCGCATCTGCGAAGCCGCCGAAGGCGCCGAAGACCAGACGCTCGACGCCGACTTCAGCGGCAAGACCTACAGCCGCATCGACCAGTCGATCGCCATGGGCGCGCTGTTCACGGCGCACCACCTGGGCGCCAAGGCCATCGTGGCGCTGACCGAATCGGGCTCGACCATCCTGTGGATGAGCCGCCACCGCGCGCACATTCCCATGTACGCGCTGACCTCGCGCCTGGCCACGCAGCGCAAGCTGGCGCTGTACCGCAACGTGCGCCCGCTGCTGATGGATTCGCAGACCGACCGCGACACCGCGCTCGAACAGGCGGAAGCCCATCTGAAGAAGCGCGGCATCGTGCAGACCGGCGACGTGTACGCGATCACCTGCGGCGAGCCGATGGGTGCGCCCGGCGGCACCAACATGCTGAAGATCTGCAGGGCGAGCTGAGTTCGTTCACTCGCAGCAAAGCAAAGGCCGGCACATGCCGGCCTTTTTCATTGCGCGGTTGGGTTCAGCCGTTGCGGAACAGGAAGCTGTAGGCGTTCAGCGCCGGCACACCGCCCAGGTGCGCATACAGCACCTTCGAGCCCGCCGGAAACTCCCCGAGCCGCACCTTCTCGATCATCCCGTGCATCGACTTGCCCTCGTACACCGGGTCGGTCAGCATGCCTTCGAAGCGCGCGCTCAAGCGGATCGCTTCGAGCGTGCCTTCGTTCGGCAGCCCGTATTCGGGCCCGCCGAAGCGGCGGTCGAGCACCACGTCTTTCTCGGTGATGTCGCGGCCCAGCTCGACCAGCTCGGCCGTGTTCCTGGCGATGCGCAAGATTTGCTCATAGGTCTGCTGCGGCTTGGCCGAGGCGTCGATGCCGATCACGCGGTCGGCGCGGCCGTCGGCCGCGAAGCCCACCACCATGCCGGCCTGCGTGCTGCCCGTGACCGAGCAGACCACGATGTAGTCGAACTTGAAACCGAGTTCGGTCTCCTGCTGGCGCACTTCCTCGGCAAAGCCCACGAAGCCCAGGCCGCCGCGCGGGTGTTCGGAACAGCCGGCCGGGATCGGGAAGGGCTTGCCGCCGGCCGCGCGCACGTCGGCCATGGCCTGTTCCCAACTCTGGCGGATGCCGATGTCGAAGCCGGCCGCGTCCAGTCGCACGTCGGCGCCGAGGATGCGCGACATCTCGATGTTGCCGACCCGGTCGTACACCGCGTCGGAGTAGTTGACCCAGTTCTCCTGCACCAGCACGCACTTCAGGCCCAGGTGCGCGGCCACCGCGGCCACCTGCCGCGTCTGGTTCGACTGGATGCCGCCGATCGACACCAGCGTGTCGTAGCCGCCTTCGAGCGCCTCGGGAATCAGGTACTCCAGCTTGCGCGTCTTGTTGCCGCCGAAGGCCAGGCCGCTGTTGCAGTCCTCGCGCTTGGCGTAGAGATCGACCTTGCCGCCGAGGTGGGCGCTCAGGCGCTTCAGCGGCTGGATCGGCGAGGGGCCGAAGGTCAGGACGTGGCGGGGGAATTTCTTCAGGTTCATCGACGCAGCTCCGAGAGGTGAGGGTGAAGCTGTCGATCGTAGGAAGAAGGGTTTGCAATGTGCTTGCGAAGTTCGCTGGATTCGATGCTCAAAAGAAGGCAGGATGGCCAAGAAGACAGTTTTTCATCCGAAAATGAAGCCATGAGCACAACAAAGTTGCGTGACCCGACCGAGCTCGATCGCACCGACCGCGCCATCTTGCGCGCCCTGCAGCGCGACGCCTCGGTGTCGAACGTGGCGCTGGCCGCCAAGGTGAACCTCAGCGCGCCGGCCTGCCTGCGCCGGGTCGAGCGGCTCAAGGCCGGCGGGCTCATCAAGGGCGTGGTCGCGCTGCTCGACCCCGACGCGCTCGAGGTCGGCATGCTCGTCATGATCGGCGTGGTGCTCGACCGCTCCACGCCCGACTCCTTCGCCGATTTCGAGAAGGCGGCGCAGAAGGTGTCGGGCTGCCTCGAGTGCCACGTCGTCACGGGCGAGTTCGACTACTTCATGCTCGTGCGCACCCGCGACAACGACAGCTTCAACCGCCTGCACGCCGAGCAGCTGCTGTACCTGCCGGGCGTGCGTCAGATCCGGACCTTCGTGGTGCTCAAGCAGGTGCTGTCGACCACGCAGTTGCCGATCTGAGAAAGTTGAAAAAGAGCTGCGGGGCAGTACCCGTGACGCCTGGGGTGGCGTCGGCGCTGTCCCACAAGGGGGCTCGGTAGAATCGGGGTAGTTTTCTCCCGACTTTCCGCCTTCTCTTTTTTCCCGTTTTTTCTATTCCCACGAGGTATTTCCCATGGCACTCGTCTCGATGCGCGAACTGCTGGACCACGCCGCCGCCAACGGCTACGGCATTCCGGCCTTCAACGTCAACAACCTGGAACAGGTCCAGGCCGTCATGGAGGCCGCCAAGGAAACCGGTGCGCCCGTCATCCTGCAAGCCAGCGCCGGCGCCCGCAAGTACGCGGGTGAAGCCTTCATCAAGCACCTGATCCAAGCCGCCATCGAGCAGTACCCGAACATCCCGCTGGTGATGCACCAGGACCACGGCCAGAGCCCCGACGTCTGCAAGGGCGCCATCGAACTGGGCTTCAGCTCGGTCATGATGGACGGTTCGCTCGAAGCCGACGGCAAGACCATCGCCAGCTACGACTACAACGTGGACGTCACCAAGAAGGTGTCGGACATGGCCCACCGCCTGGGCGTGACCGTCGAAGGCGAGCTCGGCTGCCTCGGTTCGCTCGAAACCATGAAGGGCGACAAGGAAGACGGCCACGGCACCGACGACACCATGACGCGCGAGCAGCTGCTGACCGACCCCGAGCAGGCCGCCGACTTCGTCAAGCGCACCCAGATCGACGCGCTGGCCATTGCCATCGGCACCAGCCACGGCGCCTACAAGTTCACGCGCGAGCCCACCGGCGACATCCTGGCGATCGACCGCATCAAGGAAATCCACCGCCGCATTCCCAACACCCACCTGGTGATGCACGGCTCGTCGAGCGTGCCGCAGGAACTGCTGGCCATCATTCGCCAGTACGGCGGCAACATGAAGGAAACCTATGGCGTGCCCGTCAAGGAAATCCAGGAAGCCATCAAGCACGGCGTGCGCAAGATCAACATCGACACCGACATCCGCCTGGCGATGACCGGCGCCGTGCGCAAGTTCCTGGCCGAGAACCCCGAGAAGTTCGACGCCCGCGAGTGGCTCAAGCCCGCGCGCGAAGCCGCCAAGCTGATCTGCAAGCAGCGCTACATCGAGTTCGGCTGCGAAGGCCAGGGCGCCAAGATCAAGGGCGACACGCTGCAGGTCGTCGCTGCCAAGTACGCCAAGGGCGACCTGGCGCAGCAAGTCATCTAACGAAGACAGACTGCGCGCCGCAGGCCACCGCTCGCGGTGGCTTTTTTCTGCGCGCACAATCCGCTTTTCCCGTCACCGTTTCCCAGCCGAGCATCGTCCATGACCACCGTTCACACCTCCTCCATCCAGAGCCTGCCCCTGCTTGCGCGCGGCAAGGTGCGCGACAACTACGCCGTCGGCGAAGACCGCATCCTGATGGTCGCGAGCGACCGGCTCAGCGCCTTCGACGTGATCATGGGCGAGCCCATCCCCGGCAAGGGCGAGATCCTCACCAAGATGGCGCTGTGGTGGTTCGACCGCCTGGGCGCGCTGTGCCCCAACCACCTGACGGGCGAAGCGCCCGAGAGCGTGGTGCAGCCCGACGAGGTGGCGCAAGTCACGGGCCGCTCGATGCTGGTCAAGCGCCTGCGCCCGATCCCGGTCGAGGCTGTGGTGCGCGGCTACCTGGCCGGCAGCGGCTGGAAGGAATACCAGGACAACCGCGCGGTCTGCGGCGTGCCGCTGCCCGAGGGCCTGACCAACGCGAGCAAGCTGCCGCGCCCGATCTTCACGCCCGCCGCCAAGGCTGCGGCCGGCGAGCACGACGAGAACATCAGCTACGAGCGCGTGGTCGAGATCGTCGGCCCCAAGCTGGCCCAGCAGATCCGCGAGATCAGCATCGCCATCTACGAGGCGGCGGCCCAGATCGCGCTCACCAAGGGCATGATCATTGCCGACACCAAGTTCGAGTTCGGCCTGGACGAGAACGACACGCTGGTGCTCATGGACGAAGTGCTCACGCCCGACAGCTCGCGCTACTGGCCGGTCGAAGGCTACGAGGCCGCGCTGGCCGCCGGCACCAACCCGCCGAGCTACGACAAGCAGTTCGTGCGCGACTGGCTCGAAGCCACCAAGATCAACGGCAAGCCCTGGGACAAGACGCCCCCGGCGCCGCGCCTGCCGGCCGAAGTCATCGAGAAGACGGCCGCCAAGTACCGTGAGGCGCTGGACCGCCTCACCCACGGCTGATCTGTTTTTTTCCTAGCGGTTGCCGCTGCTGAGCAGCGCGACCGTGCGGCCGCTGCCATCGAGCAGCGCGAGCCGCCCCGGCGCCAGCCGGTAGCTGGCCGTGCTCTGCAGCGCCGACAGGAACTGCGCCTCGTTGGCGCCGCGCACCGGGTCGGCGCAGGCCATGCGCGTCGCGGCCATCTGGCCGAGCTTGAGCGACACGCCCGCGCGCGTGAACGACCCCGTGACGCGGTTGCAGCCGCCCGACCCACTGACCCGTCCGCTGTTGCGGTCGAACTGCAGCTGGGCATCGCCGCCCGGCGCGATGGGCTCGTCGCCCAGTTGCACCAGGCGCCACACCGGCCCTTCGATCGGCTCGTCGAGGCTGATGCCGCTGCCGCAACCGGTGAGCGCGGTCAGCAGCAGCGCGGCCGAGGCAATGGCGGGGAGCGCGGTACGGCGGGCGAAGGAACGCATGGCCAATTTTCCTTTTCAATCTGCAACAAGTTAAAACCGGCGCCATCGTATGCGACGCCGTGACCGGTGCGAAGACAGGCCCGTCGGCGCGTCCGGGCTTCTTCAGGCCGCGAGTGCTGCGAGGGCCACGCCACCCGCAAGGCGCGCCTCGACGCAGCGGCGCACGCTGGCGGGCGTGCCGTCCTGCGTCAGCAGCGCGGGCCACTCGGCCTGGGCCTGGCGCACGGTGTCGCGTGCGATGGCCATCAAGCGTGCTGGCCGCAGCAGCCCGGCCGCGCGCAGCAAGGCCTCCAGCGCCGCCCAATCGAAGGTGCGCAGCGTGGCGTCGATGGCGCGGTTGACGCCGTAGTCGCGCGCCGGCACGTCCTCGAAGAAGGCGGCCACGCAGACCGGGTCGTACAGCGGCGCGAGCACCGGCGCCACGCCGTCGGGGTAGCGCAGGGCCCAGTTCTTCAGGTGCGCGTCGCTGTTGCCCAGCAGGATGAAGGCGACCAGGCGGCGCACGCACTCGCGCACGTCGGCTACCGGGTTCGGCGACAGGCGGTCGAGCACGCGCAGCATGGCAGGCCAGTCGGTGGTCAGCCCGCGGCCGTACTTCTGGCGCGGCTTGTACTGCAGCACCTGCGCGAACTCCTCCATGTGAGTGCGCCCGCCCTCGGGCGTGCGGTCGAAGCGGCGCACCGCAAGAATCTGCGCGAAGGGCACCTGCTCGGGCAGGTCGGCGTCGGCGCGGTCGATCACGTGGGCCTGCGCGCAGTCGAGGCCGAGCGCGCCGCACAGGCGGTAGCCGGTGTATTCGTTGGCGACCAGGTCCGGGTGGCGCGTGCTCGGCAGCTTGAGGATGAACGAGCCCGCCGCGCCGTGGCGCTTGACCACGTAGCGCCGCCCGTCCTGCACCGCCGAGAACTTGGTCACCACCCCGGGGATGGCGGCGGCGTCTTCCACCGGCATCTCGACAAAGCCGGGTTCGAGCACGTCGAGCCCCAGCGCCGTGTGCCAGTGGCGCACGGTGTCCGGAATGCCTTCGGACGTGGGCACGGGCTCGACCTCGAGCGCACCCATCAGGTCGTGGCCGGCGGCGGCCAGCAGCTCGAACTCGTCGTCGGCGGCGCAGCCGCGCTGCTGCGCCAGGCGCTCGCGGTTGTGGCCCTCGGGCAGCAGGTTCTGGAAGTAGCTGGGCCAGCGGCCGTCGCTGCGCGACACGCGGGTGTCGCGCGCCGAGGCCAGGATGGCCCGCGTGGCCGCCTCGTCGGCGCCGCGGTAGGCCAGCGACAGCGTGGGCCGGTCCGGGTCGGCAATGTAGGCCTCGTCGAAGGACACGCGCAGGATGTCGCCGTACTGCGAGAGGTAACCGATGGCGCGCCGCCCGCCACCGGGCAGGTGCAGGTGCATCCGCAGGTAGCGGATGCCGGTGTTGAAGACGGCGCGCGTGCTCACCGGCCCTCGTCAGCCAGGCTCTGCGCGATGGACGGCGGCGCGCCCACGCCCGCTGGCTGGCCAAGCAGGCGACCGCCCGAGCGCACGAAGTCTTCGAGCTGTGGGCGCAGGCTGGCGGGCACGGGCATGAGCTCGAGCCCCAGCACGCGCGCCATTTCGAGCAGCGTCGACAGGCGCGGATCGATCTGGCCGCTTTCGATGCGCTGCACCGTCATGCGCGACAGTCCGGCGCGCGTGGCCAGCGCCTCCTGGCTCAGGCCGCCGGCCTTGCGGGCCTTTTCGAGTTCTTCAGTGAGTTGGAGCATTGCAATGCGCTTTTATCGGAAATTGAGTAGCAATGCTATCTATATGAGGCGACGGCGGCAATAAAAAAGCGACCCACAGGTCGCTTTTTTGTTCAATTGCGCACTGAAAGGCGCAATGCGTCGTTCAGCTCAGCACGACGCTGCTCAGGCGGCGGCGGTACGTGGCCACGACCGGATCGTCCGGCGGAATCTGCCCGTCAGCGACCTTCACCTTCGGCGGCTCGATCACATCGAGGATCGCGATGTAGGTCTTGCGCGCGAGGTCTTCGCTCCAGCTCTTGTCGCGCATGAGGATGTCGAGCAGCTCGTCCATCGCGTCGGTCCAGCGCTGGGCGGCCATCAGCAGGCGGGCGCGGCCGAAGCGGGCGTCGAAGTCGCGCTTGCTGACGGCAATCTTGTCGTCGAAATCGCCCAAAGTCGGCGCGGAGCCTGTGACCGGTGCTGCGAAATCGATGGCGTCCATCCAGCGCTGCAGCGAGTCGAAGCGGCGCACCAGCGTGGTCTTGGCGATCACCGGGGCAAAGGCGACCTTGGCGTCGTCGGTGCGGCCTTCCTGCAGCAACAGCTTGATGTAGTCGAAGCGCGCGTCGTCGTTGGCCGGGTCGGTGGCCACCGCGTGCTGTAGCTTTTCGAGCGCGCCCAGGGTGTCGCCCTCGGCCAGCGCTTCCTGCGCGGCGGCTTCTTCCGAGGCGGCTTCGGCCTCGTCAGCGCCCGGCACGTGCTTGTCGAGGAATTCGCGGATCTTCTCGGCCGGAATGGCGCCCACGAAGCCGTCGACCGGCTGGCCGTCCTTGAACATCACGCAGAACGGGATGCTGCGCACGCCGAACATTTCGGACAGCTGCGACGAAATCTGCGGCACCTTGTCGGCGTCGAGCTTGGCCAGCGTGAAGCGGCCGGCGTATTCGGTTTCGAGTTTTTCGAGCACCGGGCCGAGCTGTTTGCAGGGCCCGCACCATTCGGCCCAGATGTCCAGCAGCACCGGCGTGGCGACCGAGCCTTCGATCAGCTCGGACTGGAAATTTTCGAGAGTGATGTCGATCATCGGGAACAGCTGGGGGTGAAACGTAAAATTGAAACCATGAACGAAACCATTCAGGTCGGTGTAGTGATGGGCTCGAACTCCGATTGGGAGACGATGCGCCACGCGGTCGAGATTCTCCAGCAATTCGGAATCAGCCACGAAGCGAAGGTGGTCTCGGCCCACCGGATGCCCGATGCGCTGTTCGCGTACGCCGAAAGCGCCGCCGGGCGCGGGCTCACGGCGATCGTCGCCGGGGCGGGCGGCGCGGCCCACCTGCCGGGCATGCTGGCCTCCAAAACCACGGTGCCGGTGCTCGGCGTGCCGGTGGCCAGCCGCCACCTGCAGGGCGTCGATTCCCTCTACAGCATCGTGCAGATGCCCAAGGGCGTGCCCGTGGCCACCTTTGCCATCGGTACCGCCGGCGCGGCCAACGCGGCGCTGTTCGCGGTGGCGATGCTGGCGGTGAACAACCCCGCGCTGCGCGCGAAGCTCGACGCCTTCCGCACGGCCCAGACGGCCGCGGCCGAGGCGATGGTGCTGCCGCCGCCAGAAGCGGGCGCAGTGTCTCCCGTGTCACCGTTTTCGCCGCAAGGCGGGGGTGCGCTGTGAGCGGCGTCACCGGCCATTCGGGCCATGCCGGCGATTTGCCCATCCTCCCGGGCGCCACACTCGGCGTGCTCGGCGGCGGCCAGCTGGGGCGCATGTTCGCGCACGCGGCCCAGCGCATGGGCTACTTCACCGCGGTGCTCGACCCCGATGCCGACAGCCCCGCCGGCCGCGTGAGCCACCACCACATCCACACCGACTACGCCGACGTCGACGGCCTCGCCCGCCTTGCCGGCCTGGCCGACGCGGTGACGACCGAGTTCGAGAACGTGCCCGCGCCCTCGCTGGAGCACCTGGCGGTCGCGCGGCCGGTGTCGCCCGCCGCGTCGGCCATCGCCATCGCGCAGGACCGCATCGCCGAGAAGGCGCACTTCACGCGCTGCGGCGTGCCTTGCGCGCCCTATGCCGTCATCGAGACGGCCGAGCAGCTGGCCGCCGTCGACGAGCAGCTGCTGCCCGGCATCCTCAAGACCGCCCGCCTGGGCTACGACGGCAAGGGCCAGCAGCGCGTGAAGACGCGCGCCGAGCTGGTCGAGGCCTGGCAGGCCGCGGGCTGCGTGCCCTGCGTGCTCGAGAAGATGCTGGCGCTCGAGTTCGAGTGCTCGGTGATCCTGGCGCGCGGTCGCGACGGCCAGATCGTGCACTTCCCGCCGCAGCGCAACCTGCACCGCGACGGCATCCTCGCCGTGACCGAGGTGCACCCGCAGAACATGCCCAAGACCGTGGCGCAGGGCGCGGTCAATTCCGCCAAGAGCATCGCCAGCGGCCTCGACTACGTGGGCGTGCTGTGCGTCGAGTTCTTCGCGCTGGCCGACGGCTCGCTGGTCGTCAACGAAATGGCGCCGCGCCCGCACAACAGCGGCCACTACACGATGGAAGCCTGTGACGTGTCGCAGTTCGAGCTGCAGGTGCGCACCCTTGCCGGCCTGCCGCTGACCGCGCCGCGCCAGCACAGCCCCGCCGTCATGCTCAACCTGCTGGGCGACCTGTGGTTTCCCGACGGTGAAGGCGACGGCATCAAGCCGGTCGCGCCGCGCTGGAGCGAAGTGCTCGCCGTGCCCGGCACGCACCTGCACCTGTACGGCAAGCTGGCGCCGCGCCGCGGCCGCAAGATGGGCCACCTGACCCTCACCGGCGCCACGCTCGAGAGCGTGCGCGCCAACGCCTCGCAGGCCGCGCTGCTGCTGGGCCTGCCGGCGCTCGCATGATCCTCGACGGCCACGCTCCCGACGCCATCGCCGAGGCCGCGCGCGTGCTGCGCGCGGGCGGGCTGGTCGCCTTCCCGACCGAGACCGTCTACGGCCTGGGCGCCGACGCCAGCAGCGACACCGCCGTCGCCGGCATCTTCGCGGCCAAGGGCCGGCCGGCCGACCATCCGCTGATCGTTCACGTGGCGGCAGGCGCCAAGGGCGCGCAGGCGCTGTCGCGCTTTGCCCAGCCGCTGCCGCCTTTCGCGCAGAAGCTCGTGCAGGCCTTCTGGCCCGGCCCGCTCACGCTGATCGTCACGCGCCAGCCCGGCGTGGGCACGGCGGCGGCCGGCGGACAGGACACCATCGGCCTGCGCTGCCCCGCGCACCCGGTGGCGCAGGCGCTGCTCGAAGCCTGCGCCGAGCAGGGCGTGCCCGGCCTCGCGGGGCCCAGCGCCAACCGCTTCGGCCGCGTCAGCCCGACCACGGCGCAGCATGTGCACGACGAGTTCGGCGACGCGCTGCTGGTGATCGATGGCGGTGCCTGCGAAGTGGGCATCGAATCGACCATCGTCGATTGCAGCCGCGGCGCACCCGTGCTGCTGCGCCCGGGCCTCATCACGCGCGCGCAGATCGAGGCCGCCGTCGGCGAACCTTTGCGCGACCGCGAGGTGCTCGACACGCCCGACCCGCGCGCCTCGGGCACGCTGGAGGCGCACTACGCGCCCGACGCCAAGGTGCGACTGATGGACCCCAAGGCGATCCAGACCGGCCTCGATGTGCTCGGCGCCAACGCCGCGCACATCGCCGTGTGGACGCGCAGCCATGTGCGCAGCCGCTCGCAGCGCGTGCTGCTGCGGCGCATGCCCGACGACGCGGCCGCCGCCGCGCAGCAGCTGTTCGCGGTGCTGCGCGAGTTCGACGCGCAGGGCGTGAAGCTGATCTGGGTCGAGACGCCGCCCGACACGCCCGAGTGGGAAGGCGTCAAGGACCGCTTGCAGCGCGCTGCAGCGGCCTGATCAACGCCTGATCGGCTGCTGCGGGGCTCAGCCCCCGGCCGCCAGCACACCCTGGAAGAACCCGCGCGCTGCCGCCAGGCAGAACGGCGGCGCCAGCGTGCCGTGGTAGGCCGCAGTCACGGCGCGCGCCTTGTCGGCGGCGCTGCCCGGCGTGCTCTGTGCCAGCAGGTCTTTGGCCTGCGCAAAGCCTGCGCGAGCTGCCGAGTAGCTGTCGGTGGCGCCGCGGTCTTCCAGGTCGACCACCGCGAGCGCAGCGGCCGGCATGCCCTTGGCGCGGAAGTAGCCGGCCGTGGCGCGGGTGCTCAGGAAGTTCACCGTTGGGTCGTTCGCGCCGCTGCACAGCAGCATCGGCTTGGTCGGCACCCAGTTGCGCAGGTCGTTGGCGATGGCCGCCTTGCGGAAGCCCGTGGCGGGCTTGCAGTCCAGCGGCGTGGCCGAACCCAGCGACGCGGCCGTGGCTGGCAGCGCGTTGCCGGGGCAGGTGTTCGACTGGATGTCGGTGGCCGCCTGCGTGAGGAAGCTCTGCTTGATGAGGTTGTTGGCGCCGTAGAAGATCGACAGCTCGGGGCTCACCGGGCCCGGCTTGCCGTCGGCCGGGAACAGCGCCAGCTGCGGCAGCTTGCCGCTGGAGAACAGCGTGCCCGGCGTGAGGCTCGGCAGCAGCGTCTCGATGCCGGTGGCGTACTGCGCTTCGTAGACGTCGCTGGGGCTGGCGTAGACGTTGCCGAACTGCTGCTGCCAGCTGGTCGAGAGCAGCGGCACGAACAGCGTGGAGCCCAGCGCCGGCCAGCCCAGGTAGGTGTAGTCGGTCAGCAGGCTGATGGCCGAGGGCGCGGCCAGCGGGGCCGAGGCCGTCACCGCCTTGCCGGTGGCCTGCATCTCGCGGTGCGCGGCCATTGCCACGTAGCCGCCCTGCGAATAGCCGGTGATGAACAGCGAGCCGGCGTCGTTCGCGCCGATGTCCGAGAAGGTCTTGCGCGCCGCGGTGAGCGCATCGACCATGTCCTTGCCCTGCTGCTCGCCGTTGAGGTACGGGTGGTAGGGCAGCGTCGACTTGTCGTAGCCCGCGTAGTTGGGCGCCACCACGATGTAGCCCTGCGCCGCGAACATGGCGGCCACCATCAGGCCTTCGCCGGCGGCCGGCTGGGTGGTGTCGGTCCACTTGGCGAGGTTGTAGTTGCGCGCCGGCGTGGTGCCGTGCGCGTACAGCACCACCGGGCGCCCGCCGCTGCAGGCGACGTCGGAACCCGAGGGCACCATGATCGCGGCGGTGGCGTTGGTGGCTTCGTTCTTGCCGCCGACGGTGCGGTACTCGAGGTAGCGCATGTCGACGCCGCACTTGGGCGCGCCGGTGACCTGCAGCAGCGCCTTGCCCTGGTCGGAGGCCTGCAGGCTGGCCTTGAACTGGTCGGCCGTGAGCTTGGTGCCCTGCTCGGGCGGGCTGGTGACGACCGAGCCGCGCCCGGTGTCGCTGCCGCCGCCCGGCGGCGGAAAGCCGATGCCGATGCCGCCCCCACCGCCGCCGCCCCCGCCGCAGGCGGCGAGCAACAGCGTGGCGCCGGCGAGCGTCGCCGTGGCGGTGACCCGGCGGGCCGAGAAGGTCGAGGGCTGGGAATGCCGTGGATGCTGCAAGGTCAAGACGCGTCTCCTGGATTTGTATCGAAAACGAACGAGCGTCCTATTCTGGGCAGCGCCATGGCCGCGCGCAAGCCGCGTTTGCCAGCAGAACCTATTCAGTAGCGGAACGGGCCAGGCCCCGTCCGAGTCACTGGTCCTGCGCGGTCCAGTCGATCAGCGCGTCGAAGGCGGCGCGCGCCGCGCCGGCGTTCTCGCCATTGGCAATGGCCACCAGCACGTAGCGCCGGCCACTCGCGCCGTGCACGTAGCCGGCCACGCCCGAGGCGTCGCGCAGCGTGCCGGTCTTCAGGTGGGCCGCGCCGCCCGAGCGCAGCGTGCGTCGCTTCAGCGTGCCGTCCACGCCCATCGCGGGCAGCGAGGCCACCAGCTCGGGCATCACGGGCGAGCGCCATGCCACCTGCAGCATCTTGCCGAGCGCGGCGGCGCTGATGCGCTCGTCGCGCGACAGGCCCGAGCCGTTCTCGAACACCGGCGACGCCTCGCCGGTGCCGATGCGGTCGCGCCACCACTGGCCCATCGCGCTGCGCGAGGCCTCGAAGGTGCCGCGCTGCTTCTGCGTGAGGCCGAGCGTGAGGAACAGCTGCTGCGCCATCACGTTGTTGCTGTACTTGTTGATGTCGCGCACCACTTCCGCGAGCGGCGGCGATTCGAAGTCGAAGGCCGGCTTCAGGCCCGCGGGCACGCGGCCCTCGCGCATCTGGCCGCCGACGCGGCCGCCCATCTCGGCCCACATGCCGCCGATGGCGCGCAGGCTGTAGGTGCGCGGGTCGGCGTACGCCACGGCCCAGCTCTTCTCGCCGCAGCCGGTGGGAAAGCCGCCGTTGAAGCGGATGCGGTTCACGTCGCTGAAGTCGGGCTTGAGTGCACCGCGCCAGTCGCCGCATTCGCCGGGCGCCAGCGGCACGGTCGGCGGCATCGCCACGCTGGCCAGCGGGGGCTCGTAGCTCACGCGCGCGAACTGGCCGGTGCGGTCGGGCGCGAAGGTCATGTTCACCGACTTGAAGTTCACCAGCAGCGCGTCGGGCGAGGCGTTGTAGGGGCGCAGCGGCTCGCCGTCGAAGGCGGCCGGGTCGTTCTCGACCGTGGTCTCGAAGGCGCTGCGGTCGATCACGATGTCGCCGCTCACGGTGGTGATGCCCAGGCCCTGCACGTGGCGCAGCAGCAGCCACACGCGCTCGAGCACCAGCTTGGGATCGCCCTGGCCCTTGATGTAGAGGTTGCCGTTGAGCACGCCGTTGGCCACCGAGCCCTCGACGTAGACCGGCGTGTTCCAGCTGTAGGCCGGGCCGAGCAGGTCGAGCGCCGCGTAGGTGGTCACCAGCTTCATGATCGAGGCTGGGTTCACCGGCACCTGCGAGCGCCAGGCCAGGCGCGGCGCGCGGCCGGCGTCGGCATCGGCCACGAGCAAGGTCACGGCGTCGCGCGACACCTTGGCACGCGCAAGGGCGGCATCGACCTGGGGCGGAAGGGCTTGCTGGGCGAGGGCGCCGAACGGGGCCAGCAGTGCAAGGGTCAGCGCGAGGGGCGCGTGGCGGAAGGCAAGAGGCATCCGCCGATTATCCCGGCGCGAACACGTGCAGCTTCGCGTGGTAGAGCAGCATGATCGTCTTGGCGTCGGCGATGCGGCCGTCGGCCACCATGGCCAACGCCTCGTCGATGCCGAGCTCGAGCACCTCGATGTCCTCGCCCTCCTCCGCCAGCCCGCCGCCCGCGCCGACGCGCATCGAGGCCTCGTAGGGCGCGACGAAGAAGTGCAGCTTCTCGGTCACCGAGCCCGGGCTCATGAAGCTCTCGAACACCTTCTGCACCGCGCCGAGCCGGTAGCCCAGTTCTTCTTCGACCTCGGCGCGGATGCGCTCCTCGGGCGCGGCGTTGTCCAGCAGGCCCGCGGCCGCCTCGATCAGCAGGTCGTCGTGGCCGTTGACGAAGGCCGGGTAGCGGAACTGCCGCGTGAGCAGCACCGTGCGCTGGCCCAGGTGATAGGGCAGCAGCGTGGCGCCGTTGCCGCGGTCGTAGGTCTCGCGGTGCATGCGCTGCCACTCGCCGTCGTTGCGCCGCCAGTCGAAGGCGGTGGTGCGCAGCGTGTACCAGTTGTCGGACAGGAGGGTGACTTCGTGCACCCGGACGCGGTCGTGGATGGTCATGGCGGCGAGCATAAAACTGGATTCGTGCAATATCAAGATGATTCGTGCAATAGCGTGCAAACTAGCTATCATCGGCCCATGCTCACCCGCCCGCGCAAGCAACACATCCTCTCGGTCCTGCGGCGCGACGGCCAGGTCGTCGCCAAGGCGCTCAGCGAGGAGCTGGCCCTGTCCGAAGACACCATCCGCCGCGACCTGCGCGAACTCGCGGCCGAAGGGCTGCTGCAGCGCGTGCACGGCGGCGCGCTGCCGGTCGCGGCGGCCGAGGCCGACTTCACCGGGCGCCAGCAGCTCGCGCCCGACGAAAAAGTGGCCATCGGCCGCGCCGCCGCGCGCCTCGTGAAGCCGGGGCAGGTGGTGTTCATCGACGGCGGCACCACGGCCGTGCAACTGGCGCGCCACCTGCCGCCCACGCTGCAGGCCACGGTGGTCACGCACAGCCCGTCGGTGGCGGTCGAGCTGCAGGCGCACGCCGGCATCGAGGTGGTGCTGATCGGCGGGCGCCTCTTCCGGCATTCGATGGTGGCGGTCGGCGCGGCGGCCATGGCGGCCATTTCGCGCATCCATGCCGACACGTATTTCATGGGCGTCACCGGCGTGCATGCCGAGGCGGGCCTGACCACGGGCGATGCGGAAGAGGCCGAGATCAAGCGCGCGCTCATGGCCGCGGCGGCCGAGACCATCGTGCTGGCCTCGTCCGAAAAGCTCGGGGCCGCGTCAGCCTGGGTGATCAATCCGCTGGCGGACGCAACGCAACTGCTGGTGGCACCGCAGGCCTCCGAGCAGGCGCTGGCGCCGCTGCGCGCGGCCGGCCTGGCGATCCTGCGTGCCGACGAGGCTGCTTGATTCGCCCCGGCCCTGCGCGGCCGAGGTCCGCCCTCGATAATGGCGGGATGCCCGCCGCGCCCCCGCAGACCTCCCCGCCCCTCCTGTCTCCCCGCATGCTCGGCATCGGCGCGGCCGTGGTCACCGTCGTGGTCTGGACCGCCTTCATCCTCATCGCGCGCGCCTCCGCCGCGCGTTCGCTCACGCCTTTCGACCTCGCCTTTGCGCGCGTCTGCGGCGCCAGCCTGGTGCTCGTGCCCTGGGGCGCGTGGCTGGCGACCAAGCACCGCGGCGCGGTGTCGTCGTTCTTCGGCCTGTCGCCGCTGTCGCTGCGCGTGACGGCCACGGCCGGCATCTTCGGCGGCGTGGCCTACGCGCTCATCGCGTACAGCGGTTTCTTCTTCGCGCCGGCCGGCCATGCCGCCGTGCTGATGCCCGGCAGCCTGCCGCTGTGGACCACGCTGCTGGCTGCACTGGTGCTGCGCGACCGCATCACGCCCACGCGCGCCATCGGCCTGGCGATGATCGTCGCGGGCGACCTCGTGGTCGGCGGGCGCAGCCTGCTGCACGCCTTCGAGGGCGGCGAGGTCTGGAAGGGCGACCTGATGTTCATGGGCGCCGCCTTCTGCTGGGCCTGCTACAGCATCGTGGCGCGCCGCCACGGCCTGGATGCCGTGCGCGCGACCATCGCCATCACCGTGTTCGCCTTGATGACCTACGTGCCGGTCTACACGCTGCTGGTGGCCTCGGGCGCGGTCGTGAGCCACATCGGCAGCGCGCCGTGGGGCGAGGTCGCGTTCCAGATGGCCTTCCAGGGCCTTGGCTCGGTCGTGATCTCCGGCATCACCTTCACCAAAATGATTCAGCACTTCGGCCCCGTGCGCACCACCATGATCACGGCGCTGGTGCCGGGCCTGTCAGCCTTCGGCGCGGTGCTGTGGCTGGGCGAACCGATGCACTGGAGCCTGATCGCAGGCCTTGCGCTGGTGACGGGCGGCATCCTGTTCGGCGTGCGCAAGGCCACGGCCGTGCGCGTGGCGCCGGTCTGCCCGACGCCGTGCCCGGCGGGAATGGGGCGTCCGAATGTCTGACAAGCTGCTGGCCTTCGACACGAGCACCGAGCACCTGTCGGTCGCGGTGCGCCACGGCGACCGCGTGCTGGCGCACAGCGGCGTGGGCGGCGCGCAGGCGTCGAGCACGCTGCTGCCGCTGATCCGCCAACTGCTCGCCGACGCGGGGCTCGCGCTGGCCGAGCTCGACGCCATCGTCTTCGGGCGCGGCCCGGGCTCCTTCACCGGCCTGCGCACCGCCTGCTCGGTGGCGCAGGGCCTGGCCTTCGGCGCCAAGGTGCCGTTGCTGCCGGTCGACACCCTGCTGGCCGTGGCTGACGAGGCGCGCCATGCCTTCGGTGCGCAGCGCGTGGTGGCCGTGCTCGATGCGCGCATGGACCAGCTCTACGCCGCGCACTACGACTTCGACACCGCCGGCCCGTTCGGCGGCGACCCCGAGCCGCTGCTGCTCGCCCCCGAGGCGCTCGAGGTGCCGGCCGGCTGGGCGCTCGCCGGCAACGCCTTCACCGCCTACGGCCCGCGCCTGGCGCCCGCCACGGCTCGCCACGAAGTGCTGCCCACGGCCGCCGCCATGCTGCGGCTGGCGCCCGCGCTGCTCGCGGCCGGACGCACCGTGCCCGCCGCACAGGCCTGGCCGCTCTATGTTCGCGATAAAGTGGCGCAAACCACCGAGGAACGCGCCGCCATCAAGGCTGCTGCTGCCGCTGCCGTTCCGCCAAGCCCCGCATGAGCGCTGTCCTCCAGTCCGTCGAAGCCCGCCTTGAACCGCTCACCGTCGAGCGGATCGATGCCGTGTGCGCGGTCGAGCAGACGGCCTACACGCACCCCTGGACACGCGCCAACTTCACCGATTCGATGGCCGTGGGCTACCACTGCCAGTGCCTGCTGGCGCCCGGCGTGGCGCCGGGTGTCGAATCGCCCTGCACCAGCCTGGGCGAAACGCTCATCGGCTACTTCGTCGCCATGAAGGGCGTGGACGAGGTGCACCTGCTCAACATCACCGTGGCGCCGGCTTTCCAGCGCCAGGGCTGGGCGCCGCTCATGCTCGAGGCGCTGGCCGGCTGGTCGCGCGGCGAGGGCGCGCTGTGGCTCTGGCTCGAGGTGCGCGAAAGCAACCGGCGCGCGCTCGACATCTACCTGCGTCAAGGCTTTCGCAGCGTCGGCGTGCGCAAGGGCTACTACCCGGCGTTCGACGGCAAGCGTGAAGACGCGGTCGTCATGAGCATGCGCCTCAACGAAACAGGCTCCGCCTGGGGAGCTTTGCGATGACGGACACCGCGGTCCACACCCTGCGCCTGGACGCGCGCCAGCGCGCCATGCTCGACGAGATGGGCGTGAAAGTCTGGTGGCCTGTGCCGCCGGAGCCCGAGATCGAAGTCGAAGCCGAGCCGGAGGCTCCCGTGGCCGCTGATTCCGGCATGCCCGACATGCCCGAAGGCCCGCCGCTGGAGCTCGACGATCGCGACCAGTCCTACGACGCGCCGCCTTCGCCGCGCCCGGCACCGGCGCCCGTCGCCCGCCCCGCGGCCGCGCCGGCACCGCGTCCCGTGGCGGCACCGCCCGTGGCGCAAGGCGCCGCCGTGCTGGTCGAAGCGCCCTGCCGCCTGTACGCCGACAAGGCCGATGCCACGGCGCCGGTGCAGGGCGGCTGGCTGGTCGTGGCCGACATGCCGCCCGAGGCCGACGGCCGCCACGGCGAGCCCTTCGCGGGTGACGCCGGCCGCCTGCTCGACAACATGCTGCGCGCGCTGAAGCTGCACGACGGCCGCACGCCCGTGCACCTGATGCGCACGCACCGCGGCGTGGCCGCCGGCCAGCCCGGCAGCCCGCAGCCGATCGACGCCGCCTTCGACGCCCACGCGGCAGCATTGGCGCCGTGTGTCGTGCTGGCGATGGGCCCGCTGGCCGCGCAGAGCCTGATGCAAAGCCGCGATCCGCTGGGCAAGCTGCGCGGTCGCGCCGTGCCGCTGGCGTCGGCGAACGGCGTGCCGGTGGTCGCCACGTACCACCCCGCCTACCTGCTGCGCAACCCGGCCGACAAGGCCCGCGCCTGGGCCGACCTGTGCCTGGCGGCAGAGCAGGCCACCCCCACGGCCTGAGCGCGGCAGGCGGGGTCCGTAAAATCGGGCCCCATGACTTTCCTCGACAAGCTGGCCGCCGCGCAGCAAACCAACGGTTCGTTGCTCTGCGTGGGCCTCGACCCGGAGCCCGCCAAATTCCCGGGGGCGTACAAGGGCGACGCCAGCCGCATCTATGACTTCTGCGCGCGCATCGTCGACGCGACGGCCGACCTGGTCATCGCCTTCAAGCCGCAGATTGCCTATTTCGCGGCCCACCGCGCCGAAGACCAGCTCGAACGCCTGATGGAGCACATGCGCCGCAACGCGCCCCATGTGCCCACCATTCTGGATGCCAAGCGCGGCGACATCGGCTCCACCGCCGAGCAGTACGCGCTCGAAGCCTTCGAGCGCTACGGCGCCGACGCCGTGACCCTGTCGCCCTTCATGGGCTTCGACTCGGTCGCGCCTTACCTCAAGCACGAAGGCAAGGGCGCCTTCCTGCTGTGTCGCACCAGCAATCCCGGCGGTTCCGACCTGCAGGGCCAGCGGCTGGCGAGCGTCGAGGGCCAGCCCTTCCTGTACGAGCATGTCGCCCGCCTGGCGCAGGGCCCGTGGAACCTCAACGGCCAGCTCGGCCTCGTGGTGGGTGCGACCTACCCGGCCGAGATCGAGCGCGTGCGCGAACTCGCGCCGACGGTGCCGCTCTTGATCCCGGGCGTCGGTGCCCAGGGCGGCGACGCGGTTGCCACGGTGCGCGCCGGCTGGCGCGCCGACGCGCCGATCATCGTGAACTCGTCGCGGGCGATCATCTACGCCTCGTCGGGCGAAGACTTCGCCGACGCGGCGAAGAACGCCGCGCGCACCACGCGCGACGCGCTGGAAGCCGCCAAGCCTTAGTTTCTGCGGAGTCGAGTGAACGCCTCGAACTCCCAGTTGCGCATGCCCAGCAGCAGGGTGTAGCCCTCGCGGTCCTTGGCCGACAGCTTCTGGTCGGTCTGGTGCTGCTGCGCGAAGTCTTGCGCCACGCGCTGCAGCCGCTCCAGGAAGGCCGGTGCCAATGACCGGCTGATCGAGCCATGCACCAGCAGCAGGCCTTCGGCCGGGCCGTCGAAACCGCCCTTGTAGTAGTCGAGCACCACGTTCTCGCGGAAGAACTCCATCACCGGGCCGTGCGGGCGCCAGCGGAAGGTTTTCGCGAGCTTCAGGCGGTACCGGTTGAGCGGGCGCAGCTCGATGATGCCGATGCGGTCCAGCTGCGCCAGGCAGCCGATGCACTCGGGCTCGGTGATCCGGTACGACGCCACGATCTGCTCCAGCGTCCACTGGCTCAGCACGCTGATCGCCACCAGCAGCAGCTTCTTGTCCTTGACCACGGCCTTTTCCTGCTCGTGCGTCAGCTCCTTCAGCAGCGGCTGGGCGTCGGCCACGCGCCGCGCCAACTCGGCGAAATCGATCTTCAGGGCGCGGCAGATCGCGTCGACGCGCGACAGCGGCATGTCGCTCTTGGCCAGCATGCGCTTGACGCTGGATTCCGCCATGTCCAGCGACCGGGCCAGGTCGGCATACGTCATGCGGGCGCTTTTGAGTTCGTTCTTGAGGGCCTGGACCAGGTCGACGGTGGTACTCATGTAGGTGGCAGTGCGGGTTGAAGGTATAGGAAAAGGATACCGAAGGGAGTGAAATAGTGCCTCGTATCGATTCTCGATGCCTGGGGGAGGGCTGGCAACTAAATTCCACCCGCCAGACACCACCCCCACCGAGGAACGCCATGCTTTTGCCCACCCTGACACGCCGCGAACGCGGACTGTTGTTCACCTTCGCGCTGCTCTTGCTCGTCGCCTTCTTCGGCCCGGCGCTGCCCGCCGCCGACGTGGCGATTGCCGCGGTGTTCGCCGACAACCGGCCACTGCTGCACCTGCCCAACGCCATGGACGTGCTGAGCAACCTGCCGTTCCTGGTGATCGGCTGCCTGGGGCTGTACCGGCTCAACCGCATCGACCGTTCGCACCAGGAGGCGCTGGCCGGGTTCCCGCTGGCGCCGCCCGCCAACGATCCGCCCGACAACACGCTGGACTGCGCCTGGCTGTTCTTCGCCGGCCTGATCGCCACCGCCGCCGGCTCGGCCTTCTATCACCTGCTGCCCGACGCGCCCCGCCTCGCCGCCGACCGTGCCGGCATGGCCGTGGCCTTCGCGGGCCTCATCGGCATCGCCGTCTGCGAGCGCGTCAGCCAGCGCGCCGGCTGGCCCGCTGCCTGGTTCGTGCTCACGGCCGGCCTGCTGGCGGCCGAGGTCTGCCAGGAAACCGGCAACGTGCTGCCCTGGGCGCTGGTGCAGTTCGGTGGCATGGCGGTGGTGCTCACGCTGGCGCTGACCACGCCGATGCGCGGCGCCGTCGGGCTCAAGCTGGGCTGGGTGATCGCGTTCTACGTGGTGGCCAAAGCCTTCGAGCTGGGCGACCACGCCATCTACGAAGCCACCGGCCACCTCGTGTCGGGCCACACGCTCAAGCACCTGGTGGCGTCGATGGCCGGCCTGCCCGTGCTGATGGCGCTGTACCGCCTCGAAAAGGGCTGGCGCGCCACCCTGCTGCGGCACAATCCCGACCCTGCCGCCATCGCGGCATGACGCGGCCTGACCACGGGAACGCCGTGGCGCAGCGGTAGAAGACAAAGAGGAGATTGCATCGCATGACAACCCCCGCCGCCGCCGCACCCGCGCCCGTGGTTCATGAGGCCAACGCCCACGCCAACCAATTCGCGCTGCTCGGCCAGCGGCGCTTCGCACCCTTCTTCTGGACCCAGTTCGCGGGGGCCGCGAACGACAACCTCTTCAAGTTCGCCTTCACCGTCATGGTGACCTACCAGCTGCAACTGAGCTGGATGCCGCCGGCGATGGCGGGACTGGTGATCGGTGCGCTGTTCATCCTGCCCTTCTTGCTGTTCTCGGCCACGGCCGGGCAGCTGACCGACAAGTTCGACAAGACGAAGATGATCCGCTTCGTCAAGAACCTCGAGATCGCGATCATGGTGATCGCCGCCTGGGGCTTCGTGCGCGCCGACGCGGTGGTGCTGCTGGGCTGCGTGTTCCTCATGGGGCTGCACTCCACGCTGTTCGGGCCGGTCAAGTTCGCCTACCTGCCGCAGGTGCTCGATTCGCGCGAGCTCACGGGCGGCAACGGCATGGTCGAGATGGGCACCTTCGTCGCCATCCTGCTGGGCCAGGTGGCGGGCGGGTTGCTGGTGGCGATGCCGCAGATCGGCCACACCACGGTGGCCGTGGCCTGCCTGCTGCTCGCGCTGGTGGGGCGTGGCGTGGCGCAGGCCATTCCGCCCGCGCCGGCCACCGACCCGAGCCTGGTCATCAACTGGAACCCCTTCAGCGAAACCTGGCGCAACCTGATGCTGGCGCGCGAGAACATCGTGGTGTTTCGCTCGCTGCTCGGCATCTCGTGGATGTGGTTCTTCGGCGCGGTGTTCCTGAGCCAGTTCCCGAGCTTCGCGAAGGAAGTGCTGCACGGCGACGAGCAGGTCGCGTCGCTGCTGCTGGTGGTGTTCTCGGTGGGCATCGGCGTGGGCTCGCTGCTGTGCGAGACGCTGAGCCGCCGTCAGGTCGAGATCGGCCTCGTGCCGCTGGGCGCCATCGGCATGAGCGTGTTCGCGATCGACCTGTACTTTGCCTCGCGCGCCTTGCCGCCTTCGGCCGGCATGGGCCTGGGCGCCTTCGTGCATCAGGCCGCGCACTGGCGCGTGATGGCCGACCTCGCGCTGCTGTCGCTCTTCGCGGGCCTGTACAGCGTGCCGATGTACGCACTGATCCAGTTGCGCAGCCAGCCCACGCACCGCGCGCGGATCATCGCGGCGAACAACATCCTCAACGCGCTCTTCATGATCGGCAGCTCGGTGCTGGCGGGCGCGCTGCTGGGCGCGGGCTTCACCATTCCGCAGATCTTTTTGTTCACCGGCATCGCCAACGCGGTGGTGGCGTTCTACATCTTCATGCTGGTGCCCGAGTACCTGCTGCGCTTCGTGGCCTGGGTGCTGTCGCGCTTCGTGTACCGCTTCGACATCAAGGACGACCAGCACATTCCCACCGAGGGCGCCGCCGTGCTGGTGTGCAACCACGTGAGCTTCATCGACGCCGTGCTGCTGATGGCCGCGAGCCCACGCCCCATCCGCTTCATCATGGACCACCGCATCTTCAAGGTGCCGGTGCTCGGCTGGCTGTTCAAGCTGGCCAAGGCCATTCCGATCGCGCCGCAGAAGGAAGACCCGGCCGCGTACGAGGCGGCCTTTGCAAAAGCCATCGGCGTGCTGCGCGAGGGCGACCTGCTCGCGATCTTCCCCGAAGGCGCGATCACGCGCGATGGCGAGCTGCAGCCCTTCAAGGGCGGCGTGATGAAGATCCTCGAGGGCGCGCGCGCCGAAGGCATCGAGCCGCCGGTGATCCCGATGGCGCTGACCAATCTCTGGGGCTCGTACTTCAGCCGCATCGAGTTGCGCGGCGGCCACCAGGTCGCCATGGCCAAGCCGTTCCGCCGCGGTTTCTTCAGCCGCGTGGGCCTGCGCGTCGGCCACCCCGTGCCGCCGCAGGAGGTGCAGCCCGAGACGCTGCGCCAGCGCGTGGCCGGCCTGCTGGCCTCCTGACGCGCGCGGCGCGGGGGGGCGGAAGTATCTCGTCGGGATACTGCGGGACGCCAGCGCCGCAACTGGTTGAAGTATCCGAGCCCCGCGGCGTGAAGGCGAACCATCATTCGCTCACCTTCACTGCGCCGCGAGGCCTTCATGCAACCCCTCTCTTCCCCCACCGTTTCGATCATCCCGCGCAGCCTGCCGGCGTCGCGCAAGACCACCCTGACGCAGTCGATGGCCGCCCTGGCCTTCGCCGCTTGCGCCGCATTCGCGGGTGTGGCGACGCCGCTGCCCGCGCAGGCCCAGAGCGAGGCCTCGACCGCGCTGTCGCTGCTGCCCGTGGCCTCGGTGGTCGGTGCTGCGTCTGTCGTCGGTGCATCGGCCACCGCGGTGGTGGCCGTGCCCGCGGCGCTCTCGGTGGGCGGTTCGGTGCTCACGGTGATCGCGGTCGAGGCCTCGGTCGACGGCACCGTCTACCTGCTCGAACGCGCCTCGGACGGCGCTCGCGCCAGCGTCAAGGTGATGGGGCGCGCCACCCGCGGCGTGTCGGTGGTTGCCGGCACGGCCGTGGTCGTCAGCGTGATCGGCACGGGTGTCGTGCTCTCGGCCGCCGGCGAGGTGCTGGCCTTCGTGCCCAACGCGGTCGGCCGCGCTCTGCTCCACAACGAAAGACTGTCGTGAAACCCGCCGTGCGCCCTGCGCTGCTGCTGCTGGCGTTCGCCATCGCAGCGGTGCTGCCGCTGCAGGCGAACGCCGGCCGCTCGTGCGAACAGGTCAAGCCGACGCCGGCGCTGATCGTCAAGGGCATGCAGCTGGCCGAGCGCACGTCGCAACAGCTCGATGCGAGCGGCGCGCGCGTCGTCATCCTGGCCCGTGCCGGGCAGGACCTGAGCAAGTACGGCCTGCGCTATTCGCACCTGGGCATCGCCTACAAGACCGACGAAGGTCCGTGGCGCGTGGTGCACAAGCTCAACCACTGCGGCACGGCGGTGGCCGCGGTCTACCGGCAGGGGCTGGGCGAGTTCTTTCTCGACGACCTGTGGCGCTACGAGGCCGCCTGGTCCGTGCCCACGCCTGCGGTGCAGGCGCAGCTGCTGGCCGCGGTGCGCGAGCCCGATGCGCGCCTCGTGCGCCTGAACGTGGCGCCCTACAGCATCGTGAGCTACGCCTGGGGCCAGAAGTACCAGCAGTCGAACCAGTGGGCGCTCGAAACCTTGGCCGCCGCGATGGAGCCCGCCACCATCGGCACCCGTGCGCAGGCGCAGGCCTGGCTGCAGTTCAAGGGCTACGAGCCGACCACGCTGACCCTCGGCCCGCTGACCCGCCTGGGCGGGCGCGTGGGCTCGGCCAACATCGCTTTTGACGATCATCCGAACGAGAAGCGGTTTTCGGACCGCATCGAGACCGTGACCGTCGACTCGGTGTTCACCTGGCTGCCGCGCGCGGGGCTGGGTGCGGCGCCGGTCACACTCAAGCTCTGAGCAAAGACAAGCAGCGAAGAAAAGAAAGAACGAAGGAAAGACCATGAGCAAATCCCTGCGCCTGTCCGAGAAGTGGTTCCGCCGCGGCCTGTGGCTGGTGGCGTTCGTGTTCGCGAGCTTCCTGATCGGGCTGGGCAGCACGATCGTGGGCGACCTGCCGCAGGTCGAGCGCGTGCGCGTGCTCGACGACTTCATCGACAAGCCGGCGGCCGAGCCGCTGCGCGCCACCATCAAGGCGTCTGAAAAGGCCGAGGAGCAGGCCGCGCGCGACCTCGACCAGGCGCAGCTGCAGCTCAACACGGCGCAGCAGGCCAGCGCCAACGCGCGCGAGACCTTCGGCAACTGGATCGCCACGCGCCGCGCCACCGCGCAGCCCGACCAGGACACCGAGCTCATCGCGCGCACCAAGGCGCTCGACGCCTTCAAGCAGAAGGAAGACGCGGCGCAGCGCAAGGCCGATGCCCAGCGCCAGATTGCGCTCGACGCGCGCCAGGCCGAGCAGCGTGCGCGCGAAGCCTTGAGCGTGCTGGAGCACGCCGCGCAAGAGCGCCTGGACGCCGAATACCGCCGCATCGAACTGCGCGTGTTCGCCTACCGGCTCGCGCTGACCCTGCCGCTGCTGCTGGTGGCCGGCTGGCTGTTCGTGAAGAAGCGCAAGAGCACCTACTGGCCCTTCGTGTGGGGCTTCATCTTCTTCGCGCTGTTTGCCTTCTTCGTCGAGCTGGTGCCCTACCTGCCGAGCTACGGCGGCTATGTGCGCTACGTGGTGGGCATCGTGCTCACGGTGCTGGTGGGGCGCTACGCGATCATTGCGCTCAACCGCTACCTGGCGCGCCAGAAGCTCGCTGAACAGCAGCCCGACCAGGTGCGCCGCGAAGAGCTGAGCTACGACGTGGCGCTGGCGCGTTTGGGCAAGAGCGTGTGCCCCGGCTGCGAACGACCGGTCGACCTGAAGAACAACGAGATCGACTTCTGCCCGCACTGCGGCATCGGCCTGTTCGACCACTGCGGCCACTGCAGCACGCGCAAGAGCGCGTTCTCCAAGTTCTGCCACGCCTGCGGAACCGCCGCGGCCGCAACGCAGGCGCCGCACACACCTGTGACCGGCACTGCGCAATCGGTCACGCCGGGCACGCCGGTTCAGCCGGCCACGTAGCGAAAGCGCCGCACGGTCGTGCTACAACCCCGGGCTGCGACACGCAACGCCGTGCCGCGGGTTTTCCCATTCACATTGACGGAGCACACCCATGAGCATTTTCGGCAAGATTTTTTCCAAGATTTTTCCGTCGGCCAACGCCGCTGAAGTCGTCGCCGCACCGCCGGCGGCTGCACCCGGCGCGCCGGCCGCTGTCGCACCGCCGCCTGCGATCCCGCTGGGCGACGTGCCCGCCGTCCTGGACGCGATGCCTGGTGCCGCCGGCCTGAACTGGCGCACCTCGATCGTCGACCTGCTCAAGTTGCTGGGCCTGGACAGCAGCCTCGCCGCGCGCAAGGAACTGGCCAGCGAAATTCTCTACAGCAACGGCGAACCGGGTTCGGCCGAATGGAACATCGGCCTGCACAAGCAGGTGATGACCCGCATCGCCGCCAATGGCGGCACGCTGCCCGCCGAACTGCGCGACTGATCCGTCCCGCCACCCACGCAGCAAAAAGCCCGGCATGCCGGGCTTTTTCTTTGGGGCGACCGTTGAAGCGCTTCAGGTCCAGCCTGCGTCCACCACGTAGTCCTGGGCCGTGCACATGCGCGAATCGTCGGCCGCGAGGAACAGCGCCATCGCGGCAATGTCCTCCGCCATCACGCGGCCCGGCAGGCATTGCGCCGCGTCGATTTCCGCGCCCGACTCGGGCTTCACCCACAGCTGGATCTGCCGCTCGGTCATCACCCAGCCCGGCATGATCGTGTTGACCCGGATGTTCTGCTTGCCCAGGTCTCGCGCCAGCGAGCGCGTGAGGCCGATCACGCCCGCCTTGCAGGCTTGGTAGACCGGGTAGCCGCGGCCCTTCATGAGCCAGCTGATCGAGCCGAAGTTGATGATCGAGCCGCCGCCCAGCGCGCGCATGTCGTCGGCCACCGCTTGCGCGGCAAAGAACTGGTGCTTGAAGTTGACGGCCACGAGGCGGTCGAAGTCGTCGCTCGTCACGTCGGCCAATTCGTGGCGCCGGTCGTTGGCTGCGTTGTTCAGCAGCACCGACACCGGCCCGAAGCGCTGGCGCACCGCGTCGATGGCAGCGGCGAGCGCGGCCGTGTCGGTCACGTCGCAGGGCACGAACAGCGCGGGGTGCGCGCCCTGCAGCTGCGCGGCGAGCGCGCTGCCGGCGGCGGTGTCGAGGTCGCAGAAGCCGACCTTGGCGCCTTGTGCATGAAAGGCCCGCACCAGCGATTCGCCGATGCCGCTGGCGCCGCCCGAGATGAACACGGTGCGGCCGGCCAGCGAGGGGTAGCGGGCGGTGTAGACAGAAGCAGGAGCAGCGGCGGATGTCATGGCCGCAAGCCTACCCGAACACCGCCGCGCCGGTTGTCAGACGCCGCGTGCGCGGTCGGCCTTGAACTGCGCGCGGAACGCCGTGAAGGTGCCCGCGTCGAGCGCCGCGCGGATCTCCGTCATCAGGTTCAGGTAGTAGTGCAGGTTGTGGATCGTGCACAGCATCGGGCCGAGCATTTCGCCGCAGCGATCGAGGTGGTGCAGGTAGGCGCGGCTGAAGCCTTCGCGCCCGCCGTCGTTCCAGCTCACGCCCGAGGTGCCCGCGCAGGCATGGCAGGTGCAGCTCGGGTCGACCGGCTGTGGGTCGCTCTTGTGGCGCGCGTTGCGCATCTTCAGGTCGCCGAAGCGCGTGAACATCGTGCCGTTGCGCGCATTGCGCGTGGGCATCACGCAGTCGAACATGTCGACGCCGTCGGCCACGCCCTGCACCAGGTCTTCGGGCGTGCCCACGCCCATCAGGTAGCGCGGCTTGTTCGCGGGCAGCCGGTGCGGCGTGTGGCCCATGATGTGCAGCATCTCTTCCTTGGGCTCGCCCACGCTCACGCCGCCGATGGCGTAGCCGGGAAAGTCCATGTCGACCAGCGCGGCCAGCGACTCTTCGCGCAGGTTCTCGAACATGCCGCCCTGCACGATGCCGAACAGCGCGTTGGGGTTTTCGAGCCGCGCGAATTCCGTCTGACAGCGCTTGGCCCAGCGCAGGCTCAGCTCCATCGAGATGCGCGCCTCGGCCTCGGTCGTGATGTGGCCCTTGGTGTCGTAGGGCGTGCACTCGTCGAACTGCATCACGATGTCGCTGTTCAGGATGGTCTGGATCTGCATCGAGACCTCGGGCGTGAGGAACAGCTTGTCGCCGTTGACGGGCGACGCGAACTTCACGCCCTCTTCGCTGATCTTGCGCATCGCGCCCAGCGACCACACCTGGAAGCCGCCCGAGTCGGTGAGGATGGGCTTGTTCCATTTCTCGAACTGGTGCAGCCCGCCGAAGCTCGCCATGACGTCCAGGCCCGGGCGCATCCACAGGTGGAAGGTGTTGCCCAGGATGATCTGCGCACCCATCTCTTCGAGGCTGCGCGGCATCACGCCCTTGACCGTGCCGTAGGTGCCCACGGGCATGAAGATCGGCGTCTGGACCTTGCCGTGGTTGAGGGTGAGCGTGGCGCGGCGCGCGTGGCTGTCGGGGTCGGTCTTGAGGAGTTCGAAGTTCAGCATGATGTCGTTCAGTCCTGGGTCCGTGCGAGCAGCATGGCGTCGCCGTAGCTGAAGAAGCGGTATTGATGGGCAATGGCGTGGGAATACAGCGCCATCACGTGCTCATAACCCGCGAAGGCCGAGACCAGCATCATCAGCGTGCTCTTCGGCAAATGGAAGTTGGTCACCAGCACATCGACATGTGCGAAGGTGAAGCCCGGCGTGATGAAGATGCGCGTGTCGCCCGTGGCCTCGCCGCTTTTCGCCCACGACTCGAGCGTGCGCACCGTGGTCGTGCCCACGGCAACCACGCGCCCGCCGCGTGCCTTGCATTCGGCAATGGCGCGCTGCGTGGCCTCGGGCACTTCGTAGCGCTCGGCGTGCATCGTGTGCTCGGCGATGTTCTCGGTCTTCACCGGCTGGAAGGTGCCGGCGCCCACGTGCAGCGTGACGCTGGCGCGCTGCACGCCGCGCGCTTCGAGTTCGGCCAGCAGGCCTTCGTCGAAATGCAGCGCAGCCGTGGGCGCGGCCACCGCGCCGGGCACGCGTGCGAACACGGTCTGGTAGCGGCTCTCGTCGTCGGCCGAGTCGGTGTGCGTGATGTAGGGCGGCAGCGGCACGTGGCCGCAGCGCTGCATCAGCGCGTAGGGGTCTTCGCCGGCGTCGCTCTCGAAGCCGAAGCGGAACAGCGCGCCGTCTTCCTCGGGCCAGCGGCCGAGCAGCGTGGCGCGGAAGCCGCCGACCATCTCGAGCGTGGTGCCGATGGGCGGCTTCTTGCTGACCTTCATGTGTGCCACGACCTCGTGGCCCTGCAGCACGCGCTCGACCAGCAGCTCGAGCTTGCCGCCGGTCGGCTTCTCGCCGAACAGGCGCGCCTTGACCACGCGCGTGTCGTTGAAGACCAGCAGGTCGCCCGCGCGCAGCAGCGAGGGCAGTGCTTTGAAGATGCGGTCGACCGGGGCGTCGCCGGTGCCGTCGAGCAGACGGGAGGCAGTGCGTTCGATGGCCGGGTGTTGGGCCACCAGCTCGGGCGGCAGATGGAAATCGAAATCGGAAAGCGTGAAGGCGCGCATGGTGCTTGAGGGCCGGACGGGCCCGTGCCAAGGAGGCATGGGAAAGGGAAAAAGGCGGAGAGCGGCGATTGTCCCATGGCCCGGAATCACGGGCGCCGCTCGGGGTTGGCCCGGGGTTGCCGAGGCAGAATCGACGCATGGTCGATTCCTTTGTCGCGCGCGTCACGCCAGCCCCTGCCCCTCCTTCCGAAGGCGAGCTCTTCAAGAAGATCCTGGGCGGCGCCTGGATGGGCCTGCACCCCGACATCCGTCGGCGCTTCGACAAGAACCCTCTGCCGGGCAAGGCGCTGCATTACCTGGGCGCGCTCAGCGAGCTGCGCTGCTCGCGCTTCGGCAAGCTGCTGGGGCACCTCACGCAGCCGATGATCCAGGGCGCGCTGATCCCCTACAGCGACAGCCACTTCCCGGTCGAGATCCAGGTCTACGCCCGGCCCGACGACCCGGCCATCTACAAGCAGCGCATCTACCGCCTCCATGGCCGCCAACCCATCCAGTTCACCAGTTTCATGCGCGAGAGCGAACGCGGCGAGGTGCTGGAGTACGTGGGCATGGGGCTGGGCATGAAGCTGGTGCTGAGCGTGGAAGCCAACGGCAGCCTGCATTTCCAGAGCGACGGCTATTTCTGGGAGCTGTTCGGCTGGCGCATTCCGTTGCCGGGCCTGCTCACGCCGGGCAAGACTTTTCTCTGGCACCACAACGAGACGCCCGAGCGCTTCAACATCCGCATCGAGATCCGCCACTGCCTCATGGGCACCACCTTCACGCAGGTCGGCGTGTTCGAAGAAGTGCCGGAGCCGCAGGCGGTGTCCGCATGATCGACACGCACCTGCTGGCCCTGCAGCTCATGGCGGCGCAGGGCGCGCTGGGCGCCTTCGACACGCTCTACCACCACGAAGGCACAGAAGCCCTGCCGCGCCGCGGCACGGCGGGGCGCGAGCTGGCGATCCATGCCACGCGCTCGTCGATCTATTGCGCGCTGTTCCTCGGCCTGTCGGCGTGGGCCTGGCACGGCGCGTGGGCGTGGGTGTTGCTCGCAGTGTTCGGCATCGAGATCGTGCTCACGCTGTGGGACTTCGTGGTCGAAGACGGCAGCCGTCTGCTGCCGCCCACCGAACGCGTGACGCACACGGTGCTGGCCATCAACGCCGGTGCGTTCATCGCGCTGCTGGCGATGAGCGCGGTCGGCTGGGCAGACCAACCGACGGCGATGGTGTGGCAGCCGCACGGCTGGCTCAGCGCCTTCCTGGCGCTGTGCGGCGTGGGCGTGGGCATCTCGGGGCTGCGCGACGGCTTTGCGGCACGCGCCCTGTTCAAGCAGCAGAAGCAGGCGCAGGTACGCGCCGTCGAGGCGCCGGTGCGCTTCGGCACCCAGCCGCAGCAGGTGCTGGTGACGGGCGGCACCGGCTTCATCGGCCAGATCCTTGTGCGCCACCTGCTGGCCGACGGCCACGCGGTGACGGTGTGGACGCGCGACGCGCGCGGCGCCGCCTGGGGCTTCGGCGGCGCGGTGCGCTGCGTGCAATCGCTCGACCAGATTCCCGCCGCGGACGC
The DNA here is from genome assembly GCF_002849325.1 of Variovorax sp. RO1. Taxonomy (NCBI): domain Bacteria; kingdom Pseudomonadati; phylum Pseudomonadota; class Betaproteobacteria; order Burkholderiales; family Comamonadaceae; genus Variovorax; species Variovorax sp. RO1. The sequence continues at coordinate 752,784 of NZ_PKMT01000002.1, forward strand.
CATCGATGTGGTCGTCAACCTCGCGGGCGCCCGCATCCTCGGCCAGCGCTGGAGCGCACGGCGCCAGCAGCAGCTGCTGCAAAGCCGCGAAGGCTTGACGCAGCAGCTCGTCGCATGGATCGCGGCGCGCCCGCGCAAGCCGTGGCTGCTGCTCTCGGGCTCCGCCATCGGCTACTACGGCGTGCAGCCGCAGGGCGACACCACCGAGCTCGCCGAAGACGCGCCGCCGCAAAACATCTTCATGTCGACGCTGTGCCAGCGCTGGGAGCGGGCCGCGCACGCGGCCGTGGCGCACGGCGTTCGCGTGGCCTGCCTGCGCTTCGGCTTCGTGCTGGGCCACCAGGGCTCGCTGCCGCAGCTGCTGATGCCGGTGCAGCTGGGCATGGGCGGGCGCCTGGGCAGCGGGCGGCAGTGGCTGTCGTGGGTGCATGTGCACGACCTGATTCGCGCCATCGCGCATGTGTGGACCGTGACCGAATCTGCCACCGACCCCGTCGCCGCGCAGGCCTTCAACGTCACCGCGCCGGGCGCGCTGGGCCAGGAGGCCTTCACCCGCGTCGCCGCCAGTGTGCTGCACCGCCCCTGCTGGATGCCCACGCCCGCCGCGCCCGTGAAGCTGCTGCTGGGCGAGCAGGCCGACCTGCTGCTCGAAGGCCAGCGTGTGGTGCCGGCGCAGCTGCTGCGCACCGGCTTCCAGTTCATGTTCCCCGACGCCCGCAGCGCCTTGACGGACCTTTGCCGTCCACGCTAGAAGCCTTGTCCGTGCCCGCCAAGAAAGAACCGATTCCCCCCGCCGCACCGGCGCAACCGCCCGGCACCGGCCTGAGCCTCGTGCAGCGCGCGCTGCGCAAGCTCGGTCTCGTGCGCGACATCGACTTCGCGCTCTACCTGCCGATGCGCTACGAAGACGAGACGCGCATCGTGCGCCTGGCCGACACGCGCGACGGCGACATGGCGCAGGTCGAGGGCGTGGTCACCGAGTGCGAGGTGGTGTTCCGCCCGCGCCGCCAGCTCATCGCCACCATCGACGACGGCAGCGACACCTGCCAGCTGCGCTTCTTCAACTTCTATCCGTCGCAGCAGAAGCAGCTCGCGGTGGGCGCCAAGGTGCGCGTGCGCGGCGAGATGCGCGGCGGTTTCGTGGGGCGGCAGATCATGCACCCGACCGTCAAGGCGGCCGGAACGGTGCTGCCCAATGCGCTCACGCCGGTGTACTCGACCGTGGCCGGGCTCGCGCAGCCGGTGCTGCGGCGCGAGGTGCGCTCGGGCCTGGCGCGCGCGCTGCTCGACGAGACGATTCCGGTGCAGATCGGCCTGCGCGGCGCGTGGGATTTGCGCAGCGCGCTGAGCTTCCTGCACTACCCGACGCCCGACGTGTCGATCGCCGCGCTCGAAGACCACAGCCACCCGGCGTGGCAGCGCATCAAGGCCGAGGAGCTTCTGGCGCAGCAGCTCTCGCAGCTGCAGGCACGGCTGGAGCGCGCGGCGCAGCGTGCGCCGGTGCTGCCTTCGTCCGCCGAACCGGTGGCGAGTTCGCTGCACGCGCAACTGCTCGCCGTGCTCCCCTTCGGCCTCACCGGCGCGCAGCAGCGCGTGGGCGAGGAGATCACGGCCGACCTGCACCGCCAGATTCCGATGCACCGCCTGCTGCAGGGTGACGTGGGCTCGGGCAAGACCGTGGTGGCTGCGCTGGCGGCGGCGCGTGCCATCGACGCGGGTTTCCAGTGCGCGCTGATGGCGCCCACCGAAATCCTCGCGGCCCAGCACTTCGGCAAGCTGGTCGGCTGGCTCGATCCGCTGCTGGCCGAACGCGGCCTGCGCGTAGCGTGGCTTACGGGCAGTCAGAAGAAGAAGGAACGCGACGAGATGTCGGCCGCCGTCGAGAGCGGCGAGGCCGCGCTGGTCATCGGCACGCACGCGGTCATCTCGGAGAAGGTGCGCTTCAAGAAGCTCGCACTGGCCATCATCGACGAGCAGCACCGCTTCGGCGTCGCGCAGCGCCTCGCGCTGCGCGGCAAGGCCGGCGGTGACCTCGAGCCCCACTTGCTGATGATGAGCGCCACGCCGATCCCGCGCACGCTCGCGATGAGCTACTACGCCGACCTTGACGTTTCCACGCTCGACGAGCTGCCGCCGGGCCGCACGCCCATCGTCACCAAGCTGGTGGCCGACCACCGGCGCGACGAGGTCATCGACCGCATCCAGGCGCAGATTGCGCAGGGCCGGCAGGTCTACTGGGTCTGTCCGCTGATCGAGGAGAGCGAGGCGGTCGACCTGCGCAACGCCACCGAGACGCGCGACGAACTCGCCGGCACGCTCGGCGACCACATCCACGTCGGCCTGCTGCATTCGCGCATGCCCACGGCCGAGAAGCAGGCGGTGATGGCGGCCTTCACTGCGAACGAAATCCAGGTGCTCGTGAGCACCACGGTGATCGAAGTGGGCGTCGACGTGCCCAACGCCTCGCTCATGGTGATCGAGCATGCCGAGCGCTTCGGCCTCTCGCAGCTGCACCAGCTGCGCGGGCGCGTGGGGCGCGGCGCGGCGGCCTCGGCCTGCGTGCTGCTCTATGCGCCGGGCGATAGCGGCCGGGTGGGCGAGGCGGCGCGTGCGCGGCTCAAGGCCATGGCCGAAACCGGCGACGGTTTCGAGATCGCGCGACGCGACCTCGAGATTCGCGGGCCCGGCGAATTTCTGGGCGCGCGCCAGTCAGGCGCGCCGCTGCTGCGCTTTGCCGACCTCGCGACCGACACGCTGCTGCTCGACTGGGCGCGCGAGCTCGCGCCGGTGATGCTGCAGAAGCACCCCGAGCTGGCGCAACGCCACATCGATCGCTGGCTCGGCACCAAGGCCGAGTACCTCAAGGCCTGAGGTCGATCAAGCCGGCCGGCGCGTGAAGGCCAGGATCAAGCCGAAGCCGACCATCATGCTGCCGCTGATGCGGTTGAACCAGCGCATGGCGCGGCTGCCGTTGGCCAGCCGGCGCATGCGCGCGCCGAGCAGCGCATAGAGCGCAATCGCGACCAGCTCGAACACGAGGAAGGTCACGCCCAGCAGCAGGTAGCTCGACGCGTACGCGCCGGGCACCACGAACTGCGGGAAGAAGGCGGTGAACACCAGGATGGCCTTCGGGTTGCCGGCCGCCACGGTGAACTCCTGGCGCACCAGCGCACGCATCGACGGCGGCGCAGCCTCGTGCGCCCCCACTTCGGCGGTGGGCGCCGGCGCGCGCAGCAGCCGGATGCCGATCCACACGAGGTACGCGGCGCCGATGTACTTGATGACATCGAAGGCCAACTCTGAAGCCACCAGCACCGCGCCCATGCCCAGGCCCGCGATGGCGATCATGACCGCGAAGGCCACGAGCCGGCCGCTCGCCGCGATCACCGCGGGAGACACGCCGTGCTTCGCGCCGTTGGTGACCGACAGCAGGTTGTTGGGGCCGAACGCCATGTTGATGGCGAAGCAGGCGGGGAGGAACAGCAGGTAGGCGGACAGGGTCATGGCGCATCCGGCGGCGGGTGTGGCGGGGTGACCATTATTTCAGCAGTCCGGGGTGGCGCGCCGCGCTGCCTGCGGTGCTCGTTTGCCCTCGCGCACACCCCACGAATCACGGAGACACGCGCCGTTCGGCGTTGGCAAGCGCGTCGTTCATCTCGCGGGTTTGCACCAATTTCATGGCGAATATGGTGGGGCATCATCCGTTTAATTGTTCAACAAAACATCAATTCAAGCTCAACCAAGATCGAACGGTTGAGACCAAGATCGATGCTCCTGTTGACCAATTTCCGAGGCTCACGGCAACCGGCCGCGAGGCTTTCCTGGTCTGCACATCACATTCATGGGAGCGATTCGTCATGGCAAGCGACTTTCATCCGAGCCCCTCTGCGGGGGACGACTGCGAAGCGAGGGACGCGGTAGGCGTCCCGCAGGGCGGCGTCTCCTGGCGTCGGAATGCACTGGGGCTGGGTATCTGCGCGGCGGTACTGGCGGGATGCGGTGGCGGTGGCGGCGGCGGAGGTGGCGGGCCTGACCCGGCCACCGTTGCGGCCATGGCAGCAGCAATCGCCGCTGCCAACGCACCACCGCCCGCACCGCCCCCCACGACGAATCCCCCACCACCCGCGCCGCCGGCGATCCAGGCCAAGTGCGCGATGGACACCGGTGTCGCGGCCTCGTACGAAGAGCAGCGCCTGCCCAACAAGCTCAGCGCCAGCGATGCGGCGAGCTTCTCGCAGCAGCTGTTGCAGGACAGCGGCTTCGACAAGTTCGGGCCGGCGTTCGCGCTCAAGCTGTGCAAGGATGGCCTGGCCGGCGCGTCGAGCTACGACGCGGCCGTGGTCCTGCTGAAGGCCGAGGGTCAGCAGCTGTGGCAGGCTGCGGTGGACCGGGTGCAGGGCCGCAAGGTCGAGGGCAGCCTGCCGCAGAGCGACGACCGCATGCTGTACTGGGCGCGTCTGACCATGACGCTTGCGCTGCGCCAGTGGAAGCCCGACTTCCCGCTCGACGACGCACAGCGCGCCGCGCTGGAGAACGAATTCGAGCGTGCGTCGCGCGGCCAGTACGCGATCGACTTCCCGGAAGGCGCGGGCCACAAGCGCATCCTGGTCAGCGGCTTCGATCCCTTCACGCTGGGCACGCCGGGCGTCCACGACAACCCGAACATCCGCATCGGCAATCCCTCGGGCGCGACCATCCTCTCGCTGGACGGCAACACCGTGGCGCTGGGCGACGGCACCACGGCAGTCATCCGCACCTTCATCCTGCCCGTGAACTACCCGCCTTTCCTGCAGGGCATGCAGGAAGACACGCTGGGGCCGTGGTTCAAGCCCGGGCCCAAGCGGGTGGACGCATCCATCTCGATGAGCCAGGGCGGTGGGGCCTTCCACCTGGAGCACTTCAACGGCCGCTACCACCTGGCCAGCATCCCGGGCAACGACAACGTCTGGCCCGCCTGCATGGACGGCGACAGGTTTCCGTCGGTGCTCGACTGCGACATCTATCCGCCGGAGCGCTGGCTCGGCTTCCTGCCGCGGCCCTGGGCCAAGGAGACGCCGCCGCAGTTCACGGTGTCGACGCTGCCGTTCCAGGCCATGATCGACGCGAAGACCGGCGAGGGCGTCATCAACCGCGACACCGAAACGCCGGGCGGCTGGAGCGTGATTCGGCGCGACACCTACAACGTGCAGCCGTGCAAGAAAGACGCGCTGGGCCCGCTGGACAACAACTGCGCCCGCACGGGCGGCGGCGGCAACTACCTCTCCAATGCCAGCGCGTACCGCAACACGCTGCTGCGCGACACCTTCAAGCTGAACATTCCCGCCGGCCACATCCACACGCCGGTCATGACGCGCTTCGGCGCGGGCAGCGACGGCAAGATCACGGATGCAACCTTCGAGGGCTTCCGCGACTCCATCGTGGCCCAGGGCCGCAACCTGGTGATCGCGATGGCAAAGACCCTGTCGGCGCCGGCACCCTGACAACGTTGCATCACAAGAAGGCATGGACATGAAACACCAACTCTTCATCGGCATCGTCGGCCTGGCGCTGTCGGGCGCGGCCCTGGCGCAACCCACCGAGAGCTTCTACCTGATGCGCAACAAGGTCAGCGGTAAGGCCGTCTGCGCGCAGCATCCGATCAGCCCCGACTGGGTGCGCGAGGCCGGCCCCTTCAAGGACCAGGACTGCAAGGTCGCGGACAAGCCCGAGCCCCGGCGCTCCGACCTGCCGGCCAGCCCGCTCGAGCTGGCCCCCAAGAAGAAGGAATAGCCGGTCCGGCCCCCTGGGCCGTCGGCACCACGGCGTGCATGCACTGCACGCCGTGGCTTTGCCTTGCGCATTCGTTTCCTCTCTCTTTCTTTTTTCTTCTTCCGGAGCGTTCCCATGCGAAATCCCTACGCGCACGCCGTCGTCACCGCCTTCGCAGGCCTGGCCTTCTCCCTCGGCGCCCACGCCCAGACCAAGTGGGATCTGGCCAATGCCTACCCCGCGACCAATTACCACACCGAGAACATCACGCAGTTCGCCAAGGACGTGGACGCAGCCACCGGCGGCAAGCTGAAGATCACGGTGCACGCCAATGCGTCGCTGTTCAAGGCGCCCGAGATCAAGCGCGCTGTGCAAAGCGGCCAGGCTCAAGCCGGCGAGATCCTGCTGGCCAACTACGCCAACGAAAACCCGATCTATGCACTGGACGGCGTGCCCTTCCTGGCCACCACGTACCCTGAAGCCCGCAAGCTCTACGACGCCTCCAAGCCCGCGATGGACAAGCTGCTCGCCGCCCAGGGCATCAAGGTGCTGTTCGTGGTGCCCTGGGCACCGCAGGGCATCTATTCCAAGAAAGAGGTCGCCTCGGTGGCCGATCTGCGCGGCATCAAGTGGCGCGCCTACAGCCCGGCCACGGCCAAGATCGCCGAACTCATCGGTGCGCAGCCGGTGCAGATCCAGCAGGCCGAACTCAGCGCCGCGATGGCCACGGGCGTGATCGAGAGCTACATGAGCTCGGGCTCGACCGGCTACGACACCAAGACCTTCGAGCACATCAAGAACTTCTACGACACGCAGGCCTGGATTCCGAAGAACGCGATTCTTGTGAATGCCAAGGCGTTCGATGCGTTGGATGCGACCACCAAGGCCGCCGTCGCCAAGGCCGCCGCCGACGCCGAAGCGCGCGGCTGGAAGGTCGCGCAGGAGAAGAACGACGACTACAAGCGCCTGCTGGCCGAGCGCGGCATGAAGGTGCGCAAGCCTTCGCCCAAGCTGGACGCCGACCTGCGCCAGGTCGGCGCCACCATGCAGGTGGACTGGCTCAAGGCCGCCGGTGCCGATGGCGCAGCCATCGTCGACAGCTACAAGAAGAAGTAAGCAGTCATGCGCCGCTTCCTCGACCGTCTGTATGACGGTGCGGGCGCCCTGGGTGCGTCCTGCGTCTTCCTGATCTTCGTGCTGATGATCGTGGCGGGCGTGGGCCGTCAGATGAACTGGCACGTGAGCGGGCTCAACGACATCGTCTCCTGGCTGTGCGCCGCTGCGGCCTTCTTTGCGATGGCGCATGCCTTCCGGCATGGCGACTTCGTTCGCGTGACGCTGCTGCTGGACGCCGTGCCGCCGAAGGTGCGGCGTGTGCTGGACGTGATGTGCCTGCTGATCGCGGCGGTGTCGGTGGCTTACCTGACCTACTGGGCCACCAGCTTCACGTACGAGAGCTACGAGTTCGCGGAGATGGCCACAGGGTTGGTGGTCATTCCGATCTGGATTCCGCAGTCCGCCTTCGTGATCGGCTGCTGGCTGCTCTTGATCGCCATGCTCGATGAGCTGGTGGGCGTGGTGCGCGGCGAGAAGCCGAGCTACCAGCGGGCCATCGAAGAGCGGCACGCAGCCGGCGATTTTTCCTCCGACCTCTGAACGCACGCCATGCTCGAAACCCTGCTCATGGGCGCGCTCTTGCTCGCCATCATGCTTCTGCTGCTCGCCGGTGGCGTCTGGATCGCCATGACCCTGGCCATCGTCGGCTGGGTCGGCCAGGCCTTCTTCACCAACACGCTGCCCGGCAAGAACCTGTTCTCGGCCTTCTGGGAAAGCAACGCGAGCTGGGAGCTGGCCGCGCTGCCTCTGTTCATCTGGATGGGCGAGATCCTCTTCAGAACCAAGCTCAGCGAAGAGATGTTCGAAGGCCTGCGCCCCTGGCTCAACCGCGTGCCCGGCCGGCTGATGCACACCACCATCCTCGGCTGCGGCGTGTTCGGTTCGGTCTCGGGCTCGTCGGCCGCCACCTGCGCGACCATCGCCAAAGTGGCACTGCCCGAACTCAAGCGCCGCGGCTATGACGAGAAGCTGGCCATCGGCTCGCTGGCCACGGCCGGCACGCTGGGCATCCTGATCCCGCCGTCGATCACGATGGTGGTGTATGCCGTGGCGGCCGACGCTTCCATCATCCGCATCTTCCTGGCCGGCTTCCTGCCGGGCTTTTTGCTGATGCTGCTGTTCTCGGGCTACATCGCATGGTGGAGCCTGCGCCATCCGGACAAGGTACCGCCGGCCGACCCGCCCACCACCTTCATGCAGAAGATCCGGCTGTCGGGCAACCTCATTCCCTGCGCGCTGCTGATCGTGTTCATCGTCTGGGTGCTGGTGGCGGGCTGGGCCACGGCCACCGAGTGCGCGGCCTTCGGGGTGCTCGGCTCGCTGGCGATTGCGGCCTACGGACGCAGCCTCACGTGGAAGAACTTCAAGGACGGCATCATGGGCGCCACGCGCACCAGTTGCATGATCATGTTCATCCTGGCCGGCGCGGCCTTTCTCACCAAGACCATGGCCTTCACCGGCATCCCGCGCGAGCTGGCCGAGTGGGTCGACAGCATGCACCTGTCGCCCTATGCACTGATCGGCGCGCTGGTGGTGGTGTACCTGGTGCTGGGCACGGCGCTGGACGGCATCTCGATGATCGTGCTGACCAGCGCCGTGGTGCTGCCGATGATCCAGAAGGCAGGCTTCGACCTGGTCTGGTTCGGCATCTTCGTGGTGCTGCTGGTCGAGATCGCCGAGGTCACGCCGCCCGTGGGCTTCAACCTGTTCGTGCTGCAGAACATGACAGGCAAGGACAGCAACGTGATCGCCAAGGCAGCGATTCCTTTCTTCTTCTGCCTCGTGCTGTGCATCGCGCTGGTCACGCTGTTCCCCAGCATCGTGACGTTCCTGCCCGACCTGATGATGGGCAAGGAGCGCTAGCGCGGCAGCCCGCGCCGCGCGGCGCGGGCTGGTTCAACTAGTTGTCGAGCCCGCCGTCCGGCATCTGCCGCGCATACACCGCCAGCACGATGCGCTCGGAGTGGATGAGGTAGTCGTTCAGCGCCGCCGAGCCTTCGGCGAACTTGCCGGCCTCGATGAGTTCGAGCAGCTTCGTGTTCATGTCCACGTAGGGCGCGTGCAAAAACTCCGGGTCTTTCAGCAGCCCGAAGGCCAACCGCAGCTCGACCAGGATGTGGGCGAACAGCACATTGAGCCGCTCGCTGTCGGCCAGCTCGACGATGCCCTTGTGGAACTCCATGTTGGCCGTGCCCACGCCCAGCCAGTCGCCGGCGTCGCGGCATTTCAGCGCCATCTCGACCGCCTCGCGCATGTGCTTCTTGGCGGGGTGGCGCGGGTAGGCCTGCGCCAGCGCCTGGCACTCGATGAGCCGGCGCACGCGGTAGATGTCGATGATCGACGCGATGCTCGGCACAGCCACGAACACGCCGCGGTTCGGCGCGTGCTTGAGCAGGCCTTCCTTGGTCAGCGTGCGGAACACCTCGCGCAGGGTGTTGCGCGAAATCTCCAGGTTGTCGGCCAGCGCGGCCTCCGACAGCCGCTGCCCCGGCGAAAACTCGCCCTTCACGATCTTCTGGCGAATCAGCTCGGCCACGCGGTCGTTGAGCGTGAGCGCGCCGGCGGCCGGCGAGGCGGGGGAAGTGGGGGAATCCAGTCGGGTCATGCCGGTCGGTCGGAGGGGAAAAGGGAGGGGCGCAGCGAGCCTGCGTTGTAACAGACAGCCCCCGCGGCCACGCCGAGCCGTGCACCGAAATGCGCCCGTTTCAGGGTTTTCATGGGGGTATCCAAGCACTGTTGTTGGGCACACTACATTAAATTGTTCAACAACTTGTTTGAAATGAGTGATTCATAAGAAATGAATTGCTCATTCATTGGCATGAGGTTTGCATCAATCGACCGCACCGGTGCCCAAGCGCCGGTGTTTTGCATTGCAACGAAAGACCAACCATGACACCTGAAGTCCCCCTGTGGCCGCTGATCGGCGTGGCCGTGATCATTGCGGGGTTCATCCTGCGCTTCAATCCGATGCTGGTCGTGATCGTCACGGCCATCGTGACGGCGTTTGCCGCGGGCTTCAGCCCGATGGCGATCCTCACGGCCATCGGCACCGGCTTCATCAAGACGCGCAACTTGCCGCTGATCATTCTTCTGCCGCTGGCGGTGATCGGCCTGCTGGAGCGCCACGGCCTGCGCCAGCACGCGCAGAACTGGATCAGCCGCATCAAGTCGGCCACCGCCGGCCGCCTGCTGATCGTCTACCTCGCCGCGCGCGAACTCACGGCGGCCATGGGCCTGACCAGCCTGGGCGGCCATCCGCAGATGGTGCGTCCGCTGCTCGCGCCGATGGCCGAAGGCGCCACCGAAACGCGCTACGGCAAGCTGCCCGACCGCATCCGCCACAAGCTGCGCGCTTACGCCGCGGCCACCGACAACGTGGGCCTGTTCTTCGGCGAAGACATCTTCGTGGCCTTCGGCGCCATCGTGCTCATGACCACCTTCCTGCACGAAGCGGGCATCGACGTGGAGCCGCTGCACATCGCGATGTGGGGCATTCCGACGGCCATTGCCGCTTTCATCATCCACGCCTGGCGCCTGCGCCGGCTCGACCAGGCGCTGGCCCGTGAGCTGGGCGGCGCGGCGGATGCCGATGCACCCGTTGCCACCGCCGTGCCCGCCAAGGAAGGACGCTGAACATCATGATTCTCTCGATCCAGCACCTGTACCTTCTGGTCGGCTTCATCCTCGCCGTCACGGCCGTGATGACGCTGGCCGACCGCCAGCACCCCAAGCGCTACACCAGCGCGCTCTTCTGGGGCATCTATGCGCTGGTCTTCCTCGTCGGCGACAAGCTGCCGCCCGCGCTGGTCGGCGTCGGTGCGATCGGCATGGCCGTCATTGCCGGCCTGCGCGGCGTCGGCGCGGGCAAGCACCGCGAGCCCACCCCCGAGCAATACCAGGCCAGTGCCACGCGCCTGGGCAACAAGCTGTTCATTCCCGCACTGGCGATTCCGCTGGTCACCGTGATCGGCACCGTGGGCATGAGCCACATCAAGCTCGGCGGCACGCTGCTGCTCGACCCCAAGAACACCACGCTGGTGAGCCTGGGCATCGGCTGCGTGGTGGCGCTGGCGCTGGCCTGCTGGCTGACGCGCGAGACGCCCGTGCAGGGCATGCGCGAGTCGCGCCGCCTGACCGACGCGCTCGGCTGGGCCGTGGTGCTGCCGCAGATGCTCGGCATGCTGGGCCTGGTGTTCTCCGACGCCGGCGTGGGCAAGGCGGTGGCGCACATCACCACCAGCTACATCAACATGGACATCCGCTTCGTCGCCGTCGCGGTGTACGTGCTGGGCATGGCGCTGTTCACCATCATCATGGGCAACGGCTTCGCGGCCTTCCCGGTGATGACGGGCGGCGTCGGCGTGCCGGTGCTGGTGGGCGTGTACCACGGCGACCCGGCCGTGATGGCGGCCATCGGCATGTTCTCGGGCTACTGCGGCACGCTCATGACGCCGATGGCGGCCAACTTCAACATCGTGCCCGCGGCCCTGCTGGAGCTGCCCGACAAGAACGCGGTGATCAAGGTGCAGATACCGACCGCGGCCGCGCTGCTGGTGGTCAACATCTTCCTGCTGTACTTCCTGATGTTCCGCTGAGGCACCGCGCATGACGATCGCCACCACCGATGCGAAGGCACGCCGCGTGCTACTCGCGGGCTTCGAGCCCTTCGAGAACGACCCGGTCAACCCCGCCTGGGAAATTGCCCGCGCGCTCGACGGCTGGGCCTGCGAAGGCGCCGTGGTGCAGGCGGTGCAACTGCCCTGCGTGTTCGGCCGCGCCATCGACACGCTCGACGCCGCATTGATCGGCTCGCCCCTGCAGCTGGTGCTGTGCATCGGCGCGGCGGGTGGGCGCACCGAAATCTCGATGGAGCGCGCCGCGCTGAACATCGACGACGCGCGCATTCCCGACAACGCCGGACAGCAGCCCATCGACCTGCCCGTGGTCAAGGACGGCCCGGCGGCCTACTTCTCGACGCTGCCGATCAAGGCCATGGTGCGCGACATGCGCGCGGCGGGCCTGCCTGCGGCCGTGTCGAACAGCGCCGGCACCTTCGTGTGCAACCACATCTTCTACGCGCTGATGCACCGGCTCGCCACGCGCCCGGCGCTGGCGCACACGCGCGGCGGCTTCGTCCACGTGCCCTACCTGCCCGAGCAGGCGTCCTCGAAGCCCGGCGTGGCGAGCATGGCATTGGCCGCGCAGGTGGAGGCCTTCCGCGTGGCGATCCGCACCGCGCTCACCGTGCGCCACGACGTGCGCGAAACCGCCGGCCAGCTGCATTGAACCCAGGGCGTGCACGCAAGCACGCCGGAGACCCCCGATGAACATCGACTTGAACAGTGACCTCGGCGAGAGCCTCGGCGTCTGGCGCATGGGCGACGACGCCGCCATGCTCGACATCGTCAGCAGCGCCAACGTGGCCTGCGGCTTCCACGCCGGCGACCCCGCGGGCATCCTGCGCACACTGCGCCAGGCGAAGGAACGCGGCGTTGCCGTGGGCGCCCACGTGGCCTACCGCGACCTCGTCGGCTTCGGCCGCCGCAACATGGACGTCGACAGCGCCGACCTGCGCGCCGACGTGATCTACCAGATCGGCGCATTGAAGGGCCTGGCCGCCGCGGCCGGCACCGAGGTGCGCTACGTGAAGCCGCACGGCGCGCTGTACAACACCATCGCGCACGACGAGCGCCAGGCGCGCGACGTGATCGCCGCCCTCCGCGAGATCGATTCCAGCCTGGTCCTCGTCGCGCTCGCGGGCTCGCCGCTCGTGGGTTGGGCCGAGGCGCAGGGCCTGCGCGTGGTGGCCGAAGCCTTTGCAGACCGCGCCTACACGCCGCAAGGCACGCTGGTGTCGCGCCGCGAACCCGGTGCCGTGCAGCACGACGCGAACGACGTGGCCGAGCGCATGCTGCGGTTGGCGAACGAAGGCACCGTCACCGCCATCGACGGCAGCGTGGTGCGCATCCGCGCCGATTCGATTTGTGTGCATGGCGACAGCCCCGGCGCGGTCGAGATGGCGCGCCGCGTGCGCGAGCGGCTCGTGCAAGCCGGTGTGACGATCCGCCCCTTCACCGAGGCAGCGACCGCATGACGACGTCGATGCACTTTCTGCCCGTCAACCTGAACGCGGTGCTGGTCGAACTCGACGACCTGGCGCAGACGCTCGCGCTGCTGGCCTCGCTGCGCGCCGAGCCCATCGCCGGCATCGAAGAGCTGGTGCCCGCCGCGCGCACGATCCTCATCACCTTCCGGCCCGCCGTGCTGTCGGCGGCAGCGCTGGCGCATGCCGTGCGCCTGCGAAAGCTCGACGCCCGCGAGACGCGCGTCGACAAGCGCATCGAGATTCCCGTGCGCTACGACGGCGAAGACATCGCCGAAGTGGTCGGCCTGCTCGGCATCACGCCCGACGAGCTGGTGCGCCGCCACACCGGCAGCGACTACACCGTCGCCTTCACCGGCTTCGCGCCCGGCTTCGCCTACCTGAGCGGCGGCCACCCGAGTCTGAACGTGCCGCGCCGCGCCGTGCCACGCACCCGCATCCCCGCAGGCGCCGTCGGGCTCGCGGGCAGCTTCAGCGGTGTGTACCCGCAGGCCAGCCCCGGCGGCTGGCAGATCATCGGCGTGACGGACACACCGATGTGGGACCTGTCGCGCGAGACGCCGGCGCTGCTGCAGCCTGGTGACACGGTGCGCTTTGTGGATGCCACGTCATTGAAGGTGGCACTGCCTGTGGTCGAGAAAGCTGTCGCCGCACCAGCATCTGCTGCCATCGAAGGCGGCTGCGCACTCGAAGTTCGCGCCACTGGTTTGCAAGCGCTGTGGCAGGACGGCGGTCGCCATGGCCAAGCGCGGCAGGGCGTGTCCGCCTCCGGTGCGATGGACCAGCGCTCGCTGCAGGCAGCCAATCGACTGGTCGGCAATGCGTCGGATGCCGCGTGCCTCGAGCTGGCCTACGGCGGCTTCCAGTTCGTCTGCCGCGGCGACGCCGTGATCGCTATCACCGGCGCCGACGGCCCGCTCACGCTGACCCGCGCCGATGGCGCGCAATGGCCGCTGTCGCATTACCAGCCCGTTGCGCTGGCCGACGGCGACACCGTCACCTTCGGCGAACCGGTCGCCGGCATCCGCAGCTACCTGTCTGTGCGCGGTGGCTTTGCCGTGGCGGCCGTGCTCGGCAGTTGCGCGACCGACACGCTGGCCCGCATCGGCCCGCCCGCCGTGGTGGCGGGCGATGTACTGGCCGTGCGCGCCGTTGCCATCGGCGCCGTCGTCGGTGCCACCGAAGCGCCGCCGTCCGACCTGCCCACCGTGCAGGACGAAGTCGTGCTCGACATCGTGCTCGGCCCGCGCACCGACTGGTTCACTGTCGACGCCGTCGAGCGCCTGTGCAGCCAGCCGTGGGTGGTGACGCCGCAGTCCAACCGCGTCGGCATCCGGCTGAATGGTGAAGCGCCGCTCGTGCGTGCGAACACCGCCGAGCTGCCCAGCGAGGGCACGGCGCGCGGCTCGATCCAGGTGCCGCCCAGCGGCCAGCCTGTGCTGTTCCTGGCCGACCACCCGCTCACCGGCGGCTACCCCGTGATCGCGTCGGTCGCCACCCACCACCTGGACCGTGCGGGGCAGATCCCCGTGAACGCCCGCGTCCGCTTCCAACCGATGGCTGGCCAGCATGGCCCCATCGACCTTTGAGATCGAGAGTCCTGCGATGAAAAAAGTCCTGATCGCCAACCGCGGCGAAATCGCCGTGCGCATCGCACGCGCCTGCGCCGACCACGGCGTGCAGTCGGTCGCCGTCTATGCAGATCCCGACCTCAATGCACTGCACGTGCGCCGGGCCGACGAGGCCTACGGCCTGGACGGCCACCGCCCCGCCGACACCTACCTCAACATTCCCAAGCTGCTGGCCGTTGCGAAGCGCAGCGGCGCCGACGCCGTGCACCCCGGCTACGGCTTCCTCTCGGAAAGCGCTGCCTTCGCGCAGGCGGTGATCGACGCCGGCCTCACATGGATCGGCCCGTCGCCCTCGGCCATTGCCACGCTCGGCGACAAGGTGCAGGCCCGCAAGCTCGCACTGAAGGTTGGCGCGCCGCTCGTCGCGGGCACCGCCGACCCGGTGAAAGACGCCAGCGAGGTGCTCGCCTTCGCCGAGCAGCACGGCCTGCCGATCGCCATCAAGGCGGCCTTCGGCGGCGGCGGGCGCGGCATCAAGGTCGCATGGCGGCTCGACGAAGTCGAAGGCCTGTTCGAGTCGGCCGTGCGCGAAGCTATCACCGCCTTCGGCCGCGGCGAGTGCTACGTCGAGCAGTTCCTCGACCGCCCGCGCCACGTCGAGGCGCAGGTGATCGCCGACACGCACGGCAACGTCGTCGTGCTCGGCACGCGCGACTGCTCGCTGCAACGTCGCAACCAGAAGCTGGTCGAAGAAGCGCCCGCGCCGTTCCTCAGCGACGCACAGCGCGAGCGCATCCACCAATCGGCGCGCGACATCTGCGCGGCCGCCGGCTACACCGGCGCCGGCACCGTCGAGTTCATGTTGAGTGCGAGCGGCGCGATCTCTTTCCTCGAGGTCAACACGCGCCTGCAGGTCGAACACCCCGTCACCGAGGAAACCACCGGCATCGACCTCGTCATCGAGCAGCTGCGCATCGCCGAAGGCCTGCCGCTGTCGGTCACAGAGACGCCCGCACCGCGCGGCCACTCCTTCGAGTTCCGCATCAACGCCGAAGACGTGGGCCGCGGCTTCCTGCCGACGCCCGGCCCCGTCCACGTGTTCGACGCACCCTCGGGCCCGGGCGTGCGCGTCGACACCGGCGTGGACGCCGGCTCGCAGGTGCCCGGCACCTTCGACTCGCTGATGGCCAAGCTCATTGTCACCGGCGCCACGCGCGCCCAGGCGATCGCACGCGCACGCCGCGCGCTGAAGGAATTCCGCATCGAAGGCCTGGCGACCGTGCTGCCGTTCCACCGCGCGGTGATGGCGCACCCTGACTTCGTGTCGGAAGACACGTTCAAGGTCCACACGCGCTGGATCGAGACGGACTTTGCGAACGACGAAGCGGCGGGCATGCGGCCTGATCCACTGCCGGATGCAGCGCTGCATCGCACGGCGATCGAGATCGACGGGCGGCGCATGTCGCTGGGGCTGCCGGCGGAGTTGCTGCGTGGGTTGGCGTCGGCGGGTGGTGTTGGTGCTGCGTTGCCTGGTGTTGCGAGCGCACCTGCGGCTGATGCCGCCGCCGTGACTGCGCCGGTGTCGGGCACGTTGCAAGGCTGGAAGGTCGCCGACGGCGATGAGGTCGCCGAAGGCGCCGTGATCGCGGTGATGGAGGCGATGAAGATGGAGATGCAGGTCGTTGCGCACCGCGCAGGGCGCATCGCGTTCGCGGCTGCGGCGGGTGGCTATGTGGCGGCTGGGACGACGATTGCGCGGATTGGGTGAGTGAGGGCGATCGTCAAGGCTTGAGGAACAGGGCGACGAGTCCTGAAACGATGCAGGGTGCGAACGTCACGGCGGCCATGTAGGTCTCGAGACGTGCGCCTGTATGGCGTGCGTCGACGAGCAGATGGCGCGCGCCGAGGTAGAGCAATGCGGCGCCGGCCAGCACGAGAACGAACAGCCGGGCTTGCTTCAAGCGAGGTGCCCATGACGGATGCGGGCGCACACGATGGCCGATCAGGAAGAGCGTGCACACCAGCGACGGCAGGGTGCCGGCGATCAGGATGAGGGGGATCGGATTCATCTTGGTCCGGCGTCATCGGAGGCAATTGCCAGCGTACTTGGCCGAAAGCCGTATTCGCGCATTTCTACTCGTCGTGGCGGTAGGCCGGGTGGATTAGCCCCTTAACGCATGCCGCTGAATATGTCCCCGATGCCCTTGGTGCTCATGATCTGCCGCATGCCTTCTGCATCCATCGGCGGCGGCTCCTTGGGTGGTTGCGCCGAAATGTAGGAATCCAGGCGCTCCTTGTTCGTCAACGCCACACCGTTTCGGTACAGCGTACGCCAGCGCAGGTAGCCCCAGATCGAGCTGGGTTCGCGAGAGCCGGTTTCGGTCGGAAGGGTTTTGTCCTTGCGGTAGGCCGTCAGATCGGCGAGTTCCTGCTTGGTCAGCGCGGGTGGCGGTGGTGAGATCGTGGGGGCGTACACCGGTCGCCCTCTGCGTGCGGCCTCCTGAGCTGTGTCGAGAATCGCGCGATTCCTGCGCTCACCTTCCTTGTTGGCGGCATCCTTGGCTTCGAGTTGGGCCATGCGGTCTGTTTGCTTCGCACGCCAGGTCGATTCATTGGTTTCGCCTGTCGGCTTGAACCAGGCGCGCGAGTCATGGGCGTAGTCGTCCAGCAAATGAATGACAGCCGAGGGCAATGGGTCGGGACTGTTCCAGTGCCTTCGAACGTCCTTCCATTGCCGCACTTTTTCGCCCCACACCCAGTCAGTCAGAAATCTCGGGATAGAGCTACCCCTCAAAAACGTACCTAGCAAAGTGTCGTCATACAGAGGATCTTTCTCGTCCTTCTTGAGGGTCTTCCATTCATCTCGGAGTTCGGCGTTGGCAAGCGTCAAGTCGGTGTAGTCCTGTCCGTACTTGAACTGTTTGGCGCGCTTGAGAAAGTCTTGTGTCTCGAGGGCTTCAGCACCTGTGGGGCCCAGGCGAAGGCGACGCCAGCGTACGTAGAGCCCGTAGTGAGTCTGCATAGCGGCTGGGGTACTGATCCCGTCGCCGAGCAGCGGCTTGACGGCCGCTACATAGGCATTGAAGGCCTCGCGCAACGCAGGCGCTACCGTGAATGCATCGCGCATGTATTGCAGTACGCGCGGTCCATTGAGATCCAACGGCACGCCTGCTGTCACCGCTTCGCGGAACATTTGGCAGAGCGGAGCCTGCGAGAGTTTGGCGCTGTCGTTTGGCTTGAGTGATGTCCCGTTTGCGCTGCCTCGCCCCTGTTCGCCGGGGGGATAGCCGCCGCCCACATCCGAATGCACCCCCGGATACACCACCTCAATGCCATCGCCTCCGGCCAGATCGAGCGGAAAGGAGCCGCGAACCTCATGCCCGGAGACCAAGTGCACGCAGCGCTGCACATAGCCGGGAATAGCCAGATCCTTGGGCCGACCCCAAGCATCGTGCCCGTCTCTGATCAGTGCGCTTTGCGCCATGCCAACTGACGCCACTGTGTCAAAGATACCCAGAAAAACGACTTCGACCTTGAGCCCGGCCAATGTGTAGTCGGGGTCGAGTGCGTCGGTCAACCAGTTGCAGAAGGCACGCGCTTCCGCAGCGCCGCGTGAAAAGCCGAAAACCGAGATGCACAGCCGCTCCAGCTTGGGTTTGCGCTGCTGCACCAGGCTGCCGAGCTTGTTCCACAACTGCTGACGGCGCTCTCGCAGAATGTCCCTCCGCGCCTTGTCCCGAACAGGAGTGACGGTCGTATCGAAGATGTTCCCCACCTTCTCCGTCAGGCCCACCTCCCGCAGCATCTGTACTTCGCTTTTTCCCAGGTTGCGGATGGCGCCGGGGGACATGTTGACATCTGCGGACATCTTCTTAACGGTAGCGAGGTCGCTGGTCCCGAGAGATGCGCTGAAATTTGAGCCCCGAAAAAAATAGCGGTACAAAGAGTCATGGAGTTGCAGCAGCGCCCAATTGATGCGCGCTTCTCCGCCCCAACCAGCACCCAGACCCGCATTGGCCGCAGCGCCCAAACCGCTATCACCAACCTCCTCCCGGAAGGGAGTTCCTACGCCGGCAGCGTAGATGCGGGCATTCTCAGCCGGAGCATCGTCAAAAACGTCGTACAGCCGTGCCACATTGCTTTGGCTCTTGGTCGGCGTATCGCGAATACGGTTGTTGTTGGTTCCGTCGAAGAAGAAACCAAAGTGCAGTTCCTTGTTGCATGGCAGGCCGGCAGTAGATGAGTGCCGCGCCAGACAGAGAGCCTTTTGCGTCTTGGTCAGCGCCAGTGGGTCTTCACCTAGAGGTTCCAGAAATTTGCTTGTCGTCATGGTTTCTGGGCTTCCTTTTTTTGTTCTTCTTTCGCATCCTCCGCGATTCTCTTCATGGCCTCCCGTTTTTCACCTTCTGTTGGTGGATCTGACATGCGCACTGGCGAAGTGACCTCCCACATCTCGGGTACGCGTTCGTTGGGGTAGTACTTGTCGTGGCACACGGGACGGATCAGGCAATAGTCCCGAGGGTTGATCAACTCTTTATCTGGGAATTTCGGATGTCCCGGCCCTACGGATGAGGCATAGACTTTGATCTGGTCGTTTGGCAGAAACGCGACCCAAAAAGTGCCGCCCTGGAGGCCGTTGTAGCGGGGAATCTCAACTACTCTGCTGTACAGCGCTTTGGGATCTTTTGCATACAGCGCGTCGTTGCTCCACGAAATGGTGACCGTCAGGCCCGCGCGCCAGACTTTGGGAAGCCCAATGCTGGTCGCAACACTTCTGCCGCCTGCATAGCTCAGAGCGTTCCCCGCCCATTGATCGTTGACGTAGAAAGGGCCCACGGAAGTGTCGGAGTAGTTCAGCCCTTCTACCGTGAGTCCAATTTCGTTGTTCTCGGCAACAGGCGGCTCCGCCTCCTTTGCATCGCAGCCAGCCGTCAAGGTGCCCACCAGCACGATGGCCAACAACGCAAGAAGCAACGATTTCAATGCGCGGATTCTCGGCATGCGTCAGACCACCTCATCCAGGATCAGCTGTTGTTCAGAAAGCGCCGAGATCACGGCGCCGTAGAGCGTTGCATCGTGAAGCCCGGTAGTCGGTGTCATTTTTTTCAGAGTGTCTTCGATGCACGCATGGGCCGCCGAGACTCGCCCGTGCAGTTGGCCGAACAAATCGGGCCGCCGCACGATGTTGAAGAGAAGGGCATCCGGCAACGCCATGCGCTGCAACCGCTGATGCTGGAGGTCTTCCAATTCGTAGGGCGTGGTCTCCCGCGCTGCCTGAGGCGACGTACCGGATACGGAGACAAGTTGTCCGTCGCGCCCGAGGTAATGCCAGTGCATCACGCCCGCGAGAAGTCGTTCGCGTTGAAGGGGCGTGAACACCTCGAGCAGCGCATGAAAAGACCGGGTGTCTGCCAGACGGAGCATCCAAGCTTTCTTGTCCGACGTCACGGCTTCCATCTGCTGCTGCAAATGCAGCATGAGTGCCCCTGCGGACTGGTCCGAGGCGATGATGCTCAGCATCGGCTTGCCGCTGGTCAGACGTAGGAGTCGTTGGAGAAGTGACAGTCGGTCATCGTCATCCGCGGGCAACTCCAGCAGCGTCGGAGCGATCGCGTCGAGGCCCGGGCCGCTGTACAGGTTCGTGTAGAGGCATACGAGTGGGCGCACTCCGGCCGCGTGCTTCAACTGCGATGCCAGTTCCGGAGCGAACGCCATGTCCAGCAGCGCGTAGGTGCCCGCGGCAACGGGCTCCGTAGTCAGCCGCTGTTGGATCAGCACGGCTGAGCCTTGCTGTGGCGGGTCGATCCATTCCACGCTAGCCATTCTTCGCGGCCAATGCTTGGCCTGACTGCATGGCGTGGAGCAGGCATTCCACGCAAACGCTCTGCGGAAACTGCGGCAGCGGGTAGTTGCTTTGCACCGGCCCCGCCAACTTCCGCTGCACCGCGTGATACGTGATCTTCCCCGGGCATTCAAACGTGATGTCCCCATCCTGCAGCGTGATCGACGCGCCCTGCGCAGTCGCGATGCGGATCTTCTTCTTGGCCGCGAACTCCACCGTCTGGTCGGTGCTCGCGATCTTCAGCGCGTCCTTGGCCTGGATGCGCAGTTCGTCGTGCTGCGCCTGGAAGTCCAGGTCGTCGTTGCCCGCGATGACCGACAGGCCTGTTTCGGCATCGGCCTTCTGCGCCCCGGCCAACAGACCGATGGCCTGGCCGCTGTGCACGCGCAGCACGTCGGCCAGCGCCAGGTTGATGTCGCCGCCGCTGGCCAGCGTGGCGGTCTCGCCGCTGACGATCTGCAGCTGCTGGCCCGCCACCATCGCAAGCCCTCCGCGTGCGGCCAGTGCGACCACGGCGTCGCTCGTGTGGGGCACCTTGCCTTCGCCGGTGGCGATGGCCTTGTCGGACGCATCGGCGTAGGCGGCATCGAGCGCATCGGCCGTCACCATGCCGCCGACAGTGCGTTCCATCGCGGCGTAAGGCGCGCGTTCCTTGTCGAGTTGAGATTCGTCGGCCTTGTTGGCACCGATGTGCCCGGCCAGCTGCACGGTCTCGTGGGTCTTGGCCGCATCGCTCAGCGCCTGTCCCAGCTGCTGCACCTGCTTGAGCAGTGCCATGCCGGCGGCGAAGTCGCCCACGGGCTCCAGCTTCTGGCCGCCTGCGCCGTGGTACGTGCTGAGCAAGACGCCCTTGCCGCCACGCAGGGCGGCGTAGCCGTCGGTGCGCAGCTCCAGGCCCTGGCCGCGGAAGCTGCCCCGGAAGTTGTCGGCCTGGTGGATCAGGTGGCCCAGGTTCAGCTGGCTGTGGGCAATGCTTGCGTGCAGTTGCACCCGCAGCTGCTGATTCGAATCGTCGAACACCAACTGGCTGAAGCCCTCGCCGCCGAACTCCTTGGTCTTGAAGCCACTGAGCGCTGCTGCGTTGCGGTGGCCCTTGTCGTCGGCGCTGGCGCCGTGCCAGGGCGGGGCGTGGCCTGCAGCGAGGTTGGCCTGGGCGCTGGGCGAGGCGTTGCCTGCTTGGGCGAAGACGTCGTTGCTGTCGTTGCTTTCCTCACCGGATCGCGATGCGCCGCCGGGTGTGGGGGCGATGCCGCCGTCGCCGCGGCCGTTGTACAGCGCGCCGACGATGACGGGCTGGTCCACATCCAGGTCGACGAACTTGATCAGCACTTCCTGGCCGATGCGCGGCAGCCACTGCCAGCCCATGCCGGGGCCCGCCTGGCGCTGGGCCACGCGGATCCAGCGGGTGCTGCGGTTGTCCTGGGCGCTGTCGCCGCTCTCTCCAGTTCCGTTCTGCCAGTGGAAGCGCACGCGCACGTCGCCGCGGTCGTTGCAGTACAGCTCGTCGGCGCCGTTGGGCGTGGTCTCACCCGAGGGCCCGACCACGATGGCGCTGTGCACGCCGCTGGCCGTGGGCTTGGCATGCAGGCGGGCGCCATCGGCCGCTGCCAGTGCGGGGCGCCAGGGGCGCGGGGCATGCACGCCCGAGAAACTGTTGGCGTAGCCCTGGGCCTGCGCGGTGGCGAGGTTCTGGGGTTGCGGGTAGATGCTGTTGTCGTTGCTCGTTGCCACTGCTGCAGACACCAGCCCGAACACGTCGGCTTCGGCCGTCACAGGGGCGCAGGGCTGGTCGAACACGAGGTGTTCCGTCAGTTCGCCCAGCTGCGCCGCAATCGACGCTGCCGTGTCCTTGGGCAGGTTGTTGATTCCCACATGCTCGACGGTGTCCAGCAGCAACGCGGGCTTGGCCTGCAAGCCCAGGGCGGGCGCATCGTCGATCTCGATGCGCGTACCCGCGCGCAAGGTGCGCACGGTGCTGTGGCCCAGCATCASGTCGGCGCGGCATTCGGCCGCTTCCATCATCAAGGCCGCATAGCGCTCGAGCGTGCGGTTGGTGTCCCAGCCGCGGCTGCGGTCGTTCAGGCCGAGCACGTCGTCGTACTCCAGGCGCGGGGCGTTCTTGCCGCCAACCGGAAAGCGCGCCGGCGCGCTGCCTGTGAGCTGGCGCTTGCCGTCGACGTTCCAGGCGCTCAGGTGCACCTGCGCGACCGACTGGCGCATGCGGCGCACCAGTGCCTGCACGGCATCGCTGCGCTCCTGCGAGCTCTTGCGGTGAAAGCGAACGGGCGAGCCGGCATCGGCGGGCTGGGTGTCGTTCGACGAAAAGATCACGAGTTTGTGGCCCATCGGGGCCTTCGCGTCTTCCTCGGTGCGCCAGGCCAGGCCCTCTTCGGCCAGCAGGCGCGAGAAGAAGTCGAAGTCGCTCTCGCGGTACTGGGTGCAGTAGGTGCGAACGGGCGCATCGGCGAGGAAGCTGTTCACCTCGGAGGAGAAGGCCCAACTGCCCGCGTCGGCATACGGCGCAAGCACGCGCTCGATGATGTCGGCGACGCTGCGCTGCTGGAAGACCTGGCTGCGGCCTTGCTGAGTGGCCAGCCAGAGCCAGGGCACGAGCGTCAGGCGGTAGCGCGCCAGACCGCCATCGGAGCCAAGCGACTCGACTGCGCGGATCAATCCGGTGCGCTTTGCGAGCGAGCCATTGGCCAGCACGGTGATCAATGTGAGCGGCTGGTCGATCAGCGAAGACAGTGCCAGGTCCGCGCGCAAGCTCAGGCACACGATGCGCAGCTCGAACAGCTGCGACACGGCTTCGCGCTGCACCCACCCTTCCACGCGCAGGGCGTCGATGCTCTCGCGCGCGGCCGACGAAGAAGATGAAGCAGCGCTCGGCGCTTCGAGGCGGTACAGCCGCGCCGTCTGGCTCAGCTCGGCCCACAGGGCGCTGCGGTCAGCGGATGGTGACGACGAACGCGTGCGCACAGGCACACTGCCGTGGTTGGACATGAAACTCCCCGAAGCTTATTTTTCTTCCCCGCGTTGCGCAGGGTGGCGTGCGCCCGATTGTCGGAGTCCCGGTGCCCTGGACGTAAGTACCTGAAAGTAGCAACCCGCGGAGCAGGACTGCGCCTCAGCCCGGCGAATGCATGCCGATGCCGGGGCGCTGCGGCGGGTTGTAGCGCACGGCCAGGTCGAGCGCGCCGCCCTGCACGGCGTGGAGCGGGCGCTGTGCGCTGTCGACTTCGGCGCGCAGCGCGATCTCGGGGCAGACGCGGTGCATCCAGATCAGCCAGTCGGCCAGCAGCGGGTGCCACAGGCTGGGCTCGCTGCCCACGCTCACGCCTTCTTCGATTCCCGGCGGCGGCGCGACATGCTGGCGCGCACGCTCCCACTGGCTTGGAGAGAAGCATCGGTTCATCATGGCAACGCACACGACTTCAGGAGCCCTGCCATGCGCCCCCTGCCGCCCATGCCCCACGCCTCCCCGCCCGACGATGCCACGCCGCCTTTCGCCGACACGCCCGCCGCGCTGCGCGCGCAGGGGCTGCGCTTCCCCGAGCGCGTGGAAGTGTCCTCCCCGGTCTGCTACGCCGATGAGCTGGATGCGGCCTACCGCGACGCCGGCAACCGCGAGGAGCTGCTGGCCGCGCTGAACGAGCTGCTCGAAGCCGAGCGTGCCGGCGCGTGCATCACGCTGCGCAGCGCCGCCGAGACTGACGACCCCGCGCTGCAGCGCCTGGTGACCGACATCCACCGCGACGAGGTGCGCTGGTGCGGCGTGCTGATCGACGCGATCCAGTCGCTGGCCGCCACGCCCAGCACGCGCACCGGCGCGTTCTACGAGCGCGCGATGGCCGTGCCCGAGCTGGCCGCGCGCATGGCGCTGCTCAACCGCGGCCAGGGCTGGGTGGTGCGCAAGCTGCAGGCGCTGCTGCCACGCATAGGCGACGCGCACGTCCACGGCGAGCTGACGGCGATGCTGGTGTCGCACCAGCAGAACATCGCGCGCGTGGACGCACAACAGCAGGCCGCCGATCCGGCCCCAGATGGGCCTACGCAGCGCTGATGGCCTGCGCAATCTCGCGCGTCACGCGCAAAAAGGCTTCCATCTCGCCCACCGTGTGGCAGTGCAGCGGCGACACGCGCACGGTGCCTTCGAGCCCAAAGGATTCGAGCATCCGCTTCGAATAGATGCTGCTGGCCACGCGCTCGTACACGGTCACGCCGCGCTTGCCGTACTCGACCACGGCCTGCGTGCAGTCGAGGCCGTCGAAGCCGATGCCCAGGATCAGGTCGCGCTGCGTGAGGTCTTCGTGGTCGAGAAACACCTGCACACCATCGAGCGCGCGCAGGCCCGGCGTCTGCGCGGTGCCGTCGAGCAGCGTCGCCAGCAGCGCGCGCTCGTGCAGCTCGATGCGCTCGATGCCCGCCACGAAGCGGGCACGGCGGTCGGTGGCGTCGGTGAAATGGCCGCCGAGCCAGCCCACGTAGTCGACGATTTCGGTGAGCACCGCGAACTGCCACGGCGCCGAGCTGCCCAGCTCCCAGTGGCCGGGCTTCTTGCCAGCCAGCTTGTGGTGCGGCAATGCAGCCGCGCGCTCCGACATCCACGCGAAGCCCGAACCGCGGCAGCCGAAGAACTTGTAGGGCGCGAGGTTGATGCCGTCCACCGGCGTCTGCTGCAGGTCGATGACGCCGTGCGGCGCGTGCTGCACGGCATCGACGAGGATGTACAGGTCGGGCTTGATCTCGCGCGCACGCCGCACGATGGTCGCCATGTCGAGCTTGGCGCCCGAGATGTTCGACGCATGGATCACGTTGAGCACACAGGTGTTCTCGTCGATCAGCCCGACGATGGCGTCCACGTCGACACCGCCGGTGACGGGGTTGCTCCTGGCCACGCGCAGCTCGCGCCCGAGGCGTTCGGCGTACAGGCGCATGGCGTCGAAGGCCGACGGGTGCTCGAGCGCGGTCGTGACCATGTTCGTGCCCGGCACGTTCTCGGCCACCGCACGCACCATGTCGAACATGGCGCCCGAGGCGGTGAGCGAGGGGTACACGCTGCCGCCGACGGCGTTGAGGATGGTGCGCAGGTCGTCGGCGCCGCGCGCCTGCATCGCCTGCAACTCGACGGCGGTTTCGTGGATGCGCTCGGCGTTGTCGGGAATGGCGTCGACCTGCGCGAAGCGCTCGACCGCGGCCTTCAGGCGGAACGAGCCGCCGGCGTTGTCGAAGTACAGGCGCTCGCGGCCGTGGTGGTCGCGCTCGATGCCCAGGAAGCGCTCACGCACCTCGCGCATGAGCGCCTCGGAAAAGAGCTCGCCTTGCGGCAGGTCTGCACGTGTGACTGCCATGGTGTCAGACGCCCTTGTTGTTGGGGTTCTTGTAGATCTCGCGCACCGCATCCGTCATCGGAAAGTTGAGGTTCGCGTTGCGCGGCGGGATCGGCGAGAGGAACCACTTGGTGTACAGCTGCTCGATGGCGCCCGACTTCATGAGTCCGTTGACGGTCTCGTCGACCAGCGCCTTGAACTCGGGGTCGTCCTTGCGCAGCATGATGCCGTAGGGCTCCTGGCGCAGCGACTCCTTGAGGATCTTGTAGTCGCCCGGGTTGGTGGCGCTGGCGATCATGCCGGCCAGCTGCACGTCGTCGAGCACGTAGGCATCGGCGCGGCCCGTGGACAGCAGCAGGAAGCCGTCGGAGGTGTCCTTGCCCGCGATCTCGTTCACCTCGATGGTGCCGCTCTTGCGCGCGCCGCGCAGCAGCTGGATCGAAGTGCTGCCTGAGACAGTCGCCACGTTCTTGCCGTTGAGGTCGGTCAGCGCGTTGATGCCCGAGTTCTTCTTCACGGCGGCCGTGATGTTGGTGACGAAGTGGCTGGGCGCGAAGTCGACCTGCGCCTGGCGCTGCGTGGTGTTGGTGGTGGTCGCGCAGTCGAGGTCTACGGTGCCGTTCTGCAGCAGCGGAATGCGGTTGGTCGAGTTGAGCATGGTGTAGCGCACCTCGATCTTCGGCAGGCCCAGCTTGGCCTTCACGGCGTCGACGATCTTCAGGCAGATGTCATTGGTGAAGCCGATGGGCGCGCTGTCGGCGCTGAGCTTGTACGAGAACGGGATCTGGCTGTCGCGCGCGCCGATCTGGATCGTGCCGCTCTCCTTGATCTTGCGCAGCGTGCCGGCGTCCTGGGCGCTGACGGCGCCGCAGGCGAAGACAAGGGCGAGTGCCATTGCGAGAGGTGCGAGAGGCAGTTTGAAGTCCATGGTGTGTTCCTTGGGTTGCGATGGCAGGGGCCTGGGGCGCATCTTGTGCGTCCCGATGAATTTCTAAAAGCGATTTTTTGTGATCGAATCGCATGAATAAAAGCGTTCTTTCAGGAGCCGCCCGCCGTGATGACCTTCAAGCAACTCGAAGCCCTGTACTGGATCGCCCGGCTGGGCGGCTTCGCGCAGGCGGCCAACCAGCTGCACACCTCGCAGTCGGCCATCTCCAAGCGCGTGCACGAGCTGGAGCAGCTGTTCGACACCGAACTGTTCGACCGCAGCCAGCGCACCGCGCGTCTCACCGACAAGGGCGAAGAGATGTTCGTGCTCGCCAAGAAGCTGCTCGACCAGCGCGATGCCGCCGTCGAACAGTTCGGCAAGCCGGGTGTGGTGGAGCGTCGCATCCGCATCGGCGTGACCGAGCTCACCGCCATGACGTGGCTGCCGCGCCTCGTCGGCCTGATCCAGCAGCACTACCCAAAGGTGATCCTCGAGCCCGACGTGGACGACAGCCTGCAGCTGCGCGACAAGCTGCTGGCCGACGAGCTCGACGTGGTCATCGTGCCCCATACCTTCGCCGACTCGCGCATGCAGAGCAAGGTCATTGGCCGGGTGAAGAGCGCGTGGATGTGCAAGCCCGGCGTGATTCCCTCAGCCGCGGCCACCGGCACCGTGCGCCTGCATGACCTTGCGCGCCACCGCATGCTGGTGCAAGGCAACAACTCGGGCACCGGCCGCGCCTACGACGCATGGATGAAGGACCAGGGCGTGCAGCCCGCCAACGCGATCGTGGTGAGCAACCTCGTCGCGCTCACGGGGCTCACCGTGTCGGGCCTCGGCGTGAGCTACCTGCCGCGCGAATGCCTCGCGCCGCTGGTCGACGCCAGCATGCTCGAGGTGATCGACGTGACGCCCGCGCTGCCCGTGGTGCGCTACGTGGCGATGCACAAGGGCGAGCACCGCAGCGCGCTCACGTCGTCGATCGTGATGCTGGCGCAGGCGTGCTGCGACTTCACGCGGATGTTCCAGGCTCAGCCCGCCGAAGACGCTGCACCTAACTGAAAATATTTTTCATAAAGTCTGAAATTCACGTCAATACTGGCGACATTCCGCCATATCCACGTGAATTTGAGGAAGTTAAGAAAAAACCTTTCAATTTCAGGCCTACCCAAAACAACGCAGACCTTCCCCTTCTCCCGGCGCCATCGCCGCCAGACCTTCTTCAGAGACAGTGCCCATGACCATCACCGTGACACGCCAGGACGCTCGCTACAACACATTGAAGAAGGGCTTCAACCTGCGATGGCCGGCCACGGAATCCGATGCTGCGTCGCGCATCGAGCTGGTGGAAAACGCGGGCGATGCCGCCGCCGCCTTGCAACGCATCGTCGATGCGGGCCTGCGGCCCACGGTGCGCAGCGGCGGGCATTGTTATGAAGACTTCGTCTCCAACAACCCCGACGGCGCGATCCTCGACCTGAGCCTGCTCACGCAGGCAAGCGCCGACCGCAAGGGTGACGGCCGCTACCGCGTCGCGCCCGGCACGCAGAACTGGAACGGCTACCTCGAGCTCTACAAGCAGCACAACGTGACGCTGCCCGGTGGCTCCTGTTATTCGGTGGGCGCGGGCGGCCACATCTGCGGCGGCGGCTACGGGCTCTTGTCGCGCCTGCAGGGCCTCACGGTCGACTGGCTCTCGGCGGTGGACATCCTCACGGTCGACGCGCGCGGCAAGGTCGTGCCGCGCACCGTGGATGCCACGCACGAGCCGGAACTGTTCCGTGCCTGCCGCGGTGCGGGCGGCGGCAACTTCGGCGCGATCACCGGCTATGTGTTCGACACCCTGCCGACCGCGCCGCGCGAGGTGGCGCTCGCGGTGGTCGCGTTCGACTGGGCCACCATGACGCCCGCGCGCTTCGCCCAGCTGCTCGCCATCTACGGCGACTACTGGGCCACGCGCGGCACGTCGCCCGACACCTGGGGCATGTTCTCGCTGCTCAAGCTCACGCACCGCTCGTCGGGCCAGATCGTGATGCTCACGCAGTTCTGCAACCCCGACGGCACCTGCAACGACTTGACGGTGCTCCACGATTTTCTCGACCGCTTCCGCGCCTGCACGCCCGTGCCACTGAAGGGCCGCGCACCCGGCGTGGGCCCGGCGCCGCGGCAAGACACGGGGCAGCTGCTGTGTTCCAAGCCGCACACCGTGACGCGCTACGACTGGCTCACGGCCACGCAGTACCTCAACGGCTCGGGCGAGAACCAGCGTGGCAAGTACAAGTCGGCCTACATGAAGCAGAACTTCAGCGCCCGCGAAGCGCAGCGCATCTACACGCACCTGACGCGCACGATGCCCGGCATCGACCTGAGCCAGTCGCTGGTGCAGGTCGACTCCTATGGCGGCGCGATCAACAAGCCCGAGCGCATCGGCGACACCGCCGTGCCGCAGCGCGCATCGATCATGAAGCTGCAGTACCAGACGTATTGGCGCAGTGCGGCGGACGACGCGGGCCACCTGCGCTGGATCAGCGACTTCTTTCGCGACGTGTACGGCACGCCCGACGTACCCGAGCGCTTTGCCGGCACGCCCTACCCCGGCGAGCGCTACGAAGGCTGCTACATCAACTACCCGGACAACGACATGCTGGCCTACCCGTTCTGGCCGCAGCTCTACTATGGGGACCAGGGGCTCTACGCCTTCCTTCGGAAAGTGAAGCGGCGCTACGACCCGAACAACATCTTTCACCATGCCATGTCGGTGCGGCCCTGAACGAGAGGAAAGATTTTCATGACACACAGCACCCACCTCTCCGGCCAGAACCGCCGCGCCGTCATGCAGTGGATCGGCGGTGCTTCCGCGCTCGGCGCACTGACACCGATGATCCCCGCCGGCGCGCAGCCCCCTGACGCCGCGAGCAGCAGCAGCACTGTCGCCAGCGCCGCGCCCGCGCCCCGCTTCGCCTACGTCGGCACCTACACCAGCGATGCACCCGGTGGCACTGCCGGTGGGCTCGCATCGAAGGGCATCTACGTGCTCGCGATCCGGGACGGCGGCTGGACGCCGGTGCAGACCGTGGCCAGCGCGAACCCTTCGTTCCTCGCGGTGCACCCCAACCGGCGCGTCCTCTACGCGATCAACGAGATCGACAGCTACCTGGGACTGCCCACCGGCACGGCCGAGGCCTATGCAATCGATGCGAACGATGGGCGCCTGACGCTGCTCAACCGCCAGCCGCTCTCGCTCTCGGGCGTGACGCCTGCGCACCTGGCCGTGTCGCCCGATGGCCGCGCGCTCGCTGTGGCGCTGTACGGTGGCGGCGCCTACAACGTGCTGCCCATCGAGGCGGACGGCAAGCTCGGCAAGGTCTCGGGCATCGAGAAGGAAACCGGCGCCGGCCCCGACGCGGAACGCCAGGAATCGCCGCATCCGCACATGGTGCTGTTCGACGGCACGGGCCAACGCCTGCTCGCCACCGACCTGGGCACCGACCGCATCAATGCGTTCACGCTCGCCGAGGGCAAGCTGGCCTTGCTTGGTCGCACGTCCGTCGCGCCCGGCAGCGGCCCGCGCCACCTGGCGCTGCATCCGTCGCAACGCTTCCTGTACGTGGTGAACGAGCTCGACGCCACAGTCACCAGCTTCGGCTACGACGCGGCGAACGGCAAGGTCGGGGAACAGCGCCAGCGCGTCTCGACCGTGCCCGAGGGCTACGTCGGCCAGAAGAACGCGGCGGCGCTGGTGATGCATCCCTCGGGGCAATTTCTCTACGCGACCAACCGGCGCTTGAAGTCGGACCATCCGATGGCCGACAGCATCGCCGCGTTCCGCATCGACGCGAGCAATGGCGCGCTGACCCCGCTGCAGCACTGGAGCGAGGGCCTGCGCTTTCCGCGCGCGCTGGCGATGGCGCCGGGTGGCGGCCACCTCTACGCGCTCAGCCAGAAGGGCGACACGATCCTGCGCCTGCGCATCGACGCGGCCGGCGGCAAGCTGGACCAGCCGGTGCAGGTGGCGCAGGTACCTACGCCCGTCTGTCTGGTGTTTGCCTGATGCTTATCTGCCGCGCGTGAGCATCCGCCCCGCGCGCGCCAGCACCTTCGCTTCGCCCTCGCCGCCGCGATAGGCCAACACGCCGTTCACGAACACGCGCTCGATCCCTTCGCTCACGCCCAGCGGCTGGTCGTAGGTCGCCGTGTCGGTGATGGTCTCGGGATCGAACACCACCACGTCAGCCATCGTGCCGACGCGCAGCAGGCCGCGGTCCGCGATGCGCAGGTTGCGCGCGGTCATGCCCGTCATCTTGTGCACGGCCTGCTCCAGCGTGAAGAGCTTGCGCTGGCGCCAGTAGCGCGCAAACACGCGAGGGAACGCACCCCACAGGCGCGGATGCGGATGGCGGTCGTGCGGCAGTCCGTCACTGCCGATCATGGTGAGCGGGTGCGCAATGACGCGCTCCACGTCTTCTTCCTGCATCTGGAAGTAGCAGGCACCGCCGGGCTTCAGGCGCAGGCAGGCTTCCTGCTCGGTGGTTCCCCATTCGCGCGCGATGTCGGAGAGGAGGCGACCGGTCATCTCGGGGTGCGGGTCGGACCAGGTCAGCAGCACGTCGATGACACCGTCGACGAGGTCTTCGCGCAGCACGGTGGAGCCGGCGACGTAGGGGTAGACGTCCATCGCGATCTGCTGGCGCTGCGACAGCGCCTCGATCAGCGGCAGCGTTTCCTTGGTGCGGCCCCAGTTCGCAGGGCCGGCGCACTTGTGGTGCGAGATGACCAGCGGCACGCCCGCGCTGAAGGCCGTGTCGCCGGCCTCGTGCAGCGCTTCGATGATCTGCTGCATCTCGCTGCGCAGGTGCGTGGCGTACACGCCGCCGTGGCGCGCCACGACGCGCGCGAGCGCGGTGACTTCTTCGGCCGGTGCGGCAAAGGCCTCTTCGTAGAACAGGCCCGACGACATGCCATGCGCGCCTGCGGCCATGCAGTCGTCGAGCAGCGCTTCCATGCGCGCCAGTTCGTCGCCATTCGCGGGCCGGTCGAGTGCCTGCATCGCCGCGAAGCGCAGCGTGGTGTGGCCAATCAGTGCCGCCACGTTGAGCGCGGGCTGCACCGCATCGACCGCGGCGCGGTACTCGGCCATGGTCGCGTGCTTGAACGAGTCGGCGCCCAGCAGCGTGAGCGGCGGCTTCGACTGCGGCGTGCGGTACGGCGCCAATGAGATGCCGCAGTTGCCGGTGACCACGGTGGTGATGCCTTGAGACACCTTGGGCAGGCACAGCGGGTCGCGCAGCACGATGGCGTCGTCGTGCGTGTGCGCGTCGATGAAGCCGGGCGCGATCACCTTGCCGCGGCAGTCGACCACGTCGACGTCGGCGATGCTCAGCCCTTCGGGCAACCGCGTGCGCAGGCCCTCGCCAAGCGCGAGGATGCGGTCGCCCTGCAGCAGCACGTCGCCGGGCCACGAAGGGCCGCCCGAGCCGTCGACCACGAGGCCGGCTTCGAGCAGCACGGCGGGGGTGTCGCTCATGGTTCGCGGTCTCCCTTTTTCGCGTTGATGCCCCCGCCGTCCCAACTCTGCAGCGGATGCGTGGTGGCGTCGATGCCGTGCCGCTGGAAGGCCTCGCGTGCGCGCTGCAGGCGCTGCACGGCGGGCTCTCCGCGGCGCTGCGCCACCAGCACGGTGAGAATCTCGATGACGGTGAGGTGCGTGAGGTAGGCGTCGATGCCCACATGCATCACGGCGTCGTCGGGCACCGACAGGCCGATGAGGAAGTCGGCCTTGGCCGCGAGCGCGGTGCCCGGCCGCGTGATCGCGACCACCTGGGCGCCCTGCCCGCGCGCGATGTCGACCGCATCGAGCAGCGAGGGCATGCCGCCCACGTGCGAGATGGCGATGACCACGCCACCGGGGCGCTGCGCCGCGCCGGCCACCTGTTGCAGGTGGTAGTCGGCCCAGGCATTGGCCGAGAGGCCGAGGCGGAACAGCCGCGCCTGCAGGTCGTTCGCCATGAACCACGAGGTGGCGCCCGCGCCGTACAGGTCGACGTGCGGTGCGGCCGCGATGGCACGCACGGCGCCGTCGAGCACCTGCATGTCGAGCTGGCCGCGCACGCCCGAGACCGAGGCGGCGGCACTGCGTGCGATCTTGCTGACCACTTCGTCGGCCGCGTCTTCGATGTTGACGCGACGGTGCAGCGGCGAACCGCCGAGCGCCAGCTCCTGCGCGAGCGCGAGCTTGAACTCGCGCAGCCCGGCAAAGCCGAGGTCGCGGCAGGTGCGCATGATGGTGGGCACCGAGCTGCGCGAGCGCTCGGCCAACTGCTCGAAGCTCTCTTCGAGCGCGCGGTCGGGGTCTTCGAGGATCAGGTCGAGAATCGCGCGCCGCGTGGCCGGCGCGTCGCCACGCGCCTCGGCGATTCTCTTGAGCAAGGAGGGCGTCATCGGTGCGTCTGTTTTCAGAAGTGCATGGCGACGGCGTCGCTCACGCGGTAGTCGTTCTCGACGATGGGCATCCAGTGCCACTTGTCGAAGGTGGTGCAGGGGTGCGAGATGCCCAGGCCCACGCGGTCGCCGACCTGGGGTGCCTCGGCTTCCTCGCTTGCGTCCCAGCGCAGGTAGGCGTGCTGATCGTTCAGCGCGGTGATCTTCCAGCCCGCGGGCACGCCCTGCGGTTGCAGCGCACCGCGCGCCGCGCGCGCGATTGGCACGGGCAGCGAGAGGTCGAAGGAGATGTCGCGCTTGCCGACCGACAGGATCGCCAGGCCCGGCTCGGGTCGCGACTGCACGTTGGCCCAGACTTCCATCGCCGGTGTCAGACCCTCGCCGCACTCGCAACCCAGGCGCTCGTCCACCACATTCACCATGCGCTTGTAGAAGCCATGGTCGTGCGTCACGTAGCAGCCCGAACGCAACAGGCCGCGCACCGGCGAGCCCAGTGCAGGTTTGAGGCGCCCCGCCACGAGATCGAAGATGGCCGATCCACCAGCCGAGACCAGCACCTCGTCGGTCTCGAACAGTTGTTGCGTATCGCAGTGGCGGGCGACGGCTTCGACGCGGTCCATCAGCGTGGTGGCGTAGGCCGTGTCGGGCTCGCTCTCGCCCGTAGCGCCCTGCCCTTCGTAGGTCTCGATGCCCACGAGCTTGGCCGCGTCGCTGGCGCGCACCCGCGTGGCGAGCGCAATGGCTTCGTCGTGCGTGCGGCAGCCCGTGCGTGCGCCCTGCACGCCGATCTCGAGCATCACCTCGAAGGGCACGCTCGCGGGGTTGCGCTTCGACCAGTCTTCGATGAGCGCCAGCTGCGCGATCGAGTCGACCAGGAACACGACGCGCAGATCGGCATGGTCGGCCAGCAGCAGCTGGATGCCGGCCAGGTCTTCGTCGCTCACGACCTGGTTGGCGATGAGTGTGCGGCGCGCGCCGGCGGCCACGCCCACGGCCAGCTGCGTGACGGTGGCGAAGGTCAGGCCCCAGGCGCCGGCGTCCAGCTGGCGCTGGAACAGCTGCGGCGACATGGTGGTCTTGCCGTGCGGCGCCAGGTCGATGCCCCACTCACGCACGCGCGATTGCATCCATTGGAGGTTGTGTTCGAGCGCCTCGCGCTTGAGCACGGCCAACGGCAACGGCAAGTCGCCGGCCAGCACGTTCCAGCCGGCGGCGCCGACTTCGCTCCGCCGGCGCGGTGGCTGGGTGCGCGGGTAGCCCTTGAAGCGGTCACTCAGCAGCGGGTCGATGAAGTCTTGATTGATGGCAGCGGTATCGGTCATGGTCGTGCAACGGCGATGTTGGAGAGCAGTTCTTTGCGGATGCAGGCGCTGTAGTGTCCTGTGGAAATCTCATCCAGGCTGGGCACCGTCTGCGCGCACGCCTCGATGGCATGCGGACAGCGCGTGCGGAACACGCAGCCCGAGGGCGGCGAGATCGGGCTGGGGATGTCGCCCTTCAATGCGATGCGCTCGGTGGCCATCTCGGGATCGGGCTTCGGGCTCGCGGCCAGCAGCGCCTGCGTGTAGGGGTGCGAGGGGCGCGCGAACAGCTCGTCGGTGGTCGCCACCTCCATCACCTTGCCCAGGTACAGCACCACCACGCGGTCGCACAGGTACTCGACCACGTCGAGGTCGTGCGAGATGAAGAGCATGGTTAGACCAAGCCGCTCGCGCAGGTCGGCCAGCAGGTTGATGACCTGCGACTGAATGGACACGTCCAGTGCCGACAGCGGCTCGTCGGCCACGATGAACTCGGGCTCCACGGCCAGGGCGCGTGCCACGCCGATGCGCTGGCGCTGGCCGCCCGAGAACTCGTGCGGAAAGCGGCTGGCGTGCTCGGGGCGCAGGCCTACCGTTTCGAGCAGTTCGGCGATGCGCTTGTCGCGCGCGGCTGCGCCCTTGTGCAGCCCGTGCGTGGACAACGCTTCACCGAGGATCGCGCTGATGCGCATCTTCGGGTTCAAGCTGGCGTACGGGTCCTGAAAGATGATCTGCAGCTTGCTGCGCAGCTTGCGCATGCGCTCACCCGAGAGCGTGCCGATGTCGTCGCCGCGATACAGCACCTGGCCCTCGGTGCGCTCGACGAGGCGCAGCACGGTGCGCCCGATGGTGCTCTTGCCCGAGCCCGATTCGCCGACCAGGCCCAGCGTCTCGCCGGGGTGGATGGCGAAGGAGACGTCGTCGACCGCACGCACGGGGCGGTCGCTGCTGCCGAAGTATTTTTTAAGTCCGCGGACTTCGATGAGGGGGACGGCGGTAGTCATCGTGGGCGTGTGGTTTTAGCTCCCTCCCCTTCCGGGGGAGGGTTGGGGTGGGGGCACGACGGCACGGGATGAAGCACTGCGCCGAACGAACGCCGCTTGCCCCCATCCCAGCCTTCCCCCGGGAGGGGAAGGAGCAACACGCCAGGCGGTGCGCTTCTCATGCGACTCTCACCAAAGGCTGGTCCGGCTGCACGCGCACGCAGCGCGCCTGGCGGTCCTGGCGAATGTCGATCAGCGGCGGCATCGCACTGCGGCATTCGGGCAGCGCCTGGTCACAACGCGGCTCGAAGGCGCAGCCCGGTGGCGG
Organism: Variovorax sp. RO1; assembly: GCF_002849325.1. Lineage (NCBI taxonomy): Bacteria > Pseudomonadati > Pseudomonadota > Betaproteobacteria > Burkholderiales > Comamonadaceae > Variovorax > Variovorax sp. RO1. Next base: position 788,472 of record NZ_PKMT01000002.1, read on the forward strand.
GGCGAGTGGGCTGGACACCTGCCCACGGATCGCAAACAGCCGCTTGGGCTTCGGTTGCCCAGGAACCCGCGCCTTGCCCGGCAGACAGGCCAACAGGCCCTGCGTGTACGGGTGCTCGGGCTGCGCAAAGAGAGGCCGCACGGGCGCTTGCTCGACCACGCGACCCGAGTACAGCACCACCACATCATCGGCATGGTGCGCCACCACGCCCAGGTTGTGCGTGATGAACAGGATGCTCATGCCCGTCTCGGCCTGCAGCCGCCGCATCAGTTCGAGGATCTGCGCCTGGATGGTCACGTCCAGCGCCGTGGTGGGCTCGTCGGCGATCAAGAGCGTCGGGTCGCAGGCCATGGCCAGCGCAATCATCACGCGCTGGCGCATGCCGCCCGACAGCTGGTGCGGGTACTCGTGGATGCGTTGGGCGGCAGCCGGAATCTCGACCAGCTCCAGCATGCGCAGCGCATGGGCCAATGCGGCCTTGCGGTCCAGTCCCTTGTGCAGGCGCACGCTCTCGGCAATCTGCTCGCCGATGGTGAACACCGGGTTCAGGCTCGTCATCGGCTCCTGGAAGATCATCGACAGCTGGTTGCCGCGCAATGAGCGCATCTCGCGTTCGCCGATCTGCAGCAGGTCCAGCGTCTTGCCTTCGCGGGTGACGAACGAGGCCGATCCGCTGACCTGCGCATTGGCGGTCTTGGGCAGCAGGCGCATCAGCGTGAGGCTGGTGACCGACTTGCCCGAGCCCGACTCGCCCACCAGCGCGGTGGTCTTGCCCGGCTGAATGGAGAAGCTCACATCGGCCACCGAGCGGATCAGGCCGTCTTCGGTGGGGAAGCTGGTGCTCAGGTTCGTGACCGTGAGCCGTGGGGTGTTCGTGGCGTTCGTCATCACGAGGTCTTCTTCAGCTTGGGGTCCAGCAGGTCGCGCACGCCATCACCGAGCAGCTGCAGCGACAGTGCCGTGAAGATGATCGCCAGGCCCGGGAACAGCACGACCCAGAAGGCCTGGTGCGCGTACTGCTGGCTGCCCGCGACCATGGTGCCCCAGGTCGGGATCTCGGGCGGCACACCGACGCCCAGGAACGACAGGCCCGCTTCGGCCAGGATCGCGTAGGCAAAGATGAAGGACACCTGCACGAGGATCGGCGACATCAGGTTCGGCAGGATATGGCGCCACAGGATGCGCGAGGTGCGCACACCCAGGGCCCGCACGGCTTCGACGAAGAGCAGCTCGCGCACCACCAGGGTCGAGGCCCGCACCACCCGCGCGACACGCGGCGTGTAGACCAGCACCAGCGCGAGCACGGTGTTCATCAGCGAGGGGCCGAGGATGGCCACCAGCGCGATGGCCAGCAGGATGTCGGGGAAGGACATCATGGCGTCGACCACGCGCATGAGCGGTGTATCGAGGCGGCGGAAGAAACCGGCCATCAAACCAAGCACCGTGCCGGCGATGACCGAGCCCAAGGCGGTGAGCGCCGCGATGGCCAGTGAGTAGCGGGCACCGTGCACGATGCGCGCGTACATGTCGCGCCCGAGTTCGTCGGTTCCGAGCAGGTGTTCGGCGCTGGGCGCCTTCAGGCGCTGCAGCACTGCCGTGTCGTTCGGGTCGGCGGACGCAAACAGCGGCGCACCCACAGCAAGCACGGCAATCACCAGCAGCACCAGGGCGGAGACCATCACGATGCGGCGGTGCATCAGCTGGCGGAGCATTCGAGGCATGCGCATCGTTCAGACCTTCACGCGCGGATCGACGACGGCATACAGCAGGTCGATCGAGAAATTGATGAGCACATAGATCGCGGCAATCACGAGCAGCGCGCCCTGAATGACGGGGTAGTCGCGCCGCAGAACGGCGTTGACCACGAGGTTGCCCACGCCCGGCAGGCCGAACACGGTCTCGGTGATGACGGCGCCGCCGATCATCAGCGCGACGGTCAGGCCGATCACGGTGACGATGGGCACCAGTGCGTTGCGCAGCGCATGCTTCAAGACCACGGTGCTCTCGCTCAGGCCCTTGGAGCGTGCGGTGCGCACGTAGTCTTCACCCAGCACGTCGAGCATCGAGGCGCGCGTGAAGCGGATGATGAGTGCGGAGTTCAAGAGGCCCAGCACGGTGGCCGGCAGCACCAGTGCATGCAGCCGCTCGGCGAACGGCGCATCGGGCGCGCCGTAGCCCGACACGGGGAACCACCCGAACGACACCGCGAAGATCTGGATCAGCACGATGCCCATCCAGAAGCTGGGGATGCTGGCGCCCAGCATCGCGATGCCGGTGAAGAACTGGTCGACCACACGCCCGCGGAACACCGCCGAGACGATGCCGCAGGGCACGCCGATGAGCGCGGCGATGGCCACGGCCATCAGGGCCAGCAAGGTGGTCGGCTCGGCCCGCTCCCACAGCGCCTGCGTGACCGGGCGCTGCAAAAAGATCGAGGTGCCCAGATTGCCCTGCAGCACTTCGCGCAGCCAGTAGCCGAACTGCACGGGCAATGGCTTGTCGAGGCCGTAGTCCTTCTGTACGCGGGCGATGTCGGCGGCGGTGGCCTGGTCGCCCAGCAGCACGGAGATCGGGTCACCCGAGGCGGCGCGCGTGAGCACGAAGACCAGCACGGCCACGAGGGCCAGTACGGTGAGCATGCCGCCCGCGCGCGAGGCGATGTAGCGAAGCGATCCGCTCTTGATCATGACGAGAACTCGATGGCGGCGGCGCTGCCGACGGCCACGTACTGGCCGGTGAACTGCACGTCACCGTTCTTCTTCACGCGGAAGATGGTCACGTTGTCGCCCTGCTTGTTGTGGCACACGTAGAGAAAACGCCCGCTCGGGTCGAGCGTGCAGCTGCGCGGGTAGTTGCCGCGCGTCCACTCTTCGCGCACGAGCGTGGGCGCGCCGGTGCGGGCATCGACCTTGAAGATCGAGATCGAATCGTGCAGCCGGTTGAGCGACACGAAGTGCGTGCCGCCCGGCAGCATGCGGATGCCCGAGGCGTAGCTGGTGCCCTTGAAGCCGGCGGGCAGCGCCGAGGTTTCGCTCACGAGCGTGAGCACGCCGGTGGCGCCGTCGTAACGCAGGAAGGCGATGGTCGAGGCCTCTTCGTTGACGAGGTAGACCCACTTGCCATTCGGGTGGAAGGCGAAGTGGCGCGCGCCCGAGCTCTCGGACACGGCCACCGTGCTCGGCTGGCTCAGCACGCCGGTGGCACGGTCGAAGCGGTACGAGATGACGCGGTCGAGCCCCAGGTCGGCCACGAGCACGAAGTTGCCGGCCGGGTCGGCCTGCACCATGTGCGCGTGCGGGCCGTCGTGGTCGCTGGTGGCAAAGCCCTCATGCACGCGTGCGATGAGCGGCACGACGTCGGCGCCGGGCTTGCAGGGCGTGGCGGCGCCGCACGCAGCCACGTCCTTGTAGACGACGGGGGCGCGATCGGTGTCGAACGTGCCGTCGGCGCGCAACGCGATCACGCTGACATCGCCGCTGGCGTAGTTGGCGGTGAAGAGAAAGCGGCCGTCGGGGTGCACGCTGACGTACGCCGGGTCCTTGCCGCCGCAGGGCATCTCGGCCACGAACGACAGCGCGCCGTTCGCGCCGATGCGGAAGGCCGAGACCGAGCCAGCCTCGAACTCGTTGGCGGCGTAGAGCATCGGCAGCGTCGGATGGCGCGCGAGCGAGGCGGGGTTGCGCAGCTTGGCATCGCTGCCTGCGCTCGCCACGGCGGGCGGTGCCCCGGAGATGGGCTTGAGCGAACCGGTCGCGCCGTCCACCACGAACTGGTGCACGCCGAGGCCGCGCCCACCGCGCCACGGCTTGCCGCCGTCGCTGTAGGTGCCGACGTAGGCGTAGACCGGGCCGGAAGTGGCGGCCTGGACAGTCGAGGCTGTGAGGCCGAGGGCTCCGAGGCCGGAGGCCAGTGCGCTGGCTTGCAGAAGTTGGCGACGCGATGGCATGGCGGGTGTCCTTGCGGCCTTACTTGATCTTCGCGTTCCAGAAGAACGGCCAGGTCGCGGGCTGGTAGTTGTCCAGCGCAGGGCTCTTGGCCGAGAGGCCATTGAACTTGCCGACGTTGATGTACGGCACCTCGTCGTACACCACCTGCTGCACCTTGCCCCACAGCGCGCCGCGCTTGGCCGGGTCGCTTTCGGTGTTGAAGGCACTCAGCGTGGCCTTCTTGGCGGGCGAATCCCACCAGCCGGGTGCGCCGTCGCCCAGTTGCGGCGGCGAGAGCATGGGCTCGGGGAACTGGCCCGAGTGGGTCACGTAGATGTCCCACAGCTTCGGGTCGTTGCGGCGTTGCACCAGCGTGGCCCAGTCGACCACGTTGAGGTCGACCTTGAAGCCGGCGCGCTTGAGCTGCTCGGCCATCAAGAGCGACATGTTGTAGTGAAAGTCGTACTGGCGGCTGGTGAGCACGCGGATCGGTTCGCCCTTGTAGCCGGCCTTGGCCGCAGCGTCTTTCCCCTTGGTGGCGTTGCGCTGGTTGTACTGGTCGGCGCCGGCCGTCGAGTAGAACGGCGAGCCCTTGGGGAAGTGGTTGGCCTCGGCCACGAAGAAGCGCGTGTCGCCGAAGCCGGCCGCGAGCATCTCGCCCTGGCCCAGCGCGGTCTGGATCGCCTGGCGCACCGGCTGGCTCGCGGCCACGCCTTCCTTGGTGTTGAGCACGAGGTACGGGAAGCCGAACGACGGCGTGAGGATCGGCAGCGTCTTGCCGCCGGCCTTCTCCAGGCGCGGCAGGGCTTCCACCGGCAGCAGGTCGGCAAAGTCGTACTGGCCGGCCAGCGCGCCCTCGACGCGCGTGCTGGCGTTGGGCACGGGCACGAAGCGCAGCTCTTCGATGGCCGCTTCGCGCTTGCCGCCGTAGCCGCTCGCGGGCTCCTTGCGTGCGGCGTACTTGTCGAAGCGCGAGAGCAGCACGAACTGGTCGGGGCGGCGCTCCTTGAACTTGTAGGGGCCGGTGCCGACGAAATCTTTCAGCGGCGAAGCGATGGAGTCCTTGGCCATGATGGCCGCCATGCCGCTGGGCAGCGCGAGCTGCGACAGCAGCGGTGCATACGGCGCCTTCAGCACGATCTCCACGCCCAGCGGGCCCTTGGCCTTGAGGCTCTCGATTTCCTTGCCCACGGCCTTGCCGCGCGGCGACTGGTCCATCCAGCGCTGCAGGCTGGCGACCACGTCGTCGGCCGTGAGCTCGCGCCCGTTGTGCAGCGCCACGCCCTTGCGCAGCGTGATCGCGTAGGTCTTGCCGTCGGCCGAAATCTTCGGCATCGTCTCGGCCAGCATCGGCACCACGTTCCACTTGGCGTCGAAGGTGTACAGCGTCTCGTACACGTGCTGCATGATGGTTCCGACCAGGTCGGCCGTGGAGGCCATCGGGTCGAGCGTCTGCGGCTCGGCCACCATCGCCAGCGTGGCGAAGTTGCGCGGGCCCTGCGCGTGGGCGCTCGGATGCGGCAGTGCAGCACACAGCATCGCGAGCAGGGAAGCTCCCAGCAGGCTGCGCTTCGACAGGCGGGGCAGGCGCTGGACAACAAGACCGGCGTGGGACATGGAGAACTCCTTCGTGGGGTCGGGCTGATTTATGAAAGAAATTTTCTTTCTGGCCCGGACTTTGAAGCAGACTTCATGCCAAATCATCCGTGTTAACCCTTGTTGAGGGGTTATTCTGAAAAAGTCTTTCAATTCAGACGGATACTGAAGCCCTCACCTGCCTCCACTCAACCCCTCACTTCACAGGAGTTCCCATGCCCCTCGAATACCTCGGCGCCCCGCCCATCGCCTCCGACCGTCAGGCACGCCCCTTCTCCCCCGCCGTGCGCGCGGGCGATTTCGTCTACGTGTCGGGCCAGGTGCCCGCCAACGCGCAGGGAGAGATCGTGGCGGGCGGCATCGAGGTGCAGACGCGCCAGGTGATGGAGAACCTGAAGACCGTGCTCGCGCTGGCCGGCGCCACGCTCGACGACGTGTGCAAGAGCACCGTCTGGCTGCACGACGCGCGCGACTTTGGTGCCTTCAACCGCGTCTACATGAGCTACTTCGGTGAAAACAAGCCGGCACGCTCGACCACCGAGGCGCGCCTCATGGTCGATGCGAAGGTCGAGATCGACGTCGTCGCCTACAAGCCCAAGGCCTGATCAGGCGGGCCGCAACTCGGTCTTGCGCTGAATGATGCGCGAGACCAGCCCGTACTCGACGGCCTCCGCGGCCGACAACCAGCGGTCGCGCTCGATGTCGGCCAGCACCACCTCGAGGGGTTTGCCGGTTTCGCGCGCAATCTCGTGCGCGATGCGCTGGCGGGCCTTGAGGATTTCCTGCGCTTGAATGGCGATGTCGGTCGCCTGCCCGCCCGCGCCGCCGCTGGGCTGGTGGATCAGGAAGCGCGTATTGGGCAGGCACACGCGGCGCTCGCGCGGCGCCGCCAGAAACAGATGCGTGGCGGCACTGCCGACCCAGCCGGTGCCGATCATGTGCACCGGCGCGCTGATGAAGCGCACCACGTCGTGGATGGCGTCGCCCGACTCCAGGTGCCCGCCCGGCGAGCTCACGAGGATGTCGATGGGCTTGTCGCTGCTGTCGGCATCGAGCGCGATGAGCCGGCGCGTGACATCGGCCGCCACGCTGTCGGTGATGCTGCCGAAGATCAGCAGCGTGCGCGACTTGAACGCTTTCTCCTCGAGGTAGGAATTGCGCGGCTCGGCCGTGGCCGCGGGCGGGGTGTCGTCGTCGGTTTCCATTGAGAACATGGCCTGCATGAAGAAAGCTCCTGTGGTTGAACTGTCTTGACGAACAAGCCCACAGTGTCGTGACATTGCGCGTGCCGTGGCAAGCGGCACCGCGGTGCCGCAAGTGCCACTTGCCGCTCAGGCGGCCAGCCGGGGCGACACCACGGCCCGTCGGGGTGTGCCGACGCCGGCCAGCACCGCGCGCCCCGTCATCGCGCCGCAATGGTCCAGCGCCTGACGCAGGACGGTGTCCACCGTGCGCAGCGACAGGCCGTAGTGCGAGGCCACCTCCTGGCGTGTCTTCTCCTCGATGCGCAAAGCCTCGAGCACCGCCCGGTGACGCCGCGGCAGGCCCTGCATCGCGCGGTCGACCGACCCGACTTCGGCGCGCACTTCGGCCATGTCCTCGGGCCCGGGCGCGTGGTCGATGGCCGACTCGACGACGGTGTGCGGGTCGTCCACATAGCGCCATGCCCCCTCGCTGCGCAACCGGTCCATGGCCAGATTGCAGGCCACCCGATAGACGTAGGCGTTGGGGTTCTCCACAGGCGCGCACACCCGCAGATGGCCCAGCCGCAGCCAGGCATCGTGCAGGCATTCGCTGGCCATCTCGGCGCACCCGAGATGGCGGGTCAGCTTGCGCCGCAGCCCCTCGTAGTTGGCGCAGAGAAAAACCTGCAGCGCCAGGCGACGCTGCGCTTCGTCTCGCAGCTCGCTGGCCGCGTCGTCGCGCGCCGGCGCTTCCTGTTCGCAAAGGACACTGGGTGCCATGACATGCGCCCCTGCCCGCCTAGCGGTCCTGCTGCAGGCGACGACGCTCGTCGCTGCTCAGGCCGGCCCAGTGCTTCGGGTCGATCTTGCGGCCCATGCCCACCACCTGCACGGGGTTCTGCGGGTCGTAGTCGACCTGCGCCCCCGATTGCAGTCCCGACCGCGGCGGCGGCGCGTCGCGCCCTTCTTGTGCGGGCTCGCTGCCGAAGCCGAGCACGCGCACAGTGAAGACCGACGCCAGCGCCTGCCGCGCAGCCGTGCGCTCGCGCTGCACCGCGTCCTGCGCCGCGGCCGTCGCCTGCGCAGCGGCAGCGCTCGCGTTGGTGAGCGCGCCGATGTTCACTGCCGCGATCACCGGCAGGCCCTTGGTCTCGCCCTTGACCTGGATGTTGTCCGCGTTGAGCACCTGCAGTGCCGCGATGTTCAGGTTGCCCGCCACGCGCAAGCCGGCATCGCCGGCGTTCACGGTGCCGCGCGGCGCCACCAGGTCGACGTCGCCGTCGCCCACCGTGCCGATGCCGCTGCCGCTCATGTCCGACTTCTCGCGGATGGTTGTATTTCCGTCCAGATCGGTGACCACCTCGGGTGCCGACGGCACGCGCAGCGTCTTGGAGCCGCGGCCCGCATCGATGTCGCCGTCGGTGGCCCAGATGATCTGGTCGCTGCCCTGCTGGGTGACCTCGGGCACGAAGGACAGGATGCGCGACTGGTTCACCGTGACGTCGTCCTTCGCGAAGATGCCGATGTGCCCTGAGGCCAGCGTCACCAGGCCATAACCGGCCGGCACCGTGGCCCCCAGCGCCGCCACCTGCAGGCCCCCGCCTGGCGTGAGCACGTCGATGTCGCCGCCGGCCATCGTGCGCAGCATGAGCTTGTTGGCCGCCACGTCGCCCTTCCAGTCGTCGCCCGGGAACAGCGTCTTGATGGCCGCGTAGCCGCGGTTGTAGCCGCCGTTGCGCGGCAAGCCGCCGGTGCCCGGTTCGTTCTGGTCGCGCCCCGCTTCGCGCAGCTCGATCAGGTAGATCTGCCGCAGGAACTGCTGCTGCGCGAGCGCAGGCAATTGCTGGAAGCGCGCCCAGGCGTCGAGCGGCGCCAGCGTCTCGCCGGTCATGTCCTTCATGTACGACACGAGGCCGCGGCGCACGGTTTTTTCCTGTCCGCCCGGGCGGGTCTCGACCCGATCGGTCAGGTAGGCCGGGAGCACGCTGCCGTCGGCGCTGGCGCTTTGAAGGTACGAAGGCATGGATGCCACCTTCGACGGGTCGAGGTAGGCGCTGGCGAACGCGCCGTAGCCCACCGCGCCGTTCATGCCCGCCATCACCGTGATCGAGGCACCCTGCTCGGGCAGGCCCTTGATCTGCGTCCCGGCCATGGGGCGGTTGTTCAGGTCATATTGCTGGTTGCCCAGGGTCTGGACCTTCAGGTTGTCGGCATAGACGTCACGCCCGGCGGACAGCACCAGGGTGCCGGGCCCTTGTATCGCAATGCTGCCCGTATCCTCGGGAGTGTTCAGCGTTGCAGCACGCACGTTCGCCATGGCCAGGAAATCGTTGCCGGCCTCCAGCAAGGTCACATCGCTGGCGCGCACGTTTCGCGCATTGACACGCACGCCGCGGATATCGGTCCCGGCGCGCACCCAGGTTTGCTCATTGGTCGTCAGGTCAAGCCCCAGGATGGAACCCTGTCCGGCATACATGCGGCTCGGTTCAAAGTCGCTTGCCAAGGGCAACACATCCGGATTGTTGAGCGAGGTAGCTATGACATGGGACCACATCTGGTTGGCAAGCAACCTTTCCATGGTTTCAGAATCCGAGGCCCCAGTGCCGGGCAAGAACGCGGAAGGCAACATTCCGGGTGTGGCACGCGGCATGGCCAGCTGCGCTTCCAGGTCCCCGCGAATGTCCAACTGCCTAAAAGCTTCGCGATTCTGTGTCGCAAAGCGTATGTCGCCTTGCGCAATGAATTGCACATCATTCGTCGCGGCTGGCATGACCCACAAGGGTCCTTGTATTTCAATGCTGCCGTTCATGGCCAAAGCAGCCATGCGCGCGGGAAAACGATTGCCAGCCGCGCCGATCAGGTCGTCCTGGGCGGTGCTGCTGTAGATCAGGGACAGGTCGTGGAAGATGAACTCGGCTTGATTGACAAACGTAATATTTCCGCCGGTAGACACCAGTTTGAGCGCCGTACGGTCGGTGTAACCGCTCATGTAAGCGCGGTAATCACGTTTCGGCAAGGCACCTGCAACACTTCCGTCGTCGCCATAACGCACAAGGAGGGGGTCTACCACTGTCTGGATGCGCAGGTCACCCGCCGTGCGCACGTTCAAGGTGGCGTCGCCCAGGGCCAGTACCGGCGCCACGGGAAAGGTGTACACACGGCTGTCAGGAGCACCGTCGTTGAATGTGACCGATACCGTGTGGCCCACCGCTGTTTCACCGGCCTTGATGTCACCCGCACCGCGTGCCACGTAGTACTGCCCCCCGCGTATCGCGCCGCCGGCCTCGACCGTCAGGGTGCCGCCGTTGCGCACTTCCATCGCCATCGCTTCGGTGGCCGAGCGGCCGCCGCGCATGCGCATGGTCGTCGGCAACACCACCACCAGGTTGCCCAGGTCACCGCCGGCGTTGACCGTCACGTTGCCGCCACCCAGCGCGCCCACACCCTGTTTGAACGCGCCATGGTTGATCCACCAACTCGATTGCTCGGGCGGCAGCGTCAGAGGACCCCAGGTACCGTCCGGCCGCATACCGTACTCACCACTCTCGTATTCACCGAAGTAGCCCTGCGGGTTGAGGGCACCCTGCCGGTTCAACCACTCCGTAAATCGCTGGCCGGCCGGCTGCGCCACGACGCTGCCCTGCGCACTGATGTCCAGGTTGCCGCCGTCAGTGCCGTAGATCGCGGCTGCATTGGCCGTCGTGAAGTCGCTCCAGGCCGTCATGTCCTTGCGTCCAGCCGTGTAGATCACCGACTCCTTGTGCGCCAGCGTCAGGTCTCTGCCCGCACGCACCTCGAGGTCACCGGTGCCGGTGCGAACCAGCTTGCCTGCGCCGTTGTCTACGGCAGCGTCCGGGTTGGTGTCGGCCGTGCCGACGGTGATGCTGCCGCTGCCCGCGGTTTGCGCCGCCAACGGCTTGACCGCCAGCGTGTGGGCCGAGTCCAGGTCGGCGCCTGCGACCAGGCGCAGGTTCCACGAAGCGCCTTCCTGCAGCTTGCCTGCGCGGTCGGCGGTGTCAAAGCCGTCACTCAAGTGGCCATTGACGACCAGGTTGCCACCAGCCCTCAGCGTGAGCGTGCCTTCCCTTGCGTTGGCAAAGTCGCTGCGCAGGTTCCAGTCGCTGTTCATGGCCAGGTCGCCGGCGCTTTCGATCGTGATGCCGGGCATGACGGCCAGGCTGGTGCCCAGGCGTGCCGCCACAGCGGGCGCCGCAGCGCTGAACTGGTTGGCATCGGCAATTGCAGCGGCCTTGACGGCGTCGACCGTGCTGGCGTTGTAGGTCGCCACGCCTTCGAGCACCGCCGAACGCGCACCGGCAATGCTGACGTTGACGGCGGTGGCGTTGAGGTCGCTGTGAGCCGCATTTTGCTGCGCACGCAGCCTGACCTTGCCGCCTTCGTTGCCGGCCACGTTGATGGCGCCGCCCTGCAGGTCCAGCTGCCCGCCTGCCGCTTCAAGGGTGACGCGGCCGCTGCCAAGCTCACCGGAGGCGCCCGCCAACAGCTGCGCGCCGGCATTCATCGTCACCCCATTGCCGCCGGTGATGCGGATGGCGCCGCCATAAGCGGCCCTTGCATCGACGGTGCCGGCAATCGTGATCCTGCCTTGGTCGGTGGTCAGGCCGAAGTCTTCCACCGTGGTGGTGCCGTCCAGCGTGATATCGCCCTGGCGGATGCGGAACTGCCGTGAGCGGTTAAAGCCCGCAACATTCAGACGCTGGCTGAAGCCGGCGAAGTCCGCCAGCTCGGCAATATCGAGCGAGAAGGCGCCGGCTTTGCCGCCCGTGCCCGCTCGTGCATTGATCGTGCCGTCCAGCACGACGGTGCCGCCGTTGGCGGCCGCAACATTCAAGGCGCCGGCGTTGCCGCCGTCCTTGTGAGCAGCAAGATTCAGAGTGCTGCCGCTATCGAGCCGGACGTCGCCGCCCACCGCCGAGAGCTTGATGCTTCCCGCATCGGCATACGCGGCCACGTCGAAGAACTGTTTGGCAAAGCCGCCGACATCGATCTGCGCGCCATCGCCCAAGGTCAGGCTGCCGGCAGTCGCCGTCATGTCGACGCTGCCGCCAAGCGCAACAGCGCGGCCGCCGAACACAATGCTGGCGCCGGACAGGCTCAGGCGTGAACCGAGGCTGTCCTGCAGATCTTGTGGGGCTGAATCACCCCCTGCTGTTGCCAGGACTTGCAATGCACCGGTGGTGGTGATGCTTTGTGCGGCACCGCCGCGGCCTGTGAGCAGCGGGGTGTTCAAGGTCAGCGCGATGGCGCCGGTGTCGATGCCGCCTTTGCCAGTACCGACGATCTGATCACGGCCACCCAAGGCAATGCGATGGAAGCCGGCGAAGTTCTTCTGGCCCGCCCCCAGGACCAGGGTGGTGGCGTCCAGCGTGAAGTTGCCGGTACCGTTGCCTGTTGCGGCCAGGTTGGCGCCGCTGTTCTCCAGCGCAATCGTGTCGCCCTTGATGACGATGTCGCCGCCATGACCGGTGAAGGCTGCGCCGTCGAAGGTCAACGAAGCCAGGCCCGCCGCACCGAGATCGACCGGTTGGTGGAAGTCAAAGCTCGAGTAGCTGCGCAGCGTCAGGTGTTTGGAGTTGGCCAACTGGGCCAGACCGGCGCTGTCCAGCACCATGCCGCTGCTGCCGCCGCCGAAGCCAATGCGGCCGGCGGCCACCGAGAGGTCAACGCCCGAGATCTGCGCCGATGCTGCAAGCTCCGTGGTGCGCGTGGCGTCGATCAGCAGGGATTCGCCACCGTTCAGGACTGCACCGGCACCGATGGTGACCACACCGCCTTGCGTGGTGTCCACGTTCTGGCGGACGACCTTGATCGCCTCGGCATTGGCCACGCGAATCAACGCACCCCAGTCTTTGGCCGGCGTCATCAGAACATCGTCGGCGGTGTCGGGTGTGCCTTTGCTGTCGTAGACCGCAGCCTGCTGCGGCTTCATGATCAGGTTGCCGCTGCTGCTGGCGCCCGTGCCCTTGGCGCTGACGAGGCTGCCGGCGTCCACGGCGACCTTGTCGGTGGCGGCCAGGATGATCTCCGGGGCGAACAATTCGGAGCCGGTGCCGTTTCTCACGACGATGTCAGTGGCCGTCACGTCGAGTTGCGTGCCCAACAGGTCTCCCTTGCGCGTGCCGCCAACCAGCAGGCTGCCGGCACCGAAATTCGAGAGGCTGGTGGCATCGATCGTGAGGTAGCCGTCTGCCTGCAACGTGCCTGCGTCCTGGCCGGCACCGACGATGGCGATCTTCTTGCCGGCGATGTCGACCAGGCCGCCGCGCCCGCCCTTCTCGGCCTGCGACAGCAGCGTGCCGTCCAGCGTCAGGCGCGTGGTGGCTTCGAACACGACAGCGCCGCCGTCGCGCGACAGGCGCGGGGTCACCACGTCCTGCCCAGTCAAGCGGTATTGCGTGAGCTTGAAGGCATCCGATGAGAAGAAGTCGTTGGCGAAGGCTTCGTTGTATTCGCTGTATTTGCGCAGGGTGCTGCCTGACATGACGCGCCAGACAGAGGCTTGCGCATCTTCGTTGTGGCCGTAGGCGTTACTGCTCCTGCCTTGCATGATGATGCTGCCGTCGCGCGTGGCGAAGCCGGGCGCGGCCTCGCCCGCCCAGGCTTTGCCGGTGGCCTGCACGGCAAAGGCGCCGGGCAGCAGGGCGTAGCGCGCAGGCAGCAAGGTGTACCAGCCGGCCGCCAGGCCGGGGCCACCGGCCAGCCAGATTCGGCTGCCAGCCTCCACACCGCTGACGGGCGCAGTGGCCTGCTGGCCCGGCAGGACGGCATACATGCCGGGCCGCGTCAGCACATCGTTCGAGCCGCCCGGACCGGGAACAAATTCCCAGGCGTACAGGTCACCGCCGCCGGCGATGTCGATGACCGCGCCTTTGGCGAGGTCGACATTCGGCGACTTCATCGTGATCCGCTTCTCGGGCGGCGACGTCAACGAACCGCTCGAGGGATTGGCGCCATCGCTCGCCTTCGTCGGGTCGTTCCAGTGCTCGTTGTTCGACAGCGTCCCGTAGGGCACCATCAGGCCCGCACCCGAGACCGATGTGATGCTGCCAGCGCCCAGCGTCAAACGATCACCGGCCACCAGTTCGATCTGCCCGAACGGGGCCCGCAGCACGCCGTTCTGTTCAATCACCGGCGCCTCCAACCGCAGCGTCCCTCCAGCCGACAAAGGCAGCACGGAAGAATTTCCGGAACGCCCCACGGTGATGGATTCACCGGACAGGATTTTTGCGTTCACGGCGACGGACGGGTAAACCAGGCCGGCGGTGATGGCCAATGCACCGTCCACATCCAGTGTTGCCGCGGCGGCATCCGCAGCCATGCCTGGGTCCACTGCGGCGTTCTTCGCGCTGAAGCGCAGTTCCGACGCATTCAATGACGTTTTCGCAAAGCTGCGAATGCTCGCGGGCCCGAAGGTGGACCCAGGTCCATTGACGCCGCCCACGACATCAATCACGTCCGCGTTCAAAGTCAAACTTCCCGTGCGATGGGCCGTGGCAGCCGGCGCAATGAGGGAAGCAGTTTGTTTGAGCCCGATATAAGCCGCCGCCAGGCTTGCGTGTCCGGATTCCCCGACGGCATGGCGCAGCGTGCCGTCGACCGTGATGCTCCGGTTCGCGGAAAGCTGCACATCACCCAGCTCGATCGAACCACCCTGGGAGGCCAGAGCGAGATTGGCAAAACCACCTTCGGCAAAAGATTGGGGACGCGCCACCAGCAATGAACTCGACGGGGTCAAGGCACGCAGGTCGATGGAGAGTTCGTTCTTGAACAAATCCACGACTTCGTCGCTCATTCCAAGCGCAGCGTAGTCAATTCCGGGCCCACCCTGCCCTGCGCCGGAAGACGCCGTATTGGAAACGACCAACGAATTCCTGGATGCCGAGCCCAGATGGTCAAGCACCGCCTGGGTGATGACCATGGGTGCTTTTTCGCCGGGGTTGTATCCCAGCAGAAGCGCGAAATCGACCCCGACGACGCTTTCCGGTGTACAGAAGGACGAATCGATCTGGCAAAAGGACTGCAGAAGCTTGTCGGCCAGGTTGGTGCTCGCACCGGCGGCCACTTGCTGGATCAACACGGAGCCGCCTTGCGCGCCCGTCCCCCCGGCCTTCCCGACCAACGTGGAAGCAACCAGCCCTTCGCCACGAATGTTGATTGCACCGCCGTCACTGGCCAGCCCCAGCTTTTTGTAGCTGACCCGTCCGAATGCGCCACCTGCCTGCGCCTGTTCAATCTCCCCGCTCGCGCCCGACACGTCGATCAGCGAACCCGCCGCCAGCTGCACATCCGCGGCACGAATATCGACGACACCACCCGACAACACCTTGCCTTGAAGGTGCCCGGTCTTGTCCAGGTCAATCGCAGGGACGCCGCGTGCCAGCAACTGCGCATCCGGCTCCAGCCGGACGGTCTTGCCGCTCAGGTCAATCCGTCCCGCAGGCGCTTCCAGGCGACCCCGTATCGTCAGCGCACCTGCGCCACCTGCAGCCAATGTCAACTTGCCGCCGGTATCGGTCACGATGGATGCACCCGACCCGACATGGATGTCGCCGGCTTCCGTGCCCAGGGTCAGTCCGCCCGGTCTGCGCTCGAGACGCTCCTGCGGGCTCAGCACGGCAATCGGCGCTACCCCGGCAAGGCTCGTGCCGGTCGCCACGTCGTGGTAGGCAAAAGAAGAATTCAAATCGATACCGACCGCCTGCTGCGTCACGGTCGCGCCGTCAGGCACCACGATGCCGCCGTTGCCGCGGACCGCAACCGACACGGTGCCAAAACCGCGGTCGCCAAACAGGTTGGCGGGCAAGGCCACGACCGAGGGATCGTTGCGTGCACCGCCCACTTGCACGGATGAAGGCGTTTCAAGGAACAGGCTGCCGGCGGAACCCGCTGCATACGCACGCAGGTTCAATGACCCCAGATCCGTGTCCGGCGTGACGCCCGTCAAGCTGAGGGAGCCGGCGTTGCCCACACGCAATGCAGGCAAGCCCTTCTTGCCGATATCGATGCGGCCGCCACCGGAAACATCCAATACGGCGTTCTTGTCGGCAAGGATTTTGCCGGCCTTGAGGGTGATGGCACCGCCATCCATGGCCCAAGGCCCGGAGGACCGGCCGTCACGCCAGGCATTGATCCATTGGCCGGAAACATCCAGGCTGCCCTGCGCGCCCATCTCCAGTTGTCCGTAGAGCGAATCAAGGGATATGGAACCGCCTGCCGACCGGACCATGCCGTTGATACGGAGGGTGCCGGTCGAATTTTCACCACCGGTGACAACAAACGAGGTTGCGGGCGAGAACTCGAGTTTGGCCCCCGTGGCCAGCTCAACGTCGCCGTTGATGATGAAGAAATTGACCCGCCCCATGCCCGAACTGCCAAGCATGTCGTCGGACAGAAAAGTTAATTTCTTTGACCTCGGAGTGACGGGGTCCAGGGGAACGTAGAAGTCCGCGCCCAGAGCGGTACCGGCGTTGAATGCATTGCCCAGGCGTTTGGGATCATGGCTGACGATGAGGGTGCCTGGCGACCAGGCTTTGTCCTCTACCCTGCCGCCACCCAGCACCAACTGGCCCCCTTTGTTGCTGGCCGGTTTATTTTGTTGGCGATCACCCGTGATGACACCGCCCCACATATCGCCTTCGAGCACCATGGCGTCACCGGCGAATATCTGAACCGCGCCAGCCTTGCGGCCTTCGGTGTACCCGGCTTCTTTGAAGTCGCCGCCTATCAACGCGCTGCGCCAGGTCGTGTTCACGCCCCAACGCGCATGCGTTTGCGCGAACCGGCCGGCAAGACCCGTGTATTCCATGTCGGGCATGGCGCTGCTCATCGTGTAGATGCCGCCATTGGCGCCCGCGAGTTTTGTGGCGGTGTTCATGCCGTCCGAATAGCGCACCGAACCGCCGGAGATGTCGAGCAGCGAGCCGGCACGCGTGATGACGGCGCCGCCAGCACGCAGCATGATGCTGCCGGCGTCGGCCGACAGCTCCCGGAGGTCGGTCTTGCCCACACCGATCCAGCCGGTCACATCCGCCAGGGGGGTGCCTACCCACTCGCCTGGCATGTCGACCATCTGGCCGTTGCCGTCCGTCCTCTGGACCCACTTCACCCCCGCCATCGGTCCGTTGCCGAACACGCCGTTTTCCCGGCGGTCGACCATCACTTTCTGGCCGCGCAACCAGGAGTTCAGCAGCAGCGGTGAATCGCGCAACTCGTTGATGCGCAACTCCGCCTCGACGAAGTTGCGCGACATCGGCACCAGCATGTCGCGCAGACCCGCCACGCTGAGGAAGGCATCGCTGTCGAGGTATATCCGGCTGTCGTCTCCCGCACTCTGCAGCACGCCTCTGAACAACGGGTTGGTCGCCGTTTCGATGTTGATCTTGCCTGCGGGCGCCAGCACGCCGGCTTTCGACTGGATGTCGATCAGCTTGCCGTACATGCCGATCCAGCCCGGCTGGTAGCGGGTGCCCAGCGCGGACGCTTCGATCTCGCTGGTGTCGGTGGCGTCCGGCATGATCTGCGTCACGCTGCCACTGCCCAGCGTCAAGGTGCCTGCCGACCAGTTGTAAAACCGGTCAATGTCGCTGCCGTACTCGCGTGTCCCCAAACCCCAGGCACGCAACTGGATCGAACCATTGCGGTTGTTCAAAGCGGTGGTGGACAGCAACACGCCGTTCTGGCGAACGTCCTGTGCCTGCAGGGTGATGTTGCCCCGATCGGCCTGCACGACGCCGTTGTTGACCACTTCGTAACCCACCGCCTTCGCGCGCGCGGCCATTTCCGGCATCACGACATCGCGCACGCCGATGGCGTAGGGATAGGGGACCTGCGACAAACCAAGCGCGGCATTCAAAAACGAACTATTCAATGCCCAGCCCGGCACTGCCGACACGGCAACGTCCAGCCCGCGCACCGGATTCGGGTCCTGCGCCGAGGGGGTTTTGAGGTAGACGTTTTCGCCGGCCGCCAGGATGACCTGGCCGTCCGGCGCAGAGAGGCGCCCGGCATTGCTCACCTTGGGCGCGAAGAGCATGATCTTGCCGCCGCTGCTCACACTCAGCCCTGCGCCTGGCGCGACCGTGACGGCACCGGGCGGCAAGCCGGGGTCAAATCGATCGACCTCACCGAGGCGGTCCGGCACAACACCGTTGCCCGGAACATAGCCGCCGACCTGGCTGTAAACCCAAGGCTTGTGCGCGGTGAATTCCCCGAATTGCGGAACAGGGTACTCAGCGCTCTGGTGCTCCATCAGCTGCGCGTTGTTGATGCCCAGCTTGAATTGCTGGTCGGTCAGGCGCAGCGAGCTGGCGACCAGGCTGCGCGTGTTCACCTGGCTCGATCCATTGAAGACGATGCCGTTGCGGTTGATCAGGTACACCGACCCGTCAGCCTGGATCTGCCCGGCGATCTGGCTGGGCCTGCCGCTCGGGTCGTTGATGCGGTTCAGCGCGATCCAGCTGTTGGTGCCGTCCTTCACGTTGCGCCCCTTCGACTGGTCGAACTTCACCGTGGTGTTCTTGCCCACGTTGAAGCTCTCCCAGTTCAGGATCGCCTTCTCGTCGGTCTGCTCGATACCCACCACCGTGCGCCCGCCCGCGGCCGTCTGCACCGGCGCCTTGGCATTGAGCCAGCCGGCCGTCAGGCTGTGGGTGTCGACCTTCAGGCCGCCGTCGGCCAGGCCGTCGGGCACGTCCGAGGCACCAGCCAGCGCGGCATTGCGCGCCGCCTCCTGGGCGGCCTGCTGTGCGGCGATGCCGCGGGCGGCCAGGTTCAGGTTGTCGATGGAGCGCTGCAGCTGGGCGTTGTCACGCTGTTGCACGGCCAGCGGGTTGGTCAGCATCGATGCCGGCATGCCGTTGGGCAGGCGGCCCGTCGCCGAGGCGGTGTTCTGCATGGCACTCTTGTTGGCAAACCAGGCGCCGCTGAAGGCCTGCTGGGCCTGGGCATCCATCAGCAGTGCGCCGTTGGCCGCCAGCGTCATGGCAATGGCGCGCGCGATCGGCGCCATGCGAAAGCGCCGCGCCTGCCGCGGGTTGCGCGCCTTCGTTGCGTGGATCGGTGTGAGGGGCCCGCGTGTGCTCATGAGTCGTGTCCGCCGGAAAGTTGAGTCGATGCACTACGACGAACGGCCGCCCCACGACCCCGCAACTTATTTTTCAGGCCGCGCACCACGGCCGTCCGATTCAGCTGAGAACGGTCAACCCGCCCGGCAACGAACGGGCGTCGAGATCGAAGGCATGCTGCAGCTGCGCGAGCGCCAGGTCGAGCGATGCGATGTAGAAGCTGCCGGTGACTAGGCGGCTGCGCGCGGCCGTGTTCATCAGCACGACGCGGCCGCGCCGGTAGCGGTTGATCTCGTCGAGCACGTCGGACAACCGGGCCTGCGTGAACACCAGCTCGCCCTTGCGCCAGGCCGACAGGTTGGCGGCGCCGATCAGCGCCACGCTGCTCACCGACGTGCCGTCGTACACCGTCTGCTGGCGCGCGCGCAGCTCGCGCGCGCCCGCGGGGTGCTCCACGCGCACCGCGCCTTCGATGCAGGTCACGCACACCTTGGCGTCCAGGTAGCGGACCTCGAAACGCCCCGACTCGGCCAGGCTGCGGCCGGCCCCGGCCACGACGCCGAAGGGCCGCGCGCCGCTGCCGGACGACAGATCGAACGCGGCCTCGCCCTCGAGCAGGTCGACGCCGGTCGTCCGGCCGTCCACCGTGCGGCGCCGGATGCGGGTCTGGGTGTTCAGCGTGACCTGCACCCGCTCGGTGAGGCCCACTTCCAACTGCTCGCCGGTGGCGGTGCGGTAGTCGGCACCCCACCCCGCCGGCGCGGGCCACAAGCCCGCGGGCGGATGGAACAGCGCCACGCCCGCCACGCCGGCCATGGCCGCCGTGCCCGCTGCCGCACCGAGGAAGGCGCGGCGCGCGAGCACCGGCCTGGCCAGATGCCGCGCATGAAACGCCGCCGCATCGGCATTGCCGCGAAGCACGCCGGCAGAGGCCGGACCGAGCACGGCCCATTGCGCCCTGGCCTCCCTGAAGACCGACGCGTGCGCCGGGCTGCGCGCCAGCCAGTGCTTGAAACGCTGGGCGTCCTGCGGCTTGACGGCACCCGAATGAAACAGGCGCAGCCACTCCCAGGCCTCGTGCCGCGTCGTGTCGGCCGCGAGGGCGGGATCGTCGGCGGGGGCCGTCAGGGGGTCGTGCATCACGGCCGCGGCCCTTCTTCGGGGCCGCGGCCCGCTGCGAGGACCTGGGTGATTCGATGTTTCACTGCGTACGACGAACGGGCCGCGCCGATCCCGCAACTATTTTTTGTCATGGGCCATCCGGGCACTCAGGTAGTCGTGCGCATGCTTGAGTTCGTATTCGACGGTGCGCAGGGAAATGTCCAGCCGCCGGGCCACTTCGGGCTGCGTCAGTCCGTCCATGTGCACGAGCACGACGACCTCGCGCCGCCGCGCCGGCATGCGGTCCAGCAGCTTGACCACGGCGTCCAGCTGCGAGCGCGCTTCGGCGATCCGGGCCGGACCGGGCGCCGTGTCGGCCAGTTCCATCAGCGCGTCGATCTCGTCGAACGGCAGGTTGCGGCTCTGGCGACGCTGGATGTCCAGCGCGATGTTGAACGCCATGCGCACGAGGTAGCCGCCCGGCCGCTGGATCGGTTCCTGTTCGCTTCCGCCCTGGTCGTTCACGCGCAGCCAGGTGTCGTGCAGCGCGTCCTCGGCCAGGTCTGCATTGCGCAACGCGCGGCCCAGCTGGCGCTTGAGGGCGTCGTAGTGCCTGGACAGGTAGTCCATGAGCACGGGGCGGACGTCTTCGGCCATGCTGGATCAGGACGGCGCGCGGCCGGCCGCCTCGCGGCAGCGCGTTCCGCCGCGCGCATCGGTGGGCAGGATGAGCAAGGTCAAAGGCTGCGGCAGGTCTGGCGGCGGCGCATGCGCAAGGCGCACGCCCCGCAGAACCTCCAGCATCTCGGCGTCCCGGGCCGCGTCGCCGGTCAGGCCGAGCAGGCGCGGCCGGCGCAGCTGGCCCGCCTCGTCCACCTCGAAGCGCAGCAAGGACCGGTACGTTCCCGGCCGCGTGCGCGCGTTGTCGCACAACGCGTCCCAGACCCGCGCCTGCAGCAGGCTGGGGTAACCCGCGAGGCTTCCAAGGCTGGCCGCGCGCGGGGCCTCCGCCCGAGCCTGCGCCGGCCTCAGCGCGAGCGTGACGGCCGAACCCGTGCGGACCTTTTCGGCCACCAGGCCCGTGCCCTCCAGCAACAGGTCAAGCGCGGCGTCGGGGGCGTAAAGCCCGCGCACCGCAGAGGACGTCAGCTCGGCCAGGATTTCGCTGCGAAAGAGTGCAGGCTGCCGCGTGACAGCGGCATAGCGCTTGAGCGCATCGGCCAAGGGAAGCGAGGGAATGTCGAAATCCAGTGCTGCGTCACCCGTGCGGGGCAACGCGCCGGCCGGGGCCTCGCCCTCACGCAGCGGCGATGCAGGTCCGTCGGTCGCGCAGGCCGTGCCGGCCGCCCAGGACAGCGCGAGCGCGCAGAGTGCGACGCTGCGGCCTGTGGCGCCCGCGAACCCAAGGTGCACGTCGCTCACCCCCGAGGCGCGACGATGCCGCGCGCATCGTCACGCCCGCCGTGAGGATGCGAAAGCCATGGCAGGGAGAAAAGTCGAGTCGGCAAGGAATGCACGCCAGTCGGGAAACTTGCATGCTGTCACCGGCGTGTGACGGTCTCGTTGCAACGTCAGACTTTCGTACGCCTCGGCGCGTGGCGCGCATCCCGTGTGCCGCGGGAAGCCCGAGGCCTCCCCTCGAGCGGCTGACCAACGCTCAGCCCGCCAGCCGCCCCGCCACCAACTGCAGCACGCGGTCGCAGCGCTTGGCCAGGTCCTGGTCGTGCGTGACCATCACGAAGGCCGTGCCGTGCCGGTGCGCAAGGTCGAGCATCAGCGCGAACACGGCATCGGCGGTGCTGCGGTCGAGGTTGCCGGTGGGTTCGTCGGCCAGCACGCAGGCGGGCTTCGTGACCAGTGCGCGTGCAATCGCCACGCGCTGGCGCTCGCCGCCCGACAGCTCGGCCGGCCGGTGGTGCAGGCGTTCGCCAAGACCCACGCTCGCGAGGATCTTTGCGGCGGCCTGCGATGCTTCGCCGGCCTCGACGCGGCGGATCTTCAACGGCATCGCGACGTTGTCGAGCGCGCTGAACTCGGGCAGCAGGTGATGGAACTGGTAGACGAAGCCCAGGTGATGGTTGCGCAAGCGGCCCTGCTCGGCGGCATCGGCATGCGCAATGTCCTTGCCGAGCAGTTCGACCTTGCCCGCGGTGGGCGCGTCGAGCCCGCCCATCAGGTGCAGCAGCGTGCTCTTGCCGGAGCCGGACGCGCCGACGATGGCCAGCGTTTCCCCGGCGTGCACGTCGAGGTCGACACCGTGCAGCACGGTGAGGTCGATGCGGCCTTCGTGAAAGCGCTTGGTGAGGCCGCGGGCCTTCAGGACAACATCACTCATAGCGCAGGGCCTCGGCGGGATTGACGCGGCTGGCGCGCCAGCTCGGATACAGCGTGGCCAGGAAGGCCAGGATGAGGGAAATGATCGCGATCGGCATGATGTCGCTTTGCTGCGGGTCGCTCGGCATCTTGCTGATCAGGTAGATGTCCTTGGGCAGGAAGCTGGCGTGGAAGAGCTGCTCCAGGAAGGGCACGATCACGTCGATGTTGTAGGCAATGCCCAGCCCCAGCAGCAGGCCGCCCACGGTGCCGATCACGCCCACCATGGCGCCCTGCACCACGAAGATGGCCATGATGCTGCGCGGCGAACTGCCCAGCGTGCGCAGGATGGCGATGTCGGCGCGCTTGTCGGTCACGGTCATCACCAGCGTGGAGACGAGGTTGAAGGCCGCCACCGCGACGATCAGCGTGAGGATGATGAACATCATGCGTTTCTCGACCTGCACGGCCGCGAACCAGGTCTTGTTCTGGCGCGTCCAGTCGCGGATGAGGAACTGCCCCGGCAGCGTGACGGCGAGCTGGTCGGCCACGTCGCGCGCTTCGTGCAGGTCATGCAGCTTGAGGCGGATGCCGGTCGGGCCTTCGAGGCGGAACACCTTGGCCGCGTCTTTCTCGTGCACCATCGCCAGCGCCGAGTCGTACTCGTAGTGGCCCGAGTCGAACACGCCGACCACGGTGAACTGCTTCAGGCGCGGCACCACGCCGGCCGGCGTGACCTGTCCGCCCGGCGCCACCAGCGTGACTTGGTCGCCGGGCTGCACAAACATCGATCGCGCCAGCTCGACGCCCAGCACGATGCCGAACTCGCCGGGCACCAGCTTGTCGAAGGTGCCGCCCTTGGCGATGCTGCCGGTGTCGGTGACCTCGGGCTCGAGTGCGGGATCGATGCCGCGCACGATGGCGCCCTTCATGTCTTCGCCGCGCGCGATGAGTGCCTGCGTGTTGATGAAAGGCGCTGCGCCGATCACCTCGGGGTTCTTGCGGGCGTCGGCCATGATGGCGTCGATGTCCTGCAAGGCCTGGCCGTCGCGCGAGAAGATCTCGATGTGCGACACCACGCTGAGCATGCGGTCGCGCACTTCCTTCTGAAAGCCGTTCATCACGCTGAGCACGATGATCAGCGCCGCCACGCCCAGCGCGATGCCGAGCATCGACACGCCGGAAATGAAGGAGATGAAGCCGTTGCGTCGCGTGGCACGGCCTGCGCGCGTGTAGCGCCAGCCGAGCTGCAGTTCATAAGGGAATCGCATCAGAAGCCCCGCCCCGTGGCCTCAAGGGGCATGGGCGCACCCGCGGGGGGCGGCAAATACACGGGGTGAGGGGCGAGGGGGTAGGTCATACGGTGGAATTGTGGCATCCCGGACAATAGGGAAATGGCCGAACCTCTCCCACGTCATCTGTTGATTCCCTTTGCCGGCCGCGGTTCCCCGGCTTGCCGCGCGGCGCTCGCGACCCTGCGGCTGCCGAACCTCGAAACCCTGCTGCTGCGCCTGACGCTCGCCGACACCGACACGCAGGACGACAGCACCCGCTCCCCACCGCACGAACGCGCGCTGGCCCGCGCGCTCGGCCTGCCCGCCGCCGACGACGGCTGCATTCCCTGGGCCGCGCTCGAAGCCCGCCAGACCGGCCTGGCCGCGCCCGGCGACCACGAGGCCTGGGGCCTGGTGACGCTGTGCAACTGGCAGGTCGGCATCGACGACGTGGCACTGGGCGATCCGTCCGCCATCGAGATCGACGCTGACGAATCGACGGCCCTGCTGGCCGTAGCACAGCCGTTCTTCGAGGAAGACGGCATCGCGCTGTACCCCTCCGGCACGCCGGGCCGCTGGCTCGCCCGCGCGCCCATCTTCGACGGGCTGGCCACCGCCTCCATCGACCGCGCCGTGGGTGACCCGATTTCGAAGTGGTCGCCGCTGGGCGACGCGTCGCGGCCGCTGCGCCGCCTGCAGAACGAGATGCAGATGCTGCTGTACACGCAGCGCGTGAACGACGAGCGCACCGCGCGCGGCGTGCCGCCCATCAACTCGTTCTGGCTCAGCGGCACCGGCGCGCTGACGCAAGACGTCGCGCTCGCTGGCCCGGCGCCCGAAGTCAGCGACGCCCTGCGCATCGCCTCATTGCGCGACGACGGCGCCGGCTGGGCTGCTGCCTGGCAGGCCCTGGACGCCGGCGCCATCGCCAGCCTGCTGAGCGACTA
Source organism: Variovorax sp. RO1 (assembly GCF_002849325.1). Lineage (NCBI taxonomy): Bacteria > Pseudomonadati > Pseudomonadota > Betaproteobacteria > Burkholderiales > Comamonadaceae > Variovorax > Variovorax sp. RO1. The sequence continues at coordinate 812,896 of NZ_PKMT01000002.1, forward strand.
CACCCGCGGCGCCGACGTGGCGCTCACGCTGTGCGGCGACCGCGCCGCGCAGCGCTACACCGTGCAACAGCGCGGCCTGGCCCGCTGGGCCAAGAGTTTGTTCGATCGCACACGCGCCGCCAGCGTGCTGGAGGCCCTGTGAAAATCATCGCTCGAGACATCCCCCCGCGCACCGTCTGGGCGCTGGAACAAGCCGGCGTGCATCCGCTGCTGGCGCGCCTCTTTGCCGCACGCGGTGTGCGCGGCAAGGACGAGCTCGACGACGGCCTCGCGCGCCTGCTGCTGCCCGACACGCTGCGCGGCACGCGCGAAGCCGCCATGCTGCTGGCCGACGCCATCGCACAGGACAAGCGCCTGTGCATCGTCGCCGACTACGACTGCGACGGCGCCACCGCCTGCGCGGTCGGCGTGCGCGGCCTGCGCCTGCTGGGCGCCAAGCACGTGAGCTACCTCGTGCCCGACCGCGTGGTCGACGGCTACGGCCTGACGCCGCCGATTGCCGAGCGCGTGGCCAACGCCGGCGCCGACATGCTGATCACCGTCGACAACGGCATCGCCAGCGTCGAGGGCGTGGCCGCTGCCAAGGCGCGCGGCCTGCAGGTGCTGGTGACCGACCACCACCTGCCCGGCCCCGAACTGCCGCTGGCCGACGTGATGGTCAACCCCAACCAGCCCGGCTGCGAGTTCGAAAGCAAGAGCATCGCCGGTGTCGGCGTGATGTTCTACGTGCTGCTCGCGCTGCGCTCCGAACTGCGCACGCGCGGCGTGTTCGACACCGCCACGCAGCCCAAGCTCGATGCGCTGCTGCCGCTGGTCGCGCTCGGCACCGTGGCCGACGTGGTGAAGCTCGACGCCAACAACCGCCGCCTCGTGGCGCAGGGCCTGCGCCGCATCCGCGCGGGCGCGATGCCGGCCGGCGTGGCGGCGCTGTTCAAGGCCGCGGGCCGCACCGCCTCGGCCGCGACCACCTTCGATTTCGGCTTTGCCCTCGGCCCGCGTATCAACGCGGCCGGCCGGCTGGCCGACATGACGCTGGGCATCGAATGCCTGCTGACCGACGACGCGGGCCGTGCCGACGAACTCGCGCGCATGCTCGACGGCATCAACCGCGAGCGGCGCGACATCGAAGGCGGCATGCGCGACCAGGCGCTGCTGCTGGCCGAGTCGCTGTTCGCGGCCGACGGCGAAGGCGTCGACGCACCACCGCCGGCCATCAGCGTGTTCGGCGCCGACTTCCACGAAGGCGTGGTGGGCATCGTCGCCTCGCGCATCAAGGACCGTTTTCATCGCCCGACCTTCGTGTTCGCGGCCAGCGCGGCGCCCGGCAAGGAGCAGGAGCTGAAGGGCTCGGGCCGCTCGATTCCGGGCTTTCACCTGCGCGACGCGCTCGACCTCGTGGCCAAGCGCCACCCAGGCGTGTTGCTGCGCTTCGGCGGCCACGCGATGGCCGCGGGCTGCACCGTGGCGCGCGAGCACTTTCCGGTCTTCGAACGCGCGCTGGCGCAGGTCGCGGGCGAATGGCTGGCCGAAGCCGCGCTCACGCGCCAGATCGAGACCGACGGACCGATCGCCCGCGAGTACATGCGCATCGACCTCGTCGACACGCTGCACCGCGAGGTCTGGGGCCAGGGCTTCGCGCCGCCCACCTTCAGCGAGGAGGTCGAGGTGGTGTCGCAGCGGCTGGTGGGCGAAAAGCACCTGGCGCTCAAGCTCAAGCACCAGGGCCAGCCGATCGATGCGATCTGGTTCAGCCACACCGAGCCGCTGCCGCCGCGCGTGAAGCTGGCCTTCCGGCTCGATGCGGACGAGTGGCAGGGCGTGCGCCGGCTGCGCTTCCTGGTCGAGGGGGCGGAGGTCTGACGCGGCCGGGGTGACGGCGGGCGCGCAAGCGTCCTAGACTGGAGGCCCATTCATTCATTCGATCGGGGCACTCTCGAATGCAGCAAGAAGCCATCTCGGCCCACGACATCTTTCCGCACATCCGTGTCGTGATGGGCATGGTCATCGGCCTGGGCGTCACCCGGCTGCTGTCGGGCGTGGCGCGCATCGTGCAGCACCCGACGCAGTACCGGCTCTATGCCGTGCACCTGGCCTGGGTCGCCTCGGTGCTGCTGGCGCTGGTGCATTTCTGGTGGTGGGAGTTCGGCCTGTACCAGATCGACAGCTGGACCTTCGGCACCTACGCCTTCATCGTCAGCTACGCGATTCTTCTGTTCCTGCTGTGCGCGCTGCTCTTTCCCGACAGCATGCAGGACTACGCGAGCTACCAGGACTACTTCTACGCCCGCCGCGCATGGTTCTTCGGCTTGCTGGCCGCCACCTACCTGCTCGACGTGGTCGACACGCTGATCAAGGGCGAGGCGCACTTCGCCCGCTTTGCGATGGAGTACCTCATTCGCACGCCCATCCTCGTGGGCCTGTGCATCGCGGCGGCCCGCTCCGCCAACCCGCGCTTTCACACGGCCTTCGTCGCGGGCACGCTGGCGTACCAGCTGTCGTGGATCTTCCGGCTCTTCGACACCTTGGATTGAGCCGCTGCGGCCCACAGGACCTGCGTCCCTGAGGGCAGGCTAGTATCCACGTCCTTCAACCGATACGGACCCCACCTACCGCCGTGAGCACTCTGCCCCCTTGCCCCCAATGCCATTCGGAATTCACCTACGAAGACGGCCTGAACCTTGTCTGCCCCGAATGCGGTCACGAATGGTCCGCCTCGGGCGCTGCCGCCGAAAGCGCGGCCGATGAGGGCCGGGTCATCAAGGATTCGGTCGGCAACGTGCTGAACGACGGCGACACCGTCACCGTCATCAAGGACCTCAAGGTCAAGGGCTCGTCGCTGGTCGTGAAGGTCGGCACCAAGGCGAAGAACATCCGCCTGATCGATGGCGATCACGACATCGATTGCAAGATCGACGGCATTGGCGCGATGAAGCTGAAGTCGGAGTTCGTGCGCAAGGCCTGAGACCGGCCTGGCTCATGCGGGCGAAACCCGCTTTCTGGGCCTTTCCCTTGCACGCCGCCATCGCATCGACGCTCGCGGCCCCGGGATGGGTGCCCGGCGCCGCGCATCTCAGGACGTCGCATCCGAACCGAGCGACGAAGCGCTGGCTACCATTTCACGCGCACGCCGAGCGCCCCGTTGATCGAGCTTTTCACCTTTGCGTTGCCGCCCGATGACCAGAGCTTGCCGACTTCGCCGTACAGGCTCGTCGTCTGGCTCAACGCCATCGTGAAGCCGCCCGCCAGTTCGGTGCTCGTGCCGCCGGTGGGCGCCGCGATGTCGGTCGTGGTGGCACCGTTGACGAAGCGTGCAATGTCGGTGCCGCTGGACGACTTGTAGACGTTGAAGCGCCCGTACGGCTGCAGGGTGCCCATGCCGGTGTCGATCTCGCCCTTGACCCGCACGCCCGCGCGCGCGATCCAGCCGCTGTCGGCGCGCGGCTGCACGACGGCGCCGACGATGGCGGTGTTGCCCAGGTCGATGTGCTGATGGATCAACTGCAGCTGGGGTTCGATGCGCCAGCCGCTGCCGCCCAGCGCAAACGCCTGGCCCACTTCGATGGAACCCAGCAAGCTGTGGCCCTTGCCGCCGATGCCAGCACCAAGCATCGGCTCGGCGGTGTAGCGGTGACGCCCCGATTGCACGACGACATCGGCGTAGAAACCGCTGGCGCCGACATACGTGCCGTAGACGCCGGCGTACTGGCTGCGCAGGTCGTTGCGGCCGGTTCGCAGGTTGCGCACGCCACTTGCAAAACCGGTCGTCGTGGCATCGCCGTCGAGCTGGCCGACGTAGAGACCCGCGCGCCAGTGGGGCGTGGCCAGCAGGTCGGTACCGGCCTGGAAGCCCGTCAGGCGCCCCTTGCTGGCGGGAGAGACCGTGCCGCCCTGCTGGACGTCGATGTCGGTGGAGAGCACACGGGCCCAGGCGCGGCGCGGCGTGCTGCCGGCGTCCGGGACCGAGCCCTTCGCATCGTCGTCGCCCAGGCGCTTGTGCATGTCGCCCAGCATGGCGAGGTTGCCCTGGCGAAGCTGGCTTGGCAGTGCCGCATAGAGCGAGGCTTCAGCGCGGTACGTGGGGACGGGAACGACGACGGGGACCGGGGGCGCACCCGGCGCGGGCGGCACGGGCGGCGTGACCGCCGTCGTGGTGGAGCGCAGGTACCAGTTTTCTCCGGCGCCGGCGGCGTCCCCCGCATTCAGGCGGTACTCGTAGGCGCCCGCATCCACGTGGCCGCCGGCCAGCACGAAGGCATCCCTGGTGGTCTGCGCGGTGGTGGTGGCGCCGTTTCGCGCGCCGATCACCTCGATGCCGTCGCCCGTGGTGAGCGCGCCCAAGCCGCCCAGATTGGCGACCTGCACGCTGGTCTTGCCGCTCGCGGCGCCGCCGTTGATCACCAACCGGTCCGACAGCCCCGTGCCGTTGAGCGCAGCCGCCAGCTTGAGCACGCCGTTGTTGCCGACGTAGTTGCCATTCACCGTGAGCGTGGTGCCTGCGGCCGCACCGACGAGCGACACGGTGCCGCTGTTGGCGAGCGATGCCACGGTCTGATCGAAACCGGCGAGGTCGAGCGTGGCGCCAGTGGCCACGCTGTGTGCAGAGGACGCACTGAAGGTGTTCAGCGCACCAGCCTTCAACGTGCCCTGTGCCACGTTCGTCGCACCGGTGTAGGTGTTGGCGCCCGACAGCGTCAGCGTGCCCGTGCCCTGCTTGGTGATGAACCCGCCGCCGCTGATCGCGCCGGCCAGCGTGGCACTGAACGCACCGGTGTCGATGACCGGATCGTTCTGCCCCGTGAGCCGGATGGCATTGGCGAGGCTCACCCCCTCGGCGCTGAAGCCCAGCGTGGTGTCGTCGTCCATCGTCAGCGCGCCCGTGCCCAGCGCTCGGCTGTGGCCGACGTTCAACCGGCCCTGGCGCAGCGCGGTGCCGCCCGTGTAGGTGTTCGCGCCCGACAGCGTGAGTGTGCCGCTGCCGACCTTCACGACCGAACCGCCCGTGCCCGCTCCCGGCTGGGCGAACTGGCTGCCCTTGTCGCTGACCACGCCGGACAGCGTGTCGTTGGTGTTCAGGGCACCGAGCGTGAGCTTCGATGCGCCCAGCACCAGCGCACCCGCGCCGGAGAGCGACCCGATTTCGACACCGGAGGCAGAGGTCGAGCCCGACACGTCGACCGTGCCGCCTGCCGCGTTGGCGATGCGGGCGTGTGCCCCCGTGGCGGTGCCCTCGAAGTGCACCGTGCCGCCGCTGTGGTTGGCAATCTGCGCCGTGCCGGCCGACGACGCGCCGAGAAAGCTCAGCAGGCTCTTGCCGCCATTGACGATCGTGGCGTTGCCCGCGGTGGCATCCCGCAGGAAGTACACCGCGCCGCCCTGGTTCGTGATGCTCGACGTAGCGGCGGTGCTGGCGTCGCCGAACTGCAGCGCATTGGCGTCGGGCGTTTGCCAGCCCGCGCCGTTGACGAAGAGCGTCGAGGACATCGCGCTCGCGTCCTGCGCGAACGACATCCGGTTGCCGACGTCGGCCATGCCGGAGCGCCCGACCGTGTAGCTGTTGCTGCCCGCTTTGGCGCCGGCCGTGAAGACAAGACGCGTGCCGCTGCCCTGCTGCTGCACCGCGCCCGCGCCGAGCGTGCCCGCCCCCGCGACGCTGACCGAGGCGCCGCCCATGAGCGTGGTGCCGCCTTCGTAGGTGTTGGGCGCGGCGATCGCCAACGTGCCGCCGGCGCCTGTCACGCTCAGGGCTCCCGTGCCGCCGATGCCGCTGACGAAGCCGAGCAGGTTCGCGCCCAGGTCCAGCGTGCCTCCGCCTGCGCCGAGCATGACCGCTCGCGCGGAGATGATCGGCGCCGAGCCCGACGCGATGCGCAAGGTGCCCGCGTCGAGCGTCAGCCCCGCGCCCACCGCGCCGAGGTTGCGATCGTCCGAAATCTGCAGTGCACCGCCGCGCACCGCAGTGCCGCCGCTGTAGGTGTTCAGGCCCGTGAGCGCGAGCGTGCCGTTGCCGGTCTTCACCACGCCGTCCGTGCCCGCGATGACGTTGCCGATGGTCGCGTTCCAGCTGCTGCCCGCGGCGCTGCCGTCGCCCACGCGCAGCTCAACCGGTCCGGGCGAGGCCTTGTCGGCAACCAGCGTGAGCGTGCCGCCGGACAGCCGATAGCCGTCGCTCGCGAACTGGATGCCCGTGGCCGCCACCGCGCCGTCGGTGTTGTCCACCACGACGTGGCCCGCCGCGCCGCCGAAGATCGCGAACCCCGGCTGTGGCTGCATGGCCGCGGTGACCGCCCCCTTCACATCGGTCCAGTTCGGTTGTGTGGCGCTCCAGGTGCCGTCGCCCCCGCCCATCTGGGTCGCGCTGGCCAGGCCGTTGCCATTCCAGAAGTTCAGGACCTGGGCGGGATCGATGTTGACCAGGTTGACCTTCTTGTCCCCCGTGAGGTACTGGACAGAAAAGTTGTTGGGGGCCGCGCCGCCCAGTGCAATGCCGCCGTTCGTCCGCGTGAGCGTGTTGCCGTAGCTGAACAGGTTGTAGATCCCCGGCCCCATGGTGCCCGTGTCGATGATGTTCAACGTAGCGCCGTTGAGATACAGGTCGACGCCCACCTTCACGCTGTCGCCCACCCCGGGCACCGCGTAGCTGCTGCCCGGCGCGCCAAACTCGAAGTCGAGCACGCTGCCCTGGGCCAGGCTCAGGTCCCCGGCGATGGTTAGCGTGCCGATCGAATTGCCCGGCGCCAGGTGTGCGCCCGACGCGACCGTCACATTGCGCTCTATCGTGCCGGAGCCGCCCAGCGTGCCGCTGCTGTTGACCTGCACGCTCTCCGCCACCGAGCCGTTGACGGTCAGCCTGCCGCCGTTGACGGTGGTGTCGCCGCTGTAGGTGTGGACACCGTTGAGTGTCAGGTTGGCCGCGCCGTTCTTGATCAACCCGCCTGCGCCGGTGACCGGCCCGGAGAACGTCAGGTCCCGGGTGCCGCCGACGGTCAGGTCGGCCTTCAGGTCGAATCTGTTGTCCAGGGCCACCGCGGTATTGCTGTCGAGCGTCGCCGCCCCGGCGACCGTCAGTGGGTCCACACCCAGCGCCGTGTCGTGGCCGACGGTCAGGGTGCCGGCGTTCAGGATCGTGCCACCGAGGAAGTCATTAGCGCCGTTGATGACGAGGTTGGAAACGCCGACCTTGACCAGGCCACCGGTGCCACCGATCACGCCATCCAGGGTCAGCGCATGGTTGCCACCGAGGGTGAGGTTCGCGTGGTCGAGGTCGACCGCGTTGTGCAGGCGCAGCGGCGAATGGTTGGAGAGAACGCTGTCGCCGGTCACGGTCAGCGCGCTCGCGCCCAGGGCCGCGGCATTGCCGACGGTCAAGGTGCCGGCGCTGAGGGTCGTGCCGCCGCTGTAGCTGTTGGCGCCGTAGAGCGTCAGGTTGGCCGCGCCGTTCTTGATCAACCCGCCGTTGCCGCTGATCGTCCCGGAGAACGCCAGGTCCTGCGTGCCACCGATGCTCAGGTCGGCATTCAGGGCCATGTGGTTGCCCAGGAGCACCGCGGTATGGCTGTCGAGCGTCGCCGCTCCGGCGACCGTCAGGCCGCCCAGACCCAGCGCCCCGCTGTTGCCGACGGTCAGGGTGCCGGCGTTCAGGGTCGTGCCACCGAGGAATTCGTTGTCGCCGTTGAGGACAAGGTTGGAAGCGCCGTTCTTGGTCAGCCCGCCGGCCCCGGTGACGGTGCCATTGAGCGTGAGGGCGTGGCTGCCGCCCAAGGTCAGGTTGCCAGCCAGGTTGACATCGTTGCCCAGGGTGACCGCGACGCTGGCGTCGAGGGTGGTGCCTGCGCCCGTGATCAATGCGCCGGTGCCCAGGGCGGTATCGGAGCCGACGATCAGCGTGCCGCCGTTCAGCACGGTGCCGCCCTTGTAGCTGTTGACGCCGTTGAGGCTCAGGCTGGCAGCACCGTTCTTGAAGAGACCGCCCGCCCCGGCAATCTTGCCGTCGAGGCGCAGCGCCTGGCTGCCGCCGACGGTCAGGTTGCCGCCGAGGTCGACATCGTTGCCCAGGGTGACTGCAGCGCTGGCGTCGAGGGTGGTGCCTCCGGCCGCGTTCAATGCGCCGGTACCCAGGGCAGCGGCATTGCCGACGATCAGGGTGCCGGCGCTGAGGGTGGTGCCGCCGCTGTAGGTGTTGTCGCCGAAGAGCCTGAGCATTCCCCCGCCGGTCTTTGTGAGCGCGCCGTCGCCGGACAGCACGCCCGACAGCGTCGCGCCAAAGCCGTTGGTATCCAGCGTGGAAGTCGTGCCAGTCAAGGTGGCGGGCATGCCTGTCGTCAAGTCGCCGGTCGTCACCCGCAACGTGCCACCCGCCCAGTTGAAAGTGCCGGTGGCGCCGGCAACTGCAGGCCGCAGCCCTTGACCTGCGCCGACCTCCAGCGTGCCGCCTGCGTTCAGGTTGAGCGTGCCCGAGCCGCCAGGGACATTGCCCAACTCCAACTCGCGGCCACCGCCAACGCGGACTGTGCCGCCGTTTGCAATGCTGAGAATGCCGACGCCCGTCGCGCCAAGGCCGAAAAGGATTCCGCCGTCGACTTTGAGCAACGAGCCTCTCCCATTGACCTCTATAGTTCCCGCGTGGTCTACCCCCACAGCGAGCCTGAAAATGTTTAACGTCCCGCCATCGGTCACCTTGACCATGCCGCTGACGGAGCTGCCCAGGCTCATATGATCGCCATAGGCAACAGCGCCAGAACCCGATATCTCGGCAGTGCCGGAGCCCCAGAAAAACACGTGTTCGCCGATGGTGGGCGGTGCGCCCTCCTGCCAGTTGCTTCCGTCGAGCCAGTCTCCGGGCGCTACGGCCGTCCACGTTGCGGCCGCCGCCACCGGAGACATCGTCCCCACGATCAATGCAGCAGCGAGGGCAACCACGCACCGAGCCCCTGATGGCCCTCCTGCTGCCGACCTGGCGGTCTCGGATACGGCTTGGCACACGCCGGTGCGACGATTGAAAACAAGGCGATGGGTGCGGTTCATGAACTGGCTCCTCCGTAGGGTGGTGTGGGGCCCGCGCGGCGGGCTTTCAGGAAAGTCGGGTTCTCGTGGGCGCGCGCAGTGGCAGCCACCGATGTCATGTGTGAAGTGCGACCGTCAGGGCTCGACATACGCAGCGCCCTGGAAGCTGTAGCCTTCCCCGCGCACCGCGACGATGGGCAGTTTTTGCGCACAGGTCTGCTCGGCCTTGCGGCGCAACCGCGAGACCGTGACGTCGAGGTTGCGCTCGTACGCCTCCAGGCCAGGGCGCCCCATCGCGGCCAGCAAGGTGGCACGGTCGACGACCTCGCCGGCGCGTGCGACCAGCGTGTGGACCAGCCTCGCTTCGGAGTTGGACAGCTGCATGCGCTGGCCGTCGGGCGCCAGCAGAATCCAGCCGGTGCGCTGGTAGCGCCATGCATCTGATGGCGCGGCGTCCCCGCCTGAATCTTCCAGGGAGGTCCGCGCGCCCTGGACCTCCTGGCTGCGCTGCAGCAGGTTGTGCAGGACCATTTCCAGCTCCCGCAGGTTCACCGGCTTGACGAGGTAGTAGTCGGCGCCCAGGCCCAAGCCTCTGAGGCGATCGTTCGCGACGCCCCGGGCGGTCAACATCACGATGCGCATGGCACTGCGCGCCCGAAGCCGGGCCAGCACGGCAAAGCCGTCGTCGCCGGGCAGGTTGACATCGCACACCACCGCGTCGAAATGCTGGCGAGCCAGTTCTGCGTCCACGTCCTCGGCGCTTGGCACGCCACGGGCTGACAAGCCGACGCCGTTGAGGTATCGCAACAACGTGTCGCGCAAGTCGTCGTCGTCCTCGATCACGAGCACGGCATTCATTGCGACGTGACCTCTTCAGCGAGGCGCCCGTCGGCGACATCGCCTGCGGTCGGACACGGCAGCGTCAGCGTCACCACGGCACCGCCCTCGGCGCGGTTCGCCGCCGCCACGCTGCCGCCGTGAAGCAAGGCGATGCGCTGCACCATGTGCAGGCCCAGACCGATGCCCGGTATGCGCCGCGCGCCTTCTGCGCGATAGAAGCGATCGAACACATGCGGCAGGTCTGGCGGCCTGAAGCCGGGCCCCTGATCGAGCACCTGGACCGCGACACATGCCCCCGCCGTACCGCCCGTCACCCCACCTTCCAGGACGCAGGCCCGCACCTCCACCGGCGATGTCGCGGGTGCGTACTTGAGCGCATTCGTCAGAAGGTTGTCCAGCGCGATGTGCAGCAGCGTCTCGTCCGCCAGCACCGTCGGGTGCGATGCCTCGAGGCTCAGGCGGATGCGGCCGTGGGCGCTGCCTTCGTTGTGCTCATCGATCTTTTCGCGAAGCAGCTCGGCCAGGTCGATGTCGCGGCGGCTCATGGACTCGCTGGACGCCTCCAGCCACTGATCTGCGAGCAAGGTGTCCATCAGGTCGCGCATGCGGGACACCGTGCGCGTGATCTTCTCCGCCTCCCGCTTGACGTCGTCGCGCGCAAGGCCGAGACGCTCATCCGAAAGAATCTGGGCAGCACCGCCGATCGTGCCGAGCGGGGTTCGGAACTCGTGGGACACCATGGCAAGCATCCCCTGCTGCTCGCGCAGCGCCATCGTCAGCTGGTTGTGGGTCAGGTGGTGCTGGGCAATCTCCTGGCGCAAGTCTTCGGTGCGCACGTTCACGCGCTGTTCCAGGCGTTCGCCATGGCGCAGGGACAGCGCCAGCGCGCGGCGCTCGCGGTTGCGCACGCGCCAGCCCAAGGTGAAGAAGAACGCAAGAATATGAATGATGGCGCCGATCGCATAGCTGTACTGCGTCGTCAAGGCGTAAGGCAACCATTGCAGGTTCTTGGCGAAGTGCTGCACGCCCAATGCCAGATAGACCGCGTACCCGATCAGGCTCGGCCAGGCCTCGACGTTGCGGCGCAGCAAGACCGCGCACTGCGACACCACGCAAATCGACATCAACACCCACAGCACACTCAGCGGCAACGCGATGTGCCGGAACCCGCCGGCAAGGGCCACGATGCAGGCCAGTGCGCACACCACGCTCAGCGCCTGGAACACGCGATCCATGCGCGGAAACTGGTGCGCCATGTCGAGCAGGCTGCGTGCGAACGCGAAAGCCGCAGCGGTGTGCAGGCACACGGAAAAGCTGTGCAAGCGCACCGCCGCCGCAGGACTGTCCAGCAGGCCAAGGGACGCCGGCAGATCCTGCGAACTCGCAAACAGCAAGGCGAGCGTCGACAGATAGCCCGCGTAGGCGATGAACCGGCGGTCCGGCACCGCCACGCCCACCACCAGACTGACGAAGGCGAGGAGCAGCACCATGCCAATGGCCCCCGCGCTTGCCACGGTGATTTTCTGTTGCACGTCGGCCAGCTCACGCACTGACGACACGCCGCCGGAGAGACTGAGCGCCCGGGCGCCGGCCAGGCGGACCCACACCCAGCGGGGTTGATCGTCAACCAGATTCAGCAGGCGCACGGCGGGGAGTGTTCCGGGCCAATCCCTCAACAGGCTCGAACGCAGATCACCCAGTTCCCGGTGGACCAGTGCCTCGCCTGCGCCAGGCAACCACACGTCCATGGTGTCCACGTAAGGTGCACTCAGCCTGAGCCACCACCCTCCCTGGATCGGATCGGCCCTCTGCTCGCGCGTCGTCTGGAGTGGAAAGCGCACCCACCACGCGCCGTGTGAGTAGCCGCCGTTGAAGCTGGCCTGAATGGGCTGGAAGCGTTGCGAATAAGGCGGCAGAGCCACCTCGCTCTGACTGAGCATGCCCGAGGCATCGTGATAAACCTGCAGATGACCATCGAAGGTGCGCTCGGCGAAAGACAGCTCCGGATCAAGACGCAGCGCGGGAGGTTCCGCCCGACTCGCCATGCAGAGAAACAACAGCAGGGCAACGACGATGCCGGCCATCGCGCGAACGCTGCGCAAGCAGAACAGCAGCGGGACGGAATGCGCCGTCGATCGCACGTCAGACACGGCGCCGTGAATGCTGGTTCTGAATCACGCCGCCCACCCCTGCGTACTGCAAGTTCCCATCTCGTTTCCTGTGTTGTTGGTCGGCCTGCGACACGGACCGGCTGGAGCCTCACATGTCGAGCCGTGCGGCGCCCGCTGCGTCGCTTCGCTGCGCCAATTGAATTTTGGGGCGAACACATGGCCATCGGATCTTGCTTTTTCTTGCAATTACCGGCGCATGAAAACTTTATGCGTACGTGATATCCCGCAAGGCAGGCGCAGCCGGGACGCTGTGGATCACAAGGGCGCGCGTGTCGGGCGTGGGGCCGTGGCCGATGTCATCCGTTCGTCGCGCGCGTGCCGCGCGCCCTTCCTGGCCCCTAGCCGGCCAGTTCCTGGCAGCGTGCGGCGTCCAGCGCGTGGCCGCAGGCGCGGAACTCCCGCGCTGCCGCGGCGAAGCCTTCGCGCGCGGCAGCGACACGGCCCGAGGCCCGTTCGATGTGGGCCTGCGCCTCGTGCAGCGACGCGTACCAGGCCGGCAGCTTCATCACCACATTCGCCAGGTATTCGGACTGCTGCTGGTGGCCGGCCGCCAGGTCCAGCGCGTGCCCTCTCGCGGCCGCGATGGTGGCCGGGATGGCGAAGGTGATGCGGCAGCCGGGGCAGCTTTCCAACGGGCCGCGCACGTTGGCCTCGGCTTCCTCCAGCACGCCCAGCGCGGCATCGGGTTGCGTGGCCATTGCGATGCGGGTGCCGTAGATGCGGTCCAGCAGGTGGAAGCCGACGTCGGACTGGCGCGCGACGTCGAGCGCTTCGTCGAGCAGGCCGCGCGCCCGGTCCATCTGCCCGCGGTAGATCGCCAGTTCGGAGCGGCGCTGCAGCGACAGCGCTTCGCCCGTCGCGCCGCCGATCGCGCGGTGCATGCGCCCGCCCGCCACGAGGTCTTGCTCGGCGGCGTCGAGCTGGCCGCTGAGCAGCCAGGCTTCGCCGCGCAGCGTGACCGCGAACGCATGCCCACGCGCCGCGCCCAGCCGCTGCGCTTCCGTGGCCAGCGCATTGGCGAATGCGATGACATCGGCATACGGCCGCGAGCCGTACAAGAAGCGCTGCGTGATGCACAGGTGGCCGTCGAACACGCGCACCGCCAGCTGCGGCAGGTGGCTCGTCTCCTTGAGGTCGGCCCACACGCTGCCATGCAGGTCACCGCGCGCGTGCGCCGCCGCGGCTTGCGACCAGGAGGCGATCACGAGCGTGCCTTCGTCACCGGTCTCCAGGGCAATCCGACGCACTTCGGCCGACCGACGCGTGCCTTCGGCGGGGTCCCCGAAGCCCAGGGCCGCCGCGCCGCTGTAGGCCAGCGCTTCGGCGAGGCGCCCCGCCACCGTGGTGGGATGCACGTCCTGCAGGTACTTCAGCGCACCGGGCGGGTCGCTCATCTTCACTTGCGCCAAGGCGCGCTTGGCGCGCAATTCGTGGGACAGCGCTTCGGGCGCGACGGCGGCGGCCGCATCGTAGGCGGCCAGGGTGCCGGGTCGGCCCAGTGCGTCCAGCGACTCGGCACGCAGCGCCAGTGCTTCTGGCTGCGCCGGCCGGTGCGCGAGCAGCGGCTCGACGTGGCGCAGCACGTCTTCGCAGGCACCGAGGCGAAAGGCCTGGCGCGCAGCCGCCAGCGAACACGGCATCGCCCGCTCGGCATCGCCCGCAGCGAGCCAGTGGTGGCCCACCAGGCCCGGTGACGCACCGCCTTGTTCGAGCCGCGCCGCCACGTCGCGATGCAACAGCACACGCCGGTGCGGCGGGATGCCTTCGGCCAGCGCCTCTCGCACAAGTGCGTGGCGGAAGCGATAGCGGCCCTCGGCCACCACCAGCACGCCTGCGGCCAGCGCCTGGTCGAGACGCGCCAGCGCGTCGTGGCTCTCGTCGGCGGCCAGCGCAACGGCCGTGGCCACGTCGAAATCTTCGGCCGACAGCGCCAACCGGCGCAGGGCCTCCGTCGTGCCGGGGTCCAGGTCGCACAGGCGTTCGGCCAGGGCCGACGACACGCTGCGGGGCATCGCCGCCGTGGCGCCGTCTGATGTGGCTGCAGCGCGCGCGAGTTCGATCACGGCAAACGGCAGGCCTTCGGCGCGACGCGCGATGGCGGTGGCGGCCTCGCCTGCCATCGGTGCGTCGGCTGAGCGGGCCGCGAGCAGCGCCGCTTCTTCCTCGGACAGCGGCCCCAGTTCAAGGGCCTCCAGCTGGCCGGCGCGCAGCAAGCGCGAGGTGTTCCGGTCCAGCAGGGGCGGCAGTGCGTGCCGGCACGCGAGCAGCACGAACACCGGGGGACCGCTCGCCGCCAGCTGCGTCAGCGTCTCGGCGCTCGCGTCGTCCGCCGCGTGCGCGTCGTCGACGATGAGCAGCACCGGCTTTTGCGAGGCCGTGGCCAGCAACAGCCGGCGCACGGCGCCCACCATCTGGTGGCGCCCGAGCGGCATCGCCAGCGGTTTCACGTCGCCCGAAGCGGTCATCTGCGCCAGCACGGCTTGGGCGTGCGCGCCGATGGCCTGCGCCGCATCGGGCAGTTCGCCGAGCAAGGGCTCCACCAGGTCGGCCGCGATGCCATAGGGCCGGGTCCAGTCGCTGGCCTGCAACGAGCGCACCTGCCAGCCCAGGCCCCGCGCTTCTTCGGCGGCGCGGCGGCAGAAAGCGGTTTTGCCCATCCCCGCCGGCGCGCGCACGATCGCGCCACCCGGGCGGCCCGCGAGGCTGGCGCGCAGCCATCCCAGCACACGCACCAGCTCCATGGCCCGGCCGACGAAACGCGGCGCGGCGCCTTCCAGGCCCGCCACGCAGTCGCGGTACAGCGCCTCGGCCGATGGACCGGGACGCATGCCCAAGGTCTGCTGCAGGTGGTCGCGCAGGTGGCCGTACCAGCGCAGCGCCGAAGAGCGTCGCCCGGCGGCCAGTTCCTCGCGCATCAACTGGACATGGGCCGCTTCGTCGGTCGGGTCTTCGCGCACCAGCCGTTCCAGGTCGCCGGTCTGGCGCAACAGCCGCAGGAACTTGTCGCGCAAGCGCTGGCGCGGCGCCTCGGTCCAGGCTTCGTAGCGGGCGTCGGGCAGGAGGTCGCCACTGTAGAGCTGCGCGGCCGCCTTGCAGGCCTGCGGATCGCCGCTGCCCAGGGCTTCGTCCGCGGCGCGCTCGAAGCGGTCGGCGTCGCACGCCACCGCATGGTCGGGCAGCAGGAACACCCGGCCGCCCCGCAACACCAGGGCGTCGGGCTGACCGATGAACTGGCGCGCGTGGTGCGCGGCCTTGCGCAGGTTGGCGCTGCCCGCGTCAGGGTCCAGGTGCGGCCACAGGGCTTCCACCACCTGTTCGTTCGCCAGGCTGCGGTCGGGCTGCAAGGACAGCAGTTGCAGCAACTCGGCGGCCCGACGGGTCAGCGGCACCGCAGGCGTCTGCGGGTCATCCCCGGCCACCCCCACGCTCAGGCGGAACGGGCCCAGCAGCCGGATCGACACGGCATCGGACGACGGAGTCGGTGGGAGCGACATCGCGATTCCTTTCCACCAGCACTAGGCCGGGAACGTTTCAGGAACGCCAAGCGTGGAGGATGAGTATGCCGTCTATCGAATCTGGCGGGTGCAACGAATAGACGCCCCATCCCGCGCCCGCGGCCCCTCAAGGAGTACCTCATGCATATCGCAAAAGACGCCGTCGACGTGAAGATGGAAATTCCCGGTGCCCTGATCCGGCAGCGTTTGGATTTCGGCGACGCGACCGGCTACAGCAAGATCAGCGGCGAGTACTTCACGCTGTCCGCGGGCGTCGACACGACGCCGCTCTTCCAGGGCCTGAACCACAACTCGTGCCAGTGCCCGCACTGGGGATTCGTGCTCAAGGGCCAGATCACCACCACCGACGACGCCGGGGAACAGGAGACCGTCAAGACCCACGACCTGTTCTATTGGCCGCCCGGCCATAACGTCAAGGTCGACGCCGACGCGGAGATCGTGATGTTCAGCCCGCAACACGAGCACACGCACGTGATCAACCACATGATCGAGAAGGTGAAGTCATGAACCCGAACAAGGCCCTCTGGGAAAAAGGCGACTTCACGCGCATCGCCGAGAGCATGCGCGAGAGCGGTGAAGACGTCGTGCGGCACGCGCACATCACGCCCGGCATGCAGGTGCTGGACCTCGGCTGCGGCGATGGCAACACCGCCATCCCGGCCGCCAAACTCGGCGCGCAGGTGCTGGGCGTCGACATCGCCGCCAACCTGGTCGCCGCGGGCAACCGGCGGGCAGCCCAGGCCGGGCTGTCGGCCAGTTGCCGGTTCGAGGAAGGAGATGCCTGCGAGCTGCGGCTCGAGAACGCGTCCTTCGACCTCGTCATCAGCATGTTCGGCGCCATGTTCGCGCCCAGGCCCTTCGACGTGGCACGGGAGATGGTGCGTGTCACGCGTCCGGGCGGGCGCATCCTCATGGGCAACTGGATCCCCAACGACCCCACGCTGGTGGCGCAGATCCTGAAGATCAGTTCGTCGTATGCGCCCCCGCCGCCCGAAGGTTTCGTGAGCCCGATGGGCTGGGGCTCGACCCCGAACATCCTCGAGCGCTTTGGCGCGGTGGGCATTGCCTCGGAGGCGATCAGCTGGGAACGCGACAGCTACATCTTCGACTTCAAAGGCTCCGCGGAGGAATTCGTCGACACGTTCCGGCAGTTCTATGGCCCGACCATGAACGCATTCGACGCGGCCGCCAAGGCCGGGCGCACCGACGAATTGCGTGCCGAACTGGTGACGCTGTTCCAGAGCCAGAACCAGAGCCAGTACCCCAACACCTGCCTGATCGCCGCGACGTTCCTGCGGGTGACGGTGGAGGTGGGCTGACCCGCTCCAGCGCAACCAGATGATTGCCGCGGCTACCAAGTGATACGACCTCGTTGCAGCGAGGTGCAGTCTTTACGGAAGGTTCTCGCGAAAGATCACCTGGCTGCGCGTGGTCTCCACGCCGCTGAGCGCTTCGCGCTTGTCGCGCAGGTTGGTGAAGATGCGCACGCAACTCATCAGCGTGGTGTGCGGGCTCTGCGTGATCACCGCGTCCATGCTGCCGTCGATGAGGAGCGCGCGGGTGTCGGGCGTGAGGCCGTGGCCGATGAAGACCACCTTCTGCTCGCGCCCCGCTTCCTTCAGCGCACGCGCCACGCCGTCTGACGCGCCGCCGATGTTGTAGATGCCGCCCATGTCGGGGTGCTGCTCCAGCAGCGCGCGGGTCTGGCGGTAGTTCTTGGCCGCATCGTCCTGGCCTTCGCGCAGGCCCACCACTTCGAGCTTCGGGAACATCTCGTCGATGACGTGCAGGAAGCCCGCCTCGCGCTCCTCGTGCGCCTTGTAGCTCAGGCTGCCCGCGATGAGCGCGACCTTCGCGGCGCGCGCGCCGATGAAGCGGCCGATGAGGTAACCGGCCGTGCGCCCGGCGGCGCGGTTGTCGAGCCCCACGAACGCAGCGCGCTCGGAGTTCGACAGATCCGAGATCAGCGTGACCACCGGCAGCCCGCGCGCGGCCAGCGCGGCCACCGCTTCGCGCACCGCCGGATGTTCGAGCGCCATCATCGCGATGCCGTCGCAACGCTGGCCGTGCTTGCGCAATGCGTCGGCCAGCTCGTGCGGATTGAAGCTCTCGATGAACACCGTGCGGCACTGCACGTTGAACGGCGCCCAGTGTTCCTGCGAGTACCCCACCATGTCGCCCAGCATGCGGATGAAGCGGTTGGTGCCCGCCGGCAGCAGGAACACGAGCCGCAGCGGTGGCGGCGTCAGCGCCGCATAGAGCTCGGGCCCCGGCAGGTAGTCGAGCTCGCCAGCTGCCTTGAGCACACGCTGCACCGTGGCGTCACGCACGCCGGGCCGGCGGTTGAGCACGCGATCGACCGTGGCGGTCGACACCTGCGCCGCGCGCGCGATGTCGACCACGCGCGCGCGGCGTGCATCGGAAGGAGGTGAAGGGTTATCCCGCATACATCAAAAACCATCAGGATCGAGTTTGACCCGGATGATGCATCCTTTTATCTTCGCTGTGGCCCGAATCCACCGATGCATCAGATTGCATCAAGCGCATTCCGAAGATCCTGGAGACAAAAGACATGACCTCGCTGACCCGCCGCAGTGCACTGCGCACGCTTTCCGCCCTCCCCGCCGCCGGCATCGTGTCGGCCGTGCCGCGCATCGCGCGCGCCGCGGAGTTCTCGTACAAGTACGGCAACAACCTGCCGCTGAGCCATCCGCTGAACGTGCGCGCGCAGGAAGCTGCGGACCGCATCGCCAAGGAAACCAAGGGCCGGGTCGAGATCAAGATCTTTCCGAACAACCAGCTCGGCGGCGACACCGACATGCTCGCGCAGGTGCGCTCGGGCGGCATCGAGTTCTTCACGCCCTCGGCGCTCGTCATCGCGACGCTCGTGCCGGTGGCCGCCATCAACGCGGTGGGCTTTGCGTTCAACGACTACAGCCAGGTGTGGGCCGCGATGGACGGCAAGGTGGGCGCGCACGTGCGCGGCGCCATCGCCAAGTCGCGCCTCTACGCCTTCGAGAAGATGTGGGACAACGGCTTTCGCCAGACCACCAGCAGCAAGGCCGCCGTCGCTAATGCGAAGGACATGGACGGCCTGAAGATCCGCGTGCCGGTGAGTCCGCTGTCGATCTCGATGTTCAAGGGCCTGGGCGCCGCGCCCGCGAGCCTGCAGTTCAGCGAGGTGTACTCCGCGCTGCAAACCAAGATCGTCGATGCGCAGGAGAACCCCCTGCCCATCATCCAGGTCGCCAAGCTCTTCGAGGTGCAGAAGTTCTGCTCGCTCACGAATCACATCTGGGACGGCTACTGGTTCATTGCCAACGGCCGCGCGTGGGACGCCTTGCCCGCCGACCTGAAGACCATCGTCGCGCGCGCCATCAACGACGCCGGCATGCAGCAGCGCGAAGACATCAAGAAGCTCAACGACTCGGTGGTCGGCGACCTGCAGGCCAAGGGCCTCACCATCAACCGCCCCACGGCCGACAGCTTCCGCGCGAAGCTACGCGAATCGGGCTTCTACGGCGAGTGGAAGGGACGCTTCGGCCCCGAGGCCTGGGCGTTGCTCGAAGGCACCGTCGGCAAGCTGGCTTAAGCGGCCATGGTGCATGAATCCACTTTCGAGGCGACGCCGTTTACTGGCGCTGGCCCTTCGGCCAACGCGCTGAGCGGCATCGCCGGGCGCGCCGACCGCGTGATCGGCGGCGCCGTCGAGGCGGTGGCGGCGCTGCTGGTGCTGGCCGAGATCTGCGTGCTGTTCGCGGGCGTGGTGTCGCGCTATGTGTTCCATGCGCCGCTGGTGTGGTCGGACGAGCTCGCGTCGATCCTCTTTCTCTGGCTTTCGATGCTGGGCGCCGTGGTCGCGCTGCGGCGCGGCGAGCACATGCGCATGACGGCGCTGCTGCAGAAGGTGACGCCTTCGACGCGCGCCATGCTCGATGCGTTTGCCATCGCCGCATCGATCACGTTCCTCGTGCTGATCGTCTGGCCCTCGATCGACTATGCGCACGAAGAGTCGTTCATCGTCACGCCCGCGCTGGAGATCAGCAACGCCTGGCGCGCCGCGGCCATTCCAGCGGGCATCGGCATCATGCTGGTAATGGCACTGCTGCGGCTGTTGCGCGTGTGCACGGGCAAGCAGATCGCGGTCGCGGTGCTTGGCATGGCCGCGCTGGTGGGCGTCTTCTGGCTCGCCGCGCCGCTGTTCGCGACGCTCGGCAAGTTCAACCTCGTGATCTTCTTCGTGGTCGTGGTGGCGGCCACCGTGCTCTCGGGCGTGCCCATCGCGTTCTCGTTTGCGCTCGCCACCTTCGGCTACCTTGCGCTCACCACGCGCACGCCGCTGCTGGTGATGGTGGGGCGGCTCGATGAAGGCATGTCGCACCTGATCCTGCTCGCGGTGCCGCTCTTCATCTTCCTGGGCGCGCTGATCGAGATGACGGGCATGGCGCGCGCCATGATCCAGTTCCTCGCGAGCCTGCTGGGCCATGTGCGCGGCGGCCTCTCGTACGTGCTGATCGGCGCGATGTACCTGGTGTCGGGCATCTCGGGCTCCAAGATCGCCGACATGGCCGCGATTGCGCCGGTGCTGTTCCCCGAGATGGTCAAGCGCGGCGCCAAGCCCGGCGACCTCGTGGCGCTGCTCTCGGCCACCGGCGCGCAGACCGAAACCATTCCGCCGTCGATCGTGCTCATCACCATCGGCTCGGTGACGGGCATCTCGATCGCCGCGCTCTTCACCGGCGGGCTGCTGCCGGCCGTGGTGCTGGGCGCGGCGCTGTGCGTGGTCGTGTGGTGGCGCTACCGCCGCGAAGACCTGAGCGGCGTGCAGCGCTACAGCAAGCGCGAGATCGGCAAGCTGCTGATGGTCGCGCTGCCCGCGGTGCTGCTGCCTTTCGTGATCCGCGCGGCCGTGGTCGAAGGCGTGGCCACGGCCACCGAGGTGTCGACCATCGGCATCGTGTATTCAGCGCTCGTCGGCCTCTTCGTGTACCGGCAGTTCGACTGGAAGCGCCTGAAGCCGATGCTGATCGACACCGCCTCGCTCTCGGGCGCGATCATCTTCATCGTCGGCTGTGCCACGGCCATGGCCTGGGGCCTCACGCAGTCGGGCTTCTCGCAGGACCTGGCCCGCATCATGGGCGCGCTGCCGGGCGGCGCGTATGGCTTCCTGGCCGTGTCGATCGTCGCGTTCATCGTGCTGGGCAGCGTGCTCGAAGGCATTCCGGCCATCGTGCTGTTCGGGCCGCTCCTCTTCCCCATCGCCAAGGCCGCGGGCGTGCACGAGGTGCACTACGCGATGGTCGTGATCTTCTCGATGGGCATCGGCCTGTTCGCGCCGCCCTTCGGCGTCGGCTACTACGGCGCCTGCGCCGTGAGCAAGGTCAACCCCGACGAAGGCATCAGGCACATCTGGGGCTACATCGCCGCGATGCTGGTGGGCCTCGTGATCGTGGCCGCCTTCCCGTGGTTCTCGACCGGCTTCCTGAAATTCTGATCACAACAACACACTCACATCACCGGAGCCAATTGCAATGAGTCGATTCCTCGGCGAAATCCGCCAGCTGGGCTATGTCGTGCACGACATCGAAGCCGCCATGGACTACTGGAGCACCACCCTGGGCGTGGGCCCGTGGTTCTACAACCCCAAGGTGCCCATCAAGAACTACCGCTACAACGGCGAAGCGCACGAACCGCACAACTCGGTGGCGCTCGCGAACTCGGGCTACGTGCAGGTCGAGCTGATCCAGACACGCAACGACGTGCCCTCCATGTACCGCGACTTCCTGCAGGCCGGCCGCACCGGTCTCCAGCACGTCGCCTACTGGACCGCCGACTACGACGCAGACCTCGCACGCCTCACCGCCCAAGGCTTCAAGCCCGTGATGAGCGGCGAAGTGGGCGAGCGCGGCCGCTTCATCTACTTCGACACCGAGTACCACCCGGGCACGGTGATCGAGCTGTCCGAAGTGGCGGGGCCGAAGGGCAAGATGTTCGACCTGATCCGCAGCGCCTCCGAAGGCTGGGACGGCAGCGAGCCGGTGCGGCCCTTTCCCGACCTGAGCAAGCTGTGACGATGGCGGCCGAACGCATCCGCGCGCGCTACCTGATCGAGACGCCGGTGGACCTGGCGGCCGTCGCCGAGGTGATGGCCGGCGAGCAATCGTGCGGCACCTTCACGCGCGTGGAGGGCGAGACCGATGCGCTGCGCGAACGTGCGCGTGCGACGGTCGAGGCGATCACCGAGCTGGAACCCGCCGAGGCGCCGAGCCTGCCGAACGCGCTGCTGGAGCGCAAAGGCACGCGTGGGCCGTGGCGGCGTGCGCATGTCGATATCTCGTTTCCTGTCGCGAACATTGGCGCCAACTTACCGACGCTTGCGGCGACCGTCTCCGGCAACCTCTATGACCTGGGCGAAGTGACTGGCCTGCGGCTCGAGTCGCTGCACGTTCCGGCCGCGTACCGCGCGCAATTCGAGATGCCGCGCGTGGGCATCGCGGGCACGCGGCGCGCCACCGGCGTGGCGAGCGGTGCGCTGGTCGGCACGATCATCAAGCCGAACGTGGGCCTGTCGGCCACCGAGACCGCCACGCTGGTCGGCCGGCTCTGCGCCGCGGGCGTCGATTTCATCAAGGACGACGAGGTCTGCGCCGACCCCGCGCATGCACCGCTCGCAGAGCGCGTGCCCGCCGTGATGGCGGTCGTGCGCGCCCACCAGGAGCGCACCGGCAAGCACGTGATGATGGCCTTCAACATCACCGACGAAACCGACGCGATGAAGCGCCACGCCGACCTCGTCGAGCGCGAAGGCGGCTCCTGCGTGATGGCCAGCCTCAACTGGTGCGGGCACTCGGGCATCCAGACGCTGCGGCGCCACACCAGCCTGGCGCTGCACGGCCACCGCAACGGCTACGGCGCGTTGTCGCGTCATCCGCTGCTGGGCATTTCGTTCCAGGCGTACCAGACGCTGTGGCGCCTCGCGGGCGTGGACCACATGCATGTGCACGGCCTGCAGGGCAAGTTCTCGCAGTCCGACAGCGAAGTCATCGAATCGGCGCGCGACTGCTTCACGCCGCTCACCGATGCGGCGGACGACCGCGTGATGCCTGCCTTCTCGTCGGGCCAGTGGGCAGGCACCGTGCCCGCCACCTGGGCCGCCATCGGCAGCGACGACCTGCTCTTCATGGCGGGCGGCGGCATCCTCGCGCATCCGGACGGCGCCGAGGCTGGCGTGACCAGCATCCGCCAGGCCTGGTCGGCCGCGCGCGCGGGCACGACGCTGCAGGACGCCGCGAAGCACGCGCCCGAACTCGCGCGCGCTCTGGCCTTCTTCGGCAAGCCATGACGCCGGCCCCGGCCGTCGTCTACTACGGCGACGATTTCACCGGCGCGACCGACACGCTCGGTACCGCAGCACGCGCGGGCCTGCGTGCCTTGCTGTTCTTGAAGACGCCTGACGCCGCGCGGCTCGAGCGCGTCGGCCCGCTCGACGTGCTGGGCATCGCGGGTGCGGCGCGCGCGATGACGCCGGAGGAGATGCAGGTCGAACTTGCCCCCGTCGCCGCGCTGTTCCGTTCGCTCGGCGCGCGTGTACTGCATTACAAGACCTGCTCGACCTTCGACAGCGCACCGCACATCGGCTCGATCGGCGCCGCGGTGCGCGCGTTGCGCGGCGCGGTCGAACAACCGTGGACGGCGATCGTCGGCGGGCAGCCGAACCTGGGCCGGCATTGCCTGTTCGGCAACCTGTTCGCCGCGGCGGGCGCTGGCGGCGAGGTGTTCCGTATCGACCGCCATCCGACCATGAGCCGGCACCCGGTGACGCCGATGCACGAGGCGGATTTGCGACAGCACTTGGCGGGACAAGGTCTGGCCGACGTGCATTCCATGCCTTTCACGGCGGCGTCGAAGGGCAGTGCGGCACTCGAGGCTGCGCTGCAACGCGCGCTTCAGCCGCCCTCACCCGCAACGCCGCCTGGCGCCGTGCTGTTCGATGTGGCCGATGCCGCGCAGCTTGCGACCATCGGACAGGTGCTGTGGGCGCGGGCACAGCGCAACACCTTGCTCGCGGTGGGCCCCAGCAGCGTGGTCGACGCGCTGGCGCCAGCGCTGGACTCACGCAATGGCACCGCGCCGGCGCGGCGCGTCGTCACGCCCGCACCGGGGCCTGTGCTGGTGCTTGCCGGAAGCCTGTCGCCCGTCACGGCACGGCAGGTCGCGGCGGCACGGTCATTCGAGACCGTGTGGCTCGATGCATCAGCGATGGCGCAGCGGGACGCCGCCACGCTGGAACGCCATGCGCGAGACATCGCGAACGGGCTCGCCAGCGGCCGCAACGTGCTGGCCTGCACCCGCCCCCTTGATCCAATGCCGATCGAACGCAGCATCGACGCCCAAGCCCTCGCGCGCGCCGGTGGCGAACTCCTGGCCCGCGTGCTGGCCATCGTGCCGCTGCAACGCGTGGGCATTGCCGGCGGCGACACCTCGAGCCATGCCGTGCAGGCGCTCGACGCCTGGGGGCTTTCGTACGTGGCGGACATCGGCGCCGGCACTTCGTTGTGTCGCGTGCACAGCGACGACGCCGCGCTCGACGGCCTTGAGATCATGCTGAAGGGTGGCCAGATGGGCTCGGACGACGTGTTCGAGCGTCTGGTGCACGGCGCAGCGTAGGCAGGCGTCCAGGTTCCCTTGTGCGAGCGAGCCAAGCGCCGCTTCGGCAGAGCCTGACGCGCCATCCCCGAAGGTCCGTCAGCGCAGCGACTGCGCGCAATGTGCCAACGCCTGGCGCAAGGTGGTGCCCACGCGCCGCAGCGAAAGCCCGTGACGGGCGGCCATCTCGTCGCGCGTCAGCTCATGAATGCGCAAGCCCATGAAGATCGCCTGGTGACGATGCGGCAAGCCGCGCATGGCGCGCTCCACAGCCAGCAAGCCGGAGCGGGCCTCGGCAAGGCCTGCCCCCCAGAGCTCAGCCGCATCCATGCCGACGCATCGGCATTCCAGAAGCTGGACATCGGGGGCGCCGACGACATCGCGGCCGGGGTGGGCCAGCATCCAGGGGTATTGCGGGTGCCGCAGCACAGCGCGAGTTCGCTGCACCTGGCGTCCCGTGCGCAGCGCGTAGTGCGCCGCCACGATGGGCTCGAGCAGCCGGCTCCAATAGGCGGCGGTATCTGCAGACCGAGCCAGGCAAGGATCGACGGGTTGCAGCAGGTCGTGGCGCTCGGTCCTCTCCATCCATAGCCGCACGGGGGACTTGAAGGGATCACGGCCTATGGCCGCAGCGGCGTCGAGACAGCCGAGGCCGGCTTCGCCCGCGCTCGGCCAGCGCCCGGTGATCGCATCCTTCGAACAGGCGGATGGCACCAGGCGCAATGCGGGGGCGCGCGAGCGCACACGAGTGCTCGGGGAACGCTGTGTGTTCCGGGGCGTTGAGTTCATGGATATCTTTCTGAAGGTTGGAACTGCCCCATCCAGCAAAAAGCCCCGCCCTCTCGATGGAGAGGCGGGGCTTTGGTGGAGGAGCTGAGTGGGAGTGGTGAGAGGGAGGAGGAGGAGGAGGAGGAGGAGGTCGAAGATCAAACAGCGTCAAGCGGCGAGCTCCAGTGCATGCGCCAACGCTCGTTGCTTGAGGGCAGCGCCTTGGCCGAACCAGGCGCTGTCCAGGCGGTACTCGCGGTTGCGAGCCCGGCGCTCGTGGTCGACGAATTCGGTCATCGCGCTGAGCAAGCCCCAGGTCGTGCCCCGCGCAGCGGCAAGCTCGGCGCCCCGGCCCTTGCCCTCGTACAACTCGAGGACCTTGCGGGCCGCCCAGGCTCGCGGTATGGACTGGGTGCCGGTCTGGGCTGTGGCGAGCCCGTTCGATTCGATCGGCCCATAGAGCACACGCTGGATATAGGCATCGACCTCTTTGCCCTTGACCTTGCGCTCGGACAGGACCTTCATGCGGTACATGAAGTCGTCCCACTGGCCGATGGCAATGCCCAGCTGCCTTTTGACAGCATCGGCATCGAAGCAGGTGTTATGGGGCACGCGAATCACGTTGCTCGTGTTGTCCAGTGCGATGGCCAGCGTGTTGTTGCACACGACTCGCACGGTCGTCGGCGTGACCGTGGTGGCCAGCGAGCCGTCGCAGGAGGTTGCGAACAACAGATAGCCATTGACGGTGTCGCTACCCTTGAGCACGGCTTGCTTGCCGGTACGTGCCAGCGCCCAGACCTTGCGCCCACCCTTGAGGACCCCTGCCGTCTCCATCTCGTAGCCGCCCACCTCGGTGAGGTCGCGATAAAACTCCAGGACTTCGCGGGGCTGCACGACCTGGTAGCGGCTGCTGACGACCGACAGCGGTGAGCGCGAGTCGCTGCGGTAGAGCACCTTCTGGTCGGCAAAGGATTCCAGGATCTGAGGGGAATCACCCTCAGGTTGTGAATCACTGGCGCACGACACGGCGCCTTGGACGATGAAGCGCACCGGGGTTTCCTGGATGGTCCAGTCCATGCCGGCTTGCTGGGCCCAGACCTCAAGGGGTTGCTTGGGTTGGAGACGATGGCCCAGGCGATGCCAGGGGGTGTCGCCCGCGTAGGCCATTGTTTCGATGAGATGTGCCATGAGGTGATTTCCTTTTTTGGGTCGGAGGTGAGGAAAGAAGAGTGGTCAGCGGCGCGAGGCCGAGAAGGTGTGGCCGCAGGCCAGGCAGCGGGGGTTGCGCAAGATCGCGTCGTCGACGACCTCGCCAAGCGCGGCGCCGACATGTGAAGTCGTAGCCGTGGGACTTGAAATGCACAGGACATTCAGGAAAAGGTCAGAACACACGCCAGGCAGGGTCGGACGGCAAAAAGCCCAGCGCGGCGGAGACCGGGCTGGGCTTTGTTGGGGGCAGATGGACTTTCTACTGTCTATCCGGTGTGGTCATATGGGGCTGAAAATTTCTGGAGTCGCCACGACGCCTGGGTTTCTGGGTCCGTGTAATAGCGCATTGGCTGAAACTTCCCACTTTATGCCCCCGAAGCGGAGCAACTATGGGCGCGCCAAAGCCACAGGAGTCCATTCAAGCGTCAACTCATTCTTGGCATCGCCGCTTGAGCTGAAGTTCACACATCTATCCTCCGGGCGCTAAGCTAGAGTTTCTTTTGGAGGAACCACGATGGATTTTGATTTTGACGCCTGCGACATGGACTACGATTTCCAATGGGAATCGGCCCTACGGGTCACACACCTGGAAGAGGCGGAGTTTCAGGCCAACCTACTCGGCTACTCACTGAACGAATAGCAAGCTCTTGAATTGTTACCGCCAGTCCAATCGCGATCCAGCATGAGCATGAGCATGAGCATGAGCATGAGCATGAGCATGAGCAAATGAAAGTTTGCTCCAGGAGAAAAGAAAAAGCCCGACAACGCAGGACGTTGTCGGGCTTTTTGTCTGGTGCCGCTTGTCGGAATCGAACTGACGACCTTCCGCTTACAAGGCGGGTGCTCTACCAATTGAGCTAAAGCGGCTGAAAGAAAAACAGTGCTGGCGAAGATTCTAAGCGGCCGGCTTTGGGGCCGACCGCGTCGTCACTTGACGCGCTTGAGCGACGGTCGGGTGCCGCCACCAGCCGGCGGGCGCGGCGGCTCGTCGGTCGGGTCGGCAGGTTCCGAGTCGGCATCGACCGTCTCGTCACCGTCTTCGCCCGTCACCAGATGAAACACCTTGCTGGCGTCGCCTTCGGTGCCCCGCGAGGCATCGCGCAGCGGCATGCGCGGCGCGTTGTTCGGCGATGAAGCGGCCGTGGCAGCGTCATCGCCGCCATCGCCCGACGTGGCGGCCGGCACGGGTGCCGGAAACGCCATGCCCTGGCCGTTCTCACGGGCGTAGATCGCGATCACGCGGCCGACCGGCACGCTGATTTCGCGCGCCGTGCCGGCGAAGCGGGCCTTGAACTCGATGAAGTCGTTGCCCAGCTTCAGCGAACTGGTCGCGTCGAAGCTGATGTTCAGCACGATCTCGCCGTTCTTCACGTACTCGCGCGGCACCTGGACGGTGTCGTCGACCAGCACCGCGACATAGGGCGTGAACCCGTTGTCGGTGCACCACTCGTACAGCGCCCGGATGAGGTACGGGCGGGTGGAAGAGGACTCGAGCGCGTTGATCATGAAGGACGGCGAATTACGAGGAAAGCAAGCACGCAGCTTACTTACTTGCGCATGACCTTTTCAGACGGGGTCAGTGCTTCGATGTAGGCCGGGCGCGAGAAGATGCGCTCGGCGTACTTCAGCAGCGGTGCCGCGTTCTTGCTGAGGTCGATGCCGTAGTAGTCGAGGCGCCACAGCAGCGGCGCGATCGCCACGTCGAGCATCGAGAAGTTGTCGCCCAGCATGTACTTGTTCTTGAGGAACACGGGCGCGAGCTGCGTGAGGCGGTCGCGGATGTGCGAGCGGGCCTTTTCGATGGCCTTGTCGTTGCCCTTGGTGGTGCGGTTCTCGAGCGTGGCCACATGCACGAACAGTTCCTTCTCGAAGTTGAGCAGGAACAGGCGCACGCGCGCGCGGTCGACCGGGTCGCCGGGCATCAGTTGCGGATGCGGAAAGCGCTCGTCGATGTACTCGTTGATGATGTTCGACTCGTACAGGATCAGGTCGCGCTCGACCAAAATCGGCACCTGGCCGTACGGGTTCATCACGCTGATGTCTTCGGGCTTGTTGTAGAGATCGACGTCGCGGATCTCGAAATCCATGCCCTTTTCGAACAACACGAAGCGGCAACGGTGAGAGAAGGGGCAGGTCGTTCCTGAATACAAGACCATCATGGCGAGAGACTCCTAAAAATCAAAAAGAGTGGGTCGCCTGGGCAACCCACTCTGTGGGACCGGACGCACGAGGCGCCCGATCGGCGTGAACGGAAATTACTTGACGTCTTTCCAGTACGAGGCGTTCAGTCGCCATACGAAAACCACCGACATGGCCAGGAACAGCAGCACCCAGACGCCGATGCGCACGCGGGTGTTCTGTGCAGGTTCGGCCATCCACTGCAGGTAGCCAACGAGGTCGCCCACTGCGCTGTCGAACTGCACCGGGGTCAGCGTGCCGGGGGTCACTTGCTCCCACTTGCCCGTGAACACGTCGGTGGCATGACCGTGCTGCTCGACCTTGGCGTGCACCGGCTGGCGCTCACCCTGCAGTTCCCACAACGGGTTCGGCATGGCGACGCTCGGGAACAGCAGGTTGTTCCAGCCGGTGGCCTTGGTATCGTCGCGGTAGAAGCTGCGCAGGAAGGTGTACAGGTAGTCGGGGCCCGTGCCGCCGTGGCCGGCGCGCGAACGTGCGACGAGCGTCAGGTCGGGCGGCGTGGTGCCGAACCATTCCTTGGCCTGGCGCGCGTCGATGTTGGCCTTCATGGTTTCGCCGACCTTGTCGGTCGTGAACAAAAGGTTGTCCTTGATCTGCTGCTCGCTGATACCGATGTCCTGCAGGCGGTTGTAGCGCATGAAGGCGGCCGAGTGGCAGTTGAGGCAGTAGTTGACGAACAGCTTGGCGCCGTTCTGCAGTGCCGCCACGTCGGTGGTCTTGTTGGGCGACTTGTCCCACGCCAGACCGCCGGATTCGGCGGATGCGGCCGCGGAGAAGGTCAGGCCCAGAGCCAGACCCATGACAGCGAGCCAGCCGGAAATTCTTTTCTTCATCGTGTTTCTCTCAAGCTCTCTTGCACTTCTCGCGCATCAATGGGCGGCGAAGACCACGCGCTCGGGCACGGTCTTGAATTCGCCCTTGCTGCTCCACCACGGCATCAGCAGGAAGAAGCCGAAGTAGAAGAGCGTGCCGATCTGCGAGATGGTCTGGGCGATGTCCAGGGCGAACGAGCCGATGACCAGGTTGCCCCAGACGCCGGGTGCCTGGATGCCCAGGTAGCCCAGGATCAGGAACAGGAACACGAACACGCCGTAGACATACTTGTGCCAGCTCGGACGGTAGCGGATCGACTTGACTTCGCTGTGGTCGAGCCACGGCAGGAAGAACAGGATGATGACCGAGCCGCCCATGATGACCACGCCCCAGAACTTGGCGTCGAAGGTCTTGAGCAGGAAGATGGCGACAGCGGCCACGACCACGGCGGCAATCTTGAGGCCCATGCCCGACTTGCCCTTGACGAAGTTCCAGATGGCGGCCGCCGCGATGATCAGCGCGAACACGTTGACCATGTCGTCGGTGGTGGCGCGCAGCATCGAATAGAACGGCGTGAAGTACCAGACTGGCGCGATGTGGTTCGGCGTCTTCAGCGAATCGGCCGGGATGAAGTTGTTGTACTCCAGGAAGTACCCACCGGCTTCAGGCGCGAAGAAGATCACGGCCGAGAAGATCGTGAGGAACACCACCACGCCGAAGATGTCGTGCACCGTGTAGTACGGGTGCGACGGGATGCCGTCGACCGGATGGCCGTCAGGACCGCGATTGGCCTTGATCTCGATGCCGTCGGGGTTGTTGGAACCCACTTCGTGCAGCGCGATCAGGTGGGCCACCACGAGGCCGAGCAGCACCAGCGGCACAGCGATGACGTGGAAGCTGAAGAAGCGGTTCAACGTGGCGTCGCTCACGACGTAGTCGCCGCGGATCAGCAGGGCCAGGTCAGGACCGATGAACGGGATGGCAGCGAACAGGTTCACGATGACCTGGGCGCCCCAGTAGGACATCTGGCCCCACGGCAGCAGGTAGCCCATGAAGGCTTCGGCCATCAGGCACAGGAAGATCGCGCAGCCGAACACCCAGATCAGCTCGCGCGGCTTGCGGTAGCTGCCGTACATGAGGCCGCGGAACATGTGCAGGTACACCACGATGAAGAACGCCGAGGCGCCCGTCGAGTGGATGTAGCGGATGAGCCAGCCCCAGGGCACGTCGCGCATGATGTACTCGACCGATGCGAACGCCTGGTTCGCGTCGGGCTTGTAGTGCATCACGAGGAAGATGCCGGTCACGATCTGGATCACGAGGACCAGCATCGCGAGCGAGCCGAAGATGTACCAGAAGTTGAAATTCTTCGGTGCGTAGTACTTGCCCCACTGGTCGTTCCAGAGCTTGGTCAGCGGGAAACGGTTGTCGACCCAGTTGAGCAGCTTCTCGCCTGCGGGGGCGTTGGGGGAAACTTCGTGAAATTCAGCCATGTTCGTGGTCTCCCTCAGGCCTTCTTGCTGTCGTCGCCGATGAGCAGGCGCGTGTCCGACAGGTACATGTGCGGAGGCACAGGGAGGTTGTCAGGAGCGGGCTTGTTCTTGAAGACGCGACCGGCGAGGTCGAACGTGGAACCGTGGCAAGGGCAGAGAAAACCGCCTTCCCAGTCGTTCGGCAGCGAGGGTTGCGGGCCAGCCTGCAGGCGGTCGACCGGCGAGCAGCCGAGGTGGGTGCAGATGCCAACCACGACCAGCACATCGGGCTTGATCGAACGTTGGCCGTTCTGCGCGTACGTGGGCGTGAATTCGTCGGGGTGACGCTTGGAGAGCGGGTCGGCGAGCTGGCCATCGAGCTTGGCGAGTTCGGCGATCTGTTCGGGAGTGCGCTTGAGAATCCAGACCGGCTTGCCGCGCCATTCGACGGTGATTTTTTCGCCGACCTTGAGGGCCGAGATGTCCACTTCGACCGCGGCGCCCGCGGCTTTTGCCTTTTCGGACGGCTGGAATGTGCTCACAAAAGGGATTGCGGTGGCCACGCCGCCCGCTACGCCGGCACAGCTGGATGCGATCAACCACGTCCGCTTGCTTGTGTCGATCCGGGGCGAGCCGGAGGTCATGTCACTCATGGGGATCCTCTAAGTCTTCTTCGCTGGAGCAGGGGCTGACCTTTGCCACAGCAAGGTCAACCCGAGATTGTAGCGGGGCGCAAAAGGGTTTTTCAATGATTGCCGCGCGTCCGCACGGCGCCGCTGCGCATGCGCGACAGCGCGCAACAACCCGAGGCGCTCAGCTCAGCAGCCCGTACTGGGTCGCCTGCCGGACGGCCTGGGTTCGCGACTTGACCGCCAACTTGCGGTAGATCCGCTTGGCGTGGAACTCGACCGTGTTGATCGAGAGGCAGATCGCTTCGGCAATCTGCCGGTTGCTCCAGCCTTGCGCGATCAACCGCAGCACATTGAGCTCCCGAGGTGACAGCAGCCCGGGAGCAGGCATCGGGGGCGAAACCGTGTCGCAGTCGCGCAGCGCGGACTCGACACCCTCCGGCTTCGCGGACGCCGCAATCAAGCCGAGGACGCGACGCGCGACGCGTGCATCGATCGGCGAACCACCGCGCTCGATGGAGCGCAGCAAGAAAGAGAGTTCGGCATCGTCGGTGCTCGTAAGCAGATAGCCGGAGGCACCAGACGAGATCGCGGCCTCGACCAGCAGGCGGTCGTCGTCCTTCGACATGGCGATGGCGTCGATCTGCGGGTAGACACGCCGCAGGTGCGACAGAAGTGCGACGCCGCCGTCATCGGACAAGTGCATGTCGACCAGCACTAGGTCGTAGGGCAGCGCGGCCAGCAGATGGATAGCTTCTGCGTGCGTGGAGGCAATCACCACTCGGCGACCTGGGGCCAGGTCGCAAAGGAGGCGTCGCATGCGGTCGGCCAGCGCCAAGTCGCCCTCGACGATCAATGCGCCGAAGAATGCGCAACCCAAGCCGGCGTATCGCCCAGCGAGCGCTGGGGCCGAGTTTGCGCTGCTGGGGGACAGGTGATTCATCATGAGCAGACACCCCCGCTCACGCCATCTGCCGCGCTCACGCACTCCCGCACACCTGCCGCCACCGCCCCCTCAGACAATCGAACCACGCATATCCCCTTGTTGTGCCCAGCGGCATACCTTGAATGTCAACTTTCGTTTCGGGTACTGCAGGAACGATGCCCGGACCTCGGTGATACGGCCAACCGCAACGAGGCGTCGGCCAGTGCGTTGATTTCATTGAGGAATTGCAGCGGCGGCACTCGGCACCACGCTGATCAAGGTGCGCATCAGTCGCAGGCGTTACGGCCGCGCCGGACGGAACGTTACGTAGCATCGAGATACATATGCACTCGTCACATTCACCAGCAAAAATCGAGGCAATATGCGGTTACAAGGATGCTGTGGCAAACGCCCCATGCCCAAGGCCAAATTAGTTGCGGCACACTTCTGATGCTGCTAATCTCGAATCAAGAGCATAAAAACCCTTTGAGAGGATCACTGTGAAGATGAACAAACTGGTTGCTACCGTCGCCCTTGCCACCCTGGCAATCTCGTCGGCTTTTGCCCAACCACAGGTTACCCCTGCGCCCGCAAGCAACAACACTCGCGCATTTGCACCGGGCCCCGCTGGCGCTCCGAGCGCAACCGCTGCTGGCCTTGGCGGCCTGACCCCCGTTCAATGGGGCGCTGTTGGAGGCACCGGCGCACTGATGCTGGCCCTCGGCAGCAGCAACAACGGCAACGGCGGCGGCGGCTTCTTCGTCCCCGGCACCGGCACCACTGGCACGGGCACCACCGGCACGCGTTAATGCTGGTTGCCCTCCTGAAAGGAGGGCATTCGCTGAAAAGTCCGCGCGTTGCTTCCGCCACGCGACTCTTAGAACGTTGCCTTTTGGCAACGTTTTGCTTGGGCGTTGGCGGTTGCTCCTCCGGAACCTCAGCCATGCTGGATTCAGCTCGCCTGCTCTATCGCGGTGAGTCTGAAGCGGCCCAGCCCAATTTCAACCCCAGCTATCGGTATCTGCGGACTAGCGTCAATGGACGCGTCCTCTTCATGGTGCTCGGCTACATCGACCGGCGCGCCGAAGGGCCCGTCGAGGTTTGGTATAGCGGCACGGGTGAGGTCGTCCGACTCCTGAATGGCCAGCTGGTCGGCACGACCGGCTTGTCCATCGACTGGCGCGACGTTCGACTCTCCAACCCGCCTGCCTGGCAAGCTCATGCTGCCAACGCAACGCAGACCTACGTTCGAGAGCGCGACCTGATGCCCGGCTATCGCTTCGGCATTCGCGACGACGTCGCGCGCGCACCAATTACCCCTCCCCCCGACAGCGCCCTTGCTGGTGCGTCGGCCAACTCCTTGAGTTGGTATGAAGAACGCAGCGTGTCCCGCCCTGCGGCAGCCTCCGTTCCCCCCGCACGCTTCGGCGTTTCATTTGCTTCTGGCGCCCCTCAGGTCGTGTATTCGGAGCAATGTATTTCCCGCGACCTCTGCATGAGCTTCGAACAGTGGACACCCCCCACACCAGCAGCCGACACCGCGGCGCGCGCTGGTACATGAGCCCCCTCTTTCTGCAAGCCATCAGACCCCCGCATTGGCCCCGTCGGACGGCCCTTGCCTGCGCGCTGATGGCGAGCCTTGGCGCCTTGGCGGAGCCGTCGCAGAACACAGCAACCGTCGAACCTGCAAGCGACGCCGAGGTGCGCCCCGGCGAGCGGCTGAGCAGTTGGCTGCTGCGCCAACCCGAGGGCACTGCAGCACCCGGACTGGCTTGGCGCGTGCCGCAGGAGCGGCTGGCCCAACAGTTCCTGAAGAACACCCTGCTCGTGCGCCTCGAAGCGGCCAGCAGGCGCGCACCACGGGCCGAGCAACTCGATCGGCTGAAGCTCATCACGTGGCTGCAGAATCTCCCGATCACCGGCCGCGTCGCGCTGGGCATTGTGGACCCTCGCTGGCTGCAGGCACACCCAGATCAAGATCCCCTGCTGTCGGCCGGACAGCAACTCGTTCCCCCCCCTTCGCAACTGAAAACCATCGCGGTCGTACGGCCCGATGGCGAACTCTGCCATGTGGCACACGAAGCCGGCCGGACCGTTTGGGACTACGTCATCGCCTGCGCGCCCAACACCACCCACGACTGGGCATGGGTTGCGCAGCCCGACGGCCGGACGTCGCGCGTGGGCATCGCCCCCTGGAATGGCCATCCTTCCGACGAACCGGCTCCCGGCGCATGGATCTGGGCAGCGCCGCGCGGCATGACCGAACTGGTCGACGCGTCGGAAGGCATCATCAAGTTCCTTGCGACGCAAGGCCCGTCGCCCCAGGCAGCAACGCTGCGCGCAACCACTGCGGCGCTTGCGCCTGCAAAGCCGCTCATCGCGACCAGTCCACCCGCCCTGCCGTCAGTGCCACCGGAAAGCATCATCTCCGTGCGCTCCGACGCTTCGGCCCCGCAGTACAAAGCACCGCGCACGAGCAGCAACGACTGGGGCGAGACAGGTCTTCTCCAAACGCCCACGGCACGCATGGGCGAAGCCGGCGATTTCCGCACATCGATCAGCCACGTGTCTCCCTATACACGGCTGAACGTGATGTTCCAGCCGCTGGACTGGCTAGAGGCCGGCTTTCGCTACACCTCGGTCAGCAACCGTACCTATTTCGCCACTACCCCAGGCCAGAGCTACAAGGACAAGAGCATCGACGTTAAGGTCCGACTGTTGCGTGAATCAGCCTACGTGCCTGAATTGGCGCTGGGCTTCCGCGACCTCGGTGGCACCGGCCTCTTCTCTTCCGAGTACTTGGTCGCCAACAAGCGCTACGGCGATCTCGACTTCAGCCTCGGCATCGGCTGGGGCTACCTGGGCAGCAGCGGGAACATCCGAAACCCATTGCTCGCACTGAGCAACCGCTTCAGAACCCGCTCCGCCAGTTCATCGACGGGGGGCGAAGCAAACTTCAACTCCTTCTTCCGAGGCCCGGCAGCTCTGTTCGGCGGCATGGAATGGCGCACCCCCTGGGATCCCCTGACCGTCAAGCTCGAGTACGAAGGCAACAACTACAAGAACGAACCTCAGCAGAACAACCAGGTTCAGCGCTCGCCTTTCAACATCGGGCTGGAGTATCGCTACTCACCCGGCGTCGCCTTCACCGCCGGTCTGGAACGCGGCAACAAAGTGATGGTGGGCCTGACCCTGTCCACCAATATGGCCAACATGCGGGCCAGCAAGCCCGCAGACCCGCCTCCACCCCGCTTCACCCCAGAGGCGCCAGCCAATCCACCCGGCTGGGCCACCACCGCCGCCGAGATCCAGGCACGCACCGAATGGACCGTGCAGCGCATCGCGCCGCAAGGTGACAGCGCACACGTGTGGATCACCGAAAGTCACACGGTGTACCGCGAGGCCCGTGTGCAGCAGGTCATTGCCGTCATGCATCGCGATGCCCCGGCATCGATCAAGCGCTTCATCCTTCACTACAACGAGCGCGGACTCGCACTGCACACGCAGGTTGTCGATCGCAGCGAGTGGGTGACGGCGCACTACCAGGCACAGACGCCCGCCGAACTGCGCGCCACGGACCAGCGTGACTACGCCCCGCCGCGCGACCGGACCGAGGATGGGCTCTACGTGCCGGCAGCGCCACAGCGCCCCCCCGCCGACGTAACAGCCGCCGTCAGCGCATCACCCGGCGAGACGCCGGCCATGGCTCCCTGGGAGCGGCGCACGGAAAAACTCACCTTCGGCCTGACCCCGAGCTTCTCGCAGATCCTCGGCGGCCCCGATGCCTTCCTGCTCTATCAACTCGGCGTCTCGGCCACTGCGGAGTACCGCTTCACACCCAGCACCTGGGTGAACGCCGCGCTGAACTGGCGCCTGATCGACAACTTCGACAAGTTCACCTACACAGCGCCCAGCAACCTTCCGCGCGTGCGAACCTACCAGCGCGAGTACGCAACGACCAAGCGGTTCACCATGCCGGTGTTTCAGTTGACCCACGTGGGCCGACTGAACGAAGACCAGTACTACAGCGTCTACGGTGGCGCCCTTGAGTCGATGTTTGCCGGCGTGGGCGCCGAATGGCTCTACCGCCCGTGGCGCAGCAAATTCGCCTTCGGCATCGATGTCAACCATGTGCGTCAGCGAGACTTTGCTCAGGATTTGGGTCTGCGCGATTACAAGGTCAACACCGGCCACGCCACGCTCTACTGGGATACGGGCTGGAACGGCGTACAGGCCAGGATCAGTGCGGGGCAGTACCTTGCGGGCGATCGAGGTGTGACCCTTGACATCAGCCGCCGCTTCGACAACGGCGTGACGATCGGCGCCTGGGCGACCAAGACCAACGTCTCCGCGGCACAGTTCGGCGAAGGCAGCTTCGACAAGGGCATCTACGTGTCCATCCCCTTCGACGCACTGCTACCGCGCTCGAGCAAGTTCACTGCGAACTTTGCCTGGGCGCCGCTGATACGGGACGGTGGCGCAAAGCTGGGGCGGATCAACCCGCTGTTCGAGATGACCTCGATACGGGACCCGAAGGCCTTCAGCTTCACACCGCCCGACGACAAGGCGCCCAAGGCCGGGGACAACATCCTCGACTTCAAGCGAGCGCAATAGGCGACGCTGGCTGAAAACAAAAGAGCCCCGATCCGGGGCTCTTGGTCTCAGCACTACCCCGGGCGAGTCGAGGCGGAAAAAGAACGACGCGGTTCTATCGAATCAGATTGCCACGGCAATTGGATTCGGCGCGGACGGCAGGTCGGCCTCGCCCACCTGCGCAGCGCCGGCTGCTGCTGCGAGCGGCAGAGCCCGGTCATGCACACGGTGACGCTCCATGTGCACCCAATCCACAACCTCGGCATGAGGTCGATAGCCGGGCAGCATCTGCGTCAGCGTCCGCTTCAGCATCGGTACATCGCTGCTTTCGAGTGCCGCGTTCAGCGTCTCGAACTGGCGCCAGAGCTCATTCCAAGGCAGGCAGGGATCGTGCGCCTTCATGACACGAGGATGCGCCGTAGGCATCGCGCTGTCACCAATCAGGAGCTCTTCGTAGAGCTTCTCTCCGGGTCGCAACCCGGTCACCTGCAGCTCGATATCGCCATCCGGCGAATCCTCGTCACGGACTGTCCGCCCTGAAAGCTCTACCAGCCGGCGAGCGAGATCAATGATCCTCACGGGCTCGCCCATGTCGAGCACGAAGACATCGCCACCCTGCGCCATCGCGCCCGCCTGGATCACCAGCTGGGCGGCTTCGGGAATCGTCATGAAATAGCGCGTGATGTCCGCATGCGTGAGCGTGATCGGGCCACCCGCCTCGATCTGCTTGCGAAACAACGGCACCACCGAGCCACTGGAGCCGAGCACATTGCCGAAGCGGACCATCGAGAAGCAGGTGTCCGAACTCTGCTGCGCCAGCCCCTGCAACGCCATTTCGGCAACCCGCTTGCTGGCCCCCATGATGTTCGTCGGCCGCACTGCCTTGTCGGTGCTGATGAGGACAAAGTTGGGAACCTTGCACTCCATGGCGATCCGCGCCGTTGTGAGCGTACCTATCGCGTTGTTTCGCACGCCCTCTGCCGGGTTGTGCTCGACGAGCGGCACATGCTTGTATGCTGCTGCGTGATAGACCGTGTCAGGGCGCCAGGCGCGCATCACTTCACGCAGCCGTGCCGCATCGCATACCGAAGCGAGCAACGGGATGACACGCACGGTCGGGGCCAGTTGCTCCAACTCCTGGTGGATGCCATAGAGCGCGTACTCGCTTAATTCCACGAGCAATAGCGTTGAAGGCGACAGCTGAACAATCTGCCGGCACAACTCACTGCCGATGGAGCCACCAGCACCAGTCACCAGCACCACTTGGCCCTGGATGTGCTTGTGCAGCAGGTCTGCCACCGGCTCGACTGGATCGCGCCCCAACAAGTCCTCGATGTCGACTTCGACCAGATCATTGACCTGGACCTTGCCATTGGCCAGATCGAGTAACCCCGGGAGCATCCGTACATGCAGATGCAAGGGCAATAACTGGTTGAGAATTTCAACGCGGCGTCCGCGACTGGCCGAGGGCATCGCCAAGAGCACGTCTGTGATGCCCCAACTGGCAGCGTTGTCGCTCAGCCACTCCGAGGACTGAATGCGCAGACCGTTGATCGTGTTGCCTTGGAGATGCGAGTCATCGTCAACGAAAGCGCGGACCACCATGTCCCGACTTTGGGCCAACGCCGCGGCCAGCTGCAAACCCGCGCTACCGGCACCGTAGATCACAACCTGAGGCAATTGCTTACGTTGCAGAGCGCTCATGTAGAGACCGCCCAGCCAATAGCGCGCAAACATGCGCGAGCCGGCGATAGCCAGGAACAAGAGCAACGGCACCAGCAAACCGACCGTGCGCGGCACTCCTCGCACGCCGACCACAGAGAAGATCAACGCATAGCCGAGGCCAAACAATACGCACGCGCGCACGATGGCCATGACTGCAGCCGTGCCGGCATATCGAAAGATGGCTCGGTAGAGCCCAAACACCACAAAGAGAGGGAGCGCAAGGGCTACAGCGACCGCCACGGCTGACCACTGAACGCCACGCGGCGTCATCCACTGCTCGAAACGAAAGCTGAATGCCAACCAGACACACAGGACGCAGAGCATTGCATCCACCCCGAGAGCCAGCATGCGCTTAATGGGGCGCGGCAAAGCAAGCAAGGGCGTAGCCAGACGATTGATCACACTGAAAACTCCTGCGGCGTTTGGAGTGCGCCGCGCTGCAACAATTGTCCGTGAAGGGTACCCACCCCTCCCCCCCAATTCAGGGTATTCGCGACACCCATAATGTCATTTTTTGTATCTTTTGCATCGACATGACTTTGGTCATAGAGCCGCTGATCAGCCCCCTCAAGCAGCTGTCCCTTTGGCAGCCATAACCGATTCGAGCCTAGAAAGCCTGCGGCTTGACCAATTCCACGAGGCAGTGGGCGCCGATGCCCTGACTACAATGCCAAGGGCGTGCCTACCCATCCTTCAGCTCTCTTAGCTAGATAGTGCGATTCAATCGCTCAACGAAGGACAAATGGCGAGGACATTTCTGATGACATGTGATTCATGCCGGACATGAAGCACGCGGCACGCAACACGTTGAGTCTGACAACAGAGGCACAAGCCTTCGCAGGGAGCCAAGTCTCATGAAATCTGTTCTGGTGGTATGCATTGGCAACATCTGCCGTAGCCCGATGGGGGAAGCACTGATTGCTGCAGCATTGCCGCAGGTTCGAGTCACGTCAGCGGGGACTGGAGCCTTGGTGGGGCATCCAGCAGATCCGATTGCACGCAAACTCATGGCCGAACGTGGCATCGACATCGAGGCCCACCGGGCACGCCAACTTACAGGGCAGATGTGCCAGCAGGCAGACCTCATTCTTGCGATGGACGAAGCCCAGCGGATTCACATCGGGCAGCGCCATCCGTTGACTCGGGGCAAGCTGTTTCGCTTGGGCGAAGTCGCACGCGTTGACATTCCCGATCCTTACCGCATGGGCCGCCCGGCCTTCGAGCACGCCCTGCAACTTATCGCTGACGGCGCCCAAGCCTGGGCCGAACGCATTCGCAAACTCTCATGACTTCTTCTGCTTCCACTCCGGCTCCTTCCGCAGCACTCGCGCGCGACGATGACAACGATGCAATTCATCTGTCCGAGTACTTCGATATCTTGCTCGACCGAAAGTGGCTGGTGGCAGGCGTTACCGCCGTCGCTCTCGTCATCGGTACGGCCTATGCGCTCCTGGCTACGCCGATCTATCAATCCAACCTTTTGATTCAGGTCGAAGACTCCGCCCCAGACGCCAAGAACTTTCTTGGTGACACCGCGAATCTCTTCGATGTGAAGACACCGGCCACGGGCGAAATCCAGATCATTCGCTCGCGATTGGTCATCGGAGGCGCCATCGAGGCAAAGCAGCTGTATATCGATGCGCAGCCTCGCTATCTGCCGTTCGTCGGCGAATGGCTCTCAAGGCGCGCCAAGGGACTATCGAGCCCGGGCTTCCTTGGAATGGGTGGATACGTTTCCGGCACTGAAGCCGTCGACATTGCCAAGCTCGACGTGCCTTCCACGCTCGAAGATCAGAAGCCTTTCACGATCACAGCACTGACCGGCGGCCAATACACGCTGACCCACCCCGATCTTGCTGAACCATTGACCGGTACCGTTGGCAAAGTGCTCAACCAACAGATTCCAGAAGGTGCCATCACCTTGGTGGTATCGCGGCTCAATGGCAAACCCG
Source organism: Variovorax sp. RO1 (assembly GCF_002849325.1). Classification (NCBI taxonomy): domain Bacteria; kingdom Pseudomonadati; phylum Pseudomonadota; class Betaproteobacteria; order Burkholderiales; family Comamonadaceae; genus Variovorax; species Variovorax sp. RO1. The sequence goes on from NZ_PKMT01000002.1 coordinate 853,353, forward strand.
GGGCGGAATTTCTGGTCTCACGCGCCTCGTTGCTCACGACCACCGAAGATATCCAAAGACGCCTTCAACTGGGAGAACAAGGAAAGCAGTCAAACGTGATCAGTGTTTCGCTCGAAGACAGCGATCGTGATCGGCTGCGAAGCACGCTCAACGAGATCGGCGCTCAATATGTTCGCCAGAACGTTGAGCGAAAGGCCGCTGAAGCCGAAAAGACCATCGAATTTCTCGATCGACAGCTTCCCGAATTCAAGCAGCAACTCGAAGATTCGGAAGACGCATACGCGCGCTTCCGCAACCAGAATGGCACCGTCGCCTTCGACGAAGAGGCCAAGGCGGCCCTGACCATGTCAGTTCAGCTGCAGACCAAACTGCTTGAGTCCCAACAACTGCGGCGTGAACTGCTTTCGCGCTTTACCGAGAGCAACCCAAAGGTCCAAATGATCGACGGCCAGATCGCGGCCATTCGCCATGAGATCGAAGGCCTCGAGACCCGTGTCAGCGCCATGCCAGCCGTCCAACGCGACGCTCTGCGGCTCGAGCGAGATGTGCGCGTCAATGGTGAACTCTACAAGTCGATGCTCAATAGCTCACTGCAATTGCGTCTTGTAAAGGAGGGCAAGATTGGGAATGTGCGACTGCTCGATACCGCTATTGAGCCGAAGAAGGCCGTTAAACCACAGAAGTCTTTAGTCGTCGCACTTTCTCTGGTACTCGGATTGTTGGCTGGCGTGGCCTTTGCCATTCTCCGGAGCAAGCTTTCAAGCGGCATCCAAAACCCGCAAGAAATTGAGGAGCGTCTCGGCCTCAACGTCTATTCCGTTGTGCCACTGGCGCTCGAGCAGGAAACGCTTCTGGAGCATATTGCAGGCGGCGCGAAGGGTGTGCAATTGCTGGCCGTGACGTCCCCCGAGAGCCTTGCCATCGAGAGCCTGCGTAATCTACGTGTTTCCCTGCAACTGACTTTGATGGAGACCGGGAACAACCGTGTGCTTATCACGGGCGCTACGCCTGGCGTGGGCAAGAGCTTCGTCTCCGGCAATTTCGCCGTCATCATGGCGCAAGCCGGTAAGCGTGTTCTGTTGATCGATGCCGACCTACGCAAAGGTCATCTTCAAAAGGCCTTCGGGTTGCCACGCAAGGGCGGCTTGGCGGACGTACTGTCAGGCGAGATGACGCCCGAGCAAGCGATTCATGCTCAAGTCGTCCCGAACCTGGACGTCCTGACCACGGGCGCCTACCCGTTCAACCCCGCCAACATGATGCTGTCGTCAGCGCTTGGCGAGTTGCTGGACGCTTTCTCGGAACGCTACGACCTGGTGGTGATCGACAGCCCGCCGGTGCTAGTGGCCGCTGATGCCGCTGCAGTTGCTGCGCATGCAGGTGCTGTGCTGCTGGTCGCTCGCGACAACCTGACCCAGTTGGGCGAATTGAACGAGAGCGTCAAGCGCCTTGCGCATGCAGGTCAGCAAGTCAACGGCGTGGTCTTCAATGGCATGGACCTCTCGCGCAGGCACTATGGCAGCTATGGCTACAAGTACGGTGGCTACCGCTACACCGAATACAAGTACAAAGAAGCTGGGCTGGCCTCGGAATAATTAGCGGGACGCGGCAAGGGAGCCGCTCTCCATGCGGCCTCTTCAGCGAGTTTCCGCAACGCAGGAGAATCAGCGCCTGATTTGTCGCCGAGCCAGCCACCATGTCAGCCGCGCGAGCATTTCTCCAACAAGCAGGCCCAACCCATCTGCCCAGAGGTCGCTCCATTCAGCGCATCGATCAGGCGTGAAAGACTGCAATATCTCGATGAGTGCACCGTAGGCCAGCAAGCCAGGCAGCAGCCATATGCGCCCCGGCCAAGCCTTGTGTGCCAGGAAGGCCAATGTTGCAAAAGCGAGGACATGATTGCTCTTGTCCCAGCCGGTGCTGGGCATAGGGGTCGAGGGAGGCGCGAGCGACAGCACAAGAATCGCGCAAACGCAGGCCCAGAAAGCCCAGGCCGATAGCAAAGCGATCTTCGACTTCACCTGCTTACGCTCTTTCGGGCTCGGGTAGTACGGAGACCACCTCAGGCATCAACCACTTCACCCGCTCGCAGCACGCGCCCAGCAGGAACCTTGACACCATAAGCGAGCGCTGAGCCCACCGGCATCCACGCTGAACGCCCGAGCACACTGCCCCCCGCCATGCCCGCGTTGACACCGAGATGGCCGAATGACTCCACCACGCAGTCATGATCGACAACGGCTCCACAGTTGACGATCACGCCTTCGCCCAGCTGAGCCCCGGTTCCGACGATAGCGCCGGCCATGATTGCACAGCCCTCGCCGATCGTGGCTGCGGGCGACACCATGGCTGCCGGATGAACCACCATCGCCAGCGTCAATCCCTGTGCCTTTACTTGCTGATGCAAGGCCTCACGCAATGCGTTATTGCCGATCGCCACGATCACCGTATCGATTCGGCCACGGCAGTCGGCCAGCATTGCCGTTGTGCCCCAGACCGGGCAGCCCCACAAATGATGCTGCTGTGGCTTGGCCGCGTCATCCAGGAACGCCGTCAATGCATAGTTCTGCCCAAGCGATGCGGCCTCAGCAACGGAACGTCCATGGCCCCCCGCCCCAATGATCAGCAAGCGCTTTTTCAACTGCTCTCCCATCTTCAGTGCGTCACACCTTCGCGCCTCAGCACCTTGACGAAGGTAAGCCATAGGATGCGGATATCAAACCAGAACGAGCGACGCTGAAGATATTCGACGTCGAGTTGGACCTTGGCTGGAATGGGCAACTCATCGCGCCCATTCACTTGCGCCCAGCCCGTCAGGCCCGGCACCAACACAAGAACACCATGCTGCGTCCGCAGATCGATCAGATCCTGCTGATTGAAGAGTGCCGGGCGAGGCCCAACAAAACTCATGTCCCCAACCAAAATACTCCACAATTGCGGCAACTCATCTAGACTTGTTTTTCTCAAAAATGACCCCATCGGAGTCAAATAAACGTCGGGGTCTACAAGCAAATGAGAAGCGACGGCAGGTGTGCCAACCCGCATGCTGCGAAATTTCGGCATCTTGAAAATACGATTCTTTCGCCCAACCCGATCAGACCAGTACAAGACGGGTCCAGGCGAAGTTAAACGTACTGCCAGCGCTACTACTGATAAAGGTATGATCAGTAGCAGCGCCGCGATCAACGCCAAAAAGAGATCAAACAAGCGCTTCATAATCACGCCTCCAAAGCCATTCGGCTTAAACCTTCAATGGTCGACAATGGAGGCTCCCACCCCAATACCTTCCGGGCTTTACTTATATCTACCTGCAGGTTTCCGCAGATTTTCTGAACGGTAGCACGGCGTCCAATCAAATTCCCTACCGCCTGCAACAAAGGCACAGGAACTGGTAATAGCCGGGCTCGCCGATTCAACGAATCCCCCATAAATCGCAACAAATCAGACGTGGAAATGTCCTCACCGTCACCAGCAAGAAAGACCTGATTTGCTGCAGATGGATGTTCAATGCAGTTTGCAATCAAGCTTACCAAGTTCTCGATTCCAACAAGTGTTCTTCGATTGTGCACCGACCCAAAGGGCAGTGGGACTCCCGATTTTACGGCCCTTAACAAACGACCAAAATTACCGGGCGCCCCAGCGCCATAAACGAGAGGCGGGCGAATCACGACAATTTCCATGCCCGTTCTTTCTCCTATTTTGAAGAGCCCTATTTCTGCCTCCATTTTTGAAATGGCATATGGCTCTTGAGGGGCTGGCATATCAGTTTCGGTAAATGGCTTGAAGCTCTCCGAACCATTTACACCGATAGAGCTAATGAACACAAAGCGGCAAACCCCCGTATCCGCAGCTTGCTGAGCCAAATTGAGGGTGCCCTCGACATTAACAATACGAAATTCACTCAGCGGATCAAAGTTTCGCCCATTGGTGACATGGGCCCTCGCTGCCAGATGTACGACGACTTCAGCATCAACTAAGGCTCGGTTCCAATCGGTGGACGCATCAATCGAACCAATATCAACAATGTCGGCAGAATGTATGTCGACAGGGGTGCCCGTATGCCTTAACCCACAACGCACCTGATGGCCAAGCAATTTCAACTGAGGATATAGCGAACGACCTATAAATCCGCTTGCACCAGTCAGCATACATTTCATGTGTCTAGTCTTCGCCAAAAAATCCAAAAGCATCAACTTGGTTCAAACAGCTTGACATAGGAAGCAGCGAGCGCTGCATAGTCATGATTTTTCAGTACGTATGAGCGCCCTCTGTTGCCCATCTCTCTTCGTTGCGCTTTCGAAAGGCTGGCTATATTTCGCATTGCCAGAGCGACAGCCTCCGCATCTCCCGGCGCAACCGAATATCCACAGTCGGCTTCCCGTACCGGATCGTTTCCGGCATGCACAGCAAAAACGACCGGCAATGCAGCAAGCATGTAATCAAACAACTTGTTGGGGCTAATGCCAAATCTAAAAATTGGCTCGGGGCGAAGAGAAATGAAACCTGCGTCCACTTCGCCCAGTAGCTCGACGATTTGCGCCTTTGGAATCTGCCCAAAAATCCGAACATCTGCGTCCAGCCCAAGTTCAAGTACTAATTTTTTCAGATCCGATTCCACCTCCCCCTTCCCCACTATTATTGTTTTTATGCTGTTGCCCGCTTGCGATTTCAGGATGGACATGGCCTTTACCAACGAATCGACATGATTCGGCCGCCCTAAGGCCCCTGCATAGATAAAAATAGTAGATCCATTTTTTCTCCATTCCTTAGCAAGAGGAATAATGGGATGCACTTCGCTTGCGTGCTGGCTTTCTTGGCGATCAATGCCGTTGGGGACATATGCCCATCGCTCCACCGCCAACCCTCGATCAATCATATGAGGGGCAGTGAGCGGCAAGAGCGAAACGACACGATCGGAGTATTTATAAGCAAATTTTTCCACCCACTCAGTGAAAGTTATCACAGGATGATTGGCAGAAACCCCACCCAATTCCACGAGACTAAGCGGCCACAAGTCTCGCACTTCAAAAAAAATCTTCGCGCCATATTTTTTTGCCACTGAGCGAGCGGCCAAAAAAGAATATGGGTGAGGACTCGATGCAATAATTACGTCCGGCTTGCCATAACGCGAAGCGTATTCCGATGAGTTTCGGAAAAAATTCCAAGAAAACTGCATCATATTCAGCAAGCGCCCCAACCCATTGCCAGCGTAATTGCGCCCCTTGACAAACTCATATGGCACGCCGCCAATTATTTTCGCTCCATCGTTCTGAGGTCGATCTAAAAGATGATGAAAGGATGCCGAAAAAACGGTAGCACGAAGACCCAATTCAATCCAGTGCTGCGCGAGAAAATAAGGACGACTATATCTACCAACCCCCGGCCCCCCTGCATAAGGATGGATATACCAAATGTTAGGCTTTCTTTTATTCCTCATCATTTTGCCAAATGGAGCGCAATTCTTTTTGCTGCTTGTCCGCCGCCATAAAGGGCCTTTTCATCCGTGATTTTTCGACCCAAGTTAGCTTGCGCCGCGGCCAGAATGGCTTCAAAATCTGCGCCCACGAGGGTATTGGCTCCTATATCAATTAGCTCAACCCACTCGGTTTGCTCACGAAGAGTGACGCAAGGTTTTCCAAAAAAGAATGCCTCTTTTTGTACTCCGCCACTATCCGTTAGCACCAACGCGCTTCGTTGCAGAAGAGCAATCATCTCTAGGTAGCCGACCGGCTCGATGAGCGTCACGTTAAGAGTCAGGCTAGCCTTTTTTAAAGCCTCCCGTGTCCGTGGATGCAAAGGGAGTACCACCTGAGCAAGCGTCGCATGCAATTTATTTAGCGCAGCGACTATGGCTTCTAGGCGAATCGGGTCGTCCGTATTCTCGGCGCGATGCAGCGTCGCTAGAATAAAACCCTCACCCACTACACCGGCAACTGTTCTTTGGCCAGTGCGCCCGGCAAAAAAAGCAGCGGAATCTTGCATGACGTCGCCAACCTTCAGAATTTTCGATTCTTTATTGGCAAATCCCTCTTGGCGCAAGTTCTCAACAGCAGCATCGGTAGGACAGAACAAGACATCGCTTAATTGATCAGTCAGTATTCGATTTACCTCTTCTGGCATGCGCATATTGAAACTTCGAAGGCCAGCCTCTACGTGCGCGATAGGAATATTCAATTTCGCCGCGGCTAGCGCGCCCGCCAAGGTGGAATTTGTGTCTCCGTAGACGAGCACGCGGTCAGGCTTTTCTTCCAATAAAATTCGCTCTACTTCAATCAACATGCGGCCGGTCATTTTCCCGTGCGATTCCCCATTGATATCGAGTTGATGACGCGGACGCGATAGCCCGAGCTGGTCAAAAAAAACGCCGGACATATTTTCATCAAAGTGCTGTCCCGTATGTACGACAATTTCTTCCAATTCAGGGTGCTCGGCTATTGCCATAGAAACAACGCTGGCTTTAATGAATTGCGGACGCGCGCCGATAACAGTAAGAATTCGGTTCATTGAAATTTTTGAGGTTTTGCCAGACAATCGAATTACACTTGACCGCTGGCTTCAGGTTGATTAATGAATTGGATGCCCGTGGTCCTCAGGTGAATCTATCGCACACCTACCAAACTCGGCCAGAACATCAGCCTATTTGCCATGCGCACGTTCGGTGAGGCTTGCGGCATCAACGAACCGTAGCGGTCGGCAATATCAGAAGTCGACTCGGGCTTTGGCGCGTCGTCAATCGTAGAGTCAAGTAGCGACAAACCAATGTCCGTCAGGATGGGGTAATAGCGCCCCCAACTTGCATAGCCTCCGGTCGGAAATGCACTCGACAAGCCAAAGGGTGGGTAGCCTTCCAAACAGCGATCCATTCCATTGCTATACGCAACCCGATACCACCCATTCGAGCCGTTCCAATAATTGGAAAAATACGGACGCTTTGTATCGCCGTTCCAGACATGAGCCACGAGTTGCGCCGAAAAAAATCGCGTCAGATTTGGGTCCGGCAGATTTTTGTTATTCAGTTCAAAAATCTTGGTCAACGCGTCGCGGTTGCGCTCTAACGCATCCAGCACAGGCACCAAGCGACGAGAATGACTCAGATCCCATCCGAGAGTCGAGACCGGTTCCACGCTCTTGATTGGCACCTTTAAATCAGCAGCAACGGCCCTGTCCTTTGCTGCGCAAACAGCTGGCTTTCCTGGCCCGGTGTAACCTGCGTAATGGTTGTCAGAATACAGGCGCCAGAAACCGCGATCCAACTCAGCGGCCATCGTTTCTCCGGTCCCAGGGGAATTTATTTCCTTTAAAGAGATTCTGGAATTGAAAAACGTCAACAATACCTTGATCGCCTGCTGATGGTGCCTGACTGCTTTTTCATCCAGAAAAAACGAGCTTCGTAAATCAGGTCTTTTCACCAAAATTCCGGCCAGTTCGGCATACAACCCAATCAGCCAAAGCTCCTGATCTTTAAAGAAGTATTTTGAACTGCCATCGACAATGTCGCTCGGCGTTTTTTGAATCGCCTCACCCCAAAGAGCAAGGCTTTCTTTATCAGTTGCGCGAAGCAAATGAGATGCCAGCAATTGAGCGGTCTCATTTACAAATTTCTCATTTTTTTCTGATTTGGCAGGCGATCCAGTGAGCGAGTTGGCGAGCTGACTCAACAAGGCAAGTCCTTGCACACTAACAAGCATCACCTCGGTATCGCGGAGACGATTGCCAGAATTGCAGCTAGCTCCGCCCCGGCATATCCAGCCGCGCGGATCTGATGAATCGGGGGAGGCCGATGAAGCCATCGACTGGCGGTATACCTTCGACCCGCCCGCGGCGGATCCCGCCAATTGCACCGGTCCAAGCTGGCCATAAACCAGGCTCCAATCGCTCGCAAATTCATTCAATCGTTCCGGCCGACCACAGCGTATCGCCATTGACAGTAAATTGTGCAAAGTACTCTCAAGATCGTAGAGCGCATAAGTGTCGCCTTGATCGCGCAGGCGTTTTTGCAGCAACTGTCCGGAGACCCAAGCTCGCCCGGATTCGTCCCAAAGCGCCCACGTCGCCTTTTCAATCGCGCCACCACAGGCAGTTCGTTTTAGCGCCTTTTGCGCAACCGAAGGGCGTGAAGGAGTTTCGCCTATTGCGGGAGCTTCTGTTCCTGCCGACGCTGCCTGGCTCACCAAGATGCCGGCTAACACAAGCGCTCCCGGTTGCAAAATGGTCCGGAAATTCATCATGAATCCATCATCCTGCGATAAAACGCAATCAATTTTCGAGCTTCCATATCCCAGTTATAGCGCTCCTGAATCGACTTCTGTCCATTCTGGCCCATACTTTTCGCCTCCTCCGGATGCGCGACCAAATAGTCAATTGCTTGGGCAACGGCTCTTGAATCAAGTGGGTCTACGCAAATTCCGCATTGACTCCCGTCAATAATTTCCTGCCAGAGCGGAAAGTTCGATGCAATAACAGGAATGCCAGCACTCATGTATTCGAACATTTTGTTCGGCAAAGCGTCAAGATGACTAATTGTTGGAGAAAACGTGACCAGTCCGGCAATTGATTCAGCCAATACAGTCCGAACTCCCTCCCGATTCACGAATCCGAGTTCATCGACATGCTCCCAACCGGCCTCGCTCTTTACCACTTTCTCAAATTCAGGCTCTGAAAATTTTCCGCCCAACTTTAACCTGACGCCCGAAGATGTGTATGGCAGTGCCTGCACCAACTCCCTCACGCCACGAATCTTTGAAATCCCCCCAATATAGGCAACTTGAAGAGCTCTCGACGACCAAGCGATTTTTGGAGGAGGCGTCAGCTCCCCGAACATTGGGAAATTACCAACATTCACCGTATTTGGATTTATCGACAAAAACTTCTTGCAAATAAACGGAGTAGCAGCAACGACGCCGTTTAATCTTCGACAGGCCCACGATTCATACTGAGCAAAAACTTTCGACAATAACCACCGGAGTGGTCTATTCAGATAGGGCTTCCCAAGCAACTGCTTAGGAACATCTTCGTGGGCATCGAAAATGACTCTTTTTCCTGCTTTCTTTAGAGCCAGCCCGATTGGAATCAGCTCGGGGTCATGCAAGTGATAAATCTGAGCATCAACTAAAAGGGCTTTTTCCAAAACGCGTTGGGGGGCATGACGTATGCGCTGCAAGCGACTGCTCGAAGCGCCAGCGTCAATAATTCGAACGTTCTCATTTATTTCGTCGCCCTTTCCATCAGCGACGATCAAGTGAACCAGGCAGCCTGCATCAGCGAGTGATCGACATTCTTTGAGAAAAATACGGGTGTCATGACGTGCGTGTACCGACGTCAGGTGGCATATCGATGCCCCCTCAACTTTATCTTCGCGATATTCATTCATTCTCAAACACCTTTTCAATTCACTTCGCTATTCGACCGGGCTTGCGTTCCTTGAGAAAAGGAAGGCCACAAGGAGGCAGAGAAAAATCCCGGAAGACAAGAATGCGGTTCCAAATGCTTGCTCTGTCAATAGCAGTCCATACATTGCGCCAATGGGCAGAAATATCTCGTCTTTTTTCCACTTATAAGCAGAATCAATGACGGCAAAAACAAAAGATACAAAGAAAATCGCAAGTAGATATAGGGCGACGCCCCCAGAAGCTAGGGCATACATAAATGCATTTGTATTGGCGTTAAGGTTATCCATTCCGAGATAATCCTGGCCAATGTAAATAGCTATGCCAACGTCGAGTTTTTTACCAAAAATCCAGGAGTCGAGATCTGAAAAAGTGCTTAGTACGTAATCAACATAGACACCTTGCAGGAAAGGTGGAATTACCATAGCCCGACGAACAAATAATTCAGAAATGAATGACTCGCCAAAAAGCATTTCCACCAATGCCGCCAACAGTACTAAATTCAAGCCCAACAAAACATAGCCATGAAAGTATTCGAACTTCTCTTTGCGAAGAAGAAATCCGAGAAACCACATAATCATGGCATACAGAAAAGGGGCTTTAACTCCTATCAGCCAGAATCCAAAAACCGCATACGCGATTGCTAGGCCGGTGATGAGGAAATTTCCTCTGCGTCCGCCGATAAATGCCATCACCGGCATGACGCCATTGATCGACATCGCGAATAAGTATGTCGGAATTGTGCCGACACCGAATGACTCTCTGGCGGAAATTCTTCTGTCATACATCAATTCCCAGTCGAATCCGCCCCCTCCGAATGCAGTAACTCCCACAAGGGCGGAAGTCAGCAGCAACAAGCCCAAAGCCCAAATTCTCCACGAAGAGGAGAAAAGACCAAGGCGCGCCAGCTTCCTGACCTCGGTTCTAGCAATTATTTGCCGAATACCCTTAAAAAGTATCACCGGCAATATACCGATGCAAAGCATGGAAAGGCCAAAATAGAAATCCGCCTGGCCGCTTACGCTCCAATACCCGGCGCCCCAAATCAAACAAAAAGCCAAATAGAAGAATAGAAAAATATCCGACGGCAGGCTGATTTTTTTTGGAAGGAAGTAAAAAATCAAGCAACCCCAAATAATCGAGATCAGGAGACTGTCGAACCCCGAACTCAACTCATGCAGGCCGGCGTAGCTGTTTCTATCCAGAATTCCGCCAAAAGAATACAGCACCAGCGACGAAATCATGGCCAACACACAAAGTGCGGCAAGATAGAGCTTGCTTTTTACCTTCAACATAAAGCAATCAAACTACGAATATGCCGAGACTTTTCGACCAAGAATCTTGCCCGCCAGTCCCTGAATACGCTTAAGCACTCTGTAGCGACGATTCCAGCTTCGATAGTTTTTATGGCTATTGAGCGGGAGCTGCATGTACCCGTCGAACTCGCTGCGGGTAATTCTCAACTTTTTGCAAAAATAAGAAATATCTCGTTCCAGTTCATCTGCTGGATATAACGGCTTCTTCAATTCCAACAACGCTTCTTCACGGGTCATTTGCCCAGAAACGATGAGACTTGACAGATGCGGCAGTCGCTTGTCGTATCCGAAACGCGCGGGAAGATAATAATTTTGAAAGAGTTTTGTGAAAATTGATTCCCCATGCTTTCGGCCATACGAGCGCCACCCAATTTTCTCCAACTCTTGAATCGCTCCATCTTTATTAAAAGGCATGAAGTTCAATGGACGGATTACGCGCATTTTTTTAATCAGCGGATAGTAAATGTAATACTGCCAAAAACTGACTATGGGATACGTCGCTAACTTCTTGCTGCCGTGCTTTTTGTGAATATCGAGCAGATTAATTGCGTCCATGGCGCTGCCGTGCCAAGACCTGGGAAAAACTCCTTCGGTCGCCAGGTTTCCACCCGAGAAGACATAACGGACACCATTTTTTACAGCAAAAGAATACAGAGCTGCGAAAAAAGCGTGATCCTGCGGCACATCTTGGTTGGAGATTCCCGAGCGCAAATAGGCGATATGGAGATCGCGCATCTCTTCCCAATTCACAACATGGGTATGCAAGTCGTACCCACAGTGCTCTACAATTTTTTCAATGTTCGAAACGGCAAGTTCACTATTCCATCCTGCATCGACGTGGACAACCAATGGGCGCAGGCCCCATTCGTGCGCCTTCAACGCCAGATATGAACTATCTACGCCGCCTGAAAGGCCAATAATGCAGTCGTACTCATCGCCTTTTCCCTCTACTTTGATTTTTGCAATCAACTCATTCAGTCGACGCTTACCATCTTCATTGGGAAACCATGCTTCCTTAGCCGTTTTTTCAAATTCATGTACGTGGTTGCACACGCCTTGATCGTCGAAAACAATGTCGATATCCGACGTGTCCATCACCGTTCGGGTGCAAATTTGATATTTTCTTTTTTCAGCGGTCATAATTGAATTATCTTTTCCGAATCAGCAGCTCTTTTTTCTGAGCTTCCGTTAAATACCCAATAAGCACGGCTCGATGCTTACCTCTGAACACGAACATTGCACCGGCCGCCACTGCGGCCGCACCGCCGTCATTCAATGCTTGACCAAGGTGCTCCACGGTTCCCGCGCCACCAGCGGCAACTACTGGAATTTTTACCGCGCCTGAAACCAGGCGGAGCAAATCGATGTCATATCCAGCCATCGTTCCGTCTCGATCCACGTTATTGAGAAGAATTTCTCCTGCGCCGGCCTCTTCCAAATTTCGTGCATAGTCTACAACCGAGTATTTCAACTCGATTGAGGCTGACTTCACAGCCACTTTGTACCCGGTTAATAAGCCGCGCCTCACATCGAGTCCTGCCATAATTGCCTGGCTTCCGAAAATTTTGGAGGCCTCCGTAAGAATTTTGGTAGATTCAGCGAGAGCAGAATTAATGACCACCTTCTCAACACCGGCGCGGAGCAGCTTTCTAATTTGCTCCAACGTGCGAATACCGCCACCATAAGCAACCGGCATGAAGCATTCGCTCGCTATTTCCGAAATTATTTCGTAATCAGGCTCTCTGTCTTCACGAGAAGCATTGATGTCAAGCACAACCAATTCATCAACTTCTTTTTCGTTAAAGATTCGAACCGCATTTATTGGATCACCGATATAAACGGGATCCTTGAATTTTCTCGTTTTCACCAACCCCCGCTCGCTCAGAAGCAAAGTCGGAATTACGCGGGCCCTGTACATCTATACCGCCTTTTGCATTTCGGAAAAATTTGCCAGGATTCTTTTTCCGTATCGATGGCTTTTTTCGGGATGAAATTGAACGCCCATTATATTTTTCTCAGCGACAGCGGCGCAAAAATCAATTCCGTACGCAGAGCCCAGGAGTTCAAGATTTCTATCTTTTGATTCCATGTAATAGCTGTGAACGAAATAGTATCGGGCATCATCTTCCAACTCTTTGAGGAGGGGGTGGTTTACTTGGCGCTTCACAACTTCACCCCATCCCATATGAGGCACATGAAGTCCTGAATTTTCAGGGAGACGTTTGACGACCATATCGAGCCATCCAAGACCTGGTAGATTTCCCTCTTCGCTTCCGTGCCCCAACATCTGCGCTCCTACGCAAATACCCAAGATCGGAATGTTTTTTTGGAAGACCTGTTTCTCCAGTAGAGGGATCAGTCCACTTGCCCGAAGATTAGAGACACAAGCGTCAAAGGCACCATTGCCCGGCAAGATCAAACCGCTGGCCGCTTCAATTTCAGATGCGTCGCTTGTTATCTTGCATTTAGCTCCGATGCGAAGGAGCATGTTTTCAACCGCTCCAATATTTCCGATGTCATAGTCAATAATTGCGATCATTTTTTTCGCCCAAAGAAAGCTTATAAGACAAGATTAAATAGATCACATACAGCATGCTATAACCGGCACCGTATGACTGGAGCGCATGAGAATAATTATTGAATGTCGTCAGAGTCCCAATAGTCATGGCAAACAACGAAATCTGCCACATCAGATCGATGTGCTGTTTCTCCGCCAAGTAAAACATGTAGCTCAATGGACTCGCCACAAATCTCAGCATGAACATTGGCAATAGCCAGACAGCAATTGTTCCTGCGGGACGCCAGTTCTCGCCAAAGCAAAAAGAGAAAAGGTCCTCTCCCCACCACATCAGGCCTGACATCACAAGCACAGATGCCGCGGAAAGCACCATGAAAGTCTTGGAATAAGTCTCTCGGCATTCGCCTTTCTCCCGCCAATCCGATGCTGCATGCCGTCTAAAAACGTCCAGCACCGCCCGGCCGAGCAGCGAAATAGGGGCCCCTAGTGTCCGCAATGACAAGGCGAGATAGCCACTTATTTCCGATCCGAATCGACTGGCGACGATAATCAGCGGCAGTTGCGCAGCGGCGGTATTAATGACATCGGCCGGCAAAGACATGATCGGGAGTCTTCGATAGCGGGACCAGAATTCAAGCAGTTGCCGCTTAATGTCTTTGGGGAGTCGACCTAATGGCATTATTTTCAATGCCGCAAGAAATCCGATCGATGCTCCCATGACATGGGCGACTACCAACGTAGACGAGGAAGCCCACTCAAGTCCCGCCACAATTTGCATTAAAGTAATTGAAGATGCGAACACGATTCGCATGATCGAAAGTTTCTTATACTCGCCCTCTGCTGCAGCCCAAGACTGCCAAATCTGAGAGCCGGCAATGGCAAAGGCGGCCGGTACGACCAAAATTCCAAAGATCGCCGGGGTTTTCTTGAGCCAATCTGGAGATAAGAGAAGCGTGCCGCCTACTCCAATGGCCAGAAGAATCACCCCAAACGCCGTTGTCAACAAGGTGGCTGCGACGGCGACTCGGCGAGCATCGCCATCGGCAACCATTGCAAGCGCCATTTCAAATCGACCGGTTATGGCTACCGCAAAGAAAAGCGCAACTCCCTGCCACGCAGCATAGAGTCCGAATTCATGCGGCGCAAATAGTCTTGCAAGAATCAGTGACCCCAGGATCGGAATTAGCTGCGCAATCGTGCTCCCGGTTAACACTGATACGACCTGACGCCAAAAACGACCAACCTCCCGTTTCATAAATTGAGCTTACTTTTCATGCGTGACGGGGCCAGCAATTAACCGTGAAGGGTCGAAATGGCCTCAGTGATCTCGATAATTGTTGATTTTTTCAAGTAGGGATGCATTGGCAGGCTAATGACGTGCTGCGCAATCAAGTCACCTACAGGAAGGCTAACGCTGTCATCACGTACCGCCGGCTGCTTATTGAGAGGAATAGGATAGTGAACAGCCGTGGGTATATTCGCGGCTTTCATTGCTATTTCCAAGCTGCTTCGATCTGGCACTTGAAGAGTGTATTGAGCGAAGGCGCTTGTGTTGGTCAACTCGATATACGGAGTGGTGATCCGATTCAAGCCACTTCCATCCGAATTCTTCCCATTTTTCGTTAACCTTGCGAAGTTGCTTTCATAAAGGGAAGCGACTTCTTGACGCTGTTCTATTTCTCCATCGAGTAGAGGTAGTTTGGCCAAAAGAATTGCCGCTTGTATCGTGTCGAGGCGGCTATTTACGCCCACCCGGACATGGTGGTATCGCCGATCCTGCCCGTGCCGGGCGATCTGCCGCATGACCTTGGCCAGTTCGTCATCGTTGGTGAAGATGGCCCCGCCATCGCCATAGCAGCCCAACGGCTTACTGGGAAAAAAGCTCGCACAAGCAATGGTGCTGAGATTGCAGCTCTTGCGGCCTTTGTAGGTGGCGCCAAAGCTCTGCGCGGCATCTTCGATGACGGTAATTCCATGCCGCTCAGCAATGGCGTTGATGGCGTCGAAGTCCGCACACTGTCCATACAGGCTCACCGGAACAATGGCCTTGGTCCGCGGGGTGATCGCGGCCTCCAGCAATGCGGGGTTCAGGTTGTAGGTGCGCGGATCAACGTCCACATACACCGGCTTGGCGCCCAGCAGCGCCACCGTTTCGGCGGTGGCGATATAGGTAAAGCCCGGCGTAATGACTTCATCACCAGGCCCGATGCCAAGCGCCATTTGTGCGATCTGCAAAGCATCCGTACCGTTAGCCACGGTGATGCAATGCTTGGCACCCGTATAAGCCGCCAGCTTCTCTTCCAGTTCTGCGACTTCAGGCCCGAGGATGTATTGACCATGCGCCAGCACGCGCTGAATCGCGGCGTCGATCTGGTCCTTGATGCGGGCTTGCTGAGTCTTGAGGTCGATGAATTCGATCATGGCTTCTTGGCATCCAACTTAGTCACGGCATTGCCGTCGAGTACATAGCGCGCGCCGGTGTGCGCGCAAATGGCTTCTGCTGCGCCTTGCAGCGGCAACGCAAGTTGCTCGCCGAATTCGCTCATCCAGCCGATCTGCCTGGCGGGAACGCCGACCATGAGTGCATAGGCCGGCACGTTCTTGTTGATCACGGCGCCGGCGCCGACAAAGGCGTATTCGCCCACGGTGTTGCCGCAGACGATGGTGCAGTTGGCACCCAGCGTGGCGCCGCGCTTCACCAGGGTGCGGCGGTATTCGTCCTTGCGCGTGACGGCCGAGCGCGGGTTGTAGACGTTGGTGAAGACCATGCTCGGCCCGCAGAACACGTCGTCTTCCAGGGTGACAGCGTCATAGACGCTGACGTTGTTCTGGATCTTGACGTTGTGGCCGATGGCCACGTCGTTACCGACGTAGACGTTCTGCCCGAGCGAGCAGCCCTCGCCGATGGACGCCTGTGCGCTGACGTGCACCCAGTGCCAGATGCGGGTGCCGTCGCCGATGCGGGCGCCCTCGTCGACGATGGCGGTGGGGTGAGCTTTGTATGCCATGCCGGTCTCGCGGCGCGTCAAGCGAGCTGCCGCACGAACGGATGCACTTCGCCTTGCTCGCCCTTGACGGGCGTGGCGCTGCGGATCACGTTGACGGTCTCGATGCAGTGGCGCGCATCTTCGAGGCCATAGCCGCGGCCGGCCAGGATTTCCTTGTAGCTCACCGTGTGCAGGTCGGTGAAGCCTTCGGAGAACTCAAGCTTCTCGCCGCTGATGTCGATGTTGCGGAAGGTGGTCTTCTTGCCCTTCACATCGGCCGGCAGATCGTCGGCGTCGATGGACAGGAACCAGCGCACGCGCGCGCGTTCGTATTCGAGATAGCCCGCCGCCTTGGCTGTGCCGCTGTAATGCACCACGTTGCGCTGCAGCTTTCCGAAGATGAAATGCAGCATGTCGTAGAAGTGCACGCCGATGTTGGTCGCCACACCGAACGACTTGCGGTTGTCGCCCTTCCAGCTTTCCATGTACCACTTGCCGCGCGAAGTAATGTAAGTGAGCTCGACGTCGAACTTGGTGTCCGCGGGTGCCGCTGCCACCTTGTCGCGCAGCTTCAGGATGGCTTCGTGGTGGCGCAGCTGCAGGATGTTGAAGACGCGCTTGCCAGTCTCCTTTTCAACGCGTTGCAGTTCGTCGACGAGGTCCGGAGTGGGCACCAGGGGCTTCTCGCAAATCACGTCGCAACCCAGGCGCAGCCCGGCGGCAATGTGCGGATGGTGCAGATAGTTGGGGCTGCAGATCGCCACATAGTCCAGGGCCGTCGCAGGGTTGCGCTTGAGTTGCTGCGCATATTCATAGAAGCGCTCGAACTCGGTGAAGAACTCGCTCTGCGGCGAAATGCTGTCGATGATGCCGACCGAGTCGTTGATGTCGTAGGCCACGGCCAGATGGTTGTCCGTGTCTTTGATGGCGCGCATGTGGCGCGGAGCGATGTATCCGGCAGCGCCGATGAGGGCAAAGTTTTTCATATCGAAGAAGAAACGAGAAATGGCTTACAGGCGGAACACAGAGAAGCCGCTTTCGCGGGCTTCCTTTGAATTGAACAGGCTCTTGACGTCAACCAGCACGGGCTGCTCGCCTCGGCACAAAGCACGCAACTCGGCCATGGTCGCGCCGCGATACTCGTTGTGGCCCACCGCAACAACGAGGGCATCCACCGGATGTTCCGCGTCAACTTGGCCAAGTTGAAGGCCGTACTCGCGAGCCACCTCTTCGGCGTCCGCCCATGGGTCCACAATTTCTACAGAAGCACCCCAAGCTTCGAACTCGCGAACCATGTCGACGATCTTGCTGTTACGGATGTCCGGGCAGTTTTCCTTGAAGGTGATGCCCAACACACCGATGCGGCAACGCGGCACGTCCATGCCGTTCTTCAGCATCAGCTTGATGGTGTTGCGGGCCACGTAGCGCGCCATGTTGTCGTTGATGCGTCGGCCGGCCAATATCACCTGCGGGTGGTAGCCGACCTGCTCCGCCTTGTGCGTGAGGTAGTACGGGTCCACGCCGATGCAATGCCCGCCCACGAGCCCTGGACGGAAGGGCAGGAAGTTCCATTTGCTGCCCGCGGCCTCGAGCACGTCGAGGGTGTCGATGCCCAAGCGCTCGAAAATGACGGACAGCTCATTGACCAGTGCGATGTTCAGGTCGCGCTGCGTGTTCTCGATCACTTTGGCGGCCTCGGCCACCTTGATGCTGGCGGCCTTGTGTGTCCCGGCAGTGATGATCTCGTTGTAGAGAGCATCCACCACATCGGCCACCTCGGGCGTGCTGCCACTCGTGATCTTCTTGATCTTGGTGAGCGTGTTGACCTTGTCGCCAGGGTTGATCCGCTCCGGGCTGTAGCCGCAGAAGAAATCGACATTGAATTTCTTGCCGCTGAATTTCTCCAGCACGGGCACGCACACTTCTTCTGTCGCGCCGGGATAGACGGTGGACTCGAAAATAACGATCGCCCCCTTCGGCATGACCTTGCCGACGGTTTCACTGGCCTTGATCAGGGGCGTGAGGTCGGGCCGGTTCGCATTGTCGATCGGCGTTGGCACGGTCACGATGAAGACAGCACAGTCGCGTAGGTCATCGCCCTGCGACGTGAACGCAAGTTGAGCCGCCGCCCTCAACTCTTCGCTGGTAGTTTCAAGCGTGTGGTCGTGTCCACCCTGCAGTTCTGTGATTCGTTTGGCATTAATGTCGAAGCCGACCACGCGTCGCTTCTTGCCAAATTCCACGGCGAGGGGAAGACCCACGTAGCCGAGACCGATGATCGCGATAGGTTGAGTTGATTGAATGACTTGCATATTGAAAAGCGCTGGAGGCGAAAAATTGGCGACAGACTCTGAGCAAAGTCATGTCGCCGCACCGCATTCGCGGCCGCTGATTTCAGAACAACCTAGACCGCGCCGTGAACTTCGGAAACTCGGCGTGGATCCAGATTCGATTAGCGATGCCTGCTGTAAACCTCGCTCGCGTTGTTGACCACGGTCGCGGATGGCAGGATCAAGCTGACCACGCGGTTCCACTTGACCAGCGGCACCGGGTCGACATACACCACGTCATGCGACTGCAATCGGAACTGGCTTGCCAGTGCCATCGTTGCCGGGTTCTTGGCGTTCAGATGGAAGATGGCCGGCGCACCGGTCGCGCCTTGGCGAATCACGTAGATCTGACCGGCGTTGGAGGTGGTCGTCATCGGACCACCTGCCTCGCCCAAGGCCTCGCTCAAGCTCAAGCGGCCGTTGCTGCGCATGGACAGAGCAACGGGCGCCATGATTTCGCCCATGACGAAGACCTTGGAGTCTTCCCGGTGCGCCACGCGGACGGTGTCACCGTTCTTCAACGGAATGTTGTTTCCGTCATAGCCAGCCTCACGCAGCCGGGTCATATCGATCGGGACCGAACGGCCGTCGCGAATGAGAGTAACCGCCGAGCGATTGGCATTCGACGTCATGCCTCCGGCGCGGTTGATCGCTTCGCTCAGCGTCATCGGCACGTCGGTGAAGATCTGCGACCCCGGGGTGCGCACTTCGCCTTCTACATAAGCGCGGCGGCTTCGGAAGGACTGAATGCGCACCGTCACTTGGGGATCGCGAACATGTGGCCGCAACAGCTTGCCGATCAGGTCGGAAGCATCGCCTTCGCTCAGGCCCGCCACACGCACGCGGCCGATGTAGGGGAAAGCAATCTCACCGTCAGCATCGACGATGAAGCCAGGCGCCACTTGCACACCAGTCGGATCGGCTGACTGCGAAATCACGGCGCCCGCGTTGGGCAGCAGTTCCGGGTGGTCATACACGATCACGCCCACAACGTCGCCCGACCCAATCGTGTAGCGCGCGCCCTTGCCAAACAACGCCTGCACATCAGGCGGCACGCCCTTGGGCGACACCTCCGCCAGCGTGCGCACCAGCGCCAGCGAGATCGGGGTGATTTCGCCTTCAGGCGCTTCGTCGGGAAGGTAGCGGAACTGGGACGGCAGCTCGCTGCCTGCTTCGTAAGGCTCCACCGACCCCATGCCGGGCACCACGGCACAGCCCTGGAGCAACATCGCGCCGGCAAGCGCTACCCACGCGAGGGCTTTCGCATCTCTTCTCAATTCAGGTCCCTTGAAAGTCAGTCAGTCAGTCGTATCAACAACAACGAAGCGGCGAAAGAACAATTCCCGGAGGCATGCGAGGCTCGCACATCCGTTCTGTTGTATCGCGCTTCTTTTTCAAACACTTGTGATCGCCACCACTACGCGGCACCATTTATGTAAAAATTTGAACAGCTAAAGTCGCTCTGAAACTGGAATATTCAGGCGGCAAGGGTGCAGAATTCATCGCGGGGTCACGCAAGAACCTGATACACCCGGGACGAATGCGCGCTGACAGACAGAAGTCTTGAAGGTCGATTTCGCGCGGCCGCTCCCCACTGCTCCCCTCTCATCGTACCAGTGCAGTGCACTGTCAATGGGGTTGCGCCTGCGTTCCAGAATGCTTCCGGACGGGCTGTCTAGCGCCCTCAGGCCTTCTTTCCGAGCGTAGAACGCGACGCGCTCGGCCGGTTCTACCCATTCCTCGAAATTGGAAACAAGACGTTCCAAAGCGTAGCCGGCAACAGTCAGCCACGGAGACTGGGTACCCTCCACCCGTTCCAGGCACGCGCCACCGGCGGTCTTTCCCCAGTTGCGGTCCAGCATCACCCGGCGCGCCCGCCCGTCTTGGCAGCCCGCTTCCGCAGGCATACTGGTACCCCTTTCAACAGCAGGTCTTCAGCACCCTTACTGAATCATGAGCATCCTCAGCGAATTCAAGGAGTTTGCCGTCAAGGGCAACGTCGTCGACCTCGCCGTCGGCGTGATCATCGGTGCGGCGTTCGGCAAGATCGTCGACTCGCTCGTGGCCGACATCATCATGCCGCTCGTGGGCTTGGTGTTCGGGAAACTCGACTTCTCGAACCTCTACGTAACCCTGGGCACGGTGCCGCCGGGCGTGACGAACACGCTGGCGGAGCTGAAGAAAGCCGGCGTGCCCGTTCTGGCGTACGGCAACTTCATCACGATCGCTGTCAATTTCGTGATCCTCGCCTTCATCATCTTCATCATGGTCAAGCAGATCAACAAGCTGCGCAAGACCGAAGAGGCCGCGCCCGCAGCGCCGGCCGCCACGCCTGAAGACATCACGCTGCTGCGCGAAATCCGCGACAGCCTGAAGCAGCACCCCTGAGCCTTTTTGGCCGCGCGCTCAGGCGCCGGCCAGCGTTCGCGCCATGCGCAACGCCTCGACGAGGCTCGACGCATCGGCCACGCCCTGGCCCACGATGTCGAACGCGGTGCCGTGATCGGGGCTGGTCCGCACCAGCGGCAGCCCGAGCGTCACGTTCACGCCCTTCTCCACCCCGAGGTACTTGACCGGGATCAGGCCCTGGTCGTGGTACATCGCAATCACCACGTCGAACTCGCCGCTGGACGGCACGCCGGCCTTGGCGCGCGCGCGCATGAAGATGGTGTCGGGCGCATGGGGCCCGTGGGCGTCGATGCCCTCGGCGCGCGCAGCCTCGATGGCTGGCGCGATGATGGTGCGCTCTTCCGAACCGAACAGGCCGCCCTCGCCCGCATGCGGGTTGAGCCCGGCCACGCCAATGCGCGGCGGCCGGCCGAGCGCGTGGGTCAGCGCGCGGTGGGTGATGCGCAGCGTGTCCAGCACGCCGTCGAAGCGCACGGCCTCGATGGCATCGCGCAGCGACATGTGGATGCTCACGAGCACGGTGCGCAGCTCGTCGTTGGCCAGCATCATGCGCACGGGCACGTCGGCCACGGTGCGGCCCAGGTGGGCGGCGGCTTCGGCCTGCAGCAGCTCGGTGTGACCGGGGTACGGAAAGCCGGCCGCGGCCAGCGCTTCCTTGTGCAGCGGAGCGGTGACGAGGGCCGAGATCTCGCCGCGCAATGCGGCGCGCGCGGCCCACACCACGCAGTCGCCGGCCGCGCGACCGGCTTCGGCGCTGATGCGCCCTTGTTCGATGCCTTGAGGCGGCGCGATCACCTGCAGCACCGGGATGCAACCGGGCGGCACGGTGGCCGCTTCAGCGACGCTGCCGATCTCCACGACAGGCCACGCCAGCCGCCCCGGCGCCGCGAGCGCCTGCGAGGCTTGTCGCAGCGTGCCGACGTCACCGGCCACAAACGCACCGCGCACGGCGTCGGGCGCATCGCGGAAGGCCTTGGCAATGATCTCGGGGCCGATGCCCGCCGGGTCGCCGAGCGTGATCGCGATCGGCGCCTTCATGCCGGGTTGTCGATGTCGATGAACTCGTGCTTCAGCCCGAGCTGCGCCGCCACGTGGGCCGCCACGGCCTGCGCGCCGTAGCGCTCGGTGGCGTGGTGGCCGCAGGCCAGGAAGGCCACGCCCAGCTCGCGGGCGTAGTGCGCCTGCGGCTCGGAAATCTCGCCGGTGATGAAGGCGTCGGCACCGGCCGCAATGGCGGCCTCGAAGTAGCCCTGGGCGCCACCCGTGCACCACGCGATGTTCTTGATCGGGCGGTGGGCCGTGTCGAGCAGCGTGACGGGCCGTTTCAGCACCTTCTCAACATGGGTCGCCAAGGCCTTCGCGCTGGCGAAGTTCTCGCCGTTCTCGCGCGCGCCCAGGAAGCCCAGCTCCTGCTCACCGAAACGCCCCGCCGAGCCCGGATGCGCCACGAGCCCCAGCTGCAAGCCAAGCTGCGCGTTGTTGCCCAGCTCGGGGTGCGCGTCGAGCGGCAGGTGGTAGGCGAACAGGTTGACGTCGTCGCCCAGCAGCAGGCCCAGGCGCTGCTTCATCCAACCGGTGACGCAGCCGTCCTGGCCGCGCCAGAACAGGCCGTGGTGGACGAAGATGGCATCGGCCTCGGCGTGGATCGCGGCCTCGATCAGCGCGCGGCTGGCAGTCACGCCCGAGACGATCTTGCGGACCACGGCGCGCCCCTCGACCTGCAGGCCATTGGGTCCATAGTCCTTGAAGCGCCCGGGGGCCAGCAGCAGGTCGAATGCGAGAAGCAGTTCGTGGCGTGTGGTGCTCATCGCGACATTGTCGCGCTCCCTGCGGCCACCGCGCCATCGCGCACCGGGTGGCCGCGTGCGGCCAGGGGCCACAGGGCCAGCAGGAAGCCCAGCGCCGCCAGCGCGGCGACGTAGTGCGCCGGCGCCATGGGGTCGTGCTGCAGCCACAGCGTGAGGATCACCGGCGTCAGCCCGCCGAAGACGGCATAGGACATGTTGTAGGCAAACGAAAGCCCCGTGAAGCGCACCGGCGCCGGAAACGCGCGCACGCCCGCGATCGGCACCGTGGCGATGGTGCCCACGAACAGGCCGACCAGCCCGTAGTGCCAGAACAGCGTGGCCGGCGTGCCGGGCAGCCCGGTGTAGAACAGGTAGGCGGTGGCAAAGAGGCCGCCCCAGCCGATCAGCATCACGGCGCGCGTGCCGATGCGGTCGCTGGCCCAGCCGACGATCACGCAGCCGATGGTCAGGGTCAGCGTGGCGAGCGCGTTGGCTTCGAGCGCCAGCGCGGCCGGAATGTGATGCACCTTCTGCAGGTAGGTGGGCGTGTACAGCACGACCACCACGATGGCTGCGGACAGCACCCAGGTCTGCAGCCCCACGTACACGCACGCGAGCCGGTGCTCGCGCAGCACGGTGCGCAGCGGCAACTCGCGGGCAACCGTCTTGCGGCCGGCCAGCTCCTTGAAGACCGGCGTCTCGTGCAGGAAACGCCGCAGGTAGACCGAGAACAACCCGAACACGCCGCCCAGGATGAAGGGAATGCGCCAGGCGAAGTCGTGCACCTGCTCGGGCCCGTAGTGGCGGTTGATGGCCACGGCCACCAGCGAGCCCAGCAGGATGCCGCCGGTGATGCCCGAGGTCAGCGTGCCGATGCCGAAGCCGTAGCGCCGGGCCGGCACGTGCTCGCCGACGAACACCCAGGCGCCAGGCATCTCGCCGCCGATGGCCGCGCCCTGCAGCACGCGCATCGCCAGCAGCAGCAGGGGCGCCGCGACACCGATGCTCGCGTAGGTGGGCAAGAGGCCGATCACCAGCGTGGGCGCCGCCATCAGGAAGATCGACAGCGTGAACATGCGCTTGCGGCCCAGCAGGTCGCCGAAGTGCGCAATGACGATGCCGCCCACGGGCCGTGCGAGGTAGCCCGCGGCGAAGATGCCGAAGGTCTGCAGCTGGCGCAGCCAGTCGGGCATGTCGGCGGGGAAGAACAGCGCGCCCAGCACGGTCGCGAAGAAGACGTAGATGACGAAGTCGTAGAACTCGAGCGTGCCGCCGAGGGCGGACAGCGCCAGGGTCTTGTAGTCGCGGGCATCGAGCGTGCGCGCCGGAGCAGGCGTGACGGCGTTCGCGCCGTCCGTGTAGGTAGCTTCTGAGGTCATGGCAGGAAGGGCATCGTGGCCGCTCGCCTGCCTTGGAACCGGATAGGGGCAGAGCGTG
Source organism: Variovorax sp. RO1 (assembly GCF_002849325.1). Taxonomy (NCBI): domain Bacteria; kingdom Pseudomonadati; phylum Pseudomonadota; class Betaproteobacteria; order Burkholderiales; family Comamonadaceae; genus Variovorax; species Variovorax sp. RO1. The sequence continues at coordinate 877,523 of NZ_PKMT01000002.1, forward strand.
GCGCGCCGACGAAAGAATCGCCTGGCCGCATCCGCCGGGTGGGCAGCGCGGGAGGCCTGAGGGGGTGATCCGGGTCGGATCGACTGTCGATACTAAGGGTTAGCCCTTATTCACGCGCCGGAGGCCGCCCAATCTCGACCCTGCCGCGCGGTCTATGGCGCCAGCGGGTTGAGGGACAATTGCAACCGGCGCCCTCTTTCAGCGCTTTTCCAACGCTCTTCCTTCAAGCTTTCATGAAACGCACCTGGCTGCTCTTTGCCCAAGCCGTGACCGTCCTGCTGGCGGCCTATTTCGTCGTCGCGACGCTCAAGCCTGAATGGATCCACAAGCGCTCAACCTCGCTGGGCGGCGTGGTGTCCATCGTAGAGGCGCCGAGCGGCGCGCCGGCCGCGCCCGCGCCGGGCAGCCTGAGTGCGGCGGCCAAGAAGGCCTCGCCGGCGGTCGTGAGCATCAACACCAGCAAGGCTGCGCAGCGCCACCCGCGCAGCAACGACCCGTGGTTCCGCTTCTTCTTCGGCGACCAGGCCGACCAGCCCCAGGTGGGCCTGGGCAGCGGCGTGATCGTGAGCACCGACGGCTACATCCTCACCAACAACCACGTGGTCGAGGGCGCCGACGAAATCGAAGTCACCCTGAACGACAGCCGCCATGCGCGCGGCAAGGTGATCGGCACAGACCCCGACACCGACCTGGCCGTGCTGAAGATCGAGCTCGACAAGCTGCCGGTGATCGTGCTGGGCAACTCCGACGAGCTGCTGGTGGGCGACCAGGTGCTGGCCATCGGCAACCCCTTCGGCGTCGGCCAGACGGTAACCAGCGGTATCGTCTCGGCGCTGGGCCGCAACCAGCTGGGCATCAACCAGTTCGAAAACTTCATCCAGACCGACGCGGCCATCAACCCCGGCAACTCGGGCGGCGCGCTGATCGACGTCGACGGCAACCTGCAGGGCATCAACACCGCGATCTACTCGCGCTCGGGTGGCAGCATGGGCATCGGTTTCGCCATTCCCGTGTCGATGGCCAAGATCGTGCTCGAGGGCATCGTGAAGGAAGGCCAGGTGCGCCGCGGCTGGATCGGCGTCGAGCCGAGCGACCTGTCGCCCGAACTGGCCGAGACCTTCGGCGTGAAGGCCGACGCGGGCGTGATCATCACCGGCGTGCTGCAGAACGGCCCCGCCGCCAAGGCCGGCATCCGCCCGGGCGACGTGATCACCTCGGTGGGCGAGAAGAAGACCGACAGCGTGCAGGCCCTGCTGACCGCCGTGGCCGGCCTCAAGCCGGGCGACACCTCCCGCTTCGCATTGCAACGCGGCACCGACAAGATGGAACTGGACGTGACGCCGGGGCTGCGACCGAAGAGCCCGATCCGGCAGCAGTTGCCCAACAACGAGTAAGCAAGAAACGCGGGATGCGGCTCCGGCCGCAGACCCCACAACAACAAAAAAGAAAGCGGCCCTCGGGCCGCTTTCTTTTTTGGCACGCCGCCAGGGCGGGGCCGATCGATTCGGGAGATCAGGAGCTGCCGGAAGACTCCGACCCCGCGCCCTCTTCTTCACCTTCGGGCGCCTTGCCCTTCCCCGCGAAATAGCGCGCCCCGATGATGCCCACCTCGTACAGCAGGCACATCGGCACCGCCAGCGCGAGCTGCGAGACCACGTCGGGCGGCGTGAGCACCGCGGCCACCACGAAGGCGATCACGATGAAGTAGCCGCGGAACGAGCGCAGCTTCTCGATGGTGACCATCTCGAAGCGCACCAGCAGCATCACCACGATCGGCACCTGGAAGGCCACGCCGAAGGCGATGTACAGCGACAGGATGGCCTCGACGTAGGACGAGATGTCGGGTGTGGCCGCCACCGCGTCAGGCGTGAATTTCTGGATGAAGCCGAACATCTTGTCCAGCACGAACAGCTGCACGAAGGCGATGCCGCCGTAGGCCAGCATGCTGCCGAAGAAGATCAGCGGCAATGCGAAGCGCTTCTCGTGGCTGTACAGGCCCGGCGCGACGAACATCCAGGCCTGGTACATGAGCCAGGGCAGCGCCAGCAGCACGGCCGCCATCATCAGCACCTTGAGCGGCACGAAGAACGGCGAGAACACGCCGATGGCGATCAGCTTGGCGTCCGGCGGCATGTGCGCGCGGATCGGCATCGCGATGATGTCCATCAGCCCGCTCGGGCCGGGCCAGATCGCCAGCAGAATGCCCGCGACCGCGAGGCCGTAGACGCAGTACAGCAGCCGGTCGCGTAGCTCGACCAGGTGCTGCACGAACGGCTGCTCGGTGCCCGCCAGCTCGTCTTCTTCTTTGTTCTTGTTGTCGGAATCGGCCATGGGGAAAGGAGAAAGCGTGGGAGACACAGGCGCACAGGGCGCCCGGGAACGCCGCGGGGCGTGCGTGTGAGCGTCAGTTGATCTTGTGCGGGCGGAAGCGGGCGACCCGCGCCGCGCCCGACAGCGCCTTGGTACGCACGCCATTGCGCGCCTTGTACCAATTCGGCGTGGCGCCCTGTTTCAGGCGCCAGTTCTTGCGGGGGTGCCTGTATTCGGGCACCGCCTGTTCGGGCTCGGCCAGCGCCGACAAGGTGTCGCCGGACGCGCCGGCAAACTGCTTCTCGAACTCGCTGGCGCCGGTGTGGATGCTGTGCTCCACGTCGCGCGCCGCGTCCTCGACCGTGGTCTTCATCTTGCGAAGCTCGTCGAGCTCCATCGAACGGTTGACTTCGGCCTTGACGTCGTTCACGTAGCGCTGTGCCTTGCCGAGCAGGGCGCCCACCGTGCGTGCAACGCGCGGCAGCTTCTCCGGCCCGATCACGATCAACGCCACGACGCCGATGAGCGCCAGCTTCTCAATGCCGAGGTCGATCACGGATGTGTGCCTGCGGTGCTCAGGACTTCTGGCGCGCTTCGACGTCGATCGTCGACTTGTCGCTGTTGGCCGGTTGGCCGGTCACTTGCTGCGTGGGGGCCGGTGCAGCGGAGGCGTCGGTGGAAGCCGAGCCGTCCTTCATGCCGTCCTTGAAGCCCTTGACGGCGCCACCGAGATCCGAACCCATGTTCCGCAGCTTCTTGGTGCCGAAGATCATGACCACAACGAGCAGCACGATCAGCCAGTGCCAGATGGAAAAAGAACCCATGGAGAACTCCTAAGAATGTGTCCGATTTTAGTCGGGGGGAATGTGACAGTTTGGCTTAACCCTGATCAGCCGCGAAGCCAGGGCCGGGGGCCGCCCATGACGTGCACATGGAGATGGTGAACCTCCTGCCCGCCTTCGGCGCCGGTGTTCACGACGACGCGGTAGCCGCCGTCTGGATAGGGCCTGCAGCCCTGCTCCAGCGCCAGCTGGGGGGCCAGCGTCATGATCTTGCCCATGAGCGCCGAATCCTCGGGCGTGAGCTGCGCCATCGAGGCGATGTGTTTCTTGGGCACGAGCATGAAATGCACCGGCGCCCAGGGCGAGATGTCGTGAAAGCCGAACAGGTCGTCGTCTTCGTAGACCTTGCGCGAGGGGATCTTGCCTTCGACGATTTTGCAGAAGACGCAGTTCGGATCAGATGACATCTTTGGGTTCCATGGGACGGCTGTCGTTCATGCGGATCATGCCTTTCACGATCCGGTAGAGGAACCACAGCGAAATCAGGCTCCAGGCGATCCAGCCCGGCACGAACAGCAGCAGCCAGAGCCACGAGGTGACGATGTACAGCAGGCCGGCCCACAGCACCGAGCGGATGCGCCAGCTGAAGTGCGAGGCCTGCCAGGTACCGGCCGCGTCGTCGCGCTTCACGAAGTCGATCAGCAGCGCGATGAGCAGCAGCAGCACGGAGGCCTGCGCGCCCGGCACGACCGCGCCGATGGCCACGATCAGGTGCAGCACGTAGCTGACCCAGCCCCAGGTCTTGAGGGAGTTGTCGGGTTCCACGTTCACGATGTCATTGGCCATGGTCGATGCCCTTTCAATCGATCATTCAGTCGTTGGAAGCTTCGCGGGCCTGCACCTTGCGCAGGGCTTTTTCCTCGATGCCGCTGGTGCCTTCGCGGCGCTCGAGCTCCGCGACGACGTCGGCTGGCGAGAAACCGTAGTGGGCCAGCGCCACCATCGTGTGGAACCACAGGTCGGCCACTTCGTTCACTATTTTCGAGCGGTCGCCGCCGTGGTCGGCGTCCTTGGCGGCCATCACGACCTCGGTGGCTTCTTCGCCGATCTTCTTGAGGAAGGCGTCCGGGCCCTTGTGCAGCAGCCGGGCGACATAGCTCTTGTCGGGGTCGCCGCCGTTCGCGGGCAGGCGGCTCTCGAGCACCGCGGCCAGGCGGGCGAGTGCGTCGGAGATGTTGTGGGCGTCGTTCACTGTGGCGCTCATTTGTAGATCGACTCCGGGTCTTTCAAGACCGGTTCGACCACGGTCCACTGGCCCTTTTCGTACTTGCTGAAGAAGCAGCTGTGGCGGCCGGTGTGGCACGCAATGCCGGGCTCGTGGCCGAGCTGGGTCACCTTGAGCAGCACCACGTCGTTGTCGCAGTCGAGGCGGATCTCGTGCACGGTCTGCACGTGGCCCGATTCCTCGCCCTTGAACCACAGCTTGTTGCGCGAGCGGCTGAAATACACCGCACGGCCCAACTCGGCGGTCTTTTCGAGCGCCTCGCGGTTCATCCACGCGAACATGAGCACGTCGTTGGTGCCTTGTTCCTGGGCGATCACGGGCACCAACCCGTTCGCGTCCCACTTCACTTCATCAAGCCAATTCATGGGGATATTGTCGAGGATAGGAAAGACCCTTTGGACGCGTCTCAGGCGTCGATGCGCACGGGAATCCCGCGCTCGGCCATGCGGGCCTTGGCTTCGCCCACGGTGTGTTCGCCGTAGTGGAAGATGCTCGCGGCCAGCACCGCGTCGGCGCCGCCCTTCTGGATGCCGTCGGCCAGGTCGTCGAGGCTGCCGACGCCGCCCGAAGCGATCACCGGCACGTTGACGGCGTCGCTCACGGCGCGCGTCAGTGCGAGGTCGAAGCCGCTCTTGGTGCCGTCGCGGTCCATGCTGGTGAGCAGGATCTCGCCCGCGCCGCGGCGCGCCATCTCGATCGCCCACTGCACCACGTCGAGGCCGGTGTTCTTGCGCCCGCCGTGGCTGTAGACGTCCCAGCCCGCGCCGCGCGTGGCGGCGTCTTCGGGGCTGCGGCGCTTGGCGTCGATGGCGACCACGATGCACTGCGAGCCGTACTTCTGGGCCGCGTCGCTGATCACCTGCGGGTCGGCGATGGCGGCCGAGTTGAAGCTGGTCTTGTCGGCGCCCGCGTTGAGCAGCCGGCGCACGTCGGCCACGGTGCGCACGCCGCCGCCCACGGTCAGCGGAATGAAGACCTGCGAGGCCACCGCTTCGATGATCGGCAGGATGAGGTCGCGGCCGTCGCTGGTGGCCGTGATGTCCAGGAAGGTGAGTTCGTCGGCGCCCTGCGCGTTGTAGCGCGCCGCGATCTCGACCGGATCGCCGGCATCGCGCAGCTCGAGGAAGTTGACGCCCTTGACGACACGGCCGCCGGTGACGTCGAGGCAGGGAATGATGCGTTTGGCAAGCATGGGAAGTTGAACCGGAAGGAAATCAGAGAACGGTGAGCTGTTGCCAGCCCTGCCATTGGGCGCCGGGGGCCAGCACGACGGGTTCGTCGATGCGGGCCGCTTCGACGCAGAGCATGTGGCGGAAGCCCTCTGCGGGCATGTCCGCGAGTGTCGCACCGAGCGCGGCGCCGGGGTTCCAGACCACGGTTTCGGTGCAGGTTTCGCTCTGGATAATTTCGAGCGTGCCGCCGGGCTGCACCAGCCGCAGCGGCTGCGCCGGGGCGGTGTAGACGCTGTCGAACTCGGCGTCGAACTGCAACGCGGCGGCCGTTTCGGTCTGGCGGACGTCGCGCACGGCGTCCCAGCGCGGCGCGCCCTGCAGGCCTTCGAGGCGCACGGTGGCGATGTCGTCCACGCGCAGATAGGTGTGCAGCGCGGCCGAGAACGGCCAGGGCACGTCGCCGGTGTTGGTCAGGGTGAGCGCGGTGCGCAGCTGGCCGGCCGCGAGCGTGGCGTCGAGGCGCGCTTCGAAGGCATGCGGCCAGAGCCGGCGGGTGGCGTCGTTATCGCGCAGCACGAGCCGCAGCGTGTCGGCCGCGCCCGATTCCTCGCGAATCCAAGGCAGATTGCGCATGAAACCATGCTTGGGGAGCATGCCACGCTGGTTGAACTGGGGGCAGCACAGGGGAACGCCGCCGCGGATGGCGGTTTGGCCGTCAAAAACGGCTTTCGGACTCAGATACAGTCGCTCCCCACCGCGGGCCGGGGCCCAGGAAAGCACCTGGGCGCCATGCAGCGCGACCGTCAGGGTGCTGCCATCGGCCGCCTCGGCGTGCAACGCCGGCTGGCCTCGAAACTCGATCGAGCGGATGTCCATGTGAGGAATTGTAGGCAGCCGCCGCATCCTGACAGCGGGCCATTGCGTGCCTGCGCCTTTCTTGGATACGCTGTCGCGGGTCGGTCCCGCGCACTCGAAAAGAACCACTCTCACACGACTCAAGGGGATACGCATGAAGAAAAAGCTGCCCATGGCCGCCTGGATCCTGATTGCCATGGTGCTCGGCATCATCGTTGGCTACATGATCTTCACGAGCTTTCCTGACAAGAAGGCCGCCAAGGAGGTCGCCGACTACGTCTCCATCATCTCCGACGTCTTCCTGCGCCTCATCAAGATGCTGATCGGCCCGCTGGTGTTCTCCACGCTGGTGGTGGGCATCGCGCACATGGGCGACGCCAAGTCGGTCGGCCGCGTGTTCGGCAAGGCGATCGGCTGGTTTCTCACCGCATCGCTGATCTCGCTGGTGATCGGCCTGGTCATGGCCAACGTGCTCAAGCCCGGCGAGAACCTGGGCCTGCCGCTGCCCGACATCGGCGCCTCGGCCAACCTGGCGACCAACAAGTTCACCTTCAAGGACTTCGTGAGCCACACGGTGCCCAAGTCGTTCGCGGAAGCCATGGCCAACAACGAAATCCTGCAGATCGTGGTGTTCTCGATGTTCTTCGGCGTGGCGCTGGCCTCGCTCGGCGACAAGGCCAAGACGCTGGTGGCGGCCATCGAGGAGCTGTCGCACGCCATGCTCAAGATCACGGGCTACGTCATGAAGCTCGCACCGCTGGCCGTGCTGGCCGCCATGGCCGCCACCGTGGCCGTGAATGGCCTGGGCATCCTGATCAAGTTCGCCGTGTTCATGCGCGACTTCTACCTGGGCCTGTTCGTGCTGTGGGGCGTGCTCATCATGGCCGGCCTGCTGTTCCTGGGCCCGCGCGTGTTCAAGCTGCTGGTGCTCATCAAAGAGGCCTTCTTGCTGTCATTCGCCACCGCGAGCTCCGAGGCCGCCTACCCGAAGATCCTGCAGGCGCTCGACCGTTTCGGCGTGAAGCGCAAGATCTCCAGCTTCGTGATGCCGATGGGCTACTCGTTCAACCTCGACGGCTCGATGATGTACTGCACCTTCGCCGTGCTGTTTATCGCGCAGGCCTACGACATCCACATGCCGATCAGCACGCAGATCACGATGCTGCTGATCCTGATGCTCACCTCCAAGGGCATGGCCGGCGTGCCGCGCGCCTCGCTGGTGGTGATTGCCGCCACGCTGAACCACTTCGACATTCCCGAGGCCGGCCTGCTGCTGATCCTGGGCGTGGACACCTTCCTGGACATGGGCCGCTCGGCCACCAACGCGGTGGGCAACTCCATCGCCACGGCCGTGGTCGCGAAGTGGGAGGGCGAGCTGCTGTCTGAGAGCGAGGCCGAGGTCAACGCCAAGGCGCTCGACGAAGAAGCCGCGGCCACCCTCGCCCACCCGGCGCACGCGTGAGGCACGCGGCCATGCAACGCCCTGCCCGCCTGCTCGCCGCCTGGGTCCTGTCGCTGCTGGCCACCGCAGCGCTGGCCCAGGAGCAGGCGCCCACCGTGCTCAGCGGCACGCTGGCCAAGGTGCGCGCGAGCGGCACCATCGCCATCGGCCACCGCGAGGCCTCCGTGCCTTTCTCGTACCTCAATGCGCGCAAGGAGCCGATCGGCTATTCCATCGAGCTGTGCCGCGCACTCGTCACGGCCATCGAGGACACCGTCAACAAGAGCCTCACGATCCAGTGGGTGCCCGTCACCTCCGACTCGCGCATCGACGCGGTCGTGAGCGGCCAGGTCGACCTCGAGTGCGGCTCCACCACCAGCAACCTCGAGCGCCAGAAGCGCGTGGCTTTCTCGCCGACGATGTTCGTCTCGGGCACCAAGGTGCTGGTGAAGAAGGGCTCGCCGATCCAGTCGTTCCGCGATCTGGCCGGCAAGAAGGTGGCCGTGACGGCCGGCACCACCAACGAGAAGACGCTGCGCGACCTATCGCAGAAGTTCAAGCTCAACATCGAGCTGAAGGTGGCACGCGACCATGCCGAATCGTTCGCGCTCGTGAAGGACGGCCAGGCCGACGCCTTCGCCACCGACGACGTGCTGCTCTACGGCCTCATCGCGCGCGATGCCGCCAAGGCGCAGTACGAGGTGGTGGGCGACTTTCTCTCCTACGACCCCTACGCCGTCATGTACCGCAAGGGCGACGCGCAGCTGAACAAGGTGGTGATCGACACCTTCCAGGTGCTGGCGGAAGACGGCGAGATCCACCGGCAGTACAAGCGCTGGTTCATGCGCAAGCTGCCCTCGGGGGAAAGCCTCAACCTGCCGATGAGCGCGCAGCTGGAAACGATCATCCAGACGATGGCGGTGAAGGCCGAGTAGGCCTGCCGCCTGACCTTCTTTACCGCGCCGGCCACTCCCAGCGCGGAATCTCGCTCATGTCGAGGTTCGCGATGCGGGTCTCGCCGAAGCGTTTTTCGAGCACCACCGGTTGCAGGCCGTCGCTGTCGTCCAAGGCGGCGATCAGGCGCGCCGCGTGCGACACCACGATCACCTGCGACGCGCGCGCGGCCTGCGCGATGAGGCGGCCGAGCGCGGGCAGCAGGTCGGGGTGCAGGCTGGTCTCGGGCTCGTTGAGCACCAGCAGCGCGGGCGGACGCGGCGTCAGCAACGCCGCGATCCACAGCAGGTAGCGCAGGGTGCCGTCTGACAGCTCGGCGGCCGTCAGCGGCCGCAGCAGGCCGTGCTGGTGCATCAGCGTCTCGAAGCGATCGCCGTTCGCGTGCACCTCGATGCGGGCGCCCGGAAAGGCGTCGTCCACGGCGCGGTCGAGCGCCTCGCCGTCGCCGATCTCGCGAATGGTCTGCAGGGCGGCGGCCAGGTCGGCCCCGTCGTTGGCGAGCACGGGCGTGTAGGTGCCCAGCTGCGGCTGGCGCGCCGGGGCGTCGGCATCGGAGCGGAAGTGGTCGTAGAAGCGCCAGGAGCGCATCTGCTCGCGCAGCGTGAGCATCTCGGGCGCGTCGCGCGGGTCGGCGTGCTCGGTCATCATGCTGGCGAAGGCCGGGATCGGCCGGCCGACGGCCTGCCAGCCCTTGCCGTCGCGCAGGCGCAGCGCGGCGCCCTTGCGGTCGACCAGGTGCGTGGCGGGGCGCAGCAACGGGCCGCTCCAGATCGCCTCGTGCTTGATCTGCGGATCGCGCGAGAAGGCCGACGACGGAATCGGCGGCGGCAGGCCGATGTCGATGGCGTAGCCGAAATCGTCGGCCTCGGCGCCAGCGAAGCCCAGCTTCAGCGCAACCGGCTCGCTGCGTGTGGTGCCCTGCACCGGCACGTCGCCGCGCAGCATGGCCGCCGAAAAACGCTCGGGCCCGGCCCACAGCGTGGAAGACAGCCCGCCCTCGCGCACCAGCGAGCGGATCACGCCGCCGTTGGCGATGTCGGCCAGGAGGCGCATCGCGCGGTACACGCTCGACTTGCCGCTGCCGTTGGCACCGGTCACCACCGTGAGGCGGCCCAGCGGCACCGTCAGCTGACGCAGCGAGCGGTAGTTGGCAATGGCGAGCGCGGAGAGCACGCGCCGCTATGCGAAAGGCGTCAGACGCCGGCCAGCGCGTCCGCGCGCGCCTGGGCGGCGGCGAAGTCGAGGTCGCCCGAGTAGATGGCGCGACCGCAGATCACGCCCTCGACGCCTTCGGACTGGACCGCGCAGAGCTGGTCGATGTCGGCCATGTTCGACAGGCCGCCCGAAGCGATGACCGGAATGGTCAGCGCCTGCGCGAGCTTGACGGTGGCGTCGATGTTGATGCCCGAGAGCATGCCGTCGCGGCCGATGTCGGTGTAGATGATCGATTCGACGCCGTAGTCCTCGAACTTCTTGCCCAGGTCGGCCACCTCGTGGCCCGTGAGCTTGCTCCAGCCGTCGGTGGCGACCTTGCCGTCCTTGGCGTCGAGCCCCACGATGATGTGGCCGCCGAAGGCCACGCAGGCGTCCTTCAGGAAGCCCGGATTCTTGACCGCGGCGGTGCCGATGATCACGTAGCGCAGGCCATCGTCGATGTAACGCTCGATGGTGTCCAGGTCGCGGATGCCGCCGCCGAGCTGCACCGGGATGTCGTCGCCGACTTCCTTCAGGATCGCCTTGATGGCCGCGTGGTTCTGCGGCTTGCCGGCGAAGGCGCCATTCAGGTCGACCAGGTGCAGCCGGCGCGCGCCGGCCTGGACCCATTTGCGGGCCATGGCGGCAGGGTCTTCGCTGAAGACCGTGGATTGGTCCATGTCGCCCTGCTTGAGGCGAACACAGTGGCCGTCTTTGAGATCAATGGCGGGAATGAGGAGCATGGAAGTGGCGCGAGTGTGCGAAAGCCGGGCTGTGGAGAGTTCGGCCCGGTCGGGGAAAAAGGTTCAGGGATTCCAGTGGAGGAAGTTGCGATACAGCTGCAGCCCATGGTCCGCACTCTTCTCCGGGTGGAACTGGGTGGCAAAAATGTTATCGCGTGCGATGGCTGCGGTAAAGCATGCCCCGTAATCCGCCTCGCCCACGCTGTGCCGGGCATCGGCCGGGCGCGCGTAGAAGCTGTGCACGAAATAGAAGTAGCTCTGGTCAGGAATGCCCGCCCACACCGCGTGCGGCTGGGCCTGGCGCACCTGGTTCCAGCCCATCTGCGGCACCTTGAAACGGCTGCCGTCGGGCTGCAGGCGACCGGCCAGGTCGAACTTGATGACCTCGCCAGGAATGAGCCCCAGGCCGTCGGTCGGGCCTTCGTCGCTGCGCGACAGCAGCATCTGCATGCCCACGCACACGCCGAAGAGCGGCTTGTTGGCGGCCGCTTCGAGCACCGACTCCTGCAGACCCGAATCGCGCAGCTCGCGCATGCAGTCGGGCATGGCGCCCTGCCCCGGCAGCACCACGCGCGTGGCCTTGCGGACCACGTCGGGGTCGGAGGTGACGAACACTTCCACGCCCACCTGGTCGGCCGCGTGGCGCACGGCCTGCGACACGGAGTGCAGGTTGCCCATGCCGTAGTCGACGACGGCGACGGAATTGGCTGCTACAGATTTCATAGCTGTTCGCGAACGGAGGTCAGAGCGAGCCCTTGGTCGAGGGAATGACGCCGACGGAGCGCGGATCGAGCTCCAGCGCGCCGCGCATGGCGCGGGCGAAGGCCTTGAACACGGTCTCGCATTGGTGGTGCGCGTTCACGCCCTTCAGGTTGTCGATGTGCAGCGTGACGAAGGCGTGGTTCACGAAGCCCTGGAAGAACTCGTAGGTGAGCTGGCTGTCGAAGGTGCCGATCATGCCGCTGGTGAAGGGCACATGCATCACGAGGCCCGGGCGGCCCGAGAAGTCGATGACCACGCGGCTCAGCGCCTCGTCCAGCGGCACGTAGGCATGGCCGTAGCGGCGAATGCCCTTCTTGTCGCCGATGGCCTGGGCCACGGCCTGGCCGAGCGTGATGCCGACGTCTTCCACCGTGTGGTGGCCGTCGATGTGCAGGTCGCCCTCGCAGTCGATGTCCAGGTCGATCAGCCCGTGGCGGGCGATCTGGTCGAGCATGTGATCAAAAAAGCCGATGCCCGTGGAGAGCTTGGCCTTGCCGGTGCCGTCGAGGTTGACGCTGACCGTGATCTTCGTCTCGGCGGTGTTGCGGGAGACCGTCGCGATGCGATCGGTGCTGCCCGGGGTCGTGGGGGTGGTCATAGTGAGGCTTCGAGCGCCGCCAGCATCTGCGCGTTCTCGTCGGCCGTTCCGACGGTGAGGCGCAGGCAGTTGGCGAGCAGTTCATGCATTTTAGAAACGTTCTTCACCAGCACCCCGCGGGCCTTCATACCCTCGAAGGTCCGGGTGGCATCGGGCACGCGCAGCAGGATCATGTTGGCGTCGCTGGGCCAGGTCTTCACGCCCGGCAGCCGGGCCAGCGCGGCCATGAGCTGGTCGCGCCCTTCGCGGATCTGGCGTGCCTGCGCCTCGAACACCGCGGCGTGCTCCAGCGCGAACAGCGCGGCTTCGCAGTTGAGCACGCTGATGTTGTAGGGCGGGCGCACCTTGTCGATCTCGGCGACCAGCGCGGCGGGGCCCATGAGGTAGCCCAGGCGGATGCCGGCCAGGCCGAACTTGCTCAGGGTGCGCATCAGCAGCACGTGGCGATGCTGAGCCAGCCTGTCGATGTAGCTGCGGGCGGCGAAGGGCTGGTAGGCCTCGTCGATCACCACCAGGCCGCCCTGCGCGCCCTGGGCCTGCACGATCTTCTCGATGACGGCATCGTCCCAGAGGTTGGCGGTCGGGTTGTTCGGGTAGGCGAGGTAGACGATGGCCGGCTTCTCGCGCGCGATGGCGGCCAGCATGGCGGCCTCGTCGAGTTCGAAATCGGCCGTGAGCGGCACGCCGACGAAGCGCAGGCCCTGCAGCTGGGCGCTCATGGCGTACATGACGAAGCCGGGCACGGGCGCGAGCACGGCGGCGCCGGGCTGGTCGCAGGCGATGCCGAGCAGCGAAATCAGTTCGTCCGAGCCGTTGCCCAGCATCAGCCCGAAGCCTTCGGGCAGGCCCGCGTGAGCGGCCAGTGCGCGCTGCAGGTCGGCACCTCGGTCGCCGGGGTAGCGGTTGAGCGCCAGCGCGCCCAGGCGCGCACCCAATTCGGTCTGCAGCGCGGGCGGCAGGCCGTAGGGGTTCTCCATCGCGTCGAGCTTGAGGAAGCCGCGCGCGTCCTGCACCGCGTAGGCGTGCATGGCGCGCACGTCGGCGCGAATGCGCTCGAGCGGCAGGCGGGTGTCCGAAGCGGAAATGGAAGCGGAAGAGTCGGAAACGGTCATCGGGTGCAGCGGTAGCTGTTGCGGAGGGCGCCGGCCATGACCAGTTGCACGGGCATGTCGGCTTCATAGCTGTCGGCGTGGCGGCTCAGCTCGGTCTGGTAGAGCGAGCGGGCCATCGCGGGTTCGAGGCGGCGGCCCTCGACGCAGAACGGCGGCAACTGGCCGTTGCGCTGCGACGATTCGACGCCCTCGCGCAGACCTTCGAGCACGCCGACGAGGTAGTAGCTGGCGTAGGCCTTGCCGTCTTTTTCACCGGCTTCGAGGGTACGCAGCTCGCGGATGCTCATGGCCTGCGCACCCGCGCCGGCCGCCAGTGCAAGCAGCAGCGCCGACAGGCGCGGCAACAGCAGGACGGCGGCACGTTGCATGGCCTCGCTGCTTACTTGCGGTAGCGCGGCGCCGGGGCGTACGCGCCGTCGGCCGGGAAGGCGCTGGGCTGCGACGGCGAGGCATCGCGGCGCGTGCGGCGCGGCACATTCGGCTCTTCGAGCTCGAACAGCGCGGCGCCGATCACGCCGATGTTGCGCACGTCGCCGGCCTCGGTGTTCGCGGCGTAGGCGCGGCCCGGCGTAGCGAAACGGAAGGCGGCCACTTCGCTCTGGCTCTTGCGGAAGCCTTCGATGTTGAGGGTCTGCTGCGGGCGCAGCACGTAGCCGCCGTTGCGCAGGCTGCCGGGCTTGCCGTTGAGCACATCCAGGCCGTCGACGGTGGCGATCACCTCGTAGCTGCGGTCGCTGAGGTTGCGAAAGCGCAGCGTGTAGCGCGCGCCTTCGACGCCGGCGAGGCGGAACATGTCATTGCCGCTGCGGCGTGCGCGCTGCAACGGCAGCGGGCGGTCGTTCTCGTCGAGCACCGACCATTCGATGTCGCCCTGGGCCAGCTGCAGGTTGAGCCGGCGCTCGGGGTTACTGCCCGCATCGCGGCGCACGCTGGCGGCGTCGTTGTAGCCGAGCGAGGCCACGTCGTCGGGCTGGTCGGACAGGCGCTTGGCGGCGACCGTGCGGGTCTTCGACTCGATGCCCTCGCCCCATTGCGTGCCGAGCTGGGCTGGCGCGGGCGCGGGCTTTGCGGCACTGGGCGTGGCGGTCATCGCGGCCGTTTCGCCGCGGTTCTGCGGCATCTGGGTGCAGGCGGCCAGCAAGGCGGCACCTGCAACGAGGCCGGTGGCGAAGCGGAAAAATCGCGAACGATAGAGGCGTTGAATCATCTGGCGTGCTCCTCCCTGAAGCGGGGTTGTTGGAGCCTCAGATCTTACGCAGGCGCATGCGCGCGGCTTCGGCGTGCGCCTGCAGGCCCTCGCCCTCGGCCAGCGTGACGGCGATCGGGCCCAGCACCTGGGCGCCCGCTTCGCTCACCTCGATGAGGCTGGAGCGCTTCTGGAAGTCATACACGCCCAGCGGGCTCGAGAAGCGCGCCGTGCCGCTGGTCGGCAGCACGTGGTTCGGGCCGGCGCAGTAGTCGCCCAGGCTCTCACTGGTGAAGGCGCCCAGGAAGATCGCGCCGGCGTGGCGCAAGAGCGGCTCCCAGCGGCCCGGCTCGCTGCTGCTCACCTCGAGGTGTTCGGGTGCGATGCGGTTGCTGATCTCGCAGGCCTCCTCCATGCTCTTCGTGTGGATCAGCGCGCCGCGGCCGTTGAGCGAGGCGGCGATGATCTCGGCGCGCGGCATGGTCGGCAGCAGGCGGTCGATCTCGGCCTGCACGCGGTCGATGTAGGCGGCGTCGGGGCACAGCAGGATGCTCTGGGCCAGCTCGTCGTGCTCGGCCTGGCTGAACAGGTCCATGGCCACCCAGTCGGGCGGCGTGGAGCCGTCGGCCAACACCAGGATCTCGCTCGGGCCCGCGATCATGTCGATGCCCACGGTGCCGAACACGCGGCGCTTGGCGGCGGCGACGTAGGCGTTGCCGGGGCCGGTGATCTTGTCGACAGCAGGCACGGTGGCAGTGCCGTAGGCCAGCGCGGCCACGGCCTGCGCGCCGCCAATGGTGAAAGCGCGGGTGACGCCTGCCACGTAGGCCGCGGCGAGCACCAGCTGATTCTTCTCGCCGTTCGGCGTGGGCACGACCATGATGATCTCGCCCACACCCGCGACGTGCGCCGGAATGGCGTTCATCAGCACGCTCGACGGGTACGCGGCCTTGCCGCCCGGCACGTAGATGCCGACACGGTCGAGCGGCGTGACCTTCTGGCCGAGCAGCGTGCCGTCGGCGTCGCGGTAGCTCCAGCTTTCGCCGGAGGCCTTCTTCTGCGCCTCGTGGTAGCTGCGCACGCGGCGCGCGGCGGCTTCGAGCGCGTCGCGCTGCACGGCGGGCAGCGCTTCGAAGGCGGCCTTGAGCTCGGCCTGCGTCAGCTCCAGCTCGGGCAACGTCTTCACGCCGAGCTTGTCGAAGCGGTTCGTGTACTCAAGCACCGCGTCGTCGCCGCGCTTCTGCACGTCGGCCAAGATGTCGGCCACCACCTTCTCGATCGCAGCGTCGGCGTCCGCGGACCAATGCAGCCGCGCCTTGAATTCAGCATCGAAGCTGGCTGAGTTCGTGGACAGTCGGGCGGGGGCTGCTTGCAGAGTCATGTGCGTGAGGTTCAGGCGGAAGGAATGGCTGACGCGAAGGCGTCGATGATGCGGCGGATGGGTTCGCGCTTGAGCTTGAGCGCGGCCTGGTTAACGACCAGCCGGGCGCTGATGTCCATGATGCGCTCCACCTCGACGAGGTGGTTGGCCTTGAGCGTGTTGCCGGTCGAGACCAGGTCGACGATGGCGTCGGCCAGGCCCGTGAGCGGCGCCAGCTCCATGCTGCCGTAGAGCTTGATCAGGTCGACGTGCACGCCCTTGCTGGCGAAGAAGTCGCGCGACAGGCCCACGTACTTGGTGGCCACGCGCAAACGCGAGCCCTGCTTCACGGCCGAGGCGTAGTCGTAGTCGGCGCGCACGGCCACGCTGAGGCGGCAGGCCGCGATGCGCAGATCGAGCGGCTGGTACATGCCCTGGTTGCCGTTTTCGAGCAGCACGTCGAGGCCGGTCACGCCCAGGTCGGCGCCGCCGTACTGCACGTAGGTCGGCACGTCGGAGGCGCGCACCAGCACCACGCGCACGTCGGGGCGGGTGGTTTCGAGAATCAGCTTGCGCGACTTCTCGGGGTCTTCGGTGACCTCGATGCCGGCGGCGGCCAACAGGGGCATCGTCTCTTCGAAGATGCGGCCTTTGGAAAGAGCCAAAGTGATCATGCGGCGGCTCCGGTCACGCGTTCAATGTCGGCACCGAGGCCGCGCAGTTTCGATTCCATGCGGTCATAGCCCCGGTCGAGGTGATAGATGCGGTCGACCAGCGTCTCGCCGTCGGCCACGAGGCCGGCGATGACGAGGCTGGCGGAGGCGCGCAGGTCGGTGGCCATCACGGTGGCGCCCGAGAGCTGTTGCACGCCCTCGACCATCGCGACCTTGCCTTCGACGTGGATGCGCGCGCCCAGGCGCACCATCTCGTTCACGTGCATGAAGCGGTTCTCGAAGATGGTCTCGGTGACCATCGAGGCGCCGCGCGCAATGACGTTCAGGGCCATGAACTGGGCCTGCATGTCGGTCGGGAAGCCGGGATATTCGGTGGTGCTGAAGCTCTGCGCCTTCAGGTGGTCGTACGCGGGGCCCAGCGAGCCGATGCGGATGCCGTCGGGTTCGGTCACGACGGTGCAGCCGGCGTCGCGCAGCTTGTCGATCACGGCGTCGAGGTGGTCGCCGCGCGCATGGCGCAGGAAGGCCTCGCCGCCCGTGGCCGCCACGGCGCACAGGAAGGTGCCGGCCTCGATGCGGTCGGCCACCACGGCGTGCTCGCAGCCGTGCAGCTTCTCGACGCCCTGGATGCGGATATGGCTGGTGCCGTGGCCTTCGATCTTCGCGCCCATGCGGATGAGCATTTCGGCCAGGTCGACGATCTCGGGCTCCTGCGCGGCGTTTTCGAGCAGCGTCTCGCCCTCGGCCAGCGCGGCGGCCATGAGGAAGTTCTCGGTGCCGGTGACGGTGACCATGTCGGTCAGGATGCGCGCGCCCTTCAGCCGCGTGCGGCCCTCGGGCAGGCGCGCGACCATGTAGCCGTGCTCGACCAGGATCTCGGCGCCCATCGCCTGCAGGCCCTTGATGTGCTGATCGACCGGCCGCGAGCCGATGGCGCAGCCGCCGGGCAGCGAGACCTTGGCGTGGCCGAAGCGCGCCAGCAGCGGGCCCAGCGCCAGCACCGAGGCGCGCATGGTCTTCACGAGTTCGTAGGGAGCTTCGGGGTTGCCGAGTTCGCCGGCGTTCAGGCGCACGGTGCCGTTGTCGTCGGCCTCGGCCGTCACGCCCATGTTGCGCACCAGCTTGAGCATGGTCGACACGTCCTGCAGGCGCGGCACGTTGTGCAGCACCACGGGCTGGTCGGTCAGCAGCGCTGCGCACAGCTCGGGCAGCGCGGCGTTCTTGGCGCCGGAAATGAGCACTTCGCCGCGAAGCTCACGCCCGCCGCGAATCAGAAGTTTGTCCATCAAGGATCCAGCGAAATCAGGAGGCCCGCAGGGGCCGGAAAGTCATTTGTCCACTGCCGCCCATTCGGCCGGCGTGTAGGTCTTCATCGAGAGCGCATGCACCTCGTCGGTGTGCATTTTCGCACCGAGGGTGGCGTAGACCCGCTGGTGGCGCTGGATGGCGCGCTTGCCCTCGAATTCGGCCGAGACGATGGTCGCGTACCAATGTCGGCCGTCGCCCTCGAGCGTGATGTGCTCGCACGGGAGATGGGCAGCGATGATGGTCTGGAGTTCGTCAGCGGTCATGGGGTCTTGGAAGTCGCGGTCAGCCGCGGATTTTGTAGCCGATGCGCAGGAGATGAACGGCAATCGCGCTCACCACCAGCCAGGCGGAACCGACGATGCCGAAGCTCAGCCAGGGCGAGGCATCGCTCACCCCGAAGAAGCCGTAGCGGAAGCCGTCGATCATGTAGAAGAAGGGGTTCAGGTGGCTCACGCTTTGCCAGAACGGCGGCAGCGAACCGATCGAATAGAACACGCCCGACAGGAAAGTCATGGGCATGATCAGGAAGTTCTGGAACACGGCCATCTGGTCGAACTTCTCGGCCCAGAGTCCGGCGATGAGGCCCAGCGTGCCCAGCATGGCCGCGCCCAGCAGCGCGAAGACCACGATCCAGACCGGCGCCACGAAGCTGGGCACGGCAAAGAAGATGGTCACGGCGAACACGCCCACGCCCACCGCCAGCCCGCGGATCACCGAGGAGCCCACGTAGGCGAAGAACCAGCCCCAGTGCGACAGCGGCGTGAGCAGCACGAACACGAGGTTGCCCATGATCTTGCTCTGGATGATCGAGGACGAGCTGTTCGCGAACGCGTTCTGCAGCACGCTCATCATCACGAGGCCGGGGATCAAAAAGGCGGTGTAGCCCACGGTGCCGTAGACCGTCACGCGGCCCTCGAGCACATGGCCGAACACCATGAGGTACAGCAGCGCGGTGAGCACCGGCGCGCCGACGGTCTGGAAGCCGACCTTCCAGAAGCGCAGCGTTTCCTTGTAGAGCAGCGCGCGCCAACCGGTGACCGCCATCATGAGACCCCCTTGCACGGCACTGCGTGTCCGTGCTTCCCCCCGAGGGGGAGCTTCGCTTGCTTGGGGCGGCCCGGCGCGGCGCTCATCGCGACACCTCCAGCGGCGTCTGCTCGCCCGCCATCAGGTCGATGAACACGTCTTCCAGATCGGCCTTGCGCATTTCCACGTCTTCCACCGCGACGCCGGCTTCGCGGATCGCGGCCAGCAGTTGTTCGACTTCATGCGCGTTCTGCGCCGGCAGCTGCACGATGCGCCCGGTGATGCGCGCGTGCTGGGCGATGGCCCAGGGCAGCATGGCGTCGGTCTTGAAGCGCAGCACGTTGCTCGCGGCCGACTTCAGCAGCTCGCTGGTGCGGTCCAGCGCGATCACCTTGCCGAGCTTGAGCATCGCGATGCGGTTGCACAGCGCCTCGGCCTCTTCGAGGTAATGGGTGGTCAGCAACACGGTGCTGCCCTGCTTGTTGAGCTTGGCGACGAACTGCCAGAGCGTCTGGCGCAGCTCGACGTCGACGCCGGCCGTGGGCTCGTCGAGCACGATGACCGGCGGCTTGTGCACCAGCGCCTGTGCCACCAGCACGCGGCGCTTCATGCCGCCCGAGAGCTGGCGCATGTTGGCGGTGGCCTTGTCGGCCAGGCCCAGGCTTTGCAGCAACTCGTCGATCCAGGCTTCGTTGTTCTTGATGCCGAAGTAGCCCGACTGGATGCGCAGCGACTCGCGCACGTTGAAGAAGGGGTCGAACACCAGCTCCTGCGGCACGATGCCGAGCTGGCGCCGGGCTTCGGCGTAGTCGCGCTGCACGTCGAAGCCGTGCACGCTGATCGCGCCCGCCGTGGGCCGCGACAGGCCCGCGAGCATGCTGATCAGGGTGGTCTTGCCCGCGCCGTTGGGGCCGAGCAGGCCGAAGAACTCGCCCGGCTCGATCTGGAAGGAAACCTCGTCGACCGCACGCAGCCCTTGTTTGCCTTGGGCGCGTTGCTGACGGGAGGGAGGGTAGGTCTTGGAGACCGACTGGAATGAGATCGCGGGCATGGGAGCCCGCGATTTTACGGGGCCGTTACTTTTTCAGGGCGCAGCGGGCAAAAGGCCTGCAATGCCGTACAGCGCGGCCAACTCGCGCAGGCGGGGAGAGAGGCCTTTGACGGAAAAGCTGCGGCCCAGCGCGCTCGACTCACGCCGGCACTCGAGCAGCACCGCCAGTGCGGAGGAATCGAACTGGGCCAATGGCGTGGCATCGACCACGGTGGAGGTCGAGTCGGTCTGGCCCTTGAGCCCCTGCTGCAGCATGCGCATGCAGGCAGGAGCCTCGTCGTGGGTGAGCCGGGAGGGAAGGACCAGCATGGCGTACGCCCGTCAGCCCTTGCCGTTGCCCTTGTTGCGCGCGGCCAGCGCGGCAATCAGGCCATCGATGCCGCTCTTGTTGATTTCCTGCGCGAACTGGGTGCGGTAGGTGTCGACCAGCCAGACGCCCAGCACATTGAGGTTGTAGACCTTCCAGCCGGCGCCCTGGCCCGGCGTCTTTTCGAGGCGGTAGTCGAGCTGCACCGGATCGCCGCGGCCCTTGACCTCGGTGCGCACGAGCACGTCGGTGTCGGTGGGCGCGCCGCGGAACGGGCGGATGGTGACGGTCTGGTCGCTCACCTGGTCGAGCGCGCCGGCGTAGGTGCGCACCAGCAGGGTCTTGAACTCGTCCTGCAGGCGCTTTTGCTGCTCGGGCGTGGCCTGGCGCCAAGCCGGGCCGACGGCCGAGGCGGTCATGCGCTGGAAGTTGACGTTGGGCATGATCTTGCTGTCGACCAGCAGCATGATCTTGTTGATATCACCGGCCTTGATCGACGAATCGGCCTTGATGGTCTCGAGCACGTCGGTCGACAGGCGCTTGACGAGCGCGTCGGGGGCCTCGTCGGCCGCAAATGCGGGCTGGTGCACGAAGGCGGTGGCGGCGCCGAACAGCAGCGCGCCGGCCAATGCCAGGCGGCCCATGTCGCGTCGTTGCAGCAAGATCTTGTTGTTCATGGTGAGTCCCTCAGGTTGAATTGTCTTCCCTGCACGGTGCAGCCAATGGCCCCGTGCTGAGACAGGAACGGTTTCGACAGGCGCCAGGCCGACCGGGTTCCTGAAGCGGAGGTGAAGCCTGCAACCGGATGCAAGCAGAACCACCCCGTCCGCCCCTTTTGCCGTCACTTGCCAGCGTTGTCGTCGTCCGGCGGATTGCCGTCGTAGACCTGGTTGCGGCGGCGCTGCAGGAACGCATCGCGCGTGAACGAATACTTGTCGAGCGCCGCTTCGCCGAGCAGGCGGGTCGCGCCCAGGTAGCGCGAACGGGTGTCCACGACACGCAGGCCCGCCAGCGAATTGCGCCAGGCGATGTCGTGGATGTGGCCCTGTGCATCGCCGTACATGTCGACCGGACGGGCGATCGTGTCGCGCAGCGTGGACGGCCCGAGCAGCGGCAGCACCACGTACGGACCGGCGCCCACGCCCCAGTAGCCCAGCGTCTGGCCGAAGTCTTCCTCGTGGCGCGGCAGGCGCGCCTCGGAGGCGACATCGAGCAGGCCGCCCAGCCCGAAGAAGGTGTTGACGTTCAGCCGCATGAAGGTCTCGGCGCTGTTCTGCAGCTTGAGCTGGGCCACGTTGTTGGCCAGGCTCCAGACGTCGCCGAGGTTGCTGAAGAAATTGGTCACACCCTGGCGCACCAGCGAGGGCACCACGCTCTGGTAGGCGCTGGCCACGGGCTCCAGCACGGCTTCGTCGACGGTGTCATTGAAGCGCGTCATGCCGCGGTTGTACGGCTCGAAGGGGTCGGTCGGGCTTGCGCCGGGGCCGGTGGCGCATCCGGCCATGAGCGCAACGCCGACGGTTGCGGTGGCCCAACGGGCGGAGCTAGCTACACTTTTAATAGCAGTCGACGAAAAAAGTCGTGTGGTCATTTCTTATTGGCTGTTCCCGGCGCCGTACTCCCGTCGGCGGCCTTGCTGTACAGGAACTGGCTGATCAGGTTCTCCAGCACCACGGCCGATTGGGTCGCGGTGATGGTGTCGCCGGCTTGCAGGTTCTTTTCCTCGGCGCCCGCCTCGATGCCGATGTACTGCTCGCCGAGCAGGCCACTGGTCAGGATCTTGAGCGAGCTGTCCTTGGGAAAACTGTAACGGTTTTGAAGCGCCAGCGTCACATCGGCCTGAAAGGCCTTGTCGTTGAACGCGATGGATTCCACACGACCGACGACCACGCCAGCGCTCTTGACCGCCGTCTGGGGCTTAAGCCCGCCGATGTTGTCGAAACGCGCGGTGACCGTGTAGGTCTTCTGGAAGTTCAGGCTCAGCAGATTGGCCGACTGCAGTGCCAGGAACAGCAAGGCGGCGCCGCCGATCAGCACGAACAGGCCGACCCAGATGTCGTTGGTGGAACGTTGCATGGTTTGCACTCTCTGTCTAGAACGATGGGGCCGGGGCCCCTTTAGATACTGAACATCATGGCGGTGAGCAGGAAGTCCAGCCCCAAGACCGCCAGCGACGCCATGACCACGGTGCGCGTGGTGGCGCGCGACACGCCCTCGGGCGTCGGCTGGGCCTCGAAGCCCTGCAGCAGCGCGATGAAAGTCACGGTGAAACCGAACACGATGCTCTTGATGACGCCGTTGCCGACGTCGCGCCAGACATCGACGCCGCCCTGCATCTGGCCCCAGAACGCGCCCGGGTCGACGCCCAGCATGATCACGCCCACGACGTAGCCGCCCATGATGCCGACCGCGCTGAACACGGCCGCCAGCAGCGGCATCGTGATAACGCCGGCCCAGAAGCGCGGCGCGAGGATGCGCTGCACCGGGTCGACCGCCATCATTTCCATGGCGCTCAACTGCTCGTTGGCTTTCATGAGGCCGATCTCGGCCGTCAACGACGTGCCGGCCCGGCCGGTGAACAACAAGGCCGCCACCACAGGGCCGAGTTCGCGCACGAGACTCAGCGCGACCAGCAGGCCGAGCGCTTCGGACGAGCCGTAGCGCTGCAGCGCGTAGTACATCTGCAGCCCGAGCACGAAGCCCACGAACAGGCCCGACACGCCGATGATGGCGAGCGAGTAGTTGCCGAGGAAATGGATCTGGTCACGCACCAGTCCGAAGCGACGCATGATCTGCGCGCCCGGACCGAGCAGGCGCAAAAAGAGTTTGGCGCCGTGGCCCATACCAGCCAGCTGGCTGCGCACGGCAAAGCCGACATCGGCGGGCTTCCACCAACTCATGAGCGCCCCCCTTCCCGGTTCCCGAAATCGTCTTCGATGCTGACGCCCGGGTAGTGGAATCGCACAGGCCCATCGGGCAGTGCGTTGACAAACTGGTGCACCAGCGGATCGGCGCTTTCACGCACCTCTTCAGGCCGCCCCTGCGCGGCGATGCCGCCGTTGGCCAAAACGATCACGTGGTCGGCGATGCGGAAGGTTTCTTCGAGGTCGTGCGACACGATGATGCTGGTGAGGCCCAACGCGTCGTTGAGCTGGCGGATCAGTCGCGCGGCCGTGCCGAGAGAGATCGGATCGAGCCCCGCAAAGGGTTCGTCGTACATGACGAGGTCGGGGTCGAGCGCGATCGCACGGGCCAGCGCCACGCGCCGCGCCATGCCGCCTGAGATTTCACTGGGCATCAGGTCGCGCGCACCGCGCAGGCCGACGGCGTCGAGCTTCATGAGCACGATGTCGCGCACCAGCGCTTCCGACAGCTGCGTGTGCTCACGCAGCGGAAAGGCCACGTTGTCGAACACGCTGATGTCGGTGAACAGCGCGCCGAACTGGAACAGCATGCCCATGCGGCGCCGCGCCGCATACAACGTGGCGACATCGAAGCGGCCGACGTCTTTGCCATCGAACAGCACTTCGCCGCGCTGTGCGCGTTGCTGGCCGCCGATCAGGCGCAGCACGGTGGTCTTGCCGCCACCCGACGCCCCCATCAACGCCGTCACCTTGCCTCGCGGCACGGAAAACGACACGCCGTCGAGGATCGCGCGCGCGCCGTAGCCGAACGAGACATCGCGGAATTCGACGAAGGAGGAAGACGGTGGTGTGGCTGGGTCCATCACAATAAAAAAGCCGGGCGCCCTGAGAGGCATCCCGGCATGCGGTTTCCGCGGATGATAACGGGGCCGCGAACGGCGCCGCTTCACTGAAACAAAAATCAGCGCGGTAAGTCGCTGAATCCCATCAAGAATTCGTCGACAGAGCGCGCGGCCTGCCGGCCTTCGCGAATTGCCCACACCACAAGTGACTGTCCGCGACGAATGTCACCTGCAGCGAATACCTTGGGCACATTGGTAGCGTAGCCGCCGATGAAGTCGACCGTGGCGCGCGCGTTGCCGCGGGCGTCCTTCTCGACACCGAAGGCGTCGAGCACGGTGGCCACGGGGCTGATGAAGCCCATCGCGAGCAGCACGAGGTCGGCCTTGAGGATCTGCTCGCTGCCGGGCACTTCCTGCATCTTGCCGTCCTTCCACTCGACGCGAACGGTCTTCAGGCCCGTGACCTTGCCCTTCTCTCCGATGAACTCCTTGGTCGAGATGGCGAACTCGCGCTCGCAACCTTCTTCATGGCTGGAGCTGGTGCGCAGCTTGATCGGCCAGTAGGGCCACGTCAGCGGACGGTTCTCTTCTTCGGGTGGCTGCGGCATCAGTTCGAACTGCGTGACGCTCACGGCGCCGTGGCGGTTGCTGGTGCCGACGCAGTCGGAGCCGGTGTCGCCGCCGCCGATGACGATCACGTGCTTGCCTTCGGCGCGCAGCTGGCCCTTGACCTTGTCGCCCGCGTTGACGCGGTTCTGCTGCGGCAGGAACTCCATCGCGAAGTGGATGCCGTCGAGGTCGCGGCCGGGCACGGGCAGGTCGCGCGATTGCTCGGCGCCACCGGTGAGCACCACGGCGTCGAAGTCTTTCTGCAACTGCTCGGGCGTGATGGTTTCCTTGGCCAGGTTGGTGACCTTGGAACCCTTGCCCAACGGGTCTTTCGTGGCACCGACCATGACGCCGGTGCGGAAGGTCACGCCTTCGGCCTTCATCTGCTCGACGCGGCGATCGATGTGCGTCTTCTCCATCTTGAAGTCGGGGATGCCGTAGCGCAACAGGCCGCCGATGCGGTCGTTCTTTTCGAACAGCGTCACGTCGTGGCCGACGCGCGCCAGTTGTTGAGCCGCCGCCATGCCGGCAGGGCCGGCCCCGACCACGGCGACCTTCTTGCCAGTCTTGTGCTTGGCAACGCGCGGCGCCACCCAGCCTTCGTCCCAGGCGCGGTCGATGATCGCGTGCTCCAGCGACTTGATGCCGACCGCGTCGTCGTTCACGTTGAGCACGCAGGCAGCCTCGCAGGGCGCGGGGCAGATGCGGCCGGTGAACTCGGGGAAGTTGTTGGTCGAGTCGAGCACCGCGAAGGCGTTCTGCCAATCGTCGCGGTACACGAGGTCGTTGAAGTCCGGAATGATGTTGTTGACCGGGCAGCCGCTGTTGCAGAACGGCGTGCCGCAGTCCATGCAGCGTGCGCCCTGCACTTTGGCTTGATCGGTGTTCAGGCCGACAACGAATTCCTTGTAGTGCTTGACGCGTTCTTCGACGGGCTTGTAGCCCTCTTCGACACGCTCATGCTCCATGAAGCCGGTGATTTTTCCCATCGTGCTGTCCTCTGTTCTTCGTATCTATGGCGCGCTCAGACGGCGGCCGTGGCGGGCGCGGCCAGTGCGTGCGGCTCGAGGCCCACGTGGGCGTTGTTGCCGCTGCTGGCCAGCTCGACCTGGCGGTCGTGCAGTTCGGCCAGGGCACGCTTGTATTCGTTCGGGAACACCTTGACGAACTTGGTGCGCGACTCGGCCCAGTTGTCGAGCAGCTCGCGCGCGCGCTTGCTGCCGGTCCAGCGGTGGTGCTCTTCGAGCAGCTTCTTCAGCTGCGCTTCGTCGGTCTCGCCGCCGTGCCAGATCTTGCGATGCACGCTCGCCGTCTGCTCGGCCGAGGTCAGCACCTTGTCGAGCGACACCATCGAAAGGTTGCAGCGCGTGGCGAACTGGCCATCTTCGTCGTAGACGAAAGCAACGCCGCCGCTCATGCCGGCCGCGAAGTTGCGACCCGTCTTGCCGAGCACGGCGACCGTGCCGCCCGTCATGTATTCGCAACCGTGGTCGCCCGTGCCTTCGATGACCGCCGTGGCACCCGAGAGGCGCACCGCGAAACGCTCGCCGGCCACGCCGCAGAGATACGCCTCGCCGGTCGTCGCGCCGTACAGCGCGGTGTTGCCGACGATGGTGTTGCGCACCGCTTCACCGCGGAAGTCGAGGCTCGGACGCACCACCACGCGGCCGCCCGAAAGGCCCTTGCCGGTGTAGTCGTTGGCATCACCGATCAGGTACAGCGTGATGCCGCGTGCCAGGAACGCACCGAACGACTGGCCGCCCGTGCCTTCGAGCTGGATACGGATCGAATCGTCGGGCAGGCCCTGCGGATGCACCTTGGTCAGTGCGCCCGAGAGCATGGCGCCCACCGAGCGGTTGACGTTGCGCGCCACCTCGATGAACTGCACCTTCTCGCCCTTGTCGATGGCGGGACGCGACTTCTCGATGAGCTTCACGTCGAGCGCGCGCTCGAGGCCGTGGTCCTGGTTCTCGACGTGGTAGCGCGGCACATCGGCCGGCACGATCGGCAGCGCGAACAGGCGGCTGAAATCGAGGCCCGAGGCCTTCCAGTGTTCGATGCCCTTGCGCATGTCGAGCAGGTCGGCGCGGCCGATCAGGTCGTCGAACTTGCGAATGCCCAGCTGGGCCATGATCTGGCGCACTTCTTCGGCAACGAAGAAGAAGTAGTTGACGACGTGTTCGGGCTTGCCCGAGAACTTCTTGCGCAGCAGCGGGTCTTGCGTGGCCACGCCCACCGGGCAGGTGTTCAGGTGGCACTTGCGCATCATGATGCAGCCCTCGACCACCAGCGGTGCGGTCGCAAAGCCGAACTCGTCGGCGCCCAGCAGCGCGCCGATGGCGACGTCGCGGCCGGTCTTCATCTGGCCGTCGGCCTGCACGCGAATGCGGCTGCGCAGGCGGTTGAGCACCAGCGTCTGTTGCGTTTCGGCCAGGCCGATTTCCCACGGGCTGCCCGCGTGCTTGATCGACGACCAGGGCGAAGCGCCCGTGCCGCCGTCATGGCCGGCGATCACGACGTGGTCGCTCTTGCACTTGGCAACGCCCGCGGCGATGGTGCCGACGCCGATTTCGCTCACCAGCTTCACGCTGATGCTGGCGTGCGGCGCGGTGTTCTTCAGGTCGTGGATGAGCTGCGCCAGGTCCTCGATCGAGTAGATGTCGTGGTGCGGCGGCGGCGAGATGAGGCCCACGCCCGGCACGGCATAACGCTGCTTGCCGATGTACTCGGTGACCTTGCCGCCGGGCAGCTGACCGCCCTCGCCCGGCTTGGCACCTTGCGCCATCTTGATCTGGATCTGGTCGGCCGAGTGCAGGTACTCGGCGGTGACGCCGAAGCGGCCCGACGCGACCTGCTTGATGCGCGAACGCAGCGAGTCGCCGTCCTTCAAGGGCAGGTCGACCTCGACGTTGGCCGCGCCGATCACGCTCTTGAGCGTATCGCCCTGCTTGATCGGGATGCCCTTCAGTTCGTTGCGGTAGCGCGCCGGGTCTTCACCGCCTTCGCCCGTGTTGCTCTTGCCGCCGATGCGGTTCATGGCAATGGCAAGCGTGGCGTGTGCCTCGGTGCTGATCGAGCCCAGCGACATCGCGCCGGTGGCGAAGCGCTTGACGATTTCGGCAGCGGATTCGACTTCGTCGACCGGAATGGCCTTGGCCGGATCGATCTTGAACTCGAACAGGCCGCGCAGCGTGAGGTGACGGCGGTTCTGGTCGTTGATGAGCTGCGCGTATTCCTTGTACGTGTTCCAGTTGTTGGAACGCGTGCTGTGCTGCAGCTTGGCGATGGCGTCGGGCGTCCACATGTGCTCTTCGCCGCGCGTGCGCCAGGCGTATTCGCCGCCGGCGTCGAGCATGTTGGCGAGCACCGGGTCGTCACCGAAGGCAGCCTTGTGCATGCGGATGGCTTCCTCGGCGATCTCGAAGACGCCGATGCCTTCCACGCGGCTGGCGGTGCCGGTGAAGTACTTGTTCACTGTTTCGGTGTTCAGGCCGATGGCTTCGAACAGCTGGGCGCCGCAGTAGCTCATGTAGGTGCTGACACCCATCTTCGACATGATCTTCGACAGGCCCTTGCCGATGGCCTTGACGTAGTTGTAGACCGCCTTCTCGGCGCTCAGGTCGCCCGGCAGGTCGGCGTGCATGGCCGCCAGCGTTTCCATCGCGAGGTACGGGTGCACGGCTTCGGCGCCGTAGCCGGCGAGCACGCCGAAGTGATGCACTTCGCGCGCCGAACCGGTCTCGACCACGAGGCCGGCGGTGGTGCGCAGGCCCTCGCGCACGAGGTACTGGTGCACGGCCGAGAGCGCCAACACGGCGGGGATCGCGACTTGCGTCGGGCCCACGCCGCGGTCGCTCACGATCAGGATGTTGTGGCCGCCCTTGATGGCATCGACCGCTTCGGCGCAGAGCGAGGCCAGCTTGGCTTCGACGCCTTCATCGCCCCAGCCCAGCGGGTAGGTGATGTCGAGCACGTAGCTCTTGAATTTGCCCTGCGTGTAGGTGCCGATGTCGCGCAGCTTCGCCATGTCGGCGAAGTCGAGAATGGGCTGGCTCACTTCGAGCCGCATCGGCGGATTGACCTGGTTGATGTCCAGCAGGTTCGGCTTGGGGCCGATGAAGGACACGAGCGACATCACGATCGCTTCGCGGATCGGGTCGATCGGCGGGTTCGTGACCTGCGCGAACAGCTGCTTGAAGTAGTTGTACAGCGGCTTGTTCTTGCTGGAGAGCACGGCCAGCGGGCTGTCGTTGCCCATGGAGCCGATGCCTTCTTCGCCGGCCTGCGCCATCGGGCTCATCAGGAACTTGATGTCTTCCTGGGTGTAGCCGAAGGCCTGCTGGCGGTCGAGCAGCGCGACCTGGCTCACGGGAATCGCGGCCGGTTCGGCCTTGACGCTGTCGAGCTTGATGCGCAGGTTTTCGATCCACTGCTTGTAGGGCTTGCTGTTGGCGAGGGTGGACTTGACCTCCTCGTCATCGATCATGCGGCCCTGCTCCAGGTCGATCAGGAACATCTTGCCGGGCTGCAGGCGCCACTTGCGCACGATCTTCTGCTCGGGCACGGGCAGCACGCCCGACTCGGAGGCCATGATGACCAGGTCGTCGTCGGTCACACAGTAGCGCGAGGGGCGCAGGCCGTTGCGGTCGAGCGTGGCGCCGATCTGGCGGCCGTCGGTGAACACGATGGAAGCCGGGCCGTCCCACGGCTCGAGCATGGCGGCGTGGTACTCATAGAACGCGCGGCGGCGCGTGTCCATGGTGGCGTGCTGTTCCCAGGGCTCGGGAATCATCATCATCACGGCCTGGCTGATGGGGTAGCCGGCCATCGTCAGCAGCTCGAGGCAGTTGTCGAAGGTGGCGGTGTCGGACTGGCCGGCGAAGCTGATCGGGTAGAGCTTCTGCAGGTCGGCGCCGAGCACGGGCGACGACATCACGCCTTCGCGCGCCTTCATCCAGTTGTAGTTGCCCTTGACCGTGTTGATTTCGCCGTTGTGCGCAACGTAGCGGTACGGGTGGGCCAGCGGCCACTCGGGGAAGGTGTTGGTCGAGAAGCGCTGGTGCACCAGGCCCAGGGCCGAGACGCAACGCTTGTCTTGCAGATCGAGAAAGTAGGTACCGACCTGGTCGGCCAGCAGCAGGCCCTTGTAGACCACGGTGCGGCTGGACATGCTTGGAACGTAGTATTCCTTGCTGTGCTTGAGCTTCAGGCGCTGGATGTTCGCGCTGGCGGTCTTGCGGATCACGTACAGCTTGCGCTCCAGCGCGTCCTGCACGATCACGTCGTTGCCGCGGCCGATGAAGATCTGGCGCAGCAGCGGTTCTTTTTCGCGCACGGTGGGCGACATGGGCATGTCGCGGTTGACCGGCACGTCGCGCCAGCCCAGCATCACCTGGCCTTCGGCCTTGATGGCGCGTTCCATCTCTTGCTCGCAGGCTTCGCGGGAGGCGTGTTCCTTGGGCAGGAAGATCATGCCGACGCCGTATTCGCCGGGCGGGGGCAGCGTGACGCCCTGCTTGGCCATTTCTTCGCGGTACAGCAGGTCGGGCAGCTGGATCAGGATGCCCGCGCCGTCGCCCATCAGCTTGTCGGCGCCGACGGCGCCGCGGTGGTCGAGGTTCTCGAGGATCTTCAGACCCTGCAACACGATGGCGTGACTTTTCTCGCCCTTGATATGGGCGACGAAGCCGACGCCGCAGGCGTCGTGCTCATCGGCACCGGAATACAGACCGTGTTCTTGGAGGTGTTGAATCTCGGCAGCCGTCGTCATGGCGCGCTCCTTCAGTTTTCGCAGGGAAAGGGAGCATATTGCGATGCACAAAGAATGCCAAACACTTTAATTGGGGTCAGATTCCTATTAAATCTTGAGTTTTCTTGTCAGAATTAAATTGGGGACATATCAAAAATGGAAGCAAAAATCCCAATAGGCATGCGGCACTTCGCCATTTTCAGTCTTGATCTTTGGGGGATGCAGGCGGCCGGCCGGCCTTGGCCTTGATGACGCGGCGCTCGGTGGACTTCTGCAACGTGTCCAAAAAACCATCGTCGCCGGCCGCCCAGCCGCGCAGCGTGGCGTCGGTCAGGGCCTGCTGATCGGCCGCGCGGACGCCGCCACGCACCAGTTCGGCATACGCCGCCTCCCGCGCAAAGGGCGTGTTGCCGAGCTCCCAGTACAGCGGGTGCGGGGTCAGCAGCCGGTCTTGCCGCAGACCGGCGTAGTGGCCGTGGCTGGACCAGGGGAAGTCGCGTGCCTCTGCGACCATCCCGGCGCGCACCGGGTTCAGGTCGATGTAGGCCATGCAGGTCAGCAGGTAGCGCTCGGTCTGGATCAGGGTCGATCTGTAGCGCCCTTCCCACAACGTGCCGCTGCGGCCGTGACGGTCGTTGAAGTAGCGCACGTAGCTGCGCCCGACCGACTGCATGAACTGCGGCAGGCCCGTGGTGCTGTCGGGCGTGGCCAGCAGGTGGAAGTGGTTGTCCATCAGCACGTAGGCGTGCAGCGCGATGCCGAAGCGCACGGCGTTCTCGGCCAGCAGGCCGAGCAGCTTCTCGTGGTCGGCACGGTCGACGAAGATCGGCTGGCGGTTGTTGCCGCGCTGGATCACGTGGTGCGGCATGCCGGCCAGCGTGAGACGGGGGAGACGGGCCATGGTGACGATGGACGACGCCGTCCGAATACTCAGTCGACGAGGCGGAAGCGCGTGTCGCCCAGCGTGTCGAGCCCGAACTGCGCCAGCAGCTCGCGCAGCCGCGTCGCCGCGCTCGCCTTGCGCTGGCCGGTGTAGCGCGCCAGGATCAGCTCGTTCTTCATGCTGTGCTCCCAGCCGACCAGCTCGGTGACGGTGACGCTGTAGCCGTTGGCTTCCAGGTACAGGCAGCGCAGCACGTTGGTGAGCTGGCTGCCGATCTCGCGCGTGTGCAGCGGATGGCGCCAGAGTTCGGCCAGCGGCGTGCGCGACAGGGCCAGCGCCTTCGTCTCGCGCAGGCAGGCCGCCACTTCGGCCTGGCAGCAGGGCACGAGCACCATGCAGCGCGCCTTCTTGGCAAGGCCGAAGGCAATGGCATCGTCGGTGGCGGTGTCGCAGGCGTGCAGCGCGGTGACCACGTCGATCTGCGCCGGCAGTTCGCTCGCCTGCGCCGATTCGGCCACGGTGAGGTTCAGGAACGACATGCGCCCGAAGCCCAACTGCTGCGCCAGCGCGCGGGAGCGCTCGACCAACTCGCTGCGCGTCTCGATGCCGTAGACATGGCCGCCCTGCCGCGCGCGGAAGAACAGGTCATAAATGATGAAGCCGAGGTACGACTTGCCGGCCCCGTGGTCGGCCAGCGTGGCCTCGGCGCCCTCGCCCGGCAGTTCGCGCAGCAGCTGCTCGATGAACTGGAACAGGTGGTAGACCTGCTTGAGCTTGCGGCGCGAATCCTGGTTGAGCCGACCTTCGCGCGTGAGGATGTGCAACTCCTTGAGGAGCTCGACGGACTGGCCCGGCCGCAGGACTTCGGCCAGCTCGGCCTCGGCCTTGGCAGCCTTGTTTGTGGGGTGCGCTTTCGCGGGACGGGACATGGTGTTCTTGGTGTTCATGACGTGGCGCTTCCCGGGCCGACATCGAGCGCGGTCCAGCCGGCCGGGCCCAGGGCTTCGAGCGTCTCGATATTGCGCTCGAAGATCGCCTCGGCCTCCGGAAAGGCTTCGACCGCGCGGTCCATGCTGTCTTCGCGCAGCAGGTGCAGCGTGGGGTACGGTGCGCGGTTGGTGGCGTTGGTGATGTCGTCGGGCTCGGTGCCGCCGAACTGGAAATGCGGGTGAAAGCTGGCGAGTTGCAGCACGCCGTCGAAGCCCGCGCGAGCAAGCTTGCGCTCGGCGCGCTCCGTGAAATCGTTGAAGTCGAGAAAGTCCGCCAGGGCGTGAGGGACGATCAGCAGCGTGGTGTCGCGCACCTCGGCGTCGAGCGCGACGAGCGCACGGGCTTCAGCCAGCAGCGCATCGATGAGGCGGCCCTCGTGGGTGTCGAGGTAGGTGACGTAGTGGATCTGGCCCTTCACATGCACCGCCTTGGCGAAGGGACACAGGTTGAGCCCGATCACCGCGCGTTCGAGCCAGCGACGGGTGTCGGCTTCGGCTTGTGCGGTTTCAATGACCGTTGGCCCGCTCATGACGTGGCCTCCGCCAGCTTGCGAATGCGGCCGAGCCGCGTGGCGATCACCATGCCGGCGAGCGAGCAGGCCAGCGTGGCGGTCCAGGTCCAGTGCCAGCCACCGACGCGGTGCGCCACCCAGGCCACCGCGGGCGGCGCCAGGAACTGGCCGAGCGAGGACGCCTGCTGCATCAGACCGACGGTGGTCGACACGGTGCTCGGCCCCGGCGCCAGCCGCACGCCGAGCAGGAAGAGCGTCGCCGGGATCATGCCGCCGCCGAGCGAAAAGGCGCAGATCGCGGCATAGCGTAGCGCGGGCGGCAGGCCCAGCGCCTCGGTCCCCTGCCCCACCTGCGCGAAGGCGGCGACACCGCCCAGCGCCATGGTCAGGAAGCCCCATTGCAGCAGGCGTTCAGGTGCCACGCCGCGTTGCAGCCAGCGGCCGCCCATGAGGTTGCCGACGATGTTCATCGCCGCGGCCAGCGCGGTCAGCACCGCGCTCCAGGCGGCCGGCACCTTCGCGTCGGCGTAGATGGCGGGAAGAAAACCGATCACGGCCATCCACTGCGACGAGTACACGGCGAAAGTCAGCGCGATCAGCCACGGCGCGCGTGCGCCGACCGTCTCGCGCAGCCGCGAGGCCCAGCCAGAAGATGCAGATTGAGAGCTCGCGCCGGCGACGCGAGCCCGGTCGCGTGGCACCGCCAGCCACACCCAGAGTGCCGCGCCCGCGGACACCAGCGACAGCGTCCACCACCAGTCGGCCCATCCGCCCCAGGCGATCAGGGCCGGCCCGATGAGCAGCGCGAGCGCCACGCCGAGCGGCATGTAGGCGCCCCACAAGCCCAGCGCGGCCTTGTCGGCGCCCGCCGGCGTCAGTGCGCGGATGAGCCCCGGGCCGGGCATCACCGCCATCAGGAAGCCGATGCCTTCGGCTGCGCGCAGCACGAACAGCCAGAGCACCGCGTGCGACTCGCCCATCAGGCCGGCGCCGACGGCGCCGCCCAGCAGGCTGGCCGTGGTCAGCACCGCCAGCCCGACGAGCATGCTGCGACGCAGGCCGATCGAATCGGCCGCGAGCCCGGCCAGCAGGCCCAGCGTCATGCTCGCGACCTGGACCAGCGAGAGCAGGAAACCGGCTTCGACCAGGTCGATGCCGAGCGACGCCTGCAGCGCCGGCACGGCGGGCGGCAGCTTGCCCAGGTGCAGCGCGGCGCTGACGCCGCCCAGCACGACGGCGAAGGCGGCGGCGGGCACACGGGCCGACGCACTGCTCGAACGCACGGCCGCCGTCACGCGATGCCCCGGCGGCCGGTCAGCCGCTCGTGCTCGCGCATGGCGAAGCGGTCGGTCATGCCGGCGATGTAGTCGGCCACGGCACGGTGCCGGTCGCGGCGCTCGGCGTACGACGCGGGCATCTCGGTACCGCGTGCCAGGTAGGCATCGAACAGCTCGCGCACGACCTCGCTCGCCTGGTCGGTGGTCTGCGTGACCTGCGGATGGCGGTAGAGGTTGCGGAACAGGAACTGCTTGAGCGCCTCCGACTGCGTCTGCATGGCGCTGCTGAAAGCCACCAGCGGCGGCGCCTGGCGCACCGCGTCGGCATCGGCGGGGCCCAGCGCGTCGATGGCTGCGCGCGTCGTGTCGATCACGTCGTAGACCTGCGCGCTGAGCATGCGGCGGATGGTTTCATAGAGCACGCGCCGGCCCTGGCCCGGCAGCTGCGGATGCTCGGCCAGCGCCTCGCGGCGGTAGCGCTCGAACAGTTCGACGTCGGCCAGCTGCTCGACGCTGATAAGGCCCGAGCGCACGCCATCGTCGATGTCGTGCGCGTTGTAGGCGATGGCGTCGGCGAGGTTGCACAGCTGCGCTTCCAGCCCCGGCTGCGTGCGGTCGAGAAAGCGGCGCGCCACGCCCTGCGGCTCGGCGGCCTCGATGCGTTCGGCGTTGGCACGCGAGCAGTGCTTGAGGATGCCTTCGCGCGTTTCGAAGCTGAGGTTCAGACCGTCGTACTGCGGATAGCGGTGCTCCAGCGCATCGACCACGCGCAGGCTCTGCAGGTTGTGCTCGAAGCCGCCGTGTTCGGCCATGCAGGCATTGAGCGCATCCTGGCCCGCGTGGCCGAAGGGTGTGTGGCCGAGGTCGTGGGCCAGCGCGATGGCCTCGACCAGGTCTTCGTTGAGGCGCAGCGCACGTGCAATGGAGCGGCCCAGCTGCGCGACTTCGAGCGAATGCGTGAGCCGCGTGCGGAACAGGTCGCCCTCGTGGTTCAGGAAAACCTGGGTCTTGTAGACCAGCCGGCGGAAGGCGGTCGAATGAACGATGCGGTCGCGGTCGCGCTGGAAGGCGTCACGCGTGGGCGCGGGCGGCTCCGCGTGGCGCCGTCCGCGCGAGCGCGCGGGGTGGCAGGCGTACGCCGCAAGGCTCATGCCGCGCAGCACTGCGCGAGCACGTCGCGCACCATCACGTCGGGCGCGCTGCGCACGACGGCGGAGCCGGGTCGGTCGATCACCACGAAGCGAATCTCGCCGGCTTCCGATTTCTTGTCGACGCGCATCAGCTCGAGGTAGCGCTCGACCCCCAGCGCCGGCCCCACGACGGGCAAACCGGCACGCTCGATCAGGCGCGTGAGCCGCGCGACGAAAGCCGCGTCGACGCCGCCGAGCCGCTGCGACAACTGCGCGGCCATGACCATGCCGCAGCCGACGGCCTCGCCATGCAGCCACTCGCCGTAGCCCAGGCCCGACTCGATGGCATGGCCGAAGGTGTGGCCGAAATTGAGGATGGCGCGCAGGCCGGTCTCGCGCTCGTCCTGACCGACCACCAGCGCCTTGATCTCACAACTGCGCTTGACGGCATGGGCCAGCGCAGCCGGATCGCGCGCCACCAGCGCTTCGATGTTCGACTCGATCCAGTCGAAGAAGGCCATGTCGTAGATCGGGCCGTACTTGATGACTTCGGCCAGGCCGGCGCTCAGTTCACGCGGGGGCAGCGTCTGCAGCGTGTCCAGGTCGCACACCACGAGCTGCGGCTGGTAGAACGCACCGATCATGTTCTTGCCCAACGGGTGGTTGATGGCCGTCTTGCCGCCCACCGACGAATCGACCTGCGCCAGCAGCGTGGTCGGCACCTGCACGAAAGGCACGCCGCGCATGTAGCTGGCGGCAGCGAAGCCCGTCATGTCTCCCACCACCCCGCCGCCGAGCGCGAACAGCACCGTCTTGCGGTCGCTGCCGTGGCCCAGGAGCGCGTCGAAGATCAGGTTGAGCGTCTCGAGGTTCTTGTGCACCTCACCATCGGGCAGTTCGAGCAGGTGGACCGTTCGGAAGCGGTCGGCCAGCACGGTCCGCAAGGCTTGCGCGTAAAGCGGCGCCACGGTCGTGTTGCTGACGATCAGTGCGCTCGCGGCCGCGGGAACGACGCCGAAGCTGGCGGGGTCTTCCAGCAGGCCGCCACCGATCAGGATCGGGTAGCTGCGCTCGCCGAGCTGGATCTCGACGCGTTCGGGCTGTGGTGAGGCGGAAAGTGCGGGCGAAACAGACAGGGACATGGCCGCGAGTTTAGGCGCTCGGGCCTGTCGGGGTCAGTCGGAGGGCTCTTCCGGATGGGCGCCAGGTTCGACCACGCCGGCCAGTTCAAGCTGCATCACGATGAGGTTGACGAGCACGGCAATCGACGGGCGGCCGGTGTCGACCACGTCATGGGCCGTTTCCCGGTAGAACGGATCGCGTGCATCGTGCAGCTCGCGCAGCCGGCCCAGCGGGTCGGCCACCTGCAGCAACGGGCGCTTGACGTCGTGGCGCAGGCGCCGGAACAGGTCTTCAGGTGAAGAGCGCAGGTAGATGACGTGGAAATGGCCGTGCAACTGCTGGCGGTTGGCCTCGCGCAGCACGGCGCCGCCGCCCGTCGCCAGCACGCCGTGGGGGCTGGCGGCCAGGTCAGCAATGACCGCCTGCTCGATGTCGCGGAAGGCGGCTTCGCCTTCGCGATCGAAGAAATCCCGGATCGTGCAGCCGATGCGCTGCTCGATCACGTGATCTGTGTCGATGAAGGGAGTGTTCAGCCGAGCGCCCAGGCGCCGGCCCACTGCGGACTTTCCGGCGCCGGGCAACCCGACAAGTGCGACCGCCACGCGGTGGCTGCTACGCCCGCGCGTCAGCGCGCGGCGTTGCGGTCGGTAATCATCTTCGGGGTGATAAAGACGAGCATTTCAGTCTTGTTGGCAACGCGTTCGCGCTTGCGGAACAATGCCCCCATGTAGGGGATTTCACCCAGCACCGGCACGCGCGATTCGTCATTGGTTTCGGTGAGTTCGAAGATACCACCGATGACGACCGTGCCGCCGTTCTCGACCAGCACCTCGGTTTGCACGTGCTTGGTGTTGATGGCCGGGCCCGCCGACGTGTTGACGCCGCGGGCGTCCTTGCTCACATCCAGCGTCAGGATGATGTTGCCCTCGGGCGTGATCTGCGGTGTGACTTCGAGCTTGAGCACCGCCTTGCGGAACGAGATCGAGGTGGCGCCGCTGGACGTGGCCTGCTGGTAGGGAATTTCCTCGCCCTGCTCGATCAGCGCCTTGGTCTGGTCGGCCGTGATGACGCGGGGACTGGACACCAGCTTGCCCTTGCCATCGGCTTCAAGCGCCGAGATTTCGAGGTTCAGCATGCGCGACAAGCTCGAGTTGAACAGCGAGATTGCGAAGGTGCCGGCCGAGTTGCCGGTGCCGCCGGCATCGCCTGCGGGCAGGTTGATGAAGTTGGAGTTGGTCCAGGTGGCTGCTGCGGCGCCGACGCCACCGGTGGTGGTGGTGGTGGGCATGACGCCGAAGGTGCCGTATGCCGGATTGCCGTTGGCCGACGCGACGCGTTCGCGGGAGATACCGCCGCCCATCCGCACGCCGAGCGATTTGCCGAAGGTGTCGGAGGCTTCCACGATGCGCGCTTCGATCAGCACCTGCCGAACGGGAATGTCCAGCTTCTGGATCAGATCGGTGACCTGGGCCAGGCGCGAGGGGATGTCCGAAACAAACAGCTGATTCGTCCGCGCTTCAGCAATCACGCTACCGCGAGGGCTCAGGATGCGCGAGGTCGTGCCGCCGCCGCCGCCGCCACCACCCGCCGATGCACCAGTACCCGTCAGACCTTGCGCAATCGCAATGGCCTTCGTGTAGTTCAGCTGAAACGACTGCGTCCGCAGCGGCTCCAGGTTCTCGATGGCCGCCTTGGCTTCAAATTCGAGCTTTTCCTTGGCGTTGATCTCATCCTTGGGCGCGATCCACAGCACGCTGCCATTCTTGCGCATGCCCAGGTTCTTCGCCTGCATGATGATGTCGAGCGCTTGGTCCCAAGGCACGTCCTTCAGCCGCAGCGTCAGCGCACCGCTGACCGAATCAGAGGTCACGATGTTGAAGTTCGTGAAGTCGGCAATCACCTGCAGCAGCGAGCGGATCTCGATGTTCTGGAAGTTGAGCGACAGCTTCTCGCCGTTGTAGCCGACACCCTGCGTGAGCTTGCTCGGATCGATCTTGCGGGCGCGAACTTCCACCACGAACTGGTTTTCGCTCTGGTAGGCGCTGTGCTCCCAGTCGCCCTTGGCATCGATCGTCATGCGCACGCGGTCACCCGATTGCTGCGAGGTGATCAACTGCACGGGCGTTCCGAAATCGGCCACATCCAGGCGGCGGCGCAGGCCTTCGGGCAGCGTCGACTTGGTGAATTCCACGATCAGGCTCTTGCCTTGCTGCTTCACATCGACGCCGACCTGGTTGTTCGGCAGGTCGACCAGCACGCGGCCGGTGCCGTCGGCACCGAGGCGGAAATCGACGTCGCGCAATGGCAGCGTGTCACGGTTGCGGTTTTCGGCGAAAGTGGTCGCGGCAGAGACCGCGAGCGCCGTTCCGGCGACCGGCTCGAGCACGACCAGCAGCGACTTGCCCTGGATCTCGGCCTTGTACGCCGTCGCCTGCTTCAGGTTCAGCACCACGCGGCTGCGATCACCAGCCTGCACCACGTTGACCGAGCGCAGGTTGCCCTGGTTCACCTCGATGGCCGAGCGCCCGATGGCGTTCGTCACGCCCGGGAAATCCAGCGCGATGCGCGCCGGCGTCTGCACGGAGAACCCGGCGGGCACCGCGGTGAGCGGCTGCGCCAGGTCGATGCGGATCACTTCCGCGCCCGACTGGGTCGAGCTCGTCACCGACTCGATCGCGTTTTGCGCATGGGCGACGGCCAGGGCACCGAAAGCCAGCAGACCCAGGCCGGCGGCGCGCAGCCACTGTGCCATCGTTGATTTTTTTTGGTTCATTTCGCACTCTCTTGCAACTGCAGCGTGGCTACGCGTTCGATCCATTCGCCCGCGGCGTCCTGCACGATCTCGCGCAGAGCGACTTCGGTTTCGTTGATACGGGTGATGCGCCCGTAGTTGAGGCCCAGGTACTCGCCGACCCGGACCTTGTAGAGCAGCTTGTCCACGCGCACGAGCGCCACTGGCTGGCCGTTGCGGTTCATGCTGCCGACCATCGCCATCGTGTCGAGCGGGAACGCTTCGAGCGCTTCCTTGCGGCGCGCCAGCTCCGGGGCGATCAGCTCGGAGGTGCTCGGCTGGTTCGACTCCCGGCGCAGCGCCTGGGTCAGCTTCAGCATGTTGAAGGGTTCGAACGACGACGCCTCGGTGTAGGCCTGCGGCGTGAATTTCTTGGGTTCGGAAATCGGCGGCACCGAAGGCTTCACCTGGGCGCGCTCCTCGACCATCCAGCGCTGCAGGTCTTCCTGATCTGAATCGCCGCAGGCGCTCAGGCCCACGGCGGCCAGTGCCAGCCACAGAACTTTGGCGATCGGCTTCATTTCTTCGCCTTCGGCGCTGTGGCGCGTTTCTGGGCGGCCCGCTCGTCTTCATCGAGATAGCGGTAGGTGCGCGCGGTGGCGTCCATCGTCAGCACGTCCTTGTCCTTCTGCGGTGTGACGGTCACGTTGTTGAGCGTCACGATGCGCGACAGGCTGGCCACATCGGCTGCGAAGGCGCCCATGTCGTGGTAGCGGCCCGTGACGCGCACGGCGATCGGCAGCTCGGCGTAGTAATCCTTGACCGAGACCTGGCCCGGGCGGAACAGCTCGAATTGCAGGCTGCGGCCGAGTCCGGCCTGGT
Organism: Variovorax sp. RO1; assembly: GCF_002849325.1. Lineage (NCBI taxonomy): Bacteria > Pseudomonadati > Pseudomonadota > Betaproteobacteria > Burkholderiales > Comamonadaceae > Variovorax > Variovorax sp. RO1. Next base: position 917,233 of record NZ_PKMT01000002.1, read on the forward strand.
TGATGTCGGAAAGCAGCGCATCCATTTCTGCCTTGCTGGGCAGTTGCTTCTCGAGAAGGATCACGTACTGCTGCACTTGCTCGCGCTGTTTCTTCAACAGATCGAGGTTGGCGGCCTGCGCCACCTTCTTCTTGTAGTCAGCCCGGAGCGTCACTTCCTTGGCGCGCTCGGCTTCGAGCTCGTCGTTCGAGTTCGTGAGCCAGAGAAACCACAGGCCTGCGAGCGCCAACGCGGTCACAGCCAGGCACAGCGCGTAGCGCGGCACCGCCGGCCACATGGAAGGGTCGTTCGGATTCAGTCCACGGAACTGGTCGCCGAAGTTCCGCAGTGCGGTGGCGACGTCGACTTTGGGGAGGGATCGGTTGCTGATGGCCATGATCGGTTACCCCTTCGCCTGTGCCTTGGCGGCCAGGGCCTTCTCGGCCTCCGCCTTCTGGGCGTCAGTGGGCCGCTTGAGGCCGATGCGCATCGTGAAGTTGGCCACACGGCGCTGGTCGCGCTGGCTCAGGTTCACGTTGGCCGAGGTGATTTCGACCAGCTCGGGCTTCACGAGCCAGGGGCTGTTGTTGCCGAGGTTGCGCAGCAGTTCCGACACACGTTCGTTCGATTGCGCCATGCCTTGCAGGGTCACGGTCTGGTTGTCCTGCTTCATGCTGGTCAGATAGACGCCGTCGGGCAACTGCCGGACGAGTTCGTTGAGCAGGTGCACCGGCAGGTTGCGGTCGCCTTGCAGGTCTTCCACAGCCAGCTGACGCGCGCGCAGGGCGGCAATTTCGTCCTGCAGCGTCGAGATTTCCTTGATCTCGACTTCGAGTTTCTTGATCTCGGCCTGAAGGAAGCCGTTCTTCGATTGCTGCGCCGAAATCTGGGCTTCGAACCAGAGATAGCCCAGCCCGGCGATCAGAACCCCGAGCAGCGCGGCACCGCCCAGCGTGCCGTAGAAAGCCTCGCGACGGCGCTTGCGCGCGGCTTCGCGGTGCGGAAGCAGATTGATCAGGATCACTGCAGGAACCTCCGCATGGCCAGGCCGCAGGAGGTCAGATAGGACGGCGCCTCGCGGCGGACCTTCTTCTCACGGATGCTGGGGCCGAAGTCCATGCCATCGAACGGATTCACGAGCGAGCACGCGAACGAGGTCTGACGGGTCACAGCATTGGTCAGTCCGGGCAACGACGACGAGCCACCCGCCAGCAGCACGTAGTCCACGCGGTTGTGCGGCGTGCTGGTGAAGAAGAACTGCAGCGCACGCGCGATTTCCTGCGCGATGCTTTCGACGAAGGGCTTGAGCACGCCCGAGCCGTAATCGTCGGGAAGGTCGCCGCTGCGCTTCTTGGCTTCGGCTTCCTCGGCGGAAAAGCCGTACTGGCGCACGATCAGTTGAGTGAGTTGTGCGCCGCCAAAAGCCTGGTCGCGGTCGTACAACACTTCCTGGTTGCGCAACACCTGCATGCTGGTCGTGAAGGCACCCACCTCGAACAGCGCCACGATGGCGTCCACGCCCTTACCGGGGAGCTGCTCGATCAGGCGCGCGGTTGCCAAGCGCGATGCATACGACTCGACATCGAGAATCATCGCCTTGAGGCCAGCGGCTTCCGCCAGGCCTTCGCGGTCCTGCACCTTCTCTTTGCGGGAGGCGGCGATCAGCACTTCCACGTCGCCGACAGACGACGTGCTCGGGCCCGTCACGCAGAAGTCGAGGCTGACTTCATCGAGCGAGAACGGGATGTACTGGTTGGCTTCGGACTCGACCTGGATCTCGAGTTCCTGCTCGCTCATGCCACCGGGAAGAATGATCTTCTTGGTGATGACGGCTGAAGGCGGCAGCGCCAGCGCGACGTTGCGGGTCTTGGTGCCGCTCTTGCGCACGACACGGCGCACGGCTTCGGCGACTTCGTCGAATTTTTCGACGTTGCCGTCGGTGATCCAGCCGCGTTCGAGCGGCTCGATGGCGCAGCGCTCCAGAACCAGCTTGCCGCTGGCCTCGCGGCCGAGCTCCACCAGCTTCACGCTGGACGAACTGACGTCCAGTCCCAGCAGGGGGGCGTTTTGACGACGAAACAATGATCCAAGAGCAGCCAAGTTAGGTCCCTCTCCCCCTGTTATTTGTAACCAATGGAAAAATATGCGTTCGGTTGCATGCTAGCAGCAGGCACTGCGCCCACCAAGCGTGCAGAAAGCCCGGAATCGACAACCGTTGTCAAAACGTGACGTCAAAGCCGCATTCTGTAACTTTCTGCTTAGCCCCGGGGGAGGGAATGCGCGAGGTAACAAAGATCCGGGCGCGCGGAGGGGGCGGCTTTTTATAATGTCGGGTGACTCTCCGGGCCCCCATGCAAGAAAATTCCAGCCCCAAGGGGCGCGCCAAGACCCCTCCACCCGAACGCCCCTTCTGGCTCAAATGGCTGTTGCGTTTCGTGTTCTGGGGCGCAGGCATCGCTGCGGCGGGCCTGCTTTCCATCCTGTGCGTGGTGGCCGTGGCCCTGGCAGTGGCCTATCCCAACCTGCCGGACATCTCGGAACTCTCCGATTACCGCCCCAAGCTGCCGCTGCGGGTGTTCTCCGCCGAAGGCACGCAGATCGGCGAATTCGGGGAAGAGCGACGCAACCTCACCCCCATCGCCGCGATCCCCAAGGTCGTGAAAGACGCCGTCCTTGCCGCCGAAGACAGCCGCTTCTATGACCACGGCGGGGTCGACTACAAGGGCCTGGTCCGCGCCGGCCTCGCGAATCTGAACCGCGTGAAGAGCCAGGGCGCGTCGACCATCACCATGCAGGTGGCCCGCAACGTCTACCTGAGTTCCGAGAAGACGCTGACCCGCAAGATCTACGAGGTGCTGCTGACCTTCAAGCTGGAGCACATGCTGAGCAAGGACCAGATCTTCGAGATCTACCTGAACCAGATCTACCTCGGAAACCGCGCCTACGGCTTCGCGGCCGCCTCCGAAGCCTATTTCGGCAAGCCGCTGTCCGAGATGTCGATCGCCCAGGCCGCCATGCTCGCCGGCCTGCCGAAGGCGCCCGGCGCGAACAACCCGGTCAACAACCCGCAGCGCGCACGCGGCCGCCAGTTCTACGTGATCGACCGCATGCAGGAAGCCGGCTTCATCACCGCCGAACAAGCGGCCGAAGCCAAGAAGGAAGAACTGCACCTGCGCGACGCCGCCGATCCGAACCGCCTGCACGCCGAGTACGTCGCCGAAACCGTGCGCCAGCTGATGTATGCGCAGTACGGCGACAGCACCTACACGCGCGGCCTCAAGGTCTACACCTCGCTGGTCGCCGCCGACCAGGCGGCGGCCTACAAGGCCCTGCGCAAGGGCATCATGGATTACGAGCGCCGTCAGGTGTACCGCGGCCCCGAAAAGTTCATCGACCTGCCGAACGACCCCAAGGAGCTCGACGAAGCGGTCGACGACGTGCTGAACGACCACCCCGACAACGGCGACGTGATGGCAGCCGTGGTGCTCAAGGCCACGCCCAAGGAAATCCAGGCCATCCGCGCCAACGGCGACGCTGTGCAGATCACGGGCGACGGCCTCAAGCCGGCACAGTCTGGTCTGTCGGACAAGGCACCGCCCAACATCAAGATCCGCCGCGGCGCCGTGATCCGTGTCGCGAAGACGCCCAAGAACACCTGGGAGATCACCCAGCTGCCCGAAGTCGAAGGCGCATTCGTCGCCATGGACCCGCGCGACGGCGCCATCAAAGCGCTGGTCGGCGGCTTCGACTTCGGCAAGAACAAGTTCAACCACGTCACGCAGGCGTGGCGCCAGCCGGGCTCGAGCTTCAAGCCGTTCATCTACTCGGCGGCACTCGAAAAGGGCTTCACCCCCGCCACCGTCATCAACGACGGGCCGCTGTTCTTCGACGCCGGCACCACCGGCGGCCAGCCCTGGGAGCCCAAGAACTACGGCGGCGGCTTCGACGGGCCGATGTCGATGCGCACGGCGCTGATGAAGTCGCGCAACCTCGTGTCGATCCGCATCCTGCAATCCATCGGCACGCGCTACGCGCAAGACTGGATCACCAACTTCGGCTTCGACAAGGACAAGCACCCCGCCTACCTCCCGATGGCGCTCGGCGCCGGTGCCGTCACGCCGATGCAGATGGCGGTGGGCTACTCGGTGTTCGCCAACGGCGGCTACCGCGTGAATCCGTACCTCGTGACCCGCGTCACCGACCACAAGGATCGCGTGCTGGTCGACGTCCAGCCGCCGCTGCTCAATGAAGCGTCGCGTGCCATCCCGCAGCGCAACGCCTTCATCATGGACACGCTGCTGCAGTCCATCACGCGCGCCGGCACGGCCGCGAAGGCGCAGGCGATGCTCAAGCGCCCCGACCTCTACGGCAAGACCGGCACCACCAACGACTCGCTCGACGCCTGGTTCGCGGGCTTCCAGCCCACCATGACGGCGATCTCGTGGATCGGCTACGACACGCCGCGCAACCTGGGCGACCGCGAAACCGGCGGCGGCCTGAGCCTGCCGATCTGGATCAACTACATGGAAACCGCCCTCAAGGGCGTGCCCGTGACCGACCTGTCGACCACGCCGCCCTCGGGCATCGTGAGCGTCGGCGGCGAGTGGTATTACGACGACTACGCGCCGGGCCGCGGCGTGTCGAGCCTGGGCGTGGAATCTTCTGCGCCGGTGGCACCAGCGGAAGCCCTGAGCGGCCCGGCGATCAGCGCACCTGCGCCGCCCGAGGAGCGCAACCGCATCCTCGACCTGTTCAGGAACTGATCAAAAGGAAGGGAAGCAGCGGGAAGTGGCGGCTCAGGCCGCTGCTGCGAACACCAACGGCAGCCCCGCCTGCAGCGTCGCCTCGCGTGAGAGGTTGCCGAAAAATTCCTCTCCGGTCTTGGTGTCCACCCACACCCGGCCGTCGTGCCGGTAGTGGTAGCCGCCGGAGCGTGCCGCCAGCCAGATTTCGTGCAGCGGCTTCTGCAGGTTCACGATCAGCTGGCTGCCGTTCTGGAACGACATCGTGATCATCCCGCCGACCCGCTGGTTGTCGATGTCGGCGTCGGTCGCGTCGTTGATGCGGTCGCAGCCCTGCTCGATGGCGGCAAGCGCCGCCTCGGCGTGATCCATGTACTCGGTGTCGGTCATTACAATTTCAGCATGTTGAATGTTCGCCAAATTCTAATGAGCGCTCGCGCCCGCACCGCGCTCATGGTCTGCCTTGCCGCCAGCGCGGCCGGCCTTGCGGCGTGCGGACAGCGCGGCGCGCTCTATCTGCCGACCGATCCGGCGGCCGCCCAGCGCGCCACCTTGCCCCAATTGCTCACGCCCGGCGGCTCCTCCAAAGCCTCCGACAACGAAGCGGCCCCCAAGCCCGCCGCAGCGAGCAGCGCCCCCACCTCTCCCCAGAAATGACGACGAACACCCCCCTGCCCGGCCACCCCCACATCGCCCACCGCGACGGCGCCCTGCACGTCGAGGGCGTCGCGCTCGACGCGCTGGCGCGCACGCACGGCACGCCGCTGTTCGTCTATTCGAAGCAGTGGATGCTCGACGCCCTGGCCGCCTACCAGCGCGGCTTCGAGGGCCGCGAGGCGCTGATCTGCTATGCGATGAAGGCCAATTCGTCGCTCGGCGTGCTGCGCGTGTTCGCCGAGGCCGGCTGCGGTTTCGACATCGTCTCGGGCGGCGAGCTGTCGCGCGTGCTGGCGGTGGGCGCTGACCCGAAGAAGATCATCTTCTCGGGCGTCGGCAAGACGCGCGCCGAGATGCGCCAGGCCCTGGCGGCCGGCATCGCCTGCTTCAACGTCGAGAGCGAGGCCGAGCTCGACGTGCTCAACGAGGTGGCGCTGGCCGAGAAGGTGCGCGCCCCGATCAGCATCCGCATCAATCCGAACGTCGACCCGAAGACACACCCGTACATTTCCACGGGCCTGAAGGGCAACAAGTTCGGCATCGCGCACGACCGCGCGGTGCAGGCCTACCAGCACGCCGCCCGGCTGCCGGGCCTCGAGGTGGTCGGCATCGACTGCCACATCGGCTCGCAGATCACCGAAGCCTCGCCCTACCTGGACGCCTGCGACCGCGTGCTCGACCTGGTGGAAGCCATCGAGGCGGCCGGCGTGCCGATCCATCACCTGGACTTTGGCGGCGGCCTGGGCATCGACTACAACGGCGAGGTACCGCCCAAGGCCGATGCGCTGTGGCAGCAGCTGCTCGCCAAGCTGGACGCACGCGGCTTCGGTCAGCGCAAGCTGGTGATCGAACCCGGCCGCTCGCTGGTCGGCAATGCCGGCGTGTGCGTGACCGAGGTGCTCTACACCAAGCCCGGCGAGGACAAGAACTTCTGCATCGTCGACGCGGCCATGAACGACCTGCCGCGTCCCGCGATGTACCAGGCCTTCCAGAAGATCGTGCCGCTGCGCGAGCGCGCCGGCGACGCGCCGACCTACGACGTGGTGGGCCCGGTCTGCGAAAGCGGCGACTGGATCGGCCGCGACCGCGCGCTTAACGTGGTGGCCGGCGACCTGCTGGCCGTGCTGTCGGCCGGTGCGTACTGCATGAGCATGGCCAGCAACTACAACACGCGCGGCCGTGCGGCCGAGGTTCTGGTGAGCGGCGCCACAGCGAAGCTGATCCGCCGCCGCGAGACGATGGAAGACCAGCTGCGCGCCGAGATCGACGGCTGATCCGGTCTCAGCCGGTGCGCAGCGGCTTCTCGCTGCTGCGCGCGGCCACTGCGGGCTTGGCCTGGCGCTTGCGCGCGAAATTCCAGACACGCCACGCCAGCAGCACCCCGATGATCGCGGCGTAGACGAACACTTCGGCGAAGTTGTTCTTGCCCGCGCGCATCCAGAAGAAGTGCAGCAGCCCGAGCCCCGCGATCACGTAGACCAGCTTGTGCAGCAGCTGCCAGCGCTTCGCGCCCAGGGCCTTGATCGCGCGGTTGAATGACGTGGCCGCCAGCGGCGTCAGCAGCACGAAGGCCGAGAACCCCACGAGGATGAACGGCCGCTTGGCGATGTCCTTGGCGATGTCGGCCCACTCGAAGCCCATGTCGAACCAGCTGTAGCACAAGAGATGCAGCACGACATAGAAGTACGCGAACAGGCCCAGCATGCGGCGAAAACGCGCCAGCGCGTTGAGCTTGGCGATCACGCGCAGCGGTGTCACCGCCAGCACGATGCAGATGAAGCGCAGCGTCCAGTCGCCCGTCGCGCGGATCAGGAACTCGGCCGGGTTCGCGCCCAGCCCGTCGGTGAACGCGCCGTAGGCCAGCCGCGCGAACGGCAACAGGCACAACAGGAAGATGACCGGCTTGGTCGCCGGGTGCATGAGCAGCTTGTTCAGCATGGCGCGAGGACCGGGCGGGCGCGCCCGCTCAGAAGTTCTTCTTCAGGTCCATGCCGGCGTAGAGCTGGCCGACCTGCGCCTCGTAGCCGTTGAACATCTCGGTCTTGCGCCGCTTCGCGAACAGGCCGCCGCCGTCGCCGATGCGGCGCTCGGTCGCCTGGCTCCAGCGCGGGTGGTCGACGGCCGGGTTCACGTTCGAATAGAAGCCGTACTCCTGCGCCGCCGCCTTGTTCCAGGCCGTGCTCGGCTCCTTCTCGACAAAGCGGATCTTGACGATCGACTTGGCCGACTTGAAACCGTACTTCCATGGCACCACGAGGCGCACGGGCGCACCGTTCTGGTTGGGCAGCACCTCGCCGTACATGCCGAAGGCCAGCAAGGTGAGCGGGTGCATCGCCTCGTCCATGCGCAGGCCTTCGGTGTAGGGCCAGTCGAGCACGCGCGAGCCGACGAAGGGCATGGTTTTCGGGTCGGCCAGCGTCACGAACTCGACGAACTTGGCATTGCCCTGCGGCTCGACCTTCTTGATGAGCTCGGCCAGCGAGTAGCCGACCCACGGGATCACCATCGACCAGCCTTCGACGCAGCGCAGGCGGTAGATGCGCTCTTCCTGTGCGCTGAGCTTGAGCAGGTCTTCGATGCCGTACTTGCCCGGCTTCTTGACCAGCCCCTCGACCTCCACGGTCCACGGCCGCGTCTTGAGGGTGCCGGCGTTCTTCACCGGATCGCCCTTGTCGACGCCGAACTCGTAGTAGTTGTTGTAGCTGCTCGCGTCCTTGTAGTCGGTGAGCTTTTCCATGGTCTGCGCGCCCGGCACGGCCGACTTGGCGCCCGGCAGCAGCGCCAGCTTGTGCGGGCCGGTCGTCTGGGCGAAGGCCTCGCGCCCGGCGAAGGTGGCGAGCGCCGCGCCGGCGGCACCACCGGCCATCAGCTTGAGCAGGTCGCGCCGGCCTTCGTAGGCCGCGCGCGGCGTGATCTCGCTCGACAGCGGATGGACAAAACCGGCGCCGTGGCTGCGGTGCGGGCGGGAAGGAAGCGACATGACAGGCCTTTCGCGTGAATCGGGATGCTCAGGGTAGTTCGTGACATGCCCCGGTTCGGTTACGCGCCACGGCGGCGCGTGGTTTCAATTCTTCGCGAAAGGCGCAGAACCTGCGCTCAGAGCGTGCCGTAGCTGTGCAGGCCGCTCAGGAACATGTTCACGCCGAGGAAAGCGAAGGTGGTCACGGCCAGGCCGGCCAGCGCCCACCAGGCCGCGACGGTGCCGCGCAGGCCCTTCACAAGGCGCATGTGCAGCCAGGCCGCGTAGTTGAGCCAGACGATCAGCGCCCAGGTTTCCTTCGGGTCCCAGCTCCAGTAGCCGCCCCAGGCATCGGCCGCCCACAGGGCGCCGAGCACGGTCGCGATGGTGAAGAAGGCAAAGCCGACGGTGATCGACTTGTACATGACGTCGTCGAGCACTTCGTTGGCCGGCAGGCGTGCCGCGATGCGCTTGCGCCCCAGCAGGATGCCCGCGGCGATCAGCGCCGAGATGCCCGCGTAGACCACCCAGTAGCTGCCGCCGGCTTCCTGCACGCGCTGGCGGAACGCCACCGGCACGAAGCACAGCGCCGCGCCCAACAGCCAGATCGGCGTGAGCTTGTACCAGCGGGTTTCGTTGGCCTGCTCCTTGATGAGGTAGGCGAAGGCCACCATGGCCGCGAGTGCGAAGGTGCCGTAGCCGATGAAGTTGGCGGGCACATGCAGCTTCATCCACCAGCTCTGCAACGCAGGCACCAGCGGCTGGATTTCATGCGCCTCGCGCACGATCGTGTACCAGAGCAGAAAACCGACCGCCGCGCTGACCACCAGCATCACGAAGGCGCCGAGCGCGCGCGTGTTGTAGCGCTCTTCGAAGTACAGGTAGAACGCGGCCGTCAGCCAGCAGAACAGCACGAACACTTCGTACAGGTTGCTCACCGGGATGTGGCCGATGTCCGGGCCGAGCTGGTGGCTTTCGTACCAGCGCACCATGGTGCCGATCAGCGCCATGGTCACGGCCGCCCAGGCCAGGCGGGAGCCGATCAGGTCGAAGGTGTCGGCCTGCTGCTTGCCGGCGACGAAACCGATCCAGTAGAACAGCGTGCTCATGAAGAACAGCACGCTCATCCAGAGGATGGCCGACTGGCTTGACAGGAAGTATTTGAGCCAGAACACCGAATCGGCGCGCGCCAGGTCGCCCTGGTAGGAGCTGATGGCCAGCAGCGAGGCCGCAGCCACCACCAGCGTCAGCACCCGCAGCGGGCGCCAGAACCAGCAGATGCCGATGACCGAAATCAAGGCCGCCATCAGGATCGGCTTTTCGTAGCTGTCCATCGAGGCGGCGTGGCGCATGAAGGCGAACGCGCCGCCGGCCAGCACCAGCGCCGCGAACACCCAGTCGAACAGGTTGCGGCGGGAGAGCCAGCTTTCGTGGAGCGTGAGGGTCGTGGTGTTCATGGTGACGCCGGTTCTTCTTTCTTCAGGGCGAGCAGCTTGTGCTTCAGATGCTCGAATTCGCGATCGCTGTCCAGGGTCTTGCGGTTGACCGAGAACGCCATCGTGGCGACGGTTTCGCTGGTGTCGCGGCCGTCGTTGTCTCCAGATGCGCCGCCGCCGGGTGTCAGCCACACCCACAAACGGCGCTCGCGCACGTACAGCATGGCAAAAATACCGACGATCAGCAACAGACACCCCAGATAGACGATGTTCTTGCCAGGGGCGCGCGCCACCTGGAACACGCTGGCCTGCACCTGGGTGAAGTCGGTCATCATCATCGCGACCGGCGCCGGATAGAAGTGCGCGTCGCTCAGGGCCAGCACGGCCTGCGTCAGGTAGCCCTGCGATTTCTCGTCGTTCGGCAGCGGGGCCAGGCCGGCGCTTTCGCGGCTCAGGTTGAGCACTTCGAACAACACGTCGTTGAGGATGCGCACCAGCACCGTGCCGGCGCGTTCACGCTCGGCCTCGGGCACGTTGGCTTCCATGAACTCGGCGATCGCCTGCCAGCCGCCCTGCGACGCGGCGTCGGGCTTGGCGCGCTCGGCACCCGAGAACAGCGCCAGCGCACGGGCAGCCGACACGCGCAGCTGCTCGGCCATTTCGGGGCGCTTCGGGTCGGTGGCCTTGGCGATGTAGCGCTGGATGGCGCGCTCGCGCGTGGCGGGGTCGCCCAGCGCGGTGCGCATGCGCACGAAGCCGTCCATCGACCCCTGCTCGTCGGAGGGCACGCGCAGGTAGCGGAACGGGTCTTCGGGCTTCTCGCGCATGCCCAGCAGGAACACCGGCTGGCCGTCGCCGGCGTCGACCGGCACCATGTAATTCTGGTATTCCCGCGCCTGGCCCGACGCGTCGCGCAGCTTGTAGCCGATGCTCGGGCCGATGTTGCGCAGCACCTTGGGCTTGTTGGTCTTGTTGGCGGCGCCCAGGCGCGACTCGAGGCTGTGGCGCAGGTCGACCTTGCGCACGTCGGCGCCGCTGCTCATGGTGCCGCCGTCGGCGAAATTCTCGACGTTGATCACGCGCAGCGCGGCGTACTCGAGCGTGAGCTTGTCGGTGCCGTTGGTGATTTCGGTGCTCGGGCCGCCGATGATGCCTTCGACCTCGAAGGGCTTGGCCGCAGCCGCCATCGGCACCGCCTTGAGCTTCACCGTGGAGCCGCCGTCGTCGAAGCTCGACTGATAAATCTCCACGCCCTTGTAGCTGGCCGGGTGGTTCACCTCGATGCGCGCCGGCACCTGCTCGCCGCTCTCTCGGTCATGCAGCACCACCTCGCTGGCGAACAGCTTGGGCATGCCGGTCGAGTAGTAGTCGACGATGAACTTCTTCAGCTCGATGGTGAACGGCAGCTCCTGCAGCAGCACGCCATCGGCCTGATTCAGGATGGCCACGTTGCCCCGCCCGCCCTCGGGCACGAGGATGTTGCCGCGGAAGGTCGGGTTGGCGGTCGACAGGCGGTGCTCGGGGCCCACGTCGGCGATCATGCCGCCGCCCGTGAACACGCTCTTGCCGTTGAACCAGGTCTGGGCGCGCACCACCAGGTCGCCGTCGAGCAGGCCGCCGATGCACACCAGCACGATGGCGCTGTGGGCCGCGATGTAGCCCAGCTTGTGGGCACCGCCGGCGCGCGCCGCGACCATCCAGCCCGCCGCGGCCTTGCCGTCGGCGCTGGCGTTGCGCTGCTGCAGCTTGACCTTCCAGCCGCCGCTCACGAGCAGCTGGCCGATGCGGTTGGCCGCCATGTCAGGCGTTTCCGCCAGGCGGTTCTCGGCGCGCTGGCCGAAGGCCTTGAGGCTCTGGGCGCGAATGTCTTCCTTGAAGGTGCGCAGGTCGATCAGGATGCGCGGCGTGTTGCGCGCGACGCACAGCGACGTGCTGATCACCAGGAACAGCAGGATCAGCATGAACCACCAGGCGCTGTAGACCGAATCGAGCCGGGCCGCGCGGAACAGCTCGGCCCAGAAGGGCCCGAACTGGTTGATGTAGTTGTTGATCGGCTCATGCTGCTTGAGCACGGTGCCGATGATCGAGGCGATGCAGATGACCGTCAGCAGCGCGATCGCGAAGCGCATCGACGACAGCAGTTCCACCGCGGCGCGAAGCAGCTGCGGGCCGCGATGCACGCGAAGGCCATGGGTGGAAACGGTCATCGGAAGGGAACCAGGAAAGGGGAAAAAACAAAAGGGCGGGCCATCCTGCTGGATCGGCCCGCCCTTTGTTTGGGATTTTTATCGGCGGTTAGTTCACGCTGGACAGCGCGACAGCGGAAATCAGCGCAGGCCGGCGATGTAGTCGGCGACAGCCTTGATTTCGCGGTCGTTGAGCTTGGCGGCCACGCCGTTCATGGGCGAGCTGTTCAGGCGGACGTTGTCGCGGAAGGCCACGAGCTGGGTCACGGTGTAGTCGGCGTGCTGGCCGCCCAGGCGCGGGTACTGGGCCGGGAGGCCGGCACCGTTCGGGCTGTGGCAGCCGGCGCAGGCGGGGATCTGGCGATCGCCGATGCCGCCGCGGTAGATCTTTTCGCCGAGGGCGACCGTGTCCTTCTCTTTCGAGAAGCCCGGCTTGATCTTCTTGGAGCCGACGAACCAGGCGATGTTGCGCATGTCTTCTTCGGACAGCGCCGACGCCAGCGGCTTCATGATCGCGCTCTTGCGCTTGCCGGACTTGAAGTCCTGCAGCTGCTTGAGGATGTATTCGGGGTGTTGTTGCGCCAGCTTGGGGTTGGCTGCGATGGCCGAGTTGCCGTCCGCGTTGTGGCACGAAGCACAGCTTTGGCTGTTGGCCGGCGTCGCGTTGAACAGCGTGTCGCCCTTGGCGGGATCGGGCTTGGCCGGCTTGGCGGCTGCCGCTGCGGGGGCAGCGGCATGCTCATCGGCTGCAAAACTCGCGCTGGCTGTGACGCCCATGAGGGCTGCAAGCAGAATATTGGCAAACAACTTCATATCGGGGGCTTAGATTTATGGCGCAAAACCCCGCGATTCTACAATGGCGCCCCGTTCCGAAAGCCCATTGATGACCTCCCCGCGCGCCAAGTCCGCCGCTTATCCTCCCCGCGCGGCCCCTGCCGTGGACCCGCAGGTCGCTGAACGCGAGCGCGTGGCCCTGGGTTGGCTGCACACCGCCCACTTCCTGACCAGCGCTCCGCAGCTGGAACACCTGCCCCCGGTCGACCTGCCCGAGATCGCTTTCGTCGGCCGTTCCAACGCCGGCAAATCGACCGCCATCAACACCCTGACGCAGCAGACGCGCCTGGCTTTTGCCTCGAAGACGCCGGGCCGCACGCAGCACATCAACCTGTTCGGCATCGGCAAGCAGAAGGTCGACGACGCCGTGCTGGCCGACCTGCCCGGCTACGGCTACGCGGCCGTGCCGAAGGAAGCCAAGCTGCGCTGGCAGCGCGTGATGGGCAACTACCTCATGACGCGCGAAAGCCTGCGCGGGGTTGTCCTGATGTGCGATCCGCGCCACGGTCTGACCGAGCTCGACGAGATCCTGCTCGACGTGATCCGCCCGCGTGTGCAGCAAGGCCTCAAGTTCCTGATCCTGCTGACCAAGTCCGACAAGCTCACGCGCAGCGAAGCCGCCAAGGTGCTGTCGATTACGCGACTGAACGCCGGCGGCGGCGAGGTCAAACTGTTCTCGGCCCTGAAGAAGCAAGGGGTCGGCGAGGCGGCCGAGTTGCTGTGGCGCTGGGTGCATCCCGACGACGCTGCCGCGGCACCGGCGACACCGGTGGCACCCGAGCCGCCACCGGCCGAAGACGCCTGATGCGCTAGAGGAACCGGCTGCATCGAGCGCCTCGCCTGCGAAGTTCACTATCAAAAGAATAGCGACAGTCAACCCAAGGAGACACGAAGCATGATCGAGACCTTCCAACGCGGCCTGCCCAACGGCACCACCCTGAGCTGCCGCGCCGCCGGCAAGCCGGGCCAGCCGCTGATGGTGTTCCTGCACGGCTTTCCCGAGGCCGCGTTCATCTGGGACGAGCTGCTCGCCTACTTCTCGGACCCGGCCCATGGCGGCTACCGCTGCGTGGCGCCCAACCTGCGCGGCTTCGAGAAGTCCAGCGCCCCCACGGAAGTGGCCGACTACAAGGCCCACCTGCTGATCCAGGACATCCAGCAGCTCGTCGCCACCGAGAGCGCCGACGGCACGATGGCCGCGCTGGTCGCCCACGACTGGGGCGGCGCCTTCGCCTGGGGCTACGCCAACGCCTTCCCGCAGCAGGTCGGCAAGCTGGTCATCATCAACTCGCCGCACCCGGGCACCTTCACGCGCGAACTGCGCAACAACCCGGCGCAGCAGCAGGCCAGCGCCTACATGCACTTCCTGGCGCGCCCCGATGCCGAAGCCCTGCTCGCGGCCGACGACTTCAAGCGCATGTGGCCCTTCTTCCTGCTGATGAAGGCCGGCCCGGACGGCTTCGGCTGGCTCACCGAAGAGGTGAAGCAGCAGTACCGCGAAGTCTGGAGCGCGGGCCTCACGGGCGCCTGCAACCTGTACCGCGTGACGCCGATGAAGCCGCCGCTGCCGGGCCAGACCGTCGACAGCATTCCGGTGCTGCCGCGCGAACGCCTCACGGTGAACATGCCGACCTTCGTGTTCTGGGCGCTCGACGACGCAGCATTGCTGCCGGGCCTGCTCGAAGGGCTGGAAGAGTACGTGCCGAAGCTCGAGGTCAAGAAGGTGCCGAACGCCACCCACTGGATCGTGCACGAGCAGCCGCAGCTGGTCGTGCGTGAGATCGAGGGCTTCCTGGCCCGCAATCAGTAGATCGGAGGCTCGCCTTCAGGGCGCGTTTTAAAGCGCCGATGCACCCAGTAGTACTGGGACCGCATCGTGTCGATGTAGCCCTGCAGGCGCTCGTTCATGAGCGCCGTGTCGGCCTCGACGTCGTCGGTCGGGAAGTTCTGCCACGCCGACAGCACCTGGATCTCGTAGCCGCCGGGCGTGAGCTTCGCCACCACCGGCACCACCTTGGCCTTGCCCAGCCGCGCAAAGCGCGAGAGTGACGGCACGGTGGCCGCCTGCACGCCGTAGAACGGCACGAAGATGGTCTGGTCGCGCCCGAAGTCCATGTCGGGCAGCAGGTACAGCAGGCCGCCCTTGCGCAGCCCCGAGAGGATGGGCTTGATGCCGTCGACCCGGTTGAGCGCCGCCACATCGCCGAAGCGGGTGCGGCCTTCGCGAATCCAGGCGTCGACCATCGGGTCGCGCTGCGTCGTGTAGATCGTGGCCGACGGGCGCGCCGTGTGCATGGTGAGCGCGGTGGCCGCGGCATCGAGCCCGTAGAAGTGCGGCGCGAACAGGATCATCGGCGCGTCGCCCTCGGCGATCTCGCGGATCTCCGAGGCAGAACCGACGATCTTGAGCCGGCTCTTCACCACCTGTTCGGGCGCATGCCAGAGCCAGCTGCGGTCCAGCCACGACTGCGCGACGAAGACGAAGGTCTCGCGTGCGATGGCGCGGCGCTCGGCCTCCGATTTTTCGGGGAAGCACAGGGCCAGGTTGCGATCGACCACGCGCCGCCGCGGCACGGCGATGGTGTGCAGCACGCGACCAAGAACCTTGCTGAAGCCGCGCACGAGCGGCAGGGGCAGCGGGGCCAGCACCCGCATGAAGCCGATACCGAGTCGGGAGCTGAGGCTCATGGCGCAGCCCCTCCAGCCGCAGCCACCACGGTGGGTTCGCCGCGCGGCTCCTTGTAGCGCGCGTAGTCCCAGACGTACTGGCCTGGCAGGCTGTGGATCAGGCGGCCGATGCCGTCGTTCATGGCAGCAGCGGCGTCTTCGATCGAGGCCTTGGGGTCGGTGAGCGCGGTGCCGACGATCGGCTCGAAACGGATCACGTAGCCCGCGCCGCGCGGCAGGCGCTCGCACACGCTGAGGAAGCAGGCGGCGCCGGTCTGTTGGGCCAAACGGGGAAGCAGGGTCATGGTGTAGGCGGGGCGGCCGAGGAAAGGCGCCCACACGCCCTGCCCCATCGGCGGCACCTGGTCGGGCAGGATGCCGGTGTAGCCGCCGCTGCGCAGCGTGCGGATCAGGCCGCGCACGCCGGTGTTGTTGGTCGGCAGGGTCTGCAGGCCGGGCCGGTCGCGCGAGCCCGCGGCGATCAGGTCGGCCATCCACTTTTTGCGCGCCGGACGGAACAGCGCGGTGATCGGCCCGAAGTCTGCGAGGAAGCGCTCGCCGATGGCCTGGCCGCACATCTCCCAGCTGCCCAGGTGCGGCGCCACGAGGATCACGCCCTTCTTCGCGCGCATGGCGGCCTCGAAGGCCTCGACGCCTTCCCAGCGCACCACGCGCGTCAGCACGCTCTCGCCCTGCGGGCGCAGCCACAGCCAGGGCAGTTCGGAGGCCATGTGGCCGGCGGCAGCGATGGCGGGACGGTACTGCGCGGGCGAGAAACCGGCGCTCTCGGCGTTGGCCTTGAAGCGGCGGCGGTAGTCCGGCGCGCACCACCAGACCAGCCATCCCAGCAAGGCGCCGAGCCGATGCATCAACGGCATCGGCACGCGGGCAAGCAGGCGGAACAGGGTGATCATTGAACGGGGAGGGGGAGAGAGTCAGGAAGCGTCAAAAGGCGGACGCGCGCGCATGGTATTGCGCGGCTCGAATAGAATGCAAATTGTCGCCGAGTTACGGAACAACTTGCAGGGCGACACCCACAAGCGCGAATGCGGTTGTGTCCCGTCGATTCTTCGACATCTGCTAAAGCGTTCGCCAGGGCTCCGCAGAGTTGGCAACGCGCCAATTGCAACTTCAAGGAGTGACTACAGTGGCGAACGACTTTCTCTTTACCTCCGAATCGGTCTCCGAAGGCCATCCCGACAAGGTCGCGGACCAGATCTCGGACGCGATCCTCGACGCGATCTTCGAACAAGACCCCCGCAGCCGCGTGGCAGCCGAAACGCTGACCAACACCGGCCTCGTGGTGCTCGCCGGTGAGATCACGACCAACGCGCACGTCGACTACATCCAGGTCGCGCGCGACACCATCAAGCGCATCGGCTACGACAACACCGAGTACGGCATCGACTACAAGGGCTGCGCGGTGATGGTCTGCTACGACAAGCAGTCCAACGACATCGCCCAGGGCGTGGACCACGCGTCCGACGACCACCTGAACACCGGTGCCGGCGACCAGGGCCTGATGTTCGGCTACGCCTGCGACGAGACGCCCGAGCTGATGCCCGCGCCGATCTACTACGCGCACCGCCTCGTGGAGCGCCAGGCCCAGCTGCGCAAGGACGGCCGCCTGCCCTTCCTGCGCCCTGATGCCAAGAGCCAGGTCACGATGCGCTACGTGGACGGCAAGCCCCACAGCATCGACACCGTGGTGCTCTCCACCCAGCACAGCCCCGACCAGAGCGAAACCTCGACCAAGATGAAGGCCTCGTTCAACGAAGCCATCATCGAAGAGATCATCAAGCCCGTGCTGCCCAAGGAATGGCTGCAGAACACGCGCTACCTGATCAACCCGACCGGCCGCTTCGTCATCGGCGGCCCGCAGGGCGACTGCGGCCTCACCGGCCGCAAGATCATCGTCGACACCTACGGCGGCGCCTGCCCGCACGGCGGCGGCGCGTTCTCCGGCAAAGACCCGTCGAAGGTCGACCGCTCGGCCGCCTACGCCGCGCGCTACGTGGCCAAGAACATCGTGGCCGCCGGCCTGGCGCGCCAGTGCCAGATCCAGGTGGCGTACGCCATCGGCGTGGCCCAGCCGATGAACATCACGGTCTACACCGAAGGCACCGGCGTGATCTCGGACGAGAAGATCGCCGAACTCGTGCGCGAGCATTTCGACCTGCGCCCGAAGGGCATCATCCAGATGCTCGACCTGCTGCGCCCGATCTACCAGAAGACCGCCGCCTACGGCCACTTCGGCCGCGAAGAGCCCGAGTTCACCTGGGAAGCGACGACGCAAGCCGCGGCACTGCGCGCTGCGGCCGGCCTCAAGTAAGCACACAGCAAGCTGGCCTAAAGGCCCGCCGTCCCCTCGGGGCGGCGGGCCTTTGTCATGGCGCGTTCGTTCAGAAGCGGTACGCGCCGCTCAGGCCCAGTGTCCAGTTGCGCCCCGGTGCGGGTTCGTAGAAGCGCGCATTGCCTTCGTTGACGATGACCGAGCCCATGTAGCGCCGGTCGAACAGGTTGTCGACGCGCGCGAAGGCGTTGAAATCCCAGCGCTCCCACTTCTTCAGGTAGCCGGCGTACAGCGCCGCCACGGCGTAGCCGTGCGCGCTCACGGTGTTCAGGTCGTTGGCCTGGATGCGGCTCAGCGCACGCATCTCGACACCCGCGCGCCAGCCCTCCGGCGGCACCCAGCCGAGCGAGGCGAACAGCGATTGCCGCGCGATGCCCGGGATGCGGTTGCCCGCGTTCACCGCGTTGCTGCCCGCGCAGGGCGACGGCGAGCAGAACGCATCGCGGTAGGTCGCGTCCAGCCACGTGTAGGCGACCTGCGTGCGCCAGTGGTCGGCCGTTTCGTGCTGCCACCCCAGCTCGAAACCGTTGCGCCGCGTGCGCCCGGCGTTCTGGAAGGTCGCGCGACCGCCGCTGTTGGTGGCGGTGACGATCTCGTCGCGCGTGCGGGTGTGGAACAGCGCCGCCGTCAGCAGGCCGCCGGCCAGCCGCGCTTTCGCGCCCACTTCGAGGCTGTCGTTCACCGAAGGCCGCAGCCCGAAGTTGAGCCCGCTCGCGCCGCCCGGGCGGTACGACAACTCGTTGAGCGTCGGCGTCTCGAAGCCACGGCCGACCGAGCCGTATACCGCGAGATCGGGCGTGGCCTGGTAGCGCAGCGACGCCACGGGCAAGGTCTTGCTGTAGCTCGCGCTGCCGCTGTCGTCGCGGTTCGCGCCACCGATGTAGAGGTCGTGCGAATCGAAATGCACGCGGCTGCGGCGCACGCCGGCCTCGAGCGTCCAGCGCTCGGCGAAGCGCCAGGCCGCCTGTGCATAGGGGTCGAGGTTCCAGACCTCGTTGCGCTCGTTGCGGCGCAAGCGCCCCTGCACGCCCAGCACGGGCATCGCCGCGGACCCCTGGTAGTTCTCGTAGCCGCGGCGGCGCTCGCGCAGGCTGTCGTAGCCCAGGCCCGCCACGAGGTCGAAGGGCCGGTCGGCCAGCTGCAGCGTGGCGGTCCAGCGCAGGTCGACGCCGCCGTACTGGCGCGTGAGGTCGATCACCCCGCCCGCATGCAGCGGGCTCTGCTGCGCCGACGGCGGGATCGACTGGAACTGCACGGTCTTGCGCTCGCCGCCATAGACCATGAACTGCAGCGCCTGCTCGGCATTGAGGCGCCGCTCGTAGCGCAGACCGACCTGCGTCTGCTCGACCGTCTTGCGCGTGTCGTACTGCAGCGCGAGCGGCGCCTTGCGCGGTGCCTGCGCGACCTGCTCGGCCGTCAGGCCCAGCGGGTCTTGCGCCTCGATGCGCACGCTGTTGAACACGAGCGTCAGCTTGTCGCCGTTATCGAGCGCAACGCCCAGCTTGCCGTTCGCGATGTTGCGCCGCGCGGCGCTCTGCTCGCGCCAGCCGTCGGTGCGAAAGTGGCTCGCGCCGAGCAAATAGTCGACAGCGCCCTGCGCGCCGCTGAGCTGCAGCGACTGGCGCCAGCTGCCGAAGCTGCCGCCCGCCAGCGAATAGGACAAGCGCGGCGCGCCCTCCCCCGAGGCCGTGAACGCCTGCACCACGCCGCCCGACGAATTGCCGTACAGCGCCGAGAACGGTCCGCGCAGCACCTCGACGCGATCGACCGAGCCGATGTCGATGTTCGAGGTCTGCCCCTGTCCGTCGGGCAAGGTGGCCGGAATGCCGTCGACGTACAGGCGCACGCCGCGCACGCCGAAGGTGGAGCGCGCGCCGAAGCCACGCACCGACAGCTGCAGGTCCTGCGCGTAGTTCATGCGGTTCTGCACCTGCAGGCCGGGCACGGCGCCCAGGCTTTCGGACAGGTTGACCTGCATCCGGCTGTCGCGCATCTCGTCGCCGTCGACGCGATCGACCGAGCCGGGCACGAGAAAAGGAGACAGCGCGCCGCGCGGCGTGGAGACGGTGACATCGCGCAGCGTGCCGGCTGGCACTGCGGCAGGTTGCTGGCCGTGCACGGCCAGCGGAGCGCCCAGGATCAGCAAGCGAAGCGGGTAAGAGAGTGCGGCATTCATCGGCACCGATTCTGCGTCGGTGCCCTGCCCCTTTCGCCTAGCGCGAACCCGTGCGCGGCGACCGGCGCCAGCCGTACCAGGCGCACACGAGCACCGGAATGCCCAGGCCCACCCAGGCCACCATGTCGCCGAAGCCGCCGTCGCTGAACAGCGCGGTGATGAGGCCGATGGTGGTCAGCACGCCCAGCACGATCGGCCAACCCCACATGCGCCAGAAGGACTGGTGCGGTGCCTTGTGGTGCGCCGTCATGCCTGCACCTTCATGGCCGGTGCCGGATCAGGCTGCGGGCCCGAGGCCGAAGGCGGTGCGCGCTCCGTGGCGGGCGACGCCGTGGTCGATGTCCGGGCCGGCACGGTGTTGCCACGCTTGAGCCACAGGTACAGCCCGCTGCCCAGCACGATGATGGTCGCGATGTCGAGCAGCGCCCACAGGATCTGCATCGGCATGCCGCCGTAGTCACCGAAGTGCAGCGGCTGCGACACCAAGAGGCCCGTGAGGTACCACGGCATCTTCGGCGCCGCCGTGACTTCCGCCGTCTTGGCATCGACCAGCACCGGCTGCAGCAGCTTCGAGGTGAAGGGCTCGTTGCCGCGCAGGAAGAAGGTCGTGTGGTGCGGGCTCGAGAACGAGGTGCCCGGGAAGGCGATGAACGACAACTTCATGCCGGGCGCCTTCTGCATCGCGCCTTCCATCGAGCGCTGCAGCGAGCCGCGCTCGGCCACCGGCACCACCGGCTCGTTCTTGTAGGGGGCGAGCAGCGTGCTCAGCTGGTCGTACTGCCAGTACTTGATGATCAGGTCGGCCCAGGTGTTGATCATGCCGGTGGAGCCCACCACGAACAGCCACACCAGCGTGACGATGCCCAGCAGGTTGTGCAGGTCGAGCCACTTCAGGCGCGGGCGCTTCTCTCGCCGCACGGTGCCGAAGTCGAGCTTGCGCATGAACGGCGAATACAGCACCACGCCCGAGACGATGGCCACCAGCAGCAGCAGGCCCATGAAGCCCAGGAACAGCTTGCCCGGCAGCCCTGCGAACAGGTCGACGTGCAGCTTGAACATGATGTACATGAAGCCCTGGCTGAACTCCGGCTGCGCCAGCACGACGCCGGTGCGCGCATCGACCGCCACCGACTTGAAGTCTTCGGTGGGTTCGGGCGTGGGCGTGAGCGTGACGAACCACAGGCCGTCGTCATCCTCGGGCTGCGAGACGAACTGCACCACGCGGTCGGGGTGCTTGGCGCGGCCGATCTCGACCACCTTGTCCAGGCTGATGCGCGGCGTGTTCGCCGGCATCTTCGGCGCATCGACCTCGGTGCCCAGCAGGTGGCCGATCTCGTGGTGGAAGATCAGCGGCAGGCCGGTGATGCACAGCAGCAGCATGAACACCGTGCAGACGAGGCTGCTCCACTTGTGGACCCAGGCCCAGGTCTTGATCTTTCGGCTGTCCATGTCGTCGTGCGTCGTTGGGTGGGAAAAGGCTAGAAGCGGTAGGTGGCGCTCGCCACGATGTTGCGTCGCGCACCGTACCAGCAGTCACCGCGCGAGAGGCAGGTGCTGAAATACACCTTGTCCGTCACGTTGTTGATGTTGAGCGCATAGCGCCACTGGGCCGTATCGTAAGCAAACACCAGGTCGGCCAATGCAACGCCCGGTATCCGCGGACCGGTGCCGAACTGCGTGTCGCGGAACGAGCTCATCACGCGCACGCCGGCGCCGGCCGAGAAGCCGCTCATGCCGGCCACCGAGAACTTGTACTTCGCCCAGAAGCTGGCCTGGTGCTTGGGCAGGCCTTCGATCTGCGCGTCGGCGTCGGTGTAGTTGTAGTGGGCGATCAGGTCGAGGTTGGCGCCCACCGAGCCCTTGGCTTCCAGCTCCACGCCCTTGGTCTTGGTCAGGCCGCGCTGCGAGAACACCTTCGGCTGCTCTTCGACGATCTGGTTCTTCTCGCGCAGGTCGTACACCGCGGCGCTGAAGGCCAGGGCACGGTCCTTGGGCTCGTACTTCACGCCCGCTTCCCACTGCTCGCCGCGCAGCGGCGAGAAGATGCGGCCTTCGCGCGGCGACTGCGGCGTGAACGACTCGCTGTAGCTCAGGTACGGCGACCAGCCCGAGGGATGCGCGTACATCACGCCCAGGCGCTTGGTGGTGGCGCTGCTCTTTTGCTCGTCGCTGCCGACGGCGCTGGAAACGGCGCGGTCATGGCGCAGGCCGGCCACGAAGATCCAGTTGTCGAGCTTGATCTGGTCCTGCAGGTACAGGCCGGTCTGGCGCTGGCGGGTGCGCGGACGCGCCACGCGCTCGGGCTCGTCGAGGTGCCCGTACACCGGCGCATAGATGTCGATGGTGTCGGCCGTGGTGCCGCCCCAGACGTTCTCGCGCTGGCGCGCGTAGTCTGCACCGATCAACAACGTGTGCTTGAGCGCGCCGGTCTGGAAGTGGCCTTCGACGTGGTTGTCGAGTGTCTGCGTGCGGTTGCGGGTCAGCTGGCTGTCGTAGTAACGGGCCAGCACGCGCTTGAAGATCGGGTCGGTCGACCAGCTGTCGAAGCCGCTGAACGCGCCGCCGTAGTGGTAGCGGTTGTCGTTTTCGTTCTTCGCGTAGCGAAAGTTCTGGCGCACGGTCCAGCTGTCGTTGAACTTGTGCTCGAACTGCCAGCCGAAGGTCTGGCGCTCGCTGTTGTAGTAGTCGCTGGGCTCGCCGATGAAGCGGCTGGCCGGCACGCGGCCGAACGGCGCCGGCAGCAAGGTGCCTTCCCACGGCAGGAACTGCGAGCTGCTGCCGCTCTTGTCTTTTTGCCACAGGCCTTGCAGCGTCAGCGAGGTCGCCGAGTTGGGTCGCCAGGTGAGCGACGGCGCGATCACGCTGCGGTCGTCGGGCACGTAGTCCACCTGCGAATCGGACTTGCGCTGCAGCGCGATCAACCGGTACGACAGCGAGCCGTCGGCGTTCAGCGGGCCGGTCAGGTCGGCCTGCACCTGCTTGCGGCCGAAGCTGCCGAACTGCACGCCCACTTCGCGCTGGGCCTCCTGCAGCGGTCGCTTGCTGACCATGTTGACCACGCCCGCCGCGGTGCCCGCGCCGAACAGCATGCCCGAGGGGCCGCGCAGCACTTCGAGGCGCTCCAGCGTGTAGGGCTCGGTGCGCGTCGTGCTGGTGTAGTAGCCGTAGGCCTGGCGCAGGCCATCCAGATAGATGTCGGGGTAGGCGCCGCGCACGCGGATCGAGTCGGTCCGCGAATCGACACCGTAGGCGTCGGAGCGCACGCCCGCCGCGTAGTTGAGGGCGTCCTGCAGGTTGTTGGCGCCCTGGTCGACCATCTGGTCGCGCGTGATCACGGTGACGGACTGCGGCGTTTCCGACAGCGGCGTGTCGGTCTTGGTGGCGGTGACGGCGTTCTTCGCGCGGTAGCCGATCACCGGTGAGGTGGCGGTTTCGGCTTCGGCGTTCGCATCGACGCGCACTTCAGGCAACGAGCCCGAACTGCCTGTTTGCGCCAGCACATGCTGCTGCGCGTAGATCGCCAGACAGCCCACCAGCACCGAGGCGGCCCTGCGCCGCGCCAAGATTCTTGCCATGTTTTTATCGCTCAGTGAACACTATTGATAACAATTCGCATTCTATTGTCAAGAAAGTCGCGGTCCACGGGTTTTCCAGCAGCAGGGCGAGAGGTGTTGCAAAAGTGCCGCGATCGGCCGCGCCAGCCGGGCTACGATCCCGCCCGCACGCCGTTTGCGTGCGCTGACAGGCCCCATGCTCAAGCTCCTCGCCTTGTTGTTTCCCGCGCTGCGCGGCCCGGCGCTGGTGCTGGTCGTGCTGGTGCTCACCGGCTGTGCCGGCCTGCCGCCGCGCATGCCCGATGCGCCACCGGCAGTGGCGATTCCCGCCTCGTCCGCCACCCCGCTCGGCCGCGCCGCCGCCAGCCTCGATTCGCCGCCCGACGGGCTCTCGAGCATGCGGCCGCTGATCGAAGCCTCGTTCGCGCTCGACGCGCGGCTGGAGCTCATCCGGCGCGCCCAGTCGTCGCTCGACGTGCAGACCTACCAGCTCGGCAACGACAAGACCGGTCGCCTGCTGCTGCGCGAACTGCGCGACGCCGCCCGGCGCGGCGTGCGCGTGCGCCTGCTGCTCGACGACTTCTACACGGCCGGCATGGACCGCCTGCTGCTCGGACTGGCCGCCGAGCCCAACGCGCAGGTGCGGCTGTTCAACCCCTTCGTGAACGCGCGCGACAGCTCGTCGATGCGCTGGCTGGAGTTCTTCGGCGATTTCCGGCGGCTCAACCACCGCATGCACAACAAGCTGTTCATCGCCGACGGCGCCATGGCCATCGCCGGCGGACGCAACCTCGCGGACGAGTACTTCCTGCGCAGCGAGAGCGCCAACTTCATCGACTTCGAGCTGCTGCTGGCCGGCCCGGTGGTGGCGCAGTCCGCCGGGATCTTCGACACCTACTGGAACAGCGACGTCGTCTACCCGCTGCAGCGCATGGCCGGCACGACGCTCACGCCCGACGAACTCAAGGCCGCCTTCGACACCGCGACCTCGCCCGCCTTCGCGCCGCTGCCTGACCCGCTGGCCGCCACCGACCTGCTGGGCGACCTGCCGCTGGGCGCGCAGCTCGCGAACATCGGCGAGACGCGCTGGATCCGCGCCGAGGCCGCCGCCACCGCCGACAGCCCGAACAAGGCCCTCGGCAAGATGGCCCAGCCGCAGGAATCGCTGGCGCAGCGCTTCCACGAGATGCTGGGCGCCGCGAAGTCGAACGTGGTGGTGATCTCGCCCTACTTCATTCCCGGCGACGAGGGCATGGAGCGCATCCGCATGGGCCGCGATCACGGCCTGAGCATCACCGTGGTCACCAACTCGCTGGCCGACAGCGACGAGCCGCTGGTGAACATCAACTACAACCGCTACCGCGTCGACATGCTCAAGCTGGGCGTGAACCTGTACGAGGTGAGCACGCAGCAGCTCAAGCGCAGCGGCCAGTTCCGCAGCCTGCTCAAGAAGGCGCGCGGGCGCCTGCATGCCAAGCTGGCGCTGGTCGATCGCCAGTGGGTGCTGCTCGGCTCGATGAACCTCGACCCGCGCTCGGCCCTGCTCAACACCGAGTTCGGCGTGCGCGTGCGCAGCTTCGAGCTCACGCAGGCGCTGCTCTTTGCCTACCAGCTGGACGACATGGAAGGCGTGTACCGCGTCGTGCTCAAGCCCGACGGCCAGAACGTGCAGTGGATCGGCACCGGCGACGTGCACAACGAGGTGCTCGACAGCGAGCCCGACTCCAGCATGCTCACGCGATTGCAGCTGCTGCTGTTCTCGTGGTTCGTGCCGACCGACCAGCTGTGAGCGGGCGGCTGCGCGTCGCATCGCCGCCACAGAGGGCGGGCGCGTCGCAGCCGGCTCTCTAGAATCCAGCCCGCCGCGCCCAGCGGCCGTCACCACGGGTGCCGCCGGCGGAGCTTCCGCCCGAGCGGCCCTCGCCTCACCCAGATTTTTTCAAGGCAAGGCACGACATCGCCCTTCGTCCCGCCGACGAAGGCCGTGCCGTGCGCGTGCGCGGCCGCCGTGCGTACAACGCCCTTCAAAAAAACTGGACAACATGAAGCCCTCTTTCCGTACCGCCCCCACGTCGCGCCCGCTGTGGCGTCTTTCCCTGCTGGCAGGCGCCGCCCTCGCGTCGCTGAGCGGCACCGCCCTGGCGCAGACCACCGCTTCGACCCTGAAGGAAGTGACCGTCAGCGCCGAGGACGACAAGGGCTACGCCCCCGCCGCCGCCAGCACCGCCACCAAGGGCAGCGCACCGCTGCGCGACGTGCCGCAGGCCGTCAACGTGCTGCCCGAGCAGCTGCTGCGCGACCAGGGCGCGGTGTCGATGCAGGACGCCCTGCGCAACGTGCCGGGCGTGAGCTTCAACCACGGCGACGGCCAGCGCGACCAGGTCGTGATCCGCGGCTTCAGTGGCATCTCCGACTGGTTCGTCGATGGCGTGCGCGACGACGCGCTGTACTTCCGCGACCTCTCGGACACCGAGCGCATCGAGGTGCTCAAGGGCCCGGCCGCCGTGCTCTACGGCCGCGGTTCCTCGGGCGGCCTGATCAACCGCGTGACCAAGAAGCCCGTGTTCGATCGCCGCTTCGGCGAGGTCTCGCTGGGCCTGGGTAGCAACCACTACACGCGCAGCACGATCGACCTGAACACGCCCATCGGCGAGAACATGGCGTTCCGCCTGAACGTGGCCGGTGAGAAGTCGGACAGCTACCGCGACCAGCAGTTCACCGACCGCTACAACATCGCGCCCTCGCTCGCGATCAAGTTCAGCCCGCAGACCGACCTGCTGCTGCAGTACACCAACCTGCGCGACCAGCGCCTCACCGACTTCGGCATTCCGGCGCTCAACGGCCGCCCGGTCGACGTGCCCATCGGCGCCTACTACGGCTCCGCGCACGGCAAGCGCGACGACACCGTGACCAGCAAGGTGCAGACCTTCACCGCCACGCTGAACCATCGCTTCAGCGACGCGCTGAGCCTGCGCAACACCACGCGCTACTCGAGCTACCACCTGGACCGCAACAACACGCTGCCCAGCGGCACCACCGACCCCGTGCGCCTCACGGTGGGCCGCACGCGCGGCATCGTCGACCGCGACGAGAGCGGCTGGTTCAACCAGACCGACCTGACCTGGCGCAACGACATCGGCGGCTTCAAGCAGGAGTGGCTGGTCGGCGCCGAGTTCGGCGTGCAGCGCAAGCGCCTGTTCAGCGTGTCGTCCGCCACGGGCTTCGAGCGCGTGAGCCTGTTCAACCCGGTGGCCGATCCGCAGCCGATTCCGCTCGCGACCTACCTCGCCGACGGCGCGATCCCGAGCAACAGCGAGTTCAAGACCGCGGCCGTCTACGTCCAGGACCAGATCACGCTGGCACCGCACTGGAAGGCGCTGATCGGCGGACGCTACGACGTGTTCAAGCAGGACACCAGCTTCGAGCGCAAGCTCGCGCCGCTGGAACGCACCGACCGCAAGTTCAGCCCGCGCGCCGGCGTGGTGTGGCAGCCGGATGCGGTGCAGTCGTACTACGTGTCGTACAGCCGCTCGTTCCAACCCTCGGGCGAGAACTTCGCGCTGTCCACCGGCAACATCGACAACGCGCCCGAGATCACCGTCAACAAGGAAATCGGCGCCAAGTTCGACCTGCTCGACGGCGGCCTGAACCTCACGACCGCGCTGTTCAACCTGGAACGCTCGGGCATCAAGAACACCGACCCGAACAACCCACGCCGCCAGATCAACGTCGGCACGCAGCGCACCAACGGCCTGGAGCTCGCGCTCAACGGCCGTCTGCCGGGCCGCTGGGACGTGAGCGCGGGCTATGCGTACCTCGACGCGAAGATGACCAAGTCGCTCGCCACCGTGAGCTCGCTGCAGCTGCCCTTGGGCGCCGCGATCCCGGTGCAGGGCAAGACCGCCGCGCTCACGCCGCGCCACTCGGCCTTCGTGTGGGCCATGAAGGACCTCGGCCACGGCTTCAGCGCCGGCGGCGGCCTGAACTACGTCAGCGCGCGCTATGCGTCGCTGAGCAACCTCGTCACCCTGCCCTCGTACCTGACCGCCGACCTCGCGGCCAACTACAAGGCCGAGCGCTACGAGATCGCGCTGAACCTGAAGAACATCGCGAACCGCAAGTACTACGTCTCGGCCCACGGCAGCGTGGACAACCTGATCCTGCCGGGACCGGGGCGCGAAGTGCAGCTGACGCTGCGCGCGAAGTTCTGAGCGTGCGGGGCGGCTGCGTGTTCAACACGCGGCCGCCTCTTGGTTCTTACTTGCCGGCCTTCCCCACTAGCACCGCGCCCTTCATCCCGGCGTCGTAGTGGCCTGGCTGCAGGCAGCCGAAATCAACCTTGCCGGCCTGCGTGAACTGCCAGACGATCTCGCCGGTCTTGCCCGCGGCCAGCGTGACCATGTTCGGATCGGCGTGCTCCATCTCGGGGTTCTTCTTCATGGCGTCGTAGTGCGCCTTGAGCGCCTTCTCGGTCCCGAGCACGAGCTCGTGCTTCAGGACACCCGAGTTCTTGACGACGAAGCGCACTGTCTCTCCTTGCTTGACCTTGATGTCTGCAGGCGTGAAGCGCATCGCGTCCGTCATGTCGACCTGGACCGTGCGCGTCACCTTGGCGGCCACGCCGGGCTTGCCGACGGCGGCTTCGGCATCGTCATGGCCGTGATCGCCGGCATGGGTGCCCGAGGCGGAAGCGCCGACGGCGGCCAATGCGGCCAAGGCAGCGAAAACGGTGTTGCGGAAGGTGAGAGCCATGGTGTCCTTGGAGATTGGAAGGGTGGATCGGGCGGCCTGCGCGCGCATCCGTCCGGTGCTGCGTGCTGGGGTGCCGCGACTCTAGGAAGCCCGCCCCGTCAATCGCCGATCACGTGGATTACAAAGAAGCAATCCGCGCGCGGCCTCTGCATGGGTCTGAGTGGGCTTATTTCACCCGGACAAAAGAACCCTAAACGTTCCGACCGATGGCACTCGGCAGCCCGGGGTTTCCCCGTAAAAGCACAGCCGTGCAAGACTGCGGAACGACGCTTAACATTCGCAGCGTCCCTGTCGCAACTCATTGATTTTCAAAGACCGAATCTCGAGTGTGTTAAATCACTTTCGAGCCGCGTGCCATTGAACATTCGACTACGTTAATTCCACGTCACCGAGCTTTCGCCCATGTTGGAAGTCGCGGTTACTATGCTTTGATCAAAACTCTTGTCGAGCGAGAGTAGATCGCACGCCTGTCCCTATGTGACCTGCCGTCCCGTGTTGGATTCCGCCGATCTCTGACCCTAGATTTCCATTGAATACTGACCCACCCGTTTTGTGAGCCTGAAGGCTTCACAGTGTGGATAAGTGCTTGGTGTTCTCCTTTTTAGGTTGGGACTTCGCAGAACTGTTTTTGAACCGGAAGCTGTCGTTTCCGGTCTCCAGGATGTGGCACCGATGTGTCAGCCTGTCCAACAGCGCGGTTGTCATCTTCGCATCGCCAAAGACGCTAGCCCACTCCCCGAAGCTGAGGTTCGTGGTGATCACGACACTGGTTTGTGTGGATCTGCCGCAGATTGCGCCGCTGTTTGCGCGATTTAGTTGCCTCGATCGCGAGCCAGGTCGCGAGCTTCTCGGCATAGGGATCGAGCTTGCTTGAACTCGCCCGCTTGGCGTAGCGCGGCTCTTCATCGCCGGCTCGCAGGTACTTCTTTACGGTGTTGCGAGACAGGCCTGTACGCCTGGCTATCTCGCGAATGGACATCTGCTCGCGCAGGGCCCAGCGTCTGATGACACTCAATGTCGCCACGTCTATCACTCCTAGGATCCCCTGCTTTAAAAATGAGCAGGGTAGGGTTTTACGTGGGTCAGTCTTAGACGGAAATTACTGCGTTTAGTGGGTCAATTTTCGGCAGCAATCAACAGCGGGGCTGCCCTGCTACTTGTCAGCCCAAGCCAATCAAGACTTTTGGCAGCGGTTTGCGAAAAAAGTGCACCTTTTCAGACCGTCCGCCGAGGCTCCTTGCTCCAAGCCTTGCAGATTGAACCTTCTGGCCGCCCTTACACCGTCCCCGCCGGCCGCTAGCGCCAAGTTTTATCCGGATAAAATAATTATTGCGCGAATGTTCAATGACGCGCTTACGAAAGACCAGCGTCGTTCCGCAAAGACGAGGGCAAGGGCCACGCTCTTGAAAGGTCATCGAATGCCCTTATGATTAGCACTCGCTGCTGACGAGTGCTAACAGCCCTCCCATCCAGTCGACAGGTCGCCGGTTTCTCCGGCGCCCGACCACAAACAAACCCGTTTCTTACCCTTCCAGGAGATGCAATGAAACTTCGTCCTTTGGCCGATCGCGTGATCGTCAAGCGTGTTGACAGCGAAACCAAGACCGCCTCTGGCATCGTCATCCCCGACGCAGCCGCCGAAAAGCCCGATCAGGGTGAAGTCCTGGCCGTGGGCCCGGGCAAGCGCAACGACAAGGGCGAACTGGCCGCACTGACCGTCAAGGTCGGCGACCGCGTCCTGTTCGGCAAGTACAGCGGCCAGACCGTCAAGGTCGATGGCGACGAACTGCTCGTGATGAAGGAAGACGACCTGTTCGCAGTCGTCGAGAAGTAATTCTTCTCCTCCTTTCGATCTCATCCAAATTCAATCCATTCGGAGTTAATTCATCATGGCAGCAAAAGACGTAGTCTTCGGCGGAGAAGCCCGCGCACGCATGGTCGAGGGTGTCAACATCCTGGCCAACGCAGTCAAAGTGACCCTGGGCCCCAAGGGCCGCAACGTGGTGCTCGAGCGTTCGTTCGGCGCCCCCACCGTGACCAAGGACGGTGTGTCCGTGGCCAAGGAAATCGAACTCAAGGACAAGCTGCAGAACATGGGCGCCCAGCTCGTGAAGGAAG
Source organism: Variovorax sp. RO1 (assembly GCF_002849325.1). NCBI lineage: Bacteria > Pseudomonadati > Pseudomonadota > Betaproteobacteria > Burkholderiales > Comamonadaceae > Variovorax > Variovorax sp. RO1. The sequence goes on from NZ_PKMT01000002.1 coordinate 947,646, forward strand.
TGGCCTCCAAGACTTCGGACAACGCCGGTGACGGCACCACCACCGCGACCGTGCTGGCACAAGCCATCGTTCGCGAAGGTTTCAAGCTGGTGGCTGCCGGCATGAACCCGATGGACCTGAAGCGCGGCATCGACAAGGCTGTCACGGCCCTGGTCGCCGAGCTGAAGAAGGCTTCCAAGCCCACCACCACCTCCAAGGAAATCGCGCAAGTCGGCTCCATCTCGGCCAACAGCGACGAAACCATCGGCAAGCTCATCGCTGACGCGATGGACAAGGTCGGCAAGGAAGGCGTGATCACCGTGGAAGACGGCAAGTCGCTGGACAGCGAACTCGACGTCGTCGAAGGCATGCAGTTCGACCGCGGCTACCTGTCGCCCTACTTCATCAACAACCCCGAGAAGCAATCGGCGCTGTTGGACAACCCCTTCGTGCTGCTGTTCGACAAGAAGATCAGCAACATCCGTGACCTGCTGCCGGTGCTGGAGCAAGTCGCCAAGGCTGGCCGTCCGCTGCTGATCATTGCCGAAGAAGTCGAAGGCGAAGCCCTGGCTACCTTGGTCGTGAACACGATCCGCGGCATCCTGAAGGTTGTGGCTGTCAAGGCTCCTGGCTTCGGCGACCGCCGCAAGGCCATGCTGGAAGACATCGCCATCCTGACGGGCGGCAAGGTCATCGCTGAAGAAGTGGGCCTGACGCTCGAAAAGGTGACGCTGGCCGACCTGGGTCAAGCCAAGCGCATCGAAGTGGGCAAGGAAAACACGATCATCATCGACGGCGCCGGCGCTGCTGGTGACATCGAAGCCCGCGTGAAGCAAGTGCGCGTTCAGATCGAAGAAGCGACCAGCGACTACGACCGTGAAAAGCTGCAAGAGCGCGTGGCCAAGCTGGCCGGCGGCGTGGCAGTGATCAAGGTTGGCGCTGCCACCGAAGTCGAAATGAAGGAAAAGAAGGCTCGCGTCGAAGACGCCCTGCACGCCACCCGCGCTGCAGTGGAAGAAGGCGTTGTGGCTGGCGGCGGCGTGGCTCTGCTGCGTGCCAAGCAAGCTGTGGGCGACTCGGTCAAGGGCGACAACGCCGACCAGGAAGCCGGCATCAAGCTGGTGCTGAAGGCCATCGAAGCCCCCCTGCGCGAAATCGTGAACAACGCCGGCGGCGAAGCCTCGGTGGTGGTGAACGCTGTGTTGGCCGGCAAGGGCAACTACGGCTTCAACGCTGCGAACGACACGTACGGCGACATGCTCGAGCTGGGCATCCTGGACCCGACGAAGGTCACCCGCACCGCACTGCAGAACGCCGCTTCGGTGTCCTCGCTGCTGCTGACGACCGAAGCCATGATCGCTGACGCTCCGAAGGACGAGTCGGGCGCCGGCGGCGGCATGCCTGACATGGGTGGCATGGGCGGCATGGGCGGCATGGGTATGTAAATTTCGCTCGCCCCCAGGCTGCGCGGCACTTCGTGTCCGCTACGCCAACCCCCTACCGGGGGCAACACCTGCGGCCCGGCAAAGCCGGTTCCGCGGTGTTTCGCGAAATAAAAAACCCGTCTTGCGACGGGTTTTTTTATGGGCGCTCGGTTTGTTGTGCCGCCTATCGGAACTGGTCACGCAGCGCCATGTACAGCACCTGAAAACGCGCATGCCGCGTCTTGTGTTCACCCGCCCCGTCGGATGAAGGCGTCAGCGTCTGCTTCACCGGCGGCAGCGTGCACACGTCGGCCACCGCGCCCCCATCGGCCAGCCACGCCAACCGCGCCGCACCGAGTGCCCCGCCCGTCTCGCTGCCCGCATAGAGCGTGAGTTCGACCTGGAAGATGTCGGCCAGCAACTGACCCCACCAGACACTGCGCGCACCGCCACCCACTAGCGCGACTTCGCGCAGCGGCATGTCGGCCGGCAGGCGCAACGTGTCGAAGCCGTCGCGCAAGCCGAAGCTCACGCCCTCGACCACGGCATAGGCGATCTCTGCGGGGCCATGGGCATGCGTCAGGCCGAACAAGGTGCCCTGCGCGTTCGGGTTGTTGTGCGGGGAACGCTCGCCCGACAGGTACGGCAGGAACAGCGGGCATCGCGCCCGGTCCGCCAACGCGACCGATGCCGCCGCTTCGAGCAACGCCGCTTCGTCCGCGAACTTGAAGGTCTTGGTCGCCCAGCTCACCGCGCTCGCGGCCGAGAGCATCACCGACATCTGGTGCCAGCGCTTGGGCAGTGCGTGGCAGAAGGCGTGCATCGCCTGCGCGGGGTTCGGCAGGAAACGGTCGGTCGAGACGAACACCACGCCCGAAGTACCGAGCGAGACAAAGCCCTGCCCCGGTTCCACGAGCCCCATGCCGACCGCGCTGGCGGCGTTGTCGCCCGCGCCGCCGGCGATCTTCACGCCATCGCGCAAGCCCCAGCGCGCCGCCAGCTCAGGCTTGAGCAGCGCGGAGACTTCGCTGCCTTCGACCAGCCGCGGCATGTGATCGCGCGTGAGCCCCGTCGCCGCGAGCAGCTCGTCGGACCAGTCGCGCGCGCCCACGTCGAGCCACAGCGTGCCGGCCGCGTCGGACATCTCGCTGACCGCCTCGCCGCTGAGCATGAAGCGCAGCCAGTCTTTCGGCAGCAGCACGCGCGCGACGCGGGAGAAGATCTCGGGTTCGTGCTCGCGCACCCACAGCAGCTTGGGCGCGGTGAAGCCGGGCATCGCAAGGTTGCCTGCGATTTCGCCCAGGCGCGGCACGGCGCGCGTGAGCGCCTCGCACTGCGCGCCGCTGCGGCCGTCGTTCCAGAGAATGGCCGGGCGCAGCACCTCGCCCGCCGCATCGAGCAGCGTGGCGCCGTGCATCTGGCCCGACAGGCCGATGGCGCGCACCTGCGACAGCGCCTCGGCATGTGCTGCGCGCAGTTCGGTCATGACCGCGTCGAGCGCCTGCCACCATTGGGCGGGCGCCTGTTCCGACCACAGCGGGTGCGGCCGGTCGACCGTGAGCGGCGCACGTGCCACGCCGACGATGCGGTGATCGTCCGCAAGCAGCAACGCCTTGAGCTCGGACGTGCCGAGGTCGAGTCCCAGATACAAGATCGTCTCCCTGATGGCGCCTTTGGAGCAGGCGCATTCGCCTTGAAAGAAGTCAGCCGAAGCGCGTGTCGGCCTGGCGCCTGAATTCGCTGGGCGTCATGCCCTTGATTTCGAGAAAGCGCCGGTTGAAGTTCGCCACGTTGTTGAAGCCCACCTGGTAGCAGATGTCGGTCACGTAGTGGTCGGTCTGCATCAGCAGGTGACAGGCGCTGTTGATGCGCACGCGGTTCACGAAGTCGGTGAAGCTGTTGCCGGTCGAGCGACGGAAAAAGCGGCTGAAGCGGCTCTCGCTCATGCCGAGCTCGGCGGCCACATCCGACATCGAGATCGAGTCGGTCATGTTGTTGGTGATGCGGTTGACGATGTCGTTGATCTGGTCGACCTGCGCATCGCCGTCGCTGCCCTGCACGCCCTGCATCTGCACGCTCGACAGCAGCCGGTAGTCGGTGCATTGCGCCAGGTCGGCCATGAACTCGCAAAAGAGGCCCAGGCGCCGCACGCCGCGCGCCGCCTTGATGGCGTCCCAGTGCGCGAGCGCCTGCGCCGACATGCCGAAGAACTCGATGCCGTGGCGCGCGCGGTCGAGCAGCGGCATCACATCGCGCAGCTCGGGAATCTCGGCGGCCGCGCGCTCGATGGGCTCATGGCGGAACTGGATCACGCGGTCGCGCCCGGCGGCGCCTTCCTCGGGCACGTCGAGCGAGATCCAGTTGTGCGGAAGACGCGGCCCGCACAACACGAGATGCCCAGGCTGGAACGGCCCGATCCAGTCGCCGATGAAGGCCTTGCCCGAGGTCTCGGTGATCAGGTGCAGCTCGTAGTCTTCATGGAAGTGCCAACGCACCAGCGGGCTCGGAAAGCCGTGCGCGAGGCAGCGCACCAGGCCGGTTTCTTCCGGGGCCTCGTAGCCCAGCGAGGGAGAGCGCGCGAAATCGCGCTCCAGTTCGGGCTGGCGTTGGCGAGGGATCGCGCGTTTGCGGGTGGTCGTTGTCATGGCAGCACGGATCGATCAGGGCCGGGAAGCGACGGCCTCATTGTCTTCCTGCGAAAGCGCCGTGTGAACGGCTTCCAGCGTCGGTGGATCGGCGCCCTCGCGGGTGCAGTTCAGGGCCGCGGCGGTGGCGGCGAAACGCATCACGGCGCACCAGTGGTCGTCGCCGAGTTCGGCCAGTTGCGCGGGGTGCTCGACGCCATGCGCCAGCAGCGCCACCGACAGGCCGGCCGTGAAGGTGTCGCCCGCGCCGATGGTGTCAACCACCTCGACGCGCGGCGCGGCCACGGTGAGCGGTGCGCTGCCGGTGCGCCACAGCGTGGCGCCGGCACCGCCGCGCGTGACGACCACGGCGCGCGCGCCAGCCGTGAGGCACTCGGCCGCGAGCGCATCGACGGGCCGCCCGGGGGCGAGCAACTGGGCGTCTTCGTCGCTGAGCTTGACGAGGTCGGCCATGGCGAACCACTCGGTGACGCGGGCGCGGAAGGCGGCCATGCTCGGGATCAGGCTGGGTCGCACGTTGGGGTCGAACACGACCACGCAGCGCCCGGCATGGGCCGCCACGAGGTCGGTGATGCGCGACGACGCCGGCTCTTGCAGCAACGAGATCGAGCCGAAGTGCAGGAAACGGCATTCCGCCGGCAGCTGCGGCAGCGGCTCGGGCGCCCAGGTCGCGTCGGCACTGCCGCGTGTGTAGAAGGCGTAGCGGTTGGTCTGCGGCGTGCGCTCGACAAAGGCCAGCGTCGACGGCGCGTCGCTGCGCAAAATGAGACGGGTGTCGACGCCGTTGCGTTCGAGAAAGGCCATCAGCCGTTCGCCGAACAGGTCGGTCGAGAGCTGCGTGAGAAAGCCGGTCGGCTGCCCGAGCCGCGCGCAGGCCACGGCCGTGTTGAGCGGCGAGCCGCCCTCATGGCCCAGGAACGCCAGCGAACCCCCTTCGCTGGCGGTGAAATCGATCAGGGCCTCGCCCGTGAGTGCTATGCGCATGGTGTGTTTATTTTGTGCTTCTGTCAGGGCAAGGCCCGGGCGTCGGCCAGGAAACCCGCTTCGGCAGCCAGGGTGGCGGGATGGTCGAGCAGCTCGGCAAAGAGGCGCGGCGGAATGGTGATGGCGCCCACGCCCAGCCCGAGCAGCGACAGGTACGCCGCGCGCGAACGGATGCTCGCCACCAGCAGCCGCGTGCCCGCCGCGGGGCGCCGTGCGACCAGCGACTGCATCTGCGCGATGAGCGCGAGCCCGTCGATGCCCGCGTCTTCGAGCCGGCCGAGGTACGGCGCCGCGTAGGCCGCGCCCAGTTGCGCGGCGAAGTGCGCCTGCTCGGGCGCGTACACGGCGGTCCAGGTGACGGGCACGCCCTGCGCGATGAGCTGCGCGCCGGCGTCCAGGCCCTGGCGCGTGGCGGGAATCTTGATGACGAGCTGGCCGCGGTCGAACTGCGGCAACAGCGCCTGCGCGTCTTCGAGCATGCCGTCGACCTCGCTCGAATACACCTGGGCCTGCACCTGGCGCGCACCCAGGTCGATGCAGCGCTTGAGCAGCCCCGGCACGGCCGCGCGGCCCACGCCGGCACGCTGCAGCAGCGTCGGGTTGGTCGTCACGCCATGCACCACCGGGTGCGGCAGGCAGGCCTGCAGGTCGGCCAGGTCGGCGCTGTCGAGGTACAGATGGAAATCGTCGTTCATGCGAAAGAAGGGGTTCAGCTCATGACATTGCCGCCATCGACATTGAGGGTCTGCGCCGTGATGTAGCGCGCCTCGTCGCTGGCGAGAAACACCGCCGCCCCTGCAATGTCGCCCGGCACGCCCATGCGCCCGAGCGGCACGTCGAGGCCGACACGCCGCTTCTTCTCGCCCGGCGCGAGCCCTTCGGCTTTGGCAAACAGGCTGTCGACATGGTCCCACATCGGCGTGTCGACCACACCGGGGGCGATGCCGTTGACGCGGATGCCGTGCGGCGCCATGGCCAGCGCGGCGCTCTGCGTGTAGCTGATGACGGCCGCCTTGGTCGCGCAGTAGTGCGACACCAGCGCCTCGCCGCGGCGCCCGGCCTGCGAGGCCATGTTGATGACCGATGCGCCCGGCGTGCCGGCCTCGACCATGTGGCGCAGCACGGCCTGCATCACGAAGAACATGCCCTTCACGTTGACGGCGAAGAGCCGGTCGAACGAGGCTTCGTCGCTGTCGAGCAGCGGCGCGAGGTCGAACACGGCGGCGTTGTTGAACAGCGTGTGGATCGGGCCGAAGGCGACCTGTGCCTCGGCCAGCATGTGCGTGATGGCCTGGGTGTCGGTCACGTCGGCCGCGATGTACGCGAGGCTGTCGAGGTGGCGCTGCTGCAGAGCCCGCACCGCGTCGGGCGCGGCGGTCGCGCGGTCGATCACGCTGCAGCGCGCGCCCTCGGCGATGCAGGCCTCGGCCACCGCCAGGCCGATGCCGCCGCCGGCACCGGTCAGCAGCACATGGCGGTCCTGCAGCCGGCCGCTCATGGCGCGGCCTTCTCCGCAACGAAGCGCGCGACGCGCTCGCCGGCGCGGCGCACCGCATCGACCAGCCGCGCATCGCCCGCAAGGCTGCCCCACAGCCCGGCATCGGCGCACAACGCCGCCACCGGGTCGGCCGCGTCGCAGATGGCATGCGCCACCGCGTCGTCCATGCTCTGGTCCTGGTAGGCGTAGGGCAGATCGCCCCGGTGCCAGCGCTGCAGGAACGCGAGGAACAGCGCGGGCAGCATCGCCACGCTGTCGATGCCCTGCCCGGCCGCGAGGCGCTCGCGCACCGTCGGCGCGATGAAGCCCGGAATCTTCGAAAAGCCATCAGCCGCCACGCGCTGGTTGGTGTCACGGATCGCGGGGTTGCCGAAGCGGTCGAGCACCACGTCGCGGTAGGCCGCGAGGTCGATCGGGCTCGGGCTCAGGCACGGGATGACGTCGTCGGTCACGTAGTCGAAGGCCATCCGGCGGATGGCGGCGTCGTGCGTGCCTTCGTGGATGAACCCCAGCCCCGCCAGCGTGCCCGCCCAGGCGATGCAGCTGTGCGTGGCGTTGAGGATGCGGATCTTGGCCTCTTCATACGGCTGCACCGAGTCGACCAGCTCGGCACCCACGCGGTCCCAGTCGGGCCGCCCGGCGACGAAATCGTCTTCGATGACCCACTGGATGAAGCTCTCGCCCGTGACCGCGGCGCCATCGTCGCGGCCCGTGGCGGCTTGCACGCGCGCGCGCAACTCGGGCGGGGGGCGCGGCGTGATGCGGTCGACCATCGCGTTCGGGCAGCGGGTGTTGGCGTCGACCCAGGCCTGCAGCGGCGTGTCGCCGACCAACGCGATGAATTCGAGCAGCCCTGCGCGGAAGCGATCGCCGTTGTGGCGCAGGTTGTCGCAGTTCAGCAGCGTCACGGGGCCCGCCTGTGCGGCACGCCGTGCCCGCAGGATCGCGCAGACCGCACCGTAGATCGTCTCGCCGGCCTCGCCGCGCTGCGCGCGTTCGATGTCGGTTGCGAGGTCGGCGAACGACAGGTCGAGCTTGCCCTTGGTATCGAGGTAGTAGCCGGCCTCGGTCACGGTGAAGGAGACGATGCGCGTGGACGGCGCGGCGCCGCGCGCGATCACTGCGGCCAGCGACGGCTCGTACGGCAGCACTTCGCGGATCGCTTCGATCTGCTCGTAGCGGTACTCGCCGGCCGGCGACACGGTCTCGAGCGTGTAGCGCCCGCCCTGCGCCTGCAGCGCCGAAACGACCTCGGCCATGTCGGGCCGGATGTTGGCGCCCGACAGCGACCAGCGGGTGTCGCCCGCATCGATCAGCCGCTGCAGGTAGACGGCCTGGTGCGCGCGATGAAACGAGCCGAGGCCGAGGTGAAGCACCGTGAATTCCGAAGGCGCCGGTGGGGTGGGCACGAGGGCCGCTGCTGCTGCGAGGGTCACGGGGAAGGTCCGGAAAAAAGTGAAGGTCGTCGGGTCAGGCGGCCACAGCGCGGCCTTCGCGGCTGAACAGGTGCAGCACGGACGGATCGAGCTCGACCGCCACGTCGTCACCGGCCTGCAGCGGCGTGCGCTCGTTCTGGCGCGCAATGAGCGGCACGCCGCCCACGTCCACGTGGATCAGCGTGTCGGCGCCCAGCGCCTCGATGAGTTCGACGCGGCCCGGCACGCCGGCGGCTGCGCCCTGCTTCGGATGCACGCGCAGGCCTTCGGGGCGTACGCCCAGGAAGCCGTCGCTCGGCAAACGCCCACCGGTCGCGGCGGAAAAGCTCGGGATCGCGCTCGCCGACACCATGTTCATCGACGGCATGCCGATGAACTGCGCGACGAACTGGTTGGCCGGGCGGTCGTACAGCTCGAGCGGCGTGCCGACCTGTTCGATGAGCCCGTCCTTCAGCACCACCACGCGATCGGCCAGCGTCATGGCTTCGACCTGGTCGTGCGTGACGTAGATGGTGGTCGCGCCGAGCGCGCGGTGCAGCTTGTGGATCTCAACGCGTGTGTTGCCGCGCAGCGCCGCGTCGAGGTTCGACAGCGGCTCATCGAACAGGAACACCTTCGGCGCACGCACGATGGCACGGCCGATGGCCACGCGCTGGCGCTGGCCGCCCGACAGATCTTTCGGCGTGCGGTCGAGGTACTGCGTGAGGTTCAGCGTCTTCGCCGCGTACTCGACCTTGGTCTTGATCTCGCTCTTGGGCACGCCCGCGAGCTTGAGCGCGAAGGACATGTTGTCGTACACGCTCATGTGCGGATACAGCGCGTAGCTCTGGAACACCATCGCCAGGTCGCGCTTGCCCGACGGCGCCCAGGTGATGTCCTTGCCGTCGAGCAGCAGGCTGCCGCTGGTGATCGGCTCGAGCCCCGCGATCAGGCGCAGCAGCGTCGACTTGCCGCAGCCCGAAGGCCCGACGAAGACGATGAACTCGCCCTTCTGGATTTCGAGGTCGACGCCCTTGATGATGTTGACGTCACCAAAGCTCTTCTTGATGTTCTTGAGTTCGAGGTAGGCCATGAGATGTCTCCCTTTTCTTTACTTGACGGCGCCGAAGGTCAGGCCTTGCACCAGTTGCTTCTGGCTGAACCAGCCGAACACGACGATGGGCGCGATGGCCATCAGCGACGCGGCCGACAACTTGGCCCAGAACAGGCCTTCGGGGCTGGAGTACGAGGCGATGAGCGTGGCCAGCGTGCCGGCCTTGGCGGAGGTGAGGTTGAGGGCCCAGAAGGCCTCGTTCCAGCTCAGCACCAGGCACAGGAGGCCGGTCGATGCGAGCCCGCCGACCGACAGCGGCATCACGACATGGCGGAACTCGGTCCACAGGCTCGCGCCGTCCATGCGCGCGGCTTCGAGGATCTCGTTCGGAATGTCCTTGTAGGCGCTGTAGAGCATCCACACCATGATCGGCAGGTTCGACAGCGTGAACACGATGGTCAGCGCGCTGAGCGAGTCCAGCATGCCGGCGGTCTGCGCCAGCACGTAGATCGGCACCAACGCGCCGACGGCCGGCATCATCTTGGTGGAGAGCATCCACATGAGGATGTCGCGCGTCTTCTTCGTGCGAAAGAACGCCATCGAGTACGCAGCGGGTGCGGCGATCAACAGGCCCAGGATGGTCGAGCCCAGGCTGGTGATGAGCGAGTTGCGCGCATACAGCAGGTAGTCGCTGCGGCGCTGCACTTCGCCGAAGTTGTCGAGCGTGGGCTCGAAGATGAACAGCGGCGGCACGTGGATGGCCTGCAGCTCCGTCTTGAAGGCCGTGAGAAACAGCCAGCCGAGCGGGAAGAACAGGAGCAGTGCCACGGCCCACGCACCGACGGTGCGCAGCAGTTGGGGAAGGAAGTTGCTGGGTTGCATGGTCGTTCCTTCAGTCAAGGTTCTTGCCGATGATGCGAATGAGGAACACCGCGACGATGTTCGCCAGCACCACTGCGAACAGCGCACCCGCGGAAGCCACGCCCACATCGAAGTTCATGAGCGACTGCTTGAAGATCATGTAGGTCATGTTCGTGCTCTCGTTGCCCGGGCCGCCATTGGTGGTGATGGCGATCTCGGCGAACACGCTGAGCAGGAAGATCATCTCGATCATGATCACCACGGCCATCGGGCGGCCGAGGTGCGGAATGGTGAGATAGAAGAAGCGCTGGAACGAACTCGCGCCGTCCATGCGCGCCGCTTCCATCTGCTCGCGGTCGAGCGACTGCAGCGAGGTGATGAAGATCAGGCAGGCAAAAGGCAGCCACTGCCACGCCACCATGATGATCACGGAGAACAGCGGCACGTCGGTGAGCCAGTCGACCGGCTGCGCACCGAAGAAGCGCCACAGGTCGGCGAGCACACCGTAGATGGGGTTCATCATCATGTGCTTCCACAGCAGCGCGTTCACTGCGGGCATGACGAAGAAGGGCGAGATCAGCAGCACGCGCACGATGCCGCGGCCCGGGAAGGGCTCGTTCACCAGCAGCGCGAGCAGCACGCCGAACACCACGGTGATGACGATCACGCTGCCAATGAGCAGCAGCGTGTTCCACGTGGCCGGCCAGAAGTCGGGGTCGGTGACGAAGTAGTGAAAGTTCTCGAGGCCCGCGAACGTGCGTTCGCCGGGTTGCATGAGGTTGTAGTTCACGAACGAGAAGTACAACGTCATCAGCAGCGGCACGATCATCCAGAGGAAGAGCGTGAGCACGGCGGGCGCCATGAGGGCGCGGGGCAGGAGTCTTTTCATGGTCTGTTCCTCTCGGGCTGCGGCCCTCTCCCCACGGGGGAGAGGGGAAGAAGCGCGGCTTACTTGTAGTAGCCGGCCTTCTTCATCTCGCGCTCAGCGGTTGTCTGCGAGGTCTTCAGTGCCTGGTCGACCGTGACCTTGCCCGCCAGTGCCGCGCTCATCTGCTGGCCCACCGCCACGCCGATGGCCTGGAACTCGGGAATGGCCGCGTACTGCACGCCGACGTACGGCGACTTCGGCAAGGTGCTGTCGCTGAGGTTGGCGCTGTCGATGGCCTTCTTCTCGGCGGCGGCGAACTTGGCAACCTTCTGGAACTCGGGGTTCGCATAGGTCGACTTGCGCGTGCCCGTGGGCACCGTGCCCCAGCCGTGTTCCTTGGCGACGAGGTTGACGTACTCCTTGGAGGTCGCCCACTTCACGAAGGTCTGTGCGGCGGCGCCCTTGGTCGAGCTGGCGGGAATGGCGAGGTTCCAGGTCCACAGCCAGTTCGCGCCCTTCGGCGTGACGGCGACAGGGGCCTGTGCGAAGGCCACCTTGTCGGCCACCTTCGACTGCTTGGGATCGCTGATGAACGAGGCGGCGATGGTCGCGTCGACCCACATGCCGCACTTGCCTTCGTTGAAGAGCGCGAGGTTCTCGTTGAAGCTGTTGGCCGAGGCGCCCGGCGGGCCGTAGGCCTTCATGAGGTCGACGTAGAAGCCGATCGCGTCCTTCCAGGGCTTGGTGTCGATCTGCGGCTTCCACTGCATGTCGAACCACTGGCCGCCGTTGGTGTTGACCAGCGTGGTCAGTAGGGCCATGTTGTCGCCCCAGCCCGGCTTGCCGCGCAGGCACATGGCGTACAGGCCGCCCTTGGGGTCGTGGATCTTGCCGGCCAGTTCCTTCACCTGCGCCCAGGTGGGCTGCTCGGGCATCTTGAAGCCGACCTTGTCGGCCAGGTCCTTGCGGTACATGAGCATCGAGCTCTCGCCGTAGAACGGCGCGGCGTAGAGCTTGCCTTCATGCGACAGGCCGGCGCGGATGGCGGGCAGCAGGTCGTCGACGTCGTAGGCGGCATCGGTGGCGATGGGCTGCAGCCAGCCCTTCTTCGACCAGATCGGCGCTTCGTACAGGCCGATGGTCATCACGTCGAACTGGCCGCCCTTGGTGGCGATGTCGGTGGTCACGCGCTGGCGCAGCGTGCCTTCTTCGAGCGTGACCCACTTGAGCTTGATGTCGGGGTTGGCCTTTTCGAAGAAGGGCGTGAGCTTCTGCATCTCGATCATGTGGCCGTTGTTGACGGTTGCGATCACGAGTTCGGTGGCGGCGTGGGACACGAGCCCCGTGCCGATGAGTGCGAGGGCGAGGCCCGCTTTCAGAAAGCGTTTCATGTTGTCTCCTTGGGTGAGCGACGCCCCGGTATCGTGGTCGCCGTGCCCGGATTCTGGAGAAACGCGCTTGCGCCTTTGGTATTTCGAAGGTCGCCCCCAGTACTTTCATGCACCAGTTGGCTAGTGAAATCCCTAGTTGATGCAATTCAGGATGGAAAACTGCCTGTCCGAAGTTCTCAGCCGTGCCCGCTCCCGCCCAGCAACTGGCGCCGGAACTGCGCGGCGGCCGGCGACAGCGCCCGGTCCTCGCGGGTGATCAGACAGATCGGCGGCACCCGCACGGGCAGCTCGACCGGCACCGTGCGCAGCACGCCCAGCCGGCCGTAATGGTTGGCCTGCGAGGCCGGCATGACGGCGGCCATGTCGGAGTTCTCGAGCAGGGCCGTGATGGCGATGGGCGATGCCGTTTCGATGATGTCCAGCCGGGCCTGGATGCCCGCCTCGCGCATGGCGGCCTCGAAGCGCCCGCGCTGCGGCGACCCCGGAGGCTGCAGCACCCACGACCAGGTCGCCATCTCTGCCAGCGTGACCGTGGCCGCGCGCTCGAACACCGGGTGCGCGGCGCGCACGACGACCACCTGCGATTCGCCCAGCAGCGGCACGCTCGCGTACTTGGCCTCGTCGTGGCCGTCGGTGAGACGGCCCAGCACGAGGTCGACGTCGCCCTGCTCCAGCTGCGCCTGCATCACGTCGCTGGTTTCGACCACCACCGACACGGCCACCTGCGGATGGCGCAGGTGGTACGCCACCAGCGCCGGCGCCAGCAGCTCGGGCACGGCGCCCGGCACGCTGCCCACACGCAGCGCGCCGCTCAGGCCCGAGCGCAGCGCAAGCATTTCCTCGCGGGCGGTGCCGAAGTCGCTGAGCACGCGGCGGGCGTAGCGGATGAGGATCTCGCCGTAGGGCGTGGGCGCCATGCCGCGCGCCGAGCGCTCGAAGAGCTGCTCTCCCAGCGACTCCTCCAGCTGCTGCAGCAGCTTGGTGGCCGCGGGCTGGCTGATGTTCATGGCCTCGGCCGCGCGGCCGAGGTGGCGGTGCGCGTCGAGCCGGGCCAGCAGGAGCAGCTGGCGCGGCCGGACGTGGAGCATCAGCGAAGCGTCGGTGAGGCCTGGTTTCATGCACAAAAGTATATGGAGCTTCGGCCTTTTTCGATTGGATCGCGTGCCCGAAGCTCCGTAGGCTCGGGGCCACAACAAGCAGGAGACGACGCGATGACCCTCTTTCCCCTGGCCCGCCATGCCGGTGTGGCGGCGCTGCTGGCGCTGGCCGCCTGCCTGAGCGCAGGCGCACAGCCGGCCTACCCCGACAAGCCGCTGCGCATCCTGGTCGGCGCCTCGCCCGGCGGCGGCACCGACATCCTCGCGCGCGTGCTGGCCGACAAGTTCTCGCCCGCGCTCAAGCAGCCCGTGACGGTGGAGAACCGCCCCGGCGCATCGAACACCATCGCCGGCGAACTCACGGCCCGCGCGCCGGCCGACGGCGCCACCCTGCTGCTGGCCACCAACACGGCGCAGGCCGTGGCGCCGCACATCCTCAAGCTCAAATACGACCCGCTGAAAGACCTGCAACCCATCGGCCTCGTGGCCGTGATGCCCAACGTGCTGGTGGTGTCGGCCAACTCGCCCTACAAATCGGTGAAGGACCTGTTCGCGGCCATGGCGGCCAAGCCGGGCGGCTTCAAGTACGCGTCTTCGGGCATCGGCAGCACGCAGCACGTGGGCGGCGAAGCCTTCAACCTGGCCACGGGCATGACCTCGATCCACGTGCCCTACAAGGGCAGTTCGCAGGCGCACATCGACATCATCTCGGGCGAGGTCGAGATGATGTTCGACAGCACCTCCTCCGCCATGGGCCAGATCCGCGCCGGCAAGTTCCGCGCGCTGGCCGTGAGCGCGCCGCAGCGCTCGCCCGAGCTGCCCGACGTGCCCACACTGGCCGAACAAGGCATCAAGGGCGCCGACGTGTCCACCTGGTACGGCCTGTACGTGACGGCCGGCACGCCGCGCCCGGCGGTCGAGCGGCTGAGCGCCGAACTGACGCGCACGATGAACCTGACGGACGTGCAGTCGCGCATCAAGGCACTCGGCGGCGAGCCCGGCACGCTGACCGGTGAGCCCTTCGCGGCGATGAACAAGCAGGAGTTCGACCACTACGGCCAGCTCGTGCGCGCGGCGCGCATCAAGGCCGAGTGAGGCCGACCTTTCCCTTCTCTTTTCCCCACATCCATTGCCGACCATGCCAACCCCATCGACAACTCCGAGCGTGACCTCCGCCAAACCCCGCATCGCCGTGCTGCTGGGCGATCCCAGCGGCGTCGGCCCCGAGATGGCCGTGAAGCTGCTCGCGCGCCAGCGCAACCTCGACGCCGCGCGCGTGCTGCTGATCGCCGACCCCGTCGTGCTCGCGCAGGGAGAACGCGTGGCAGGCATGAAGCTCGCCCCACTGCAGGTGAACACCCTCGACGATCTGCGCTTCGAGGACGGCCGGCTGAGCCTCCTCACACGCGACTGGATGGCAGGCGAGGAGCCGGTGCTTGGTGAGTCGAACGAACGCTCGGGCCGCGCCTCGTTCCAGGCGCTCGAAGACGCGACCCTGGCCGTGCGACGCGGCCAGGCGGATGCGATCCTCTTCGCACCGCTCAACAAGCATTCCCTGAGGCTCGGGGGCCTGACGCACGAGGACGAGCTGCGCTACATGCAGGAACGCTTCGCCGTGACCAGCTTCGTCTGCGAGTTCAACCTCACCGGGTCGCTGTGGACCTCGCGCGTGACCTCGCACATTCCGCTGAAGGACGTGGCGCGGCACATCACCGTGGAAGGCGTGAGCGACGCCGTGAAGATCATCGCGTCGGCACTGCGCCGCGCCGGCGTGGCGCAACCGCGCATCGCGGTGACCGGGCTCAACCCGCACGCGGGCGACGGCGGTTCGATCGGCATGGAAGAGATCGAGATCATCGCGCCCGCCATCGAACAGCTGCGCGTCGAGGGCTACGACGCGCGTGGCCCGTTCTCGCCCGATACGGTATTCATCGGCGCGCGGCGCGGCGATGTCGATGCGGTGGTGTCGATGTACCACGACCAGGGCCAGATCGCGATGAAGCTCATGGGCTTCGAACAAGGCGTGACCTTGCACGGCGGGCTGCCAGTGCCGGTGGCGACATCGGCCAGCGGCAGCGCCTTCGACATTGCCGGCAAGGGCATGGCGCAGATCGAAGGGCTGCAGCAGGCCTTCGACCTGTGCGTGCGGATGGCGAGCGGCGCGCCTGCTGCACCCGCGTCCGTCGAAACGGCGGTGGCCTGAGCTGCTTGCTTCTTACGCCCAAAAGAAAAGGGCCGCGTATGCGGCCCTTGGCAGAACGTTCAGGCGCTCGGCGGTTCGCCGTAAGCATTGCTCTCCGGCTGCGACGGCTGAACGAAGAAGTAGATCAGCACGAGATTGATCAGCGGGATGATCGACAGCAGCAAGAACCAGCCGCTCTTGCCGATATCGTGCAGGCGGCGCACGCCCACCGCGAGGGCGGGCAGAAGCAGGGCCAGCGCTGCAATGAAATACACGTACTCATGGATCAGGCCCGTCACGACGAGCACGCCGAACTGGGCCAGAAAAAACCACCAGAACTCGGAACGCGACGCACGACCCGTGAAATCGGTGTACTTGGCGATGCACGTCTTGACCGCTGTTTGAAAGTCCATTGACTCGCTCCTCTTGATGAATCCCAGGGAAATTTCCCCGGGGCCATCATATCGGCGCACTGTGCAACGACAAACTCGGCCAAACCGGCCAGCGCACTGCAAACCAATGGCCTAACGGCCTAGTAAATAGAGCGTTTGGCCAAGGCTTGCAAGGCGCGCAGTGACGTGTGCCGTCAGGCGCTCAGCCGCTTCAGCAGGCCGGCGGTCGAGGCGTCGAGCCCCGCGACATCGCCCGAGGCAAGGCGCGGCTCGATGTCGCGCGCCAGCACCTTGCCGAGCTCCACGCCCCACTGGTCGAAGCTGTTGATGCCCCACAGCGCGCCGCTGGTGAACACGCGGTGCTCGTACATCGCGAGGAAGGCGCCCAGTGCTTCGGGCGTGAGCCTCTCGAACACGAAGAAGGTGCTCGGCCGGTTGCCCGGAAAGTTCTTGTGGCCGCCTTCGTCGAGCTTGCCGACCATCAGCGCCTGCGCCTGCGCGAGCGCGTTGGCCAGCAGCTTGGAATGGTGGCCGTCGAGGTCGTGCGAGGCGTCGCGCACTGCCATGAATTCGAGCGGGATCACGTCGGTGCCCTGGTGCAGCATCTGGAAGTACGCGTGCTGCCCGTTGGTGCCGGGCTCGCCCCAGAGCACGGGCGAGGTGCCGAAGTCCAGCGGCGCGCCGCTCGCATCGACCTGCTTGCCGTTGCTTTCCATCTCGAGCTGCTGCAGGTAGGCCGGCACGCGCTTCAAGGCGCTGTGGTACGGCGCGATGCTGCGGCTCGTGAACTTGTGGAAGTTGCGGTACCAGACGTCGAGCAGACCCAGGCGCACCGGCAGGTTCTGCTCGAGCGGCGCGGTGCGAAAGTGCTCGTCCATCGCATGCGCGCCCGCCAGCAGCCGGCGAAAGCCGTCGGCACCGATGGCCAGCGCAATCGGCAGGCCGATGGCCGACCACAGCGAATAGCGGCCGCCCACCCAGTCCCAGAAGCCGAAGGTGGTGGCGATGCCGAACTTGTTCGCGGCCTCGACATTCGTCGTGAGCGCGGCGAAGTGGCCTGCGATGTCGGTGCCGCCCGATTGCTCGTACCAGCGCTTGGCCGAGAGCGCGTTGGTCATCGTCTCGGCGGTGGTGAAGGTCTTGGAAGCAACCAGGAACAGCGTATGTTCGGGCGCGAGGCCCTTCAGCACGCCCGCCAGCTCGTGGCCGTCGACGTTCGAGACGAAGTGAAAGCGTTTGCCAGGCGCCACGAACTCCGTGAGCGCCAGCACCGCCATCTGCGGGCCGAGGTCGGAGCCGCCGATGCCGATGTTGACCACGTCGGTGATCGTGTGGTCGCTGCGCACCTTCTCGGCGTAGGCCAGCATGGCGTCGAGCGTGGCGTGCACCTCGCGCAGCTCGTGGGCCGTCTGGCGACCAGTGGCCGCATCGGCCGGCGCGCGCAGCAGCGTGTGCAGCACGGCGCGGTCTTCGGTGTTGTTGATGTGCGCGCCCGCGAACATGGCGTCGCGGTGGGCCTCGAGGCCGCACTCGCGCGCCAGCGTGAACAGCAGCGCCTCGGTGCGCGCGTCGATCAGGTTCTTCGACAGGTCGGCAAAGACGTGGGGCGCTTCCTGGCTGAAGTGCGCGAAGCGCCCGGTGTCGTCCACGAAGGCATGGCGGAGGTCGAACTGGCGACCGGCCGTGTCGAAGCTGGACTGCAGTTGCGCCCAGGCCGGCGCGCGGTCACAGCGCAGAGTCATGGTCATGTTTACTTGCCGCTTTCCTGCATGAGCTTTTCGAGCTTCACGGCGTCGGCCGCGAAGGCGCGGATGCCCTCGGCGAGCTTCTCGGTGGCCATCGCGTCTTCGTTGAGCGCGAAGCGGAAGCCGGCCTCGTCGTAGCTCACCTTCTCTGCGTTGCCGCTCGCGGCAGCCTTGGCGTCGAGCGCGTGCGTGAGCGGCTCGTTGCTCGCGGCCAGTTCGGCCAGCAGCTCGGGGCTGATGGTCAGCAGGTCGCAGCCGGCGAGCGCCTGGATCTGTCCGACATTGCGGAAGCTCGCGCCCATGACCTCGGTCTTGATGCCCTGCTGCTTGTAGTAGTTGAAGATCTCGCGCACCGACTGCACGCCGGGGTCGTTGGCGCCCGCGCTGGCGGCTTCGTCCCACTTGGCACCGGCCGACTTCTTGTACCAGTCGTAGATGCGGCCCACGAAGGGCGAGATGAGCTGCACGCCGGCCGCACCGCAGGCCACGGCCTGCGCGAACGAGAACAGCAGCGTGAGGTTGGTGCGGATGCCCTTCTGCTGGAGCAGGCGCGCGGCCTCGATGCCTTCCCAGGTGGAGGCGACCTTGATCAGCAGGCGCTTCTCGGTGTCGATGCCTTCGGCCTTGTACAGCGCCACGATGCGCTCGCCGCGGGCCACGGTGGCGGCGGTGTCGAACGAGAGGCGGGCGTCGACTTCGGTCGACACACGGCCTGGAATGATGGAAAGGATTTCGGTGCCGAAGCGCACCAGCAGGCGGTCGATGACCTCGTCGAGCGGCTTGCCGGCATGTGCTTTCACGGTCTCGTCGAGCAGCGGCCGGTATTCGGCCTTCTGCACGGCCTTGAGGATCAGCGACGGGTTGGTGGTCGCGTCCTGCGGCTTGGAAATGCTGAGCTGCTTGAAGTCGCCGGTGTCGGCAACCACGGTGGTCCACTGGCGGAGTGCATCGAGTTGGTTCATGAAATCAATTATCCGGGGAGGGGTGTGACAAGTCCTGCACGCAGTTGCGCATCGGGCGATGTTTTCATGCGAACCGTAGCACGGGTTTTCGCGAAGCTCCATCGGCCTGCGGCCCGAAGGGTTGTCGGCCGCCCTGCCCTACAGGGGCTGTGGTCCGTGGCTGACGGCAACCGGCCCGGGTCGGGGGCTACCCTGAAGCGGACGCGGCAACTTGCCGAACGAGACTTTCCCCTCAGGAGCCCCCATGACCTCTCGCCACCCACGCCCCGCGCCCGTTGCCGGCCGCCCCTTCGATGACCGCCGCACCAGCCAGGCCATCGGTGCCATGGCCACTGCCTTCGTCGTGGGCGGCGTGGCCACTTGGTACGCACTGGGCGCCGCACGCACGGCCCGTGCCCGGCCCGCCGGCCCGGCCGACGGCGCCCCGCTGATGCGCGCGCCGCTGCAGGTGGTGGCGCCGGTCGATCTGCACCGCTACGCCGGCCTCTGGCACGAACAGGCCCGCCTGCCCAACCGGTTCCAGAAACAGTGCGCCGGCCCGGTGAGCGCCGAATACACGCCGCTGCCCGACGGCAGCGTGCAGGTGCGCAACCGCTGCGTGCGCGCCGACGGCAACTTCGACGAGGCCATCGGCAGTGCGCGCGTGGTGCCTGTGGCCGGCCAGCCCGGCGCGGGCCGGCTGCAGGTGCGCTTCGCCCCCGCCTGGATGGGCTGGCTGCCGCTGGTGTGGGGCGACTACTGGATCTTGAAGCTCGACCGCGACTACCAGGTGGCGCTGGTCGGCACGCCCGACCGTGAGTACCTTTGGGTGCTCTCGCGTGCGCCGCGCCTCGAAGACGACGCGCTGCAGGCCGAGCTGGACTACGCCCGTAGCCTGGGGTTCGACACCGACAAGGTCGTGCTCACCGGCAGGTAGCGCTGCAGCTGCGACGGCAGCATGGCCGGCGCGGTGCAATGGATGGCGTGCCAGCCGAAGGCGCGCGCCATCTCGACGTTGGCGGCCGAGTCGTCGATGAACACGGTCTGCTCGGGATCGAGGCCGTGGCGCATGGCCAGCACCTCGTAGATCTCGCGCTCCGGCTTGAGAAACTTCACGTCGCCGGAGAACACGCCGCCATCGAAACGCCGCATGAACGCATGCCTACGCTCCAGGGCGCGGGCAAACGGCGCGGGCATGTTCGACAGGTAGTACAGCCGCAGCGGCTCGCCGGCATCGCGCTGGGCGATGAGCTGTTCGAGCATCTCCAGCGTGACGTCGATGGGCTCCAGCCGCTCCCCGAGCCCGTCGAGCATGGCGTGCAACGACGCGGCCGGCAGCGCCAGCCGCGCCGACATGCGGGCGATCGCGTCGTCCAGCGTGCGGGTGCCGCAGTCGAAGCCGGTCCAGTCGTCGTGATGAAAAAGGGCCCGGCCCAAGGCCGCGGCAGCGGCTTCAGTGGGGGCGTGAGGGGCAAGATGGGCCTGGACCAGCCGTGTCGGCTCCCAGGCGAACAGCACGGCGCCAAGATCGAAAACCACGTTCATGGCGCCATTGTTTCATGCGCCGGGCACCACGCTCACGCCATGGGTTCCGAGCGACAGGGTGGTCTGCGTGCCGGCAGCCAGCGGGCGCGACAGGTCGGTCGACACCACGAAGACCGGCCCCAGCGGGGTGTCGAAGCCGTATTCGTAGTAGCTGCCGAGGTAGGCCGCCTTGCGCAGCGTGGCGGGCAGGCCGTCGAGCGCGCCGATGTCCCAGGCCTCGGGCCGCACCGCCACCTTCACCGTACCGGGCGCCACCGCGTAGCGCGGCTGCAGGCGCAGCGGGCCGAGCGTGACGCTGCCGTCGACCTGCGCCACAGCCGGAAACACCATCGCCTCGCCCATGAAGCCGGCGACGAACTCGCTCTCGGGACGGCCGTACAGCTGCTCGGGCGTGCCGCGCTGGGCGATCACGCCGTGGTCCATCACGATGATCTGGTCGCTCACGGCCAGCGCCTCGCTCTGGTCGTGCGTCACGTAGGCCACGGTGAGCTTCAGGCGCTGCTGCAACGAGCGGATTTCCTCGCGCATCTCGCGGCGCAGGCGGGCGTCGAGGTTGGACAGCGGCTCGTCGAACAGCAGCACCGCCGGCTCCAGCACCAGCGCGCGCGCCAGGGCCACGCGCTGCTGCTGGCCGCCCGAGAGCTCGCTGGGCAGGCGCTCGTCGAAGCCGACGAGGCCGACACCCTTGAGCGCATCGCGCGCGCGCGACGTGGCCTCGTCCTTCTTCACGCCGCTCATGCGCAGGCCGTAGCCGACGTTCTCGATCACGTTCATGTGCGGGAACAGCGCGTAGCTCTGGAACATCATGCTCACGTTGCGCTCGCCCGGGCCGAGCGTGGTGACGTCGCGCCCGCCCATGAAGATCGAGCCCGAGGTCGGCGACTCGAGCCCTGCGATCATGCGCAGCGTGGTCGTCTTGCCGCAGCCCGAGGGGCCGAGGATGGTGGTGAGCGTGCCCACGGGCACCTCGAAGCTGATGCCCTTGACGGCCATCGGGCCGTTCTTGTCGACGCCGTAGCGCTTGGTGATGTTGCGGAATTCGATGCCGTTCATACGGAGAGGCTTTCCATTTTGTGATGTCCTTGATGCGGAGGCGCGGCGCCGCGCCGCCCCAGCTTGCGCTCCCCCACCACGAACTGCACCAGCGCGATCGCCAGCGACATCAGCACCATGAGCACCGTGCAGTACGCGAGCGCGATGCCGTAGTCGCCGTTGCCGACGCGGCCGATGATGTAGGTGGTGGCCAGTTCGTTCTCGGCCGTGACCAGGAAGATCACCGCGCTCACCGTCGTCATGGCGCGCACGAAGCTGTAGACCAGCGCCGCCACCAGCGCCGGCTTGAGCAGCGGCAGCACCACCTTGAACAAGGTCTGCGAAGTCGACGCACGCAGCATCAGCGAGGCTTCGTCGAGTGAGCGGTCCAGCTGCTTGAAGGCCGCTGTGCCGGCCCGCACGCCCACCGGCAGATTGCGGAACATGAAGCACAGCACGATGATCAGCCCCGTGCCCGTGAGCTCGAACGGCGGCACGTTGAACGCCAGGATGTAGCTCACACCGAGCACCGTGCCCGGGATGGCAAAGGCCAGCAGCGCGCCGAACTCGAAAACGCCCTGCCCCTTGAACTCGTTGCGCGCCAGCAGCCAGGCGATCAGCAAACCGAGCGCGGCGGTGATCGGCGCCGAGATGCCGGCCAGCTTCAGCGTGGTGATCAGCGAGTTCCATGCCGTACCCGCCCACACCAGCCCGAACTGGCCCCACTCCAGCGCGAAGGCGCTCTTGAAGTGGTTGAGCGTGAAGCTGTAGTCGCGCCCCCAGGTCTGCACGAAGCCGCCCGCGAAGGCGAACAGGTAGACCACGGCGGTGAACGCAATCCACGGCAGCGCAATGCACTGGATGGTGCGGCGCACGCCGTCGGGCAGCGCCATCGCGATGCCGGCGTCGCCCTTGCCGCTCACGGTCGTGAAGTTTTGCTTGCCCAGCAGGCCGCGCTGCAGCGCGAACACGCCGAGCGCGAACAGCGTGAGCACCCAGGCCAGCGACGCGGCGCGGCCCTGGTCGTACTGCGCGCCGACGATGGCAAAGAAGATGTCGGTCGACAGCACCGAGAACTGGCCGCCCACCACCACCGGGTTGCCGAAGTCGGCCATGCTTTCGATGAAGCCGACCAGGAAGGCGTTGGCCAGCCCGGGCTTGAGCAGCGGCAGCGTGACGGTGAAGAAGGCACGGCGCCGGTCGGCACGCAGCATCTGCGCGGCCTCTTCGAGGCTGGGCGCGATGCCCTGCACCACGCCGCGCATGATCATGAAGGCGATGGGCGTGAAGGCGAACAGCTGCGCCACCAGCACGCCCGGCATGCCGTAGAACCAGCGCGTGGGCTCGATGCCGAACACGCTTTCGAGCACCTGGTTGACGATGCCCGCACGGCCGAACAGCAGGATCAGGCCGAGGCCGACAACGAACGGTGGCGTGATGATCGGCAGCAGCGCCAGCACCCGCAGCACGCCCTGCCCGCGCTGGCTGCCGCGCTCGGCCATCAGCGCCATCAGCGTGCCCAGGAAGGTGGTGCCGGCCGCGGTGAGCAGCGCCAGCACCAGCGTGTTCCACGCCACGCCGCAGCGCACGCCGCCCGCCAGGCAGCCCAGGCCCCAGATGCGCTCGGTGAACACGCGCGCCGCAAAGGCCGTGATCGACCATTGCCCGTCTTCGTTGAAGAACGCGCCCGACAGCGCACGGCTCACCGGGTAGGCGATGAACAGCGCCATCAGCACGCCGCAGCCGACGACCGAAGCAGCCACGAACAGGTCGCCCTTGAACAGGCCGAGCCGCGCGATGCCGAAAGCCGCCAGCAACACGAGCGCCGTGAGCGCCACGAAGCCGCCCGCGCCGATGCCGAACTGGTTGACGGCCAGCTCGCCGAACTGCGTGTTGAGGGCCGCAACGCTCCAGCCGCGCGCGCCGATGGTGAAGCCCGCCACCGCCAGGCCGATGGCGCCGATCGCGCCGCCCGCCAGCAGCCAGCGCCCCTGCGCCTTGCCGGCCGGCAAGGCTGCACCGACGGCACACAGCAGCAAACCGGCCAGCCCGATGAAGAGCCAGCTGCGGCCCTGCGTCGCCGCCTGCATCAGGCCGTTGGCGCCCTCCGCCTGGCCGAACACCTGCGGAACGGCTTCGTACCAGGTCGCGTCCTGGATCGCATACCAGGGCAGCACGAGGTAGGCCGCAAAGCCCAGCACGACCCAGGCCCAGATCCAGCGCCGTGCGCGCCGGGCGGCGGCGAGAGACGCCGGGTTGACCCGCGCGCCTTCGTTGGAACGCGCTTCCACTTAGCGCGGCAGCGAATTGACGTCTTTTTCCCAGCGCGCGATCAGGCGGCGGCGCTCGGCGCTGGCGCCGTACTTGGCGTAGTCGTAGTTGATGAACTTGATCTTCTTGAAGTCAGGAATGCGCGGGTCGAGCTTGGCGGTCGCGTTGCTCGGCAGCTGGAACTGCTTGTTCGCGGCACCCAGCTCCTGCGCGGCGGGCGTGAGCGCCCATTCGTAGAACTTCTTGGCGGCGTCGAGGTTGCGCGCGCCCTTGATGATGCTCATGGAGCCGATCTCGGCGCCGGTGCCGTCGCTGGGCGTGATGGTCTCGACCGGGAAGCCCTGCATCTTCTCGCCCGGGCCGTCGTGCACGAAGCTGATGGAGATCGCGGTTTCGCCGCGCGCCACCGCCTTGATCGGGCCGGTGCCCGAGCGGGTGTACTGGCCGACGTTCTTGTGCAGCGCCTTGAGGTAGTCGAAGGCCTTGTCCTCGCCCATGAGCTGCACCAGCGTGGCGATCATGGTGTAGGCCGTGCCGCTCGACGCCGGGTTGGCCACCTGGATGTCGCCCTTGTATTCGGGCTTGAGCAGGTCGGCCCAGGTCTTGGGCACGGGCAGCTTCTTCTTGGCGAGCAGCTCGGGGTTGTAGCCGAAGCCCAGCGGGCCGGAATAGATGCCCACGGTCTTGTAGCCCGACTGTTTGGCCTGCTGCTGGGCCCAGGGGTGAAGCTGCGTGAGCGTGGGCGACTTGTATTCGAGCGTGAGGCCCTGCTCGGCCGCCTGCAGGTGCGGATCACCCGTGCCGCCGAACCAGACGTCGGTCTTGGGGTTGTCCTTCTCGGCGATCAGCTGGGCCAGCGCCTCGCCCGAGCCCTTGAGCGCCATGTTGATGCGAACGCCGGTGGTGCGGGCGTAGACGGTGGAGATCACGTTGCACCACTCGGCCTGCACCGAGCAGATGACGTTGACGGTTTGCGCCGACGCGGCGGCCGACAGACCCAGCAGCGCGGCTGCCGTGAAAAGCTTCTTCATTGGTATTCCCCTGCCTCAGGCATAAAAAAAGGCCTTGCGGCCTTGGGTCAGCGTAGCTTTAGTACAGGTGTGCCGAATCGGTAGAAGTACCATCGCGACTGGCACACGGCCTGCTCTGCATCCAGACAAAAGGAAAGTTTTCTCATGAGCTTCGATCTCGTTCTGTTCGGCGGTACTGGCGACCTTGCGTGGCGCAAACTGATGCCCGCGCTGTTCCAGGCCTTCAGGCACGGCAGCCTGCCGCAGGACGGACGCATCGTCGGCGTGGCGCGCGACGACCTGTCGGACGACCAGTACCGCGAGCTGATCCAGTCGCGTTTCAGCGCCGTCGAAGGCGCCAAGCGCCCCTCGCCCGAGGAGTTCAAGAAGTTCGCCTCCATGCTGCACTACCTGCGCATGGACCTGTCCAAGCCCGCCGACTACGCCAGCCTGGCCGACCTCCTCAAGCAGCGCGACGCCAAGACGGTCGTGATGTACGTGGCCACGGCGCCCGCGCTCTTCACGCAGGTGGTCGAGCAGATCGCCGCCGCCGGGCTCAACGGCCCGCGCACCCGCGTCGTGCTCGAAAAGCCGCTGGGCCACGACCTCGCCTCCAACCGCGCGATCAACGCGGCGGTGGGCAAGGTGCTCGAGGAAAAGCAGGTCTTCCGCATCGACCACTACCTGGGCAAGCCCTCGGTGCAGAACCTGTTCGCGATGCGCTTCGGCAACGCGCTGTTCGAACCCATCTGGCGCCGCGAGCACATCGCCAACATCCAGATCACCATGGCCGAAGACCTGGGCGTGGAAAAGCGCGGCGCCTTCTACGACCAGACCGGCGCGCTGCGCGACATGGTGCAGAACCACGCGCTGCAGCTGCTGTGCGCCGTGGCCATGGAGCCGCCGATCAACGCGCACGCCGACGCCATCCGCGACGAAAAACTCAAGGTGCTGCGCGCGCTCAAGCCCTGGACGCCCGAGACGCTCGGCCTGCATGCGGTGCGCGGCCAGTACACGGCCGGCACGGCCTACGGCGAACGGGTGCAGGGCTATCGCGACGAGCCGGGCGTGAACCCCGACAGCCGCACCGAAACCTTCGTGGCGCTGCGTACCGAAATCGCCAACTGGCGCTGGGCCGGCGTGCCCTTCTACATCCGCACCGGCAAGCGCCTAGCTTCGCGCGACGCGCGCATCGAGGTCAACTTCCGCCCGACGCCGCACGCGATCTACCGCGCGCCCACCGGCAACGTCAACAAGCTGGTGATCAACCTGCAGCCGAAGGACGGCCTGGAACTGCACATGCTCGCGCAGGCACAGGACAACCGCCAGCGCGGCGGCAACGGCCACGCCAGCGCCGCGCAGCTGGCGCCGGTGCAGCTCGACCTCGACTTCGACAAGCGCTTCGGTGCCGAGCGCGTGGGCGCCTACGAACGCCTGCTGCTCGACGTGATCGACGGCCGCCTCAACCTGTTCGTGCGCAGCGACGAGCAGGAAGAAGCCTGGCGCTGGGTCGAGCCGCTCATCGATTCCTGGGAATCCGACGGCGGCCCGCGCCCTTATGCGGCCGGCACCTGGGGCCCCAGCGCATCGAGCGCCATGATCGCGCGCGACGGCTTCGCCTGGGGCGAAGAGCAGTAACCCAGCAGCAAGGCTGCGCGGCCTTCCTTCAGCCGAACTGAAGACAGCGCATGCCGAGCGTGCCCGACTGGAAGCCTTCGTAGACGGTCTTCGCACGCTCGCCCGGCGCCGCAGCGCCCAGGGCATACAGGAAGGGAAAGTAGTGGTCCGGCGTGGCCACGGCGGTCGACGCCCCTTCGAGTTTCTCGTAGCCGATCAGCGCACGGTCGTCCCGGCCGGCCAGCGCGGCCTTCACCGCATCGTCGAAAGACTGCGCCCACGGGCGGCTCGCCTTCGGGCCATCGGGCGTGCCACGGTCGGTCACGCGCAGGTTGTGCACCACGTTGCCGCTGCCCATCACGAGCACGCCCTGATCGCGCAAGGCCGCCAGGTCGCGCCCCACCGCATGATGGAACGCCGCCGGCTTGTCGTAGTCGATGCTGAGCTGGAAGACCGGCACGTCGGCCTTCGGGTACAGGTGCTTCAGCACGGTCCAGGTGCCGTGGTCCAGCCCCCACTGCTCGGTGGCGATCACCGGCGTCTGCTTGACGGCGCCGACCGCCGCGCGTGCGAGCGCGGGATGACCCGACGCGGGGTATTCGATGTCGAACAGCGCCTGCGGAAAACCGCCGAAATCGTAGATCGTCTTGGGCCGGGTCTGCACCGTGACGCCGGTCGCGCCCTGGCTGAGCCAATGCGCCGACACGCTGAGGATCGCCGTGGGGCGCGGCAGCTCGCGGCCCCAGGCGGCGAGGCGGCGCGTGAAGGCGTTGTCCGCGAGCGCATTCATCGGCGAGCCGTGGCCGATGAAGATGACGGGCATGCGGCGCGCGGTTGACGCGCCTGCCGCGTGCGCGATCTCGGCCATCGACGCCAGCGCGGCGGTCGCACCCAGCGCCGAGCCCATGAGAAAGCCGCGGCGGCCGAGCAGGCGGGCCGCCAATGAGGAAGGGATCGTCGGAGATGTCATGGTTTCGTTCGGGACAAGCGCCGGACTCTGCCTCATCTCTCGCTGCGCCGCAGTGCCTTTACGCACACTTCGGCCGATCTCCTTCCGCTTCGGTGACGTACCTTCAGATCCGCCCTTCCTCCACAGCGTGGCAGGCCACCTGCACGCCCTTGAGGCTCATCAGCGACGGTCGCTCCGACGAGCAGCGCGCATTGGCATGCGGGCAGCGCGGATGAAAGGCGCAGCCGGTCGGCGGGTTCAGCGGGTTCGGCACCTCGCCCTGCACCGGTGTGCGCGCACGGCCGGTGTGCTTCATCTGCGGGATCGCGTCGAGCAGCATGCGGGTGTACGGGTGCTGCGGCTCGGCAAAGAGCTTCTGCTTGTCCGCCACCTCGACCAGCCGGCCCAGGTACATCACGCCAACCTGGTCGGCGACGTGGCGCACCACGGCGAGGTTGTGCGAGATGAAGAGGTACGTCAGGCCCTGCTCGCGCTGCAGGTCCTTCATGATGTTGAGCACCTGCGCCTGCACGCTCACGTCGAGCGCGGAGGTGGGCTCGTCGCACACCAGGAACTCGGGCTGCGTGGCGAGCGCGCGGGCGATCGAGATGCGCTGGCGCTGGCCGCCCGAGAACTGGTGCGGGTACTTGCTCATGTCCAGCGGCGAGAGGCCCACCGACTGCAGCAGTTCGCCCACGCGCTGGCGCAGTGCGTCCTTGTCGGTAAGGATGCCGTGCTCGCGCAGCGGCTCGCCGATGATGTCCTCGACGATCCAGCGCGGGTTGAGGCTCGCGTAAGGGTCCTGGAAGATCATCTGGATGCGGCGGCGCAGCTGCCGGCCTTCGGGTGTCTTGAACGCGGCGTGCGCATCCTGCCCGTCGAACTGCAGGCCACCGCGGGTCGGCGCATACAGGCCGACCAGCAGCCGTGCGACGGTGCTCTTGCCGCAGCCCGACTCGCCCACCAGCGCGAGCGTCTTGCCGCGCTCGATCGAAAAGCTCACGCCATCCACCGCATGCAGCAGCACACGCGGCTTGCGTTCGAGCACGCGGTTGAGCCAGGGCGGCGACACGTCGAAGGTGCGCGCGAGGTCGTGCGCGACCACGAGCGGCTCGCCCGTGGCGGCCGCGGTCGTGGCGGTGCGGGGTTCGGTCACGGCGCTCATCGGGTCACCTCCACGAGGGGTTCGGTCGCCTCGGGCGTGGCGCGCTCGCCGGCCGCCAGGGCGTCGTGGTGTTGCGCGGCGATCTCGGCCTGCCCCGCATGTGGGTCGGCGGCGTCGTGCAGCCAGCAGGCGGCGCGCGTGGCGCCCGCATGCATCAGCTCGGGCCGTTCGGTCAGGCAGCGCGCAAAGGTGCGCGGGCAGCGCGGGTTGTAGGCACAGCCGGTCGGAATGGCGTTGAGCCGCGGCATCGCGCCGTCGATCTGGTTGAGCCGTTCGCGGTCGATCGTCATGTCGGGGATCGACGCCATCAGGCCTGAGGTGTAGGGATGCGCGGGCTGGTGGATCACTTCGTGCACCGGACCGATCTCGGCGATGCGGCCCGCGTACATCACGGCCACGCGATCGCAGGTTTCGGCGATCACGCCCATGTCGTGCGTGATGAGCATCACCGCCGCGCCACGGTCTTTGCAGATCTGCTTGAGCAGCTGGATGATCTGCGCCTGGATCGACACGTCGAGCGCGGTGGTCGGCTCGTCGGCCACGATGAGCTTGGGCTCGGCCGCGAGCGCAAGCGCAATCACCACGCGCTGGCGCATGCCGCCCGAGAACTGGTGCGGAAAGTGGTCGATGCGCTGTTCGGCGGCGGGAATGCCGGTGTCCTGCAGCAGGCCGATGGCGCGCTTGCGCGCTTCCGATTCGGTCACAGGCAGGTGGGTGCGGATGGTCTCGATGAGCTGGCGGCCCACCGTGTACAGCGGGTTCAGCGAGGTCAGCGGATCTTGAAAGATCGCGCCGATCTTGCGGCCGCGGATGGGGCGCATCGCATCGAAGCCGAGGTTGTCGATGCGTTGGCCCTCGAGCAGGATCTCGCCGCTGGCCACGCGGCCCGGCGGTTCGAGCAGGCCGATGATGGCCGCGCCGGTGAGCGACTTGCCCGCACCCGATTCGCCCACCACGCCGAGGATTTCTCCCGGCGCGATGTCGAAGGAAATGCGGTCGATCGCGCGCAGCGTGCCGCGACGGTGCGGAAATTCGACGACGAGGTCTTTGACCTGGAGCAGCGTCATGGGGCGTTGTCCTTTTCTGTTCAGCGCAAGCGCGGATTGAGCGCGTCGCGCAGCCAGTCGCCGAGCAGGTTCACGCTGAGTGCGATGAGCACCAGCATCAGGCCCGGGAACACCGTGATCCACCATTCACCCGAGAACAGGTACTGGTTGCCGATGCTGATGAGCGTGCCCAGCGAGGGCGAGGTCGGCGGCACGCCGACACCCAGGAACGACAGCGTGGCCTCGGTGATGATCGCGGTCGCGACCTGGATGGTGGCCAGCACCATCACCGGCCCCATCACGTTGGGCAGCACGTGGCGCAGCATGATGCGCAGCGGCGCCACGCCGGTGACGCGCGCGGCCTGCACGTACTCCTTGTTGCGCTCCACCAGCGTGGAGCCGCGCACGGTGCGCGCGTACTGCACCCAGCCCGTGAGCGAGATCGAAATGATCAGCACGCCGAAGGCCAGCGATTCGTGCGCGCTCGGAAAGAGCGCACGGCCGACACCGGCGATGAGCAGCGCGACCAGGATCGGCGGGAACGACAGCATCACGTCGCACACGCGCATGAGGAAGGAATCGAGCCAACCGCCGAAGAAGCCGGCCAGCAGGCCGAGCACCACGCCGACCACGACCGACAGCACCACCGACACCACGCCGACGATCAGCGAGATGCGCGCGCCGTAGATCACGGCCGAAAGAATGTCGCGGCCCTGGTCGTCGGTGCCGAGCAGGTACTTGGAGGAGCCTTCGGCGTTCCAGGCTGGCGGCAGGCGGGCGTCGCCGAGTTCGAGGGTGGCGAGGTCAAAAGGATTGTGCGGCGACACCCATCCGGCGAACACCGAACAGAAGACGCACACCAGCGCAATGACGGCGGCAGCGATCGCCACCGGCGAGTTGCGGAAGCTGTAGCCGACATCGCTGTCGAGCCAGCGAGCAAGGGTTTTTTTCATCGCCGGGCCGCGTGGGGGTTATTTTTCATCGTGAGGCAAAAAAGAATGGGCCCGCAACAAGCGGGCCCATGGTCGGGCCGCTCAGGCAGCGGCCCAGGGTCGACTTACTTGATGCTCATCCACTTGAAGTACATGAAGTTGTCGGCCAGTTGCACCAGCTCGACCTTCTTGCTCACGCCCCAGGCCAGCGACTGCTGATGCAGCGGCAGGTGGCCGATGTCGTCGGAATGGACCTTGAAGGCTTCCTTGATCATCTCGTTGCGCTTGCCCTTGTCCGACTCGGACTGGATCTTCTTGGTCAGCTCGTCCAGCTTGGGGTTGCAGTAGGCACCCAGGTTGAACTGGCCCGTGCCCTTGTCGTCGGGGCACGAGGTGAGCGAGCTCAGCGCGTTGTGCGAGTCATAGGTGGTCGGGGTCCAGCCCAGCATGTAGAAGCTGGTGTCGCGGCGCAGGATCTTCGGGAAGTAGGTGCCCTTGGTCTCGGCCACGAGGTTGATCTTCACGCCGATCTTCGCGAGGTTGGCGGCCACGCTCTGACAGATCTGGCCGTCGTTCACGTAGCGGTCGTTCGGGCAGTTCATCGAGACTTCAAAGCCGTTCGGGTAGCCGGCTTCGGTCAGCAGCTTCTTGGCGGCATCGACGTCGAAGGGCAAGCGCTTGTCCTGGTCGGCGGTCCAGCCGTTGATGCCCGGGCCGACGAGCAGCGCGGTGGGTTTGGAGGCGCCGCGCATCACGGTGCGCTGGATGCCGGCAATGTCGATGGCCTGGTAGAAGGCCTGTCGCACGCGCTTGTCCTTGAACGGGTTCTTGCCCTTCACGTTCGAGTACTGCAGCTCGTCGCGCTTCTGGTCCATGCCCAGGAAGATGGTGCGCATCTCGGGGCCGGTGATGACGCGGGCGTTGGGCGCGGCGTTGATGCGCGCGATGTCCTGCACGGGCACGGGCTCCATCACGTCGACTTCGCCGGAGACCAGCGCGGCCACGCGGGTCGCGGGGTTGGCGATGGGCGTGAACACGATCTCCTGCGCGTTGCCGTCGATCTTGCCCCAGTAGGTGCCGTTGCGCGTGAACACGGTGCGCACGTTGGGCTGGCGTTCGCGCACGCGGAACGGACCGGTGCCGTTGGCCTTGAACGAGGCGGTGTTCTCGATGCCCTTGCGGCGGTCGACGGGCTTGGTGGCCTGGTTTTCCTCGCACCACTTCTTGCTCATGATCATGGTGAGCGAGATCACGTCGGGCAGGATCGGGAACGGGCCGTTGGTTTCGATTTCGACGGCGAGGTCGCCGACCTTGCGCACGGCCTTGATCTCGCTGAGTGTGGCCTTCATGTCGGAGCCGTCGCCCTGCGCACGCGCGAAGCTGAACACCACGTCGTCGGCGCTGAACGGCGTGCCGTCATGGAACACGACGCCCTTGCGCAGCTCGAAGCGCCACACGTTCGGCGAGGTCTGCTTCCAGCTCGTGGCCAGCAGCGGTGCCAGGCTCAGGTCCTTGTTGCGGCCCACGAGAGTTTCATAGACGTTGGCGGTGACGCTCAGTTGCAGCGACTCGTTGAGCGAGTGCGGATCGAGCGACAGGGCATCGCCCTGGTTCGCGATGCGGATGGTCTGCGCGCTCGCGACCATGCTGACGGCGCTCAGAGCGCACAGGACAGCGACCGCGGCCGCCTTCTTCTTGAAACTCATGGGAACACTCCTCGGGTTGGGATCAAAAAACACATCAAGAAGCCGCGGTGGCGGCTGCTTGCTCTGGCTGCGTACCGCGGGTGGCGGCAAGCGGCATGCCCCGCTCGATCAGCCCCGCATGCAATGCGGCGCCGAGCGGCAGGATCTCGTCATTGAAGTCGTAGCGGCTGTTGTGCAGGAAGGCGCCGCTGCGGGCGTCCTGGCCGATGCGCAGATAGGCACCAGCCTTCTTCTGCAGCATGAAAGAGAAATCTTCGGCGCCCATGCTGGGCTCCAGGTTGCGATCGACGTTCTTTGCACCGACCAGCGACTCGGCCACGTCGGCCGCGAACATCGCCTCGGGCGCCGTGTTGATCGTGGCCGGATAAATGCGTTCGTACTTGATCGTCGCGGTCGCGCCAAAGCCGGTGGCAATGGCCGTGCACAGCTCGCTCAGGCGCTGCTCGACCTGCGCCTGCACGCGCGCGCTGAAGGTGCGCACGGTGCCGACCAGTGTGGCCTCGCCCGGGATCACGCTCATGGCACCGAGGTCGCCGGCCTGCACCGCGCAGATGCTGACGACGGCCGCGTCGATGGGGCGCACGCTGCGCGACACGATGGTCTGCGCCGCGGTGATGATGTGCGCGGCCACCACGACGGGATCGATGGTCTGGTAGGCGTGCGCGCCATGGCCGCCCTTGCCCTTGATCTCGATCGTCACGCGATCGGCCGCGGCCATCATGGCGCCACGGTTGATGCCCACGGTGCCGGCCGGCATCGCGGGCCAGTTGTGCATCGCATAGACGGCGTTCACCGGAAAGCGGTCGAACAGGCCGTCTTCGATCATCACGCGCGCACCGGCAAAGCCTTCTTCGCCGGGCTGGAAGATCAGCACGGCGGTGCCGTCGAAGTCGCGCGTCTCGGCCAGGTAGCGTGCGGCGCCGACCAGCATGGCGGTGTGGCCGTCGTGGCCGCAGCCGTGCATCAGGCCGTCGTTGGCGGAGCGCCAGCCGAAGTCGTTGTCTTCGCGCATGGGCAGCGCGTCCATGTCGGCACGCAGGCCGATCATGCGACCGCTGGCCGTCGACTTGCCACGGATGACGCCGACGACGCCGGTCTTGCCGATACCGTCGTGGATCTCGTCCACGCCGCAAGCGCGCAGTGCTTCGCGCACGCGGCCCGAGGTGTAGACCTCTTCGAAGCCGAGTTCGGGGTTGGCGTGCAGGTCGCGGCGGAAGGCCGTGATCTCGGGATAGAAGCTGGCGATGTGCGCGAAGGCCCGGCCGGAGGCCTGCAGGCGCGGCGTTGCTGCGGCCGTGGCGGCTGTTACGGCGCTCACCTCAATGGCCTCCCGCCTTGCCCACGCGCAGCCGGGGATCGACCACGAAGTACAACAGGTCGACCACGAGGTTGATCACCACGAAGATCAGCGCAATCAGGCACAGGTAGGCGGCCATCACGGGGATGTCAGCGAAGGTCACTGCCTGGATGAAGAGCAGCCCCATGCCAGGCCACTGGAACACCGACTCCGTGATGATCGCGAAGGCGATCAGGCCACCGAGCTGCAGGCCCGTGATGGTCATGACCGGCACCAGCGTGTTCTTGAGCGCATGGCCGAAGTGGATCGCGCGGTTCGACAGGCCCCGCGCGCGCGCGAACTTGATGTAGTCGGTGCGCAGCACCTCGAGCATCTCGGCGCGCACCAGCCGCATGATCAGCGTGAGCTGGAAGATCGCCAACGTCACCGCCGGCAGGATGATGTGGTGCCAGCCGTCGGCCTTGAACAGGCCGCTGGTCCACCAGCCGAACTGCACCGTGTCACCGCGCCCGAAGCTCGGGAACCAGCCCAGCGTCACGGCGAAGACGAGGATCAGCAGGATGCCGATCAGGAAGGTGGGCAGCGACACGCCGAGCAGCGACACAGTCATGAACACCTGGCTCATGAAGGTGCCACGGCGCAACGCGGTGTACACGCCCATCGGAATGCCGACGAACAGGGCCAGAGCTGCGGCCACGAGTGCGAGTTCGAGCGTGGCCGGAAAGCGCTCGCCGATCAGGCGCGACACCTTGGCGCCCTGACGCAGGCTCAGCCCGAACTCGCCTTGTGCGGCGTTGACGAGGAAATGCCAGAACTGCACGAAGAAGGGTCGGTCGAGCCCCAATGCGGCGCGCATTTCACGGATCTGATCGGGCTTGGCGTCCTGTCCCAACAGGAACACGACCGGGTCGCCGACATATTGAAAGAGGAGGAAGGCAATGAACGCGACCGCGATCATCACGATCACGGCCTGGATCAGGCGGCGCAGTACAAAGGCAGTCATTCAACAACAATAGTGATCGCGGCATGCTAGCAGTGCAAGCAGCGTGCCCGCACGGGGGTTCCCCGGGGGTGGAGGCGCAATTTTTACGAGTGAGAACAAGCGCGCCCCAAATGAAAAAAGCCACCCGGCTTGCGCCGGGTGGCTTTTGAGTCTTTCGATTCGAAGCTGGCTTACGCCAGCATCAAATTAGAAAGCGTGACGGATACCGAAGTCGTAGCCGGTCGAGTTCTTCGGGGTGAAGACACCGCTGTTGATGAAGGCCGGGCCGCCGACGGTCAGAGCTGCACCGTTCTTGTTGCTCACGCGAGCGACGGTAGCGTACAGAGCCGTGCGCTTCGACAGGTTGTGCACGTAGCCGATGGCCAGCTTGTTAGCCTTCGGGTCGGAAACGCGGGGCGTGAAGAACGACTCGGGCTGGTTGAAGTCGTACTTGACGTGCGAGTACGAAGCGCGGATCAGGCCAGCACCGACGGGCACAGTCACGCCCAGCAGGTAACCGGTCAGATCGGTGTCAGCAGCGGCGTTGGCGAACGGGGTGACTTCGTAGTCGACCTTGTTCTTGACGCGCGACACTTCACCGAACAGCTTCACGGGACCGAAGTCATACGAAGCGCCCAGGTTCAGCGTGTTGACCTTGTTGGTCACGCCAGCGTAGAACTGGTCACCCGAGGTGCTGCTGCCATAAGCCAGCGCAACGTCCAGAGGACCGTTGGCGTAGCCGAAGCGGCCACCGACGTAACGACCGGTGCGCGAGTTGTTCGCGACGTTAGGCGTAGCGGTACCGGGGCTGAACTTGTCCTTCTCGTGGAAGCCGTACTGCACTTGGCCGTAGAAGCCGCCCAGGTTCGGGGGCAGGAAGTAGCCGATGGTGTTGCTGGCGCGAACGTAGTTCGGGTTGCCACCAAAGCCACCCGAACCGCCGGTGGTGTTGAAACCGCTGGCCGTCGAGATCAGGTTGGTGCCAACGCCGTTGGTGCCGAACGGATCGAACACGGTGTCGTTCCAGAACGTCGGGGTGTAATCACGACCCAGGCGAACTTCACCGAAACCACCCGACAGGCTCACGGTCGAGCGACGAGCGAACGTCGACACGCCGGTTGCGCCGTCGTCATTGGTGATCGGGGCTTCGAGCCAGAAGCTGGCTGCCAGGCCGCCACCCAGGTCTTCCGTACCACGGAAGCCCAGACGGCTGGAGTTGTAACCCGAGTTGGCCAGAGCCGTACGGCTGACCTTGACGCTGCCCTGGTTCAGGTAGAACGGGTTCAGGAACGTGGCGCCGCGCAGGTCACGCGAGGTGGACGAGTAGCCGCTGATCGACGCGTCGACCACACCAAACAGAGTGACGGACGACTGAGCCGAGGCAACACCGGCAACAGCCAGGGCAGCCAGAGCAACTAGAGATTTTTTCATTGCAAGTTTCTCCAAGGTTAAACATAGGGCTCCGGTGCGAAGGGCTCACCGTGACTGGCACTTTGTGCTCCCACCGGACCCCGGGCCAACCTCCTTTTGGGAAGTTGATGCTATTGCACCAGAGCCACTGCAACAGGGCAAAACAAATCGCCCTAAATCTGGGAAGCCCCGCGTGTTTCGTTGCAGTCGTGCAACAAAGGGCTTAGGCGGGTTGTTTTTCCATGATGTGAAACAAAATGTGGCCGACTTGCATCGCTGAGCAGGTGGGTTCAAATAGGCGCATGACCGCCTTGTTCGACCCAGCCCTGACTGCCGCCGATGCGGCTTTGCGCACGCTTTTTGCCCGATCTCACGCCACTCGGGCGCTTCCCCCTGCAACTGAGCCGCAAGGTGAACTGAGCGAATCGGAACGCCGCGAAGCCGGCGCCCTGATGCGCGTGAACCATGTCGGCGAAGTGTGTGCACAGGCGCTGTACACCGCCCAAGCCGCTGTGACGCGTGACCCGGCATTGCGCGCCCATTTCCTGGAAGCCGCGCATGAAGAAACCGACCACCTGGCCTGGACCCGGCAGCGGCTGGACGACCTGGGTGCCCGCCCGTCCCTCTTGAATCCGCTCTGGTATGCGGGAGCCTTCGGCCTCGGCCTGATTGCCGGACGCCTGGGCGATCCCTTGAGCCTCGGTTTCGTTGCAGAAACCGAACGCCAGGTGGAAGCGCACCTCGAAAGCCACCTGGATCGCCTGCCGCCGACCGATCACGCCTCGCGCGCCGTGGTCGAGCAGATGAAGGTCGACGAAGCCCGCCACGCCACGCAAGCCGTGGACGCTGGCGCGGCGGAACTGCCGGCGCCAGCCAAGGCCCTCATGCGCCTGGCATCACGGGTCATGACGACCGTAGCGCACCGGATCTAGCCTCGCAGGCGCCGCTGCGGGCGTTTCAGGTTTCGATCAGGTCGAAGCTGGTCGTGATTTCCGCCGTCTTCGCCAGCATGATGCTGGCCGAGCAATAGGTTTCGTGGCTCAGGGCGATTGCCCGCTCTACCGCGGGAGCCGGAATTCCCTTGCCCGCCACGGTGAAATGCATGTGGATCTTCGTGAAGACCTTGGGGTCCTTTTCCGCGCGCTCGCTGGTCAGCTTGACGCTGCAGCGCTCGACGCGATGGCGCCCCCTCTTCAATATGAGCACCACGTCATAGGCGGTACAGCCCCCGGTACCCGCGAGCACGGTTTCCATTGGCCGCGCGGCCAGGTTCTGGCCGCCGTTCTCGGGCTTGGCCGCGTCTGGCGCCCCGTCCATCATCAGGACGTGGCCGCTGCCAGTCTCGGCCACGAAGCCCATGGCCGATCGAGTGCCTGCGTCACCGGTCCAACTTACTGTGCATTCCATGGTGTTTCAGTTCCAAATGGGACGAATTGGTGCGGAAAAATGCGCACCAAACATCAACTTGTGTGTGGGAAAAGCATCGCCCGCTTGTTGCGTCGCAACAAAGGGTGGGTATACTCTATTTCATTGCTGCGCACTTCATGATGTGCACCCAGTTGTCTCCTCCACCCTTCCAATTGGTGGATTTAGCCCCGAGTCGCAAGACTCGGGGCTTTTTTCTTTGTCCGATCGACAGAGAGCCACTCTAGCCATCCGCCCCCGAAAGGGCAGCTGCTCTGGCTGCCCTGGCTGTTGCCGGTGTTGCCTCGGCTCAGTCGTCCGTCACTCTGTTTGGTGTGGTCGACGCGTCGATCAGCGGCTACTCGTCCACCTCGCGTGACCAGAACAACGGCGTGACGTACAACGCTGCTGGCTTCCCGGTCTACAACCCCTTCTATGTGAATAAGGGCAGTGTCAAAGTCAGCCGTACGGCTCTGGCCAACTCGGGTTACAACACCAGTCGCCTGGGCTTCCGTGGCACCGAAGACTTGGGTGGTGGCCTGGCCGCCAGCTTCTGGCTCGAAGCCCCGATCACCAATGACGACGGCGCAACCGGTGTTTCGACGTTCTCGCGTCGTTCGACCGTGAGCCTGTCGGGTGGTTTCGGTGAAGTTCGCCTGGGTCGTGATTACACCCCGACGTTCTGGAACGACACCGTGTTCGATCCGTTCGGCACCAACGGTGTGGGCACCAACCTGATCATGACGGCCGGCAATTTCAACACTACCGGCGGTTCGGGTGGCTTTGGTGGCAACCCGAACTACGTTCGCGCCAGCAACACCATCGGCTACTTCCTGCCCCCGAACCTGGGCGGCTTCTACGGCCAAGTGCAGTACGGCTTCCATGAGCAGAACAAGTACGACAACGCCAACTTCACACCCAAAGCCGGCACCGCTTTCGCTCTGAATCCGAAGACTGGCGCGATCGAAAAAACTGACGTTGCAGCTGCCAAGAGTCGCACCGGCCGTTACGTCGGTGGCCGCTTCGGCTACGCCAACGGTCCTCTGGACGTTGCGCTGGCTTATGGCAGCAGCACCTCGGATGACCAGTTCTACGTGGGCACGACCTCCAAGGTCAACACGCTGAACCTGGGCGCTTCGTACGACTTCGGTCCCGTGAAGCTGTTCGGTGAAGTGTCGCGCGTCAAGAACAAGGTTGACTACGAAGTCGCCCCGCTCACCCACGCTACGCCTGACACTGATCTGACCGGCTACCTGCTGGGTGTGACCGTGCCCGTCGGCGCTGGTCTGATCCGCGCTTCGTACTCGTCCGTCAAGTACGA
Source organism: Variovorax sp. RO1 (assembly GCF_002849325.1). NCBI lineage: Bacteria > Pseudomonadati > Pseudomonadota > Betaproteobacteria > Burkholderiales > Comamonadaceae > Variovorax > Variovorax sp. RO1. The sequence continues at coordinate 985,809 of NZ_PKMT01000002.1, forward strand.
CCTGAACCAGCCCGAGTCGTTCTTCACACCCCGCGCTGCTGACCCGAAGGCGAACAAGCTGGCTATCGGCTACGTGCACAACCTGTCGAAGCGCACGGCCCTGTACGCCACCGTTGCTCGCGTGAGCAACAAGAATGGTGCAGCCCTGACCGTTGGCGGCCCGGCCTTCGTGACCACCGGTGACTTCACCCCGAAGACCTCGACCGGCTACGACTTCGGCATCCGCCACGCCTTCTGATCGACCACGGCTCGATTCTCATGCTGGCCCTTGCCAGTTTGAATCAAGAGGCCTCCAAGCTGCCCGGCTCACGCCGGGCAGCTTTTTGTCCTTCCTCAACTCACCCGGCCACGCCTGCTCTGCAGCAGCCCCACATTCATTTCTCCGCTCAGCACCGATGCGTAGAAACGCTCGACCATGTTGACGCTCGTGCGTGCATTGCGCGCCAAGGTCAGCATGTCGATTCCTTGCCCATACAACAACCGCAACGTGATGGCGGTATGGCGCAGGCAATACAGCGTCCTCGATTGACCCAGTGGGCCCTTCTCGAGCCCCGTCTTTTCGAGCACCCAGTGAAAGAAGAAATTGAGAACCGCCAGCGCGTGCTCGCGGTTCTTCAGGTGCGGCATGAAGATGTAGTCTTCCGCCCCGCCGAAGCCATGCGCCTCGCGATAGGCGCGCAAACATTCATAGACACGAACAGCAGGCCGCAGGCTCACGATGGGTTGGCTGTGCCGCTTGGTCTCCGGCAAGTTCATCCGCAGGTAGACGTGCTTGCCGCGCACGACCTCGATGTGCTTGTGCTTCATGAGCTTGATATCGCTCGGGCGCACGAAGGTATTGACCATCCAGCGGATCAGCCACGGCAGCTCGTCGGGCATGACGAGCAGTTCACGTGCAATCCAGAAGCGCTCACCAGCCGTCAACCGATCAAGCACCGGATGCGAGTGACCACGCAACTTGCGCGCGGCCGCAATCAGCGCGCGGTACTCCGCCACGCTGAAGCTGCCTCGCGGCTGGCTGCGCACCTTGATCTTCGGAAACACGGGCGCTTCGCGCACCGCGCCGGTGTGCACACCGTGCATCACGATCTTGCGCAACAACACGAGGTACTGCGCGATCGTTGTGCTGGTGAAGCCTTGCTCGCCAAGGTGATCGATCAGTCGCTGCACATCGGCCGTCACGAACAACGTCGCCTGCACATCGCCCAGCAACGGAACGATGTGTGCACGCAATCTGTTGCCCATGACCTGCCATGTGGGCCGTCCGATTTCGCCGCGTTGCACGCGTGCGGCCTCGGCTTGCATCAGTCCTTTCGAAAGGTCACTGACAGAAACTGATAACAAATTCTGCCCAACAGTTATCGAATTAGCGGGCGTATGAATCGCGGGATAGGTGCGCGCAAAAAAACCGGAATCATTTGCAGCTGGAGCCTTGCGGAATAGGTTTATGACATTTGTGTCCATGACATTCCCCGCATGCAATACCGATGCCTCTTATGATTGATGGTTAGCAAATGAAAACTCCCTGGAAAAGATCTTGCGCAATGCACCCGTTACCGCGGCTTTAACGCCCGCCGACTATCTCAGAAAAATCCTCAATGCGCGGGTCTACGACGTGGCCGTCGAGTCCGCTCTGGAGAAGGCGCGCGCGCTCAGCGAGCGGCTAGGCAATACCGTATTGCTCAAGCGCGAGGACCAACAACCCGTCTTCAGTTTCAAACTGCGCGGTGCCTATAACAAGATGGCGCACCTCAGCAAAGCGCAATTGGCGAGTGGCGTGATTTGCGCATCGGCCGGCAACCACGCACAAGGCGTTGCGCTCGGTGCGCGCAAGCTCGGCACGCGCGCAGTGATCGTGATGCCCGTGACCACGCCGCAATTGAAGATCGATGCGGTGCGCGGTTTCGGCGGCGAGATCGTGTTGCACGGCGACAGCTATTCCGATGCCTACCTGCATGCGCTCGAATTGCAAGCGCAACAGAACCTGACCTTCGTCCATCCGTTCGACGACCCCGATGTCATCGCGGGCCAAGGCACCATCGCGATGGAAATCCTGCGCCAGCACCAGGGTCCGCTCGACGCAGTGTTCGTGGCGATCGGTGGCGGTGGCCTCATCTCCGGCGTGGCCAACTACATCAAGGCCGTGCGGCCCGAGATCAAGGTGATCGGCGTTCAGATGAACGACTCCGACGCGATGATGCAATCGGTCGCCGCGCACCAGCGCGTGAACCTGCCCGACGTGGGCCTGTTCTCCGATGGCACCGCCGTCAAGCTGGTCGGCGAGGAAACCTTCCGCATTGCGCAGAACCTGGTCGACAGCTACATCTCGGTCGACACCGATGCCGTGTGCGCTGCCATCAAGGATGTGTTCGTCGACACGCGCAGCATCGTCGAGCCGGCCGGCGCGCTGGCCGTGGCGGCCATCAAGCAGTACGTAGCCGAGCACGGCCGCCAGGGCGAGACCTACGCGGCGATCCTGTGCGGCGCGAACATGAATTTCGACCGCCTGCGCTTCGTGGCCGAGCGCGCCGAGGTCGGTGAAGAACGCGAAGCACTGTTCGCCGTGACCATCCCCGAAGAGCGCGGCAGCTTCCGTCGTTTCTGCGAACTGATCAGTGAGTTGCCTGCCGGCGGCGCACCGCGCAGCGTGACCGAATTCAACTACCGCATCAGCGACGCGGCCAAGGCCCACGTGTTCGTCGGCCTCACGACCTCGGCGCGCGGCGAGTCAGCCACGATCGCGAAGGTCTTCATCGAGCACGGCTTCGACGCGCTCGACCTCACGCACGACGAACTCGCCAAGGAGCATCTGCGCCATCTGGTGGGCGGTCGCACGGGACTCGCGCACGACGAGCGCCTGCTGCGCTTCGTGTTCCCCGAACGTCCGGGTGCGTTGCTCAAGTTCCTGAGCCTGATGCGGCCGAACTGGAACATCAGCCTGTTCCACTACCGCAACCAGGGCGCCGACTACGGGCGCATCCTCGTGGGCCTGCAGGTGCCAGCCGAAGAGTCGGCCGCCTTCGACAGCTTCCTCGAAACGCTGGGCTACCCCTGCGTCGAGGAAACGGCCAACCCGGCCTACCGCCTGTTCCTTCAGGCCTGAGAAGAAAAGAGAAAGAGACCGCTGCGCTTACTGCGCAGGGGTCTGCGCCTGCGGCGGCGGCTCCATCGCGGCGCCCGCTGTGGCGGCAGGTTGCAGTTGCTGCTGCGGCGGCATCGCCACCGCCGGCATCGTGGCCGGCAACAGCCCGGCCGGCGCAGGTGACTGCACCGTGGGCAGCCCGGCAGGCGGCGTCGGAAGCCCCATGCTCAGCGGCGCACGCACCGGCAGTTGCAGCGTGAACGCCGCCGGCCCGTCGCGCTGGGCACCGAGCGTCGCCGCGCGCACACCCACCGACTGCAGCACATAGCTTTCACCGACCTTCGAGCCGACGCGGAACGGCCGCGGCGGCTTGCCGTCGATCGAGATCAGCGCCGCGCCCTGGTTCGACGGGTCCGCCACCACGCCCGACAGCGCGAAGCGGCTCGCGGCCTCCGGCGCCACGGGGGCGTTCGACGTCACCGTGACCACGCCCAGCAACCGGGCCACCGCCTCGGCATCGGCCGCGACCGGTGCACGCGGCATCGTGGCCGCAGCGGCCACGGCATCGGCCGGGGACGCCAGCCGCAGCGCCCAGAACACCGCGGCGCCTGCGGCCAACGCCCAAAGCCCCGTCGTTGCAAGTGGGGCATGCCAGCGGGCTGCGGAGTAAGGACTTGTCATGGCCGCGGATTATCATGCAGCGCGCTTACTGCCTCATGTCCCCGCAAGCTATGAACAAACTCCTTCGTTCCGTCTCCCGCACCGCCCAGCGCGGCTTCACGCTGATCGAACTCATGGTGGTGCTTGTCATCATCGGCGTGCTCGCGGCGTTGATCGTCCCGAACGTGATCGAGCGCGCCGACGACGCCCGCGTCACCGCCGCCCGCACCGACATCAACAACCTGATGCAGGCGCTCAAGCTCTACCGCCTCGACAACCAGCGCTACCCGACCGCCGAGCAGGGCCTGCAGTCGCTGCTGACCCGCCCCACCGCGGGCCCGGCCGCACCCAACTGGAAGCCCTACGTCGAGAAGCTGCCCAACGACCCCTGGGGCCATCCGTACCAGTACATGAACCCGGGCATCAAGGGCGAAATCGACGTGCTCTCCTTCGGCGCCGACGGACAGAGCGGCGGCGAGGGCAAGAATGCCGACATCGGCAGCTGGCAGTAAACACATCGCCCTCGGCCGCGCTGTGCTGCCATCCCCTCGCGCGGTGCGCGGCTTCACATTGCTGGAGCTGATCGTGGTGATCGCGATCATCGCCATCGCGACCGCCAGCGTGAGCTTCGCAATGCGCGACAGCAACGCCGCCGCGCTCGATCGCGAGGCCGACCGCCTCGCCGCCCTGCTCGAATCGGCCCGCGCCCAGTCGCGCGCCAGCGGCGTCATGGTGCGCTGGCGCCTCGTTGAAGGCGGCGGCTTCGTCTTCGACGGCCTGCCGGCCGACGCACTTCCCACCGGTTGGATCCACGCGGGCATCACAGCCCAGCCCCTGCTGGGCGGCGGCACGCCGGTGGCGGCGCTGCAGCTCGGCCCCGACCCCATCATTCCGGCGCAGCAGGTCATGCTGCACAGCGAGGGCCCGCCCGCGCGCATGCTGCGCGTTGCCACCGACGGGCTGCGGCCCTTCACCGTGTTCGCCGTGCCATGAAACAACGGCTGCGGCGCGCCGGCTCCAGCCGCGGCTTCACGCTGATCGAGGTGCTGATCGCGCTCGGCATCGTCGCGCTCGCGCTCGCGGCCGGCTCGCAGGCCACGATGTCGCTCACGCGCAATGCGCAGCGTCAGTCCGACCTCGTGCTGGCCGGCCTGTGCGCCGAAAACGAACTCGCCAAGGCGCGCCTGTCGCGGCAGATGCCGGCCATCGGCGACTCGGGTTCGATCTGCCTGCAGGCCGGCCTCACCTTCCTCGTGACGACCACGACCGTGCCCACGCTCAACCCGAACTTCCGGCGCGTCGACGTGCAGGTGCGCGACGAAGGCAGCGCACCGCTGCTGCGCGTCTCGACCGTGGTGGGGCGCGTCTGATGGCGCACATCCGCAAGCCTTCGCGCGCACGCGGCTTCACGCTGATCGAGCTGCTGGTCGCCATCGCCGTGATGGCGCTGCTCGCGCTCGTGAGCTGGCGCGGCCTGGACAGCATGTCGCGCGCCACCACGCAGAACCAGTTGCGCGCCGACGCGGTGCTCACGCTGCAGGCCACGCTCGCGCAATGGAGCGCCGACCTCGATGCCGTCACCCTGCTCGCGCAGACACGCCCGATCGACTGGGACGGCCGCGTGCTGCGCATGACGCGCCGCGGCAGCGACACCAGCACGCCGACCGTGCAGGTCGTCGCCTGGGCGCTGCGCCCCGGCGCCGACGGCACGCGCTGGCGGCGCTGGCAGTCGGCGCCCTTCGCCACGCGCGGCGAATGGGTGCAGGCCTGGAACCTCGCGGCCGCCTGGGCACAGGATGGCGCCGCGCCCACCGGCGGCGCCACCGACGTGGCATTGATGCCCGTCAACAGCTGGCAGCTCGCGTACTTCCGCAACAACGCCTGGGTGCCGGCCGAGCCGCTGCCCGTCGCGGCAGCGAACCCGTCCAACCCGGCCGGCGCACTCGTCGCCATGCCCGACGGCGTGCGGCTCGTGCTGTCCCTGCCGCCCGGCGACGGGCTATCGGGCACGCTCACGCGCGACTGGGTCCGGCCGACACTCGGGGGGCCGCGCTCATGACCGCGCCGCGACCAAGTCGCACGGCAAGCACACGCCGCCAGTCCGGCGCCGCGCTGCTCGCCGCCATGCTGACCGTGATGCTGGTCGCCACCTTTTCCGCCGCGGCGCTCTGGCAGCAGTGGCGCTCCGCCGAGGTCGAAGGCGCCGAGCGCGCGCGCGTGCAGGCGGCTTGGGTGCTGATCGGCGCGCTCGACTGGTCGCGCCTGATCCTCGGCGAAGACGGCCGCGCCGGCGGCCCCGACCATCTCGGCGAGCCATGGGCCGTGCCCCTCGAAGAAGCCCGCCTCACCAGCTTTCTCTCGGCCGAAAAGAACGTGGCCAGCGACAACCTCGAAGGCCTGCCCGACGCGTTCCTGTCGGGCCGCATCGTCGACGCGCAGTCCAAGCTCAACGTGCTGTCGCTGGTGGATGCCGGCAAGCCGGTGCCCGCGAGCGTGGCCACCTTCACGCGGCTCTTCAACCTGCTCGGCCTGCCGGCCGGCGAGCTCGGCCAGATGACCACGCGGCTCGCGAGCGCGCTGCACACCGGCAGCACCGACGCTGCCTCGGCCGGTAGCGGCGGTGGCAGCAGCGATGCCAGCGCCGACACCGGCGGCGCCCCGCTGATGCCGCAGGAAGTCGCGCAACTCGTGTGGCTCGGTCTCTCGCCCGCCACCGCCGCCGCGCTCGAGCCCTACGTGACGATCCTGCCCGAGCGCACCACGCTCAACCTCAACACGGCCAGCGCCGAGGCCATCAGCGCGAGCGTCGAATCGCTGGGCATTGCCAGCGCGCGCCAGCTGGTGGAGCGGCGCACCCGATCCTTCTTCAAGAACATCGAAGAGGCCAACGCCGGCCTGCCCAGCGGCGGCTCGCGCTTCAACGCGGCCCAGCACGGCGTGGGCACCCAGTATTTCGAGGTGTACGGCCGGCTGCGGCTGGACCGCACCTGGGTCGAAGAACATTCGCTGCTCTTTCGCAAGGGCCTGGCCGTGACCACCGTCTGGCGCACCCGTGGCGCGGGCGCCACCACGCCTCCGGCAAAACCCTGAGTCCCGTTAACTTTTGTCCACTCAAAACACCGTCAAACGCACGTAGTCTCTGCAAGGTATGCTATTCAAACAATAGCAACAACTTGTAAGCCACCCCCTACAATCTCCGGCTTTTCCGACACCCCCTACATGACCCCGCTGCTGCTCATTGCTCCCCTCCCTCCGGCCGATGCCGCGGGTGAGTACGACTGGGCCCAGGCCGGTGAGGACGGCATCGCCCTGCGCGACCAGGGCCGTGCGCTGCTGGCACTGCTGCCGTCGGGCCCCGAGGTCACGCTCGGCATTCCGTCTGCGGCGCTCTCGTGGCACCGCGTCACCTTGCCCAAGGGCAGCATGGGCAGCACCTCGAAGCTGCGCGCCGTGCTCGACGGCCTGCTCGAAGAGCATCTGCTCGACGAACCGGAAACCCTGCACTTCGCGCTCGCCCCCGACGCCAAGGCCGGCGAGCCCGTGTGGGTCGCGGCCTGCAACCGCATCTGGCTGCGCAGCGTCGTGCAAGGGCTCGAAGCGGCCGGCCGGCGCGTCGTGCGCATCGTTCCCGAATTCACGCCGCAGCCGGCCGATGCGCCGCCGCTGCTGCAGATCACGGGTGAGGCCGAAGCGCCGCAGCTCACCGTTTGCGACGGCGACGGCGTGGTCTCGCTGCCGCTGGCCGGTGCGGGCCTGGCCCTGTCGAACAGCCTGCCGCTCGACACCGCCGTCATCAGCACCGAACCCGCCGTGGCCGAAGCGGCGGAGCACCTGCTGGAGCGCCGTGTGCCGATCGTGCAAGCGCCGCAGCGCTGGCTGCACGCCACGCGCACGCCCTGGGAGCTCGCGCAGTTCGACCTCGCCGTGACGGGCCGCGCGCGCGCCGGCAAGAAGTTCGCCTCGGTGCTGCAGACGCTGCGCTTCGCGCCCGAATGGCGCGCCGCGCGCTGGGGCATCGTGGTGCTGCTGCTGACGCAGCTCATCGGCCTGAACGCCTGGGCCTGGAAGGAGCGCAACGCGCTCGAGTCCAAGCGCCAGGCCACACGCGCCATCCTGATCCAGACCTTCCCCTCGGTGAAGATCGTGGTCGACGCGCCGCTGCAGATGGGCCGCGAGGTCGCCGCGCTGCAACAGGCCGTGGGCGACGTGGCACCGAGCGATTTCGAACCCATGGTCGGCGCGATCGCCGCCGCCCTGCCGTCCGGCCGCTCCCCGAGCGCGATCGATTTCAGCGCCGGCCAGCTGCGCCTGCGTGGCCTCGGGCTGCAGCCGCAGGAGGTCACGCAGATCACCAGCGTGCTGTCGCCGCGCGGCTACCAGGTGCGCACCGAAGGCGATCTGCTGCTGGTGCAGGCCGAGGCCAACCGATGAACTTCAGCGAACAACTCAAGGCCCGCTGGGCCGTCCTCGGGATGCGCGAGCGCCGCCTCGTCATCGGCGCCGTCGCGCTGGTGGCACTGGCCTTGCTCTGGTGGATTGCGCTCGCCCCCGCGCTGCGCACGCTGGCCGCGGCACCGGCCGAACACGCACGGCTCGACGCCCAGCTCCAGCAGATGGCCACCTTGCAGAACCGCGCAAAGGCGCTGCAGTCGCAACCGCGCCTGGCGCGTGACGACGCACTGCGCGCACTCGAAAGCTCGGTGCGCGACGGCCTCGGCGTCACGAACGCCCAGCTCATGACGGCCGGTGGCGACGGCGGCGCCACCGTCACGCTGCGCGGCGCGCCCGCCCAGAACCTGGCGCAATGGCTCGCACAGGCGCGCGGCAATGCCCACGCCGTGCCGCGCGAAGTGCACCTGACGCGCGCGCCCGTCGCACCGCCGCCGCCGGGCGCCAAGCCTGCGCCCGCCACGCCCGACCAACCACCGCAACCCCGCTGGGACGGCACGCTCGTGATGGCGCTGCCCGCCCCGCGCTGAAGCACCCCCACGCAACGCACGGCATGGCGAGACGCTCTCCGGCCCCCGACCTCCAGCCGCGCCGCGGCAGCTGGCGCTGGGCTGTGCTCGGCGCCGTCACCGGCGTGCTGGTCGCGGTCGTGCTGTTCGCACCGGCACGCTGGCTGGCATCGGCGCTGTCGGGCTGGACGCAAGGCCGTCTGCTGCTGGTCAACCCGCGCGGCACGGTCTGGAGCGGCACCGCCGCCGTCGTGTTCGCCAGCGGCGCCGGCGGCGCGCAGGCCGTTTCGTTGCCGGGCCTGTTGAACTGGCGAATGTGGCCGAACTGGCGCGGCCTCTCGGCACGCCTTGACCTTTCCTGCTGCGCGGCGCAGCCGCTGGGCCTGCAAGCCAGCCCGCGCGCCGACGGCCTGCAGCTCACCTGGCAGGACGCCCGCTCGCGCTGGCCCGCCACGCTGCTCACCGGCCTGGGCGCGCCCTGGAACACGCTCAAGCTCGAAGGCGCGCTCGACCTCACCACGCGCGCCTTCGCCATGCAGTGGGACGGCCCTGCCTTGCGCATCGAAGGCCAGGCCACGCTCGACGCCACCGACGTTTCATCCGCCCTGTCGACCTTGCGGCCGATGGGCAGCTACCGCCTGTCGCTCGAAGGCGGCACGCGGCCCACGCTGCTGCTGAGCACGCGCGAAGGCAGCCTTGAACTGAACGGCAGCGGCAGCTGGAGCGGCACCGCGTTGCGCTTCACCGGCGAAGCCAGCGCGGCACCGGGCCGCGAAGACGCACTTTCCAATTTGTTGAACATCATCGGGCGGCGCGACGGTGCGCGCTCGATCATCACCCTGGGTTGATCCGACCATGAAGAAGCCTCTGTCCTCGTCCGGCGCCCGCCCCGGCCTCATTGCGCTCGCGGTACGCCTGCTGATCGCGGCGTCGTTCGTGCCGGTCTTGCCGGCCGCCTATGCACAGACCGGCGACGCCCCGCGGCGCGGCGAACCGATCACGCTGAACTTTGCCGCCGCCGACATCGAGGCCGTGGCCCGCACCATGGCCGTGGTCACCGGGCGCGACGTGGTGGTCGATCCGCGCGTCAAGGGCACCATGAACCTCGTCACCGACCGCCCGCTGGCGCCGGCCGCCGCGTTCAACCAGTTTGCCGCTGCGCTGCGCCTGCAGGGCTTCGCGGTGGTCGAGGCCGACGGCCTCTACAAGGTGGTGCCCGAGGCCGACGCCAAGCTGCAGACCAGCACCGTCAACACCTCCATCAGCGGCGCCAGCTCGGCTGCGGGCAACCAGATCGTCACGCAGATCTTTCGCCTGAACTACGAGTCGGCCAACAGCCTGCTGCCGGTGCTGCGCCCGCTGATCCCGCCGAACAACACCATCAACGTGAACCCGGGCAACAACTCGCTCGTGATCACCGACTACGCCGACAACATGCGCCGGCTGGCGCGCATCATCGCGTCGCTCGACGTGCCCAACGCGTCCGACATCGAGGTGATCCAGCTCAAGCATTCGGTGGCCACCGACATGGTGCCGCTGGTCACGCGGCTGGTCGACGGCGGTGGCGCGAGCACGCCGGGTGCCGCCGCGCCGGGCGGGGCCGATGCGTCGTTCCGCACCACGCTGATGGCCGACCCGCGCAGCAACTCGCTGATTCTTCGCGCCGCCAACCCCGCGCGCGCGCAGCTCGTGCGCACGCTGGTCGAGAAGCTCGACCGCGCGCCAGCCGAAACCAGCAACGGCGCGGCCGGCAACATCTACGTGGTCTACCTCAAGAACGCCGATGCGGTGCGCCTCGCGGCCACGCTGCGCGCCGCCATGGCCGCGAGCCAGCAGCAGTCGCAGGTGCCCGGTGCGCCCGGCGCCGCGGGCAGCGCAGGTTCGTCGGTGCCGCCGGCCGGCATGCCGCAGCAGATGCAGGCCGGCTTCGGCGGCAACAACCAGGGCGGCGGTTCGGCCGCGGCCAACGCGCCGCTGAACAACGCCAACCAGCCGTCCACCGGCGGCCAGATCCAGGCCGACCCGAGCACCAACTCGCTGATCATCACCGCGCCCGAGCCGCAGTACCGCCAGATGCGCGCCGTGATCGACAGGCTCGACGGCCGCCGCGCGCAGGTGATGATCGAAGCGCTCATCGTCGAGGTCAGCGCCAAGAAGGCCGCCAACTTCGGCGTGCAGTGGCAGAGCGCGCTGGGCAACAACGCCGTCATCGGCACCAACTCCAGCCTGGCCAGCGCCAACATCCTGGCGCTGACGCAGGCACTGGCCACGCGCGACGTGGCCGGCATCCGGCCCTCCACCGGCCTGAACCTGGGCATCGCCGGCAAGATCGGCGGCCAGTACATCCTGGGCGCCATCGCCAACTTCTTCAACAGCGACGGCGACGCCAACGTGCTCTCCACGCCCAACCTGCTGACCCTGGACAACGAAGAAGCCAAGATCGTCATCGGCCAGAACGTGCCCTTCGTGACCGGCCAGTACGCCAGCACCTCGGGCTCGGTCGGCATCAACCCGTTCACCACGGTGGAACGCAAGGACGTGGGCCTCACCCTGCGCGTGCGCCCGACCATCAACGAGAACGGCACCGTGAAGATGACCATCTTCCAGGAGACCTCCACGGTCGACCAGAACACCGTGAAAGACCCGAACGGCCCGACCACCAACAAGCGCTCCATCGAGTCGAGCGTGCTGGTCGAAGACGGCGGCCTCGTCATGCTCGGCGGCCTGCTGTCGGACAACTACGGCAACACCATCGAGAAGGTGCCGCTGGCCGGCGACATCCCCGTGTTCGGCAACCTGTTCAAGAACGAGGTGCGCACGCGCGACAAGAGCAACCTCATGATGTTCCTGCGCCCCGCCGTGATGCGCGACGGTGCCTCCACCGAAGCCTTCGCCTACGACCGCTACGACGAGATCCGCGGCATGCAGCAGCGCACGCAGCCCAACACCGACAACATCATGCTGCGCGGTGTCGACTCGGCGCCCGTGCTGCCCGAGGCGCCGCTGGTGCGCATCAACCGCCTGAACAGCAACGACGGCAGCAAGACCCGCATGGAAGGCACGCAGCTCATCCCGCCACCGCGCCCCGCGAGCGACAACCGCCGGCTCGCGCCCAGCCCGCTGCGCGGCGCGCTGCCGCCCACCTCCGATCCGACCAGCTCGCGCGAGTCGCCCTGAACCCCGTCCCGCACACGCCAGCCCCCCATGCGCTATCCCCTGCCCTACGCGTTCGCCCGCAGCCAGCAACTGCTGCTCGAAGCCACGGACGACGGCCGCCACACGCTGTGGATGTCTGCCCACCCGGCGCGCAGCGCGGTCGGTGAAGTGACCCGCAAGTACGGCGTGCAGGCCTTCGAGGTGCTCGACGCCGGCCCGCTCGCCCAACGCATCAGCGCCGCCTACGCCCAGGGCGAATCGAGCGCCGCCGCGGTGGTCAGCGAAGTGCAGAACGACGCCGACCTCTCGCGCATGATGCAAGAGCTGCCGGCCGTCGAAGATCTGCTGGCCAGCGCCGGCGATGCGCCCATCATCCGCATGCTGAACGCACTGCTCACGCAGGCCGCGCGCGACGGCGCCAGCGACATCCACATCGAGCCCTACGAGCGCACCTCGTCCGTGCGCTTTCGCATCGACGGCACGCTGCGCGAAGTGGTGCAGCCCAACCGCGCACTGCATGCCGCGCTGATCTCGCGCCTGAAGATCATGGCCGACCTCGACATCTCCGAGAAGCGGCTGCCGCAGGACGGACGCATCAGCCTGCGCATCGGCACGCGCGCGGTCGACGTGCGGGTGTCGACGCTGCCCAGCGCGCACGGCGAACGCGCCGTGCTGCGTCTGCTGGACAAGAGCGAATCGAAGCTCACGCTCGAATCGGTGGGCATGCAGGGCGACTCGCTGGCACGCTTCGAAAAGCTCATTGCGCAGCCGCACGGCATCATCCTCGTGACCGGCCCCACCGGCTCGGGCAAGACCACCACGCTGTATGCCGCGCTGGCCCGGCTCGATGCGAGCCGCAGCAACATCATGACGGTCGAAGACCCGATCGAGTACGAGCTGCCGGGCGTGGGCCAGACGCAGATCAACGCGAAGATCGAACTCACCTTCGCCAAGGCCTTGCGCGCCATCCTGCGGCAAGACCCCGACGTGATCATGATCGGCGAAATCCGCGACTTCGAAACCGCGCAGATCGCCATCCAGGCTTCGCTCACCGGCCACCTCGTGCTGGCCACGCTGCACACCAACGACTCGGTGAGCGCCGTCACGCGCCTGACCGACATGGGCGTGGAGCCCTTCCTCTTGAGTTCGTCGCTGCTCGGCGTGCTGGCCCAGCGCCTCGTGCGCAAGGTCTGCACTGCGTGCGGCGGCCCCGGCTGCGAGGTCTGCGGCCAGACCGGCTACCAGGGCCGCACCGGCATCTTCGAGCTGCTCGTGGCCGACGACGAAGTGCAGGCACTCATCCACGGCAAGGCCGCAGAAAGCGCGCTGTTCGAAGCCGGCGCACGCGGGGGTCTGCGTTCGATGCGCGAAGACGGCGAACGGCTGGTGCAGGCCGGCATCACGTCGCGCGCCGAACTCGTGCGCGTCACCCGCGAGTAGCGACCCGCAATGCCCGCCTATTCCTTCGAAGCCATCGATGCCAGCGGCCACTCGCGCGAAGGCGTGCTCGAGGCCGACACCGCACGCGCCGCACGCGGCCTGCTGCGGGCGCAGGCGCTCATTCCGCTGTCGGTCAAGCCGGTCGGCAGTGGCGATGCGGCCGGTGGTGGCGGCGCCGGGAGCCACGCGCTCACGCGCTGGCTCGGCGGCGGCAAGCGGGTCTTCAACTCAACCAACCTCGCCGTGTGGACACGCCAGCTCGCCGGTCTCATCTCGGCCGGCCTGCCGCTGGAACGTGCGCTCACGGCCCTCACCGACGAGGCCGAATCGGAACCCCAACGCAACCTCGTCGCCTCGCTGCGCGCCGAGGTCAACGCGGGCTCGCCCTTCGCGCGCGCGCTGTCGGCGCACCCGCGCGAGTTCTCGCCCATCTACACCGCCGTGATCGGCGCCGGCGAGCAAAGCGGCAACCTCGGGCTCGTGCTCGAACGCCTCGCCGACGACCTCGAAGAGCGCCAGGTGCTGCAGCAGAAGCTGATCGGCGCCGCGCTGTACCCCGCCATCGTCACGCTGGTGGCGATCGTCATCGTGATCTTCCTCGTGAGCTACGTGGTGCCGCAGGTGGCCCAGGTGTTCGCGGGCACCAAGCGCTCGCTGCCCTTCCTCACGACCGTGATGCTGTCGCTGAGCGCGGCCGTGCGCAACTACGGCTGGTGGATGCTGGGCGTTGTCGTGATCGCGGCCGTCGGCGTGCGCGTCGCTCTGGCGCAGGAAGCCTTCCGCCTCAAGTTCGATGCCGCCTGGCTCAAGCTGCCGCTGGTCGGCAAGCTCGCGCGCGGCTACAACGCGGCGCGCTTCGCAAGCACGCTCGCCATGCTGGCCACGGCCGGCGTGCCCATCCTGCGCGCGCTGCAGGCGGCCTCCGAAACGCTGGGCAACCGCGCCATGCGCGCCGACGCGCTCGACGCGCTGGTGCTGGTGCGCGAAGGCGCGCCGCTGGCCTCGGCATTGGCGCAGAAAAAGCGCTTCCCGGGGCTGGTGTCGATGTTCGCGCGCCTGGGCGAACAGACCGGCACGCTGCCCGTGATGCTGCAACGCGCCGCCAACCAGCTCGGCGCCGAAGTGCAGCGCCGCGCCATGCACCTGGCCACCATCCTCGAGCCGCTGCTCATCGTCGCCATGGGCGGCGTGGTCATGCTCATCGTGCTGGCCGTCATGCTGCCTATCATCCAGCTCAATCAGTTCGTCAAGTGACGACGGACGGGGAGCCCCTCACATGCCCGTAACGCTCGAAGACAAACTCGTGGTCGCGATCTCCTCGCGTGCCCTCTTCAACCTCGAAGAAGAAAACAAGATCTTCGAGGCCGGCGACAACGAGGGCTACATGAAGCTGCAGCTCGACCGCATCGACGAACCGGCTGCCCCCGGCATCGCGTCGTCGCTGATCCGCAAGCTGCTGCGCTTCAACGACGACGGCGTGCAGCGCGTCGAGGTGGTCATCCTCTCGCGCAACGACCCCGTGTCGGGCATGCGCATCTTCAAGTCGAGCGCCGCGGCCGACATCAAGCTGCAGCGCGGCGTGTTCACCCAAGGCCGCCCGCCCTTCGGCTACCTGCGCCCGCTGCGCGCGCACCTGTTCCTGTCGGTAAACGCACAAGACGTGCGCGAAGCGCTCGCCGCGGGCTTTCCGGCCGCGCGCGTGCTGGTCGAATCGGTGAAGGCCAGCGACGCGTGGCCGAACGAAGTGCGCATCGCCTTCGACGGCGACGCCGTGCTCTTCAGCGACGAGGCCGAGCGCGTGTTCCAGGCCGAGGGCCTCGACGCCTTCCAGGCGCACGAACTCAGCAAGGCCGACCTGCCCCTGCCCGAAGGCCCGTTCAAGCCGCTGCTGATGGCCCTGCACCGCCTGCAGATGGCGGGCAATGCGCAGATGCGCATCCGCACCGCGCTGGTCACGGCGCGCAGCGCGCCGGCGCACGAGCGCGCGATCCGCACGCTCATGAAGTGGAACATCCGCGTCGACGAAGCGATGTTCCTCGGCGGCCTGCCCAAGGGTGAGTTCCTGCGCGAGTTCGAGCCCGACTTCTTCTTCGACGACCAGACCGGTCACGTCGACGCGGCGTCGCGGCATGTGCCTGCGGGGCATGTGTCTAGCGGCATCAGCAACGAGTCCTGACGCCGCTCAGGGCGCGATCCCGCCGACGGGGCACCTTGCTCCGCGAATGTCCTCCGGCCTTCGGCCTCCCCCTTGATTTAACTGCGCAAGGCACCCCATCGACGTGATCGTTGGGCAGTGCGGTCGTTGATCGACCGCACACCAGCGCTGCTCCCCGTGCCCAGGGCACTGGGTGCTTCCCGCAGCGAAATTAAGGAGGAGGCCGCAGGCCGGGGGACATTCGCGGAGGGAAGTACCCGGTGGCCTGGGCACGCGCCCCAGTCCCTCTCTTGCAGCTGTTGAAGCAGCCGCAGACCAGCGCGTTGTCACACGCGTTTCGTCCCACTGTCATCGCTCGTTCACTGCCGAGTAACGGGTTCTCCCTAGTCTTGTCGCCTGTCCGGTGCGCAGTGCCTTCGTGGCACTTTTTTTTCGCGCCGGGCTTTCACCTCCTTCGACAGACAACAAGAACCGAACGGCTTTTCCGATGCGTCCGACTCCTTCCACGCACGCCGCGCCCCTCACGCGCTGGCTGTTGCCCCTTGCGATTTCCGCCGCACTCGCGGCCTGCGGCGGTGGAGGCGGCGGTGGCGTTGCCTTTCCGCCGATCAGCGGCGGCACACCGACGCCACCACCGGCCAACACGCCCAACGAAGGCAAGAGCGGACCGAAGGCGCTGATCGTTGAGATCGACGGGCTCACGCATGCAGCATTGCGCGAAGCCATCGCACAGAAGAAGGTGCCCGCCGCGCTGCAATCGTTGCAGCTCGCTCCCGCATGGACCGGCGGCACCGATGGCGCACTCAGCGAACAGCCCGTCACCGACGGCCCCGGCTGGGCCACGCTGCTGACCGGCACCTGGGTGCCGCGCCACGCGGTGCGTGCCGACACCGTCGACCAACGCATCGACGCCAAGCTCGCGCCCTCGGTCTTCGCCTTCGCGAAGCAGAAGAAAGAGGCGGGCTACCTGACCGCATCGGTCACCGCCAACACGCTGTATCCGAACCTGCTGCTCGCGGAAACCGGCACGCTCGACACCGCCGTCGATTGCGCCGGTGCCGACGCCTGCGTGACCGCCAACACCACGCGGCTCATCGGCGCGGGCTACGACCTGCTGGTCGCGCAGTACAGCGCGCCTGCTGCCGCAGCCGCCAACGGCCTGCGCAGCGACACCTACCAGCGCGCCGTCTCCGACACCGCTGCCGCTGTCGGCCAGCTGCTCGCGCGCATCGCGCAACGCACGGCCAACGACGCGAAGGAAGACTGGCTCGTGATCCTCACGACCGGCCACGGCCTCGATGCCTTCGGCGGTGTCACGTCTCTGAAAGACATCGACAACAAGACCGTCTTCATCGCCAGCAACAAGACCTTGCCCGCGCTGCCCGCCGTCGGCGCCGCCTCGCCGACCGACGACAACGCGCTGCGCCAATCGGCCGCCGCAACCGACATCGCGCCCACGGTGCTGCGCCACCTCGGCGCGCTGCCCGCGACCACGGCCTACAACTTCAACGGCCAGGCCCTGCAAGCCACCACCGCCGTGCAGCTACTCGCGGCGCGCACCAGCGCCGACCGCAGCAGCATCGAGCTCTCGTGGACGCTCGCGGGCGACCTCGGCGGCCCCGTGCAGGTGCTGCGCGACGGCAAGCCGATCGCCACGCTGCCGGCTGGCGCCACGCGCTACACCGACCCCGTCAAGGCCGCGGCCGATGGCCTCTACGCGTTCCAGTACACGGTCGCCGCCGGTGGCGCCAGCGTCTCGATCTCCGCGCAGATCGCCTACGTGAAGGTGGGCTTGGTCAATCTGTTCCCGCTCGACGCCCTGCCCGCGCTGGACCTCAACGCCGCCGCGACGCTCGTGCCCATGGCTGCGGATGCGGACAGTGGTTCGCTCGTGGCCGACGACAACTTCCAGCCGCCCTACCGCGTGCAGGCGCTGCGCGTGGACAGCCGCATCAAGAACGCGAGCGGCATGGCCGGCTACAAGCTGCTGCAGACGCGCGACGTGACCACGTCTGCAGCCGTCGCCGCCTTCACCTTCGGCTTCTGGCTGCGCACCGACGCCACCTGCAGCCAGGGCGTGAGCAACGGCGCCTCGGTCATCGCCAACAAGAACTACGACACGGGCGACAACGCAGGCCTGGCGCTCGGCCTGTTCAGCAACTGCGAGCTGCGCTTCAACACCGGCACCGGCAGCGGCCGCGGCGAGATCAAGGGCAAGCACTTCCTGAGCGCAGGCCGCTGGGTCTACGTGGCGATGGTTGTCGACAAGGCCGGCAAGAACATGAGCGGCTATGTGTTCGACCCGGTGAAGGGCACGCAGACCGGCAGCGTCGCGCTCTCGACCGCACTGGTCGCCGCGCTCGGCGGCCTCGGCAAGGGCATCGCCCTGAACGAAGACGCCACCGGCCTGTACTACCAGCGCTGGTCGGCCTCGCCGCGCGGCGCGATGGACTTCAACGACTTCGCGATCTGGAACCGCGCGCTCACCGCCGAAGAACTCACGGCCATCTACACCTCGGGCCAGCCGCTGTCGGCGCTCGCTCCCTGATCACCCCCGATCTCCACGACATCACAAAGAGGATCACCCCATGCTGCTTCAAGCTTCCCTCCCCACGCGGCTGCTGGCCGCCTTCCTCCTGGCTTGCACGCTGTCCGCCTGCGGCGGCAGTGACAACAACGGCGGCGGCTTCCCGCCCATCATCACGCCGCCCCCGCAGCCCCAGCCCGAAACCGGTGTGAAGCCCGAAATGCGCTGCGCCCCTTGACGCGCGACTTCATGAACAGCCACGACAAGACCATGAATTCACGCCGCAAATTCCTCACGGGCACCGCCACCACCGGCGCTGCCGCCCTCGCACTCTCGGCCTTCCCGCCGAGCATTCGTCGCGCACTGGCCATTCCGGCGAACAACAAGACCGGCACCATCAAGGACGTCGAGCACATCGTCATCCTGATGCAGGAGAACCGTTCGTTCGACCACTACTTCGGCACGCTCATGGGCGTGCGTGGTTTCGGCGACCGCTTCACGATTCCGCTGCCGGGCGGGCGCAACGTCTGGCAGCAGGCCGACGAAACGGGCACGCCCGTGCTGCCCTACCACCTGGACCAGACCAAGGGCAACGCACAGCGCGTGGCCGGCACGCCGCACGACTGGAACGACGGCCAGAACGCCTGGGACGGCGGTCGCGCCTACCAGTGGGTCAAGTACAAGAAGACCGGCACCGCGCCGTACACCCAGGCCATGGGCTACCTCGAGCAGGCCGAGCTGCCGTACCAGTTCGCGCTGGCCAATGCCTTCACGCTGTGCGACGGCTACCACTGCAGCATGCACACGGGCACCAACTCGAACCGCATGTTCCACTGGACCGGCACCAACGGCCCCACGGGCGCGGGCGTGGCCTCGGTCACCAACGAGTGGGACGACAGCTACACGCCGCCGTCGACCACCGGCTACGAGTGGAAGACCTTCCCCGAGCGCCTGCAGGCGGCCGGCATCACCTGGATCGTGTATGAAAACATGCGCGACAACTTCGGCGACAACCCGCTCACCGGCTTCAAGCAGTACCGCCAGGCCAGCGAGGCCTCGGGCAAGCCGATCAAGAACACCGGCCCGGTGCCGGCCTACGATCCGGCCAGCGACGACGTCGGCAACCCGCTGTACAAGGGCATCGCCAACACCATGCCCGGCGCCAACGTGGAGGAGTACCTGAACACCTTCCGCAACGACGTGAAGAACGGCAAGCTGCCGCAGGTGTCGTGGATCGTCGCGCCCGCCACCTATTCGGAGCACCCCGGCCCGTCGAGCCCCGTGGAAGGCGGCTGGTACATCCAGGAAACGCTCGATGCGCTCACCGCCGTGCCCGAGGTGTGGAGCAAGACCGTGCTGATCATCAACTTCGATGAGAACGACGGCTACTTCGACCACTACCCGTCGCCGGCCGCGCCTTCGCTCAACCCCGACGGCTCGGCCGCGGGCAAGACGACGCTGCCCGAAACCGACATCGCCTTCGAGCGCTTCACGCACCCCAAGCCGCCGGGCACCGTCAAGCAGCCCGCGCCAGACGGTCGCGTGTACGGCCCCGGCGTGCGCGTGCCGATGTACATCATCTCGCCCTGGAGCCGCGGCGGCTGGGTCAACTCGCAGGCCTTCGACCACACCTCGGTGATCCGCTTCATCGAGACGCGCTTCGGCGTGAAGGAGCCCAACATCAGCGCGTTCCGCCGCGCGGTGTGCGGCGACCTCACGAGCGCCTTCAACTTCGCCACGCCCAACAGCGAGGCACTGCCCACGCTGGCCGGCCGCACGACCAAGACGCAGGCGAACGACAAGCGCGCGGCACAGGAAGCCCAGGCGCAGGTGCCCATGCCTGCCGACCCGCAGCTGCCGCGCCAGGCCGCTGGCACGCGCCCCTCGCGCGCCCTGCCCTACGAACTGCACGTGAGCGCACGCAACGACGCCACCAGCGGCAAGGTGCGGCTCGTGTTCGCCAACACCGGCAAGGCCGCCGCCGTGTTCCATGTGTACGACAAGCTCAACCTGGAACGCCTGCCGCGCCGCTACATGGTCGAGGCCGGCAAGACGCTGGACGACACCTGGAACGCGATGGTCGACAACACGGGCTTCTACGACCTGTGGGTGCTCGGGCCCAACGGCTTCCACCGCCATTTCCGCGGCGACCTGAACAGCCTGCGCGCCGGCGATGCGCCCAACCCCGAAGTGCGCGTGTGCTACGACATCGCCAACGGCAATGTCTACCTGCAGATGCTCAACGGCGGTCGCAACGCCTGCAAGTTCACCGTGCGTCCCAAGGCCTACCGCACCGACGGCCCGTGGACCGCGACCGTGGCCGGCGGCACCTCGGCCGAGCAGCACTGGGAGCTGGCCGCCAGCGGCGCCTGGTACGACTTCGAGGTGACCTGCGACGCCGACACCAGCTACTACCGGCGCTTCGCGGGCCGCGTGGAAACCGGCCGGCATTCGGTCAGCGACCCGGCCATGGGCACGGCCCGCGCCTGAGGCCGGGGTGACACCATGAGCTCCCGCCGCAGCTTCCTCACCGGCACCGCCACTACTGGTGCCGCCGCGCTCGCACTCTCGGCCTTTCCGCCGAGCATCCGACGCGCCCTGGCCATTCCGGCCAACAACAAGACCGGCACGATCAACGACGTCGAGCACGTCGTGATCCTGATGCAGGAGAACCGTTCGTTCGATCACTACTTCGGCACGCTCGCCGGCGTGCGTGGCTTCGGCGACCGCTTCCCCATTCCGCTGCCCAAGGGCCTCAACGTCTGGCAGCAGAGCGACGCCGACGGCAACGTGGTGCTGCCGTACCACTTCGACAGCCGCAAGGGCAATGCGCAGCGCGACGGCGGCACGCCGCACGACTGGGACGACAGCCAGCAGGCCTGGGGCGGTGGCCGCATGCACGAATGGGCGCGCTACAAGACGCCCAAGGCCATGGGCTACCACAAGCAGGCCGAGGTGCCGTTCCAGTTCGCGCTGGCCGATGCCTTCACGCTGTGCGACGCGTACCACTGCGCCATGCACACCGGCACCGACGCGAACCGCTCGTTCCACATCACCGGCACCAACGGGCCGACCGCGCAGAACGTGGCCTTCGTCACCAACGAGTGGGACTGGCTCGACGCCACCCCCAGCAAGGTCGACACCGGCTACACGTGGAAGACCTATGCCGAGCGCCTCGAAGACGCCGGCGTGAGCTGGATCTGCTACCAGAACATGCCCGACGAATGGGGCGACAACATGCTGGGCGCGTTCCGCCAGTTCCGCCGCGCCAACCGCGCATCGCCCTACCCGGTGACGAGCGGCTACTACAAGGCACCGTTTTCCGACACAGGCCAGAAGCTTCCCTTCCACGCCTACGACGCAGCCAGCGACAACCCGGGCAACCCGCTCTACAAGGGCATCGCCAACACGCTGCCCGGCGACAAGCCCGAGGACTACCTGGACGCGTTCCGGCGCGACATCAAGGCCGGCCGCTTGCCGAAGGTGAGCTGGATCAACGCACCCTCGGCCTACTGCGAGCACCCGGGGCCATCCAGCCCGGTGCAGGGCGCGTGGTTCATCCAGGAAATCCTCGATGCGCTCACCGCCGTGCCCGAGGTCTGGAGCAAGACCGTGCTGCTGGTCAACTTCGACGAGAACGACGGCTACTTCGACCACATGCCCTCGCCGTCGGCGCCCTCGCTCAACTCCGACAAGACGCCGGCCGGCAAGACGACGCTCGCCGCCGACGCACTGAAGCCCGAGTACTTCACGCAGCCGGCGCCCGACGGCAGCACCTCGCAACCCGCGCCCGACGGCCGCGTGTTCGGCCCCGGCCCGCGCGTGCCGCTGTATGTGATCTCGCCCTGGAGCCGCGGCGGCTGGGTCAGCTCGCAGGCCTTCGACCACACCTCGGTGCTGCAATTCCTGGAAACGCGTTTCGGCGTGAAGGAGCCGAACATCTCGCCCTTCCGGCGCGCGGTGTGCGGCGACCTCACGAGCGCCTTCAACTTCGCCACGCCGAACACCGAGGCCCCGCCCCAACTCGCAGGCAAGTTGAGCCGAACGGATGCCGACAAGGTGCGCAACGACCAGCAGGCGCTGCCGCAGGTGCCGCTGCCGACCGACCCGCAGCTGCCGCGCCAGGCCACCGGCACGCGGCCGTCGCGCGCCCTGCCCTACGAGCTGCACACGAGCGCCAGGGCCGACACCCTCACCGGCACCGTGAAACTGATCTTCTCGAACACCGGCAAGGCGGCCGCCGTGTTCCATGTGTACGACAAGCTCAACCTCGACCGCCTGCCGCGCCGCTACATGGTCGAGCCCGGCAAGACGCTCGACGACAGCTGGGCCGCGGCCACCGACAACAGCGGCTTCTACGACCTCTGGGTGCTCGGCCCCAACGGCTACCACCGCCACTTCAAGGGCGACCTCAACCGCCTGCGCGCGGGCGGCGTGGCCGCGCCCGAGGTGCGTGTCTGCTACGACATCGCCAACGGCAACGTGTACCTGCAGATGCGCAACGACGGCAAGGCCGCGTGCAAGTTCACGGTGCGCGCCAAGGCCTACCGCGACGACGGCCCGTGGACCGCGACGGTGAACGGCGGCGCGCAGGCCGAACAGCACTGGGAGCTCGCCGCCAGCGGCCAGTGGTACGACTTCGCCGTCACCTGCGACAGCGACCCGGCCTTCTACCGCCGCTTTGCCGGCCGCGTGGAAACCGGCAAGCACACGGTCAGCGATCCGGCGATGGGCTTGCCCGACCTTTGAAGACGTAGGCATGATCCTCCCGCGCCCGCCAGTGGCGCGGGGGAATTCATGCACGCCAAGGTCATTCGGTACTTCGTCGAGGTGGTTCGCGCGGGCTCGATCCGCAAGGCGGCCGAGCAGCTGCACGTGGTGCCCACGGCCGTCAACCGGCAGATCCTCAACCTCGAGGAAGAACTGGGCGCGCCGCTGTTCGAGCGCATCCACAACACGCTCAAGCTCACGCCCGTGGGCGAGATCGTGCTGGCGCATGCGCGCGGCACGCTGCGCGAGTTCGACCTCGTGCGCCAGCGCATCGAGGACGTGCGCGGCCTGCGCCAGGGCGAGGTCACGCTGGCCACCACGGCCGGCCTGGCCGACGCCTTCCTGCCCGCTGTGGTGCAGCGCTTTCGCGCCGCGCACCCGGGCATCCAGCTCAAGCTGCTCGGCCTGCCCATCGCGGCCGTGCTGCGCAGCGTGGCCGAAGGCGATGCCGACCTGGCGCTGGCCTACGACGTGCCCGGCACGGCCGGCTTTCGCACGCTGTTCAGCAGCGAGTGGCCGATCGGCGCGGTGGTGCCGCCGGGCCATCCGCTCACGGCGCATGCGACGGCGGTGCTGGCGGAGTGCGTGGGCTACCCGCTGATCCTGCCCGCGCCCTCGCTGTCGATCCGCCCGATCCTCGACGCCGCGTTCGAGCGCTCGGCCATCCGCGTGTCGCCGGTGGTCGAGACCACCTCGACCGCGCTGATGCGCCGGCTGGTGCGCGACGGCGGCGGCATCACGCTGCTGAACCGCCTGGACGTGGACGAAGAGCGCAACGACGGCACGCTGGTCTTCGTGCCGCTGCGCGACACCACGCTGGGCGCGCAGACGCTCACGCTCGAGACCCGCGCCGCGCAGCCGCCGAGCGCCGCGGCCGAGCTGTTCGCGAACCATGTCGTGGCCTGCCTGGACGACCTGCTGGCGCCCTGAAACCGCGCGCATCCGCTCTGGCAGCCCTTGCGATGACCGTCCACTTTTTGTGCACAGGGCGCGTCATTTATTGACTTTGCATGTGCAAAGACATCGCTCCTAGACTGCCGCGCCGGTTCATCGGCAGGAAAGGTTCCCATGTTCTCGAACGATAAAAAGACCCCCGCAGGAGACGGCGAAGGGGTCGACCAGAAGCTTCCGCTCGCCCGTTGCGGCGCATTGAGCCTGCAGCACGTGCTCGTGATGTACGCGGGCACGGTGGCCGTGCCGCTCATCGTGGGCGGTGCGCTCGGCCTCTCGAAGGCCGACATCGCCTTCCTCATCAACGCCGACCTGTTCGCCGCCGGCATTGCCACGCTGGTGCAGGCCATCGGCTTCTGGCGCTTCGGCATCCGCATGCCGGTGATGATGGGCGTGACCTTCGCGGCGGTCGGGCCGATGATCGCCATCGGCATGGACCCGTCGCTCGGGTTGCCCGCGATCTACGGCGCGACCATCGTGGCGGGCGTGTTCGGCATGCTCGTCGCACCGCTCATGGGGCGGGTGCTGGGCGTGTTTCCGCCGCTCGTCACGGGCACGGTCATCACGCTGATCGGCGTGTCGCTCATGGGCGTGGCCATCAACTGGGCCGCCGGCGGCCAGCCCACCGCGACCCGCATGATCGACGGCGTGGCGCACGCAGTGGCCAACCCGGCCTACGGCGAGCCGGTGAACCTGGCGATTGCCGCGGCGGTGCTGGCGGTGATCATCGCGATCACGCGCTTCGGCAAGGGCCTCATCGCCAACATCGCGGTGCTGCTGGGCATCGTGTTCGGCGTGGGCGTGTCGCTGGCGCTCGGGCGCATGCACTTCGACGGGCTCGAAGAAGCGAGCTGGATGGCCGTGACCACGCCCTTCCACTTCGGCCTGCCGCGCTTCGAGCTCACGGCCATTGCCTCGATGTGCATCGTGATGCTCATCACGCTCGTCGAATCGACCGGCATGTTCCTCGCGCTGGGCGAGATCACCGGCCGCAAGGTGACGACCGACGCGCTCACGCGCGGGCTGCGCGCCGACGGGCTGGGCACTGTCATCGGCGGGGTGTTCAACACCTTCCCCTACACCTCGTTCTCGCAGAACGTGGGGCTGGTCACGGTGACGGGCGTGCGCTCGCGCTACGTGGCGGCGGGCGGTGGCCTGATGCTGATTGCGCTGGCGCTGTTTCCGAAGATCGCGCACATCGTGGCCTCGGTGCCGCAGTTCGTGCTCGGCGGCGCGGGCATCGTGATGTTCGGCATGGTGGCGGCCACGGGCGTGCGCATCCTGGGTGCGATCGACTATGCGCAGAACCGCCACGCGCTGTACGTGATCGCCATTTCGATCGGGCTCGGATTGATCCCCACGCTGTCGCCCAATTTCTTCCAGCACTTCCCCGCCTGGACCCATCCGCTGACGCACAGCGGCATCGTGCTGGGCACGCTGGCCGCGGTGCTGCTCAATCTTTTCTACAACGGCGTGCTGTCGAAGGAACGGTCCTTCGCGATGGCGGCGCGCACTTCGCACGGCTCCGAATGACTTTTCAACATCCATCTTCTTCCTCGCAACCGCAGCAGCGCCCGCCGCTGCTGATCGTCCGCCACGCCGACGTGCTCGTCACCATGGACGCCGCCCGGCGCGAGATCGCCGACGGCGCCGTGGTGATGGACGGCCCCGCCGTCGCCTGGGTGGGCGCCACGGCCGAGCTGCCGGCGCCGTACCTCGACGCGCTGTGCAGCGGCCAGGCCGAGGCCATCGACATGCACGGCCACGTCGTGATGCCGGGGTTGGTCAACACGCACCACCACATGTACCAGAGCCTCACGCGCGCCGTGCCCGAGGCGCAGGACGCGGAGCTCTTCGGCTGGCTCACTCACCTGTACCTGCTGTGGGCGCGGCTCACGCCCGAGATGATCCGCGTGTCGACGCAGACCGCCATGGCCGAGCTGATGCGCTCGGGCTGCACCACCACCAGCGACCACCTCTACCTGTTCCCGAACGGGTCGCGGCTCGACGATTCGATCGAGGCCGCCGACGCCATGGGCATGCGCTTTCACGCCGCGCGCGGCAGCATGAGCGTGGGCCGCAGCGCCGGCGGCCTGCCGCCCGACGAGGTGGTGGAGACCGAGGCCGCGATCCTGCGCGACAGCGAGCGGCTCATCGACCGCTGGCACAACCCCGCGCGTCATGCGATGCGCCGCATCGTGCTCGCGCCGTGCTCGCCGTTCTCGGTGTCGCGCGACCTGATGCGCCTGTCGGCCGAGCTGGCACGCGCGCGCGGCGTGTCGCTGCACACGCACCTGGCCGAGAACGACAACGACGTCGCCTACTCGCGCGAGAAGTTCGGCATGACGCCGGCCGAGTACGCCGAAGACCTGGGCTGGGTGGGCCCCGACGTGTGGCACGCGCACTGCGTGAAGCTCGACGACGCCGGCATCGCGCTCTTCGGGCGCACCGGCACCGGCGTGGCGCACTGCCCGTGCTCGAACATGCGGCTGGCCTCGGGCATCGCGCCCATCGGGGCCATGCGGCGCGCGGGCGTGCCCGTGGGCCTGGGCGTGGACGGCAGCGCGTCGAACGACGGCGCGCACATGCTGGGCGAGGCGCGCCAGGCCATGCTGCTGCAGCGCGTGGGCTACGGCCCCGCCGCCATGACGGCGCGCGAGGCGCTGGAGATCGCCACGGTCGGCGGCGCCCGCGTGCTCGGGCGCGACGACATCGGCGCCCTCGCACCGGGCATGTCGGCCGACCTCGTGGCCTTCGACATGCGCGGCGTCGACCACGCAGGCGCGTGGCACGACCCGGTCGCGGCGCTGGTGTTCTGCACGCCGGTGGCGGCGGCGCTGAGCGTGATCGACGGCGTGGTCCGTATCCGCGACGGGCGCTTCACCGGCTTCGAGCTGGCGCCGCTGCTGGCCACGCACCGCGACCTGGCGCGCACGCTGTACGAAAGCGCGCGGCATCCGCACACCGCCTGAAAAAGCGGTGCGCCGTGCGCGTCAGCGGCGCATCGTGTCCAGCTGCGTGACGGGCGCTGCGTTGTTGCCCCACGACCCGCGGATGTAGGTGAGCACCTCGGCCACCTCGGTGGCGTCGAGCGCGTGACCGAACGGCGGCATGCCGTAGGGGCGCGGGTTGCCGGCCGTCGCGGGCAGGAAGCCGCCGTGCGCGACCACCTGGATCAGGTTGGTGGGCCGCGCCATCGTCACCGCGCGGTTGCCCGCGAGCGGTGGGTAGGCCCCGGCCGCGCCCTGGCCCTGGTCGCCGTGACAGTAGGCGCAGCGCTGGTCGTAGATTCTTGCGCCGCGCACCATCGCGCCGGCGTCGCGCCGCAGCGGGGCGGCGGGGGCCTTCTGGGCTTCGGGCGCGTCCTGTTTCACGGCCTCGGGCAGGTCCTTCAGGTAGATCGCCATCGCGCCCAGGTCGGCGTCGCTCAGGTACTGCGTGCTGCGGAACACGACGTCGGCCATCGGGCCCATCACCGAGCCGCGCGGGGAGGTGCCCGACTTGAGCAGCGCCACGACATCGGCCGCGGGCCAGTCGGCCACGCCCGCTTCGTGCGGATCGGCGAGCGAAGGCGCGTACCAGTTCTCCACCGCGATGAGCCCACCCGAGAGCCCGAGCTTGGTTTCGGTCGCGCCCAGCGAGTTGCGGCTGCCGTGGCAAGCGATGCAGTGGCCCAGCCCGCCGACCAGGTAGGCGCCGCGGTTCCATTCGGCCGGCTTGTTCGCGTTGGCCACGAAGGGCTGTGGCTTGAACGAAAGCGCGCGCCACACCGCGAGCGCGGCCTGCGTGTCGTACGGAAAGCGCAGGCGGTGCGCCTGGTTTTCCGTGGCGGCGGGCGCCACGCTGCGCAGGTAGGCGTAGAGGGCGTCGGAGTCCTCGCGCGTGACCTGCGTGAAGTTCGGGTACGGGAAGGCCGGGTACAGCAGGCGCCCGTCCTTGCTGCGGCCGTTGTGCATGGCGCGCCAGAAGTGCGCGCTGCTCCAGCCGCCGATGCCGTGCGTCGCATCGGGCGTGAGGTTGGTCGCGTAGATGGTGCCGAACGGCGTTTCGAGCGGCACGCCGCCCGCATAGGGCTGGCCGCCGCGCGTGGTGTGGCAGCCGGCGCAGTTGCCCGCCAGCGCGAGGTAGCGCCCGCGCTCGACCAGCTGCGGCGTGGCGTCGAAGGCTTCGGCGCGTTCGGGCAGCGGGTCTTCGCCGCGCAGGTTCAGCGCCAGCACGACGCCGGCCAACACGGCCGCCAGGGTGACGAGGCCCAGCAGGGCCCAGCCGAAATGTCTCAATCGCGCGGTCATCGGGTTCTCAGGGTTTCGCTGCGGTCGGCATGCCGCCGCAGGTGACGGGCAACGGCGCGGGCAGCGAGGCGGCCGGGCGGGTGTCGGCCGGCATCGGCTGCACGGCCAGCCAGCTGGCCACGGCGTTGATGTCGGCGGTGGTCATGCGCTGGCCGATCTGCGCCATGCAGTCGGGCGCGGGCGCGTGGCGCTCCTTGGTGAGCCAGGCGCCGAGCTGCGACGACACATACAGCCGCGGCAGACCCAGCAGACCCGGAATGGCCGGCTGCACGCCCGTGAGCGCGGCGCCGTGGCACTGCACGCAGGCCGGGATGTTGCGCGCCGCATCGCCTTCGAGCGCCAGCTGGCGGCCGCGGCGCAGCTGCTCGGGCGAGGCGTCGCTCTGCGGCGAGATCGCCGCGTACGGCAGCGACAGGTTCGCGAAGTAGTCGGCCATCTCGCGCAGGTAGTCGTCCGACAGGTGCTGGACCATGTAGGTCATGTCGCTGTTGAAGCGGCGCCCGTCGCGAAAACTCACGAGCTGGTTGAACAGGTAGCCCGCGGGCTTGCCCGCCAGGCGCGGGAAGAAGCCGGCGTTGGTGGTGGCGCCCTCGCGCCCGTGGCAGGCGATGCAGGCGGCCACGCGCTGTTCGATGGTGTCGGGCACGGTGGTGGTGGCTGCGCGCGTCATGACAGGCGCAAGCGGCAACAGCAGCGCCAGGGCCAGCGCTGCGCGATGGAGCACGGCCTTCATCACGTGCCTGCCGCGAAATGCGCCAGGGCCAGCAGGCCCGCGATCAACAGCAGGGCCATGCACAGCCCCACGCCGATCAGCGGCAGGATGCCCAGTTGGGCGGTCCGCTTGTCGGCGTCGGCCCGGCGGCCGCCCAGCCCGATGAAGCTCCAGAGTACGGCGCGCACCGCGCGCATCAGATTGAACATGGCTCCACTGTCGCGCAAACGGGTCAAAAAAAACAGATGCAGATCCAGCTCGATTCACCATATCAGATTAGAGTCCCCGCGAATGACAACGGCCCCCCGATGAAGCGTTATGAAGCCCTGGCCTCGGACATCGAGGCCTCGATCCGCAACGGCACCCTCAAGACCGGCGACCGCCTGCCTTCCGTGCGCCACACGGGCAGCAGCCGCGGCGTGAGCGCCTCCACCGTGTTCCAAGCCTACTACCTGCTGGAGGCGCGCGGGCTGGTGCGCGCACGCGACCGCTCGGGCTACTACGTGGCCGGCGGCGGCCTGCGCGACGCGCCGCCCGAGACCACCCTGACCTCGCGCCCGGCCGAAGGCCCGCGCGCGCTCGAGGTGAGCGACCAGGTGTTCGACATCCTCGAAGCCAGCATGTCGCGCCAGGTCGTGCCCTTCGGCTCGGCCTTTCCGAGCCCGCTGCTGTTTCCGCTGGCGCGGCTGGGCCAGTTCATGGCGGCCAGCGCCAAGTCGCTCGACCCGTGGCGCACCGTGGACGACCTCACGCCCGGCAGCGCGGCCCTGCGCCGCCAGATCGCGCTGCGCTACCTGGCCGACGGCCTGCCCGTGCCGGCCGAGGAGATCGTGGTCACCAACGGCGCGCTCGAGGCGCTCAACCTCTGCCTCTCGGCCGTCACGCGGCCGGGCGATGCAGTCATCGTCGAGTCGCCCACCTTCTACGCCGCGCTGCAGGCGCTCGAACGCATGGGCCTGCGCGCCATCGAGGTGCCGACGCACCCGGGTGAAGGCATCGACCTCGACGCGCTGGCGCAGGCCATCGCCGCGCACCAGCCGACCGCCTGCTGGCTCATGACCACCTTCCAGAACCCGCTCGGCAGCCTGATGCCCGACGCGAAGAAGAAGGCGCTCGTCGAACTGCTCGCGCGCCATGAGTTGCCGCTGATCGAGGACGACGTGTACGCCGAGCTCTACTTCGGCGAGCGCCGCCCGCCGCCGGCCAAGGCCTTCGACACGCAGGGGCTGGTGCTGCACTGCTCGTCGTTCTCGAAGAGCCTGGCGCCCGGCTACCGCATCGGCTGGGCCTCGGCCGGGCGCTTCGCGCGCAAGGTGGCACGGCAAAAGCTCACGACCACGCTCAGCACCTCGGTGCCCGCGCAACTGGCGCTGGCCGACTACCTCGAGAAGGGCGGCTTCGACAAGCACCTGCGCAAGCTGCGCCAGACGCTGGCGATGCAGCAGGCCACCTTCGCGCAGGCCGTGGGACATTACTTTCCGGCGGGCACACGCGCCACGCGACCGCTGGGCGGGTACTTCCTGTGGGTCGAGCTGCCGCCGCAGGTGAATGCGCTGGAGATCCATCGCCTGGCGCTGGAGCGCGGCATCAGCGTGGCGCCCGGGCCGATCTTCTCGGCGACGCGCGCGTTCGCGAACTGCCTGCGGCTGAACTACGGGCATGCGTGGGATGCGCACAGCGAGCAGGCCTTGCAGACGCTCGGGCGACTGGTCGCGGACGCGGCCTGAGGTCGGTGAAGGTGTCGCCGATACTCGGCCGGTTCGCCTTGAATTCAAACAGGAAGACGCGATGAAGACTCCACCCCGGCCCTTCGCCCACGCGCTCATGGTGGGCGCCACCGCCGCCCTGCTGACCGCCTGCGCGGCACCACCGTCGACACCCGGCGAGTGGTCGCCGCAGCCACCCAATCCGAACGCGCCCTACCCGGCCGAATCGCGGATGAACGGAGAGCAAGGCATGGTGCTGCTGCGCGTGCGCACCACGCCCGACGGCCTGCCGGCGAGCGTCGAAGTAAAGGAATCGAGCGGCCACGCACGGCTGGACCGCTCGGCCGTCGAGACCGTTCGCACATGGCGCTTCAAGCCGACGCCGGACGACGGCACGGTGGTGTGGCGGGAAGTGCCGATCCGGTTCTTCATCACGTCGCCGCCGCAGCAGCCGACGTTCAATTAGGAGGTGGTGCGTTGTGAACGACCTTCGTGGGCTCGATGCATCAAACGCATCGCATCCGAGGCATGACCTGCATGCATGAAATCGACTTTGACTTGGTGGGCAAGCCGCCCGACTTTCCTCAACGATGCGAAGCCTTCATCTGCGAGGGCTTCCGCGCCGATGGCAAGACCATTTGCACGGCCAACCGGACCTATGTGAAGTTGGGTGGCAGGTGGTACAGCCTGGCTCTCGAGATTCAAGCGATCGTATGGAGTGCGTACAGCGAGCAGCCACAGCCATGGCGTATTGAAGAGGAGGCCTGGGACTACCCCCACGTCGACGTAGGATCGATGGCCCGAGTCATCGGCCAAGACCTGACCGATATCAAGATGGACGCGCTTCCGTCAGGAAGCCGCGTCTTGTTCCGATTCGCGAACGACCAGACGATCGAGATCTCTTCGTCCGACGATGTGAGTTCGTACGCGGTCGGTTAGAGGCCCTCAAGCCGCCACAGCCACCCCACCCCGCCGCATCCGGCTCACCCTGAACAACAGGAACGCCGTGATGCTCACGTTCACCAGGTTCCATCCGATGCCGTTCAAAAAGGCCGCGTGGTAGCTGCCCGTCAGGTCGAACACCTTGCCTGACATCCAGCCGCCCAGCGCCATGCCGAACAGCGTGAACATCAGCACCGTGCCCACGCGCGCACCAGCCTCCTTGGGCGGAAAGTGCTCGCGCACGATGATCGCGTACGAGGGCACGATGCCACCCTGGAACAGGCCGAACAGCGCCGAGATCACATACAGCGGCACCAGCCCGTCGAAGGGCAGAAACAGCAGCAGCGCCACGCACTGCAGCAGGCCGCCCAGCATCAGCGTGCGCAGCCCGCCGATGCGGTCGCAGATGGCGCCCGACACCAGCCGGCTCACGATGCCGAAGCCCAGCATCAGCGACAGCATCATCGCGCCCTGCGCCGGGCCATAACCCAGGTCGCCGCAGTACGCCACGATGTGCACCTGCGGCATCGCCATCGCCACGCAGCAGGCCACACCCGCCACGCACAGCAGGCCCTGCGCCGTGCCCAGGCTCAGGCCGAAGGGGCGCGTCATGTCGCGCACCAGGGTGCTGCCCGCAACGTGCGACACCGGCGCCACCTCCGCCAGTGCCGGCGGCCGCGCGCGGAAGAAGAGCGCGAGCAGCGCCATCGTCACGCCGCAGAAGATGCCCATGCCGACGTAGGTCTGGCGCCACCCCACCTGCTCGACGAAGTGCTGTGCAATGGGCGGCCACACGGCGCCCGCGAGGTAGTTGCCGCTGGCGCACACTGCCACCGCAATGCCGCGCCGCTTGACGAACCACAGCGAGGTGTCGGCCACCAGCGGCGCAAAGGCCACCGAGCTGCCGAGCAGGCCGACCAGCAGCGCCTGCGCGATGGTGAACGACACGATGTCTTGCGACAGACCCGTGGCGATGTAGCCTGCGGCGAGAAAGACAGAGCCCATCAGCAGCGGCTTCATCACGCCGACGCGGTCCGCCAGCTTGCCCATGAGCACGCCGCCGAAGCCGAAGCCCAGCATCAGCAGCGTGTAAGGCATGGAGGCATCGGCGCGCGCCACGCCGAACTCGGCCTGCACGGCGGGCAGCATGACCGACACCACATACATGCCGCTGCTGCCGACCGTCATGACCAGCAGCGTGAGGGCCAGGCGCACCATGGCGTAGCGCGAATCGGGCTGGTGGACGATGGCTGTGTCGTGTGTCGTCTTCATTCTTTTTTGTCTCTCCACGCATGCATCGGGCGGCGCATGTCGTGTGGCATTCTCGCGGAAGGCTGCGTCGCTTGCTGCGCACGCCCTCGAGAACCCAACGCATGCAAATCACCTACAGACAGGCCGTGCCTGAAGACACGCCCGCGTGCATCGAACTGCGCGGCCGCACGCGAGAGAACGCCTTCTCCGTCGAAGACCTGAGGGCGCTCGGCATCACGCTGGAAAGTTGGCAGGCCAGCATCGCTGATGGCTCGCTGCCCGGCTACGTCGCCCTCGTCGATGGCGAACTGGCGGGCTATTGCTTCGGCGACCGTGACACCGGCGAGATCGCCGTGCTGGCGCTGCTGCCTTCGCACGAAGGCCAGGGCATCGGCAAGGCGCTGCTCGCGTTGATGGTCGATGAGTTCAAAGGGCTCGGCTTCCAGCGGCTCTTTCTTGGCTGCTCGCCCGATCCGCAGGTGCGCTCGCACGGGTTCTACCGGCACCTGGGCTGGAAGCCCACGGGCGAATTCGATGCGGCGGGCGATGAAGTGCTGGCGTACGTCCCGTCCTGAGACGTAGCCCGTGGCCGGTGCGCGTCAACGCCCGGCAGCCTCAGCCCACGAATGGCGCGGGCATGACGACGACGAAGCTCGACGACAAGGCCTTCGGCACCGGCACACCGGGCTTGCGCTTGCCGTCACAGGCCGCTGTCAGCAGGCCGAGACACAACAGAAGAACAAAGGCTGTGCTTCTCATGCGGCGCATGCTAAGCCCGCGGTATCGCGCGTCAAGTCGGACGTAGCGCCAATCGGCATGGCGCCGCCGCTGTCAGGCGGCTGCGTTGCTCGTCACCGCTGTCGCCAGGCCTGCGTGCGCTTCAACGCCCCATGCCCGGCCAGCGCGAACAGGCCGCGGCCGACGGCGGCCGTGAGCATGATGAGCGAGGCCATGGCGGCCGCGGGCGCCACGTCGCCGGCGTCGTCCATGTTGAGCACGGCGATGGCGGCCAGCGTGGTCTGCGGCGAGTAGAGGAACACGACGGCCGACACGGTGGTCATCGCGTTGACGAAGAAGTAGCCCGCCACGTTGAGCACAGTGGGCAGCGCCACCGGCAGGTGCACGCGCCACAGCGTGCGCCAGAACGGCACGCCCATCGACTCGGACACCAGCTCGTACTCGCGGTCGAGCTGGCGCAGCGCGGTGAGCGACGTGAGGTGCGCCACCGAGAAAAAATGCGCCACGGTGCAGACCACCAGAATCGACATGCCGCCGTAGATGCCGTGCAGCGGGTTCAAGGCCGAGTTGAAGAAGAAGATGTAGCCCACGCCGAGCACGAGCCCCGGCACCGCGAGCGGCAGGTTGGCCAGCAGGTTCAGCAGCTCACGCAGCAGGCCGAAGTGGCGCGGCTTCTCCACGAAGTAGGCCGACACGAAGGTGGCGAGCGCACCCGCCACGGCCGCGTACAGCGCGAGGCGCAGCGAGTTGCCGTAGCTGCCCCAGCCGCCGCCGTCCATGTTGCTGAAGTCGTAGTTCTTCAGCGACGGCGTGAGCTTGTAGGGCCAGTAGCTGGCGAGCGAGGCGAACACGGCCATGCCGATCATCACGACGATGGCGAAGGCGGTGAGCGTGCAGAACACGAGCAGTGCGCGGTCGCGCGACTTCACGGGTTCAGGTTGATAAGGCGTGGCGCGCGCCGACAGCGCCGCGGCCTGCTTGCGGCGCACGCGGCGTTCGACGAGGAACGACAGCACCGCCGGGATCAGCAGCACGAGACCGACCACCGCACCCATCTGAAAATTCTGCTGGCCGACCACCTGCTTGTAGATGTCGGTCGCGAGCACACCGGTCTGGCCGCCCACGACCTTGGGCACGCCGAAGTCGGTGATGACGAGCACGAACACGACCATCGCGGCCACGATGAGGCCGTAGCACGACGCCGGCAGCGTGACGGTGCGGAAGATGCGCCAGCGCGAGGCGCCCAGCGTCTGCGCGGCTTCGTACAAACGCCCGTCGGACGTGGCCATGGCGGTGGTGAGGATCAGCAGCGCATGCGGCAACGTCCAGAACACCGAGCCGAGCACGATGCCCAGCGGGCCGTAGATCGACAGGTCGCCCAGCAGCCCTTTGAACAGGCCCTGGTTGCCGAACAGGTAGATCAGGCTGATGGCCGGCAGCAGCGAGGGCGCCAGCAGCGGCATGAGCGCCACGGCGCGCAGCAGGCCCTTGGCGGGCATGCACGACAGCGTGAGGCCGTAGGCGTACACGTAGGCGATAGAGGTGCACAGCACGGCGCTGATCACCGCGAGGGCGACGCTGTTGAAGGCCGACTGCACGAGCGCGGGGTTTTCGAAGTAGCGCGCGAAGTTGGTGAGGCCTACGAAGTTGCCAGTACGGTCGTAAAAGCTCTGGCCGACGAGTGCGCCGACAGGGAGCGCGACGATCACGACGAGCAGCAACACGACGAGCAGCACGGCGGCGCCGGTGAGCCAACGCTCGCGGTCGAAATGCATCGTGCGCGGTGTTGCGATCGGGGCGAGGGCTTCGGAAGGGGTGCTCATGTTGTTCTTCTTTTGGTGTCGTTGTTCAGGGCGCGTGCACAGGCCACCGGGTACTTCCCTCCGCGAATGTCCCCCGGGCTTCGCCCTCCTCCTTTATTTCGCTGCGGGAAGCACCCAGTGTCCTGTGCACACCGAGCGCGGTCGTGGTGCTGTTCGATCAACGGCCGCACTGTCCAACGCTCACGTCGATGGGGTGCCTTGCGCAGCGAAATAAAGGAGGAGGCCGCAGGCCGGGGGACATTCGCGGAGCAAGGTACCCCGTCGGCGGGATTGCGCCCTGAATGACCCACGGCCGGAAGGCACGGTCGCATCTCAGTGCGCCAGCACCGACAGCGCATTCAAGGGCAGCTGGATGTGCACCATGCTGCTCGGGACCAGCGGCTCTTCACCGCCGCTGCGCGCATCGGCGGGCAGCTCGGCTTCGATCTCGATGCCCAGCGGCTCGCAGGCCAATCGCGCCGAGGTGCGGTTGCCGAAGAACTCGGTGTCGAGCAGGCGCGCAGCAAAGCTGTTGGTGCCGAGTTCGGAACCGAAGCGCTTCACCACCACATGCTCGGGGCGGATGCCCACGGTGGCTTGCGAGCCCACGCTGAGGTTGCCCGGTGCGCAGAACAGTTCGCTGTCGCGCACACGCACCTTGCCGTCGGCCAGTACGGTGGCGGGCAGCATGTTCATGCGGCCCACGAAGCCCGCCGCGAAGCGGGTGCGCGGCTGGCGGTACAGCTCGTCGGGCGTGCCGGCCTGCTCGATGCGGCCGTTGTGCATCAGCACCACGCGGTCGGCCATCGAGAGGGCTTCTTCCTGGTCGTGCGTGACCATGATGGTGACGATGCCCAGGCGCTTCTGCAGCGCGCGGATCTCGCTGCGCAAGGTGGCGCGCACCTGCGCGTCGAGCGCGGAGAGCGGCTCGTCGAGCAGCAGCAGGCGCGGGTTGGGCGCGAGCGCGCGCGCCAGGGCAATGCGCTGTTGCTGGCCGCCCGAGAGCTGCACGGGGTACTTGTCGGCATGCGCGGTGAGCCCGACGAGGTCGAGCATTTCGCGCGAGCGCTTGGCCATCTCGCGCGCCAAGGCGCCCGTGGGGTGCAGGCCGTAGGCGATGTTCTGCGCAGCCGTGAGGTTGGGGAAAAGCGCATACGACTGGAACACCACGCCGAAGCCGCGCGCCGCGGGCGGCAGGCCCGCGATGTCCTGGCCGCCGAGCAGGATCTGCCCGCTGTCGGCGCGTTCGATGCCGCACACGATGCGCAGCAGCGTGGTCTTGCCGCAGCCCGAAGGACCGAGCAGGCAGACGAACTCGCCGGGCTCGATGTCCAGGTCGATGCCGTCGAGCACGCGCGCGGCGCCAAAGGACTTGCCGATGCCGCGAAGAGAGAGAAAGCTGGTCATGTGCGGCTACCCGGAATCCCGATCACATCGGCTTTTTTTCAGCCTTGGCGTCGTAGCGCTTCGACCATTCCGTCAGGATGCGGTCGCGGTTGGCGGCAGCCCAGTTGAAGTCGTTCTTGGCCAGCAGCTTCTCGACGTCGCCCGGCACGAACTCGAGCTTTTCCTGGATGCCCGGCAGCGCGAGCACGGCGAAGTTCTTCGCGTAGAGCTCGTTGGCCTGCTTGGTCACGGCCCAGTCGGCCAGGGCCTTGGCGGCGTCCTGCTTCTTGCTGGTCTTCATGATGCCGGTGGCTTCCATGTCCCAGCCCAGGCCTTCCTTGGGCAGCACGATGTCGATGGGGGCGCCGTCGCGCTTGGTCTTGTTGGCGCGGTATTCGAACGACATGCCGAGCGCGAACTCGCCGGCGCCGGCCTGGCGGCAGGGCTTGCTGCCCGACAGGCTGTACACGCCGATGTTCTGGTGCAACGCGTCCATGTACTTCCAGGCCTTGTCTTCGCCCATCATCTGGATCCAGCCCGACACCATGAGGTAGCCGGTGCCCGAGGCCGCGGGGTTCGGCATGGTGATCTGGCCCTTGTAGACCGGGTTGGTCAGGTCGGCCCAGCTGGTGGGCTTGGGCAGGCTCTTCTTCGTGGCTTCAACGGTGTTGAAGCAGATGGCCGACGACCACACGTCCATGCCGACCCACTTCGGCGGGTTGGCGGTGTCGCGCATGGTGGGCTTGATGGCCTCCAGGCCCTTGGGCGCGTAGGGCTGGAGCATGCCTTCCTTGTCGAGCAGCATCAGCGAGGTGGCGGCCAGGCCCCACACCACGTCGGCTTGCGGGTTGGCCTTTTCGGCCAGCAGCTTGGCGGTGACGATGCCGGTCGAGTCGCGCACGAACTTCAGTTCGATGTTCTGGTTCTCCTTTTCGAAGGCGGCCTTGTAGGCCTGCACCTGGTCGGCTTCGAGCGCGGTGTAGACCAGCAGCTCGGTGCGGCCCTGGGCCGATGCGGCAAAAGCCAGCGAGAACAGGGCGGCGGGCACGGCGGCCCACATCAGACGACGATGCAGCATGGGAGATTCCCTCGAGGTAAGAACTGGCGGTGTACGCAAAAAGAAAACACGGCCGGGGCCGTGAACGCAGCGATGCTCGCAGCGGTATGTGACAAAGGTTTGTCACATGACACAGAGATGCCACGGCGCGGTCGTGGGCGTCACACGGCTGTCATGTCGACGGGGTGACGCGGGCGGCTTCAGCCCCGTCTAAGGAAGCTTTGTCTACGATGGGCTCCCCACGAGGTTCGGCGCACGAGCGCCTGCGAGGAAATCTGCATGTCATCTTCTGCCCCATCGCCCACCATCGCCGCGCGTGCCGGCACCTTCGTCCAGGTCGTGCGCCGCGTGTTCCGGCTCGCGGCGCCCTACTTCAACTCCGAGGAAGAGAAATGGCGGGCGCGCCTGATGTTCGCGGGCATCGTGGCGCTGAACCTGGCGTATGTGTACGCGCTGGTGCTCTTCAACCAGTGGTACGGCCGCTTCTACGACGCGCTGCAGAACAAGGATGCGACGGTCTTCTGGCGCGAGATCCGCGTGTTCGCCGTGCTGGCCTTCTTCAACATCGCGATCCAGGTGCTGAAGTTCTATGTGACGCAGATGCTCCAGCTGCGCTGGCGCGCCTGGATGACGCGCAACTACCTCGGCCGCTGGATGGCCGACCGGGCCTTCTATCACCTGGAGCTGGCGCGCTACGCGCACGCCGACGGCGCGACGCCCGACAACCCCGACCAGCGCATCCAGGAAGACATGCAGATGTTCACCAATGCCACGATGACGCTGTCGATGGACTTGATGAATGCGGTGGTCACGCTGCTGAGCTTCATCGGCATCCTGTGGGGCCTGTCAGGCACCTTCGACCTGTCGCTGGGTGGCAGCACGTACCAAATTGCCGGCTCGATGGTGTGGCTGGCGCTGGTCTACTGCGTGATCGGCACGGCCATCACGCACTTCATCGGCCGGCCGCTGATCGGCCTGAACTTCCGCCAGCAGCGCTTCGAGGCCGACTTTCGCCACCACCTGGTGCGCGTGCGTGAGTACAGCGAAGCCATTGCGCTCGACCGCGGCGAGACGGTGGAGCGCGGCCAGCTCGACGTGCGCTTCGGCGCGGTGCTGCGCAACTACCTGCAGCTGATCAAGCAGCAGAAGAACCTAGTCACTTTCACCGCGATGTTCGGGCAGGCCTCGCTGATCTTCCCGTTCATCGTGTCGGCGCCGCGCTTTTTCAGCGGCGCCATTCAGCTGGGCGGCCTCATGCAGATTTCATCGGCCTTCGACAAGGTGCAGGAATCGCTGAGCTGGTTCGTCGCCAACTACGACCGCGTGGCCGTCTGGCGCGCCACCACCGACCGCCTGATCAGCTTCGACGACGCGATGCGTGCGCATGCCGCGCGCGAAGACGCCCTGCAGCGCGAGGACGGCGCCGCCGCGCTGGACACCACCGGCCTCACAGTGGCACTGCCCAATGGCACGCAGCTGCTGGCCGGCGCCGCACTGGCAGTGCGCCCCGGCGACAGCGTGCTGCTGCAAGGCCCGTCGGGCAGCGGCAAGTCGACGCTGTTCCGCACCTTCGCGGGCATCTGGCCGTTCGCAAGCGGCAAGGTGCAGGCCCCGGCAGACGCGGTCTTCATGCCGCAGCGCCCCTACCTGCCCGACGGCAAGCTGCGCGAGGCGCTGACCTATCCGCACCCGGCCGCCGGCTTCAGTGACGACCAGCTGCGCCAGGCGCTGGTCGATGCATTGCTGCCCGACCTCGTGAACCGGCTCGACGACAGCGACGCCTGGAGCCAGAAGCTCTCGGGCGGCGAGCAGCAGCGGCTGGCCATCGCGCGGGTGTTGCTGAAGAAGCC
This sequence comes from Variovorax sp. RO1, assembly GCF_002849325.1. Classification (NCBI taxonomy): domain Bacteria; kingdom Pseudomonadati; phylum Pseudomonadota; class Betaproteobacteria; order Burkholderiales; family Comamonadaceae; genus Variovorax; species Variovorax sp. RO1. The sequence goes on from NZ_PKMT01000002.1 coordinate 1,025,244, forward strand.
GGCCTGGCTGTTCGCCGACGAAGTGACCAGCGCGCTCGATGCACCGGCCGAAGCCGTGCTCTACCAGCGGCTCGCCGACACGGTACGGGCAGGTGGCGGCGCGATGGTGTCGATCGCGCACCGCCCGGCGGTGGGCGATTTCCATGGCCAGCGGTGGACGCTGGTGCCGCAGGAAGAAAGCGCGGGCGGCGGCGCGCGCTACCGGCTCGATACCGCTGCGGCTGCTCAGCCCACCGCGGGCTGGTCGACGTAACGCTCCCAGCCCTTCTTGCGCAGCTCGCAGGCCGGGCATTCGCCGCAGCCGTAGCCCCAGGCCTGGCGATGCTCGCGGTCGCCCAGGTAGCAGGTGTGGGTTTCTTCGACGATCAGGTCGACCAGCGGCTGGCCGCCCAGGCGGTGGGCCAGCGCCCAGGTTTCGGCCTTGTCGATCCACATGAGCGGCGTTTCGATGACGAGGCGGCGCTCCAGGCCGAGCGACAGCGCGAGCTGCATGGCCTTCATGGTGTCGTCGCGGCAGTCGGGGTAGCCCGAGAAGTCGGTTTCGCAGACGCCGGTGACGATCACCTGCAGCCCGCGCCGGTAGGCCAGCGCGCCCGCGAGCGTGAGGAACAACAGGTTGCGCCCGGGCACGAAGGTGTTGGGCAGGCCGTCGGCCTGCATGGCAAAGGCGACTTCTTCGGTGAGCGAGGAGCCGCCGAGCTGGGCCAGCGCGGCCAGCGTGAGCACGTGGTCTTCGCCCAGGCGCGGCGCCCATTCGGGAAAGCGCTCGCGCATCTGGGCGAGCACGGTGCCGCGCACGTCGAGCTCGACGCGGTGACGCTGGCCGTAGTCGAAGCCCAGGGTTTCGACACGCTGGTACTTGGACAGGGCCTCGGCCAGGCAGGTGGCCGAGTCCTGGCCGCCGGAAAACAGAACGAGGGCGGTGGTGTGCAGGGGCATGTCCGTCAACGGCGGGGCCGCTGTAGTGCAAATGCGTGATTTTCGCAGCCGATCGATGCGGCTGCGGGCCGCCCTGTTCGGCGGCTTCTAGAGAAAGCGCTCCAGCAGCTTGCGCGACGCGCGATCGAGCGCCTTGGTATCGGGAATGCGGAACTGCACGCCGTGCGCGCTCGCGATGAGCAGCGCGCCGCCGTCGAGGCGGCGGATGTCTTCCTCGGCCTTGAGCACGAAGCTGGTGTCGCCGCGGTCGGTGCTCACGGTCCAGGTGCTGGGCACGCCGAAGCTCGACACGCCGTGCAGCTTCAGCAGCGTCGGCGCAAAGTCGCGCACGGCGAGTTCTTCGGTCAGCAGCGCCTGCGCGGGTGCGGGCAGCTGGTCGACGCGGTCGACCCACACGAGTTCGCGGCCTTCGCTGCCGACGAGCGACACGCCCTCGTTGGGCGCACTCAGCGGAAAGGCACGCACGGGCGTCACGCCCACGTGGCGCTCGCCCTGCGCGTCGGTCAGCACGAGGCGGCCGAAGGTGTCGCGTGCGAGTTCAAAGCTCATGGTGTTGGTGTTGCTGCTCATCACACGTCCCCTGCCGGATGGGCGGCGTGGCTCACGGCCAGCGGCGCCTGGGCGTTGGCGCGCTCGTCGGCGGCGCCTTCGCTCACATCGTCTTCGTCGCCCTGGCGCAGTTGCGCCTGGTACAGGCGCCAGTAGGCGCCCTGCTTGGCCATGAGCGCGTCGTGCGGCCCGACCTCGACCACCTCGCCGCGGTCCATGACGACAAGGCGGTCGGCCTTGCGCAGCGTGGACAAACGGTGCGCGATGGCGATGGTGGTGCGGCCCTGCACGAGGTTGTCGAGCGCCTTCTGGATTTCCTTTTCGGTCTCGGTGTCGACGGCCGAGGTGGCCTCGTCGAGGATCAGGATGCGCGGGTCGATGAGCAGTGCGCGCGCGATGCTGATGCGCTGGCGCTCGCCGCCCGACAGGCCCTGCCCGCGCTCGCCGACCAGCGAGTCGTAGCCGTGCGGCAGGCGCAGGATGAAGTCGTGCGCGTGGGCCGCGCGGGCTGCGGCAACGACCTCTTCGCGCGTGGCGTCGGGCTTGCCGTAGGCGATGTTCTGCGCGATGGTGCCGAAGAACAGGAACGGCTCCTGCAGCACCAGCCCCACGTGGCGGCGGTAGTCGGCCACGGCGAAGCGGCGGATGTCGGTGCCGTCGACCTTGATGGCGCCGTCGGTCACATCGTAGAAGCGGCAGATCAGGTTGACCAGCGTGCTCTTGCCCGAGCCGCTGTGGCCCACGAGGCCGATCATTTCGCCGGGCTCGATGGTCAGGTCGAGGTCGTGAATGACGGCGCGCGAGCCGTAGCGAAAGCCCAGCCCGCTCATCTCGATGCGGCCCTGCACGCGCTCCACCTTCACCGGGTTGGCCGGCTCGGGCACGTTGCTCACGTGGTCGAGGATGTCGAAGATGCGCTTGGCGCCGGCCGCAGCCTTTTGCGTGACCGAGACGATGCGGCTCATCGAGTCGAGCCGCGTGTAGAAGCGGCCGATGTAGGCGATGAAGGCGGTGAGCACACCCACCGTGATGTGGCCGCGCGCCACCTGCCAGATGCCGAAGGCCCAGACCACGAGCAGGCCGATTTCGGTGAGCAGCGACACGGTCGGCGTGAACAGCGACCAGGTGCGGTTGAGCTTGTCGTTGACCTGCAGGTTGTAGGCATTGGCAACGCGGAAGCGCTCGGCTTCGCGGCGCTCCTGCGCAAAGGCCTTGACCACGCGGATGCCGGGGATGGTGTCGGCCAGCACGTTGGTCACTTCGGACCAGACGCGGTCGATCTTCTCGAAGCCGGTGCGCAGGCGGTCGCGCACGACGTGGATCATCCAGGCGATGAAGGGCAGCGGCACCAGCGTGACCACGGCCAGCAGCGGGTTGATCGAGAACAGGATGACCGCCGTCATGACGATCATCAGCACGTCGTTCGCGAAATCGAGCGCGTGCAGCGACAGGAAGACGTTGATGCGGTCGGTTTCCGAGCCGATGCGCGCCATGAGGTCGCCGGTGCGCTTGCCGCCGAAGTAGTCCAGCGGCAGGGTCAGCAGGTGCTCGTAGGTGGTGGTGCGCAGGTCGGCGCCGATGCGCTCGGACACCAGCGCCAGCAGGTAGGTGCGCGCCCAGCCCAGCCCCCAGCCGACCAGCGCGGCGATCAGCAGGCCGCCCAGGTAGAGGCCGACCCGGCCGGAATCGATCTTCTGCCCGTTCTGGAACGGAATCAGGATGTCGTCCATCAGCGGGATGGTCAGGTACGGCGGCACCAGCGTGGCGGCGGTGGAAATCAGGGTCAGAACAAACCCGAGGATCAGCTGCTTGCGGTACGGCCCGGCAAAGCGGCCCAAACGCAGCAGCACCCAGGTCGAGGGCGGCGTTTGCAGTTCGGTGTCGGTGCCGTCGACCTCGAGACCTTCGGGCACCTCTTCTGTCGCCTTCGTGACAGCCGGCGCCGCGCGCTGGCCGAACAACTTGAGCATCTTGAGCGCCGCCGGCTGGCCGGCGAGCGTGTAGCGCCACCGGGCGAGCTGTCCGGCGGGCCCGATGAGGTCGAGGGTTCCGACGCCCGCATGGTCAGAAAGACGCATTTCCAGGGCCTGATCGGAGAGTGGCCACTCACGCCATTCGCCGCCGGGTTCCAGGGCGATGAGCCGCTGGTCGGTCAGGGCGACGAGGCCCGTGGCGAATCGAAGTTGGTCGTCGAGGTCAACCGCAAGTGTTACCGAAACGTTTTCAGCGCCTGCGAGTCGGCTTTTCAGCACGCCTGAAACCGCCTCCGTTTCGCCCGCCTGGGCGCCGACTGGATCGTGATGTTGCATTGTGTTTATTTGACTCTTGCCCGTCGCGGGCCGCAGGGACCGCGTCATGGCGTCCTTGGTCGGGCGCCGATTCTGACTGATCGCCATGGGTGCGCTTGAAGGCGCCGTGGTGCTCGGCCAAAGCACATCGAACGTTTGCATGACCCGTTTCGACGACATCCAATTGCTGCGCATTAACTATTTGCGCGGTCCCAACCTCTGGACCTACCGTCCGGTGCTCGAAGTCTGGCTCGACCTGGGTCCACTGGAAGACTTCCCCTCCAACAAGATCGACGGTTTCACCGACCGGCTGACCACCCTGCTGCCGGCGCTCATCGAGCACCACTGCGGCGTGGGCGAGCGCGGCGGCTTCATCCAGCGCCTCACCGAAGGCACCTGGTCGGGCCACGTGCTGGAGCACGTCGTGATCGAACTGTTGAACCTGGCCGGCATGCCGACCGGCTTCGGGCAAACCCGCAGCACCTCGGAGCACGGCGTGTACCGCATGGTGTTCCGGGCGCGTGACGAGCAGGTCGCCCGCGTGGCACTGGCCGAAGGTCACCGCCTGCTGATGGCGGCCATCAACAACGACCCGTTCAGCGCGGCCGACGTGCAAACGGCGGTCGAGGCGGTCAAGGCCAAGGTCGAAGACTGCTACCTCGGCCCGAGCACCGCGGCCATCGTGTCCGCCGCCACCGACCGCGGCATTCCGCACATGCGCCTGAACAGCGGCAACCTCGTGCAGCTGGGCTACGGCGCCAACCAGCAACGCATCTGGACCGCGGAAACCGACTACACCAGCGCCATCGGCGAATCGATTGCCAGCGACAAGGAACTGACCAAGTCGCTGCTCGCCAGCTGCGGCGTGCCCGTGCCGCACGGCCAGGTGGTCGAGTCGCCCGAAGAAGCCTGGGAAGCCGCCGAAGACATCGGCCTGCCGGTGGTCGTGAAACCGTCGGACGCCAACCATGGCCGCGGCGTGTCGCTCGAACTGACCACGCGCGAGGAAGTCATGGCCGCCTTTGCGGTCGCCGAGCCCGAAGGCAGCGACGTGATGGTCGAGCGCTTCATTCGCGGCCACGAACACCGCCTGCTGGTGGTGGGCGGCGAGGTGGTGGCGGCCGCGCGCGGCGAGATCATCACCGTGACCGGCGACGGCACGAACACCGTGGCCGGCCTGATCGACAAGCAGCTCAACAGCGACCCGCGCCGCGGCGCCGAAGAAGAGTTTCCGCTCGACGTGATCGTGCTGGCCACCGACGCCAAGCTGCAGCTGGAGCTCAAGCGCCAGGAACTCGACGGCACTTCGGTGCCGGCCGCCGGCCGCGTGGTCACGATCCAGCGCAACGGCAACATGGCCTACGACTGCACCGACCTCGTGCACCCCGAGGTGGCGCACGCCGCCGTGCTCGCCGCCCGCGTGGTCGGCCTGGACATCGCGGGCATCGACATGGTCGCGCAAGACATCTCCAAGCCGCTGGGCCCGCAGGGCGGCGCGATCGTCGAAGTGAACGCCGGCCCCGGCCTGCTGATGCACCTGAAGCCGGCCATCGGCTCGCCGCGCCCCGTGGGCCGCGCCATCTGCGACCACCTGTTCCCCAACGACGCGCCCGGCCGCATCCCCGTGGTGGGCGTGGCCGGCTCGCGCGACACCGCCGTGCTCGCGCGGCTGGTGGCCTGGCTCATCAACCTCGGCGGGCGCCACACCGGCCTGGCCTGCCGCGACGGCCTGTTCCTCGAACGCCGCCGCGTCGACGCACGCAACAGCGCCAACTGGGACGCCGGCCACCGCCTGCTCGTGAACCGCGCCGTCGAAGCCGTGGTGATCGAGAACGGCGCCGAAACCATCCTGCGCGACGGCCTGGCCTACGACCGCTGCGAAGTCGGCATCGTGACCGACCTCGAAGGCTCCGAAGCCCTCGCCGACTACGACATCACCGAGAGCGACCAGATGGTCAAGGTGCTGCGCACCCAGGTCGACGTGGTGCTGGCCGAAGGCACGGCCGTGCTGAACGCCGACGAGCCGCGCATCGCCGCGCTGGCGCCGCTGTGCGACGGCGCCGTCATCCTCTATGCGGCCGACCCGCAGGCTGCCGCGCTGTCCGCGCACCAGGCCGCCGGCGGCAAGGCCGTGCTGGTGCGCCAGGACCGCGTGGTGCTGGCCAACGGCACGAGCGAATCGTTCCTGCCCGGCCTGGGCCGCCTGACCATCTGGCGCGCGACCCACGTCAGCGTGAGCCTCGAAAGCCTGCTGGCCGCCGTGGCCGCTGGCTGGGCCCTGGGCATTCCGCTCAACCTGATCGGCGCCGGCGTCGAGGCCTTCGAAGCCGACCTGCAGGCGGCCCTGGCCTCGCTGCAGCTGTCGCAGACCTCGCCGCTTTCTCCCCAACAACAACTGGCATGACCCGATGCGCTGCCCCGCAACCCGCGGGGCCGGCGCCCAAGTCACACCGCAAGATCACTGCAACCGCGCGCCCCGTGCCGTAGCCCCATGAAAGTCACCCGCATCCGCGCCCTGCGCGGCCCCAATCTCTGGAGCCGCCACACCACCATCGAGGCCGTCGTGGCCTGCGAAGGCGACGAGAACGCTGTCGGCAAGCTCGACGGGTTCGAAGCCCGCCTGCGCGCCCGCTTCCCGACCATCGGCGAGCTGCACCCCATGGTGCTCGGCCAGCCGCTGGCGCTGGCCCATGTGCTCGAGAACGCCGCCGTGGCGCTGCAGGCCCAGGCCGGCTGCGCCGTCAACTTCGGCAACACCGCACCGACGACCGAAGAAGGCGTGTACCAGGTCACCGTGCAGTACTCCGAGGAAGACGTCGGCCGCCGCGCGCTGGCCCTGGCCGAAGAACTGATCCAGGCCGCACTGGCCGACACGCCCTTCGACGCCGACGCCGCCATCACCGAGCTGCGCGACCTCGACGAGTCGGAGCGCCTGGGCCCGAGCACCGGCTCCATCGTCGACGCCGCCGTGGCGCGCGGCATTCCGTACCGCCGCCTCACGAGCGGCAGCCTGGTGCAGTTCGGCTGGGGCTCCAAGCAGCGCCGCATCCAGGCCGCCGAAATCGACAGCACCAGCGGCGTGGCCGAAGCCATCGCGCAGGACAAGGAACTCACCAAGCAACTGCTCAACGCCGCCGGCGTGCCGGTGCCGCTGGGCCGCCCCGTGGTCAGCGCCGACGACGGCTGGGTGGCCGCCGAAGAAATCGGCCTGCCGGTCGTGGTCAAGCCGCAGGACGGCAACCAGGGCAAGGGCGTGACGGTGAACATCACCACGCGCGAACAACTCACCTCGGCCTACGACTCGGCCGCCGTGTACGGCGAAGTGATGGTCGAGAAATTCCTGCCGGGCTTCGACTTCCGCCTGCTGGTGGTGGGCGACCGCCTCGTGGCCGCCGCGCGCCGCGACCCGCCGCAAGTCATCGGCGACGGCAGCTCGACCGTGCGCCAGCTGATCGACACCGTGAACCTCGACCCGCGCCGCGGCGAGGGCCACGCCACCTCGCTCACCAAGATCCGACTGGACGACATCGCCATCGGCCGGCTCGAGTCGCAGGGCCTCACGCCCGAGAGCGTGCCCGAGCTGGGCCAGCGCGTCGTGCTGCGCAACAACGCCAACCTCTCGACCGGCGGCACCGCCACCGACGTGACCGACACCGTGCACCCCGAAGTGGCCGCGCGCGCGGTCGATGCGGCGCAGATGGTCGGCCTGCACATCTGCGGCGTCGACATGGTCTGCGAGAACGTGCTGCGCCCGCTCGAAGAACAGCACGGCGGCGTGGTCGAAGTGAACGCGGCGCCCGGCCTGCGCATGCACATCTCGCCCTCGTTCGGCCGCGGCCGCGCGGTCGGCGAAGCGGTGATGGACACGCTGTTCGCGCCCGGCGACGACGGCCGCATTCCCGTGGTGGCCGTCACCGGCACCAACGGCAAGACCACCACCGCGCGCCTGATCAACCACATCATTGCCTCCAGCGGCCTGCGCACCGGCATGACGAACACCGACGGCGTGTACGTCAACGGCCGCCAGACCGACAGCGGCGACTGCAGCGGCCCCAAGAGCGCGCGCAACGTGCTGATGCACCCCGACGTCGATGCGGCCGTGTTCGAAGTGGCCCGCGGCGGCGTGCTGCGCGAGGGCCTGGGCTTCGACCGCTGCGAGGTGGCCGTGGTCACCAACATCGGCAGCGGCGACCACCTCGGCCTGAACTACATCACCACGGTGGAAGACCTGGCGGTGCTCAAGCGCGTGATCGTGCGCAACGTGGCCCCCGACGGCTACGCGGTGCTCAACGCGGCCGACGTGAACGTCGCCGCCATGGCGGCGACCTGCCCCGGCCACGTCATCTTCTTCGCTGCCGACCGCATGCACCCGGTGATGGCCACGCACCGCGCACAGGGCAAGCGCACCGTGTACGTCGACCAGGACACGCTGGTGGCCGCCGAAGGCTCGTGGCGTGAGCGCATCGCGCTGCGCGACGTGCCGATCACGCGCGGCGGCACCATCGGCTTCCAGGTCGACAACGTGATGGCCTCGGTGGCCGCCGCCTGGGCCGTGGGCCTCGATTGGGACACCATCCGCAGCGGCCTGTCGAGCTTCATGAACGACGCAGCCGGCGTGCCCGGGCGCTTCAACGTCATGGACTACCGCGGTGCCACGGTGATCGCCGACTACGGCCACAACACCGACGCCATGAAGGCGCTGGTGTCGGCCGTGGACACCATGCCCGCCAACAAGCGCTCGGTGGTCATCAGCGGCGCGGGCGACCGGCGCGATTCCGACATCCGCGACCAGACCGCGATCCTCGGCCAGGCCTTCGACGACGTGATCCTGTACCAGGACGCAGCGCAGCGCGGGCGTGCCGACGGCGAGGTCATGGCGCTGCTGCGCCAGGGCCTGCAGGGCGCATCGCGCACGCGCCAGATCGACGAGATTCGCGGCGAGTTCGTCGCCATCGACACCGCACTGGCGCGGCTGCAGCCGGGCGACCTGTCGCTCATCTTGGTCGACCAGGTCGAAGAGGCGCTGGCCCACCTCGCGCAGCGCATCGCGCAGGGCTGATCCCCTCGCACCGCAGCGCAGGAGGCACGCCCTCCTCGCGCTGACGGACGTGTCCCACACGCAGGGGCGCGTCCGGCCCGCTCCACGGCGTGCGGCTTGTCCCACAGCCCCGCGCCACCGGCCGGCCCACACTGGGACACCGGTCGCGCCCTGCGTTCTTTTGGTTTCTGTTCTCTGTTCGCACGGCGCGCCGCCTCAGGAGCCCCGATGACGATCCACACCTTCCGTTCCACGCTCTCGACGGCTGCCCTCGTGGCAGTCGGCGGCTTCTTCATGGCCGGTGCGCCGCTGGCTTCGGCCCAGGCGCCCGGCAGCGATGCCCGCATGCAGAAGGAGCGCGCCACCTGTGACGGCGTGCAACAGGACCGCGCGGCCTGCCTGCGCGAAGCCGGCGCCGCGCGCCAGGAAGCCGGGCGCCACGGCCTGACCACGCCCGACGCGGTGCGCGAAGACGCCAACGCGCTCGCACGCTGCCGCGAACAACCCGTGGCCGACCGGGCCGATTGCGAAGCACGCATCCGCGGCGGTGCACGCACCTCCACCGAAGGCAGCGTGATGGGCGGCGGCGTGATCCGCGAAACCGTCACCCCGCTGCCGCCACAGCCCGTGCAGCCGGTGCGTTGATCGAAACAAGGCCGGCCTTCACCCCGATACGCCAGACAAGGAGCACACCATGCCAAACAATGCGCGTTCGATGATCTTCGCCCTGCTCGCACTCAGCGGGCTGGCCACCACCACCATCGCCACGGCCGCCCGCGGCGACGGTGGCAGCACCTACCAGCAGGAGATTGCGGTCTGCGGCCACAACCAGCAGGACCGCGCCGCCTGCATCCGCGAAGCCGGTGCCGCACGCCAGGCCGCGGCACGCGGCGGCCTCACCTCAGCGCCCGACTACCGCGCCAACGCCGTGGCCCGCTGCGGCCTGCAGCCGCCGGCCGAGCGCGCCGACTGCGAAGCACGCGTGCTGGGCAGCGAGGGCAACATCCGCAGCAATGTCGATGGCAGCGTGATGGGCGGCGGTGTGATCCGCGAGTCGGTCTCGACCCGCGTGGTGAACATACCGGCCACCTCACTGCCGCCGCCGATGGTCGCGCCGATGCCGGCCCCCATGCCTGCGGAACCGATGCCCATGCCCATGCCGAGGCCCATGCCGCGCCCGGCACCGATGCCGCTGCAGTGACGCGATGCGCATCCCCCGGGAGCGTCTCGGTGATAACACCGACGGGCGCTCCCGTGGCGATGCCCTCGTTTGTCATGAAACGGTCACAAAACAAAGGCATGTGCTAGCTATAGTTCCCGGTCCCTGCCAACCGAGGAACACTTTCCCATGAATGCCATCAAGGTCGCTCGCCGATTCATCGAAACGGACCCGGCCAACGAATCGGCCAAGATCCTTGCCCAGCTGGTGCTGGCGCTCGAATCCGAACGCAGCTTCGAGCTGATCACGCTCTACAGCCTCGACTACAAGAGCTTCGAACTCGCGATGGACATCCTCAAGGAGTGGCGCCTGGACCGCTACTACGCCAGCAAGTCCAAGCTCTTCGACCTGTCCCTGCAAGTCACCGAACTCGAGAAAAACTGAGCCTCTCGCAGCACGCGGTGCTCAGGCGAACATCCCGCCCGACACCTCGATGCGCTGGGCATTCACCCAGCGATTTCTCTCTCCCAGCAAGCCCGCGATCGCACCGCCGATGTCATCGGGCTGGCCCGCACGTCCGAGCGCCGTGAAGCTCGCGACCATCGCGTTCACCTGTGCGTTGTCGCGCACCCTGCCGCCGCCGAAATCGGTTTCGATCGCGCCCGGCGCAATGGTGTTCACCGCGATGCCGCGCTTGCCGAGTTCCTTGGCGAGGTAGCGCGTCAGCACTTCCACGGCGCCCTTCATCGCGGCATAGGCCGAAGCGCCCTCCATCGCGAAGCGCGTGAGCCCCGACGACACATTGACGATGCGCCCGCCGTCGTTGATGACCGGCAGCAGCTTCTGCGTGAGGAAGTACGTGCCCTTGAAGTGGATGTTGTAGAGCGTGTCGAACTGCGCTTCGGTCATGTCCTCGAAGCTCACATGCAGGCCGACACCCGCGTTGTTCACCAGGAAGTCGAAGCGCTCGCGCTGCCACGTGGCGGCCAGCGCCGCCTTCACTGACGCGGCGAACGCGGCGAAGGCCGTGCTGTCGCCGACGTCGAGCTGCAGCGCGACCGCGCGGCGCCCCTTCGCCTCGATCTCCGACACCACCGCCTGCGCACTGGCTTCGTTCGACACGTAGGTCAGGATCACATCGACGCCGTCGGCGGCGAGCGCCAGCGCGGCGCTGCGGCCCAGGCCTCGGCTGCCGCCGGTGATGAGTGCGATGCGCGACGGGTTGGAAGTGGTGGAAGCGGTCATTTCAAAGTCCTCGGTGGTTGATCGGTGAATCGATGGGAGGACTTTAAAAATTACCGGCAGAAAGATAAATTCCGCCAGACGACGCACACTGTTGTCCAGAAACGAAACAATCAGCCGCCATGAGCACCGACGAACTGCGCATCTTCTCGAAGGTGGCCGAGCTCGCGAGCTTCAGCCGCGCCGCCGACCAGCTCGGCCTGACCCGCGCGCGCGTCTCGGTGGCCGTGCAGCAGCTCGAAGAGCGCCTGGGCACGCGGCTCCTGCAGCGCACCACGCGCAGCGTGCGCCTCACCGAAGACGGCACGCGCTTTCTCGACCGCTGCAAGGATTACCTGGACGAAGGCGAGCAACTGGCCACCATGTTCCGCGCGCACACCGGCGGCCTCACGGGGCGCCTGCGCATCGACCTGCCGGCCACCGTGGCGCGCGACCTCGTCATTCCGCGGCTGCCCGAATTCCTCGCGCGCCATCCCGCGCTGGAGATCGGCATCAGCACCACCGACCGCCGCGTCGATCTCGTGAACGAGGGCTTCGACTGCGTGCTGCGCGTGGGCGTGCTGGGCGATTCCGAACTCGTCGCGCGGCCGCTCGGCTTCATGCGCATGGCCAACGCCGCCAGCCCGGCCTACCTGCAGGCGCACGGCACGCCGCAGACGCTCGCCGACCTCGCGCAGCACCGCATCGTGCATTTCGCGCAGACCCTCTCGCCGAACGACGCAGGCTGGGAGTACTTCGACGCGGCCCAGGGCCGCTACCGCATGCACCCCGTGCGCGCCCTCGTCACGGTGAACGGCACCGACGCCTACAACGCCGCGGCGGTTGCGGGCCTCGGCCTGATCCAGGCGCCGATCAGCGGCCTCCTGCGCGGCTTTGCAGCGGGCTCGATCGTGCAGGTGATGCCGGCGTTCAGCGCGCGACCGATGCCGGTGTCGCTGGTGTACGTCAACCGGCGCCAGCTCGCGCCGCGCGTGCTCGCCGTGATGAACTGGCTGAGCGAGATCCTCGCGCCCTACTTCACCGACGACAGCGAACTCGCTATTTCCCCCAGCGCAGCACCAGCGGATCGAGCCGCTTCGCCGTCTCGATCAGGCCCGCGCGCGTCGCGGGGTGCATCGCCGGCAGCGGATGCCGCGGCGCCTCGCAAGCGATCACGCCGCCCTCCTTCATGAGCGACTTGCAGGCCAGCAGGCCCGCCTGGCGGTTCTCATAGTTGATGAGCGGCAGCCACTGCTGGTACAGCGCGAAGGCCTTGTCGCGATCGCCCGCGCGGTGCGCTTCGATGATCGGGCGAATGCCGTCGGGATAGCCGCCCCCGGTCATCGAACCGGTCGCGCCGGCATCGAGATCGGACATCAGCGTGATGGCTTCTTCGCCGTCCCACGGCCCTTCGATGGCATCGCCGCCCAAGCGGATCAGCTCGCGCAGCTTCGACGCCGCACCGGCCGTCTCGATCTTGAAGTACGCAACCTGCTCGATCTCCTTGGCCATGCGCGCGAGGAACGGCGCTGACAGCACCGTGCCGCTCGCGGGTGCGTCCTGGACCATGATCGGAATCGTCACCGCATCGGACAGCCGCGCGTAGAACTCGTAGATCTGTGGCTCGGGCACTCGGAAGGTCGCGCCGTGGTACGGCGGCATCACCATCAGCATCGCCGCGCCCATGTCTTGCGCGCGACGGCTGCGCTCGGCGCAGACCTGGGTGCTGTAGTGCGTGGTCGTCACGATCACCGGCACGTGGCCCTTCACGTGGTTGAGGATGGTGCGCGTGAGCACCTCGCGCTCCTCGTCGGAGAGCACGAACTGCTCGGAGAAATTCGCGAGGATGCACAACCCGTCGGAGCCCGCGTCGATCATGAAATCGACGCAGCGCTTCTGGCTCTCGAGGTCGAGCGCGCCCTGTTCGGTGAAGGTGGTGGGCACCACCGGGAAGATGCCGCGGTATCGGGGGGTCATGGGTGAGATCAATGGGAGTGGCGGGGAACGGCCGAGCCTCTGCAGCCGACCAGGAAATCGAAGTCGCAGCCTTCGTCGGCCTGCAGCACGTGGTTCACGTAGAGCTTCTGGTAGCCGCCGCCGCGCGTGCTCATCGGCTGCGCATCGGATGCGGACAGCGACGCGAGGCGCGACGCCAGTTCTTCATCGCTGATGTCGAGGTGCAGGCGTCCTGCGTCGCAGTCGAGCTCGATCCAGTCGCCGTCACGCACCGCCGCGAGCGGCCCGCCATCGGCCGCTTCGGGCGCGACGTGCAGCACCACCGTGCCATAGGCCGTGCCGCTCATGCGTGCGTCCGAGATGCGCACCATGTCCTTCACGCCCTGGCGCAGCAGCTTGGGCGGCAGGCCCATGTTGCCGACCTCGGCCATGCCGGGGTAGCCCTTGGGGCCGCAGTTCTTCAGCACCATCACGCAGCTCGCATCGATGTCGAGGTCTTCATCGACGATGCGTGCCTTGTAGTGCTCCAGGTTCTCGAACACCACGGCGCGGCCCCGGTGCTTGAGCAGCTCGGGCGTGGCGGCCGAGGGCTTGAGCACCGCGCCGCGCGGCGACAGGTTGCCACGCAGGATGCGGATGCCGCCATCGGCGATCAGCGGCTTGTCGAGCGGGCGGATCACCTCGTCGTCGAGGCTCGGCGCCTCGCGCACGTTGTCCCAGATCGAACGGCCGTTGACGGTGAGCGCATCGGGGTGCGGCAGCAGGCCGTTCTCACCGAGGCGGCGCAGCACGGCGGGCAGGCCGCCCGCGTAATAGAACTCTTCCATGAGGAAGCGGCCCGAAGGCATGAGGTCGACGATGGTCGGGGTGTTGCTGCCGATGCGCGTCCAGTCTTCCAGCTCCAGCTCGACGCCGATGCGGCCCGCGATCGCCTTCAGGTGGATCACCGCGTTGGTCGATCCGCCGATCGCCGCGTTCACGCGAATGGCGTTCTCGAAGGCCTCGCGCGTGAGGATCTTCGACAGCGTGAGCCCTTCCTTGGCCATCTGCACCGCGCGCATGCCCGACATCTGCGCCAGCACATAGCGCCGCGCATCGACCGCCGGAATCGCCGCGTTGTGCGGCAATGAAGTGCCCAGCGCCTCGGCCATGCATGCCATCGTCGAGGCCGTGCCCATCGTGTTGCAGGTGCCCGCCGAGCGCGACATGCCGCCCTCGGCCGAGAGGAACTGGTGCAGGTCGATCTCGCCGGCCTTCAGCGATTCGTGCAGCTGCCACACGGCCGTGCCCGAACCGATGTTCTTGCCGTCGAGCTTGCCGTTGAGCATCGGCCCGCCCGTGACCACGATGGCCGGGATGTCGCAGCTGGCGGCACCCATCAGCAGCGCCGGCGTGGTCTTGTCGCAGCCCGTGAGCAGCACCACGGCGTCGACCGGGTTGCCGCGAATCGCTTCTTCGACGTCCATGCTCGCGAGGTTGCGCGTGAGCATCGCGGTGGGCCGCAGGTTCGACTCGCCGTTCGAGAACACCGGGAACTCGACCGGAAAACCGCCCGCCTCCGAGATGCCGCGCTTCACGTGCTCGGCGATCTTGCGGAAGTGCGCGTTGCAGGGCGTGAGTTCCGACCAGGTGTTGCAGATGCCGACGATCGGCCGGCCATCGAACTCGTGGTCGGGGATGCCCTGGTTCTTCATCCAGCTGCGGTACATGAAGCCGTTCTTGTCGGCGGAGCCGAACCATTCGGTCGAGCGCAATTTCTTTGTCATGGGGAAGTGGTCAGCGGCGCGGGGCGCGCAAGGTGAAGAAGCGTTGGAGCAGGCAGAACGCGAAGAGCAGCGCGCCGACCACGATGCGGGTCCACCACGAACTCAGCGTGCCGTCGAAGGAAATCAGCGTCTGGATGATCCCGAGCATCAGCACGCCGAAGAGCGTGCCCGCCACGTAGCCCACGCCGCCCGTGAGCAGCGTGCCGCCGATCACCACGGCCGCGATGGCGTCGAGTTCCAGCCCGACCGCGTGCAGGCCGTAGCCCGAGAGCATGTAGAAAGTGAAGATCACGCCCGCCAGCGCAGAGCAGAAGCCCGAGAGCGTGTACACGCCCACGAGCGTGCGGCGCACCGGCAGGCCCATGAGCATCGCCGAATGCTCGCTGCCGCCGATGGCGTACACCGCGCGGCCAAAAGGCGTGCAGTGCGCGATGAACACCGCGGCCAGCAGCACCGCGATGGCGATCACCGCGCTGATCGACACCGAGGCCTCGCCCCAGATGGGAATGCGGACCTGCGAGACCTCCGAGTAGAACGCGTTCGTGATGCTGATCGAGTCGATGCTGATGAGGTAGCAGAGCCCCCGCGCGAGGAACATGCCCGCGAGCGTGACGATGAAAGGCTGCAGCCGGAAGCGCTCGATGAGCAGGCCCATGAACGCACCGAAGGCCGTGCCCATCGCCAGCACCAGCGGAATCACGACCGCCGGGCTCCACCCGTGCTTATCGACCAGCGAGGCCGACACCATCGTCGTGAGCGCAATCACCGAACCCACCGACAGGTCGATGCCGCCCGAGAGAATCACGAAGGTCATGCCGACCGCGACGACGATGAGGAAGGCGTTGTCGATCAGCAGGTTGAGGAACACCTGCGCCGAGAAAAAGCCGTCGTAGAACACCGAGCCCAGCGTCGCCATCAGCATGAACAGCGAGATGGTCGCGGTGAGCGGCAGGTACTTCGGATTGAGCCCCTTCTTGCCCCCTCTCCCGCGGGCGGGAGAGGGTTGGGGTGAGGGAGCCGCTTCGATCACGGCGCTCATGCCCTGCTCCCATCACGCACCGGCCGCTGCACCAGTGACCGCACTTCCGCCCTGAACTCCGGCGACTGCATCAGCATCACCACGAACACCACCACCGCCTTCACCACGAGGTTGATCTCCGGCGGCACGCCCAGCGAATAGATCGCGTAGGTCAGCGTCTGGATGATCAGCGCACCGATCACGCTGCCCACGAGGCTGAAGCGCCCGCCGGTCAATGCCGTGCCGCCGAGCGTGACCGCGAGGATCGCGTCGAGCTCCAGCAGTTGCCCGGCGTTGTTGCCGTCCGCGCTCTTCACGTTCGAGCTGATCAAGAGGCCCGCCACGCCCGCGCACGCGCCGCAGAACGCATACGCACCGACAACGAGCCGCCGCGACTGGATGCCCGCCACGCGCGCCGCCGTCGGGTTGATGCCGACCGCCTGGATGAACAGGCCGAGTGCGGTGCGCGTGATCGCCAGGTAGAGCAGCACGAACACCGTCGCCACGATGAACAGCGAGAACGGCAGCCCCAGCAGGTAGCCGCTGCCGAGGAAGAAGAAGGGCTTGTAGTAGATCGTGATGATCTGCCCGTCGGCAATCAGCTGCGCGATGCCACGCCCCGCCACCATGAGGATCAGCGTCGCGATGATCGGCTGCATGCCGACCTTGGCGACCAGCAGGCCGTTCCACAGGCCACACAGCAAGGCGACCGCGATGGCCGCGAGGATCGCGAGCGGCATCGGGAAGCGGCTCACGTCGCTGGAGACAGAGCCGCCGATCATCCAGGCCGCGACCGCCGCCGCGATGGCGACCACCGCGCCCACCGAGATGTCGATGCCGCGCGTGGCGATCACCAGCGTCATGCCGAGCGAAACCAGCACCAGCGGGGCCGCGCGGTTCAGGATGTCGATGAGGCTCCCGTAGAGATGGCCGTCGCGCCATTCGAGGTGGAGGAAGCTCGCGTTGAACGCGGTGTTGATGGCGAGCAGGAGCAGCAGCGTGATGACGGGCCAGGCAAGGCGATGGCTCATGAGGGACGAAAGGCGGTTCATGCGGCAGCAATCATTTCGTACACCTCGTCCTCGGTCGAACCGCCCGGCAGCTCGCCCACCTTCTTGCGATCTCGCAGCACCACGATGCGATGCGCCACGCGCACCACCTCGCTCATCTCCGACGAGATGAAGATCACCGCCATGCCCGCGCGCGCGAGCCGCAGGATCTCTTCCATGATTTCCTGCTTGGCAGCGACGTCGATGCCGCGCGTGGGCTCGTCCAGGATCAACAGGCGCGGCTCGGTCGCGAGCCAGCGCGCGATCATGGCCTTCTGCTGGTTGCCGCCCGAGAGCAGGCCGATGGGCGTTTCGACGCTCGCCGTCTTGATGCCCAGCGAAGCGACGAAGCGCTCGGCCATCGCGGTCTGCTCGGCGTGCGAAAGAAACTTCCGCGTGCCGAGCCGCGCCTGCAATGCGAGCGCGATGTTCTCGCGCACCGACAGCTCGGCCACGATGCCGTCGGTCTTGCGCTCTTCAGGGCACAGCGCGAGACCTTCACGGATCGCATCGGCCGGGTTCGAGAAGCTGACAGAGCGGCCGTCGATCTTCAACACGCCACGGTCCGGCGATTCGAGCCCGAACAGCAGCCGCGCAAGTTCAGTGCGCCCCGCGCCCAGCAGCCCCGCGATGCCGACGACTTCGCCCGCACGCACGCGCAGATCGGTCGCCTGCAGCTGCCCGGCCTGCCCCAACCCTTCGGACTGCAGCAGCGCGGGCGCCGCTTCGTCGAACGCCGGCAATGCCGCGGGCCGCGCCGATTGCGCCGCCAGCTCGCGCCCCAGCATCGCTGCGATCAGCGCCTGTGGCCCGAGGTCTGCCGCCTTCCACTCGCCCACCCAATGGCCATTGCGCAGCACCGTGATGCGGTCCGACACCGCGTACACCTGGTTGAGGAAGTGCGTGACGAACACGATCGCCAGCCCTTCGCCGCGCAGTCGCCGCAACACCTCGAACAGCTTCTCGACCTCGTCGTCATCGAGGCTCGAGGTCGGCTCGTCGAGGATCAGGACCTTCGACGACACACCGAGCGCCCGCGCGATGGCCACCATCTGCTGCACGCCCACCGAGTAGCTCGACAACAAGCGCGTCACGTCGATGTCGAGCCCGATGCGCGCCAGCAGCGCCTCGGCGCGACGGTTCACAGCCGCCCAGTCGATGCGAAAGCCCTGCAGCGCGCCGCAGCGCGGATAGCGCCCCGCGAACACGTTCTCCGCCACCGAGAGGTTCGGGCACAGGTTCACTTCCTGGTAGACGGTGCTGATGCCCAGCTTCTGCGCCTCCAGCGGCGAAGCGGGCCGGATGGCCTGGCCATCGAGAAACATCTCGCCGCCGCTCGACGGCAGCACGCCCGTGAGCACCTTGATGAGCGTGGACTTGCCCGCGCCGTTCTGCCCCATCAGCGCGTGGACCTCGCTCGGGTAGAGCTTGAGCTGCACGTCGTTCAGCACGGCGATGCCGCTGAAGTGCTTGTGGATGCCCCGCAGCTCCAGCACGGGGGTGACGCTGCTGCCGGTCATGCGTTCACTTGTTCTTGTTGTAGACGTCGATGAACACCGCCGCCAACAGCACCAGCCCCTTGATGACCTGCTGGTAGTCGATGCCGATCCCCAGGATCGACATGCCGTTGTTCATCACGCCCATGATGAAGGCGCCGATCACCGCGCCCATCACGCGGCCCACGCCGCCCGAAGCCGAGGCGCCGCCGATGAAGCAGGCGGCAATCACGTCGAGTTCGAAACCCAGGCCCGCCTTGGGCGTGGCCGTGTTCAGGCGCGCCGCGAACACGAGGCCCGCGAGTGCGGCCAGCGCACCCATGTTCACGAAAGTGAGGAACGCGAGCCGCTGCGTCTTCACGCCCGACAGCCGCGCCGCCTTCTCGTTGCCGCCCAGCGCATAGATGCGCCGGCCGATGGTCGTGCGGTTGGTGACGAAGTCGTACACCACGATCAGCACCGCCATCACCACCAGCACGTTGGGCAGGCCCTTGTAGGTGGAGAGCAGGTAGCTGAAGAAAAGAATGATCGCCGCGAAGAACAGGTTCTTCACGAGGAAGAAAGCGTAGGGCTCCTGCTCCATGCCGTGCGCCTTGAGCTTGGCGCGCCCGCGCAGCTTGAAGAACACCAGCGCCGCAGCCGCCAACGCACCCACGACCAGCGAAGTGGTGCGCAAGGTGTCGCCGCCCAGCGGATCGGGAATGAAGCCCGAACTCAGGCGCTGGAACTCCACCGGAAACGGCCCCACCGATTGCCCGGCGAGCAGCGCCAGCGTGAGCCCCTTGAACACCAGCATGCCCGCGAGCGTGACGATGAACGACGGGATCTTTCGGAACGCGACGAACCAGCCTTGCGCCGCACCGATGACGGCACCGGCCACGATGCTGATGAGCGCCGTGGGCACGAAGTGCCATTCGTACTCCACCATCAGCACCGCCGCGAGCGCGCCGATGAAGCCGCAGACCGAGCCCACCGACAGGTCGATGTGGCCCGCCACGATCACCAGCAGCATGCCCAGCGCCATGATGACCACGTAGCTGTTCTGCAGCAGCAGGTTGGTGAGGTTCAGCGGCCGCAGCAGCGTGCCATCGGTCAGCACCTGGAACAGCACCATGATCGCGACCAGCGAGATCAGCATGCCGTACTCGCGCAGGTTGTTCTTCAGGAAGCCCACGTGCAGCTTCGGTGCCACGGGGGCGGCGCCCTGCACCGCGTTGGCTTCAGGCGGCGACATGGACAGAACTCCCTGCACTCACGATGGCATGCATGATGCGTTCCTGCGACGCCTCGGCCGCCGTGAACTCGGCGACGAAGCGGCCCTCGTTCATCACGTAGATGCGGTCGCACATGCCGAGCAACTCCGGCAGTTCGGAAGAGATCATGAGAATGCCTTTGCCTTCGCTCGCGAGCTGGTCGATGATGGTGTAGATCTCGTACTTGGCGCCCACGTCGATGCCGCGCGTGGGTTCGTCCAATATCAGCAGCTCGGGTTTCGTGAAGAGCCACTTGCTCAGCACCACCTTCTGCTGGTTGCCGCCCGACAGGTTGACCACCAGCTGCTCGACGCCCGCGCAGCGGATGTTCAGCGCCTTCTTGTAGTCGTTCGCCACCTTGAACTCGCGGCCGTCGTCGATCACAGAGCGTTCGGAAATCGCATCGAGGTTCGCGAGGCTGATGTTCTTGCGGATGCCTTCCTCCAGCACCAGCCCGAGGCCCTTGCGGTCTTCGGTGACGTAGGCGATGCCGTGGTCGATGGCCTTGCGCACGGTGCTCACGTCCACGGGATTGCCGTGCATGCGCACCGAGCCGCTGATGCGCTGGCCGTACGACTTCCCGAACACGCTCATCGCCAGCTCGGTGCGGCCCGCGCCCATGAGGCCCGCGATGCCGACGATCTCGCCCTGACGCACATTGAGGTTCACGCCCTTGATCTGCTCGCGGTCGGCGTGCAGCGCGTGGTGCACGCGCCAGTCGCGCACCTCCAGCACGGTCTCGCCGATCTTCGGCGAGCGCTGCGGATAGCGGTGTTCCATGTCGCGGCCCACCATGCCGCGGATGATGCGGTCTTCGCTGATCGCCTGCTTTGCGCAGTCCATCGTCTCCACCGTCGCGCCGTCGCGCAGCACGGTGATCGAATCGGCCACCTTGGCGATCTCGTTGAGCTTGTGCGAGATGAGGATCGACGCGATGCCCTGGCGTTTCAGTTCGAGCAGCAGCATCAGCAGCGCATCACTGTCGTTCTCGTTGAGGCTCGCGGTGGGCTCGTCGAGGATCAGCAGCTTCACTTCTTTCGCGAGCGCCTTGGCAATTTCCACCAGCTGCTGCTTGCCCACGCCCAGGTCGGTCACCAACGTAGTGGGCAGCTCCTTCAGGCCCACCTTGGCGAGCAGCTCGCGCGTCTTCGCATAGGCGGCGAACCAGTCGATCACGCCGCCGGTGGCGATCTCGTTGCCGAGAAACAGGTTCTCGGCAATCGAGAGCAGCGGCACCAGCGCGAGCTCCTGGTGAATGATGATGATGCCGAGCTTCTCGCTGTCGGCAATGCCCTTGAAGCGGCGCAGCTCACCCTCGAAATGGATCTCGCCGGTGTACGAGTCGCACGGGTAGACGCCGCTCAGCACCTTCATGAGCGTCGACTTGCCCGCGCCGTTCTCTCCGACCACCGCGTGGATCTCCCCCGCGCGCACGGCGAGGTTGACGTTGCTCAGGGCCTTGACCCCGGGAAACGTCTTGGTGATCCCGCGCATCTCGAGGATCGTGCGTTCGCCTGCCTGGCTCACTTGACCTGGCTTTCCTTGTAGTAGCCGCTGTCCACCAGCACCTGCTTCCAGTTGGAGCCGTCCACGCTCACCGGCTTGAGCAGGTACGAGGGCACGACCTTGATGCCGTTGTTGTAGGTCTTGGTGTCGTTCACCTCGGGTGTCTTGCCCGAGAGCATGGCGTCGGCCATGGCCACCGTCACCTTGGCGAGTTCGCGCGTGTCCTTGAACACGGTGGAGCTTTGTTCCTTGCGCAGGATCGACTTGACCGACGGAATCTCCGCGTCCTGCCCCGACACCACCGGCATCGGCTGCGAGCCCGAGCCGTAGCCCACGCCCTTGAGCGACGAGAGGATGCCGATCGACAGGCCGTCGTACGGCGACAGCACCGCATCGACGCGGTTCTTCGTGTAGTAGGCCGACAGCAGGTTGTCCATGCGCGCCTGCGCCACCGCGCCGTCCCAGCGCAGCGTGCCGACCTTGTCCATGCCCATCTGCTTGCTGCGCACCACCAGCTTGCCGCTGTCGATGTAGGGCTTGAGCACCGACATCGCGCCGTTGTAGAAGAAAAAGGCGTTGTTGTCGTCGGGCGAACCGCCGAACAGTTCGATGTTGAACGGACCCTTGCCGCTCTTCAAACCCAGCGCCGCCTCGATCGATTGCGCCTGCAGCACGCCGACCTGGAAGTTGTCGAAGGTGGCGTAGTAGTCGACGTTCTTCGAGCCCTTGATGAGCCGGTCGTACGCGATGACCTTCACGCCCTTGTCTGCGGCCTTCTGCAGCACGTCGGACAGCGTGGTGCCGTCGATGGCCGCGATGACCAGCACCTTCGAGCCCTTGGTCACCATGTTCTCGATCTGCGCGAGCTGGTTCGGAATGTCGTCGTCGGCGTACTGCAGGTCGGTCTTGTAGCCCTTGTCCTTGAAGTACTTGACCATGTTGGCGCCGTCGGCGATCCAGCGCGCCGACGACTTGGTGGGCATCGAGATGGCGATGAGGCCCTTGTCCTGCGCATGGGCCATCGGCGTGAAGCCGACGACGGCAAAGGCGAGGCCCGCGAGCGAGGCTTTGAGGAAGTTGCGTTTCATGTCGGTCGGCTCTCAGTACTTGCGATTGGGAAATTCTTTGGCCGCGACTTCCATCGGGAAGATGCCTTCTTCGGTCACGATGCGCTTGGGCAGCGGCTTGCCGGCCTTGATGTCCTTCACCGCCTGCATGAGCTGCGGCCCGAGCAGCGGGCTGCATTCCACCGACACGTTGAGCTTGCCGGCGATCATGGCTTCGAAGGCGCCCTTCACCCCGTCGATCGAGATGATGGTGATGTCCTTCGCGGGCTTGAGGCCGGCTTCTTCGATCGCCTGGATCGCGCCGATGGCCATGTCGTCGTTGTGCGCGTAGAGCACGTTGATCTTCTTGCCCTCGGCCTTGAGGAAGGCTTCCATCACCTCCTTGCCCTTGGCGCGCGTGAAGTCGCCGGTCTGCGAGCGGGTGATCTTGAACTTCGGGTCGGCCTTGATGATCTCCTCGAAGCCCTTCTTGCGGTCGATGGCCGGCGCCGAGCCCACGGTGCCCTGCAGCTCGACGATGTTCACCTCGCCCTTCTGGTCCTTCATCTTCTCGACGAGCCAGCGGCCGGCTTTGCGGCCTTCTTCGGTGAAGTCGGAGCCCATGAAGGTCACGTAGAGCGAGTCGTCCTTGGTGCTCACGGAGCGGTCGGTCAGCACGACCGGAATCTTCGCGGCCTTGGCTTCGCGCAGCACGGTTTCCCAGCCCGACTCGACCACGGGCGAGAACGCGATCACGTCGACCTTCTGCGCGATGTACGAGCGGATGGCCTTGATCTGGTTTTCCTGCTTCTGCTGCGCATCGGAGAACTTCAGTTCGATGCCCGCCTCCTTGGCCGACGACTTGATCGACTCGGTGTTGGCCGTGCGCCATTCGCTCTCGGCGCCCACCTGCGCGAAGCCGAGCACGAGTTTCTTCTGCGCAAAGGCGGACACGGGCAGCAGGCTGCCCAGGGCTGCGGCGGCGAGCGCGGTGTGGAGGGTGCGGCGATTCATGGTCATGGTTGTCTCCTTCTTGATGAGTCTGTGGTGAGTCTGTGATGAGTTCGGTCAGGCCAGCATGTAGCCGGTCTTGACCGTCGTGTAGAACTCCGCGGCGTGGCGCCCTTGTTCGCGCGGCCCGTAGCCCGACCCCTTGCGGCCGCCGAAGGGCGCATGAAAGTCCACCCCCGCGGTCGGCAGATTGACCATCGTCATGCCGACCACGGCATGGCGTCTGAAATGCATCGCGTGCTTCAGCGAGTTGGTGCAGATGCCCGCGCACAGGCCGAAGGGCGTGTCGTTGCACAGCGCGAGCGCTTCGTCGTAATCGCCGGCGCGCAGCACGCAGGCCAGCGGCCCGAAGATCTCTTCGCGTGCGATGCGGTGCTCGGGCCTGGCCAGAAAGAGCGCAGGGCTCATGTAGTGGCCGGCGGTGGCGCGCTGCAGTGCGTCGCCGCCCCACACGTGCTCTGCCCCCTCTTCGCGCGCGATGTCGATCCACGCGAGGTTCTGCGCCAGCCGCTCTGCGTCGGCCACGGGACCGATGTCGATGCCGCGCTCCAGCGCGTGGCCGATCTTCAATATCTTCAGACGTTGGCGCAGCTTTGCCACGAAGGCGTCGTGCACAGTCGCCTCGACGATGAGCCGGCTCGATGCCGTGCAGCGCTGGCCGTTGGAAAAGTAGGCGCCCTGCACCGCGCAGTCGACGGCGCGGTCGAGGTCGGCATCGGCCAGCACCACGAGCGCGTTCTTGCCGCCCATCTCCAGCTGCACCTTGGCGCGCCGTGCGGCGGCGGCCTGCAGCACGCGTTCGCCATTGGCGGCCGAGCCGGTGAAGCTCAGCGCATCGACCAGCGCGCTGTCGACCAGCGCCTGGCCCGCTTCGCGCCCGCTGCCCATCACGAGGTTGAACACGCCGGCCGGCAGCGTCGCGCGGCTGATGATGTCGGTGAGCGCCCAGCCGCAGGCCGGCACCAGCTCGGCCGGCTTGAAAACCACGCTGTTGCCATGCGCCAGCGCCGCGGCAATCTTGGAGGCCGGCACCGCGAAGGGCGTGTTCCACGGCGTGATGAGGCCCACCACGCCGACCGGTTCGCGCGTCACGTCGACCTGCACGCCGGCGCGCACCGAGGCCACGTTCTCGCCACCGCCGCCGCGCAAGGCTTCGCCCGCGAAGAACTTGAAGATCTGGCCCGCGCGCGCCACCTCGGCCACGGCCTCGGGCAGCGTCTTGCCGACTTCGCGCGCCAGCAGCAGGCCCAGGTCGTCCTTGCGTGCGAGCAGCTCGGCGCCGATGCGGTCGAGCACGTCGGCGCGCCGCTGCGGCGTGCTGTGGCTCCAGTGCATGAAAGCCTCGTTGGCCGCGCGGATCGCCAGCTCGACCTGGCGCCGGTCGGCACGTGCGTACTCGGCCACCACCTCGCTGGTGTCGGAAGGATTGACGCTGACACCCGTGGTCGCGCTGGTTTCCCAGCGGCCGTTGATGTACTGGCGCACGCTCTGCCGAAGCTCGCCGTGGATCACCGTGGCGTTGCCTTGTCTCTGTTGTTGTGGGTCTGGGCCGGAAGTCTAGAAACGATTTCGATATCGATCCAATCGTTTTTTAGACAAAATGCATATCAATCGGTGGATTCTGGAAAACCCCGTCAGACCTTCGTTCCCACCTTCTTCATGAACACCTACAACCACTGGTTCATTCGCGCCCGCCTCAAGACCCGCCAGCTGCTGCTGCTGGTGGCGCTGGCCGAGGAAGGCAACATCCACCGCGCGGCGCAGGTGCTCAACATGACGCAGCCCGCTGCCTCCAAGTTACTCAAAGACCTGGAAGACGTGCTCGAGGTGCCGCTGTTCGACCGGTTGCCGCGCGGCATGCGCCCGACCTGGTACGGCGAAACCATGATCCGCCACGCCCGCGTGGCGCTGGCCAGCCTGAACCAGGCGCACGACGAGCTCACCGCGCTGAAGGCCGGGCGCTTCGGCCAGGTGAACGTGGGCGCCATCACCGCACCGGGCCTCACGCTGATGCCGCCGG
Source organism: Variovorax sp. RO1 (assembly GCF_002849325.1). Taxonomy (NCBI): domain Bacteria; kingdom Pseudomonadati; phylum Pseudomonadota; class Betaproteobacteria; order Burkholderiales; family Comamonadaceae; genus Variovorax; species Variovorax sp. RO1. The sequence goes on from NZ_PKMT01000002.1 coordinate 1,050,559, forward strand.
CCGTGGCGATGGTCAAGCGCGAGCAGCCCGACCTGCGCGTGTCGCTGGAGATCGAAACCAGCGCGGTGCTGATGGAGCGTCTCGCGCAGGGCAAGCTCGACATCCTCGTGGCGCGGCTGTTCGCCGAGCACGACAAATCACAGCTGCGCTACGAGGCCCTGGCCGAAGAACCGGTGTGCGCGCTGGTGCGCCCGGGCCATCCGCTGCTGGGCGTGAGCGGGCTCACGCTGCGCGACGTGGTGGGCGCCGGCTGGATCGTGCCGCCCGCGGGCAGCGTGCTGCGCCACCGCTTCGAGCTGATGTTCCAGGAGGAAGGCCTCGCGCCGCCGGCCAACATCATCGAGAGCCCGGCGCTGCTGTTCATCACGCGCATGCTGCAGCAGAGCGACATGGTCGCGGTGCTGGCGAGCGACGTGGCGCGCTACTACGCGGCGCACGGCATCGTGTCGCTGCTGCCGCTGGACATGCCCTGCCACATGGACCAGTTCGGCATCATCACGCGCACCGACCGGCTGCCGTCGCCGGCCGCGAAGGTGATGATGAAGGCACTGAAGACGGCGAGCATGAGCGTCTACGGACGCAAACTCGAGATGGACTGAACCGGAAGAATTTCGATGACCGACGAAGAACGCACGCAAACCATCCGCGACATCGTGCTGTCGTACCTGGAGGGGGCCACGCCCGAGCAGCGGCACGTGTACGTGGCCCGCTCCAACTACGACGACAACGCCCCGGCGCTGCGCTGGCTGATCGACAACCCCCAACTCGACCGCGGCACCGCGCTCATGATCTATTGGTACCTGGGCGCGGCCGGCTACGTGCAGTTCGCGTCGGAGGACGGCTTGAAGGACTACGAGAAAGACACCTTCCAACTCCTGCTGCTGATCGAGCAGCGCTACGCCGGCGGCTTCTACACGCAAGCCCGCATCTGGTTCGCGCCGGAGCATTCCGAAGGCGGCGGGCCCGGCGACTCCCGCCTGCCGAATGTGCGCCCCGTCTCCACGCTCATGCGGGAAGAAGTGGGCACCGAGTTCGTCGATCTCGAACCCGAGAACTACGACGACGGCCTGCCCTTCGAAGTGGTCGAGAAAATCGAGGCGCTGTTCGACTGAGCGCTCAGGTCCAACCGGCGTCCACCGTGAACTCCTGCGCGGTGCACATCTTCGCGTCGTCGGATGCAAGGAACAGCACCATGCGCGCGATGTCTTCCGGCATCAGCTTGTCGGGCAGGCACTGGTTGCGGTGCAGCGCCTTCTCGCCCTCGTCGTCGAGCCACAGCTTCACCTGCCGCTCGGTCATCACCCAGCCGGGCGACACGGTGTTGATGCGAATGCGGTCGCGGCCCAGCTCCACGGCGAGCCCGCGCGTGAGGCCGTTCACCGACGACTTGGCGATCGCGTAGCAGGGGTAGCCCGAGCCCTTGGTCTGCCAGCCCGTGGAGCCGAGGTTGACCACCGAGCCGAAGCCCAGGCGCTTCATGCCCGGCACCACCGACTGGATCGCGAACAGCGCGGGCCGCTCGTTGATGGCCATGCGGTTGTCGTAGTAGTCGGGCGTGACCGATTCGAGGGTGTGGCGATCGTCGCTCGCCACGTTGTTGACCAGCACCGCGAAGTCGCCGAGTTCGGCGGCCGCGTCGGCCACGGCCTTCTGCAGCGCGCCGATGTCGCGCACGTCGCAGGCGCGCCACCACGGCGCAGCGTGGCCGGCCTCGGTGATCTGCGCGGCGAGCGCCGCGCTGGCACCTTCCGCAATGTCGACGAAGGCCACACGCGCGCCCTGCGCCGCGAAAGCAGCGACGATGGCCGCGCCGATGCCGCTGCCGCCGCCGGTGACGAACACGGTGCGGTTCTTGAGGCTGGGATGGATGGAAAGTTGAGGGGAATTCAAGGAAAAGGTCTCCAGGGCGCATCTCATGACATTGCAAAACAAATATCAATCGATGCCGATATTTTCGATTTCAGTTATCAATATGCCTTGATACGATCCGCCGCGTCAAGGCGACATGACATTCAGAAAGAACAAATGACCATGCAAGAGACAAGCGCCCCTTCTTCGCCGCTCGCGGCCCCTCGCGTGCTCGGCACGCCCGAATGCCTCTGGCCCGCCGCCGCCGATCTCGGCGAAGGCACGTTGTGGTCGGTGCGCGAGCAGGCGCTGTACTGGATCGACATCCTGCAGCCGCGCCTCTTCCGCTACGACCCGGCCACGGGCGCGCAGCGCACCTGGCACTTCGACGAAGAGATCACCGCGATTGCCGAGCGAGCGTCGGCGCCGGGCCTGTTCCTCACGCTGCGCCGCGGCTTCGCGCTGTTCGACACCACCGCGCCCGGCGACACCACAAAGCCGCGCTACCTGCACCAGCCCGAACCCGAGCGCATCGGCAACCGCTTCAACGACGGCAAGTGCGACAGCCGCGGCCGCTTCTGGGCCGGCAGCATGGACTTCGACTGCAAGGCGCCCACCGGCGCGCTCTACCGCTTCGACGCCGACGGCCACTGCACGCGGCACGACGACGGCTTCGAGGTGACCAACGGGCCGACGTGGTCGGGCGACGGCCGCACCATGTACTTCAACAACACGGCGATCAACCTGCTGTACGCCTACGACTTCGACATGGAGGCCGGTGCGGTGTCGAACAAACGCGTGTGGCACCGCTTCCCGAAGGGTGACGGCCTGCCGGACGGCATGACCACCGACGCGGCCGGGCGGTTGTGGATCGCGCATTGGGACGGGTCGTGCATCACCTGCCACGACCCGGTGAGCGCGGCCGAGCTGTGCCGCATTGCGCTGCCCGCAAGCAACGTGACCGACTGCGCCTTCGGCGGCGCCGACATGCAGACGCTCTACATCTCGACGGCGCGCAACAGCCGCACCGAAGAACAACTGAAGAGCGAGCCGCTGGCCGGTGGGCTCTTCTCGGTGCGCATCGACAGCCCGGGCGTGCCGGCTGCGTTGTTCGCAGGCTGAGCCGACGCGCGCTTCAGCAAACGCTGAAGCGGTGCTCGGTCGTGCTGGCGAACACCTCGCCGGGGCGCAGCACGGTCGACGCAAACGCCGGCTGGTTCGGCGCATCGGGAAAGTGCTGCGTCTCCAGGCACAGGCCGTCGCCCTGGCGCAGGCTCGCGCCCGCGCCGCCGAGCAGGCTGCCGTCGAGGAAGTTGCCCGAATAGAACTGCACGCCGGGCTCGCTGGTGTGCACGTCCATCACGCGGCCCGAGTCCTCGTGCGCGAGACGCGCAGCAAGCGAAAGCCCCGTGCCGCTGCGATCAAGCACCCAGTTGTGGTCGTAGCCATGCGCGCGCAGCAACTGCTCGTGGCCTTCGCGGATGCGCTCGCCGATGCGCGTCGGCGTGCGGAAATCGAAAGGCGTTCCGGCCACCTCGCCCAGCCCGAGCGGAATGAGCGTGGTATCCACCGGGCAGTAGCGGCTCGCGGGAAGCGTGAGCACATGGTCCATCACCGAGCCGCTGCCGGCGAGATTGAAGTAGTCGTGGTGGCTCAGGTTCAGCACCGTCGGCCGGTCGGTGGTGGCGCGGTAGTCGATGCGCCAGGTGTTGGCCGTGGCACTCAGCGTGTAGCGCACCGTCAGCTGCACTTCGCCGGAGTAGCCTTCTTCGCCGTCGGCGCTGGTGTAGCGCAGCTCGAGGGCGAGCTCGTCGGGCACCGGCACGATCTCCCAGTAGCGCTTGCCGAAGCCCGTGGCGCCGCCGTGCAGCGTGTTCGGGCCGTCGTTCAGGCCCAGCTGTTGAGCGGTTCCGTCGAGCGTGAAGCGGCCCGCCGCGATGCGGTTGGCATAGCGGCCGACGATGGTGCCGAAGTGCGGATGCGGCTTCAGGTAGTCATCGAGCGACGGCAGCCCCAGCACCACGTTCGCGCTGCGCCCCTGCCGGTCAGGCACGTGCAGCGCGGTGACGATGCCGCCGAGGTTGATGGCGCTCAGGCGCAGGCCGTGGCCGTTGTCGAGCGTGTATTCGGTGACGGGGCGGCCGTCAGGCATGGCGCCGAACGGGCGCGAGGTGATGGGGTGGGTCATCGGGCTTGAGATTGCAGCGCCTCGCGCGCGCATTGCGATGCGGTGCGCAGGCCGATGCGGTCTTTGAGGTCGTGGAAGGTCGGCGGCTCGGCCGCATGCGTCATCACTTCGACGCGGTGGCCCGCCTTGCCCACCGCATCGGCAAAGCGCTGCTGCAGCACGAACGGCGTGTTGCGGTCGTCGGGGTTGCCGATCAGCACGATGCGCCGCTGCGGGTCGCGCGGGATGCCGGCCACATGGTCCAGCGGGTCGTAGACCTGCGTGCTGCCCGTGGTGTCGGTGCGCCCGTCCTTCGAGCGGCCGAGCCGCCGCGCGCGCTCGAGCAGGTCGAACGCGCCCGAGGTGAGCACCGCGCAGGCCACGCGCGTGCGCCCGAGCGTGAGCAGCGCGGCGCCGGCCGTGGCGCCGCCGCTGTGGCCGACGATCACCACGCGCTGCAGCCGGTGGCGCTGCATCAGCGCCTCGAGCGCCGCATCGAGCGCATGGAACTCCACCGCCTCGCGCCGCCGGCGGTGGTCGCCCGACGAGCCGTAGGTGCCAGGCCGCGCCATGAAGATCCACGGCATGCCGGCGCGATCGCTCGCGGCCTGCGCATCGAGCGTGCGCAGCGGTTCGGTGTTGCCGGGAATGCGCGTGGGCGATTGGTTCATCAGGCTGTCGCGGTCGCCCGAGAACTGCACGATGGCGATGCGCGCGTCGTCGATGTCGCGGCTCGCGAAGTAGCGGATGCACGACGGCCCCTCGACCGCCTGCACCCAGAGGAAGCCGGGACGGTCGGGGCAGTTGGCGCGCACGGCGGGCTGGTTCCAGTGCAGCAGCGCGCCCTCGGCCGACGCGGAGGCCACCGGCTCGCGGGGCGTTGGCGTTCTCGGCGCATCGACGCGCTGCGCGCAGGCCGTCTGCACGAGAACCAGCAGCAGGCAGGCCAGGCGTGCGCGCGACTTCATAGCTTTTGCAGCAGCTCGGGAATGAGGCCGAAGTCGGACGCCAGGCGGTCGCCCTTCACCAGCACCAGGTCGCCGTCGCGCAGGAAATCGCCGAGGTAGCCGGTGAGCTGCGCGGCGTCTTCGAAGTGCGGGCCGAGCAGCGCGGCCGGCACCTCTTCGCGCAGCCAGCGCATCTCGGCGCCGTGCGTCACGAGGTGCGCGATGCCCGACGCGAGCAGCGGCGCCGCCAGGCCGCGGTGCATGGCCTCGGCGTCCTTGTCGAGGTTGACGATGCGCCCGAGCACGCCGATCTTGCGCGTCACCGGCCCGTGCGCGGCGCGCTCGCAGGTGCGCACGAACTCCATCGCGTTGCGCATCGACATGACCTCGGCGCTCCAGCTGTCGTCGATGAGCGTGGCCTGCACGCCGCCCTGCGTGCGCAGCGGGCGCAGCTGCATCACCGAGGCCGGCAGGCGCACGAAAGGCATGCGCGCGCATGCGGCCTCGGCGTCGAAGCCTAACGCCAGCAGCGCGGCAAAGGCCAGCGCCGAATTGCGCACCAGCCCCTCGCTCGCGATCGGGAACAGGTACTCGACCGTGCGACCCGGCAGCGCAATGCGCACGCGGCAGCCGCCGTCGGGCTCGGGCCGGGTGTCGACGATGCGGATGTTGGCGTCGGGCCCGCTGCCCACGACCCAGATGGCGCCCGCCGTGCGCGCGGCCGCCTGCACCACCTGCATCAGGCAGGGAATGTGATCGGGCACGATGGCCACGCCGCCGGGTTCCAGCCCGAGGAAGATGCGCGACTTGTAGTCGGCCGTCTGTTCCACCGTGGTCGCGCGGTAGGTCTGCGACAGGCCGAGTTCGGTGAGGATGGCCACGTGCGGCCGCGCCACCAGCGAGATCGGACCGCGATCCATCCACAGCCCGCTCTGCGCCATCTCGAGCACGCACACGTCGGCATCGGCCGGCAGGCAGGCCAGCGTGGCCGGCACGCCGACGCGCGAGTTGTAGTTGTCGACGGTGGTGTGCACGCGCGCCGCCTCGGGCAGCAGGTCGCGCAGCATGGCGATGGTGGACGACTTGCCGACCGTGCCGGTCACGCCCACCACGCGCCCCTTGAAGCGCGCACGCGCGGCCACGCCCAGGTCGATCATGGCGCGGATCGGGTCGTCCACCTGCAGCAGCGGAAAGTCCGGATCGAGCCCGTCCACCGGGTGCGCGACCACGGCGCCCGCGAGCGCGCGCTGCAGCACGGGCAGGTCGTCGTGGCGGTCGGGGTTGTCAGCGCGCGGCTTGCTGTAGTTCTCGTGTCTGGCGAGCGTGCGGTAGTCCGACGCGATGAACAGCCCCGGCTTCGGCAGCAGTGCCATGTGCGTCGGCCCGCGCACCACGGCGTTCGCGACCCAACCCGGCGGCGGCGGCACGAGCCACTGCCCGCCGGTGACGCGCTGCAGCTCGTCGGCCGTCCACACGGGCGATGCCTGCGGTGCGGCGCCCGGACGCAGCGCCGCGAGCACGGGCGCGGGGCGCTCGGGCAGCGGCGTCGGTGCCTTCAGGCGCAGGCCGCACCACACGGGCAGGCGGCGCGCGGGCGGCAGATCGGGCAGCGCGCCGCGCACGCGCACTTCGATCTGCAGCACGTCGTTCTCGAGCAGGCCCAGGCGCGGCGCGCGCAGGCCGTAGCGGTCGCGGTAGATGCGCCCCGGCGTCCAGCGGCTGGTGGGCCACATCCAGTCGCAGGGGTCGTGGTCCATGGCCTCGCCCCAGGCCGGCATGGTGGTGCTGCGCATCGCCAGCGCGCGGAACTGCACGCGCAGGTCGACGCTCACGGGCGCATCGGCGGTCCAGTACGACTCGACCCACAGCAGGCGTCGCCCGACGATCTGCGTCGGTGCGCAGCGGATGCCCACGAGGCGCAACGGACCGATCTGGATCGGGCGCATCTGCGCGTCGGCCGGCACCGCATCGACCGACCACTCGGGCCGGGGCGCGAGCACGGGACCGACCAGCGCGGGCGGGCGCGACGCCGACAGTGGCGCCAGCGGCGGGCGGCCGGCCGGCGCGGTGCGTTCGGGCGGCGACAGCTGCAGGGCGCAGCGCCCGTCGGGTCGCGGCGTCATCTCGGTGCCGAGCGCACGGCACAGTTCAGCGAAGCGCGCGCTCGCGGCCTGCGCCGCCTCGCCCTCGCGCTGCTGCGAGAAACCGAAGCCCACGCCGACCGGCGTGAACACCACCTCTTCGACGCCGTGCGGTCCGAGGCGCAGCGAGAACACGCCGGAATCCCCGAGGTCACGGCGGATCGCGTCGAACAGCAGGTCGCCTGCGTCGTGCAGGATGGGCCGGCCCTGGTAGACCTCGATGCCTTGCAGCAGGTGGGCCGAGGTGCCGAGCACCGCGTCGGCGCCGGCCTCGACGATGGCATGGCCGACGGCGATCTCGGCGCGCGAAGGCGCGGTCTCCTGGTTATTGCCCCAGTGCACGGCCACCAGCACCACGTCGGCCTCACGGCGCGCGGCGGCGATGCGCGGCGCGAGCGTGGCGCGCCAGGCGGCCGGGTCGCTGAGCGGCAGCCAGGCCGCGCCGGGAAGCTTCGCGGTCGCGGCAAAGCTCGGCTGCGTGGCGTCGAGCGAGAACAGCGCCACACGCAACCCACCGGCCTGGCGGAAGGCGGGGCTCAACGCCGAATCGAGGTCGGGCCCGGTGCCGGCGAAGGCGATGGCGGCGGCGTTGAGCAGCCCGTGCTGCTCCAGCAGCGCTTCGGGGCCGTAGTCGCCGCTGTGGTTGTTGGCGGTGGCGACCATGTCGATGCCGGCCTCGGTCAGCACCGACAGCATCTCGGGCCGTGCGCGGTAGTAGTACGGGCAGCCCTCGTTCTTCTCGACGCCCTGCGCGCCCGTCGTGGCGACCACGCATTCGAGATTCACGATGCGCAGGTCGGCCTCGCGCAGCGCGGGGATGTCGCCGAGCATGCGCGCAGGGCCACCCAGCTCGTGCATGCGGTAGTGCTGGCGGCGGCTCAGGTTGACGTCGCCGCCCCACAGCACGACGCCCTCGAGGCCGCGCGGCGCAACCGGCTCGGCCACGGCTTGCGAGAGCTGCGCGCTCTGCTGCTGCGCCTCGCGCGCTTCGAGCAGCCGGTGGTAGGCCACATAGCCCGACAGGTAGTGCTCCACGTCGTCGATGCGCACGCGGAAGCTGTGGTGCTTGATGAAGAACGAGCCCGCGATGCGGTCGGGGTGGCGGAAGAACATCGCCAGCTCGGGCCAGAAGTGGCCGTTGGCGAGGTAGCGCGCGCGGTGCTCCAGCGCGCGGTCGAACTTGTGGCGGTCGAGCCCCGCGAGCAGCGGGCGCAGCGCCGGGTCGGCTTCAAGCCGCAGCACCATCTCGCGCGCAGCCATCATCAGCTCAAGCAGCGTGGGGAAGGTGGTGATGCGCTCCAGCACGAAGTCCAGGTGGCCCGCCATGTTCTGCAGGCCGAACTGGTAGTAGCGCGTTTCGGGCTTGAAGCGCGTGAGCTCGTTGACGCAGTAGCTCAGCCAGTGGTCGTGCGCGCGCCAGTGGCCCGCCGCGATGAAATGCTCGAAGGCTTTTTCGACCACCGCGAGCCAGCGCGCATCGCGCGTGAGGCCGTACAGCCGCATCAAACCGAAGGCCGCTTCGCCGTCGTAATAGATGATGCGAAAGGGCTCCTTCACGTCGAGCCCCGGGTGGTTGAGCACGTGCACGAAGCGGCCGGTCTGCGCGTCCTGCATGGAGCGGATGCCGAGCGCGAGCTGCTCCATCAGCGGCTGGTACTGCGCATCGCCGGTGAGTTCGGTGTATTTCACGAAGGCCAGCAGGCACACGGCATTGCCGCCGAGCTTGATCTCGTTGCCGACATCGACCAGGAACGCGGCCTGCGTGCCGTCGGGCAGCGTGGCGCGGCGGATCAGCCGCTGGCTCAGGAAGCCCAGCGCGCGATCGATGGCAGCCTTCTGCGCATCGCTGCGCGTGAGCTCCCAGCCTTCGAGCATGGCGTAGGTCGAGCTGGCGTGGCGCAGCGTGTTGTAGGTGGGAATCGCGCGGTCGAAGCACGGGAACCAGCCGTAGTGGAACTCGCCCGTGGGCTTGACCTGCTCGGCCAGGTAGTCGCTCGCCGAATCGACCAGCGCACGCACCTGTTGTGCGTTCCAGTCGGTGAGCGTGCGAAAGCCCGCGGCCTGCCCTTCGGCCGTCAGTGGCCAGGCGCCGTCGACGTCGACATACACGGCGCGCGTGGTGAAGCACCACACGGGCGCGGCGTCGTCGGTGGGAAAGTCGCGCTCCTCGCCGAAGCGCCGCTGGGTGTGGGTGCGCAGGTTGCCGTTGTTGGGCTCCGCGTGGTCGACCGTGCCGTTGTAGAGCACGGCGCTGCCGTGCATCTCTTGTGCGAGCAGCGCGGTGTCGAAAAGCGCGTCGAGCGCGATGCCTTCGTTGAAGTAGTTGCGCTTGGTCTGTGCCAGCCGCGCCTTCAGTTCGCCCCAGGTCATCGGCGTGCTGCGCTCGACGATCTCCGCGCGCAGCCGCTGCGCGGGCCGCTCGGCGCGCTTCGCCTTCACGGCCAGCGCTTCGGCGGCGGCCTGCCACGCGGCCTCGGTGTCGGGCCCGCGACCCATGACGACGCGGGCGCGGCTCTCGCCCTCGCCGATGGCGAGGAACACCACGCACCCGGCTTCGTCGGTGGCGGGTACGGCCGGGGGCAGCGCCCCGTCCGGGGTGGCCAGGGCCTGCCTGGCGCGGTTCAACAGATCGGCGAGGGGAACGGGAGCTTGGTGAGTCATGCGCCGCGAATGATGACAGGCCCCGGCGCGGCCTGCCACTGCGGAAATCCGGGGCGCATCAGGTCCGGGTCAGGCCCAGGCGTCGAACACCGCGCCGCGCACGGCCTCGACCGCCGCCGAGCGCTCGCCGCCGGCCGGCGCGAGCCAGCACAGCCACGTGTGTGAGCGCCAACCGTTCCAGATCTTCAGTTCGCCCTGGCGCTCGCCCTGCTCGGCCTGGTCGAGCCGCATCAGGCCCGCGCCCATGCCGCTGGCGACCATGCTGCGGATGGCGCTCTCGCCGTCGGCAGTGACGCCCTGGCGGTAGTCGCGCCCGGCCGAAGCGAACAGTTTTTCGAGGTGCGCGCGCAGGATGCACGAAGGCGGCGTGCCGACCCAGGTCAGGTCGGTGAGCTGGTCGAGCGTGAGCTCGGGATGCGCCTGCGCCACGGCCAGCGGCAGGCCCACGGCCAGGTCGACCACGCCCAGGCGCCGCAGCTCGAAGCCTTCGAGCCGCTCGGCGTCGCTGAGCACATAGGCGCAGTCGAGTTCGCCGCGCTGCACGGCCGCCAGGGTTTCGTACGACAGCCCCTGCTTGAGTTGCAGCGTGACCTGCGGGTGCTGCTGCGCCAGCGTGACCAGCACGCTGCCCAGCCGCAGCGCCACCGGATCGACCACCGTGCCGAAGCGCACCACGCCCTGCGCCGCGCCGCGCAGCTGGTCGGCGGCCGACTGCATGCGCATCGCGGACGCCAAGGTGCGCTCGGCCTCTTCGAGCAGGCGCTGGCCGGCCGCGGTGGGCGACATGCCGCGCGGCGTGCGCTCGAACAGGCGCACGCCAAGCTCGTCTTCCAGCGCCTTGAGCTGCGCGCTGGCGGCCGGCGCGCTGGTGAACACGCGCTCGGCGGCGCGAGTGAGGTTGCCCTCCTTCGCGATGGCGACGAAGGTCTTCAGTTGGTACAGCTCCATGACCGCGGATTGTGAGCGCGTGCGGCGCGGCCGTCCGTTCGCTTTTTCGGAAGCCCCTGTCCAAAGAAACGAATGGTCTTCGCGGCGAGGCGTCCCCATCCTTCAGGCCACGCACTTCGCTGTTTCCTTGAAAGGTCTTCCCGTGTCCTCCCCTTCCTCACGCCTGCCGGGCATTGCGGCCCTGCTCTTCGCCACCGCCAGCTGGGGCAGCCTGTTCCTCGTCGGCAAGGGGGTGCTGCACCACGTGGCGCCCGTGTGGCTCACGCTCATTCGCTACACCCTGTCGGCGCTCGTGTTCGCCGCGCTGCTGGGCCTGCGCGGCGCCGGCGGCTGGCACAAGCTGCGGCGGCATGCGGTGCCGCTGGCGCTGCACGGCTTTGCGGGCTTCGGCGTGTTCAGCATCCTGCTGTTCATCGGGCTCTCGCACTCGGAGCCTTCGCACGGCGCGGTGCTGATCGCGACCACGCCGATCACCACGCAGCTGCTGCGCTGGTGGCTCGACGGCGTGCGCCCGACGCGCACCACCTTGTTGACCGCTGCGCTGGCGCTGGCCGGCGTGGCGACGGTGGCCGGGCTGCTGTCGCCCGGCGGCGCGGCGCTGTCGCACGACTCGCTGTTCGGCGACGCCATCGCCTTCGTCGGCACGCTGGGCTGGGTCTTCTACACGCGCGGCGCGGCGCACTTTCCCACGCTCGACACGGTGGAATACACCGCGCTCACGGTGCTGGCCTCGTGGCCGCTGCTGCTGGCCGTGGCGGTGGGCATGACCGCGCTGGGCGCATCACCCGCGCCCAGCGCGCAGGGGCTGCGCCTGTCGTGGCAGGTGCTGCTGTACGCGGGGCTGGTGCCGTCGGCGCTCGCGGTGCTGGCCTTCAACCACGGCGTGCGCGCCCTCGGCGCGGTCACGGGCACGGCCTTCCTGAACTTCGTGCCGGTGTCGACGCTGCTGATGGGCGTGGCACTGGGCAAGCCGCCCGCCACCCACGAGATCGTCGGCGTGGCGATGGTGGTGGCGGCGCTGCTGTTGCATGTGATGGCGGCGAAGCGGGCGGCGACGCCGGTGGCTGCGGTCCGTGCACCGGCGCAGCGCACCTGCGGCGTCACGCCCTGAGCAGCACGCGGACCGTCAGCCCTCGGCGCGGTTGCGCCGGAAGATCGCGTAGTTGCCGTTCGCATGCCCCACGAGCACGTCGCCCACGTACAGCCGCGACTCCAGGTTGGCGACGGTGCGCCCGCGGTTGAGCAGCGTGGTCTTGCAGACGACCTTGCCCTCGAACACGGGCTTGAAGTAGTTCATCTTGATCTCGATGGTGGCGCAGATCTCGCCTGCCTCAAGCGTGGGGTACAGCGCCGTGCCCATGCCCGTGTCGGCCAGCGCGTAGAGCACGGCGCCGTGCACCACCTCGTGCGGGTTCAGGTGCTGCGGCGCGACGACCAGCGTCATGGTGCTGGCGCCTGCGGTGGCTTGCTCGCAGTGCAGGTCGATCAGTTCGGCGAAGGGGTGTTTCATGGCGATGCGGAATGAAAGGGCTGGCCGACTGTAGACCGCACGGCCGTCAGTCGCCGAGCGCGCGGTAGAAGTAGGTGGTGCCGCACGGCGTGCCGTCGGGCAGCAACGCGTAGCCGGGGATGGTGCCCACGCGCTGCCAGCCGCAGCGGGTGTACAGCCGCTCGGCCTCGGGGCTGGAGGTGTCGAGCACCAGCAGGGTCTTGCCGTGGTCGCGTGCGCGCTGTTCGGCGCCCTTCATCAGCAGCGCGCCCAGGCCGAGCCGGCGTGCGCGGCGGTGCACCAGCATCTTCGCGACCTCGCCGCGGTGCGGCTGGTTCTCGGGCTGCGCCAGCACCAGCTGCACGGTGCCGACGATGCCTTCGTCGTCCTCGGCCACGAGCAGCTCGCGCTCGCCGCGCGCCACGCCGTCGGCCACGTGGCGCCAGAAGGCCCGCGCGCGCTCGGGCGTGAGCGGCTGCATGAAGCTCACCGAGGCGCCGCCCGCTACGCAATCGACGAGCACATCGGCCAGGGCGTTCAGCTCGGCCTCGCTGACGGTGGACAGGGCGCGCAGGCGCGGGGTGGTGGTGGCAGCAGTCATGGTCATTTCCTGTTCGGTGCGTGAGCGGGCGCGCTGGTGATGACGACCGCGTAGCGCGCCGTCTCGCGGGTGGGGTTGTGATAGCTCGTCGGCTGGTCGAGCACGAGCGCGAGGCAGTCGCCGGCGTCGAGCCGGTACTGCTGGTCGCCGACCGCGAGTTCGATGCAGCCTTCGAGCACCCACACCTGCTGGTGGATGCGCGGCTCGCGCGCGCCGGTTTCGTAGGCCACGCGCGCGCCGGGCGGAAACAGCACCTCGACGATCTGGATCGGCGAGGCGTCGCCGCCGGCGGAGACGTTGCGGCGCAGGTAGCCCGAATGCGGATCGCGCCATTCGAGCTGGTCGGCGCGGCGCGACACCGGGCTGGCCGTGGGCGCATCGGGCTCGAACAGCGAGGCCAGCGGCACGCCGAGGCCGGTCGCGAGTTTTTCGAGCAGCACGGCGGTCGGACTGCTCTCGCCGCGCTCGATCAGAGAGATCATCGAGCGGCTGACGCCGCAGTGCGTGGCCAGGGTATCGAGCGAGAGGTCGCGTGCGGCGCGCAGTGCGCGCACGCGCTGGGCGATGCGGTCGTTGAGGCTGGGGGCTGAACCTGATTCTTCTTTCATATTGGATGAAATATCCAATGAAATAGAAATTCAGTCAACCCCGGGTGAAAGCGTGCGGTCGCGACCCTCGGAGACTTGTTCGTCGAAGTGACTGTTATTTGGAGAAATATTCATGCCTATCGCTGAAATCATCCAACACATCACCACCACCGACGCACCATGAGCGCCAACGATCCCGCCCCCCTGCCCTCGCGTTTCGCCACCTTCGCCGACGGCCCCGCCGCGCCGTCCGCGCTGCGCTCCCGCATCACCGCCGCCTGCCGGCCGCCCGAAGCCGAGGCGCTGCAGCCGCTGCTCGACCAGGCCCGGCTGCCCGTCGGCCAGGCCGACGAAGCCCACGCCCTCGCCCATCGCATCGCGCACCAGCTGCGCCAGCGCAAGAACGGCGGCGGACGCTCGGGCCTCGTGCAGGGCCTGCTGCAGGAGTACGCGCTGTCGTCGCAGGAAGGCGTGGCGCTGATGTGCCTGGCCGAGGCGCTGCTGCGCATTCCCGACGCCGACACGCGCGACGCGCTCATCCGCGACAAGATCGCGCAGGGCCAGTGGCAGGCGCACGCGGGGCACAGCCCGTCGGTGTTCGTCAACGCCGCGACCTGGGGCCTGCTGCTCACGGGCAAGCTGGTGGCCACGCACAGCGAGACGGGCCTGTCGGCCACGCTCACGCGGCTGATCGGCAAGGGCGGCGAGCCGCTGATCCGCAAGGGCGTCGACATGGCGATGCGCATGATGGGCGAGCAGTTCGTCACCGGCGAAACCATCGGCCAGGCGCTGGCGCATGCGCGCACGCTCGAGGCGCAGGGCTTTCGCTATTCGTACGACATGCTCGGCGAGGCCGCGCTCACGGCCGACGACGCGCGCCGCTACCGCGCTGCCTACGAAGACGCGATCCACGCCATCGGCCGTGCTTCGAACGGGCGCGGCGTGTACGGCGGGCCGGGCATCTCGATCAAGCTCTCCGCGCTGCACCCGCGCTACAGCCGCGCGCAGTACACGCGCGTGATGGCCGAGCTGTACCCGGTGCTGCGCGACCTGGCGCTGCTGGCACTGCATTACGACATCGGCCTGAACATCGACGCCGAAGAAGCCGACCGGCTCGAGCTCTCGCTCGACCTGCTGGAGCGCCTGTGCTTCGAGCCCGCGCTGGCGGGCTGGCAGGGCATCGGCTTCGTGGTGCAGGGTTACCAGAAGCGCTGCCCCTTCGTGATCGACTGGGTGATCGACCTCGCGCGCCGCAGCGGCCACCGGCTCATGGTGCGCCTCGTGAAGGGCGCTTACTGGGACAGCGAGATCAAGCGCGCGCAGCTCGACGGGCTGGCGGGCTACCCGGTCTACACGCGCAAGGCCTACACCGACGTGTCGTACCTGGCCTGCGCGCGCCGCCTGCTCGACGCACCCGACGCGGTGTACCCGCAGTTCGCCACGCACAACGCCCACACGCTGGCCGCGATCTACACGATGGCCGACCCGGCGCGCTACACGCCGGGCCAGTACGAATTCCAGTGCCTGCACGGCATGGGCGAACCGCTGTACGAGCAGGTCGTGGGCCCGCTCGGCCGGCCCTGCCGCATCTACGCGCCGGTGGGCACGCACGAGACGCTGCTGGCCTACCTGGTGCGGCGGCTGCTGGAGAACGGCGCGAACACCTCGTTCGTGAACCGCATCGCCGATGCGTCGATTCCGCTCGACACGCTGGTGGAAGACCCGGTCGCCACCGTCGAGCGCATGGCTGCAGAGGAAGGCGCGATGGGCCTGCCGCACGCGGCCATTCCGCTGCCGGCCGCACTCTACGGTGACCAGCGCGCGAACTCGCAAGGCCTCGACCTCGCGAGCGAAGACACGCTGCATGCGCTCGCCGCCACGCTGCAGGCCAGCGCGGCCGAACCCTGGCGCGCCACGCCGATGCTCGCGGCGCCACGCGCCGAAGACGAAGCCGCCCGCACCTGGGCCGACGTGCGCAACCCCGCCGACCGCCGCGACCTCGTCGGGCAGGTGCAGGACGCGGTGCCGGGCGACGTCGCCTCGGCCATTGCACAGGCCGAAGGCATCGCCACCGCATGGGCCGCCACGCCGCCCACCGAGCGCGCCGCCGCCCTCGACCGCGCCGCCGCATCGCTCGAAGCGCAGCAGCCGCGCCTGCTCGGCCTGTTGATGCGCGAGGCCGGCAAGAGCAGCGCCAATGCCATCGCCGAGGTGCGCGAAGCGGTCGACTTTTTGCGCTACTACGCGGCGCAGGCGCGCACCGATTTCGCCAACGCCACGCACCGCCCGCTCGGGCCGGTGGTGTGCATCAGCCCGTGGAACTTTCCGCTCGCGATCTTCACCGGCCAGGTGGCCGCCGCGCTCGCCGCCGGCAACCCGGTGCTGGCCAAGCCGGCCGAGCAGACGCCGCTGGTCGCCGCCGAAGCCGTGCGCGTGCTGTGGGAGGCCGGCGTGCCGCGCGCGGCGGTGCAGTTGCTGCCGGGCCGCGGCGAGACCGTCGGTGCTGCGCTGGTCGGCGACGCGCGCGTGCAGGGCGTGATGTTCACGGGCTCGACCGAGGTCGCGCGCCTGCTGCAGAAGACGCTGTCGACGCGCCTCGGTGCACACGGCGCGCCGGTGCCGTTGATCGCCGAGACCGGCGGGCAGAACGCGATGATCGTCGACTCGTCCGCGCTGGTGGAACAGGTGGTGGCCGACGTGATGGCCTCGGCCTTCGACAGCGCGGGCCAGCGTTGCTCGGCACTGCGCGTGCTGTGCGTGCAGGAAGAAGCGGCCGACCGCCTCGTCGCGATGCTGCAGGGCGCGATGGCCGAGAACTGCATCGGCAACCCCGCGCGGCTCGCGGTGGACGTGGGCCCCGTCATCGACGACGAGGCGCGCGACGGCATCGAGCGCCACATCGCCGGCATGCGCGGGCGCGGCCGGCGCGTGTTCCGCCAGGGCCGCGAGTTCGGCCACGACACACGCCACGGCACCTTCGTGCTGCCCACGCTGATCGAGCTCGACCACCTGGGCGAGCTGGAGCGCGAGGTGTTCGGCCCCGTGCTGCACCTGCTGCGCTACCGCCGCCGCGACCTCGGTGCGCTCATCGGCCAGATCAACGGCAGCGGCTACGGCCTCACGCTGGGCGTGCACACGCGCATCGACGAGACCATCGCGCAGGTGGTGGCGCAGGCGCAGGCCGGCAATGTCTACGTGAACCGCAACATGGTCGGCGCGGTGGTGGGCGTGCAGCCTTTCGGCGGCGAAGGGCTGTCGGGCACGGGGCCGAAGGCCGGCGGGCCGCTGTACATGGCGCGCCTGCTGTCGGCACGGCCTGACGATGTGCTCGCGCGCGCCGTGGCCGACGGCGACGAAACCGCTGCGCCTTCCCACGGCCTCGCAGCACTCGAAGGCTGGGCGCGCGACACGGACCGCGACGCACTCGCCGCGCAGTGCCGTCGCTTCGCCGGCCTTGCGCCCGTGGGCCGCGCGCGCACGCTGGCCGGCCCGACCGGCGAGCGCAACGTCTACACGCTGCAGCCGCGCGAGGCCGTGCTGTGCCTTGCCGATGCAGAGGCCGACCGGCTCGTGCAACTGGCGGCCGTGCTGTCGGTCGGCAGCACCGCCATCTGGCCGGCCGATGCGCCCGGCGCGCACACGCTGCTGGCCGCGCTGCCCGACGAAGCGCGCCACGCGGTCGTGCTCGCCAACGACTGGCGCGCACCCACCGTGGTGTTCGATGCCGCGCTGCACCACGGCGACGCAGGCCATCTCGCGAGCGTGCTGCAGCAGGTGGCGGCGCGGCCCGGCCCCATCGTCGGCGTGCGCGGCTTCGCGCCGGGCGACACCGGCATCCCGCTCGAAAGCCTGGTGCTGGAACGCGCGCTGAGCGTCAACACCGCCGCGGCCGGTGGGAACGCGAGCCTGATGACGATCGGGTGAACGGGCTTATTTGTCGAACGCCGGATCGATCGGTACTCGGTAGCCATTGACCAGCCGGTTCGTCTCGTTCGCCATGCCGACCACGGCCATCAGTTCGGCGAACATGGCCGGCGTCATGCCGGCCTTTTCCGCGCCCGCGTGGTGGCTCGCGATGCAGTAGCCGCAGTTGTTGGTGACGCTCACCGCCAGATAGATCATTTCCTTCACCACCGGGTCGAGCGCGCCCGGTGCCATCACCTCCTTGAGGCTGGCCCAGGTGCGCTTCAGCGTGGCCGGGTCGTTGGCCAGATACTTCCAGAAATTGTTGACGTCGGGCACGTTGCGCGACGCCTTGATGTCGTCGAACACCGCGCGGACTTCGTCGGAAGCGGCGGCGTGCTCGATGGGCTGGGGTTTCATGCGATCTCCTGAGGGAAGTGTGAATGCGGGTTGGAAAGCAACATTTGCTTTCGGTACCTTCACATTTATTGTGAATTAGGTCCTAGGTTCGCGCGGCCTCCGATTCATACAGTCGAAGCGTCACACATCAAGCGCGCCATCAGGCGCCATCTCAGGGAGCAGAGAGAACCATGGAACACGTCATCCAGCACGTGGGGATCGGTGCGCGCGTCGCATTCGTCCACAAGAAGAAAACCCAAGGCATCGCGGGCGCCGTGCTCGCACTGGCCGCCAGCCTCGCGGGACCATCGGCCTGGGCCGACGTGAGCCTGGGCGGCGCCAGCTACACCACCGGTTCGGGCGCGGTATGCAGCTCGGGCAGCGCCGGCCCGGCATGGGCCTGCCAGGTGCCCAACGGCAGCGGCGGCTTCGCGCTCATCACCGGCGTGCCGACCGACCCCGTCAATGGCGGCCCCGATGCCGCGGCCTTGCAGGGGATGGTGAGCGGCAACCTCGGCGGCGACGCCCTGCTGCTCGGCGGCACGTCTGCCAAGGCCACCGGCTTCGGCAGCGCGGCCGCGGGCTCCGACGCGCGCGCCACCGAAACCTACGCCACCGCCATCGGCTCCACCACCGTGGCCGCGGGCGTGAGCAGCACGGCCGTGGGCAACGTGGCGCAGGCCTTCGGCACCAACGCCACCGCCATCGGCGCCAACACCACCGCGGTGGCCACCAGCAGCCTGGCGGCGGGCGACCGCGCCACCGCGAGCGACATCAATTCGACTGCGCTCGGCGCCAACACGCAGGCGCGCAAGAAGAGCAGCCTCGCGGCCGGCGACAAGGCGATTGCCGACGGCATCAACGCCGCCGCGCTGGGTGCGAACACGCAGGCACTGGCCGACAGCGCCGTCGCCGTGGGCGACCGCGCCACCGCGAACGCCGAATCGGCCGTGGCCGTAGGGCGGCAGAGCACCGCATCGGCCGCGTCCGCAGTCGCGATCGGCACCGGTGCGACGGCCAGCGCGGACAACGGCGTGGCCCTGGGCGCCGGCGCGGTTGCTGATCGCACCGGCATGAGCGGCCAGAAGGAACGCTTCTCGAACATCGCCGTGGGCTCGACGCAGGGCGCGCTCTCGGTCGGCAGCGCGGGCGGCGAACGGCAGATCACCAACGTCGCGGGCGGCACGCAGGCGACCGACGCGGTCAACGTGCGCCAGCTGCAGGCGGTGCAGGCGGGCTCGGTCAACTACGTCACCAACGTGGACGGCAGCGTGAACCACAACCAGATCGTGCTGGGCAACGGACAGGCGCCGAACGGCACCACCGTGTCCAACGTGGCGCCCGGCGTGGCCGGCACGGATGCGGTCAACGTCAACCAATTGAACGCGCAGGGTGCGCAGTGGCGCGACGCCATCCGCCTGAACCAGCGCGACGCCAACGCCGGCACCGCCGGTGCGATGGCCATGGCGGGCATGCCGCAGGCCTACATGCCGGGCAAGAACATGCTCGCGGCGGGCGTGGCCGGCTACGAAGGCCAGAGCGCCGTCGCGCTGGGCTTCTCGAGCATCTCGGACAACGGCAAGTGGGTGATGAAGTTCACCGGCTCGGCCAACTCGCGCGGCAACGTCGGCGTGTCGGCTGGTGCGGGCTTCCAGTGGTGAGTTGCATGAGCCACAGAACCGCCATCGATCCAGTCCACAGGACTTCTTCTCTCATGACCCGCACCTTCTTCCCCATCGGCACGCTGTTGACCGTGCTGGCGCTCACCGGCTGCACCTCGTACGTGAGCCGCGGCATCGACAGCGACGGCAAGGCCACCGAACTCGTCTGGCCCGGCGCCGATCAACAGCAGACCTGGCAGACCGAAGGCAGCTTTCCGAACCGAGAGAACCTGCGCGCCATCGGCCCCGGTGCGACCAAGGATCAGCTCTACGCCCTCATCGGCCGCCCGCACTTCGACGAAGGCATGGCGGCCGTGCGCGAGTGGGACTACGTCTTCCACTTCCGCTCGGGCGGCGGCGCCACGAGCTGCCGCTACAAGGTGATCTTCGACACCGACTACAAGGCGCGCAGCTTCCACTGGAACCCGGCGATCTGCGCGGAACTGGCGAAGGGCTGATCAGCAGCCCTGCTGCTGCTGCGACGGTTCCGGCCGCCGCCACAGCCACGCCAGCACGACCGCCATCGACCCGATGGCGACACCCGCGAGCCACGGCTTGTGCGCGGTGAACACGATGACGACCGCGCAAAACGCCATCGCCGCGGTGGCGCTCCACTTCGCGCGGCGGCTCACGGTGCGGCCGTTTTCCCAGTTGCGCAGCAGCGGGCCGAAGAGCCGGTGGTTCAGCAGCCAGCGGTGCAGCCGCGGCGAGCTGCGCGCGGCGGCCCATGCGGCCATCAGCACGAAGACCGTGGTCGGCATGCCCGGCGCGACCACGCCGATGGCGGCCAGCACGAGGCACAGCACGGCAAAGACCATCAGCAGCCAACGCACGACGAGCGGCAACGGCCGGGGCTCGACAACAGCGGGCGGGTTGTGGTGAGGGTCTTCGTCGGGCGTCACGAGACGATTGTCTTTCTTTCTCCTTCGCCCCACGGACGCGCTTGATTCAGATCAAGCGCGTGCGGGTTTCGCCTGCCGATACTGGACTTTTACATCCACCTGCAAAGTTCTGAAGACCATGGCCCACCTTGTATGGAAGACCGAGCTCAATACGGGGATCCATGAGATCGACACGCAGCACCAGCGCATCGTCCAGTACATCAACGCGCTGGACGACGCCCGGCGCACCAACGACCGCAAGGTCGTGGGCCGGATCATCGAAGAGACCATCGACTACACCGCCTCGCACTTCGCATTCGAGGAGGCCATGATCGAGGACGCAGGCTACCCCTTCTCGGGCCCGCACCGGAAGGTGCACGAGATCTTCGTGCGCCGCGTCACCGAATTCCGCGCCCGCTTTGAATGCGGCGAAGAGGTGCTGGCGGAGCTGCACGACATGCTGTCGCGGTGGCTGTTCAATCACATCCGCCATGAAGATGGCGCGTATGTGGCGACGGTGAAAGCGCACCTTCGAACGACGGATTCATCGGCCGAAGTCCTCGTGCATGCGCAGGTCCGCCAGGCGGTGCAGCAAGGCGGGGCCGCGGGGCAGGTCAAGCTCGGATGGATGCGGCGACTGTTCGGCGGATGACGCGCCGCAGCCGCGTCACTCCTCCACGAAGGCTTCTTCGCGCTTGGCCTTCACCGAAGGCAGGAGCACCACGATGAGCAGCAGCGCCGCCGCAGCCAGCAGCCCCGCCGACAGCGGGCGCATGACGAACACGCTCCAGTCGCCGCGCGACAACAGCAGTGCGCGGCGCAGGTTCTCTTCCATCATCGGCCCGAGGATGAAGCCCAGCAGCAGCGGCGCGGGTTCGCACTTGAGCTTCAGGAACAGGTAGCCCACGATGCCGAAGATCGCGACCATCCACACGTCGAAGGTGTTGTTGTTCTCGGAGTACACGCCCACCGCGCAGAACAGCACGATCGACGGAAAGAGCCACTTGTAGGGAATGGTCAGCAGCTTGATCCAGATGCCGATCATCGGCAGGTTCAGCACGATGAGCATCAGGTTGCCGATCCACATCGAGGCGATCAGGCCCCAGAACAGCTCGGGGTTGCTGGTCATCACCTGCGGACCCGGCTGGATGTTGTGGATCGTCATGGCACCGACCATCAACGCCATCACGGCGTTGGGCGGAATGCCCAGCGTCAAGAGCGGAATGAACGACGTCTGCGCGCCCGCGTTGTTGGCCGACTCCGGGCCCGCCACGCCGCGGATGTTGCCCTTGCCGAAGGGCACCTCGCCCTGCTTGAGCTTGATGCGCTTCTCGATGGTGTAGGCCGCGAAGGCCGACAGCAGCGCGCCGCCGCCCGGCAGGATGCCCAGCGCAGAACCGAGTGCCGTGCCGCGCAGCACGGCAGGCGTCATGCGCTTGAAGTCTTCCTTGGTGGGCCACAGGCCCTTGACCTTGGCGGTGAACACCTCGCGCTCGTGCTCGGGCACCGCCAGGTTGGCAATGATCTCGCCGTAGCCGAACACGCCCATCGCAATCGCAATGAAGCCGATGCCGTCGGTGAGTTCAGGAATGTCGAAGCTGTAGCGCGCGACGCCCGAGTTGACGTCGGTGCCCACGAGGCCCAGTGCCAGCCCGAGCAGGATCATCGTGATGGCCTTGAGCAGCGAACCCGAGGCAAGCACCACGGCGCCGATCAGGCCCAGGATCATCAGCGAGAAGTATTCGGCCGGGCCGAACTTGAAGGCCAGCTCGGTCAACGGTGGCGCGAAAGCGGCAAGGATGAGCGTGCCGACGCAGCCTGCGAAGAACGAGCCTAAACCCGCCGCAGCGAGCGCCGGCCCGGCCCTCCCCTTGCGCGCCATCTGGTAGCCGTCGATCACGGTCACCACCGACGACGATTCACCCGGCAGGTTCACCAGGATCGCGGTGGTCGAGCCGCCGTACTGCGCGCCGTAGTAGATGCCCGCCAGCATGATCAGCGCCGACACGGGCGGCAGCGCGTACGTGGCAGGCAGCAGCATCGCGATGGTGGCCACGGGGCCGATGCCCGGCAGCACGCCGATCAGCGTGCCCAGCAAGCAGCCGACAAAGGCATAGACAAGGTTCTGCGCGGTGAAGGCCACGCCGAAGCCGATCGAAAGATTGGTAATCAGGTCCATTGTTCTCTTGGATTTCTTGTTGTTCTGCGCGGGTCAACCGGCGATGAAGGTGGGCCACACCTGGAACTGCAGCTTCAGCGCCACCACGAAGGCCAGGTAGCTGCCCAGCGCGAGCACGGTCGCCAGAAGGGTCACGCCCTTCCATCCGAAGCTGTCGCCCGCCAGGCTCGCAATGAAGGTCAGCGCATAGATCGCGACGATGAGCCCCATCGACGGCAAGCCGATGCTCGGCAGGCCGCCCAGCAGCACGCCGAAGACCAGGTTGGCGCCGATGATGAACAGCAGCGGCTTCCATGCGATGCGGCCCACGGGCTCGCCGTCGTCGGTCTCGACCGTGAGGGCCTTGAACGTGATCAGCACGCCCATGAAGGCGATGAGGATGCCCACGATGAGCGGAAAGTAGCCGGGGCCCATGCGGGCGCCGGTGCCCACGTTGTAGGTCGTGGCGCCCCATGCGAAGGCCACGCCGAAGGCGCTGAAAAGCACGCCCGAGCAGAAGTCTCTCTGACTCTTGATTCTCACCGTTGATGTCTCCTGGAACTGCGTTGATCGGCACACGATGTGCGTCAGCGATCCTAGGAATTCAGCGCCGCGGTGTGTATGAACAAAGCATTGCCGTTTGGCAATGTTCGGGGCGCAAGGAGACGGCGAAGGCCGCGCTCAGTCGTCGGCGGTCGGCAGGTCGATGCACGCGCGCAGGCCCGGGCCGGCATCGCCGAACTGCAGGCGCCCGCCATGCAGCGCCACCACCGCCTGCACGCTCGCAAGCCCCAGGCCATGGCCCGGCGTGCTGTGGTCCAGCCGATGGAAGCGCACGCCGAGATGCGCGTACTCGGCGCTCGGAATGCCGGGGCCGTCGTCCTGCACGACGAGCTGTGCACGCCCGTCGACCGTGTGCGTGCCGATGCGCACCGTGGCGCCTTCCCCACCGTACTTCAGCGCGTTGTCGAGCAGGTTGGCCGCCGCCCCCGCGAGCAGGTCTCGGTCGCCCAGCGCCACGGCGCGGTCGGCGGGCTCGCGCAGCAGCGTGATGCCCCGCATCTCGGCCACCGCCTCGTACAGCTCCGCCACGTCGTCGGCGATGACGTGCAGCGCCACCGGCGCGAACTGCTGGCGCCGCGCGCCGGCCTCGACCTCGGCGATCTGCAGCAGCTTCTCGAACATCACCGCCAGCTCCTCGAGCTCGCGGATGGCGGTGGCCACGGGCTCGCGCTGCGGGTGGTTTGCGTCGCCGAGCCCGAGCCCCGCTTCCACCGCACGCAGGCGCACCAGCACGCGCGTGAGCGGCGTGCGCAGGTCATGCGCGATGGTGTTCGACACATGGCGCACGCCGTCCATCAGCGACTGGATGCGGTCGAGCATCGCGTTGATGTCGCCCTCCAGCAGCGCGAACTCGTCCTCCTCGCCGGAAGGCGCCACGCGCTCCTGCAGCTCGCCGGCCGCGATGCGCGCGGCCGTGCGCCGCACCGCGCCCACGCTGCGCTCCAGCTCCTGGCGGAAGACAAAGGTGCCACCGATGAGCAGCAGCACCGCCACGATGCCCGCCGCCGCGCTGGCGCTGGCCACCAGCGATTCGATCGACTCCTGGTCGCGCAGGTCGTGCCCCACCACGAGCATGCCGCCGTCGGGCAGCGGACGCATCACGAGGTAGGCGATGACGGTCTGGCCCGCGCGCACCACGCGGCGGTGCACGCCGTCGCCCGCGTCGGGCGCCAGCGAGGGCATCTGGTCGAGGTTGCCCGCGCGCTTGTTTCCCTCGCGGTCGGTGAGCAGATAGATCTCGTTGTCGGAGTTGCGGCCGTCGGAGAGCGCGTGGGTGATCTCGCCCGCCACGCCCTCGGCGCCACGCGCTTCGTAGCGCACCACCAGCTGTTGCATGCTGGTCGCCACCTGACGCGCCATGCGCTGCTGCAGCACGCCCACGGTCTGCATGTAGACGATGGCCAGTGCGGCCAGCATCGTGATGGCGACCAGCAGGCCGTAGTAGAAGGCGAGCCGGAAGCCGACCGAGCGCCACAGCTGGCGCAGGGCCCGGGTCATTGCGGCGCGGCCAGCGTGTAGCCCACGCCGCGCACGGTGTGGATCAGCGTGGGCGCGCCGCCCGCATCGAGCTTGCCGCGCAGGCGGCTCACCTGCACGTCGATCACGTTGGTCTGCGGATCGAACTGGTAGTCCCACACGGCCTCGAGCAGCATGGTGCGCGTGACCACCTGCCCCGGATGCATCATGAGATAGGCCAGCAGCCTGAACTCGCGCGGCTGCAGCGCGATGGGCCGGCCGCCGCGCTCCACGTGGCGGCGCGCCAGGTCGAGCGTGAGGTCGGCCAGCTGCAGCGTGCGGATCTCGGGCCCGCTGCGCGAGCGCCGCACCAGCGCCTCGGCGCGCGCCGCGAGTTCGGAAAAGGCAAAGGGCTTGGCGAGGTAGTCGTCACCGCCGGCCTTGAGCCCGCGCACGCGCTCATCGAGCGCACTCAAGGCGCTGAGCACCAGCACCGGCGTCTTCTTGCCGAGGGCGCGCATCGTGGTGAGGATCGACAGGCCGTCCACGTCGTTGGGCAGCATGCGGTCGAGGATGACCAGGTCCCAGGTCTCGCCCGTGGCGCGCGCGAACGCATCCGCGCCGTCGCGGCTGATCACCGCCACATGGCCGAGCGAACGGAAGCCTTCGGCGATGTAGCGCGCGTTGTCGGCATCGTCCTCGACGATGAGGCAGTGCCAGATGACGGTGGGGCCGAGCACGTCAGTCGGTGCGGCCACGACAAGAAATACCCATGGATGACGGCACTGTTGGACTCATGTGGTGCCCCTGGGATGCAGGGGCTGCAACATAAATCCTAGCCCAGCTGGAAGCGGGAAAGGCCCGCGCTTCATTACCATTTGTCCATGAAGGCGGCGTGGCTGAGCTCACTCTCCGTTCACCAGAGACACCCCGTCCACCGGCTTGCGCATCCATTTCGCAAGGTCCACGCCCAACCCGTGAATCACTGCGTCCATTGCGCTGCATTCGGTCGTCTCCGCCGTGACATCGGCGTAGGGGGTGTGCACCTGGCGCAGGCCTTTGAATTGCGCAGTGGGCAGTCCCGGTCGTTCAAGCACCGCATGGATGACCACGATCGTGGGGCCACCGGCGCTGACGGTCACGATGTCCATGATTTCGATCTTCAGCCAAAGGGCGGCTTCCCTGCCGGTGGTACCCGGCTCGGGGCGCACCACGTCATACCGCGCCTTCAACTGATCCTGCACGGCCTGACGCAGCGGGTTCGGCACGCCGCACGCGTCATCGGATTCAGACATCTGGCGGCCCTGGTCATGCCCGTACGCGACGGGCGGCAGCACCACCGTGGTGTGGGCAGCAGGTGCGGGTGGCATTCGCTCGGGCGGCTGGGAATCGTGTGAACTGCAAGCAGCCAGAAGTGCGCTCGCCGCCATCGCGATGCACGTGTTGCGCACGAAGGCAGGCGAAATCTCTGCAGGCGCATTGGAGGTACAGCAGGCTGGCGGCATCAAGATGCGACTTGTTACATTAGTCTGGGGGTTGGAGGAATTTTTCAGGACCGACTACCTGCCGGCGATCGCCCGGCCAAAATCAACTATAAGGAAATATGCTACATGCAGACCATTAATTACAAAATGGAATACTCGATTCTCGAGTACGTTTTCGGCCTTATTGGCCCGGCAATCATCATTGCCGCCATTTTTTATCCGATTGCCGATCTGAAAATTGGAACCCTTCGGCTTCACCTGCCGACCGGCGTAGCCAATGGCGTTCTCATGTTGATCGGGGCGTATGTCACGTACCTTACGGTCGGAACACTTTTCAAGAAGCGCGCAGCCAACAGCCAGGGCGCCAGCATTGTTCTTGATGAAAAGAGCATGTCTTTCACGACCGTCAAGAAATTCTCGGGCGTGCTGACCACGGTGGGCTATGACGCCATCAACAAAGTCACCGTCACGGACATTCCGGAAACCTCGACATCGAGTGCAGAGAAAACAGTAGAAATCAGCACGCCGTCGATGGCCTCCAAGAAGCATGAATTCGATGCCATTCACATGGTGAAAGATTCCGACTTTGACGTTCTTGTGAATGCACTCAAGCATCGCGCCGTCAATGCCGCTTTCAAGCAAATCTGACCCATGGGTTTCTTGAAGAAGTTGTTCCAGATAGTTTCTGGAAAAAAATACAGGAATTGCCCCGATGGGGCCGCAGTGGACCCGGTCGCGCAGCGAGCACTTCAAGCGGGGCTCATCAACTCCGAACAGATCATGGCGTATTGCGACAGCTACGCAACGGGGCTGTCTGACGAAACTCTCGCCGAGGGACTTGGCTCGCACTGGGGCATACGCTCGCCTCAGGAGGCTGCTGAAACCCTGGCGTCGCTCGGTCGCCATGGCCATCGCTTTTTTTACGACATTGTTTTTCGTATTGACAGCGATGGTGCTTCAGGAGACGGCCGCCAGGAGATTCTCGAGGCCTTGATAGCCAGCGGTCGATACGGTTCCCCGGAAACGGTGCGCGAGCAGATTGCCGCACAGGGGCCATGCGAGGAAAAAGACCTCGTTTTCTCGGCTTTGGCGCAGGCGATGGAGATGCTGGAAAATCTGCGGTCCGTTTTTCGTCTTCTCGAAGACAAAGTCAATGGCTCGTACCTTCCCAAGGATTACAGCGCCGGCATCCTTGCCTGGGATCTGGGTCGCCTCGTCACGGTTGCACGGATGTCATTGGACTGCAAATACATCGAGCAGGCTGAATTCGATCGCATTCTTGCGCATGCAGACAAAGAATTGCGCTCAAATTTCTCGTCCTGGCCGCAGTTTGCAAAGAGCTACATCATTGGCCGGGCCAGCTGGGCGGGTCAGAACATGACGCTGGGTGGAATCATCGGCATTGCCGAAGATCTCATGACCGATGCGCGGAGCCCTTGGGTGCTGTCGCCTCTGTGAGTTGCATTCGACGCTAGCGTCGGATCACTCCCTGTTGATTTCCGTGGACGTTTGATCCATCTTTCCGTCGCGAACTGACCGGCCGTAATTTCTTTCGGCCGTTGCTCGCATGGAAAACTGGATCACTCGCCAACGGGAATCAACAAATGCAGAGTATTTAAAGCTCTATTTGCACGTTTGAGACTTTATTTGGCGCGATCATCAGGATCGCGCCGCCCACGCACTCTCACTCCACCGTCACGCTTTTAGCGAGGTTGCGCGGCTTGTCCACGTCCGTCCCGCGCGCACACGCCGTGTGATACGCCAGCAGCTGCAGCGGCACCACGTGCAGCAGCGGCGACAGCGCACCGTAGTGCTCGGGCATGCGGATCACGTGCAGGCCTTCGCCGCTGGCGATCTGCGTGTCGCCGTCGGCCAGCACGTAGAGCACGCCGCCGCGGGCGCGCACTTCCTGCAGGTTGCTCTTGAGCTTTTCGAGCAGCGCGTCATTGGGCGCCACGGCCACCACGGGCATCTCGCTCGTGACGAGCGCGAGCGGGCCGTGCTTGAGTTCGCCGGCGGCGTATGCCTCGGCGTGGATGTAGGTCACTTCCTTGAGCTTGAGCGCGCCTTCGAGTGCGATCGGGTAGTGCAGGCCGCGGCCCAGGAACAGGGCGTTGTCCTTGCGCGCGAAGTCTTCGGCCCAGCCGATGAGCTGCGGCTCGAGCGCGAGCACCGACTGCAGCGCGACGGGCAGGTGGCGCATTTCCTTCAGGTAGCGCGCTTCGTCGACGGCGCTCAGGCGGCCCTTGGACTGCGCGATGGCCAGCGTGAGCAGGAACAGGCCCGCGAGCTGGGTGGTGAAGGCCTTGGTCGAGGCCACGCCGATTTCGACGCCGGCGCGCGTGATGTACGCCAGCTTGCACTCGCGCACCATGGCGCTGGTGGCGACGTTGCAGATGGTCAGCGTCTGTTCCATGCCCAGCGAGCGCGCGTGCTTGAGCGCGGCCAGCGTGTCGGCGGTTTCGCCCGACTGGCTGATGGTGACGACCAGTGTCTTGGGGTCGGGCACGGAGTCGCGGTAGCGGTACTCGCTGGCGATCTCGACCTGGGTCGAAATCTGCGCGATGCTCTCGAGCCAGTACTTGGCGGTGCAGCCGCTGTAGTAGCTGGTGCCGCAGGCCAGGATGAGGATCTTGTCGATGTCCTGGAACACGCGGTGCGCGCTCGCGCCGGTGGCGCCGTCCTGCCCGATGCCGTCGAACAGCTCGGGCACGATGCCCTCGACGCCTTCGAGCGTGTCGCCGATGGCGCGCGGCTGCTCGAAGATTTCCTTCTGCATGTAGTGGCGGTACGGGCCCAGTTCGGCCGCGCCGCTGTGGGCGTGCACGGTGCGCACGGTGCGGGTGGCGGGCTTGTGGTTCTTGTCGACGATCCAGTACTTGCCCGGCTGCAGGTCGACCACGTCGCCCTCTTCGAGGTAGACGATCTGGTCGGTCACGCCGGCCAGCGCCATCGCGTCGCTGGCCAGGAAGTTCTCGGTGCCGTCCTTGCCTGCGCCGAGGATCAGCGGCGAGCCGGCACGCGCGCCGATGACGCGCTGCGGTTCGTCGCGGCAGATGACGGCAATGGCGTAGGCGCCATGCAGCTGCAGCACGGCGGCCTTGACGGCTTCGAACAGGTCGCCGTTGTAGAGGCTGTCGACGAGGTGGGCGATGACCTCGGTGTCGGTCTGGCTCTCGAACACGTAGCCCTTGGCTTCGAGCGCGGCGCGCAGCGGTTCGTGGTTCTCGATGATGCCGTTGTGCACGAGCGCGATGCGGCCCGGGCGCGCGGCCGGTGCGTCGGCGCCGGGGCCGTGGCTGAAATGGGGGTGGGCGTTGTGCACGGCCGGTGCGCCGTGGGTGGCCCAGCGCGTGTGGGCGATGCCGGTGAGGCCTTCGATCTTGTCGTCGCGCACCTGGGTCAGCAGCTCGGCCACGCGCGAGGTGGTGCGCGCGCGGCTCAGGCCGCCGGCATGCACCGCGACGCCGCAGGAGTCATAGCCGCGGTACTCGAGCCGCTGAAGGCCCTGGACCAGGACCGGAACGATGTCGCGATGGGAGGCTGCGCCGACGATGCCGCACATAGGTGTACCTTGTCTTGAAGAACAGAAGGGCTCGATGGTAGGGAGGCGACCAAGAAATATGGCGTCTAAATTTCCATGGTTTTGGACTTTTATTTCACCAAAACCTGTAGATGGAGTTTTATTCCATAATTTCAACCAATATGGAATCAATCTCCCTCGACGCGATCGATCTCAAGCTGCTCGATGCGCTCCAGCACGACGCCTCGCAGACCAACCAGCGCCTGGCGGGCGAGGTGGGCATCTCGCCGCCGACCTGCCTGCGCCGTGTACAGCGGCTGCGGCAGGAAGGGCTCATCGAGCGCCAGGTCGCCCTGCTCTCCCCCGACCGGCTCGCCACGGTGCTGGGCCACGGCCTGCAGGCGGTGGTGGAGATTTCGCTCGACCGGCAGGACGCCGCCGCGCTCGACGCCTTCGAGGCCCGCGTGATCGCGGACGATGCGGTGCAGCAGTGCTGGCGCGTGTCGCCGGGGCCCGATTTCGTGCTGGTGGTGGTGGCGCGCGACATGCCCGGCTACGGCGCGCTGACGCAGCGGCTGTTCACGGCCGACGCCAACGTGCGCAACGTGAAGGCGTTCTTCAGCCTGAAGCGCGCGAAGTTCGGGGCCCGCGTGCCACTGGGCTGACGCAGGCTCCGGTCGCGATCAGCGCTCGCTCGCCGCCTCGCGCAGCGCTTCGAGAAACGTGCGCCGCCACCAGTGGATGTCCTGCGCCCGGATGCGCGACAGCAGCTTCTGGTGCCGTTCGCGCCGCTCTTCCAGCGGCATCTGCAGCGCCTGTTGCACCG
Organism: Variovorax sp. RO1; assembly: GCF_002849325.1. NCBI lineage: Bacteria > Pseudomonadati > Pseudomonadota > Betaproteobacteria > Burkholderiales > Comamonadaceae > Variovorax > Variovorax sp. RO1. The sequence continues at coordinate 1,080,802 of NZ_PKMT01000002.1, forward strand.
TCTCGGCGGTGCCGTGCGTGTCGTACGGATTCACCAGCAGCGCTTCCTTCAGCTGCTCGGCTGCGCCGGCAAAGCGCGACAGCACGAGCACGCCGGGGTCGGCCGGGTCTTGCGCGGCGATGTATTCCTTGGCCACGAGGTTCATGCCGTCGCGCAGCGGCGTCACCAGCCCCACGGCCGCCGCGCGGCACAGCCCCGGCACCCGCTTGCGCGCCACCATGCGGTGGATGTAGCGCACCGGCATCCAGTCGAGTTCGCCGTAGTCGCCGTTGATGGCGCCGCACAGCGATTCGAGTTCGCGGCGGATGTCGCCGTACGCATCGACCGTTTCGCGCGTGGGCGAGGCGATCTGGATCAGCGTGGCGCTGCGGCGGTTCTCGGGGTAGTTGGCCAGCAGCTCGCGGAACGAGCGCACGCGCTGCGGGATGCCCTTCGAATAGTCGAGCCGGTCGATGCCCAAGAGCAGCCGGCGGCTCGAGTACTCGCGCTTCATGGTCTCGTACATGTCGCGCGATTCCTTGGCGTGCGTGAGCGCCGCGAATTCGTCGACGTCGATGCCGATCGGAAAGGCCGCCGCGCGCACCGTGTTGCCGTAGGCGCGGAACAGGTCGCCGCCCAGCGCTTCGCCGTGCGCCTCGTTGTGCACGTAGTGCGCGAAGTGCTGCACGTCCTGCTCGGCCTGGAAGCCGATCAGGTCGTATGAGAACAGCGAGCGCATCAGCCACTCGTGCTGCGGAATGGCCGCCATGATGATCTGCGGCGGCAGCGGGATGTGCAGGAAGAAGCCGATGCGCTGCTTGCAGCCCATGGCGCGCAGCTCGGCCGCGAGCGGGATCAGGTGGTAGTCGTGCACCCAGAGGATGTCGTCCTCGCGCAGCAGCGGCAGCAGCTTGCGCGCAAAGAGCTGGTTCACGCGCCGGTAGCCGCCGATGAAGCCGGCCTCGAAGTGCGCCAGGTCGAGCCGGTCGTGGAACACCGGCCACAGCACGTCGTTGCTGTAGCCCAGGTAGTAGCTGTCGTGGTCGTCGCGGCTCAGGTCGATGGTGGCGAGCGTGACCTTGCCGGCCTGCTGCGTGTGCAGCTCGCCTTCGCCCGTGGGGCCGCCTTCGACGATCTGCCCGCTCCAGCCGAACCACAGGCCGCCGCTCTGCTGCAGGCTCTCGCCCAGCGCCACGGCCAGGCCGCCGGCTGCCGGCTTGCGTGGGTCGGCCACGCGGTTCGAGATGACGACGAGACGGCTCATATGCACGAATCCCAAGGAGCGGATAAGCGCACAGCCGCATTGATGATGCCGACCATCGAATAGGTCTGCGGAAAGTTGCCCCACATCTCGCCCGTCACCGGGTGCGTGTCTTCCGACAGCAGCCCCAGCGGGTTGCGCGCAGCGAGCATGGTTTCGAAAATCTGCCGCGCCTCGGCCTTGCGGCCGATCTTGGCCAGCGCGTCGATGCGCCAGAAGGTGCAGATGTTGAAGGCGGTCTCGGGCTTGCCGAAGTCGTCGGCGGCTTCGTAGCGGCGCATGTAGGGGCCGTCGCAGAGCGACTTTTCCATCGCGTCGACGGTCGAGATGAAGCGCGGATCGCGCGCGTCGATCAGGCCGACCTCGACCATCAGCAGGATGCTGGCGTCGAGCTCGTTGCCGCCGAAGCTCTCGGCAAAGGCTTGTCGCTCTTCGCTCCACGACTTGGCCAGAATCTCTTCCTTCATGCGCGCCGCATGGCCGTGCCAGTAGGCCGCGCGCTCGGGCAGCTCCAGCGTGCGCGCGATCTTGGCGAGCCGGTCGCAGGCGGCCCAGCTCATGAGGGCCGAGCTGGTGTGCACGCGGGCGCGCGTGCGCAACTCCCACATGCCGGCGTCGGGCGTGCCGTACACGCGCACCGCTTTTTCGCCGACCGCTTCGAGGTGCGGAAACTCCGCCACGCCCGCGCGGCTCAGCAGCCGGTGGTCGTGAAACGCCTGCGCCGCGCCGAGCACGATGTTGCCGTACACGTCGTGCTGGAAGTGCTCCTGCGCCTGGTTGCCCACGCGCACCGGGCCCATGCCGCGGTAACCGGGAAGGCCGTCGACAAAAGACTCGGGCAGCTCGCGCTCCAGCCCGATGCCGTACAGCGGCTGGATGTGCTCGCCGTGCGAACCGATCACCACGTTGCCGAGCCAGCGCAGGTAGTCTTCCATCGTGCCCACTTCGCTCAGTGAGTTGAGCGCGCGCACCACGAAGAAGGCGTCGCGCAGCCAGCAGTAGCGGTAGTCCCAGTTGCGCTGGCTGCCCGGCGCCTCGGGGATGCTGGTGGTCATGGCGGCGACGATGGCGCCGGTGTCTTCGTACAGCGAGAGCTTGAGCGTGATGGCCGCGCGGATCACCGCATCCTGGTACTCGAAGGGAATGGCCAGGCGCTTGCTCCAGGTGCGCCAGTACGCAATGGTTTCCTGCTCGAACTTGCGCGCGGTGTCGGCAATGCCTTCGAGCAGCGTCTCGTCCACGCCGAACATGAAGTTGTACTCGCGCGAGATCACGAAGGGCTGGCGCGACAGGATGTGCGAGATCGACGCGTCGGTGTTCAGCCGCAGCGTGACGTCGGGCCCGACGTAGCGGATGTGGTTGCTGCCGCGCGTGACCTCGATGGGTTCCGAAGCGCCCCACTGGAAGCGCGGGTCGAGTGCCACGCGGATGCGCGGCGCGCCGGCAATGGGACGCACGCGGCGCACCATCATGAGCGGACGGAAGTAGCGCGAGCGGCTGTAGAAGCGCGGCGCGAAGTCGGTGATCTCGATGCCCTGCCCCGCGCTGTCGAACAGCTGCGTGCGCAGCACGGCGGTATTGGGCTCGTACCACTGCTTGCTGGAAGCGAAGTCCTCGATCTCGATGGCCCAGGCGCCGGCTTCCTCGCCGGGGTGCAGCAGCGCGTTGAAGACCGGGTCGCCGTCGAAGCGCGGCAGGCAGCACCAGACGGCGCGGGCGCGCGCATCGATGAGCGCGCTGTAGGCGCAGTTGCCGATGACGCCGACATTGAGCGAGGGCTCGGCCGGCGGCGCAAAGCCGCGCGGCGGGGCCGCGGCCACTTTCGCCGCAACTTTCGCGACGTCCGCCGGCGCCTGTTCGTCGGGGCCCGCCGCGCCAGCCAGGGCGTCGCCCGCGCGGTCCTCCGGGGCCTCCGACAGTTGGTGTTCGCTCATGCGGGATTCCTCGGTGATGTGTTCTTGGGGGCAGGTGCGGCCAGCTGATCGCGTGCCTGCACCAGCCATTCGTAGACCGCGCGCGGCGATTCGAGCCGGTGCAGCGCCAGGCTGGGCCCGGCGCCAACCTTGATCGCGACACCGCCGCGCGGCTGCACGACGGCAAAGCCGCTCTCGTCGGTGGTGTCGTCGCCCGCAAAGATCGGCGTGCGGCCCGCGAAGGGTGCCTCGTTCATGAAAGCCTCGATCGCGAGGCCCTTGTTCACGCCCGTGGGCTTCACCTCGAACACGAACTTGCCGTGCAGCAGTTCGAGCTGCGGATGGCCTTCGATGGCGCGCGTCATCGCGTCGCGGCACACGGCTTCGAGCTGCGGCGCGAGCCGGTAATGCAGCGCAATGGCGGCGTGCTTGCGCTCGACCAGCAGGCCTTCGTGGATGCGTGCGAGTTCGTTGGCCACGTCGAGGATGGGCACGAGGTCGGGCGCGCGCTGCTCCTGCATGCCGCCCTTCGCATCGCGTCGCTGCACGCCGTGCTCGCCCGCGGCGGGCAGCCGCAGCGGCGCGAGAAAGCGGTCGATGGCGTCGATCTGGCGGCCCGACACCACGGCGAGCGCGCCACCGAGCAGGTCGCGCAGGTCGCTCAACAGGGGCACGAGGGCGGGCGGCACCTCGATGGCTTCAGGCGTGGCGGCAAGGCCGACCAGCGTGCCGTCGAAATCAAGAAAAAGGGCGGCGTCCCGGCCCGGCGGAGGAGGCAACTGTGCGTTGCTGCTGGAGGACTTTGGCATTGGGAAAAACCATAGCACGCCTCGCACGCGGCGCGTGTCGGCCAAAGTCCCGGCGTGCGCCGATGGGGGCGATCAGTCAGCTGTGGCTGGCAATGACGCCGCCACCGCCGTGATGCGCGCGCGGTGGATCGCCTCGCCGATGCGCGGCCCGGTGGCGCCGGCCTGCTGCGCCTCGCGCGCCACCACGTCGGTGGCCACGGCCTGGGCCGCCGCGAGCACCGCGAGCAGGCGCGGGCGCTGCGGGTAGGCGTTGTCTTCGAAGCCGAGCCGGCCGCGCGCGTCGCATTCGCAGGCCAGCAGCGCCTCGGCGAAGCGCGCCGGCTTGCGGAAGGCGTCGCAGCGCTCCAGCAGCCGCACCAGCGGCGTGGCGCCGAGCGCGGCACTGCGGTGGATGTTGCCGTGCTCGCGCGCCACCACCTCGGCCAGCTCGCGCAGCTCCACGGGCACGCGCCAGCGCTCGCACACGGCCTGCAGCAGGTCGACGCTGCGCAGCTCGTGGTTGATGTGGCGCGGCAGCATGTCGGCCGGCGTGGTGCCCTTGCCGAGGTCGTGCATGAGGCAGGCGAAGCGCACGGGCAGCGTCGCGCCCAGCCGCGCGCTGGTGTCGAGCACCATCATCAGGTGCACGCCGGTGTCGATCTCGGGATGGTGCTGCGCCGGTTGCGGCACGCCCCAGAGCCGGTCGACCTCGGGCAGCAGCACGGCGAGCGCGCCGCAGTCGCGCAGCACGTCGAACATGCGCGAGGGCCGCGTTTCCATTAGGCCGCGCGCGAGCTCCTGCCACACGCGCTCGGGCACCAGCGCATCGACCTCGCCGGCCGCGACCATCTCGCGCATGAGCGCCATGGTTTCGGGGGCGACGGTGAAGTCGTCGAAGCGCGCGGCAAAGCGCGCCACGCGCAGGATGCGCACCGGGTCTTCGCGGAAGGCGTCGGTCACGTGGCGCAGCACCTTGTCGCGCAGGTCGCGCTGGCCATGGAAAGGGTCGGCCAGCGTCTCGGGGCGCGGATCGAAACTGCCGTCGTCGCCCACGTGCTCGGCGGGCAAGGCGATGGCGTTGACGGTGAGGTCGCGCCGCGCAAGGTCTTGCTCCAGCGTGACGTCGGGCGCCGCATGCACGACGAAGCCGCGGTAGCCCGGCGCGCTCTTGCGTTCGGTGCGGGCCAGCGCGTACTCCTCGCGCGTGCGCGGGTGCAGAAACACGGGGAAATCGCGCCCCACGGGCAGGTAGCCGCGCGCCACCATGGCCTCGGGCGTGGCGCCCACCACGAGCCAGTCATGGTCGGACACAGGACGGCCCAGCAGCCGGTCGCGCAGTGCACCGCCGACGAGAAAAATGTTCATGAGTGCAGTGTAGGGATACTCGCCCTGCACAAAAAGAACGGTCGTTCGATAATCTTCGAGCGATGCGAACGACCGTTCGTAAATTCGCATCGCGCGAAGCACCGGTCGCTGGCCGGCGCCCCCGTGCGCGGGGCTGTTTTCAACACCCAAGGAGCATTCACACCTATGAAAAAACTCACAACAACAGCATCGTTGGCATTGGCGGCATTCGGGGGCCTGGCGTCGGGCAGCGCCATGGCGCAGAACGCGGGCGACTGGGTCGTCGGCACCGGCTGGTTCCACCTCTCGCCGCAGGATTCGAGCAAGCCCCTGACCGTGACCTCGCCCGTGCACAGCGTGCTGGCCGGCTCGGGCGCGAGCGTCAGCAACTCGGACACGCTGGGCATGAACATCGCCTACTTCGTCGACAGCCACTGGGCCGTCGAGGGCGTGCTCGGCGTGCCGCCCAAGTTCAAGCTCCACGGCACCGGCACGCTGGCGCGCGTGGGCGAACTCGGCCAAGCCCGCCAGTGGAGCCCGACCGTGCTGGCCAAGTACTACTTCAACGAAGGCAACGACGCCTTCCGTCCGTTCGTCGGCCTGGGCGCCACCTACGTCTGGTACAGCGACGTGAAGCTCACGTCGAACCTGCAGGGCGCGCTGGCCAGCCAGTTCCATGTGCGACCGTCGTCGGTGAACACCACGGCCAAGCTCGACAGCGCGTTCGCGCCCGTGCTCAACGCCGGCGTGGCCTACCAGTTCGACAAGCACTGGGGCGTGTCGTTCTCGGTGTCGTACATCCCGCTGAAGACCAAGGCCAAGCTCACGACGACCAGCATCACCGGCCTGCCGGTGGCGCGCAGCGAGTCGAGTTTGAAGCTGAACCCGATCGTCACCTACCTGGCGGCGACGTACCGGTTCTGATCGATCGGTTCTAGACGAGCCTCAGTCGCGCGAGGTGCGATAGGGCTCGTCGAAAGCCACGAAGGTTTTTTCGGCCAGGGCGCCGTCGATCCACGCGGCGACGCCCGGCAAGGCCGCCACACGCGCGATGTACGCGTCGATGGCCGGCGGCACCGGCAGGCCGTAGCCGCGGATGCGCATACCCACCGGCGCAAAGAAGGCGTCGGCGATGGTGAAGGCGCCGAACAGCATCGGGCCGCCGTGCGTCTCGAGCAGCTCGGTCCACATCTGCACGATGCGGTCGAGGTCTTCCTGCACGCCGGGTTGCTCGGCCAGCAGCCGCGCACCCACCTCGGGCAGCGAGGCCTCGATGTTCATCGGGCAGTTGCCGCGCAGGTTGCCGAAACCCGAATGCATCTCGGCGCAGACGCTGCGCGCACGGGCCCGCTCGGCCACGCCCTGGGGCCACAGCTGCTTCTCGGGGAAGCGCTCGGCCAGGTACTCGGCGATGGCCAGGGTGTCCCACACGGCGAGGTCGCCGTCGACCAGCACCGGCACCTTGGCGACCGGGTTGATGGCGCCGATCACGTGCTTGAACTGCGAGGTGGCGTCGAACGAGTCGAAGCACACCATCACCTCTTCGAAGGGAATGCCGGCCTGGGTCATGAGCACCCAGGGGCGCATGGACCACGACGAGTAATTCTTGTTGCCGATGTAGAGCTTGGACATCTGTCAGGGTCTCCGGGTCAGTGCGGGAATGCGGGGCAAAGCCGTCGATGCTAGCCGGGCGGCGCGCTGCGATTGATGCCGAAGGCGGCGCGAATTGATGCGGGCCGCGTCAGCGCTGCTCGTCGTCGCGGCGCGATTCGGGCGGCACGATCACGCGCGGGCCGGAGGCGCCGGCATCCGCCGCTGGCTTCACGACGCGTTCGATGAGGGTCACGAGGCGCGGCACCAGCGACAGCACCGCGAGCGCCAGCAGCGCGCTGAGCACGGCCGTGACCTCGCGGCCCAGCCCGCAAGCCATGCCGATGGCGGCCGTCATCCAGAGCCCGGCGGCGGTGGTGAGGCCCTGCACGTGCGATTCGTCCTTGCCCTGCTTGAGGATGGTGCCGGCGCACAGAAAACCGACGCCGGCCACCAGCCCCTGGATCACGCGGCTCATGTCGGCCGGCACGATGCCGGTCTGCTGCGGAATCAGCACGAACAGCGCCGAGCCGATGGCCACCAGCATGTGGGTGCGCACGCCGGCCGCCTTGCCCTGCTGCTCGCGCTCGAAGCCGAGGAAAAAGCCCAGCACGGCCGCGAGCAGCAGCCGCACCGAGATGCGCGTGAGCTGCGCGACATCGCCCACGTCCGAGAATTCGGACGCGACGGTGTCGAGCACCTCATCGCGCCAGCTCATGTCAGGGCAGGTCCTTGTTGGGCTCGGGCTCGGCGGCGTTGCGCGGGCCCACGCGGCCCAGGCGCTCCTTCAGCGACTGCGGCTTGCCACTGATGAGGGCGGCGTAGTTGGTGGTGTTGGCCAGCACCTTCTTCACGTAGTCGCGCGTCTCGTTGAAGGGCACGTTCTCGGCCCAGATGGCCGCGTCGATCACCGGACCGTTGCGCCAGTTGCGCGGCCGGCCGGGGCCGGCGTTGTAGGCCGCGGCGGCCAGCGCCATCGAACCGTCGAAGTCGTCGAGCGCGAGCTTCAGGTAGTTGGTGCCGATGGTGATGTTGGTCTCGCGGTCGTTGATCTGGCCCGGCGTGAAGTCGGTCATGCCGATCTTGCGGGCGGTCCAGCGCGCCGTGGCGGGCATGACCTGCATCAGGCCCGAGGCGCCGACGCCCGAGCGCGCGTCCATGATGAAGCGGCTTTCCTGGCGGATCAGGCCGTACACGTAGGCGGGGTCCAGGCCGATGTCCTGGCTCTTGCGCAGCACCGTGTCGTGGAAGGGCATGGGGAAGCGCTGCTCGACGTCGATCACGCCCTTGGTGCGCTCGCTGGTGTTGATGCAGCGGTCCCACACCTCGCGCTGGCAGGCCAGGTCGGCGGCGGCCAGCAGGGCGCGGTCGTCCATGCCGCCCTTCTCGTGCAGGTTGGTGGCGTAGTTCCACTCGCGCGTGCCTTCGGAGCGCAGGCCCATGCCGATGGCCTGCAGGCCGCGCTGCAAGCCCGGGTTGGTGCGCGCGGCGTTCTTTTCTTCGGGCGTGAGCGGCGCGGGGCGCGTGGCGGCCACGACGCGCTGCCCCAGCTCTTCGAGCGCCAGCATTTCGTAGAAGCCGCGCGTGCCGGCGATGCTGGTGTAGAGCTCGCGGGCCTGGGCGCGGCGCTCGTCGCCACCGGCGGTGCTGAGTGCGCGGGCCTTCCAGTAGACCCAGGTGGGGTCTTGCTGGGCGGCGTCGCTCATGGCGTTGATGGCGGGCGCGACCTCTTTCCACTGGCTGGCGCGCAGTGCGGCGCGCACGCGCCAGCCGAGCATGTCGTCCGACAGGTCGCTGTTCTTCGTGACGTTGCCGAAGTAGCTCACGGCCATCGGCGAGAGCTTGTTCGCGGCCGCACGGCCGATGGTGCCCCAGACCCAGTTGCGCTCTTCGGCGGAGAGCATCGGGCTCCACTTGCTGTCGAGCTGCGCAGCGCCCTGGTCGGGGTCGGCGACCGCGATCTTGATGAGCGCGAGCACCACCAGTTCCTTGCGCGACTTGGCGGCCACGAAGGCGCGGCCGGTGAGGAACTTGGCGGCGCTGGCGTTGACCTCTTCGAACAGCGGCAGCGCATCGGGTGCGGCGATGGTGACCGCGCCGCGTGCGGCCGCGGGCCGGTTGGCCTCGATGGCCAGGCGCGCCTTCTTCCAGGCGTCGTTGGTGGTCATCAGGCGGGCCGCGACCATGCGGTCGGCGGCGGTGAGGCAGCCGTCGTCGCTGTCTTTTTGTGCGAACCAGTTGCGGCGCACCTCGTCGGCCTGCGCCTGCGTGGCCGTGCCGGTGCGCAGCGTGTCGACCAGCACAGCGTAGCAGCGCACCTGGGCGTCGTCGGCCATGCGGAAGCCGGCGATGTTGGCGGCAAAGCCGTCCCAGTCGCGGCGCTGGCCGAGCAGCAGCAGCCAGTCGTTGCGCAGGCGGTCTTCCTGGTAGGTGTTCGGGTAGCGGGCGTAGAAGTCCTGCACCTCGTTGGGCGCAGCCTCCTGCAGGCGGGCCTTGAGCTCCCAGTAGGCGGCCCAGGGTTCGAGGGCGTGACCGCGGGCCTGCGGCAGCAGGGCCGTGAGGCGGGCCTTGTCGCCGCGCTGGAAGGCCTGCTTCATCTGGACCAGCACGTCGTCGTTGGTGTTGTTCTGCGCGGCGGCGGGCTGTTGCGACAGCAGCGCGGCGAGTGCGAGAACGGCGGAAAAAACCAGGGCGGGCGCGCCGCGACGCGGATGAGCGCGCGCGGATGCCAAAATGCTTGGGAACTGCATCGGGGGATTATGGACAAGTCAAAGGATGCCGACACCTCGGCCACCGCGAGTTTTCTGAAGGGTCAACTGCGAAAGGCGCTCATCGAGCAACGGCTGGGCATGCCTGACCGCCTCGCGCGGGCCGACCTGCTGCAGCGGGTGATGCGGATCTGGCTGGTCGGCCGGCCCGACACCGTGATCGGCGCCTACTGGCCGATCAAGGGCGAGTTCGACCCCCTGCCCGCCCTGCACCGCTGGAAGGAAGACGGCGAGCTCATGGAAGAAACGCAGCGCCGCCGCATCGGCCTGCCGGTGATCGACAAGGTCCACAAGACGCTCACCTTCCACGCCTGGTACCCGGGCTGCCAGATGGAAGAAGACGCCTACGGCATTCCCAAGCCCAAGGACACCGAACTGATCGTGCCGACCCTGCTGTTCGTGCCCTGCGTGGGCTACAGCGCCGGCGGCTACCGGCTGGGCTACGGCGGCGGCTTTTATGACCGCACGCTGGCGGCGCTGGAGCCCCGGCCGGTCACCGTGGGGCTGGGCTTCACGAACGGCTTTCTCGACAACTTCGAGCCCGAGGCGCACGACCTGCCCCTCGATGCCATCCTGAACGACAACGGCGTCGTCTGGCCGACCTCCTGAGCCGGCTCAGTCGAGGTTGTCGACGGTGTCCGGGTCGGGCACCTCGCCCACCGTTTCACGCGTGATGGCGGCCTGCGCTTCCAGCCAGTCGGAAAAGGCCTTGATCTCGGGCCGCAGCGCATTGCGCGGCCCCGAGATGAGCCAGTAGGCCATCGGCGAATCAAGGCGGTGCTGCGGCAGCACCTCGATCAGGTCGCCATTGGCCAGGCTCTCGGCCACCAGCGAGTTGCGGGCCAGCACCACGCCCTGGCCAGTGAGCGCAGCTTGCACCATCTGGTAGGCGTAGTTGAAGTAGAGCCAGCGCTTGGGCTGCGCGCGCTCCATGCCGTTCACCTCGAACCAGCGCCGCCACGTGAGCCATTCGAGGTGCGTGCGGTGCGCGTCGCCGGCCTCGATGAGCGTGAAGCGGGCGATGTCGGCCGGCGTCTTGATCGGTGGGTTGCTCTTGATGAGCCACGGGCTCGCCACGGGCGTCAGGTTTTCACCGAACAGGCGCACGGCGCCGGCGGGCATGGCCTCCGGCGGGCCGTAGCGCAGCGCGATGTCCACGTCGGCCACGTCGAGGTCGACCGCGATGTCGCTGGCATCGATGCGGATGTCGATCTCGGGGTTGTCGCGCTGGAAGGCTTCCAGCCGCGGAATCAGCCACATCGAAGCGAACGAGGCAAAGGTGGTGAGCGCCACGCTTTTGCGCCCCGCGCTCTGGCGGATCTGCCGCACCGCCATGTCGATGCGCGGCAGCGCCTGCTGCACCGACAGCAACAGCTGCGCCCCGGCGCTGGTCAGCTCGACCGCCCGCGTGTGGCGCAGGAACAGCGACACGCCCACCTCTTCCTCGAGCGACTGGATCTGCCGGCTCACGGCCGACTGGGTGAGCGCCATTTCCTCGGCCGCGGCGCGGAAATTGAGGTGCCGCGCGACCGCCTCGAAGGCCCGCAGGTGCCCTGCAGAAATGGGGCGGGAACGCAGGTGGGTTTGCGAATGTTGCATGGGTATGACTTTGGTGTGCGTTCCCGGCGGCCGGTTGATTGATGCGGGAATCGCATCAGTAGGCTACCTCGTTTTCATTGGACCTCCAAGGCCGCAGAAACGATCATTCATTCCCGAACTGCGCCAACCTCTCTGTCTGTCAATGCGCTTCGGACCAGCTTAGGAGTCCACACCATGTCCACCGCCGTCTGCACCAACGAATCGCTCGCTTCCCTGTCCCGCTCCAACCGCACCGCGGCCATTCCGCCGGCCGTGCGCCGTGGCGCCTGGCAGATCGCGCCCGGCGAGGCGATGAGCCTGAAGGCGCGGTCGGCCAGCGTACTGCGCGTCAAGCAGGGCCGCGTGTGGGTCACGCCCGACGCCACGGCCCATGGCCCCAGCGAAGACATCGTGCTGGCCCCGGGCGAGTCGCTCACGGTGGCCGCCGGCCAGCGCATCGTGATGGAAGCCTGGGATGGCTACGGTGCCACCTACGCGTGGGACCCGGTCTGATCGACCGCCTGCACGACTGGCACCTCCAGCACTCCTGAACCAAGGCGGCTTCGGCCGCCTTTTTCTTTGCCTGCCGTTTTTTCAGCTGCTGATGTCGAAGCTGCCTCGCAGCGCCAGGAAGTGCGCCAGCGCAACCTCCCCGCGCAGGGCCTGCAGGGCCGAGATCGGGTCGGGGCCCTCGCACTCGGCCAGGCCCATCGCAAAGCCGGTGTAACGCCGCTCGGCCAGCGGGCCTTCGTGGACCACCACGAGTGCCACGTGCCGCGGGTCGCGCTGCAGCCGCGCCATCAGCCCCTGTACCGCCTCGCGCGGCCCCTCGAAATGCTGGCAGAAGCACTGGCCGTCGAACACCAGCAGGCCGGAGATGCCGTCCTCGGCGTTGCGCGCGCGGGCCTGGGTGACGATGGCGCCCACGGTGGCGGGCGGCAGGTCCTGCACGAGCAGGCTGCAGTAAAGGAATTCGTGCAGTTGTTCCGGTTCTGCGGTGGCTGATGCGGGTGATTGTTCTTGTGTCATTCGGTGCGGAAGGGTAATCGCTTCCGAGTCTAGGGAGCCGCCCGGCGCGCCGAAATGTCAAAAGACACAGCGCCGCGGCCTATAGTGCGGCGTGAAATTCGAGGACTATCCCGTTGCCGCCGCACCGCCCCAGGGCGCGAACGCGTGCGAACACTGCGCCCTGCGCCGTCTCGAGGCCTTTTTGCCGGTGACGGCGCAGCAGCTCCAGGCCATCGAGTCTTTCCGCGTCGGCACCCGGCGCGTCGAGGCGGGTGGCACCGTCGTCGAGGAGCACCGCGCCAGCCCGCAGCTGTTCACGCTCTACGCGGGCTGGGCCTTCCGCTACAAGACCCTGAGCGATGGCCGCCGGCAGATCCTGGGCTTCCTGCTGCCCGGCGACTTCATCGGCCTGCAGGACGAGTTCGCCGACGGCCAGACGCACGGCGTCGAGGCCGCGACCGACGCCACGCTCTGCGCCTTTTCGCGCGACCGCCTGTGGGAGCTTTTCCACGCCGAGCCCCGGCTCGGCTACGACATCACCTGGCTCGCCGCGCGCGAGGAAAAGATGGTCGATGACCACCTCGTCACCGCGGGCCGCCGCAACGCCGGCGAGCGCGTGGCCATGCTGCTCATGCACCTGTACCGCCGCGCCCAGCGCCTGGGCATGGTGCGCGACGAGTGGGTCGAGTTTCCGTTCAACCAGCAGCACATCGCCGACGCGCTGGGGCTGTCGCTGGTGCACACCAACAAGACGATGCGGCGGCTGCAGCGCCTGGGTTTGTACAAGCTCGACGGCGGCTGGCTGCGCATCCTGGAGCCGCATGCGCTCGAAACGCTGGGCGACTACTTCGAGCGCCCGCTGCGGCCGGTGCCGATGATCTGAGCGAGGGCGCCGGCCAGTCGCCTCAGCGCGCGGCGACCAGCTGCCGCAGGTCGCTCTGGTAGGCCTGCAGCCGCCGCACCGCCTGCTCGCGCTGCGTGGCGCTGGTGGTGTTGTGCAGCGCCGCCAGGTTGCGACAGCCCTCCTGCAGCAGCGCCTGCTGCTGGTCGCGCCACGGGCCGGGCGGCGGATCGGCGATGCGCAGGATGTAGGCGTGCAGTGCGGCGCGGGCCTCGGCCGGCGAGGTGCGCGGACCGCCATTGACCCCAAGAAAGCCGCGCAGCAGCACCAACGCCTCCTGCTGGCGCTGGCGCCGTTCCTCAAACGCCAGCTTCGGGCTGAACACCGACTGCGCCACCTGCTGGCGCAGCAGCGCGCGCTGCTCGGTCGTCAGGCGGCCGTAGAAATCTTCCTGGCGCTCGAGGAACTGGTCGTAGCGCTTCTCCTGCACCTGCGCGGGGCTGCGGTCGAGCCAGTCCTTGCGGTACTCCGTGTTGTTCTTCGCGTACTTCCGCTCGAGCTGCTGCAGCTGCGCCTCGCTCAGGCTCAGCACGAGTTCGGCGCTGGCGGCCTCGGCACGCTCGGTGACGGCCAGCAGCCGCTCGCGGACCCGGTCGGCCAGCTGGCAGGCCTGGGCGGGCGTCACGTCGGCCGACGCCAGGCCCTGGGCCTCCTGCAGCAGGCCGATGATGCGCGGCAGCTCGTTCTGGCGGTGCCAGGCCAGCAGCTGGGCCAGCTCGTCGCGCACCTTCGGGGCCTGGGCGTCGTCGAAGTCGAAGTAGCCGTCGAGCCACCAATAGCTCAGCTCGGGCAGGTTGTTGTAAGCAAGCTTGACCGCGCTGCAAGCCCCCAGGGCAGCAGCCAGCACCAGCACACCGATAATTCGGGCCAGTCCAGCACAACGAATCCGGGAAGAAAAGCGCATGAATCAGACTCCGCAGCAGAGCAACCAGGGACCGGTCGACGTCGTCATCATGGCGGCCGGCAAGGGCACGCGCATGAAGAGCAAGCTGCCCAAAGTGTTGCATCGTTTGGCCGGCCGCGCCTTGCTGGCCCACGTGACCGACACCGCCGCGCGCATCGGCGCGCGCCATGTCGTGGTCGTGACGGGCCACGGCGCCGAGCAGGTCGAGACCGCCATCAAGGCCACCGCCGTGAACGCCGCCGCCCTCGGTTTCGCGCGCCAGGAGCCCCAATTGGGCACCGGCCACGCCGTGCAGCAGGCCACGCCGCAGCTGCCGGACGACGGCACCGTGGTCATCCTGTCGGGCGACGTGCCCCTGATCGCCGAAGACACGCTGCGCACCCTCATCGCCGCCAGCGGCGGCGAGCGGCTCGCGCTGCTGACCATCGAACTCGACGACCCCACGGGCTATGGCCGCATCATCCGCACCACGGCGGGCGGTGAAGTGACGGCCATCGTCGAGCACAAGGACGCCACCGAGGCGCAGCGCGCCGTGCGCGAGATCAACAGCGGCGTGATGGCCGCACCCGCGCGCCTGCTCAAGGGCTGGCTCGCGCGGCTGGACAACAAGAACGCCCAGGGCGAGTACTACCTGACCGACATCGTGAAGTTCGCGGCCGACGACCACGTGCCGGTGGTGGCGCACGTCACGACCGACGCGCTGCAGGTGGCGGGCATCAACAGCCCGGCCCAGCTCGCGGCGCTGGAACGCGCCTGGCAGCTGCGCCAGGCCAATGCGCTGATGGAACAGGGCGTGCGCCTGGCCGACCCGGCGCGCTTCGACCTGCGCGGCACGCTGAGCTGCGGCGCCGACGTCGACATCGATGTCAACTGCGTGTTCGAAGGCACGGTGTCGCTGGGCGAAGGCGTGCGCATCGGCGCAAACTGCGTCATTGCCAACGCGCGCATCGAGGCGGGCGCGGTGATCCACCCCTTCACCCACATCGACGGCGAGAAGGCCGGCGTGACGGTGGGCGCGGGCGCGCTGGTCGGGCCCTTTGCGCGGCTGCGACCCGGTGCCCAGCTGGGCGCCGAGGTGCACATCGGCAATTTCGTCGAGGTCAAGAACTCCACGCTGGCGGCGGGCGCCAAGGCCAACCACCTGGCCTACCTGGGCGACGCCACGGTGGGCGAGCGCGTGAACTACGGCGCGGGCAGCATCACGGCCAACTACGACGGCGCCAACAAGCACCGCACCGTGATCGAGGCCGACGTGCACGTGGGCAGCAACTGCGTGCTCGTGGCACCGGTGACGATCGGCGCAGGCGGCACCATCGGCGGTGGCTCGACGGTGAACAAGTCGACCGAGCCCGGCGCGCTGACCGTGGCGCGCGGCAAGCAGGTCAGCTTTGCGAACTGGAAGCGGCCGCAGAAGTTGCCGAAGAACTGACGGCGGCTTTGGGCTTTGGTTCGGGGCAGGCGCCCTGCCCCGGACCTCACCAGCCCGTCAGCAGGCGCACGAAGCGCATCACCGGCCGCGCCGCTTCTGCCGGCGCCGTGGCCCGCGCGCCCCGTACTGGCGCATGCACCCGCAGGTGCACCGGCGTGATCGCCGACACCTCGATCCACCCGCCCTGCGGCACGCAGTGCACGTCGCCTTCGCCGAGCAGCGTCTCGGTCATGAACACCGTTTCGCCCAGCCAGCCAGGTGGCGACACCACGCGGGCGCGGCCCTCGGCCAGCTGAAGCCAGGCGCCCGCATCGACCGCGGTGCGCAGCGACTGGCCGGGTTCAAGGACGATGGAATCGGGCGCTTCGCAGAGGGTGGTGATCATGGCGGACCTCGGGTGGATGAGGGTTCATCGTAGGAATTTCGCCGCCCAAAAAACAGGCACACCCGATGGCTATTGCGACCGGAACAGTCAGGCCGCCGCGCCATCTGTTATGGTCGTTTTCCCGAGCAACTGCATCTGTTTTCAGATGCCCGATGCGGGGAACATCGACCCATGGACTCGCTACCGCTCTACCGCCAGCTCGCGGCGCACTACGTCGACGCGATCCACGCCGGTTCGCTCAAGGCCGGCGACAAGCTCCCGTCGCTGCGCAGCCTGATGCGGCTGCACGACATCAGCCTCTCGACCGCGCTGCAGGTCTGCCGCGCCATGGAAAGCGAAGGCTGGGTCGAGGCGCGCGACCGCTCCGGCTACTTCGTGCGCCGCCCGCAGCGGCTGGCCATCGCGGCGATGGAAGAACCCGTGTCCGGCCTGCCGCCCGACCCGGCGCAGTTCGTCAACATGCGCACGCGCATGGCCAACTTCATGGCGCGCGGACGGCTCAACGACGTGAAGCTCAACTTCGCGATCTCGCGCGCCGCCCCCGAGCTCTACCCCGCCGAGGCGCTGCGCAACGCCATGACGCGCGCGCTGCGCCAGCGCCCCGAGCTGCTGACCACCGCCTCGTCGCAAAAAGGGCATGAGCAGTTCCGCCAGGTGGTGGCCCAGCGCAACCTGCGCGTAGGCATGACCGTGGCGCCCGACGACGTGCTGGTCACCAACGGCTGCATCGAGGCGCTGAACCTCGCGCTGCGCGCCATCGCCAAGCCCGGCGACACCGTCGCCGTCGAATCGCCCACCTTCTACGGCCTGCTGCAGGTGCTCGAAAGCCTGGGCCTGCGCGGGCTGGAGATTCCCACCAGCCCGCAGACCGGTATCTCGCTGGAGGCGCTCGACCTGGCCATCCACACCTACGACGACATCAAGGCCGTGGTGGTGGTGCCGCACCTGCAGAACCCCATCGGCAGCGTGATGCCCGACGCCCACAAGCAGCGGCTGGTGCAGATGTGCGAGAACCACGGCATCGCGCTGGTCGAAGACGACACCTACAGCGACCTGGTGGAAACCGAGGTGCCGCTGCGCGCCATCAAGTCCTGGGACCGCACGGGCAACGTGGTGTATTGCGCGTCGCTGCACAAGGTGCTGGCGCCGGGCCTGCGGCTGGGCTGGATCACGGCCGGGCGCTGGCACGCGCAGGTCGAAATGCTCAAGTACGCGCAGACGCGCAACAACGAGGCGCTGGCGCAGATCGCCGCGGGCGAGATCATTGCCAGCGGCGGCTACGACCGCCACCTGCGCCGGCTGCGCGAACGCCTGCACACGCAGCGCGACCAGACGGCCGACGCCATCGCCCGCTACTTTCCGGCCGGCACCCGGCTCAACCTGCCGCGCGGCGGCTTCCAGCTGTGGGTAGAGCTGCCCGATCGGCTGTCGTCGGTGGCGGTGTTCGAGGCGGCCCTGCGCGAGCACATGCTGGTGGCGCCGGGCGCGCAGTTCTCGAACGCCTCGCGCTTCGACCACTACCTGCGCATCAACTGCGGCTGGCCTTTCAGTGAGGCGGTCGATGCGGGGCTGCGGCGGCTCGGACGGATCGTCGAGGAAGGCTGCGCCGCGCAGAAGAACCAACCAACCACGCTGGTCCGGTCGCCGCGCGCCGCAACTCAGTCGAGCAGCGCCAGGGCCGCGTAGTCGCCCACCTTGTCGCCGAGCCCGGCGGGCACCAGCAGCACGCCGCGCGTGAGCGGCGGCAGCTTGCCGTCGACCTGCGCCTGCAGCCGCGGCAGCACGAAGTCGCGGTGGTGCCAGAACACGCTGCCACCCAGGCTGATGCGCTGCAGGTCGAGCGTGATGACCAGGTTGTAGAGCATGCGGCCGATCACGCGGCACAGCGCATCGGCCTTTTCGAGTGCAGCGGCGTCACCGGCCGCGGCCGCCGTGAACAGGTCGGCCGCGGGCTGGCCGAAGCGGTGCGCGATCGAGTTGCCGCCGGCCAGCGCTTCCACGTCGCCCAGGTTGCCGCAGCCGCACAGCGCGCCGCTGTCGTCGTCGACCACGAAGCTGTGGCCCGCATGGCCCGCGTTGCCGTTCTTGCCGCGCAGCGCCTTGCCATCGACGCACAGGCCCACGCCCACGCCGGTGCTCCAGGTCGCGTAGGCGCAGTTGTCGAGCCCCTTCAGCGCGCCCCAGTGGCGCTCGGCCTCGAGCGCGGCCACGGCGTCGTTCTCGACGCGCACGTGGCCGAAGCGGCGCGCCAGCGGCGCCTCGACGATGGCCGTCATCCAGTTGTTGGGCAGCCCGCGCGAGGGGCCGGCGATGCCGCCGCAGATGTTGGGCGTGGCCAGCTCGACCATGCCGTCGTGCAGCTCGAAGGGCCCGGTCGACGACACGCCCACGCGGTCGATGCTCGCCGGGTCGACGCCCTGCTCGGCGCAGACCTCGTCGATGAGCCGCAATATCTGCACGGCCACGGCGTCGTTGCTGCCGGTCTTGGCGGTGGGCTCGCTGCGGCGGCCGATCAGCGGCGCGTCGCTCGAAGCGGAAAGGCTCACGGCCACCTTGGTGCCGCCGATGTCTACGCAGACTCTCATTGCGGGGTTCTCTTCTTTCTCAAGTGCTTCTCAGGCGTCGCCGCACCATGCTCAGAGCAGCCGCGCCACCAGCGCCGCGATCATGCTGAGCACCACCGTGCTCGCGATCGGCAGCTGCCAGTCGCGGCCGAAGGCGCGAAACTCGAAATCGCCGGGCAGCCGTCCGAAGCCGAAGCGGCGCAGCCAGGCGGTCAGGCCGCTCATGAGCACCAGCGCAAGGACTACGACGATCAGCCAGCGGAACATGAAAACAGTCTAGGCGGCCAGTACAGCCAGGGCTTGTCGGTGAAGTTCGGGTGTGGCTGCAGCGATCACGCGCTGATCGGGATTCAGCCCCAGCGGCCGGCCCTCCCAATCGGTGACGACGCCGCCTGCGGCCTCGATCAGACCCGCCGGGCCCAGGAAGTCGTAGGGCTGCAGGCCTGTCTCGACCACAAGGTCGATGGTGCCGCCTGCCAATTGGGCGTAGCCGTAGCAGTCGCCGCCGAAACGGCGCATCGCGCACTGGCGGCTCAGGCGGTCGAAGGCGCTCCAGTCGGCCGGCGAGAAGATGTCGGGCGAGGTGGTGACGATGCGGGCCTTGGCGATCTCGGTGCAGCCGCTCACGCGCACGGGCTGGCCGTCGCGCGTCGCGCCCTTGCCGGCCTCGCCGACCCAGCGTTCTTTCAACACCGGCATGTCGACCATGCCGAACACCACGCGACCGCCCTGCAGCACGCCGATGAGCGTGCCCCACAGCGGCGAGCCGGTGATGAAGCTGCGCGTGCCGTCGATCGGGTCAAGCACCCAGATGCGGTCGGCGTCGAGCCGCTCGGGGCCGTGCTCTTCGCCGAAGATGCCGTCGACCGGCACACGTGCGCCGAGGATCTCGCGCATCGCCGTTTCGGCGGCGCGGTCGGCCAGCGTGACCGGGCTTTCGTCGGCCTTGGTGATGATGTCCAGCGGCGTGCGGAAGTAGCGCATCGACTGGGCGGCGGCGGCATCGGCCAGCGCACCGGCGATCGCGGAAAGGTCGGGGGCGGAAGAGCTCATGGGAAGGAGAACGCGTGCCAAAAGCTGCGATTAGACCCGAGCCCGCGCCCGTTTCGCCATCGCCGGGGCATTCGTCCGCCCCGCCCCATCACCTGCTTGCCGTCAGCGCTGCTGGCCCCAGCGCCGCACCGTGAGCCGCTCCAGCGTGCGAAAGCCCAGGCTTTCCACCAGCAGGCCGATCAGCACCACCAGCGCCAGGGCTGCGAACACGCGGTCGGTGTACAGCTCATTGCGGTTCTGGAAGATGTACCAGCCCAGCCCGCCCTTGCCCGACGAGGCGCCGAACACCAGCTCGGCCGCGATCAGCGTGCGCCACGCAAAGGCCCAGCCGATCTTCAGCCCCGACAGGATCGACGGCAGCGCGGCCGGCACCAGGATCTGCAGCACGTAGCGCAGCCCCGTCAGGCCGTAGTTGCGCCCCGCCATGCGCAGCGTCTCGGGCACGCCCTGGAAGCCCGCATAGGTGTTGAGCGCCAGCGGCCACAGCACCGAATGGATCAGCACGAACACCAGGCTGCCGCGGCCCAGCCCGAACCACAGCAGCGCCAGCGGCAGCAGCGCGATCGCGGGCAGCGGGTTGAACATCGAAGTCAGCGTGTCCAGCAGGTCGCGCCCGATGCGCGTGGACACCGCCAGCGTCGTGAGCCCGAAGGCCAGCAGCACGCCCGCCAAGTAGCCCTGCAGCAGCACAGCGAGCGAGATGCGCACCTTCTCGACCAGCTCGCCGCTGGCCAGCCCTTCGACCAATGCGCGGGCGGTGGCGGTGAAGGTGGGCAGCAGCAGGTCGTTGTCCTGCCAGCGCGCTGCCAACTCCCACAGCACGGCGATGACGGCAAGGATCAGGCCCTTGCGCAGCCAGGTGTGCGAGGCGAGGCGCGTGGCCAGCGGCAGCGCGCGTTCGACCGGCAGCTCGGTGAAGGGCTCGAGCGTGCGCTCGTACTCGGGGCGGATAGGGGGCGTCAGGGTGCTCATCGTGTATTGCTCCTTCCCCCTCTGGGGGAAGGTTGGGATGGGGGCAGGCAGAGCGCCCAATAGGAACGCCGCGTGCCCCCACCCCTACCCTCCCCCGGAAGGGGAGGGAGAAAGACCGGGGTCATGACGCGACCTTCTCTTCCTCGAACAGCATGTCGTGAATGCGCCGCGCAGTCGCCTGGAAGTCCGCACCGCCCAGACTCTCGAGCGAGTAGCCGTGGCTGTTCAGTTCGGCGCGCATGCGCCCCGGATGCGGCGACAGCAGCGCCACGCGGTTGCCCACCACCAGCGCCTCTTCGATCGAGTGCGTGACGAACAGCAGCGTGAAGCGCACCTCGTCCCACAGCTCGAGCAGCTCCTGCTGCATGCGGCGGCGCGTGAGTGCGTCGAGCGCGGCAAAGGGCTCGTCCATCAACAGCACGCGCGGCTGCATCGCCAGCGCCCGCGCAATCGCCACACGCTGCTTCATGCCACCCGAAAGCTGGTGCGGATGCACGTCGGCGAACTTCGAGAGGCCCACCTTGTCCAGGTAGTGCAGCGCGCGCTCGGCCGCTTCCTTGCGGCCCAGCGTGCGCGAGGCGAGCAGCGGGAACATCACGTTCTGCTTCACTGTCTTCCACGGCGGCAACTGGTCGAACTCCTGGAACACGACGATGCGGTCGGGGCCCGGCTGCGACACGCGCCGGCCGTCGAGGCGGATCTCACCCTCGACCGGCGGGATGAACCCGGCCACGGCCTTCAGCAGCGTCGACTTGCCGCAGCCCGAAGGCCCGAGCAGCACGAAGCGGTCGGCGGCGTGCACGTCGAAGCTCACGCGGTGCGTGGCGCGGACGACGCGCTCGGGCGTGCGGTACTCGAGGCTGACGTTGTCGACCTGGAGCAGCGGGGCGAGGTCTGTGTTTTGCCCCCTCTCCCGCGCGCGGGAGAGGGTTGGGGTGAGGGCTGCCGACGATGCCGAAGGCTCCCCCCTCACCCCCGCCCTCTCCCGATGGGAGAGGGAGTCAATCCCCGACGGCAAAGCGACCGCGTTGCTCACTCAGTTCCCCGAAGCCGTGTGCGCGTCGTCGAAGAAATAGTCCTTCACCGACGCCGGCTTGTTCTTGATCGCTCCCACGCGGTGCATGAACTCCGCGAACACGTAGGTGTTCTGCGGCGCGGTCTTGAACTGCACCTCGGGGTTCTTGATGATCTTCAGCAGCAGCTCGCGGTCGAGCTTCGCGTTGCTCACCTTGAGGTAGATGTCCGCCGCCTTCTCGGGATTGGCCGTGACGAACTTCGCCGCCTCGTCGAGCGCATCGACGAAGGCCTTGTAGGTCTTCGGGTTCTCGTTGCGGAATTTCTCCGTCGCGTACAGCACCGTGGCCGACGACGGCCCGCCCAGCACCTGGTACGAGTTCAGCACGATGCGCGCATTCGGGTTGCCCGCGAGCTCCTGCTCCTGGAACGGCGGATTGCCGAAGTGCCCCGTGATCTCCGTGCCGCCCTTGATGATGGCCGCGGCCGCATCGGGGTGCGGCAGCGCCACGCTGATCTTGTCGAGCCGGTTGAACTCCTTCTCGCCCCACAGCTTGGCCGACGCGATCTGCAGCACCCGCGACTGCACCGACACGCCCACCGCAGGCAGCGCGATCCGGTCCTTGTCCGTGAAGTCGGCGATCGTCTTCACGTTCGGGTTGTTGCTCACCAGGTAGTACGGAAAGTTGCCCAGCGAAGCCACGCCCTTCACGTTCTGCTTGCCTTTGGTGCGGTCCCACAGCGTGAGCAGCGGCCCCACACCCGCACCCGCGATCTCGATGTTCCCCGACAGCAATGCGTCGTTCACCGCCGACCCGCCCGAGAGCTTGACCCATTCCACCTTCGCATCCACCCCCGCGGCCTTCGCGTGCTTCTCGATCAGCTTCTGCTCCTGCGCCACGTTGAGCAGCAGGTAGACGATGCCGAACTGCTCGGCGATGCGGATCTGCCCTTCGGCCTGCGCGGCCAGGCTGCCGGCGAGAAGGCCGAGGCCGGTGACGAGCGCGGCGGCGCGGCGTGTGAAGCGGTTCATTGGAAAGTCCGAGAGAAAGAAGAAAGGAAGGAAGGAAGGGAATCAGAAAGGCGTATCGCCCACGACCGTGGTGCGGTTGAGCCGGCGGCGCAGGTGATCGGGCGTGCCCGCCGCGAGGTGCATCAGCGAGCGGTTGTCCCAGAACACCAGGTCGTGCGGCGCCCACGCGTGGCGGTACACGAACTCGGGCTTCACGCTGTGCGCGAACAGCTCGGCCAGCAGCGCATCGCTCTCGTCCTGCGGCAGGCCGACGATGCGCGTCGTGAAGTGCTCGCTGACGAACAGCGCCTTGCGCCCCGTCTCCGGGTGCGTGCGCACCACAGGCTGCACTGCGGGCGCGACCTGGTCGATCTGCGCCTGCGACAGCTTGGGCCGCCACGGATTCTTCGCACGCAGCTCTTCGTACTTCGCGAGGTAGCTGTGCTCCGCCTTCAGCAGCAGGACGCGTTGCTGCAGCGCCAGGCTCAGCGCGTCCCACGCCAGGTGCTGGTCGGCAAACAGCGTGTCCCCGCCTTCGCTCGGCAGCTCCTGCGCGTGCAGCAGCGAGCCGAGGCTGGGCTTGGGCTTGTACGAAATGTCGGAGTGCCAGTACACGCCCGCATCGCCGAGCCCGATCGGCTCGCCGTTCTCCTTGATGTTCGAAACGATCAGGATCTCGGGGTGGTTCTCCAGCTGAAACTGGTGCAGCACATGGATCTCGAGCGGCCCGAAGCGGCGGCTGAAATCGATGTGCTGCGCGGGCGTGATGCGCTGGTCGCGAAAGACCAGCACATGGTGGTCGAGGTGCGCGCGGTGGATGCGCTGGAAGTCGGCAGCGTTGATCGGCTCAGCAATGTCGAGCCCGACGATCTCCGCGCCGACCGGCGCATCGAAAGGCCGCACCTCGAAGTGCTGCGCCGGGGCATCTGCAGTGGGAACGCGGGAAAGAACGGCAGTCATGCCGCGAATGTAGAAGCGCGCCCTCCGTTCCCCAACGAAGTCTTTGTTGCTTGCTTATGACCAAGTCTTCTCGTTGAAAGCACAAGGCGCCAAAGGCGCGCAGCGCCTGTGGCGCCGTGGTGGCCGAGCGCAGCGACGGCCCGCCCGGCTCCCAAGCCCCTCTGTATGCGCCGAGGAGCGCAGCGTTTCGCGGATCAGGGCTCGCCCTTGTTTGAGCGAAGCGAGTTTGGGCGAGACCCCGCGAAACGCGAGCACCGCAGGTTGCCCGCAGCGAAGCGGAGGGACGCAGACAGTGGGGTCGCCTTTTCTTTGCTTACTTTCTTTTGGCGAAGCAAAAGAAAGCAAGTCGCCCGCCGGGGCGAGTCCCGGCCTCGGGAAGCAAACACTCAGCCCAAAACAAAGACCTCAGAGCGTATGACTCCGATCCCCCTCACCAAACCCAACAGCGTCCCAGGGTTCCCCCACAGCAAACCCCACCACCTTAAACAACTCCCCCATCTCATGCTCATGAATCAACCGAGCCGCCATCCCCCGCTGCGCCACAGTCCCTCGCTCCATCAACCCCAACATCCCGCAGTTCAAAAGAAACCGAGCCTGGCTCGTGTAGCCAAGAACAGAAAGCCCCGCCTCCTGCCCCGCCACAGCGATCCCCGTGAAGTCGACGTGTGCAGTGATGTCCTTGTAGCCCACCTCCGACAGCGGATCGCCATCCGCCTGGTGCCCCCGATGGCACATCACCGTCCCCATGTGCCGTTGCGGGTGGTAGTACTCGCCCTCGGGAAATCCGTAGTCGATGAGAAAAGCCGCGCCCTTCTCAAGACGGTCCGCCAGCGTCGCAATAAAAGCCTGAGCCTGCGGATGCACCTCCGTGAGGTAGTCATGCACCCCCGACACCTCGACCGGCGGCCGAAGATCAGTCGGCCGGTCCGCCCAGGTCCACCCATCCCCCGCCGGATTCCGCACCACCCCCCGCTCGAACCACGCCCCCTTCACCCGCGCCAGCAACTGCACCGGCATCGCATCGAGCACCTCGTTCCCGACCACCACGCCCTGCATCACCTCAGGCAGTTCCCCCAGCCATTCAACCCGCCCCGCATGCCCCGCCAGCGCCTGCTGCTGCCGCTCCCGCAAGGTGCCCGACAGATCGACGATGCGGTAGCGCACATCGCTGCGCCCCATCTCGCCCAGCGCATGCAGCAGCTGCACCGCCAGCGCCCCCGAGCCCGCGCCGAATTCCCACACCGTGTCGGTGCCGGTTTTCTCCAACGCCTCGAGCACCTGCACCGCGAGCGTGTGGCCGAACATCGGCGTCAGCTCAGGCGCGGTCACGAAGTCGCTGCCGGATGAAGGCATGTGGCCGAACTTGGCCGAGGTGTTGGCGTAGTAGCCGAGCCCCGGCGCATACAGGGCGAGGGCCATGAAGCGGTCGAAGCCGATCCATCCGCCCGCACGTTCGACAGAACGGGTAATCAGATGGTCGAGGGCGATGGGTAAACTGTTTGTCGTTGGCGTCGTCACGGGCGCCATTGTCCTCTTCCTCCTCGTTTTCTTCCCTCGCATGAGTGCCACTCCACCCACCTCCCCCGATCGCCGCCGCACCGTCCTCGTCACGGGCGCAGGCCGCCGGCTGGGCCGCGAGATCGCACTGGCGCTCGCGGCGGGCGGCTGGCAGGTGGCGGTGCACTACCGCAGCTCGCGCGCCGAGGCCGAGCAGACCGTGGCCGATTGCGCCGCGCGCTCGGGCGACTCGGCGCTGTTCGAGGCCGACCTGGCCGACGAGCAGGCCACGCGCGCGCTGCTGCCGCGCGTGGCAGCGCGCTTTCGCGCCGTGGATGCGGTCGTGCACAGCGCCGCCCTCTTCGAGCACGACGACGCCGCCAGCTTCAGCTACGCGCTCATGGAGCGCCACGCGCGCAGCAACACCGGCGCGGCCATCCTGCTGGCGCAGGCGCTGCACGACCACCTGGCCCGGCGCGACGCGCAGGGCGCCGTGGTGCACCTGCTCGACCAGAAGCTCTGGAACCCGAACCCCGATTTCCTGAGCTACACGCTCTCCAAGGCCGCGCTTGAGGCCGCCACCCCGATGCTGGCGCTGGCACTGGCGCCGCGCGTGCGCGTGGTGGGCGTGGCGCCCGGCCTCACGCTGGCGAGCCACATGCTCGACGACGACAAGTTCGCGCAGCTGCACAAGCTGTCGCCGCTGGGCCGCTCGTCCACATCGGAAGACGTGGCCGCCACTGTGAAGTTCGCGCTGGAAAACAGCTCCATCACCGGCACCACGCTGCTCGTCGACGGCGGCCAGCACCTCATGAAATTCGAGCGCGACTTCTCGCTCATGTGACGAGCACCACCACCATGTCCACGAACACACCGCACGGCCACCAGACACTCACCCTCCAGGGCCTGCGCTTCGACGCCAACCTGGGCATCCTGGAGCAGGAAAAAACCGCGCCGCAGCCGATCCTGGTGGACGCCGAACTCAACCTCGGCCCGCAGCCGCTGCTGCCGCAGGACGACGACATCTTCCACGTGCTGGACTACCGCAAGGTGCGCCGCATCATCATCGACGAGTGCACCGCCGAGCACGTCAACCTGCTCGAAAGCCTGATCGGCAAGCTCGCGCAGCGCCTGCTGCAACTGCCCGGCGTGCGGGGCGTGCGCGTGAAGATCGCCAAGCTCGAAATCTTCGACGACTGCGAAGTCGCCATCCGCATCGAAGCCGGGGAATGGTGATCCAAGGCAAAATCGGGGGTCTTTCCCCCGATTTGCCCGAAGTAGCCACCCAATGAACGCCGTCTGGATCGACGAAACGCCCGAAGCCGGCGCGCCCCCCAATTCGCTGAAGATCGAGCGCGAGACGCACAAGCTCGAGAAGCGCCTGTGCCGCGAGGTCGGCCGTGCCATCGTCGACTACAACATGATCGAAGAGGGCGACAAGGTCATGGTGTGCGTCTCGGGCGGCAAGGACAGCTACGCGCTGCTCGACATCCTGCTCAAGATGAAGGCGCGCGCGCCCATCCACTTCGACATCGTCGCGGTCAACCTCGACCAGAAGCAGCCCGGCTTTCCTGAAGAGGTGCTGCCCAAGTACCTGAGCGAGCTCGGCGTGGCCTTTCACATCGAGAACCAGGACACCTACAGCATCGTCAAGCGCGTGATCCCCGAGGGCAAGACCACCTGCGGCCTGTGCAGCCGGCTGCGCCGCGGCATCCTGTACCGCGTGGCCGACGAGCTGGGCGCCACCAAGGTCGCGCTGGGCCACCACCGCGACGACATGCTGCAGACCTTCTTCCTCAACATGTTCTTCGGCGGCAAGCTCAAGAGCATGCCGCCCAAGCTGGTGAGCGACGACGGCAAGCACGTCGTGATCCGCCCGCTGGCCTACGTGGCCGAAAAAGACACGGTGCGCTGGGCGCAGCACCGCGAATTTCCGATCATTCCCTGCACGCTGTGCGGCAGCCAGGAAAACCTGCAGCGCAAGCAGGTTGGCGAGATGCTGCGCGAGTGGGACAAGAAGTACCCCGGTCGCGTCGAAAACATGTTCACCGCGCTGCAGAACGTCGTGCCTTCGCACCTGCTCGACGGAACGCTGCACGACTTCCAGGGTCTGAAGGCGACGGGCGTGGCCGACGAGAACGGCGACAAGGCCTTCGACACGCCCGCTTTCGACCTGCTCTCCCAGGCACCCTCAGCCTTGCGCATCGTTCAAGGCTGACTCGGGCAACCCAGGGGAATTTAGGGCACTTGGCCCGGAGACCCTTATGTATCGTGCGTTTTCAGCTCTATTTTTAGTAGCAACCCTGAGCGGCTGCGCCACCTCCTGGGTGGTCGACAGCAACGTCAAGAGCTTTGCCACGCCGGGCACGACCGTGCCGCCCGGCGCCACCTACCGCTTCGAGCGCCTGCCTTCGCAGCAGGCCGACACGGCGCGCCAGGACGGGCTCGAGGCCATGGCCACAGCTGCGCTCGACAAGGTCGGCCTGCGCCGCGACGACGCCCGGCCGCAGTACACGGCGCAGATCGGCGCGCGCGTCACGGCGGCGCTGTCGCCCTGGGCCGATCCGTGGCTGTACGGGCCCGGCCCCTGGGGCTATGGCTACGGTGGCTACAGCGGCTACTACGGCCACCGCTGGCATGGCGGCGGCTGGTACGGCGGCCCGATGTTCACGCCGCCGGCCAACCCCTGGTACCAGCGCGAGGTGAGCCTTGTGCTGCGCGAGGCGGGCGGCAGCCACCGCGTGGTGTACGAGACCCGCGCGCGAAACGACGGCCCCTACAGCTCGAGCGCGGCGATCCTGCCGGTGATGTTCGAGGCCGCGCTGCAGGGCTTTCCGAACCCGCCGCCGGGCGAGCGCCGCGTGAACATCGAGCTCACGCCCGCAGCCAAGAAATGACGCACTTCTAGAATTCGGACGGATGGAAGCCAACCTCACCCGCCTGATCGCCGTGCGCCACGGCGAAACCGCCTGGAACGTCGACACCCGCATCCAGGGCCACCTCGACATCGGCCTCAATGCCACCGGCCTCTGGCAGGCGCAGCGCGCCGGACAGGCGCTGGCCGACGAGCCGATTGCGGCGGTCTATGCCAGCGACCTCTCGCGCGCCTGGCAGACCGCCCAGGCCATCGCCGCGCCCCACGGCCTCGAGGTGCAGCCCGACCTGGGCCTGCGCGAGCGTGCCTTCGGCCGCTTCGAGGGCATGAGCTTCGCCGAGATCGAAGCCACGCTGCCCGAAGACGCCCGCCGCTGGCGCGAGCGCGACCCTGAGTTCGAGCCCGAAGGCGGCGGCGAGAGCCTGCTGACCTTTCGCGACCGCGTGACAGGCACCGCCTCGGCCATCGCCGCGCGCCACCCGGGCCAGCTCGTGGTGCTGGTGGCCCACGGCGGCGTGATGGACGTGCTCTACCGCGCCGCCACGCGCCAGGAACTGCAGGCGCCGCGCACCTGGCAGCTCGGCAATGCGGCCATCAACCGCATGCTGTGGACGCCCGAGGGCTTCACTCTTGTCGGCTGGAGCGACATCACGCACCTGGCCGCGGACACGCCGCTCGACGAGTCCACGACCTAGCGCGACGGACCGCTTGCCGTTTTCCGCTCCGGGCAAGACGCTCCCATGAAAAGAACAACGCCCACCCCCTCGGCGTACGCCAGCTGGGATGCCTCCCAGACACTGTCTGCGCCGTGGACCGACGCCACGCACCTGGGAAGCTTCGTCACCCTGGAGGCCGGCGACACCATTGCGCGCGAAGGCGAACGGCACGATTACTTCTACCTCTTGCGATCGGGCTTCGTGCATTCCACGATCCAGCGAAGCAACGGCTCGGAGTTCCTGCTCGAGATCTTCGGGCCCGGCGCGATCTTTGGCGAAGGCCCGGCGTTTGCCGACAGCCCTCGGCCCACGACGACCCGTGCGGTCGCGCCGGCCATGCTCAGCCGCTACCGTCCGGCGGATGTCGCGCAGCAGTTCTCGGCGCTTCCCGAACTCGCGACCTCGTTGATCCAGCTGCTCGGCTTCAAGAACCACATGATCGTCGCCAAGCTGGCCGGGGTGGCCTCGGCGGCGCCCAAGGAGCGGGTCGTCGATCTGCTGCTGCGTGTGGCGCGTCCGCCATCAACGCAGGCATCGAACACACTCACCGTCGATCTGACGCACGAGCAGATCGGCGCCATGACGGCGTTGAGCCGCGTCACCGTCACCCGCACGTTGAATGCGCTGGTGGGACACGGGCTCATTGAAACGCGGGCCCGGCAGGTCACCATTCCGAATGCGGCGGCCTTGCGTCGTTACCGCGACGCGACACCGTAAGAAAAAAGCCCACTTCCTGTATCGCTGGATACCTTCGGCACCTTCACCCCCTCGCCATCATTCATCCCGTCACACACAGGGATGGGAAGAGGGCAGGAGGAAAAAACGGAGGGACCGTTGAAGCAAGAGGCCAGAGCGCCCTCAATGGACGATGGCCCGGTGTGACGTTTCGCAGGACTGCAAAAGTTCTTCTGGCCGGGTGGCTCACGCGCGTGGCCATCCGGCATCTTTTGGATCGCCGTCAGGCGTGCGAGGCGGCGTGACCGCCCGCTGCAGCCTCGGCCTTCGCCTCGCCCGGCAGCGCCACCATCGGACCGCTGCCGCTGTAGCGGTCGAGCGCCAGGTAGATCGCGGGCGTGATGTACAGCGTGATCACCTGCGAGAAGATCAAGCCACCCACCACCGCCACGCCCAGCGGCTGGCGCAACTCGGCGCCGGCGCCCAGGCCCAGTGCGAGCGGCAGTGCGCCCATCAGCGCGGCCAGCGTGGTCATGAGAATCGGGCGGAAGCGCAACCGGCAGGCCTCGCGGATCGCATCGACCGGCTTCATGCCTTCGGTGCGCTGCGCGTCGAGGGCGAAGTCGATCATCATGATCGCGTTCTTCTTCACGATGCCGATCAAGAGCAGGATGCCGATGGTCGCGATCAGCGTGAGGTCGAAGCCGAAGAGCTTCAGCGAGAGCAGCGCGCCCACGGCCGCCGAAGGCAGGCCCGCCAGGATCGTCAGCGGGTGGATGTAGCTTTCGTACAGCACGCCCAGCAGCACATAGATGACCAGCACCGCGAGCACCAGCAGCACGGCCTGGCTCGACTGCGAACTCTGGAACACCGCCGCGTCGCCGCCGTAGGTCGTGATGATCGACTGCGGCATCTTCAGCTCGTCCTTGAAGCGGTCGATCTTCGCGGTCGCGTTGCCCAGCGGCACGTCGGGGCCGAGGTTGAACGACACCGTCACCGCCTGCAGCTGGCCCTGGTGGTTGACCGAGGTCGGGCCCACGGTGCGCTTGACGGTCGAGAAGGCCGACAGCGGCACCAGCTTGCCGGTGGTGCTGCGCACCGACAGGCGCGCCACGTCTTCCTCGAACTGGCGGTCGCTGTCGGCCGCCGACAGGATGACCTGGTAGGTGTTGCTGGCGCCGTAGATGCTGCCGATCTGGCGGTCGCCGTACGCGTTGTACAGCGCGGTGCGCAGGTCGCCCACGGCCACGCCGAGCACGCCGGCCTTGTCGCGATCGATCTCGAGCGTGGCCTGCAGGCCGCGGTTCTGCGAGTCGCTGGTGACGTCGCGGAAGTCGGGGTCGGCGCGCATGCGCTCCATGAGCCTGGTCGACCACGGCACCATCTCGCCGGCATTGACGCTCTGCAAGGTGTACTGGAAACGCGCCTTGCTCTGGCGCCCGCCCAGGCGCAGGTTCTGCACCGGCTGCATGTAGACGGCCACGCCCGGAATTTCGCGGAAACGCTGGCGCAGCGACTCGAGCACCTTCGGCATCTTGGGCCGCTCGCTGCGCGGCTTGAGCACCGCGAACAGCCGGCCCGAGTTCTGCGTGGCGGTCGGGCCGCCCACGCCGACGAAGGAACTCACGTAGGCCACGCTCGGGTCGGCCTGGAGCGCGGCGGCCACACGGTCCTGCAGCGCCTTCATGGCGGTGAACGAAATGTCTTCCGCCGCCTCGGTGGTGATCTGGATCTGGCCGATGTCTTCCTCGGGGAAGAAGCCCTTGGGAATGCTGACGAAGAGCCACGCCGTGACGACGAAGGTCAGGCCCGCCATGGCCAGCATCAGCGCGCGGTGGCCGAGCGTCCAGTCGAGCGTGCGCATGTAGCCGCCGTGCACCGCGCGGTAGCCGCGCTCGAAAGCACGGCCGATCGCCGTGCCGGGTTCGGGGTGCTCTTCTTCATGGTCCAGCCCCCTCTCTTTTTCCTTGCGCGGCACGTGCTTGAGCAGCCGGCTCGCGAGCATGGGCACGAGCGTGAGCGACACCACGGCCGACACCAGCACGGCCAGCGCCACCACCACGGCGAACTCGTGGAACAGCAGGCCGATCACGCCCGGCATGAAGAAGATCGGAATGAACACGGCCACCAGCGAGATCGAGATCGACACGATGGTGAAGCCCACCTCGCGCGCGCCGCGCAGCGCGGCGGCCATCGGCTCCATGCCCTTCTCGACGTAGCGCATGATGTTTTCGAGCACCACGATGGCGTCGTCCACCACCAGGCCCACAGCCAGCGTGATGCCCAGCAGCGAGACGTTGTCCAGGCTGTAGCCGAAGGCGTAGAGCAGCGCCACGGCGCCGATCAGCGAGATCGGAATGGTGGCGGCCGGAATCAGCGTGGCCACCAGCCGGTGCAGGAACAAAAAGATCACCAGCACCACCAGCGCGATGGTGCCCAGCAGCGTGAGCTGCACGTCGTGCACCGCCTCGCGGATGGAGATCGAGCGGTCGTTGACCATCTGGATCTCGACCGACTGCGGCAGCTCGGCCTTGAAGCGCGGGATGAGCGCGCGCACCGCGTCCACCACCTGCACGGTGTTGGCATTGGGCTGGCGCTGCACGGCCAGCGAAATCGAGTCTTGCCCGTTGAAGCTGCTGCCGGTCTTGACCGACTCGAAGCTGTCTTCGAGCGTGGCCACTTCGTCCAGCCGCACCGGCGCGCCATTGCGTTGGGCAATGATGAGCTTGGCGAAGTCGGCCGCCTTCATGAGCTGGCGGTTGGCCTGGATGGTGAGCGTCTGGCGCGGGCCGTCGAGCGTGCCGACCGGCGTGTTGGCGTTGGCCGAGTTCACGGCCTTGGCCAGTTCGTCGAGCGTGATGTTGCGCGCGTTGAGCAGGTCGGCGTTGGCCTTGATGCGCACCGCGAAGGCCTTGCGCCCGTACACGCCCACCTGCGCCACGCCGTCAATGGTCGAGAGCGTGGGCGAAATGAGGTTCTCGGCGTAGTCGTTGAGCTCCGACGGGTTCATCGACGGCGAGATCAGCGCAATGAACAGCACCGGCGCGTCGGCCGGATTCACCTTGCGGTACGAGGGCAGCTGCGTGAGTTCTTGCGGCAGCTGGCGCTGGGCGCGCAGCAGCGCGGCCTGCACGTCGACCGCGGCGGCGTCGATGTCGCGGCTGCTGACGAATTCGAGCGTGAGCGAGGTCACGCCCTGGGTGTTCACCGAGCTGATGGTCTGCAGGCCGGGGATGGTCGAGAACTGCTTTTCGAGCGGCAACGCAACCGAACTCGCCATGGTGTCGGGGCTGGCGCCCGGCAACTGCGCGTTGACGTTGATGACCGGCGTGTTGTAGCTCGGCAGCGCCGCGACCGGGATGCTGAAGTACGCAAAGATGCCGATGACCACGACGGCCGCCGACAGCAGCACCGTCATCGCCGGACGGCGGATGCAGAGCTCTGAAATGTTCATGCCCGTTCCCGCGTGGGCTTGATGTCCGACGAGGCTGCACTGCCCGGCGTGACGCCCGTGGTGCCGTTGCCGGGCGCGCCGCCGGGGCCGGCCGGCGCCTTGACGTCGATGCGCACCTTGCCGCCCGGGCGCACGTTCTGGCTGCCTTCGATCACGACCTGCTCACCAGGCGTCACGCCGCTCACGGCAACTTTGGTGCCGAAGGTGTGGAGCACCTTGACCTGGCGGCGCGCCGCGTTGCGCTCGGCATCGACCACGTACAGCGAGGTGCCGTCGGACAGCATCATGAGCGCCGCGGCCGGCACCACGGTGACGCCGTCGAGCATGCGCACCGTGATGCGCGTGTTGACGAACTGGCCGGGCCACAGGCTCTGGTCGGCATTGGCGAACACGGCCTTGGCGCGCACGGTGCCAATCTGCGGATCGACCGTGTTGTCGACGAAGTCGAGCGTGCCGAACAGCGGCTCGCGCCGGCCCGTGACCAGCGCCTCGACCTTGGCGCGCGTGCGCGCCGCGGCCAGCAGGTCCTGCAGGTTGCCTTCGGGCACCGGGAAGCTCACGGCGATCGGGTCGAGCTGGGTGATGGTGACCAGCGACAGCGTGGGCTGCACCAGCGTGCCCGGGTAGATGTTGACGGCGCCGATGCGCCCGGCGATGGGCGCGCGCAGCGTGGCGTAGCCCAGCGCCACCTGCGCCGACTGCACGGCCGCGCGGTCGGCCGCAACGGCGGCGCGTTGCGCCTGGAGCTGCGACAGCGTGGCGTCGGCCGCGCTCTTGGCAATGAAATTCTGTGCCACCAGGTCCTGGCTGCGCTTGTACTGGCGCTCCAGGTCGGCCATGGTGGCCTCGTCCTTCTGCTGCTGAGCCCGGGCGCGCGCCAGGTTGGCCTGGTCGTTGCGGTCGTCGAGCGTGAAGAGCAGCTGCCCTGCTTTGACGAACTGGCCTTCCTTGACGTGCACCGCGCTCACGGTGTTGGTGACCTGCGGACGAAGATCGACGCTGTTGAGCGAGACCACGCTGCCGTTGACCTGCACGGTGACCGGCACGTCCTGCTTTTCAGCGGTGGCCAGGGTCACGAGCGCGGCGGCGGCGGGCTTGGCCTCGTCTTTCGCGCTTTTCGTTACCGCGCGGTCGCCGGACATGCGCCACCAGCCCCCTGCGACGGCTACGATCAACACGCCCGCGAGGGCGAAGGCGGCAGTTTTCTTCATGGGTTTCTTGTGCACTTTGGGCTGACAGCAGCTATTGGAGCAGTGGCCGACGCGCGGTGTTCACGGGCACCGTAAAGAAATGTAAAGCAGACCCGACGGAAAGCCCTTCACCACCCGCTGCGCCCCGGCATGAGGGAAAACACCCCCTCGCTAAAATCGCCGGTTCCACAGCCTCTGGATATACCCCATGAACCGCTGCAAGGCACCCACGAAAACGCTCACTTCCCTCGCCCTTTGCGCAGCCCTTGCCGGCGCCGCAGGTCTTTTCTCCCTTCACGCCAGCGCCCAGGACGAGGTGCCCCGTCCGCAGACGCAGAACGAATCGCTCAATGGCGGGCGCAACTTTCCCATCGGCACGCTGCGCGGCAAGTTCATGGTGACCAGCGCCCCCGACGTCGAACTCGACGGCCGGGCCGACCGCCTGGGCGCCGGCGCGCGCATCCGCAGCCCGCAGAACATGCTGGTGCTGCCCGGCGCCATCATTGGCCAGAAGTACCTCGTGAACTACACGCGCGACGCCGCCGGGCTGCTGCGCGAGGTCTGGATCCTGACGCCCGACGAGGCGATGGCCAGCCGCGAATCGCTGAACAAGCCGTTCCTGAACATCTGGCCGTTCACCTCGAACGACACGGTGAACACGCAGTAACGCGACCTCCCCGCAAGCAAGAAAAAATCCGCGGGCGCCACGAGCGCCCGCCGCCCTTCCACTTCGCGAAGGGCACAGAGAGCTCCCCATGAAAAAAGTATTCATCAAGACCTTCGGCTGCCAGATGAACGAGTACGACTCGGACAAGATGGCCGACGTGCTCCACGCCGCGCAGGGCTACGAGCCCACGCAGAACGTGGACGAAGCCGACCTCATCCTGTTCAACACCTGCTCGGTGCGCGAGAAGGCGCAAGAGAAAGTGTTCTCCGACCTCGGCCGCGTGAAGCACCTGAAGGCCAAGGGCGTGAAGATCGGCGTGG
This sequence comes from Variovorax sp. RO1, assembly GCF_002849325.1. Classification (NCBI taxonomy): domain Bacteria; kingdom Pseudomonadati; phylum Pseudomonadota; class Betaproteobacteria; order Burkholderiales; family Comamonadaceae; genus Variovorax; species Variovorax sp. RO1. The sequence continues at coordinate 1,115,619 of NZ_PKMT01000002.1, forward strand.
GCGGCTGCGTGGCGAGCCAGGAAGGCCAGGCCATCATCGCGCGCGCGCCCTATGTCGACATCGTGTTCGGCCCGCAGACGCTGCACCGCCTGCCCGAGATGCTGAACGACCGCGACAGGCTCGACCGCCCGCAGGTCGACATCAGCTTCCCCGAGATCGAGAAGTTCGACCACCTGCCGCCGGCGCGCGTCGAAGGCGCGACCGCCTTCGTGTCGATCATGGAAGGCTGCTCCAAGTACTGCAGCTACTGCGTGGTGCCCTACACCCGCGGCGAGGAAGTGAACCGCCCACTCGACGACGTGCTGGTCGAGATCGCCGGCCTCGCCGACCAGGGCGTGCGCGAGATCACGCTGCTGGGCCAGAACGTGAACGCCTACCGCGGCAAGATGGGCGACACCACCGAGATCGCCGACTTCGCGCTCCTCATCGAGTACGTGGCCGAGATCCCCGGCATCGAGCGCATCCGCTACACCACCAGCCATCCGAACGAGTTCACGCCCCGACTCATCGAGGCCTACGCCAAGGTGCCGCAGCTCGTGTCGCATTTGCACCTGCCGGTGCAGCACGGCAGCGACCGCATCCTCATGGCGATGAAGCGCGGCTACACCGCCATGGAATACAAGAGCACGGTGCGCAAGCTGCGCGCCATCCGCCCCGACCTCGCATTGAGCAGCGACTTCATCGTCGGCTTCCCCGGCGAGACCGATGCCGACTTCGACAAGATGATGAAGCTCATCGACGACTGCCAGTTCGACAACAGCTTCAGCTTCATCTTCAGCCCGCGCCCCGGCACGCCCGCCGCGACGCTGCAGGACGAGACCCCTTACGACGTGAAGCTGGCCCGCCTGCAGACGCTGCAGCGCGTCATCGACGGCAACGTGCGCCGCTTCGGCGACGCGCTCGTGGGCAGTACGCAGCGCGTGCTGGTCGAGGGCGCCTCGCGCAAGGACGCGAACGAACTCATGGGCCGCACCGCCTGCAACCGCGTCGTCAACTTCGAGGGCGACGCCCGCCTCGTGGGCCAGATGGCCGACCTGCGCATCACGCGCTCGCTGGCCTACACGCTGCGCGGCGAAGTGGTCACGCGCGAATCGGCCCTGGCTGCTGCTGCCGCCACGGCGCTCGCCCACTGATGGCGAAACGTCCGTCCGTCCGGGGCTCGTTCCAGCAGCTCCTGCTGTTTGCCTTTTTGCTGATCACCGCGCTGCTGGTGGGCGTGGCGCTGCGCTCGGTGCTGCAGTACGACGCGCTCGTCACGCAAAGCCGCGACGCCGCCGCGCGCGCGCTGCGCCTGTCGGGCGCTTCACAGTCGCTGGCCGAACGCAGCGCGGCCATGGAGCGCGCGGGGCGCCAGTCGCTGGTGCTCAACGACGCCGTGCTGCGCCGCCGCTTCGACGAGGCGGCGCGCGAATCCCACCAGGTGCTGGAGCGGCTGGAACGCAACGGCCTGCCGGCCGCCGGCATCGACATGTGGCGCGGCCAGCTCGGCGTGATCGAGGGGCTGCTCAGCGGCAGTCCCGACAGCGCCCTGGTGCGCGAAAGCACGATGGCGATGCAGTTCCGCGAACTCGACGCGCTGAACACCAACCTCGCCCAGCAGGCGCAGTTCCTCATCGAAACGCAGAACGACGCGCTGGCCAAGCGCATCGAGAACGCGCGCCGCCGGCTGATGCGCGAGGTGGTGGCCGCCAGCGTGCTGGCCGTGTCGCTGGCGCTGGCTTTCGGCATCTGGCTGGCGCGCCCCTTCAAGCGGCTCGAGAACGCCATCGTCGGCCTGGGCCAGAACCGGCTCGACGAACCCATCGACATCCGCGGCCCGGCCGACGTGCGGCGCGTGTCGCAGCAGCTTGAGTGGCTGCGCCTGCGGCTGACCGAGCTCGACGCCGACAAGGCGCGCTTTCTGCGCCACGTGTCGCACGAGCTGAAGACGCCGCTGGCGGCGCTGCGCGAAGGCGTGTCGCTGCTCGAAGACGGCGTGACCGGCCCGCTGAACCCGGCCCAGCTCGAAGTCGCGCAGATCCTGCAGCAGAACACCGTGTCGCTGCAGAACCAGATCGAGGCGCTGCTGCGTTTCAACGCCGCCGCCTTCGAGGCGCGCGAGCTGCGCCGCGAGCGCACCGAGCTGCTGCCGCTGATCGAAGAGCAGATCGAGTCCCAGCGCCTCCAGTGGCAGGCGCACGGCCTGCGCGTGCGCGCCGAGGGCGAGCCGATCACGCTGACGGTCGACCGCACCAAGCTCGGCACCGCCATTGCCAACCTGCTGTCGAACGCGATCCGCTTCTCGGCCGCGGGCGGCGTGATCACGCTGGCCGTGTCGGGCACGCCCGAGGCGGTGCACATCGACGTGTGCGACGCCGGCCCGGGCATTGCCGTGGGCGACCGCGACCGCATCTTCGAACCCTTCTTCCGCGGCGAGCGCCAGCCCGAGCACACGGTGAAAGGCACCGGCATCGGACTTTCCATCGTGCAGGAGTACATTGCAGCCCATGGGGGCCGCATCGCCCTGCTGCCGGACGGCCCCGGTGCACGCTTTCGCATCGAACTGCCGCGCACGACCTGACCCCGGACACCCCCACTCAACACCGCCCCGCGCTTTTTCGACCCATGTTCCTTTCGTTCGTCCGCAGATCCACCTTCGCCGGGGCCATGGCCGTGCCATTCGCCCTGCTGCTGGCGGCCTGCGCCTCCCAGCCCAAGCCGCCGGCCGAAGCCGACGCGCTGCCGCCGCCCGTGGCCGCGCCGCGCGTGGTGCCGGTCGAGGCCGAGCCCCGCGCACCGGCCACGCAGCCGGCCTCGCTGTTCACGCAGCTCACGCAGGGCCCCGTCGCGGCCCTGCTGGCCTACGCCGACAAGGTGCGCCCGCTGGGCGGCGCCGACCTGAGCGCCGAAATTTCGCGCGTCGGCGAACAGGGCGAAACGCCCGCGGCGCAGGTGCAGCTCGCGATCCTGCTCGCGCAGACCCGCGTGCCGGCCGACCTGGCGCGCGCGCTGGGCCTGCTGCAGCGCGTGATCGGCAACCCGGCCCCCGAGGCGCAGCCTCTGCAACCGCTCGCGCGGGTGCTGGCGGCGCGCTACATCGAGCAGCGCCGCGTCGAGGACGACCGCGACAAGCAGGTGCAGCAGCTGCGCGACAGCCAGCGACGCATCGACCAGCTCAACGAGCGCATCGAGGCGCTGCGCGCCATCGAGCGCAGCTTCGCCCGGCCCAACACGCCGGCACCTGTCACCGCCCCCAACGGAAGCAGATCCAACCCATGAGCACAACTGGCGCCCGCCTCCTCGTGGTCGATGACGACCCGGACATGCTGCGGCTGCTCTCGATGCGGCTGGTGTCGGCGGGCTACCAGGTCACGGCAGTCACCTCGGCCGAAACCGCGCTCACCCAACTCGAGATCGAGCACCCGCAGCTGGTGCTCAGCGACGTGCGCCTGCCCGGGCGCGACGGCCTGCAGCTGTTCGACGAGATCCGCAAGCGCCACCCGACGCTGCCGGTCATTTTGCTGACCGCGCACGGCACCATTCCCGACGCGGTCGAGGCCACGGCGCGCGGCGTGTTCACCTACCTCACCAAGCCCTACGACGCGCGCGAACTGCTCGAGAAGATCTCGCAGGCGCTGGCACTCGGTGCGCCCACCACCACGCCCAGCAAGACCGGCGACGACAGCTGGCGCTCGGAAATCGTGAGCCGCAGCAACCGCATGGCCGAGCTGCTGGCCGAGGCGCGCATGGTCGCCAAGTCGGACGCGTCCGTGCTGCTGCGCGGCGACTCCGGCGCCGGCAAGGAACTGCTCGCGCGCGCCATCCACAAGGCCAGCGCACGCGCCGACAAGCCCTTCGTGGCGGTCAACTGCGGCGCCATTCCCGAGGCGCTGCTCGAGTCGGAACTGTTCGGCCACATGAAGGGCGCCTTCACCGACGCCCACGCGAACCACAAGGGACTGTTCCAGCAGGCCGACGGCGGCACGCTGCTGCTCGACGAAATCGGGGACATGCCGCCCGCGCTGCAGGTCAAGCTGCTGCGCGTGCTGCAGGAGCGCGCCGTGCGCCCGCTGGGCGCGAGCCAGTCGATCGAGGTCGACGTGCGCATCGTCTCGGCCACCCACCGCGACCTGGACGCCGCGATGGAAGCCGGCCAGTTCCGCGAAGACTTGTATTACCGCCTGAACGTGGTGACGCTCACGCTGCCGCCGCTGTCGGCGCGGCGCGAAGACATTCCGCTCCTGGCCAACCACTTCCTGCAGAAGCTGTCGACCAAGTACGGCAAGCGGCTGTCGGGCTTCGCACCCGAGGCGCTGAAGGCGTTGACCACCGCCGCGTGGCCGGGCAACGTGCGCCAGCTCTACAACGTGGTGGAGCAGGTCTGCGCGCTGTCGGGCTCGCCGCTGATCCCGCTGGCGCTGGTGCAGCGCGCACTGCGCGTGCCGAGCGTCGAGGTGCTCACCTACGCCGAGGCCAAGCAGCGTTTCGAGCGCGATTACCTCGTCGGCCTGCTCAAGCTGACCGACGGCAACGTGGCCGACGCCGCCCGCCTGGCCGACCGCAACCGCACCGAGTTCTACCGCCTGCTGCAGAAGCACGAGCTCACGCCGGGCAACTTCAAGGCCGACGTTGTCGCTCCCGGTGGCGACCCTGTCGCCGAGTAGCGACAGGCCTAAGTCGTTGATTTGAAAGGCTGTTTTCCGAGGGGCCCCAGGGCTTGTCGGGATTCGGCGACAAAAACAGGGGTTTCGGGGGCCTGGCGGGCCCCTCCCCCACGGAAAACGGCTCCGAGTCACGCCAAGTCGTTGATTTGAAAGCGTTTTTCCAGGCTGGCACAGGGTTTGCCCCTGTACTGGCATGACAGCACTTACCAGCCCATCTTTCGCACTGCGTCCGCAGCGCGACGGCCTGCGTCAAAAGCAGTTTTCCTCCTCGCGGCCCCGTGCCGCGGGCCATTCGCTGACCGCGCTCTCGGGCGTTGGCGGCGCCGCCACGGACTGCGTCTTCAAGCGCCTTCCGGCCATTGGCGACACCCCCCTCGACAAGCAACGTTGGTGAATGAAACGATGAAGCCGAACGACTTCTCCCACCTCAACGTCCTCGCAGAATCCGATTTCGCGCGCCGCAGCGCGCTGCGCGAGGAACGCCACCCCAACGCCGTCACCGCACCGCCGGTGAACCGCGGTTCCATGGCACCGCGCCCCTGGCGCGGTTTCTGGAACAGCCTGGGCACCGCCATGCTCGTGCGCCTGGGCGCCGGCCGCAATGCCGACAGCGCCCCCGCCGCCAAGCAGGCCACCCCGGCCCCGCAGGCCTGGGAACGCGCCGCCGGCCAGCGCCGCCTCGCCTTCATGTTGCTCACGCTGCTGAGCACGGTGATCGCATCGTCGCTGTTCGCCAGCGTGCAACCCGACTACGACAACGTCTGGCTCGAATACGGCCAGATCGGCCTGTACGGCCTGCTGTCGGGCTGGGTCGTCACGGGCTTCGTGACCGCGCTCATGGGCTTCTATGTCTCCGTGCGCGGTGACAAGCACGCCCTCTCGGCGAAACAGGTGGCCCACCACCCGATGAACCCCGAGGCACGCACCGCGATCATCATGCCGATCTGCAACGAGGACGTTGCCACCGTGTTTGCCGGCCTGCGCGCCACCTGCGAATCGGTTGCCACCACGGGCCACGCCAAGCAGTTCGACGTGTTCGTGCTGTCCGACAGCTACAACCCCGAGACCGCCGCCGCCGAGCGCGCCGCCTGGGAAGACCTGCGCGCCGCCCTGGCTGAAAGCCCGAACCAGCCGCAGGTCGAGGTGTACTACCGCCTGCGCACCCGCCGCACGCACCGCAAGGCCGGCAACGTCGCCGACTTCTGCCGCCGCTGGGGCAAGGACTACCGCTACATGGTCGTGCTCGACGCCGACTCGGTCATGAGCGGCGACTGCCTGTCCTCGATGGTCAAGCTGATGGAAGCCAACCCCACCGCCGGCATCATCCAGACCGCGACGCAGGCCATCGGCCACGTCACGCTGCACGCCCGCGCACAGCAGTTCGCTTCGCGCGTGACGGGTCGCCTGTTCACGCTGGGCATGCAGTTCTGGCAGCTCGGCGAGTCGCACTACTGGGGCCACAACGCGATCATCCGCGTCGAAGCCTTCATGAAGCATTGCGCGCTGGCCCCCATCAAGGGCACCGGCGGCATGTCGGGCGGCATCATGTCGCACGACTTCGTCGAAGCCGCGCTGATGCGCCGCGCCGGCTACCACGTGTGGCTGGTGTCCGACCTGGTCGGCAGCTACGAGCAACAACCGCCGGACCTGCTGGCCGAGCTGCAACGCGACCGCCGCTGGTGCCAGGGCAACCTGCAGAACGCCCGCCTGATGGCCGAACCCGGCATCCACCCGGTGCACCGCGCGATGTTCGTGACCGGCACCATGGCGTATGCCTCGGCCCCGCTGTGGCTCGCGTTCCTGACGCTGGGCACCGCCCTGTGGCTGAGCGGCTCGAGCCTCGTGTCGAGCTGGAGCGTGCTGCCCGCCGAACTGGCCGGCCTCTGGGTCTGGACCCTGTGCCTGCTGTTCCTGCCGCGCGTGCTGGGCATCGCCGCCGTGCTGATGCGCGGCGAGCAACGCCAGTACGGTGGTGTGTGGGGCCTCGTGAAGAGCTCGGTGCTCGAAGCCGGCCTGGCCATCGTGCAAGCCCCGGTGCGCATGCTGGCCCACTCGCTGTTCGTGCTCGTCGCCCTCACCGGCATCAAGCTCGACTGGAAGTCGCCCCCGCGTGAAGCCAACGCCGTGCCGTGGAAGGTCGCTGCAACCCAGCTGGCCCCCATGACGCTGGTGATCGCCATGCTGGCCGTCGGCGTCGCCATGATCGACCCGAGCGCACTGATCTGGCTCATGCCTGTCGGCCTGCCGCTGCTGCTGGCCATTCCGCTGACCGTGCTGACCAGCCAGATCGCGCTGGGCACCACGCTGCGCGACCGCGGCTTCCTGCTGATTCCCGAGGAATCGCGTTCGCCCGCCGTGCTGCGTCGTGCGTGGATGCATGCCTTGCGCCTGGCGCGCCCGGCACTGGCAACCGCCTGATGCGCTGAAGACACAGCACTCACAAGAAGCCGACCTCAGGGTCGGCTTTTTTCATGGTGCATGGCTAGAATCGCGCCTTCCTTTTTTCAACCCACGGATCTCTTCGATCCCCTGGAGCGCCAAGTGCCCCGATTCGCCGTCATCACTCTCTGACGCCGACAACACCACTCGCTGGTCATGTCGGGCGCCAAGCTGCGTTCCCCCACTGACCAGACACGGCCCGCTCCGGCCGCCGAGTCGATCTCTCTTCCAGCTTCGCTCCCGCACGTTGTCGGTTCTTCCTGATTTGCATCTGGAGAACAACGTGTTCCCTCTCTCTTCCCTTTCTCTTTCGTCGATTCCGCTGCTCAAGTACCCGCGTACTGCGCACCTGGAAGGCTCGCGCCTGCAGGCCGGCGACACCGACGACGGCCAGACGCCGTTGTCCGCACTGCACGGCCAGCAGGTGGTCATCGAGGAAAAACTCGATGGCGCCAACGCGGCCGTGTCGTTCACCTCGGCAGGCGAGTTGCTGCTGCAATCGCGCGGCCACTACCTGGCCGGCGGCGCGGGCGAGCGGCAGTTCAACCTGTTCAAGCACTGGGCCGCGGCACATGAAGCTGCGCTGCTCGAACGGCTCGAAGACCGCTACGTGATGTACGGCGAGTGGTGCTTTGCCAAGCACAGCTGCTGGTACGACCGGCTGCCGGCGTTCTTCCTCGAGTTCGACATCTACGACCGGCAGGCGCAGTGCTTCCTGTCGACGCCCGCGCGGCATGCGCTGCTGGCCGACGGCCCGGTGCTGTCGGTGCCTGTGCTGTACGAGGGCGGAATGCCGCAGCAAGCGAAGGCCTTGCGCTCGCTCGTGCGGCCCTCGCTCGCGCGCAGTGTCGACTGGAAGCCGGCCTTCGAGCAGGCGGTGGCGCACGAAGGCCAGCCGCTCGACCTCGTGCGCCAGCAAACCGACCTGTCTGATCTGGCCGAGGGCCTGTACCTCAAGACCGAATCGGTCGGGCAGGTGACCGGCCGCTACAAGTGGGTGCGGCCGGACTTCGTGCAGACCATCCTCGACTCGGGCTCGCACCACAGCCGTCGGCCGGTGCTGCCCAACCAGCTCGCGCCGGGCGTGGACCTCTACGCGCCGACGCCGCAAGTGAGCTGGCAAGACCTGGGGCTGCGCACGCTGCGCGACCCCGCAGAACTGACAACAACCACAAGGAGGCCGCGATGACCTACGACGATCTGCGGGCGCTGGTCCCCGCGCCCGCGCAAGGTTATGACTGGGCGCAGTGCTGCGATCTGCTGCCGGCCTTGCTGCGCTTGGAAGAAACGCCACAGGACCCGTACTACCACGCCGAGGGCAACGTCGGCATCCACACGCGCATGGTGCTCGACGCGCTCCTGGCCGACGCGCACTACCAGCGCGCCGACGCCGACGGCCGCTTCGTGCTGTTCATGGCCTGCCTGCTGCACGACATCGCCAAGCCCGACACCACGGTGATCGACGAGGCCAGCGGCCGCATCGGCCAGCCCGGCCATTCGCGGCGCGGATCGGTCGATGTGCGCGTGCTGATGTGGAAGGCCCGCGTGCCGTTCGCGTTGCGCGAGGCCGTGTGCCGGATCATCGCCGTGCACCAGGTGCCGTTTCACGCCTTCGCCTCGCGCAAGGGCGTGCGGCCCGAGTGGCTGGTGCACAAGCTCTCGTGGGAGCTGAGCCTGCCCGACCTGTGCTGCGTGGCGCGCTGCGACATGCTCGGCCGCCACTACGAAAAGCGCGCCGACAGCCTGGCCGACATCGCACTCTTCGAGCAGCTGGCGCAGGAAGAAGGCTGCTGGAGCGGTCCGCGACAGATGGCCGATGCGCACACGCGCCTGGCCTACTTTCGCGGCGCCGACACCAGCCCCGACTACCCGCTGTTCCAGACGCCGGGCTCGCAGGTCACGGTGATGTGCGGCCTGCCCGCAAGCGGCAAGAACCACTGGGTGGCGCAGCACCGCAAGGGCTGGCCGGTCGTGTCCTTCGACGATGCGCGCGCCGAGCTCGGGCTCAAGCACGGCGAGAACGATGGGCTCGCCGCGCACCACGCGGTCGATCAGGCCAAGGCGCTGCTGCGCAAGCAGGAACGCTTTGTCTGGAACGCCACGCACCTCAGCCAGCAGATGCGCACCAAGACGCTGGACCTGCTCTGGGCGTACCACGCGCAGACCGAGCTGGTGTACCTGGAGGTGCCGCATGCGGAGCTGATGCGCCGCAACCGCGCGCGCGACACGACGCTCTCGAACGCAGGCATCGAGCGGATGCTGCACCGCTGGGAGCTGCCCGCGCCCGCCGAAGCGCACGCCACGGTCTACGACGTGCAGGCCTGAAAACGACAAAGCCCGCCGGGGCATCCCCTGGCGGGCTTCTGTCTGTCTCTATATATGTAGGGGGATCAGAACGGCAGCTTGCCGCCGCCTCCGCCCATGCCGGGCATTCCGCCCATGCCCTTCATGCCGCCCATCTTCTTCATCATCTTCATGAGGCCGCCGCCCTTCATCTTCTTCATCATGCCCTGCATCTGCTCGAACTCGTTGAGCAAGCGGTTCACTTCCTGAACCTGCACGCCGGCACCGGCTGCGATGCGGCGCTTGCGCGTGGCCTTGAGCAGTTCGGGCTTGCGGCGCTCCAGCGGGGTCATGCTCTGGATGATCCCTTCCTTGCGGCGGATGTCGCGCTCGGCACGCGTCATGTCGGCCTCGCTGGCCTTGGCGGCCATCTGCTGGGGCAGCTTGTCCATCAGGCTGGAGAGGCCGCCCATCTGCTTCATCTGCTGCAGCTGGCCGAGGAAGTCGTTGAGGTCGAAGCCCGCGCCGCTCTTGACCTTGGCCGCGAGCTTCTGCGCCGCTTCGACGTCGACGCCGGCCGTGACCTGCTCGACCAGCGCGACGATGTCGCCCATGCCGAGGATGCGACCCGCATGGCGCTCGGCGTCGAACACCTCGAGGCCGTCGATCTTCTCGCTGGTGCCGGCGAACTTGATCGGCACACCCGTGACCTGGCGCACCGACAGCGCCGCACCGCCGCGCGAGTCGCCGTCGGTCTTGGTCAGGATGATGCCGGTGAGGGGCAGCGCTTCCTTGAAGGCCTTGGCGGTGTTGATCGCGTCCTGGCCCTGCATGGCATCGACCACGAACAGGGTTTCGACCGGGTCGAGCGCCGCATGCAGCTGCTTGATTTCGGTCATCAGCACTTCGTCGATCGCCAAGCGGCCGGCCGTGTCGACCAGCAGCACGTCGAAGTAGTGGCGCTTGGCGTGGTCGAGCGCGGCGCGTGCGATGTCTAGCGGCTTCTGGTCGGGCGTGCTCGGGAACCACTCGGCGCCGGCCTGCTTGGTCACGGTCTTGAGCTGCTCGATGGCGGCCGGACGGTACACGTCGCCCGACACGGTGAGCACCTTCTTCTTGCGCTTCTCGATCAGGTGCTTGGCCAGCTTGGCGGTGGTGGTGGTCTTGCCGGCGCCCTGCAGGCCGGCCATGAGGATCACGGCGGGCGGCTGGGCCGCGAGGTTGATGTCTGACACGCCCTCGCCCATGGTGGCGGCGAGTTCGCGGTTGACGATGCCGACCAGCGCCTGGCCCGGCTTGAGCGAGCCCAGCACTTCCTGGCCGAGCGCCTTCTCTTTCACGCGGGCGACGAAGTCGCGCACCACGGGCAGCGCCACGTCGGCCTCCAGCAGTGCCATGCGCACCTCGCGCAGCATGTCCTGCACGTTGCTTTCGGTGATGCGCGCCTGGCCGCTCATCGTCTTGACGAGGCGGGAGAACTTTTCGGTGAGGGCGGTGGCCATGAAGGAAATACCTTGTTGTCCGCGGCAGCGGACCGATGGAAAGTCGTGAAAACCTGGAAGCGGTACGCGGGCTCGCTCTGTCGTGGAACCCCGCGCAACCGGCTGTGCCGGACCACGGGTGTTGCCCCCGGCAGGGGGTGGGCGAAGCGACACGACGTGCGCGAAGCCTCGGGGCGAGCCTATACACTCCACCGATGATTTTAGCGATCCCCTCTCCACTCGGCGTGGCGCTGGGCATCGCCACCGCGGCGGCCTACGGTTTTGCCGCTGCCGCCGGTGCGCGGCTCAGCCGCCAGACCACCCAATGGGCGCTCGGCATCGCATGGCTGCTGCACGCTGCAGTGCTGGGCCACGGGCTGATCGGCGGCGACCCTCGCTTCGGTTTTGCGCCGGCGTTGTCGGTCACGGCGTGGCTGGTGCTCACGGTCTACGCGGTCGAAAGCCGCCTGTACCCGCAACTGAAGGCACGCCGCGCGCTGGCCTGGCTGGGCGCGGCCGCCGTGCTGCTGGCACTGCTGTTTCCCGGCACGCCGCTGCATGTCAGCGCCTCGCCCTGGCTGCCGCTGCACCTCGCGCTGGGCATCGCCTCGTACGGCCTGTTCGGCGCCGCCGTGGTGCACGCCTGGCTGATCACGCGGGCCGAAAAGCAGATCCGCCTTGTCAGTGCCGATGCACAGGCCGGCGTGCCGCTGCTCACGCTGGAACGGCTCACCTTCCGCTTCGTCACCGCGGGATTCGTGCTGCTGTCGGCCACGCTGCTGGCCGGCCTGCTGTTCAGCGAACAGCTCTACGGCGCCGCCGGCCGCGCCTGGAAGTGGGACCACAAGACCATCTTCTCGGTGCTCGCCTGGCTCAGCTTCGCGGTCCTGCTGACCGGGCGCGCGCGCTTCGGCTGGCGCGGACGCACGGCGCGGCGCGTGCTGTACGCGGGCGCAGCGCTGCTGCTGCTGGCCTACGTGGGCTCGCGCTTCGTGCTCGAAGTCGTGCTGACGCGCCTGCCCGCATGAAGTACCTGCTCGTTCTCGCGGTGGTGTGGGTCGCGATCTGGCTCTGGCGCAAGAACCGGCGCGAAGAGATGCGCGACGCGCAACAAGAGCGCGCCAAGAAGGCACAACAGCGCACACCGGCCGTCGGCCCGCCGCAGGCGATGGTGCGCTGCGCCCATTGCGGGCTGCACCTGCCCGCGGCCGACGCACTCCTCGGGCCCGACGGCGCGGTGTACTGCAGCGCCGCGCACCGCCAGGCCGGCACCTCCGCATGAGTTCGTTGCGCCGGTCGCGCGGCGAGCCGGCCACCGACTGGGACGTGCTCGACCTGGGCGCCGGCGACAGCACCGCGCTGCTGCGGCTGTGGCGCGGCTTCATGGCGGCGCGCTGTTTCGTGGCGGTGGTGCTGGTGCTGCTGCAGGGCGTGGCCTTCGCCATCGGGCAGGCCGTGCAACCGCTGCCGATCGTGCTGTCGGGCGGCTACCTCGTGCTGGCCTGGCTGGAGATGCGCTACGCGCACTTCGAACCGCCGATCCGCGGCTTCTCGACGCTGTGGCTGCTGACCATCGGGGTCGACCTGGGCATCTTCAGCGCCTTGCAGGTGCTGCAGGGCGGCAGCGTCAACTACACGCCGCTGTTCGCGCTGCCTGTCTTGATGAGCGCGGTGCTCGGCACGCTGCTCGTGGGCCTGGGCACCACAGCCACCGTGACGCTGCTGCTGCTGGCCGACGCCGGCTGGCACTGGCTGCAGCAACCCAACGACCCGTCGGCGCGCTTCGTGCAGGCCGCCCTCACCGGCACCGGCCTGTTCGTGGTGGCGCTGCTCGCGCACGAGCTGGCCCGCCGGCTGGCGCGCGAAGAGGCGGTGGCACAACGCAGCCGCAGCCACGCGCAGATGCAGGCGCAGGTCAACGACCTGGTGATCGAAACCCTCACCGAAGGCGTGCTGGTGATCGACGCTGAGGGCCTGGTGCACACCGCCAATCCGGCGGCCGACGCGATCCTCGGCCAGGGCCTGGCGCAGTTGCCAATGCCGTTCCCGCTGCACACCCAGCCGGCCTGGCACGCGCTGGCCGCGCTGGCGCGCCAGACCTTCGCGCGGCGCGCGCCGCAGACCGAAGAAATTCCGGTGGCGCAGGCGCGCGGCGCGGCGCGCGAGGTGCGCGTGCGCACCCGGCTCACGCCCACCGACGACCGCCGCGCCGACAGCCTGTGCGTGATGTTCCTGCAGGACCTGCGCGAACTCGAAGCCCGCATCCGCACCGAAAAGCTCGCCGCGATGGGCCGCATGTCGGCCGCGGTGGCGCATGAAATCCGCAACCCGCTGGCCGCCATCGCGCAGGCCAGCGCGCTGCTCAGCGAAGACCTGACCGACCCGGCGCACCGCAAGCTGACCGACATGGTCCAGCACAACGCGCAGCGCCTGGCGCGCATCGTGGACGACGTGCTCGACGTCTCGCGCGCGCGCCAGCAGCGCGTGCTCTCGCTGGGCGAACAGCTGGTGCTCGACCCGGCCGCGCAGATCCTGGCCGAGGAGTGGGTGCGCCAGACCCAGCGCAAGGGCGTGCGCGTGGCGCTCGACGCGCCGGGCAGCGAGGTGCGCTTCGAGGCCGAGCACCTGCGCCGCCTGCTCGTGAACCTGCTGGACAACGCCGCGCGCTACGCGAGCCAGCGCGAGGGCGCGATCCAGGTCATCACCACCTTGCAGCGGGCCGGCGTGCAGCGCGCCGCGTTGCTGGTGTGGAGCGACGGCGCGCCGCTGGAACCGGCGGTGCAGCGCCACCTGTTCGAACCCTTCTTCTCGTCCGAGAGCCGCTCCAGCGGCCTGGGCCTGTTCCTGTGCCGCGAGCTGTGCCGGCGCCACGGCGCGACCATCGGCTACGAGCGGCGCGCGCTGGTGCCGGGCGGGCCCGAGGGCAACGAATTCTTCGTCAGCTTCGCCCCGAGCGAAAACCGGCTGACACAATAGCGGCCGTGAGCTCCCTCCCGCCCTCCGCCGCCGCCTCGCGCCCCGCGCAGATCCTCGTCATCGACGACGAGCCCGACCTGCGCACGCTCTACGAACTCACGCTGCTGCGCGAAGGCTACCGGGTGGAAGCGGCGGGCAGCGTGTCCGAAGCCTGGCAGCACCTCGAAGCCGGCCGCTTCGACGCCGTGATCACCGACATGCGGCTGCCCGACGGCGAAGGCATGGAGATCATCCACCGCATCCAGAAAGACCAGCGCAGCGAGCGCTGCGTGGTCATGACCGCCTACGGCTCGGCCGAGAACGCGGTCGAGGCGCTGAAGGCCGGCGCCTTCGACTACCTCACGAAGCCGGTCGACCTGAAGCAGTTCCGCGCCGTGGTGGCGTCGGCCGTGCAGGCCAACCGCGCCGCGGTGGTCGTGCCGCAGAAGCCTGCGCCGCAAGCCGCAAGCCACGGCGGCGAACGCCCCGATGCGCTGTCCGTGACGCGCAGCGGCGCCACCGCGCTCGACCGGCTGGTCGGCGACTCCGACCCGATGCGCCTCGTGAAGTCGCGCATCGCCAAGGTGGCGCGCGGCATGGCGCCGGTGCTGGTGCGCGGCGAGTCGGGCACCGGCAAGGAGCTGGTCGCGCGCGCCGTGCACGGCTGCAGCCAGCGCAGCGACGGCCCCTTCGTCGCGGTGAACTGCGGCGCGATTCCCGAGAACCTGCTTGAGGCCGAATTCTTCGGCGCCAAGAAGGGCTCGTACACCGGCTCCTCGCAAGACCGCGACGGCTACTTCCAGGCGGCGCGCGACGGCACGCTGTTCCTCGACGAGATCGGCGACCTGCCGCTGGCCATGCAGTCGAAGCTGCTGCGCGCCATTCAGGAACGCAGCGTGCGCGCCATCGGCTCGACGCAGGAAGATGCAGTCGACGTGCGCATCGTGAGCGCCACCCACAAAGACCTGCACGCCGAGGTGCTGGCCGGCCGCTTCCGACAAGACCTGTTCTACCGGCTCAACGTGATCGAGATCGCGGTGCCCGCGCTGCGCGAGCGCCGCGAAGACCTGCCCGCGCTGTGCACCGCGCTGCTCGCGCGCATCGCGCAAGACGGCGGCCTGCCGGCGCCGCGCCTGTCCGACGCGCTGCTGCAGCGCCTCGCCCAGCACCCGCTCGACGGCAACGTGCGCGAGCTCGAGAACCTGCTGCACCGCGCCGTGGCGCTGAACGACGGCGACGAGCTGCAGATCGACCTCATGGGCACGATGCCGGCGGCGCCCCGCAACGAATCCGGGGCCGTACCGACCGAGGCGACGACGGCCGCTGCTGCTGCGCCCGCACCGGCACCAGCCTTCGAACCCAAGCCCGCACCGCCGCCGCTGCCTTCCGATCTGCAAGCCTGGCTCGACCAGCAGGAGCGCGAGATCCTCGTGCGCGCGCTGCACGAAAGCGGCTTCAACCGCACGGCCGCCGCCGCGCGGCTCGGCATGAGCCTGCGCCAGATCCGCTACCGCATCGCGCGCCTGGGCATCTCCACGCCCAACGGCGACGACGGTGCCACCTCGCATGCCGACGACTGACGACCTCGTCACCCCACCCGCCGGCGACGACAGACTCTGGCGCGCCGGCTGGTACCGCTTCGCCAAGTCCCTGCCCTCGCCCAACTTCGGCCCGCGCCCCGTCGGCGCGCAGACCGACCTGATCGTGCTGCATTCGATCAGCCTGCCGCCCGGCGAATACGGCGGCAACGCGGTGCAGCAGCTCTTCACCAACCGGCTCGACTGGGATGCGCACCCGTACTTCCAGTCGATCCGCGGGCTCGAGGTGTCGTCGCATTTCTATGTGCGCCGCAACGGCGAGCTGTGGCAGTTCGTGAGCTGCGACGACCGCGCCTGGCACGCCGGCGTGTCGTCGTGGCGTGGACGCAGCAACTGCAACGACGACTCGGTCGGCATCGAGCTCGAAGGCCTCGAGGGCGAGCGCTTCGAAGAGGGGCAGTACGAAACGCTGGCCAGCCTCTGCGCGGCGCTCGCGCAGCACTACGCCATCGCCCACATCGCCGGCCACGAGCACATCGCGCCCGGTCGCAAGCAAGACCCCGGCGCCGGTTTCGACTGGCGCGTGCTGCGCGAACAGCTCGGCTGGAGTCCACAAATGTTTCCCGAGCAGGTGGTGGCGCGCTAATTTTTTCAATCGCGTGGCGCCTCGTGATGCGGCGCTCTCGCAGCGCAGCAATTCGATGAGTGCAAGCGCGCAGCACAGCAACCATGCGGCCTGCAGGCCCAAATCGTCTTGCAAGCCGCGCCCAGCGTGGGTTGCGCCACCATGGTCCAGTATTCATGCGGCATCGCTGGTGATGCGCTGAGTCCTGCGCAATTCCTGCCGAGTTGCATTTACAAGAAAACACTACCTGTAGTGGCTTGTGGGGCACCGACACCCTAGATATAGTGTCTTCCCGTTCGGCAACAACGCCGACGCAAGGCCCGCGAGGCCTTGCCAACCAACAAGAATTGCACAACCGAGAGGAAGCGAATGCAAACTGCACTGAACACCCCGTCGACCCCCCGCGCCGTCCCCGCGACGCCGCAGCAGCAACAAGACACTGCGGGCTCGCCCACCGGTCAGAACCTCGCCCACTACCAGATCATTCGCCGCAACGGCGCCGTGGTTCCCTTCGAACCGAACAAGATCGCCATCGCGATGATGAAGGCCTTCCTGGCCGTGCACGGCACCCAGGGCGCGGCCTCGGCCAGCGTGCGCGAGACGGTCGACGTGCTCACGCAAGGCGTGATCCGCGCCATGGTGCGTTCGCGTCCGGGCGGCGGCACCTTCCACATCGAAGACGTGCAAGACCAGGTCGAGCTCGGCCTGATGCGCGGCGGCCACCATGAAATCGCACGTGCCTACGTGCTGTACCGCGAACGCCGCACGCAGGAGCGCTCCAAGCAAGTCGAGCAAGACCTGCCCGCCGCGCCGGTGCTGCATGTGCTCGACAACGGCGAGCGCGTGGCGCTTGACCTGAACGAGCTCAAGGGCCTGATCGAATCGGCCTGCGAAAACCTGGGCGACAGCATCACCGCCGCACCGATCCAGGCCGAGACGATGCGCAACCTGTACGACGGCGTGCCGCTCGACGAGGTCTACAAGGCCTCGATCCTGGCGGCCCGCACGCTGATCGAAAAAGACCCCGACTACACCTTCGCCACCGCGCGCCTGCTGCTGCACACGATCTTCAAGGAGATCATCGGCCGCGAAGTGATGCCGGCCGACCGTGCCACCGCCTACGCCGACTACTTCCCGCAGTTCATCAAGAAGGGCGTGGACAACGAACTGCTCGACGAGAAGCTGCTGCAGTACGACCTGCCCCGCCTGGGCGCCGCCCTGAAGGCCGAGCGCGACAACCAGTTCGACTACCTCGGCCTGCAGACGCTGTACGACCGCTACTTCCTGCACGTGCGCAAGTCGCGCATCGAGCTGCCGCAGGCTTTCTTCATGCGCGTGGCCATGGGCCTGTCGCTGAACGAAATCGACCGCGAAGCGCGCGCCATCGAGTTCTACGAAGTGCTGTCGTCGTTCGACTTCATGTCGAGCACGCCCACGCTGTTCAACGCCGGCACGCTGCGCTCGCAACTGTCCAGCTGCTACCTGACCACCGTGCCCGACGACCTGGACGGCATCTACGAGTCGATCAAGGAAAACGCGCTGCTGTCGAAGTTCGCCGGCGGCCTGGGCAACGACTGGACCCGCGTGCGCGCACTGGGCAGCCACATCAAGGGCACCAACGGCGAATCGCAAGGCGTCGTGCCGTTCCTGAAGGTGGTGAACGACACGGCCGTGGCCGTGAACCAGGGCGGCAAGCGCAAGGGCGCCGTCTGCACGTACCTGGAAACCTGGCACCTCGACATCGAGGAGTTCCTGGAGCTGCGCAAGAACACCGGCGACGACCGCCGCCGCACGCACGACATGAACACGGCCAACTGGATCCCCGACCTCTTCATGCGCCGCGTGATGGAAAAGGGCACCTGGACGCTGTTCTCGCCCTCCAACGTGCCTGACCTGCACGACCTGTT
The DNA here is from genome assembly GCF_002849325.1 of Variovorax sp. RO1. Classification (NCBI taxonomy): domain Bacteria; kingdom Pseudomonadati; phylum Pseudomonadota; class Betaproteobacteria; order Burkholderiales; family Comamonadaceae; genus Variovorax; species Variovorax sp. RO1. The sequence goes on from NZ_PKMT01000002.1 coordinate 1,133,490, forward strand.
CGGCGCCGACTTCGAAAAGGCCTACGTCGCCTACGAAGAAAAGGCCGCCCGCGGCGAGATCAAGCCCGCCCGCACGCTCCAGGCGTCGGACCTGTGGCGCAAGATGCTCACGATGCTGTTCGAGACCGGCCATCCCTGGATCACGTTCAAGGACGCCTGCAACGTGCGCTCGCCGCAGCAGCACGCCGGCGTGGTTCACTCGTCGAACCTGTGCACCGAGATCACGCTGAACACCAGCGACACCGAAACGGCCGTGTGCAACCTGGGTTCCGTGAACCTGCTGCAGCATCTGAAGGACGGCAAGGTCGACCAGGTCAAGCTGCAGAAGACGATCTCGACGGCGATGCGCATGCTCGACAACGTGATCGACATCAACTACTACGCCGTGAAGAAGGCGCGCGACTCCAACCTGCGCCACCGTCCGGTCGGCCTGGGCCTCATGGGCTTCCAGGACGCGCTGTACGAACTGCGCATTCCCTACGCCTCGCAGGAAGCCGTGCAGTTCGCCGACGAGTCGATGGAAGCCATCTGCTACCACGCGTACTCGGCATCGGCCGACCTGGCGCGCGAACGCGGCAAGTACTCGAGCTACAAGGGCTCGCTGTGGGACAAGGGCATCCTGCCGATCGACACGCTCGACCTGCTCGAAAAAGCCCGCGGCGGCTACGTCGAAGTGGACCGCTCGTCCACGCTCGACTGGGACGCACTGCGCCAGAAGATCAAGAGCCAGGGCATGCGCAATTCGAACTGCGTGGCCATCGCTCCGACCGCGACCATCTCGAACATCATCGGCGTCGACGCCTCGATCGAACCCTGCTTCGGCAACCTGTCGGTCAAGTCGAACCTGTCGGGCGAGTTCACCGTGATCAACCACTACCTGGTGCGCGACCTGAAGCGCCTGGGCCTGTGGGACGACGTGATGGTCATGGACCTGAAGCACTTCGACGGTTCGCTGCGCCCCATCGACCGCGTGCCGCAAGACGTGAAGGCGCTGTACGCCACCGCGTTCGAAGTGGAAACCACGTGGCTCGTCGAAGCCGCCTCGCGTCGCCAGAAGTGGATCGACCAGGCGCAGTCGCTGAACATCTACATGGCCGGCGCCTCGGGCAAGAAGCTCGACGACACCTACAAGCTCGCATGGCTGCGCGGCCTGAAGACCACGTACTACCTGCGCACGCAGAGCGCGACGCACGCTGAAAAGTCGACGGTGCAATCGGGCCGTCTCAACGCGGTGTCGTCGGGCAACGACGCACCCTCGGGCATGAGCGCACTCGAAGCCGCCGCTGCAGCAGCGAAGGCACAGATGAGCGCCATGCCCGCCACCGACATCGCGTTCTGCGGTGTCGACGACCCGACCTGCGAAGCCTGCCAGTGATGTGCAAGTGAAGCGTCAAAGAAGAAGACGCTTCGATCGATCAGCGAGGTGCTCGCAGAACTGAAAAGCGCGCGACGTTCAATCAATCAAGGCATTGACTGACGTCGCGCGATGCATGCGAGCAACATAACAACCCCATAAATGGCGCACGATGTGAACGAGCACTTTGCAACTCACATCGTTGCTCCGATAATTGCGCATTGGATTTTTCTATGTTGACCTGGGACGAAGAAGTCAAGCCCTCCTTACCAAAGGATATGCAACAAGGATTGCAGCAGCACCACGCATCGACCAGCGGTTCTTCCGCAGGTCGCGCGGTCGCCGCTCCGACTTCGTCGCTTGCACAACCCGCCACTGCCACCGCATCGGTGGCCGCGCCTGCAGCGCAGCGCGTCAAGGCTTCCGACAAGCGCATCATCAACGGCCAGACCGACGTCAATCAGCTGGTGCCGTTCAAGTACAAGTGGGCCTGGGAAAAGTACCTCGCCACCTGCGCCAACCACTGGATGCCGCAGGAAGTGAACATGACGCGCGACATCGCGTTGTGGAAAGACCCGAACGGCCTGACCGACGACGAGCGCCGCATCATCAAGCGCAACCTCGGCTTCTTCGTGACCGCCGATTCGCTGGCCGCCAACAACATCGTGCTGGGCACCTATCGCCACATCACGGCCCCCGAGTGCCGCCAGTTCCTGCTGCGCCAGGCCTTCGAGGAAGCGATCCACACGCACGCGTACCAGTACATCGTCGAGTCGCTCGGCCTGGACGAGAGCGAGATCTTCAACGCCTACAACGAAGTGGCATCGATCCGCGAGAAGGACCAGTTCCTGATCCCGTTCATCGACGCCATCAGCGACCCGCACTTCAAGACCGGCACGCACGAGACCGACCAGACGCTGCTCAAGTCGCTCATCGTGTTCGCCTGCCTGATGGAAGGCCTCTTCTTCTACGTCGGCTTCACGCAGATCCTTGCGCTGGGTCGCCAGAACAAGATGACCGGCGCCGCCGAGCAGTACCAGTACATCCTGCGCGACGAGTCGATGCACTGCAATTTCGGCATCGACCTGATCAACCAGCTCAAGCTCGAGAATCCCGGCCTGTGGACCACAGAGTTCAAGGCCGAGATCAAGGACCTCTTCATGAAGGCCGTCGAGCTCGAATACAAATACGCCGAAGACACCATGCCGCGTGGCGTGCTCGGCATGAACGCCTCCATGTTCAAGGGCTACCTGCGCTACATCGCCAACCGGCGCGCGCAGCAGATCGGCCTCGAAACGCTCTTCCCGAACGAAGAAAACCCGTTCCCCTGGATGAGCGAAATGATTGACCTGAAGAAAGAGCGCAACTTTTTCGAAACCCGCGTGATCGAGTACCAGTCGGGTGGTGCGCTCTCCTGGGATTGAATTTTTCGATACACAACAATTCATGAATTCAAGAATTGCCCTTGCCACCGACTGCGCCACAGAGCGCGGCATGGATGAGGGCTCAGGTGTTCATGGTGCTGGGGCTTAGATTCCAACGCCATGAATCACTTCACGCTCCCAACGCGCGTGGAGTGCTTCAATAGGTTGATTTTTTCAACTTGATCAAGGAGAAATAGAAATGGCAACTGCAAAGAAAGCGCCGACCAAGAAGGTCGCTGCAAAGAAGGCTCCGGCAAAGAAGGCTGTCGCCGCGAAGAAGGCTCCGGCAAAGAAGGTCGCTGCCAAGAAGGCACCGGCTAAGAAGGCTGTCGCCAAGAAGGTCGTAGCGAAGAAGGCTCCGGCAAAGAAGGTCGCGGCCAAGAAGGTTGCAGCCAAGAAGGTCGTAGCGAAGAAGGCTGCACCGGCGAAGAAGGCCGCTGCCAAGAAGGCTCCGGCAAAGAAGGCCGCCGCCAAGAAGGCGCCTGCCAAGAAGGCCGTAGCAAAGAAGGCGCCTGCCAAGAAGGCTGCTGCCAAGAAGGCCCCTGCGAAGAAGGCTGCCGCCAAGAAGGCTCCTGCCAAGAAGGCAGCAGCCAAGAAAGCCGCGAAAAAGCCCGCTGCCAAGCCTGCCGCTGCTGCCAAGAAGCCTGCTGCCAAGAAGGCCGCCGCGCCTGCGAAGGCTGCCGTAGCGCCTGCCCCTGCGGCGCAAACGACGCTGAATCCCCAGGCAGCCTGGCCGTTTCCGACGGCCAGCAAGCCCTGAGTGAATTCTCAGCGGCCCTGAAAGGCACAAAGCCCGGTACCGCAAGGTGCCGGGCTTTTTTCATGGGCGCCCCCGCTGTTGCCGCATCGCCGAAGCGATGTGGGCACGTCAGCGAATCACAGGTCGAGCGTGGCGCGATCGATCTGGTAGTTCTGCGGTCCGCGTTGTGCGATCTTGAGCGCACCGATGTGGTTGCCGAGCGCCGCGCAGCGGGCCAGCGGCCATTCCTTTTCCAGACCGTACAACAGGCCGCCGCGCCAAGCGTCGCCGCAACCCGTGGGTTCGATCACGGCCGTCGGCGTCACACCGGGCACATGCTCGCGTTCGCCGTCGGTCCACACCTCGCAGCCTTCAGCGGCCAACGTGACCACGAGGCCGCGCACGCGCTGCGAGATCTCGGCCAGGCTCCAGCCGGTGCGCTGCGACAGCATCTTGCCTTCGTAGTCGTTGACCACGACCCAGCTCGCGAGCTCGATGAAGTGACGCAGTGCGTCGCCGTCGAACATCGGCAGGCCCTGGCCCGGATCGAACACGAAGGGAATGCCGCCGGCGGCGAATTGCTCGGCGTGCTGCAGCATCGCCTCGCGGCCGTCGGGCGCGATGATGCCGAGCTTGATGTCCTCGCGCGCCACCACCTTCGTGACGTGCGCCTGCTGCATCGCGCCGGGGTGGAACGCCGTGATCTGGTTGTTGTCCGTGTCGTTCATGATCATCGCCTGCGCGGTGAACGTGTCGTCGAGCTGACGCACGAACTCCGTGCTGATGCCCAGCGTGCGCATGCGTTCGGCGTAGTCGGCGCCGTCGCTGCCCAGCGTGGCCATCGGCAGCGCCGTGCCGCCGAGCGCGTTGAGGCTGTAGGCGATGTTGCCGGCGCAACCGCCGAAGTCGCGACGCAGGCCCGGCACCAGGAACGACACATTCAGGATGTGCAGCTGGTCCGGCAGGATCTGGTCGGCGAACCGGCCTTCGAAAGTCATGATGGTGTCGAACGCAAGAGAACCGCAAATCACTGCTGCCATGGGTGGACCGTAGGTTGGATGAGAAAGGGAACGAACGGCGCGCGTGTCGGCGCTCCGCTCAGGGATAGAAAGCTTCGACGCGGTAGCCCGCGATCGGCGGCAGCGTCGCCGCTTCGCTGGCCGACAAGGTCAGCGGCAGCGAGGCCGCGCGGTCGGCACGCGCCGCCAGCACGCCCGGCGCACCGTAGTCCGTGGGCGTGATCACGCGCCGCACGACGGCTTGTTCTTGCGTGTCGAGCAGCGACAGCTCGATGGCCGGCATGGCCAGCGGCACGGTCGCCGCATTGCGCAAGGTGAAGCTCAGCCGGTAGTCGTTGCCACCGCTCTTCTCACGCGCGAAGGCCGCGCCTTCGATCACGATGTCGCCGATCTGGCGCAGCGCCGCGAGCTCGCAGCCGGTGTACTGGCACAGCGCCGACAGGGCTGGCCGCAGGTTCGGCTGACGCGCCACGATGCCGTCGCGCTCATGGCGAACGATCTGCGCGATGAGGACCAAGGCCGCGAGCACGGCCAGCACCAGCAGCAGGCGACGCACGCCCTTGCGCTGCCAGAAGCCGGCGGACTTGTCAGCCGGCTCGTCTTCTTCGGCGAAGGGATGGTCCTCGGGCGCCTCGAAGGTCGCGGAGAGCGAGAAGTCCGGCTCGCCTTCGGCGCGGATGCCGGGGCCCGGCAGCGGTGCGGCAACCTCTTCGTGGTGTTGCGCATCGCGGGCCTTGGCGTTCGCGATCTTGGCCGACTTGGCGCGCGCACGGCGCAGCGCCTTCTGGATCAGGAGCTGGTCGTGGTCTTTTTCTTCCTGCTCGCGCTCCGCGGCCGCGCCATCGTCGTTCTCACCGGTCGCCGCGACCAGCCCTCGCAGCGCGCTGCTGCGCGGCAGGTTGGGCAACGGCGGCGCAGGCGACGGCGATGCAGGCGGCGGTGCGCCGAGGTTCAGATCGATGTTCGGGAACGGCGGCAGCGAACTCGCGGGCGGACGCCAGGCGGGCTCGGTGGTGTCGAGATCGGACCAGGGCTCGTCTGCAGTGAGACCGTGCTCTGGCAGCGTCAGCGAGAAAGGCAGTGGCGGTGCGGCCGGCGCGACGGTGGCGACGGCGGTCGACAGGCCGACCTCCTCTTGCGAAGCAGCCGACGGCGCCTGCGGCTCGGACTCGTCGTCGAGAAAGTCCGCCTCCTCGACCGCCGGCCGCACGGCCGTCAGGTCGATGCGTGCGTCGTCGAAAGACGCCACCAGTGCGGCCATCGAAGCCATCGGCGAAGGGGCCGGCGCGGGTGCCGGTGTGGCTGGCGCGGACACGGCACCGTCGGGCGCATCCTGCAGGTCGAGCGTCGCATCGAACACATGGCTGCAGCGGCCGCAGCGCACCCAACCGTCCGAGATGCGAAGCTGGTCGCGCACCACCTTGAAGGTGGTGGTGCAGGCGGGGCAACGCGTGACGAGGCTCATGACCGGGCGATTGTAGGGTTGGGCCCTCGCCGTGCAGGCAGGTGCCCGGGGCACCCGCAGCGCGAGCGCCCGGCCGCGCGCCTCAGCAGCGCGCGGTCATGAGGATCCAGCCGTCCTCGGTGTCGCTGACCTCGAGTGCTGCGTACGGCGCATAGGCCGCCTTCAGCTCGTCGGCCTGGCGCTCGAGGATGCCGGCCAGCACCAGCGAACCACCGGCGGCCACATGGCTGCGCAGCAGCGGCGCCAGCACCTTGAGCGGCGTCGCGAGGATGTTGGCGAGCACCGTCTGGTACTCGCCCTGAGCCGCGTCGGGCAGCCCGGCGTTCAGTTGCACGCTGTTGGCTTCGGCGTTGAGCCGGGTCGAGGAGACCGCAGCCTCGTCGATATCGACGGCGTCGATGGCGCGCGCGCCGAACTTCGCCGCACCGATGGCCAGGATGCCGGAGCCGCAGCCGTAGTCGAGCACGCGCTGGTCGGCAAAGGCGCCCTCGCCTTGCGTCGCGATCCAGCGCAGGCACATGCGCGTGGTCGGATGCGTGCCGGTGCCGAAGGCCAGGCCCGGGTCGAGCCGGATCACCTGCTTGGCTTGCGCGGGCGGCTCGTGCCAGGTCGGCACGATCCAGAACTCGGGCGTGATCTCGACCGGTGCGAACTGCGATTGCGTGAGCCGCACCCAGTCCTGGTCAGGCACCGGTGCCACGCCGAGCACCGCACAACCGCCGAAGAGGTCCTGCAGCGCGAGCACCGAAGCCGCCTCGTTGGCAGCAGCTTCATCGGGGAACAGCGCGATCACGCGCGAACGCTGCCAGCCCTCCTTGGGCGGCGGCATGCCGGGCTCGCCGAACAGGGCCTGCTCGGCATCGGTTTGCGCGTCGGCGTCTTCGACCGACACGCTCAGCGCATCGAGTGCGTCGAGCGCATCGCCGAGCCATTCGACCCGGTCTTCCGGCGCCATCAGGCGGAGTTCAAACATACAGGGCGTTTTCGCGCGTGGACTCAGCGCTTGTGCGCTGCGAGCCACTCTTCGAGGTAGTGGATGTTCGTGCCGCCGCTCATGAACTTGGCGTCGACCATCAGCTCGCGGTGCAGCGGCATGTTGGTCTGGATGCCTTCGATCACGGTCTCGTTCAGGGCCGTGCGCATGCGCGCCATGGCCTGCTCGCGCGTGTCGCCGTACACGATGATCTTGCCGATCATCGAGTCGTAGTTCGGGGGCACGAAGTAGTTGGTGTACACGTGCGAGTCGACGCGAACGCCCGGGCCACCCGGCGGGTGCCACATCGTGATGCGGCCCGGCGACGGCGTGAACTTCCACGGGTCTTCGGCGTTGATGCGCACCTCGATGGCGTGGCCGCGCATCTCGATCTGGCGCTGCGTGAACGGCAGCTTCTCGCCGGCGGCGACCATGATCTGCGTCTTCACGATGTCGATGCCGGTGGTGAACTCCGTCACCGGATGCTCCACCTGCACGCGCGTGTTCATCTCGATGAAGTAGAACTCGCCGTTCTCGTACAGGAACTCGAAAGTGCCGGCGCCGCGGTAGCCAATCTTCTTGCAGGCCGCTGCACAGCGCTCGCCGATCTTCTCGATCAGCTTGCGCGGAATGCCGGGGGCCGGCGATTCCTCGATCACCTTCTGGTGGCGGCGCTGCATGGAGCAGTCGCGCTCGCCCAGATAAACGGCGTTCTTGTGCTTGTCCGCGAGGATCTGGATTTCGATGTGGCGCGGGTTCTGGAGAAACTTCTCCATGTACACGGCCGGATTGTTGAAGGCCGCGCCGGCTTCCGCCTTGGTCATCTGGATCGCGTTGACCAGCGCCGCCTCGGTGTGCACCACGCGCATGCCGCGACCACCGCCGCCGCCTGCCGCCTTGATGATGACCGGGTAGCCGATCGCACGGGCGATGCGCTTGTTGGTGGCGGCGTCGTCGGACAGTTCGCCTTCCGAGCCGGGCACGCAAGGCACGCCGGCCTTGATCATGGCCTGCTTGGCCGAAACCTTGTCACCCATCGTGCGGATGTTGTCGGGCGTCGGGCCGATGAACTGGAAGCCGCTTTGCTCCACGCGTTCGGCGAAATTGGCGTTCTCGCTGAGGAAACCGTAGCCGGGGTGAATGGCTTCGGCATCCGTCACCTCGGCGGCCGAAATGATGGCCGGCATGTTGAGGTAGCTCAGGCCCGACGGCGCGGGGCCGATGCAGACGGCTTCCTGTGCCAGCTTGACGTACTTGGCGTCGCGATCAGCCTCGGAATAGACCATCACGGCCTTGATGCCCATCTCGCTGCAGGCACGCTGAATCCGAAGGGCAATCTCGCCGCGATTGGCGACCAGAATCTTCTTGAACATGCTTACTCGATGATGAACAGCGGCTGGCCGTATTCGACCGCCTGGCCGTTTTCGCCGAGGATCTGCGTGATCGTGCCGGACTTGTCGGCCTCGATTTCGTTGAGGATCTTCATCGCCTCGATGATGCAGACCGTGTCGCCTTCGTTGACCTTGCTGCCGACTTCGACAAAGGCCGCAGCACCGGGGCTGGACGAGCGGTAGAAGGTGCCGACCATCGGTGACTTCACGGCATGGCCGCTCGGTGCGGCTTCAACGGCGGGGGCAGCGGCGGCCGGGGCGACAGCACCAGCCACGGGCGCTGCCACAGCGGGCGCAGCGGCCAGGGTCTGCACGTACTGCACGGGGGCGGCACCGCCACCCTTGACGATGCGGACCTTGCCTTCGGTTTCGGTGATTTCCAGTTCGGAAATATTCGATTCGGACACCAGATCGATCAGTGTCTTGAGTTTGCGCAGATCCATGGGACTCCAGTGCCAGCTTTGCCGGTCTTTAGGAAAGAACTTGACCGAAAACCGTCGATTTTCGGCGTTTGGCGTCTAACGCCAGCTTGTGTATTTAAATTCTAACCGTGAACAAGTTGGCGTCGCCAAGCGTCCAGGTCGGTGGTTTCAAGCTTGCCCATTTTACGAGCCAGCACGGAACCATCGCCGTGGAGCACCAGGGTGAACGGCAGGCCACCCCCCGTGTTGCCCAGATTCTTGACCAGTTCCATGCCCTGCAACCCGGCCAATGCGGTCGGGTAGGTGACGGGCGTGCGCTGCAGGAACTTGCGCACGGCGCTGGGTTGATCGATGGCCAAGCCGACAACTTGCCAGCCGTTGGCGCCATGTTCACGAAAAAAGGCGTCGATCATCGGCATTTCTTCGACGCAGGGCGGGCACCACGTGGCCCAGAAGTTGAGCAGCACGGGCTTGCCGCGCAAGCTCGTCAGGGCGAGTTCGCCGCCCTCGGGGCGCTCGAAACGCTGGTCCCAGAACATGGCCGCATCGAGCTTTTCACCGCCTGTGGCCGCGACGCCGCTGTCATTGCGCTCCCGCCACCAGGCGCCGGCCACGCCGGCCGCGGCAGCGACTGCCGCCACGCCGGCATACAGCATGCCGCGTCGTGTGGGCGTTGAAGTCATTCACTGGTCCTTTTCTTGTTCAATGCGTCGGCGCAGCGCGTTCAGGTCGCCGCGTGGCGCGCGCCCCTGGGCGTCGGGCTTGAGGGCACCGCGCAGGTCGTCGAGGTCGTACACCAGCAGGTGGACCCCGATTTCCTCGCCCAGCGCCCGGCTCGGCGCGTGGACGCTGAGGGCTTCGACCTGCTCGCCATGGAAGCCGGTCACCATGCGCGGCTCGTAGTCCACGTGGTGATCGATCAGGGCGATTTCGGCCGACTTGGAATCATCGCAGAACAATTGAATATAAATGTCTGACAAACGTGTGGCCGTGCCATGCCAGACCGCGCCGCCCACATGCGGCCGAAACACGGCCATGCGCTCCATCCACTCGAGCGCAAGCAGGCGCAGTGCGTGCAGTTCCTGGGGTTGGGTGTCGGCGCAGAAGAGCGCGATGTAGTCGCGCACCTCGGCCTCGACCTCGTCGTTGTTGGGCAGCGCGGTGCGCGTCGGGAGGCCGAGTTCGCGCAGCGCCCGGCGCTTGGCCGGGCCGTACTCGAGCCCCTCCTCGACGACGAGTCGGGCGGCAACGGCTGCGATTTCGCGCTTGGACGTGTCCATCGGGGCATTTTGCCCGCTGCGGGCGCCCCTCACATGAACATCAGTACGGCGCCCGGGGCGAAGCGGCCGGGGCACCCGCAGCGCCTCCCTAGAATTGGCCGATGCACATTCATATTCTGGGTATCTGCGGCACGTTCATGGGCGGTGTGGCCGCTCTCGCACGCGAAGCAGGCCACCGGGTCACGGGCTGCGACGCCGGCGTGTACCCCCCGATGAGCGACCAGCTGCGCGCGCTCGGCATCGACCTGATCGAAGGCTTCGGCGCCGACCAACTGGACCTCGCTCCCGACATGTTCGTGGTCGGCAACGTGGTCTCGCGGGCCCGCCTGCCCGACGGCAGCCCCAAGTTTCCGCTGATGGAAGCCATCCTGGACGCCGGCAAGCCCTACACCAGCGGCCCGCAGTGGCTGGCCGAGCACGTGCTGCAGGGCCGGCACGTGCTGGCCGTGGCCGGCACGCACGGCAAGACGACCACCACCTCGATGCTGGCCTGGGTGCTCGAACAGGGCGGCAAGGCGCCCGGCTTTCTGGTCGGCGGCGTGCCGCTGGACTTCGGCGTGTCGGCCCGCCTCGGCGACGGCCCGGCCTTTGTGATCGAGGCCGACGAGTACGACACCGCCTTCTTCGACAAGCGCAGCAAGTTCGTTCACTACCGGCCGCGCACCGCGGTGCTGAACAACCTCGAGTTCGATCACGCCGACATCTTTGACGATCTGGCCGCCATCGAGCGCCAGTTCCATCACCTCGTGCGCACCGTGCCCAGCACCGGGCGCCTGGTGGTGAACGCCACTGAAGATAGTTTGCAGCGCGTGCTGGCCCAGGGCTGCTGGAGCGAACTCGCCCGTTTCGGCGATGGCGGCCCAGCCACGGAATGGCAGGCGCGCGGCACGCACGACGCCTTCGACGTGTTGCACCGCGGCGAGGTGGTCGGCCGGGTCGAGTGGGCACTCTCGGGCCTGCACAACCAGATGAACGCGCTGGCCGCCATCGCGGCCGCCGACCACGTCGGCGTGCCGCCGGCCGATGCGGCCCGCGCGCTCGGGCGCTTTCGCAACGTGCGCCGCCGCATGGAACTGCGCGGCACAGTCGAGGGCAGCGGCGGCGCGATCACCGTGTATGACGACTTCGCGCACCACCCCACCGCGATCCGCACCACGCTCGACGGTCTGCGCAAGAAGCTCGACGACGCCGACAAGCAAAGTGAGCGCATCCTCGCGGCCTTCGAGCCGCGCAGCAACACGATGAAGCTGGGCGTGATGGCCGCGCAACTGCCATGGAGCCTGGAATCGGCCGACCTGTCGTTCTGCCACACAGCCGGCCTCGACTGGGACGCAGCCGCCGCGCTGGCGCCGATGGGCGCACGCGCGCAGGTCGCCGGCGCCATCGAGCCGCTGGTTCAGCAGGTCGTGGCCGCTTCGCGGCCGGGCGATCACATCGTCTGCATGAGCAACGGCGGCTTCGGCGGCGTGCACGAGAAACTGCTGGCCGCCCTGCGCGCCGCCCACGGATGATGAGCGGCATGCGCGCGCGTGAGCTGATCGACAGCTTGAAGCTCCAGCCCCACCCCGAGGGCGGCTGGTATGCCGAGGTGTTCCGGTCGGCCGCAAGCGTGGTCCCCGCCGACGGCCGCGCGCCGCGCAGCGCGCTGACCAGCATCTATTTCCTGCTCGAAGCCCACCAGCATTCGCGCTGGCACCGGGTGCTGTCCGATGAAGTCTGGGTGCATCTGGAAGGCGTGCCGCTGGCGCTGTGGACTTGCGATGCCGCGATGCGAACCGCGCCGGCCCACGTGAAGCTGGGCCCGGTCGATGTCCACGGCACGCGCCCGCAGCACGTGGTGCCCGCCGGCCAATGGCAGGCCGCGCGCCCGATCCAGGGCCACGCGGCCGGCGACTACACGCTGGTCGCCTGCATGGTCGGTCCGGGCTTCGACTTCGCGGATTTCTCGCTGGTGCCGCAGGGCAGCGACGAAGCGGCGTCGATGCGGCACCACTGGCCCGACCTGGCTCCCATGCTCTAACTAACTACCAGCTCAGCCGCGGCGCTGCTTGACGGCTTGAGACAAGGTCTCGAGCACCTGCACCGAATCGTCCCAGCCGATGCACGCATCGGTGATGCTCTTGCCGTACTCCAGGCCCGACAGCTGGTCCTTGCCCGGCGTGAACTTCTGGGCGCCCGCCTGCAGGTGGCTTTCGATCATCACGCCGAACACGCGCTTGGAGCCGCCGGCGATCTGGTCGGCGATGTCCTTGGCCACGTCGATCTGCTTCTGGTGCTGCTTGGAACTGTTGGCGTGGCTGCAATCGACCATCAGCGTGGGCGGCAGCTTGGCGGCTTCGAGGTCCTTGCACGCGGCCTCGACGCTGGCGGCGTCATAGTTCGGCGTCTTGCCGCCGCGCAGGATCACGTGGCAGTCGCGGTTGCCGTTGGTCTGCACGATCGCGACCTGGCCGTTCTTGTGCACCGACAGGAAGTGGTGGCCGCGTGCCGCCGCCTGGATGGCGTCGGTGGCGATGCGGATGTTGCCGTCGGTGCCGTTCTTGAAGCCGATGGGCGCCGACAGGCCCGAGGCCAGTTCGCGGTGCACCTGGCTTTCGGTGGTGCGCGCGCCGATGGCGCCCCAGGCGATCAGGTCGCCGATGTACTGCGGCGAGATCACGTCGAGGAACTCGCTGCCCGCCGGCAGACCCAGGCGGTTGATGTCGATCAGCAGCTGGCGCGCGATGCGCAGGCCTTCGTCGATGCGGTAGCTCTCGTCCAGGTACGGGTCGTTGATGAGCCCCTTCCAGCCGACCGTGGTGCGCGGCTTCTCGAAGTACACGCGCATCACGATTTCCAGCGTGCCGGCGTACTTGTCGCGCTCGGCCTTGAGGCGGCGGGCGTACTCGAGGGCCGCAGCCGGGTCGTGGATCGAACACGGGCCCATGATCACCAGCAGCCGGTCGTCCTTGCCGGCCATGATGTTGTGGATGCCGCGGCGGGTGCCGGTGATCAGCGTTTCGATCGGCGTGCCGCGGATCGGGAAGAAGCGGATCAGATGTTCAGGAGGGGGGAGCACGTTGATGTCCTTGATGCGTTCGTCGTCGGTCTTGCTGGTTTTTTCGACGCTCGCATACCAGCTGTCGCCGGCGGGAGGGGTGTTCGTGCTCATGGTTCTCTTCCTTGTGGGTGTGAATGAAAAATCGTCAGGGCATAAAAAAACCGCCGGGGGCTGGAAGCCACCGGCGGTTCTGGGAGGGTGTTCGTTTGCTTTACGCGCTCGCCTCTCGTCCGCCGGAAACCGGGAACCAAAAGTAGGCAAAAAAGTAAGCGCGGAGGGCGGACATGTGGGCGGAATGTAGCACGGAAAATAAAAACCCGGCCGCGTGGCCGGGTCGGTGTTGTTTTTACCGGTAGCCCGATTCGTTGGCGTTGTGAATGATCCAGATCAGGTTGCCGCTGCTGAAATCGCCCATGCCGCCGCCCGCGAAGATCAGGCGGCCCTGGCCCTTGTAGGTCATCTCGAAGCGGTGGCGGTCGCTGCCGAAGTAGAACGGAATCCAGGCCTTGCCCGTGATGTAGGCGCCCTGGTCGGTGGGCTGGCCGGCGAGGTCGGTGACCTGCTTGGTGCTCATGCCGATCTGCAGGCGCGTGAACTTGCTGTTGCGCGCCGGGTTGCCGGTGATCTCGCCCTCGTAGCCGTTCAGGCCCTTGACGGTGCGGCCGCTGCCGGCCTCGACCTTGGACGAGTCGACCACGTTGCCGCGGGCGTCCAAGCCGGCCTTCGAACCGCTGGGCGCCGCGGGCGCTGCAGCAGCGGGTGCCGGTGCCGCCGTAGGCTGGCCACCCGAACTGCCGCGCGATGCGCAACCGGCGGTGGCCAGCGCCACTACGGCGGTCGCGGCCCACAGCACGGCGGGCGAATTGATCCTGTTCCCCATTGAAATGCTCCTTGATTCGTCGTTCGCAAAAAAGGAGCGCAGCTTAGCAACCGAAGGAAACAGCCGGCAAGTGCCGAAAGTCCTAAGCCGTTCCACCTACGGTCAGGCCATCGATGCGAAGGGTCGGCTGGCCGACGCCGACGGGCACGCTCTGGCCCTCTTTGCCGCAGGTGCCGACGCCCGAATCGAGCGCCATGTCGTTGCCGATCATGGTCACGCGGGTGAGCGCGTCGGGGCCGTTGCCCACGATGGTCGCGCCCTTCACCGGGTACTGGATCTTGCCGTTCTCGACCCAGAAGGCCTCGCTGGCCGAGAACACGAACTTGCCGCTCGTGATGTCGACCTGCCCGCCGCCGAAGTTGGTGGCGTACAGGCCCTTCTTGATGCTCGCGACGATTTCCTTCGGGTCCTTGTCGCCGCCCAGCATGTAGGTGTTGGTCATGCGCGGCATCGGGACGTGGGCGTAGCTCTCGCGGCGACCGTTGCCCGTGGGCTTGACCTTCATGAGGCGCGCGTTCATCGAGTCCTGGATGTAGCCCTTGAGGATGCCGTCCTCGATCAGCACGTTGCGCTGGCTGGCGTGGCCTTCGTCGTCCACGTTGAGCGAGCCGCGGCGGTCGGCGATGGTGCCGTCATCGAGCACCGTGACACCCTTGGCCGCCACGCGCTGGCCGATGCGGCCCGAGAACGCGCTCGAGCCCTTGCGGTTGAAGTCGCCCTCCAGGCCGTGGCCGATGGCTTCGTGCAGCAGGATGCCGGGCCAGCCGGAGCCGAGCACCACCGTCATCTCGCCGGCCGGGGCCGGGCGGGCGTCGAGGTTGGTCAGCGCGGCCTTCACGGCGTGGTCGACGTACTCGGCGATCTGCTCGTCGGTGAAGTAAGCCAGGCCAAAACGCCCGCCGCCGCCGCCCGAACCGACTTCGCGGCGCCCGTTCTGCTCGGCGATCACGGTGACCGACAACCGCACCAGCGGGCGCACATCGGCCGCCAGCGTGCCGTCGGCGCGCGCCACCAGGATCACGTCGTACTCGCTGGCCAGGCCGGCCATGACCTGCGCCACGCGCGGATCGCGCGAACGGGCCAGCTTCTCGACCCGTTCGAGCAGCTTGACCTTGGCGGTGCTGTCGAGCGTGGAAATGGGATCGACGCCGTTGTAGAGCGAGCGGCTCGCGGCGATCTTGCGGGCGGGCGTCTTCACGCGGGCCGTGCGACCGGCGGAGGAAATGGAGCGCACCGTGCGCGCCGCGTCGAGCAGCGAAGCCTCGGAGATGTCGTCCGAGTAGGCAAAAGCGGTTTTCTCGCCGCTCACGGCGCGCACGCCGACGCCCTGGTCGATGCTGAAGCTGCCGGTCTTGACGATGCCTTCCTCGAGGCTCCAGCCCTCGCTGCGGGTGTACTGGAAGTACAGGTCGGCATCGTCCACGCGGTGCGCGGTGATCTCGGCCAGTGCCTTGCTCAGGTGCGATTCGTCCAGGCCGAACGGCGTGAGCAGGAGCTGTTGCGCTATAGCCAAGCGCTCGATGGTGGGTTCGCGAGAGATCATGGCTGCCATTCTAGGCAGCCGCCCCCGTCCGTGCCGCCCCGGGGGACTCTAGTTCTGGGACAGTTTTCGCGCCCGGGCGATCGACATCAGCAGCCCCAGCCCCAGCCCCAGCGTGACCATGGCGGTGCCGCCGTAGCTGATGAACGGCAGCGGCACGCCCACCACCGGCAGGATGCCGCTGACCATGCCCATGTTCACGAAGGCGTAGGTGAAGAAGATCATGGTCACCGCCCCGGCCAGCAGGCGCGAGAACAGCGTGGTCGCGTTCAGCGCAATGGTCAGCCCGCGGAAGATGAGCAGGATGAAGGCCGCGATCAGCGCCAGGTTGCCGATCAGGCCGAATTCCTCGGAATACGCCGCGAAGATGAAGTCGGTGGTGCGCTCGGGAATGAACTCGAGGTGCGTCTGCGTGCCCTGCATGAAGCCCTTGCCGCCGACGCCGCCCGAGCCGATGGCGATCATTCCCTGGATGATGTGGAAGCCTTTGCCCAGTGGGTCTTTGCTGGGGTCGAGCAGCGTGCACACGCGTTGCTTCTGGTAGTCGTGCAGCACGCGCCAGTCGACGCCGTCGACGCACAGCCGCGACTCGAAACCGACGATGAGCGTGATGGCCACCGCGCCGATCACCACCGGCGGCACGATGAGCTTCCACGGCAGTCCGGCAAAGAAGATCACGGCCAGCCCGGCCGCCAGCACCAGCAGCGAGGTGCCCAGGTCGGGCTGCTTCATGATGAGCCCGACCGGCACCGCCAGCAGCACCGTCGCCACCACGAAGTCGAGCGGCCGCAGCTGGCCTTCGCGGCGCTGGAACCACCAGGCCAGCATCAGGGGCATCGCGATTTTCAGGATTTCGCTGGGCTGGATCACCACGCCCACATTGATCCAGCGCTGGGCGCCCTTCTTGGTGATGCCGAACAGCGCGACCGCGATCAGCAGCGCCACCCCCGCCGCGTAGAGCGGCACGGCGAACACCATGAGCCGCTGCGGCGGCACCTGCGCCACCACGAACATGATGCCGCCGGCCAGCAGCATGTTGCGGCCATGGTCGAGAAAACGCGTGCCATGGTCGTAGCCGGACGAATACATGGTGAGCAGCCCGGCAAAGACGAGCAGCAGCACGGCAAAGGCCAGGAAGCCGTCGAAGCCCTGGAAGATGGGCGCAATGCGACGCGCCAGGGAGGGCTGATTGAACACGGCAGACATGATGGGGGCGGATTATCCGCGCCCCGCCGCCCCGATCAGTCGAAACCGAGCTGAACGACCGTGCGGCCCGGTCGGCTTTCGAGCGCCAGGCGGGCCCCGATGGCGGCGGCGCGCTTCGACAGCGCCTTCGGCACCTCCGCAGCGTCGAAGCCCACGCCGTTGTCGATCACGCGCAGGTGCACGCCGCCGCCGCGCGCGTCGGCCTCGATGCGCAGCGCGCTCGCGTGGGCGTGCTGCAGCACGTTCGAGATGGCCTCGAACAGCAAGAACTGCAGCTGCCGCGTGGCGTGGGCGTCGAGCTGCGTGACCGGGGGCAGTTCGTCCACGCCCCATTCGAAGGCGATGTCGGCGGCGGCCAGCCGGGGCTCCAGCCGGTAGCGCAGCGCCGCCAGCAGCGCGCCGACATCGCCGGGCGGCAGGTGGATGGAGTCGATCGACAGCTTGAGCTGGTCGAGCGAGTCGCGCAGGGTGCGCAGCAGTTCTTCGGGGCTGGTCTGGCCCGATTGCAGCTGGCGGATCGCCGAACTGATGTGCGAGCCCACGCCGTCGTGCATGTCCCGCAGGATGCGCTCGCGCTCGTGGGTGCGCGCCTGGTCGCGCGCCACCTCCTCCAGCTCGGCGTAGGTGGCCGCCAGTTCGCGCTCACGCTGCGCCACCCGGTCGGCCAGCGTCTTGACCCAGCCGCGCGCCTGCACGCTGGCAAAGTGAAAGCGCCGCAGCACGATGAGCAGCAGCGCCACGCCGAACAGCACCGAGGTGTAGCGCACCCAGGTGGTTTCGCCGTAGGCGTCGCTCAGGCGGATCACCAGCCAGTCGCGCACGCCGAAGGCCACCGTGACCAGCGCGGCGCCGGCCACCAGCAGCCGCTCGACGCTGGGCCGGCGCACCGTGGCGACGGCAAAGGCGATCACGAAGCCGACGACGATGGTGATCTCGACCGCCAGCCAGGCCGTGAGCCAGCGCGGCTCCTCGCGGTTCAGCGCCAGCCAGGTGAACACCACGGTGCCGGCCACCACGGCCGCCATCGGCCAGCGCGCCCAACGCAGGCGCGGGTTCTGCGCCCAGTCGGCGAGGTGGTAGCAGAACATCATGGCCGACGCGGCCCAGCCCGCGTAGCAGCCGGCCATCAGCACGCCCCAGAGCTGCCACGGCAGCGGCGGCTCGGGAATCATGGCGTCGGCCACGCGCACGGCCCAGCAGAACTCGGCGAGCGCGGCCCAGAAATAGAGGGCGTCGCGCTGGCGGCGGCCGGTCGCGCCGGTGTCGACCTGCGTGAACCACAGCGCCAGCGCGATGCTGCCGACGATGAGGCTGAACGCCGTCAGCAACACCGACCCCGTGAAGCGCCACGCATAAGCACGCTCGAACAGCGTGGTGCGCACCGGCGTCGCCGGCCCGACGGTGACGTGCGACAGGCCGGCGCGCCGTTCGCTGTCGGCGCGGATGCGGATCTGCAGCAGGTTCTCGCCCTCTTTCAGCAGCCGCCCGGGCACCGGCACGTAGACGGGGGCCTTGGCGTAGTCGGCGCGGTTGCCCTGGCTGAGGTCACCATAGGCCTGCAGCAGCGCGCCGTTGAGCTGCACTTCGAAGACGCTGCCGGCGCGGGGAATGAAGACGCCCCAGGGCACCTCGGGCACAGCCTCGACCCGGAACGGCAGGTCGAAGCTCGCGAAGCCGGTGCGGCCGCGGTGGCGGCGGTCCCAGTGATACGACAGGTCGACGGCTTCGGTCTGCACGACGCCGTCGATGGTGGTGGTCACCATGGCATGGCGCAGCTCGATCGGGCCTTGCGCCGCAGCGCCCACGCCCCCCGCAGCAAACAGCGCCGCCAGCCCCAGCAGGCACAGGAACGCCAGCCGCCTCAGCATCCGTCCTCAGCCCGGGTGGGACAGCAGGCCGAGGCGCGTGGCCTCGAACACCGCTTCGCTCTTGGAATGCACCGCGAGCTTGCCGTAGAGGTTCTTGATGTGGGTCTGCACCGTGTGCACGCTCAGGCCCTTGAGGCGCGCGATCTCGGCGTACGAGAAGCCGCGCGCAATTAGCGTCAGCACCTCGTGTTCGCGCGCCGAGAGCAGGCCGCGGTCGGTCTCGTCGAGCGCCGTCTCTGCCGGCGCCGCGCCGGCTGTGCCCGGCACGGCCGCCTGCAGGCTGCGGTACTTGGCGAGCACGCGGCGCGCGATCATGGGCGAGATCGGCGAGGCGCCGGCCTTCATCTCGACGATGGTCTGCGCGATGTCTTCCGGTGCGGCGTCCTTGTGGATGTAGCCCACGGCGCCGGCCTCGATGCTGGCGAGCACGTTCTCCTCGTCGCCGAAGACCGACACCACCAGCGGCTCGCAGCCGGGAAAGCGGGCGACGGCGTCGCGGATCACGTCGAGCCCGGTGCCGTCGGGCATGCCGAGGTCGACCAGCAGCACGTCGGGGATGGTCGCGGTGCCGGCCAGCCAGGTGCGTGCTTCCTGCACCGTGCCGGCGCTGCCGAGCCAGAACAGGCGCGGGCTGCGCTGCACGCTGGCCTCGAAGAAGGCGCGTGCGCGGCTGTCGTCCTCGACCACGAGCACGCCCCAGCGGCGTGGCATCCCGTCGTCCTGTGCCTCGGTATTCATGGGATGAAGCATAAGCCTCGACACCTGCTGCCACGCCCGGCGAACCTCACCCGTTCATGGGATGCCCCGTGCCAGATGCGTCACGAAACTTGTCTCATCTCCCCCCCTTGCCCGCATCACCCGCACCAGCATGGCCGCACCGTGAATACTTTCGAATTCCAGACACGTGCTTGTCGCCTCGTCATTGGCTGATTCGAAGGGATTTGTGGGGTCACCACACCAGCAGCGGCGCGGACCTCATGCAAAATTGTCTGAACCCGGCCACGGGGCGCGCCCTGCGCACCGCCAGTCACCTCCTCCCATGGACCCGCAAACCACCCATCTGTTGTACCTGCACGGCTTCCGCTCGTCGCCCCGCTCGACCAAGGCGCGGCTGGTGGCAAAGCACGTGGCGCAAGAGCATCCGAACCTGGAGTGGTGGTGCCCGCAACTGCCACCGTCGCCGCACGACGCCATCGACATGGTGATGAAGGGCATCGCAGACTGGCCGCGCAAGTCGATGGCGGTGATCGGCTCGTCGCTCGGCGGTTTCTACGCCACCTACGTCGCCGGCATGACCCGCTGCCGCGCCGTGCTGCTCAACCCCGCGGTGCACCCGGCGCGCGACCTCACGCGCTACATCGGCAGCCAGACCGCCTGGCACGACCCGGCCGAGCACTTCTATTTCCAGCCGGAATTCATCCAGGAACTGCGCGCCATGGAAATCGGCGCGCTCACGCGGCCGGAGCGCCTGTTCGCGATCATCGCCAAGGGCGACGAAGCGCTCGACTGGCACGAGATGTCGGCACGCTATCCCGACAGCCGCATCAAGCTGCTCGAGGGCGGCGACCATGCGCTGTCCGACTTCGAAAAAGCGCACCTGGCCGACGTGATGGCCTTCATCAACCCTGTCGTCTAAAGCTCACCCCCAGGCTTCGCGCACTGCGTGTCGCTTCGCCAACCCCCTTCCGGGGGCGATGCCAGCGGCCCGGCAAAGCCGGTTCCGCGGCATCCCTGGCCTCGGAGCCCACCCGATCCAGCGTGGGAGAATCGCAAGATGTTTGTATTGTTTGAAGAAGCCGGTAAATACCTCGGCGGCCGCGTCCTGTCGGAAGCCGAAGCCTCGGCACAGGTCGAGCTCGAGACCGGCAAGCGCGTCAAGGTCAAGGGCGCCAACATCGTTCTGCGTTTCGAGAAGCCGGCCCCCGCCGAGCTGATGGCCGAGGCGCGCGCGCTGGCCGCAGCCATGGACCTCGACCTCGCCTGGGAATTCGCAGCCGAAGGCGAGTTCGGCTTTGCCGACCTGGCGGCCGACTATTTCAGCGAGAAGCCCACGCTCGCGCAGCAGGCCGCCGCGCTGTTCGCGCTGTTCGAGGCGCCGCACTACTTCCGCCGCGCGGGCAAGGGGCGCTTCAAGAAGGCGCCCGCCGAGATCGTGCAGCAGGCGCTGGCCGCCATCGAGAAGAAGAAGGCCATCCAGGCGCAGATCGTCGAATGGGCGGGCCAGCTCGCCGAGGGCGTGTGCCCGCCGGCGATCCGCGAGCAGCTCTACAAGATCCTGTTCAAGCCCGACAAGAACGCGCCCGAGTACAAGGCCGTGGTCGACGCCGCGCGCGCCACGCAGCGCCCGCCGCTCGACCTGCTGGAGCGCGCCGGCGCCATCGATTCGCCCTACCAGTTCCACTGGCGGCGCTTCCTGTTCGAGAACTTCCCCAAGGGCACCGGCTTTCCCGCGCTCGCGGCGCCAGCCGTCGCCGACGACCTGCCGCTGGCCGAAGGCGTGCGGGCCTTCTCGATCGATGACTCGCAGACCACCGAAATCGACGACGCGCTGTCGGTGCAGGGCATGGGCAGCGGCACCATCACGGTCGGCATCCACATCGCGGCGCCGGGCCTGGCGCTGACGCCAGGCAGCGCCATCGACGCCGTGGCGCGTGCGCGCATGTCCACCGTGTACATGCCGGGCTACAAGATCACCATGCTGCCCGACGAGGTGGTCGACACCTACACGCTGCTCGAAGGCGGCGACCGCCCGGCCGTGTCGCTCTATGCGCGCTTCGACGAAGCCACGCTGGAGCTGCAGGGCACCGAGACCAAGCTCGAGCGCGTACCGATCGTCGCCAACCTGCGCCACGACCAGCTCGACGCTGTCGTCACGCAGCCCTGGCTCGAAGACGCCACCTTCAATTCGGACAACACCCCCGACGCCGCCGCGAAGCTGCGCGCGCCGCTCTCCTTCCTGTTCCGCCTCGCCAAGCACCTGAAGGCGCAGCGCGAAGTGGTGCGCGGCAAGCCCGAGAACTTCAGCCGGCCCGACTACAACTTCCGCCTCGTCGGCAACGACGGCGCCGAACCCACCGGCAACGAGCAGGTGCAGATCACCACGCGCCAGCGCGGCGCACCGCTCGACCTGATCGTGTCCGAGGCCATGATCCTGGCCAACAGCAGCTGGGGCGGCTGGCTCGGCGAACTCGGCGTGCCCGGCCTGTACCGCAGCCAGGCCAGCCTGGCGCCCGGCATCAAGGTGCGCATGGGCACGCGCGCGCTGCCGCACGCGGGCCTGGGCGTGAAGAGCTACGCCTGGAGCACCTCGCCGCTGCGCCGCTACACCGACCTCGTGAACCAGTGGCAGATCATCGCGGCCGCGCGCCACGGCAAGACCGCCGCGCTGGCCGCGCCCTTCAAGCCGAAGGACGCCGACCTGTTCTCGATCCTTTCGGGCTTCGACGCCGCCTATGCCACGTACAACGCCTATCAGGGCGGCATGGAGCGCTTCTGGACGCTCAAGTACCTGCAGCAGAACGGCATCACCGAGCTCGAAGCGACGGTCATCAAGGACATCCCCAACGGTGCGCTGGTGCGTGCCGATGCGCTGCCGCTGGTGTTCCCGGTGGCCGGCCAGCAGGAGCGCGGCGCGCGCGTGCGCGTGAAGCTCGGCGAGATCGACGAGATCGCGCTCGACGTGAGCGGCACCGTGCTCGAACGCTTCGACATGCCGAAAACCGATGCTGCGGCCGATGAAAGCGGTGGCGAGGACGACGAAGAAGAAGTCGCCGGCCCGATCGCCATCGCGGTCGACCTGAGCGACAGCGAAGCCGCACCCGACCCGACGACGACCGCGCCTGCATGACCTCCGGTCGAACGACCGGAGACACGCGCCGCCCCCTGGAGGAGTTTCGAGAATGAATCTCAAGGACCTCAGCACGCTGCAGATCGCTCTGGGCGTGTCGGTCATCGCGCATGCCGCGTTGCTCGCGGTGCGCTTCGTCGATCCCGAATCGTTCAACCGGGTCTTCAGCGAAACCCCGCTCGAAGTGATCCTGGTCAACAGCAAGACCAACGACAAGCCCGACCCCTCGGCGCGCGTGATGGCGCAGACCACGCTCGCGGGCGGCGGCGACCTCGACAAGGGCCGCGCCACCAGCCCGCTGCCGCCGTCGAGCTTCACCACCATGGGCGACTCGTTCGAGGAATCGCGCCGCCAGGTCGAGGCCATGCAGGCCCAGCAGATGCAGATGCTGACGCAGCTCAAGCGCGAGCTGGCCGCCATGCCCGTGCCCGATCCGCGCCAGGCCGGCGACCCGACCGAAGCCGTCGCGCGCGAAGAAAAGCGCCGCCAGATGGTCGCGCTGCTCGCCGAGATCGAGCGCCGCGTGAACGAGGAAAACGCGCGCCCCAAGAAGCGCTACCTGAGCCCCGCCACGCGCGAGGCGGCCTACGCGCTGTACGTCGACACGCTGCGCCGGCGCATCGAGGTCAAGGGCACCGAGAACTTCCCGACCGCGGCCGGCAAGAAGCTCTACGGCGAACTCAAGATGACCGTCACCATCAACCACGACGGGCGCGTGCTCGATGCCGTGGTCGACGAAAGCTCGGGCAACACCACGCTCGACCGCCGTGCCCAGGCCATCGTGCGCAGCGTCGGCAACTTCGGCACCTTCACCGACGCGATGCGCAAGCAGACCGACCAGATCGTGCTGCAGTCGCGCTTCAAGTTCACGCGCGACGAGACCATCGAGCTGTCGTCTCAATAATCCCCACAGCAGAACACGGAACACCGGCCATGGATCAGTACTGCGTCATGGGCAACCCCGTCGAGCACAGCCGCTCGCCCCGCATCCACGCGCGCTTTGCCGAGCTCTGCGGCCAGCCGATGGCCTACGGCCGGCGGCTGGTGCCGATCGGCGCGTTTGCCGAAGGCATCGCCGCCTTTCGCAGCGAGGCTGCCGCGCAGGGCGACACCGCGCGCGGCTGCAACGTCACCGTGCCCTTCAAGTTCGACGCCGCCGCGCTCGCGCAGCACACCAGCGAACGCGCCACGCTGGCGCAGGCGGTGAACACGCTGCGCTTCGAGGCCGACGGCCGCATCCACGCCGACAACACCGACGGCATCGGCCTGGTCAACGACATCGTGCGCAATGCCGGCGTGCCGCTGGCAGGCCGGTCGCTGTTGCTGATCGGTGCCGGCGGTGCCGCGGCAGGCGTGCTCGGACCGCTGCTCGACGCGGGCGCCGCGCGCATCGTGGTGGCCAACCGCACGCTCGACAAGGCCATCGCGCTGGTGCAGCGCCATGCGGCGCTCGCACTGCGCCACGGCGCCACGCTCGAAGCCTGGGCGCTCGACGAAGTGCCCGGCGCCTTCGACGTGGTGGTCAACGCCACCGCCTCCAGCCTCGCGGGCGACGCGGTGCCCGTGAGCGCGCGGGTGCTGCGCCCCGGCGCGCTGGCCGTCGACATGATGTACGGTCCCGCCGCCGCAGGCTTCATGGCCTGGGCTACGGCGCACGGCGCGGTCGCGCGCGACGGCCTCGGCATGCTGGTGGAACAGGCCGCCGAAGCCTTCGAATTCTGGCGCGGCGTGCGTCCGCCCTCGGCCCAGGTGCTGGCCGAGCTGCGCGCCTCGCTCGCCGCCGGCGCATGAAGGGCCTGCTGCGCCTGATCGCCTGCCTCGTGGTGGCGGGCCTGGCGCTCGAACTGTTCTTCGTGGTGCGCATCGCGGCCATGGCGGTGATCGATCCGCAGAGCACGGCCTTCCAGCGCTCCGAGGCCTGGCGCGTTGCGCTCTCGCAGGGCCGTGAGGGTGGATGGCGCCAGGACTGGGTGCCGTACACGCAGATCAACGACTCCCTCAAGCGCGCCGTGATCGCAAGCGAAGACGCCGGCTTTGTCGACCACAACGGCGTCGAGTGGGAAGCCATCGAGCGTGCGCGCCAGCGCAACGCCCGCGCCGAACAGTTGGCCGCCAAGCGCATGGCGCGCGCCGCGGCGCGTGGCAAGCCGGTGCAGCCGGCCCCGCTGCGCGGCGGCTCCACCATCACGCAGCAGCTCGCGAAGAACCTGCTGCTGTCGGGCGAACGCACCATGCTGCGCAAAGGCCAGGAGCTGGTGCTCGCCACCCTGCTCGAGGTGCTGCTCGACAAGCGGCGCATCCTCGAGATCTACCTGAACAACGTCGAATGGGGCGAAGGCGTGTTCGGCGCCGAGGCCGCGGCGCAGTACTACTTCAAGAAGCCGGCTGCGCGCCTCAGTGCATACGAGTCGGCACGCCTGGCCGTGATGCTGCCGAGCCCGAAGTTCTTTGAGCGCCGGCCCAATTCGCCCTACATCAACGGACGGGCATCGACGATCGTGGCGCGGATGTCGGCGGTCGACCTGCCCTGAGCTTGCGCACCGCCGCTTCCACCGCCAGCACGGCGACGAAGCCGATCGCGTAGGCCACCACATCCCACCAGTCGGCGGTGGCACCGAGCACGATGCGCAGCGCGCGGTTCGGAATGTGCAGGTGCCACGTCGACGCAAGAAACTGCCCCAGCTCGACCAGCAGCCCCACGCCGAAGGCGGCCAGCGCGAGCGGCAGCACGCGCGTGGCGACGAAGGTCTTGAACACCACGTACACCCACGCCACGGCCAGCACGTCGCCGAAGAAACTTCGCACCCAGCCCCAGCGCGCGCCGACGGTGGCCAGCAGCACGAGCAACACAAAGAGGGCCACCGCCCACGCCAGGGAAAGAAGATCGAAACGCCATCGCATGGCCCGTATCATCGCCTCCATATGCTGGCAAAGCTCACCGGTTGGTTGCTGCTGGGAATCGTCCGATTGCTCACCGGTGCGCAGGCGCGCTGGTATGGCTGTCCGCCGAAAGCCGAGCAGCGCATCTACTTCGCGAATCACCAGAGCCACGCGGACCTCGTGATGATCTGGGCCGCGCTGCCCGAAGAACTGCGCAGCATCACGCGGCCGATCGCGGCACGCGACTACTGGGCGAATACGCCGGTCAAGCGCTGGATCACGACCGAGGTGTTCAACGCGGTGTATGTGGAGCGTGCGGCCACGGCGCCTGCAGGGGCTGCAGCACTGGTCGCGCCACCACCGCCTGAAGCACGGCCACCCGCAGCCTCCACCGCACCGGCCGAGCGCATCGAGCCGTCGATGGAACCGTTGCTGCCGATCGAAACGATCACCGTCGCCGAAGCTCCGCAGGAGATCCAGGGACAGCTCGACCTCCCCGCGCCTCCGCCGCCCCCACCACCGGTCGCACCGCCGCCCGTCATCGAACCCGACGCACCAGTCGCCGCACCCGAGCCGCCCGCCGCCGACCCGCTCGCGCCGCTCATCGACGCCCTGCGCAGCGGCGACTCGATCATCATCTTTCCCGAAGGCACGCGCGGCCACACCGGCGAGCCGCAGAAATTCAAGTCGGGCCTGTACGCACTGGCCACGATGTTTCCCGACGTAGTGCTCGTGCCCGCCTGGATCGACAACGTGCAGCGCGTCATGCCCAAGGGCGAGATCGTGCCCGTGCCCATCCTGTGCTCCGTCACCTTCGGCGCGCCGATCCGCGTCGAGGACGGCGAAGAGCGCCGGCCTTTTCTCGACCGTGCGCGTGCCGCCGTGATCGCTTTGCGCGACGTCTAGATATGTCCCCCCACGCTCATCATTTCATGTATTCGCTGCCCCC
This sequence comes from Variovorax sp. RO1, assembly GCF_002849325.1. Lineage (NCBI taxonomy): Bacteria > Pseudomonadati > Pseudomonadota > Betaproteobacteria > Burkholderiales > Comamonadaceae > Variovorax > Variovorax sp. RO1. The sequence continues at coordinate 1,159,767 of NZ_PKMT01000002.1, forward strand.
TGAGGGGGCGCAGACCTCCCTTGGGGCGGCCCGGCGGGAGGTCTGACGGTATGAACCAGTTCCTGCGCAGCCTCAGCCCGACCGAACAGGTCGCGGCGCTTTTCCTGATCGTCTTCGGCCTGCTCGTCATCGTGAGCACCACCGTCTTCTTCCTGAGCTTCAAGGAACGGCGCAACCCGGTGCACGACGAATCGTGGCAGGCCGAGCTGGCGCATGTGCGCGCGCTGCTGGGCACCACCTGGTTCATGGTGATCGTGTTCTGGATCGGCTGGGCGCTGGGCGAAACGGTGGCCACCGTGCTGTTCGCGCTGATCTCGTTCTTTGCGCTGCGCGAGTTCATCACGCTCTCGCCGACGCGGCGCGGCGACCACCGCAGCCTGATCCTCGCGTTCTTCGTGGTGCTGCCGATCCAGTTCTGGCTCGTGGCCACCGCGCGCTTCGACCTGTTCACGGTGTTCATCCCGGTCTACGTGTTCCTCGCCATTCCGGTGGCGAGCGCGCTGGCGAACGACCCCAGCCATTTTCTGGAGCGCAACGCCAAGCTGCAGTGGGGCATCATGGTCTGCGTCTACGGCATGAGCCACGTGCCCGCGCTGCTGCTGCTGACCTTTCCGGGCTACGAAGGCAAGAGCGCGTTCCTCGTGTTCTTCCTGGTGTTCGTGGTGCAGACCTCGGTGCTGGTGCAGCACCTGATCTCGCGGCGCATGCAGCGCACGCCGTTCGCGCCGAACGTGAGCCGCAGCTTCAACTGGACCAGCTGGGGCATCGGCATCGTGGTGGCCAGCCTGGTGGGCGCGCTGTTCTCGTTCATCACGCCGTTCAAGTTCGGGCAGGCGCTCGCGGTGTCGATCATTGCCTGCGTCGCGGGCTCGATGGGCCACCTCGTGATGAAGGCGCTCAAGCGCGACCGCGGCATTCCGAACTGGGGCCAGAAGGGCGTGGGCGTGACCGGCGCCAACGGCCTGCTCGATCGCGTCGATGCGCTGTGCTTCGCGGCGCCGATCTTCTTCCATTCGATCCGCTGGTACTTCAACGTCTGAAGCACCGGGCGGCGGGCGATCAGACCTTGCGCCGCACCACCCGGTCGAAGGCCTGCTTCGCGCGCCGCCCTAGAGCCTTCGTCTTCAGCGCCTGAAGCTCGCGCTTGAGCCGCGTGCGCTGCTCGGCCGACAGCGCGGTGCCGAAACGCCCCAGCGCCTGTTCGAGCGCCTCGCGCTGCGCCGCCACCCGCCCCTGCCGGCCTTCGGCCTCGGCCAGCCATTCGCAGGCATTGGCCACGCGCCCGCGCAAGGCCGCGTCGCCCGACTCGCCGAAGCGCGCGATGAGCAGGCGGTAGGCCTTGGCCTGGCCCGGCAGGTCGTCCATCTTGTCGAAGGCCTTGGCTTTGTTGATCATCGACTTGGCGGCCCACAGCTGCAGGGCGCTGTCCCGCGCCATCGCCGTGCGCGCAATCACCTCGTCGTAGCTGGCCACGGCCTCGGCGAACCGGCCAGCGCGGCGCAGCACGGCGCCCTTGCGGAACAGGGCACCGGCCACGCGCGTGCGCAGGTCGGGCAGCTCGGAATTGCCCCAGCGCGCGACGATCTCGTCATGCACGCGCATCTCGTCCGCGGGCCGCGCCAGACGGTCGAGCGCGGTGCTCTTGTATTGCAGGCACAGCGCCACCTGCGACTGCATCTCGGTGGAGGCATCTGCGCCGTAGCGCGCATCCATCGCGTCGGCGGCCTCGACGACCTCGGCGAACTGTTCGAGCGCCAGCAGGCAGAAGGTCTTGTGCGACAAGGCGCGCGCGCACTGGCGGCGCATCAGCGGGTGCGGGGAGGCCGCATGCGCCGCGAGCACCTCGTCGAACAGCGCGATGGCCTCGCGCGATGCGCCCGCGTCACCAAGCTTGCGGCCTTCGCGGACGGTGTCGCACGCCGCATCGAAAAGCTCGGCCGGCAACTCGCCGGCCTCAAGCCCGCCAGTCTTGCGCAGCCGCTTCAGGCAGGCCTCGCGCCCGGCCGTTGCCTTCACGCGCAGCTCGCGCAGTTCGGGCGTGGCGCCATCGCGCGACAACGCCACGAGCGGCTCGTACACCGCGAGCGCGGCCTCGGGCCGGCCCAGCAGATCGAGCAGCACGAAGCCCTTGTGCAGCAAGGTGGTGGCCACGGTGCGCTGCACCACGGCGTCGCTGTCGCGGGCGAAGGTGCCGAGCAGGCGCTCGCAGGCGGCCAGCGCGGCATCGCCGTCGCCCTGGTCGCGCAGCCCCACGGCCCAGTCGTGGGCACGCACCGCCGCGAGGCGGCGCACCTGCGCCGAGGCGTCGTGGCCGTAACGATCGAGCAGCCAGCCGACCAGCTCGGCGCGGCGCGCGACCTCGTCGAGCCCGAGGCCGTCGAAGAACAGGGCCAGCGCGCGCACGCCTTCCAGCCGCAGCTCGGGCGCGGCGTCGGCCAGGCCAGCCTCGATCTGGTCGGCCACCTGCAGGCACAGCACCTGCGCCTGGGTGTGCTGCGCCAGCTCGCGCAGGTTGAGCACCGCGGCCAGCCGGGCCTGCGCCACGCGCAGGACCACGCCGGGATCGCTGCCACCCTCGAAGCGTTCGATGGCGGCGTCGAGCGTGGCCAAGGCTTCTTGCGGCAGGCCGCGGTGGTGTTCGATCTCGGCCTTCAGCAGGCGCGCGTCGAGCCGCCACGCATCGAGTTCGGCATCGGCCTGCGCATCGAGCTGCTCGCTCATGAAGTCGCAGGCCTCGCAACGCGCCGCAGCATCGTCGATGAGCCAGGTGCGCTGGTAGAGCGCGTGGGCGATGTGCGCGCGGATCTCGGGCTCGCTGCGCGCGCCGTGCGCGGCGACCAGGCGGTCGAGCGTGGCCAGCGCGTCGACCGGGCGGTGCAATTGGCGCAGCACGTGCGCGAGCAGCCGCAGCGCCTGGCAGCAGGGCACGACCACGGCGGCCTCGGGCAGCGCGCCGAACTCGGCGATGAGCTGGCTGCAGGCGGCGATCGCCTCGCGGCGGCGGCCGAGGTCACTCAACAGCTCCGCCTGGCGAAAGCTCGCGGCGGCGCGTTCGGCGGGAGGCTGCAGGCGCGCGAGCTGGGCCTGGGCGTCGTTCAGTTGCTTCAGTTGTTGTTCCGCGGAGGACTCGACTACATTCACCTTCGCTTCCTTGTGTGGCGCGCCCCGCGCGGAGCGGGGCGGAATGCAAGAACCGGCGGATTCTGCCCGCGATCACACACGCATCCCGCACGAATTCGCACCTTCTTCAACCTTCCTCACCCAGGCTTAGGCCTTTACGCTTCCTTTTCATGCGGATTCTCGGCATCGACCCCGGTTTGCAGACCACCGGCTTCGGCGTGGTCGATGCGGACGGCCATGCGCTGCGCTACGTGGCCAGCGGCACCATCAGCACCCGGCACCTGGGCAGCGGCAACCTGCCGGCGCGCCTGAAGGTGCTGTTCGACGGCATCGGCGAGATCACGGCGCGCTACCAGCCCGATGCGTCGGCGGTCGAAATCATCTTTGTCAACGTCAACCCGCAGTCGACGCTGCTGCTGGGCCAGGCGCGCGGCGCCTGCGTGACGGCGCTGGTGAGCCACAACCTCTCGGTGGCCGAGTACACGGCGCTGCAGATGAAGAAGGCCGTGGCCGGCCACGGCCAGGCCGCGAAGGCGCAGGTGCAGGAGATGGTGAAACGCCTGCTCGACCTGCCCGGCCTGCCGGGCGCCGACGCGGCGGACGCACTGGGCATCGCCATCACGCACGCACAGGTCGGCCGCTCGATGGCGCGACTCGCGGAAGCGGCCGAGCTGTCGAAGACGCACGCCGGCACCTACCGGCAAGGGCGTTCGCGCTGAGGGCGCTTCAGCGCACGATGTAGCGCAGGTCGCCCAGGCGCTGGCGGCGCGCGCGCACCTCGAGGGCCACGGCGGGCGCATCGCCTGCCAGCGCCCGCGCGATCCAATTGGCCAGTTGCGGCATGTCCTCGGGCGTGAAGCCCAGCCGCACGATCTCGGGCACGCCCAGCCGCAGGCCGTTGATGTCGCCATCGACCGGCGCGATCGGCAGGCCGATGCCGCAGGCCAGCAACCCGCCTTGGGCCAACTGCTTCGCGGCGCGTTGCCCGCCGCCCCAGCGCGCGGCCTCGAGCGCGAACTGGTGCGACTGCGTGAAGCCGCGCGCCTTGGCGAACACCGGCAGGCCTTCGGCATCGAGCGCGCGGGCGAGCGCCTGCGCGGTGTCGCGCATCGCCGCCGCATAGGCCACGCCGTGCACCTTCCAGTCGAGCAGGCCACGGGCCAGTGCGGCCGTGCGGCCCGCATCCGAGTTGGCCGTAAGGCCGGGGTAGGCGATGGCGTCGATGCGCTCCATCAGCGCCGCATCGTTCGACACGATCAGCCCGCCGGCCGGGCCGCCCAGGCTCTTGTAGGTGCTCATGGTGATCGCATGCGCGCCCTCTTCGAGCGGCTGCGGCCAGGCCTTGCCGGCCACCATGCCCGAGAGGTGCGCGGCATCGAACAGCAGCTTCGCGCCCACGCTGTCGGCCACCTCGCGGATCGCGGACACCGGGTGCGGGAACAGGTTCAGGCTGCCGCCGATGGTGATGAGCTTGGGCTTCACCTCGCGCGCGAGCTTGGCCAGCGCCACCACGTCGACCGAGTAGCCGTCGGCATCGACCGGCGCCGGCACGGTCTTCAGGCCGTAGAGCCCGGCCGCGCCCGCCGCGTGGTGCGTCACGTGGCCGCCGATGGCGGGCGGCGGCGCGATGATCGTGTCGCCGGGCTGGCAGGTCGCCATGAACACGTAGAGATTCGACAGCGCGCCCGAGCTCACGCGCACCTCGGCGAAGCGCGCGCCGAACACCTCGGCCGCCAGCTCGGCGGCGACGACCTCGATGCGCTCGATGGCCTCCAGCCCCATCTCGTACTTGTCGCCCGGATAGCCCAGCGACGGACGCGAGCCCAGCCCGCGCGACAGCAGCGCCTCGGCGGCGGGGTTCATCACGTTGGTGGCGGGGTTGAGGTTCAGCCCGTCGACGTCGTGGATGCGGTGGTTGTCGGCCACGAGGCGTTCGATCTCCGCGACCACGCCTTCTGCGTCGCGCGCGGCGGCGTCGGCGGCAATGGCGAGCACGTGGTCCTCGCTGGCGGCGGGAACCCAGGAACGGCGGTGAAGGGCTGCGGGCATGCGGTGTCTCGCTGAGGAAAGGAATGACCGCATGGTCGCGCCCTGCGCCTGCACCAGCAACATGGATAAACTGGGCCCGAGCCCTAGAAAAACTTGGCCTCCATACCATGTCTCTTGCCCCACCCCGCCCTCGCCTGCCGCCGCACACGGCCGTGCGCGCCTTCGAGGCCGCGGCGCGCCACGGCAGCTTCGCGCGCGCGGCCGAAGAGCTGTTCGTGACACCCGCCGCCGTCGCGCAGCAGATCAAGGCGCTTGAGACCTGGGCCGGCGGTGCGCTGTTCGAGCGGCACAGCCAGGGCATCCGGCTCAGCGCGCACGGCCGGCGCGCGTTGCCTGCGCTCAGCGCGGCGGTCGACCAGCTCGGCCTCGCGGTGCAGGCGCTGCGCCAGGAAACGCAGACCGCCGCGCGCCGCAGCACGCTGCAGGTGGCGGCCCTGCCCGCCATGGCGCAGCTGTGGCTGTCGCCGCGGCTCTCGCGGCTGAAGGCTGCGCTGCCCGGCGTGCAGGTGTCGGTGACGGCGCTGGAGCAGCCGCCGAACTTTCGGCGCGAACCCTTCGACCTCGGGTTGTTCTACGCACGCGACACAGAGGCTGCCGTCGGCGCAACGGGCATCCCGCTCGCGCGCGACCGCCTTGTGCCCGTGTGCAGCCCGCGCGTGCGGCCGTCGCTGGAGAGCGGACGCCCGCGCCCGCTCGACGACCTCATCGATGTGCTCGCGCGCTGCGGCGGCCTGCACGACACGGTGTGGCGCGACGACTGGTCCCGCTGGCTGCAGGCCGTGCGCCCCGGCACCACCTCAACCGAAGCCGACGCGCTGGCCGCCGGCCCGGATTTCTCGCTCTACAGCCTCGCGCTGCAGGCCGCGCTCGATGGCGAAGGGGTGCTGATGGGGCGCGAGCGGCTGGTGGCGCCGCTGCTCGAGAAAGGCCGGCTGCATGCGCCCTGGGGACGGCCGAAGGCACTGGGAGACACGCTGATGTTGCTGGTGCCCGCGCACCGCAAGGGGCCGCTGCTTGCGCAGCAGGTGCAGGCGCTGCAGGCCCTGGTCGATTGAACGGCTGGCTGGCTACGCGACGCGCTCAGCAATCAGCACGGCGAAGAAGCCCAGTGCCGCAAGCACCGTCCACTTGAACACGACCCAGCCGAAACGGCGGTACTTGACCTGCCCCGTGCCCGCATAGAACGCGAAGGAAACGCCCGCCACCAGCAGAAGCAGCAGGATGGCCCAGCGAAAGAGAAGCATCGGGAAAAAAGGCGCGCGCCCTGCTTACCAGGCCCGCGCCACTTCGCCGAAGCCGCGCGGTGCGCGCTTCTCGTCTTCGAAGGTCACGACCTCGTAGGCGTCGCTGTGCGAGAGCAGCTCGCGCAGCAGCTTGTTGTTGAGCGCATGGCCCGAGCGGAACGCGGTGTACGCGGCCAGCAGCGGCTTGCCGATGATGTACAGGTCGCCCATGGCGTCGAGGATCTTGTGCTTCACGAACTCGTCGTCGTAGCGCAGGCCGCCGGCATTGAGCACCTTGGTGTCGTCCATGACGATGGCGTTGTCCAGGCCGCCGCCGAGCGCGAGGCCCTTGCTGCGCATGTACTCGACCTCTTTGGTGAAGCCGAAGGTGCGCGCGCGTGCGATGTCGCGGCTGTACGAGTCGGTGCCCAGGTCGAACTCCACGCGCTGGCCGGTGGAGTTGACGACGCGGTGGTCGAAATCGATCTCGAAGCTCAGCTTGAAGCCGTGGTACGGCTCCAGGCTCGCCCACTTCTCGTTGGCGCCCTCGCCTTCGCGCACCTCGACCTTGCGCAGCACGCGGATGAAGCGGCGCGGCGCCTTCTGCAGTTCGATGCCCGCGCTTTGCAGCAGGAACACGAAGGACGAGGCCGACCCGTCGAGGATCGGCACTTCGTCGGCCGTGATGTCGATGTAGAGGTTGTCGATGCCCAGGCCCGCGCAGGCGGACATGATGTGTTCGACCGTCTGCACCTTGGCGCCGCCCGTGGAGACGGTGGACGCCAGGCGCGTGTCGGTGACCGATTCGGCAGTCATGCGGATCTCGACCGGCTCGGGCAGGTCGACGCGGCGGAACACGATGCCCGTGTCGGCCGGGGCCGGTCGCAGCGTCAGCTCCACGCGTTGGCCGCTGTGAAGCCCCACGCCCACGGCGCGGCTGATCGACTTGAGGGTTCGTTGTTGCAGCACGCCCATGATTTTAGGCGGGCTGCGACCTTGACGCCCTATTCCCCTGGCTATGGCCGCGATAGACATGGACCGGTCAAAAAAGAAAGCGCACAAAAAAAAGCCGGGGAGCCCCCGGCGGTGGACGCAAGGGGCACGAGGTGAACGCAGCGCCTAGAGCCGGGGGTCAGTCCCTTTCAGGTCTTCCCCGTCCCCTTGCGAACCCTCGTGCCCTCTGCGTTCGGTGGCCTGCGGTCAGTCGGCCTGACGGCGCAGGAATGCAGGGATTTCGAAGTCGTCCATGCCACCCGACGACAGCGCGTCGACCTTGGCGGCGGCCATCGTGCGGTTGGTGCGCCACACGCTGGGCACGGCCATGCCGTCGTAGTTGGGCTGGCTGCCCGAACCACCACCCGCGTGGCCCATGCCGCCAAGCGTCGGCACGGTGAACGGGATGTTGTCGGTGCCGGTGCGAATCACTTCGAGCGTCGGAGCCTGGCGGCGTGCGTCGGCACGCGACAGGCCCGTGGCCACCACCGTGACGCGCATCTGGTCGCCCAGGCTTTCGTCGTAGGCGGCGCCGTAGATCACGTGCGCGTCGGGCGAAGCGTAGGCGCGGATGGTGTTCATCGCGAGCTTCGACTCGTTCAGCTTCAGCGAACCCTTCGATGCCGTCACCAGCACCAGCACGCCCTTGGCGCCCGAGAGGTCGATGCCTTCGAGCAGCGGGCAGGCCACGGCCTGCTCGGCGGCGATGCGCGCGCGGTCGGGGCCTGCAGCCGCGGCCGTGCCCATCATGGCCTTGCCGGGTTCGCCCATCACGGTGCGCACGTCTTCGAAGTCGACGTTCACGCCGCCGTACTCGTTGATGATTTCCGAGATACCACCCACGGCGTTCTTCAGCACGTCGTTGGCGTGCGCGAAGGCTTCGTCCTGCGTGATGTCTTCACCCAGCACGTCGAGCAGCTTCTCGTTGAGCACGACGATCAGCGAATCGACGTTGGCTTCGAGCTCGGCCAGGCCGGCATCGGCGTTGGTCATGCGACGGCCGCCTTCCCAGTCGAAGGGCTTGGTCACCACACCCACGGTGAGGATGCCCATTTCCTTGGCCACGCGCGCGATCACGGGCGCCGCGCCGGTGCCGGTGCCGCCGCCCATGCCGGCCGTGATGAACAGCATGTGCGCGCCGTCGATGGCGGCGCGGATGTCGTCCACTGCGGCTTCGGCCGCGTCACGGCCCTTCTCGGGCTTGCTGCCGGCGCCCAGGCCGCTGATGCCCAGCTGGATGTTCTTGTGCGCGTTGCTGCGTTGCAGGGCTTGCGCGTCGGTGTTGGCGCAAACGAACTGCACGCCTTGCACACCACGCTCCATCATGTGGGCGACCGCATTGCCACCGCCGCCGCCGACACCGATCACCTTGATCTGCGTGCCCTGGTTGAATTCTTCGACTTCGATCATTTCGATGGTCATTTCTAACTCCTTGAATATTGCAGTTGCCGTGATGTATCTATGAATATTTCTTCTGCCTGACGTGATCAACGGGATCGCCGTCGCGATGGTGGACCGGTGCGTCGCCATCGCTCGTTGAAATGCAGCGGAGGACCCGCGCGCGCGAGCCAGAGTGGGGAGTGGTTCATGGTCAGAAGTTCCCCACGATGAAGTCCTTGAAACGTCCGAACGCAGTCTTTACGGACCCGTTCTTCTGTGCGACCTTGAAACCACGCATGCGTGCAAAACGTGCTTCCTCGAGCAGGCCCATCACGGTGGCCGCGCGCGGCTGCGCCACCATGTCCGAGAGCGCGCTCGAGTACTTCGGAATACCGCGACGCACGGGCTTCAGGAAGATGTCTTCACCGAGCTCGACCATGCCGGGCATCACGGCACTGCCGCCCGTGAGCACCACGCCGGAAGACAGCACTTCCTCGTAGCCCGACTCGCGCACCACCTGCTGCACCAGCGAGAAGATTTCTTCGATGCGCGGCTCGATCACGCCGGCAAGCGCCTGCTTGCTCAACATGCGCGGGCCGCGATCGCCAAGGCCGGGGACTTCGACCTGCGATTCAGGGTCGGCCAGCAGCTGCTTGGCGTAGCCGTGCTCGACCTTGATGTCCTCCGCGTCCTTGGTGGGCGTGCGCAGGGCCATCGCGATGTCGCTCGTGATGAGGTCGCCCGCGATCGGGATCACGGCCGTGTGGCGGATCGCGCCGTTGGTGAAGATCGCCACATCGGTGGTGCCCGCGCCGATGTCGACCAGCACCACGCCGAGTTCACGCTCGTCTTCGGTGAGCACCGCCTGGCTCGAGGCCAGCGGGTTCAGCATCAGCTGGTCGACCTCCAGGCCGCAGCGGCGCACGCACTTGATGATGTTCTCGGCCGCGCTCTGTGCGCCGGTCACGATGTGCACCTTGGCCTCCAGGCGCATGCCGCTCATGCCGATCGGCTCCTTCACGTCCTGCCCGTCGATCACGAATTCCTGCGGCTCCACCAGCAGGAGGCGCTGGTCGCTCGAGATGTTGATGGCGCGCGCCGTCTCGACCACGCGGGCCACATCGGCGGGCGTGACTTCCTTGTCCTTCACCGCCACCATGCCGCTCGAATTGATGCCGCGGATGTGGCTGCCGGTGATGCCGGTGTAGACGCGGCTGATCTTGCAGTCGGCCATCAGCTCGGCTTCTTTCAGCGCCTGCTGGATGCTCTGCACGGTGGCGTCGATGTTCACCACGACGCCGCGCTTGAGGCCGTTGCTGGGCGCGATGCCCAGGCCGGCCAGCTTGAGCTCGCCGCCTTGCAGCACCTCGGCCACGACCACCATCACCTTGGCGGTTCCGATGTCCAGGCCTACGACCAGGTCTTTGTATTCTTTGGGCATGTAGATGTCCTCGGTATTCGCTACTTGATTTTTCTTGGGGCCTCGGGCGAGACCGTGGTGACGCCGCGCAGCCGCAGGGCATACGCGTCGTTGTGGCGCAGATCGGCGCGTTCGACGTCGGCCACCGTGCGGCGGTACTGGCCCGCGACCTGCGTCACGGTCTTCAGGAACCGCTGCAGGCGCGCCGACACCTCGTCGCTCTGGCCGCGGCCGAGTTCGATCTCGGCGCCGTTGTCCAGCAGCACCTTCCAGCTGCCGCGGCTGGACAGCCGCAGCTCGGCGATGTCGAAGTCGTAGGGCTCGAACATCGGCGCGAGCACGCGGTACATGCCCAGCACCTGCCCGGCCTGCTCGATCGGGCCGTCCAGGCGCGGCAGGTCGCTGTCGACCTCGGCCACGTTGGCCTCGAACACGTCGCCGAACCCGTTGATCAGCTTGGAGCCGGCTTCCTCACCCCACACCGCCACCGGCACCTGCTCGGTCAGCGTCACGCGCAGCTTGTTCGGGAACTCGCGCCGCACCACCGCGCTGCGCACCCACGGCACCGTCTCGAAGGCGGTGCGCGCACGCGCCAGGTCGATGGTGAAGAAGTTGCCCTTGAGCTGCGGTGCCACGTTGGCGCGCAGCGTGACCGCGTTGTTGTGCGTGACCTCGCCGTCCACTTTGATGCCCGAGATCGGGAAGAAAGGCTGGCGCAGCACCCACCACGCGCTCGCCGCCAGCAGCATGAGCGCCACCAGCACGAACGCAACGTTCGCGACGATGTTCATCAGCTTGACGTCGAAGGGAGCGGTAGTACTCACAAATGCTCCCCCAGGCTGCGCCGCTGCGCGGCTCCGCCAACCCCCTCGCAAGCGAGGGGGCGAACGCCTTCGGGCGGCCGGGCGGCGTTCATGTCGGCCATGGCTTAGTTCGCGCCTCCCCTGGCATCGAGCGATGCGGACGCGAGCACGCGCACGCACAGCTCTTCGTAGGGAATGCCCGCCGCGCGCGCCGACATCGGCACCAGCGAATGGCTGGTCATGCCGGGCGAGGTGTTCATCTCGAGCAGGAAGGGCTTGCGGTCGCTGGCGCGGATCATCACGTCGGCGCGGCCCCAGCCGCGGCAGCCGAGCGTGTGGTACGCCGCCAGCGTGATGCGCTGGATCTCGCGCTCCTCGGCTTCGGGCAGGCCGCTCGGGCACTGGTACTTCACGTCGTCGGTGAAGTACTTGTTCTGGTAGTCGTAGGCGCCCTCGGGCGCGGCGATGCGCACCACGGGCAGCGCGCGTGCATCGAGCCCCTGGCCGAGCACGGCGCAGGTGACTTCTTCGCCGTCGATGAACTCTTCGCACAGCACGTCGGCATCGAACTTCGCCGACAACGCGACGGCGTCCTGCATCTGCGAGTAGCCCTCGACCTTGGTCACGCCGATGGACGAGCCCTCGCGCGGCGGCTTCACGATCAGCGGCAGGCCGAGCACGTCGGGCACCACCATGACCTGCTCGCGGCTTTGCTGGTCGAAGGCCAGGCGCACGTACTTGGGCGTCGGCAGGCCGTCGGCCTGCCAGATGCGCTTGGTCATGACCTTGTCCATGGCCACGCTCGAGGCCATCACGCCCGAGCCGGTGTAGGGAATGCCGAGCAGCTCGAGCGCGCCCTGCACGGTGCCGTCTTCGCCATGGCGGCCGTGCAGCGCGACGAAGCAGCGATCGAAGCCTTCGCGCTTCAGGTCGGTGAGTTCGCGCTCGGACGGGTCGAACGCATGCGCGTCGACGCCGCGCGAACGCAGGGCCTCCAGCACGCCGGCGCCGGACATCAGCGACACCTCGCGTTCAGCGGAACTGCCGCCGAACAACACGGCCACCTTGCCGAAAAGTTGTGGATCCTGAAGGCTCACGAGGCCCTCCCCTTGCGCGCAGTGCGCTCTGAAGTTGTTGATGAGGGTGCGGGCGACGGCGCGACAGCCGCGCCGAGTTCGACCACCTTGCCCGGCACGGCGCCGATGGAGCCTGCGCCCATGCACAGCACCACGTCGCCCGCGCGGGCGTTGTCCAGAATGGTCTGCGGCAGCGCGGCGATGTCGTCCACGAACACCGGCTCGACCTTGCCGGCCACGCGCAGCGCGCGCGCCAGCGACCGGCCGTCGGCGGCCACGATGGGCGCCTCGCCCGCGGCATAGACCTCGCCCAGCAGCACCGAGTCGGCCGTGCCGATGACTTTCACGAAGTCTTCGAAGCAGTCGCGCGTGCGGGTGTAGCGGTGCGGCTGGAAGGCCAGCACCAGCCGGCGGCCCGGGAAGGCGCCGCGCGCGGCGGAAATGGTCGCCGCCATCTCGACCGGGTGATGCCCGTAGTCGTCGATGACGGTGAAGCAGCCGCCGGCCGTGTCGTTCGGCACGGCCACGTCGCCATAACTCTGGAAGCGGCGACCCACGCCCTTGAAGCCTTCGAGGCCGCGCTGCACGGCCTCGTCGGGAATGCCGAGCTCGACGGCCACGGCGATCACCGACAGCGCATTGCGCACGTTGTGCTCGCCCGGCAGGTTCAGCACGATGGGCAGGTCGGGCAGCGTCACGCCGTTGCGGCGCTGCGCGGTGAAATGCATCTGGGCGCCGACGGCGCGCACGTCGATGGCGCGCACCTGGGCGTCTTCGCCGAAGCCGTAGCTGGTGACCGGGCAGGTCACGTCGGCCACGATGTCGCGCACCGCCGGATCGTCGGTGCACAGGATGGCCACGCCGTAGAACGGCATGCGGTGCAGGAAGTCGACAAAGGCTTTCTTCAGCTTCGCGAAGTCGTGCCCGTAGGTCTCCATGTGGTCGGCGTCGATGTTCGTGACCACCGCCATCACGGGCAGCAGGTTCAGGAACGAGGCGTCCGACTCGTCGGCCTCGACCACGATGTAGTCGCCACTGCCCAGCTGCGCATTGGCGCCGGCGCTGTTCAGGCGACCGCCGATCACGAAGGTCGGGTCGAGCCCGGCGGCGTCGAGCACGCTCGCCACGAGGCTGGTGGTGGTGGTCTTGCCGTGCGTGCCGGCGATGGCGATGCCCTGCTTCAGGCGCATCAGCTCCGCGAGCATCAGCGCGCGCGGCACGACCGGAATGCGCTTCTCGCGCGCGGCCAGCACCTCGGGGTTGTCCGACTGCACGGCGGTGGACGTGACGACCGCGTCGGCGCCGTCGATGTGCGCGGCGGCGTGGCCCACGAAGGTGCCGATGCCCAGGCCCGCGAGGCGGCGCAGCGTGGCGCTGTCCGACAGGTCGGAGCCCGTGATCTTGTAGCCCAGGTTCAGCAGCACCTCCGCGATGCCGCTCATGCCGGAGCCGCCGACGCCGACGAAGTGGATGTGACGGATCGCGTGCTTCATTTCGCGAGCTCCTCGCAGGCGCGGACGACCGCCTCGACGGCTTCGGTCTTCTGCAGGGTCTTGGCCTTCTGGGCCCGGTCGATCAAGGTCGCGCGTTCGGTTGTCTGTAGCAAATCAGCCAGCAATTCAGGGGTGAGGTCGGTCTGCTGCACCAGCCAACCGCCGCCCGCGTCCACGAGGAAGCGCGCGTTGGTGGTCTGGTGGTCGTCGACCGCCGAGGGGAAAGGCACGAACAGCGCTGCTGCGCCGACGGCCGCGATTTCGGTGACGGTGCTGGCACCCGCGCGCGCGACGATGAGGTCGGCCTCGGCGTACGCCTGCGCGGTGTCGTCGATGAAGGGCGTGAGTTCGCCCTCGACGCCGGCTGCCGCATAGTTGGCACGCAGTTCGTCGATCTGCTTGGCGCCGCTCTGGTGCAGCACCTGTGGACGAAGGTCGGGCGCGATGCGCGCCAGCGCCTGCGGCACGACGGTGTTGAGCGCACGCGCGCCCAGGCTGCCGCCGACCACCAGCAACTTGAGCGGACCCGTGCGGCCCGCGAAGCGCGTGGCCGGATCGGGCTGCGACGTGAACGCCGCGCGCAGCGGATTGCCCACCCACTGCGCCTTCTTCAGCACGTTCGGGAAGGCGGTGAACACGCGGTCGGCCACGCCTGCCAGCACCTTGTTGGCAAGGCCGGCGACCGAGTTCTGTTCGTGCAGCACCAGCGGCTTGCCCATGAGCACGCCCATCATCCCGCCCGGGAAGGTGATGTAGCCACCGAGGCCCACCAGCACGTCGGGCTTCACGCGGCGCACCACGCCCAGGCTCTGCCAGAAGGCGCGCAGCAGCTTCAGCGGCAGCAGGAATAGCGTGAGCGGACCCTTGCCGCGCACGCCGCCGAACTGCACCGGCTCGAAGGCGAAGCCGCGCGGGGGCACGAGTTTCTCTTCCATGCTGCCGGGCGCGCCCAGCCAGTGCACGCGCCAGCCGCGCTCGCGCAGGGCCTCGGCCACGGCCAGACCCGGGAAGATGTGGCCGCCCGTGCCGCCTGCCATGACGAGTGCGGTGCGGCCGGTCATACGCGACCTCCCCGCATGAGCACGCGGTTCTCATAGTCGATGCGCAGCACGACAGCCAGCGCCACGAGGTTCATCAAGATCGCCGAACCGCCGAAGCTCATCAGCGGCAAGGTCAGGCCCTTGGTCGGCAGTGCGCCGAGGTTCACGCCCATGTTGATGAAGGCCTGGAAGCCGACCCACACGCCCACGCCCTGCGCCACGAGGCCCGAGAACACGCGATCGAGCGCGATCGCCTGGCGGCCGATGTGCATGATGCGGCGCGTGAGCCAGAGGAACATGCCGATGATCAGCAGCACGCCGATGAGGCCGAACTCTTCGCCGATCACAGCGAGCAAAAAGTCGGTGTGCGCTTCGGGCAGCCAGTGCAGTTTCTCGACGCTGCCGCCCAGGCCCACGCCGAAGATCTCGCCGCGCCCGATGGCGATCAGCGAGTGCGACAGCTGGTAGCCCTTGCCCAGCGCGTGCTCTTCGCTCCACGGATCGAGGTACGCAAAGATGCGCTCGCGGCGCCACGGGCTGCTCGCCACGATGGAGCCGAAGGCCACCACCACCAGCGTCGCGATCACGAAGAACATGCGCGCGTTCACGCCGCCCAAAAACAGGATGCCCATGGCGATCACGGCGATCACCATGAACGCGCCCATGTCGGGCTCGGCCATCACCAGCATGCCGACCACCACCACCGCGATGCCCATCGGCAGCACGGCGCGGAAGAAGCGTTCCTTGATCTCCATCTTGCGCACCATGTAGCTGGCGGCGTAGAGCACCATCGCGAACTTGGCCAGCTCCGACGGCTGGAAGCGCATGAAGCCCATCGGCAGCCAGCGGCGCGCGCCGTTCACGTTGATGCCGATGTGCGGAATGAGCACCGCCACCAGCAGCAGCAGCGAAGCCACGAAGAGCCAGGGCGCGGTCCGCTCCCAGGTCTTCATCGGGATCTGGAAGGTCAGCAGCGCAGCGATGAAGGCGATGACCAGCGAAGCCGCGTGCCGCGTGAGGAAGAACGACGGACCGTAGCCGGCGCGCGCGAAGCGCGGGTTGTCGGGCAGCGCGATCGAGGCCGAATACACCATGATCAGGCCCCAGGTCATCAGCGCGACCGTGACCCAGACCAGCGCCTGGTCGAAGCCCAGCACGCGCATCGGCGTGGCCTTGGTCTGCGCGATGCCGGCGCCGCCCAGCCGCACGGGCAGGTGCACGGGCAGCGAATCCATGCCGCTGCGGGCGCGCCGGAACCAGCCGCCGAAACGGCTGCCGGTGCGGGTTTCCTGGCCTGCGGCTGCGGAGTTCAAATCGGGTCCTCCATCGATCCGGCGGTGGACAACGACGCGCTGGGCACATACGACACCACGGCATCGTCGCCACCCACGGCATCGCGCGGGCTGTCGGCGTAAGCCTCCACGGCCTCGCGGAACACCTCGGCGCGGTGCGCGTAGTCCTTGAACATGTCGAAGCTCGCACAGGCCGGTGACAGCAGCACGGCATCGCCGGGGTGGGCGCGCGCGGCGGCGAGCTTGACGGCTTCTTCCATCGAGCCCGCGTGCTTCAGCGACACGCCGGTAGTGGCCAGCGCGGCCTCGATGAGCGGGGCGTCACGGCCGATGAGCACGACGGCGCGCGCGTACTGGCGCACGGGGTCGGCCAGCGGCTCGAAGTCCTGGCCCTTGCCTTCGCCGCCGAGGATCACGACCACGCGGCGCTCTTCGCCGAGGCCGCTGAGCGCAGCCACGGTGGCGCCGACGTTGGTGCCCTTGCTGTCGTCAAAGAACTCGACCTCGTCCACGATGGCGATCGGTTCGACGCGGTGCGGCTCGCCGCGGTACTCGCGCAGGCCGTAGAGCATCGGGCCCAGCGGGCAGTCGGCGGCACTGGCGAGCGCGAGCGCGGCCAGGGCGTTCATGGCGTTGTGGCGCCCGCGAATGCGCAATGCGTCGGCGGGCATGAGGCGCTGGAAGAAGATTTCTTCTTCGACCACGGCGCCGCGCTTGCGCTTCTGCGTTTCGTCGGCTTCCAGCGCGCGCACCAGCCAGGCCACGCCGTTGATGCGCTCGATGCCGTAGTCGCCGGGACGCAGCGGCATCGCACCGCCGAAGGTGACGTGCGTGCGGATCTGCGGGCGCTGCAGCTTCACGCGGACGGGCGGCGGCAGCATGGCCATCACGCCGGCGTCGTCGCGGTTCAGGATCATCAGGCCCTTGGCGCCGAAGATGCGCGCCTTCGCGGCCGCGTAGGCCGGCATGTCGCCATGCCAGTCGAGGTGGTCCTGCGTGAGGTTGAGCACGGTCGCGGCCGTGGGCTCGAAGCCCTGCACGCCGTCGAGCTGGAAGCTCGAGAGTTCGAGCACCCACACCTCGGGCAGCGTGTCGGCGTCGATGTGCGCGGCCAGCGTGTCGAGCAGCGTCGGGCCGATGTTGCCGGCCACGGCCACGGTCTTGCCCGCGCGCTCGACCAGTTGGCCGGTGAGCGAGGTGACGGTGGTCTTGCCGTTGGTGCCGCTGATCGCGAGCACGGCCGGCGTGTAGCCCTTGGGCGCTTCGGGTTCAGGCTCGGGCACGAGCACCATCTGGGGCGTGTCTTCCTCGACCGCCGCCGACGCCGGGTTGGTGGCGGACAGCTCGGCGATCGTGGCGACGAACGCGGCGGCCTCCAGCGCGGCGGTGGGCACGTAGGGCTTGCCGGGGGGCGGGAGCCGGGAAAGGCTGGCGGCGGACGCGGGTGCAGCCGACGCGTCAGGTGCGTCGGGCACATCGGTGGTGGCGGCCGGTGCTGCGCCGTCTTCCGTGGCGGCGTCTTCAGCGACGACGTCTTCGGTGGGCGGCGTCACCGGGACGCTCAGCGACGCGTCGCGCGGCATGGCTTCGGCCATGGCGGGCGGCGTGGCGTCGACAGCTTCGGTCGGTTCGACGGGTGCGGCTGCTGCGGCAGCCGCATCGACTGGCAGTGCGGCTTCGGTCGACTCTGCGGCCACGGCCTCCGTGGGTGCAGCCGCCTCGGTCGCCTCCACAACGTCGACGGGTGCAGCCGCTTCGGGCTCGCCTTCGACAACTGCAGCAGCCTCCGACGCGGGCACTTCCGGCGTCTCGACCACCGCAGCATCCGCCACAGGGGCTTCTTCGCTCAAGGCCAGTTCGGCCTGGGCAGGCGTTTCAACGACAGGTTCGGCCACGGCGGTTTCAACCGGCACGTCAGCCTCGACTTCCACCACCGGCACCTCGACCGTCCGCAAATCGAGCAGCGCGCGCGCGAACAGGTCCAGCTCGCCGCCGACCACGAGGCCCACGGCCTTGGCGGCATTGACGACCGGCGCCAGCGTCGCGGGCGACAGGCCTGGCGAACGGTAGACGGCGCGGATCGGCGTGCCTTCGACCAGCGCGGCCGTGAGCGGCCCGCCGATGAAAGTGACATCGGGTAGCTCGGCCTGCAGCGTCGCGAGCGACGCCGGTGCCTCGCGCGTGTCGGCCACGGTCACGACCGCGCCGTGGCGCGCGCACCAGCGCGCCATCGCCAGCCCGGACGCGCCGAGGCCGAGGATGAGAACGGGGAGGTCTTTCAGGTGCCGCATGGTTGTGTTGTTACCGCAGCTTCAGCGTGGAAAGGCCGATGAGGCACAGCAGCATCGTGATGATCCAGAAGCGCACCACGACCTGCGTCTCGCGCCAGCCACTCTTCTCGAAGTGGTGGTGCAGCGGTGCCATCTTGAGCACGCGGCGGCCTTCGCCATAGCGCTTCTTCGTGTACTTGAAGTACATGACCTGCGCCATCACCGAGATCGCCTCGACCACGAAGATGCCGCCCATGATGAAGAACACGATCTCCTGGCGCACGATGACCGCGATGGTGCCCAGCGCGCCGCCCAGCGCCAGCGCGCCCACGTCGCCCATGAAGACCTGCGCCGGATGGGTGTTGAACCAGAGGAACGCGAGCCCCGCGCCGGCCATCGCCGAGCAGAACACCAGCAGCTCGCCAGAGCCCGGGATGTAGGGGAACAGCAGGTACTTGGAAAACACCGCGCTGCCCGTGACGTAGGCGAACACGCCCAGCGCCGAGCCCACCATCACCACCGGCATGATCGCCAGGCCGTCGAGGCCGTCGGTCAGGTTGACGGCGTTGCTCGCGCCCACGATCACGAGGTACGTGAGGATCACGAAGCCGATGCCGCCCAGCGGGTAGCTCACTTCCTTGAAGAAGGGCACCAGCAGGTTGATCTTGGGCGGAAAGTCGAGGTCGAAGCCCGAGCGCACCCAGGCGAAGAACAGCTCGAGCACGCGCCAGTTGGAGCTCTCGGAAATGCTGAACAGCAGGTAGAAGCCCGCGAGCAGGCCGACCACCGATTGCCAGAAATACTTCTCGCGCGAGCGCATGCCTTCGGGGTCCTTGCGCACCACCTTGCGCCAGTCGTCGACCCAGCCGATGGCGCCGAAGCCCATCGTCACCCACAGCACGATCCACACGAAACGGTTCGACAGGTCGAACCACAGCAAGGTGGCGAACGCGATGGCGAACAGCACCAACACGCCGCCCATGGTGGGCGTGCCGCTCTTGGTCAGGTGCGTTTCCATGCCGTAGCCGCGGATCGGCTGGCCGATCTTGAGCGCGGCAAGGCGGCGAATGACGTACGGGCCGGCCACCAGGCCGACCACGAGCGCGGTCAGCGCAGCCATGAGGGCGCGGAACGTGAGGTAGTTGAAAACGCGCAAAAACCCGAACTCGGGCGACAGCGTCTGCAGCCATTGGGCCAGGGACATCAGCATGGTGTGTTGCGCGGCTCATGCGTCATGACCGGCCTCCTTTTGTTGTTGTGCCTCGATCGCCTGCACCACGCGTTCCATCTTCATGAAGCGCGAACCCTTGACCAGCACGCTGCCCAGCTGCGGCAGGCGGGCGAGCACGGCCGCGCGGAGCGTGTCGAAATCGTCGAAATGACGGCCACCGGCATCGCCAGCGTCATCGTTGTTGTTGAAAGCCGTGGCCGCGTGCACGGTCTCGCCGCCGAGCGTGTAGACGGCGTCGAGCCCGCGCTGCCGCGCCCAGGCGCCGACTTCGGCGTGGAACGCGGGTGCGCGGTCGCCGACCTCGCCCATTTCGCCGAGCACCAGCAGGCGTGGCGCGGGCAGGCCGGTGAGCACGTCGATGGCGGCAATCACGGAATCGGGGTTGGCGTTGTAGCTGTCGTCGACCAGCGTGAGCGCGTGCCCATCGGGCAGCACGATCTCGACGGCCCGGGAGCGGCCCTTGACCGGCTCGAAGGCCGACAGGCCCGCGGCGATGGTGTCGAGCGACACGCCGGCGGCCAGCGCGCAGGCGGTGGCGGCGAGCGCGTTGCCCACGTTGTGACGGCCCGCGATGTGCAGGCGCGCGTCGAAGGCGCCCAGCGGCGTGCGCACGCGCACGGTCCAGGCGCCCTGCTGCCATTCGGCGCTGTCGAGCGAGATGTCGGCGTCGGCGTGCTCACCGAAGGTCAGGCAACGGCGCGAGCCGTTCTGGCGCGCCATGTCGGTCCACAGCGAGGTGAAGGTGTCGCCGTAGGGGAACACGGCCGTGCCGTCGTCGGGCAGCGCCGCGAACACGGCGGCGTTCTCGATGGCGACCGCCTCGACGCTGGCCATGAACTCCTGGTGCTCGCGCTGCGCGTTGTTGACCAGGGCGATGGTCGGGCGCGACATGGTGGCCAGCCGCGCGATCTCGCCCGGATGGTTCATGCCCAGTTCGAGCACCGCCAGCTGGTGCTGCGCGCGCAGGCGCATCAGCGTGAGCGGCACGCCGATCTCGTTGTTGAAGTTGCCGGCCGTGGCCAGCGCGCGGTCGGCGCGGAAGGCGGCGAGCACGGACGCGATCATCTGCGTGACCGTGGTCTTGCCGTTGCTGCCGGTGACGGCGATCAACGGCAGGCTGAACTGCGCGCGCCAGCCGGCGCCCAGTGCACCGAGTGCAACGAGCGAATCGGGCACTTCCAGGCCGGCAAGGCCCGCGGCTTCGAGGCCGCCGTGCGCAATGGCGGCCACGGCGCCCTGCTTCTTCGCATCGGCCAGGAAGTCGTTGGCGTCGAAGCGTTCGCCCTTGAGCGCGACGAACAGGTCGCCGGCGGCCAGGGTGCGGGTGTCGGTGTGGACGCGCGCGATCACGGTGGCGGGGTCGCCCACGAGGCGCGCACCCGGCACCCATTGCTGCGCCTGCGCCAGCGTGAGGTTGAGCGGCGTGGAGAGCGGCGTGGCCATGGCGGTCATGCGGCACCCCGCTTCGCGAGCGCGTCGAGCGCGTGGGTCTTGTCGGAGAACGGCAGGCGCTGGCCGGCGATCTCCTGCCACTCTTCGTGGCCCTTGCCGGCGATCAGCACCACGTCTTGCGGGGCCGCCTGCGCGATGGTTTCGGCGATGGCACGCGCACGATCGACCTGCACGCGGGCCGCCTCGACGCGCGTGAAGCCGCGCAATGCCTGGCTGATGATGGCGTCGGGGTTCTCGTTGCGCGGGTTGTCGCTGGTGAGCACGACGTGGTCGGCCTGGCGTTCGGCGACGGCCGCCATCAGCGGGCGCTTGATCGGGTCGCGGTTGCCGCCGCAGCCGAACACGCACCAGAGCGCGCCGCCGCGCTGCTTGGCGAGCGGGCGCAGGCCGGCGAGTGCCTTGTCGAGCGCGTCGGGCGTGTGGGCGTAGTCGACCACGGCCAACGGCGCACCGTCGGTCGGCTGCACGCGGTCCATGCGGCCCGGCACGCTGCTGAGATTGGCGCAGGCGGCCACGGCCTGCGCGAGCGTGAGGCCCAGCGCGCGCAGGGTGCCGAGCACGCCGAGCAGGTTGGCGACGTTGTACTGGCCGATGAGCCCGGTGGCCAGCCGCTCGGCAGGCGCCGTGCTGCCGTGCTCGGCCACGGTGAACTGCAGGCCCTGGGCGTCGTAGCCGATGTCGCGCGCCATGAGCCTTGCGGGCTTGCCAGCGGCCGAGACGGTCCAGACGTCGAGCGCGCCGATGCCGGCATCGAGCAGGTTGGCGCACAGGCTGGCGCCGTGCATGTCGTCGATGTTGATCACCGCGGCGCGCAGGCCGGGCCAGCGGAACAGCTCGGCCTTGGCCTGCCAGTAGGCGTCCATGCTGCCGTGGTAGTCGAGGTGGTCCTGCGTGAAGTTGGTGAACACGGCGACCGCGATGCGGCAGCCGTCGAGGCGGCGCTCGGCGATGCCGATCGACGAGGCCTCGATGGCGCAGGCGCCGAAGCCGTCGGTGACGAAGTCGCGCAACGCGCGCTGCAGCATCACGGGGTCGGGCGTGGTCAGGCCGGTGTAGGTGAGCGCTGGCGGCACGCCGATGCCCAACGTGCCGACCACGGCGCAGGGCGACGGGGCGCCGCGCTCGGTGGTGCCGTCGGGGCGCATGGCGCGCACGCCGCCGGCCGCGCGCAGCGTGGACAGCGATTCGGCCAGCCACCACGCGGTGGAGGTCTTGCCGTTGGTGCCGGTCACGGCCAGCAGGTCGAGCTGCGCCGAGGGGTTGTCGTAGAAGGCGGCGGCGATCGGGCCGGTGGCGGCCTTGAGGCCGGGGTAGCTCACGATGCGCTCGTCGCCGTCGAAGCCGAAGGCGTCCACGCCCTCGTGCTCGACGAGGCAGGCCACGGCGCCTTGCGCCAGCGCGGCCGCCACGTGCTGGCGGCCGTCGGTCGCGGCGCCGGGCCAGGCGATGAAGGCATCGCCCGGGCCGACCGCGCGGCTGTCGGCGAGCAACGCGCCCTGCACGCGCTCTTTCAGCCAGAACGCGGCGGTGGTGGGGGAAGTGAGTGTCAGCATGTCAGAAGCTCTCGGGGACGTCTTGCGTCTGCACGAGGGGTTTGACCGCCAGATCGGGCGGGACGTTCATCATGCGCAGCGTCTGCTGCACGACTTCGCTGAACACGGGCGCCGCGGCGAGGCCGCCGTAGTACTGGCCGTCGCTGGGCTCGTCGATCATCACCGCGACGATGATGCGCGGCTTCTCGATGGGCGCCATGCCGGTGAACCAGGCGCGGTACTTGTTGCTGGCGTAGCCCTTGCCGACCTGCTTGTGGGCCGTGCCCGACTTGCCGCCGACCGAGTAGCCGACCGTCTGCGCGCGCGTGCCGGTGCCGCCCGGGCCGGCGGCCATCTGCAGCATCTTGCGCACCGCGAGCGCGTTGGACGGCGAGAACACGCGCACGCCGACCGGCGGCTCGGTGTTCTTCAAAATGGTGACCGGAATGATCGAGCCGTCGTGCGCGAACGAGGTGTACGAATGCGCCATCTGGAACAGCGACGCCGACAGGCCGTAGCCGTAGGCCATGGTGGCCTGCTCGACCGGCTTCCAGGTCTTCCACGGGCGCAGCCGGCCCGTCACGGCGCCGGGAAACTGGATCTGCGGCTTCTGGCCGTAGCCGAGCGCGGTGTAGGTGTCCCACATCTCGTGGGGCGTCATCTTCTGGGCGATCTTGAGCGCACCCACGTTGCTCGATTTCTGGATCACGCCCTCGACCGTCAGCGCCCCGTAGTTGTGGGTGTCGCTGATGGTGAAGCCGCCCAGCTGGTAGCGGCCCGGCGCGGTATCGATGATGGTCGAGGGCTTCACGCGGCCGGCCTCCAGCGCCATCGCCACGGTGATGGGCTTCATGGTCGAGCCGGGCTCGAAGGTGTCGGTGAGCGCGCGGTTGCGCAGCTGCTCGCCGGTGAGGTTCTGGCGCTTGTCGGGCACGTAGCTCGGGTAGTTGGCCAGCGCCAGCACCTCGCCGGTGGTGCTGTCGAGCACCACCACGCTGCCGGCCTTGGCCTTGCGCGCCGTGACGGCGTCGCGCAGCTTCTGGTAGGCGAAGAACTGCACCTTGCTGTCGACGCTGAGCTGGATGTCGCGGCCCTCGACCGGCGGCACCTGCTCGCCCACGCCCTCGACCACGCGGCCCAGCCGGTCCTTGATGACGCGGCGCGAACCGGCCTTGCCGGCCAGTTCCTTGTTGAACGCCAGCTCGATGCCTTCCTGGCCGTTGTCTTCCACGTTGGTGAAACCCACCACGTGCGCCGCCGCCTCGCCCTCGGGGTACTGGCGCTTGTATTCCTTGCGCTGGTAGATGCCCTTGAGGTTGAGCGCGGCGATCTGCTTGGCGATGGGCTCGTCGACCTGGCGCTTGATCCAGACGAAGGTCTTGTCTTCGTCTTCGAGCTTCTTGTCGAAGTCTTTCTGCGGCATGCCGAGCAGCTTGGCCACCTGTTTGAGCTTGGCGCGCACCTCGGGGTCGTCGCGCTCCACGTCTTCGGGAATGGCCCAGATGCTGGGCGCCACCACGCTGGAGGCCAGGATGAGCCCGTTGCGATCGAGGATGCGGCCGCGGTTGGCCGGCAGCTCGAGCG
Organism: Variovorax sp. RO1; assembly: GCF_002849325.1. Lineage (NCBI taxonomy): Bacteria > Pseudomonadati > Pseudomonadota > Betaproteobacteria > Burkholderiales > Comamonadaceae > Variovorax > Variovorax sp. RO1. The sequence continues at coordinate 1,183,725 of NZ_PKMT01000002.1, forward strand.
TGCGCGCAAAGCGCACTTCGCCCTGGCGCTGGAAGAAGCTGTTGTTGAAGACCTGCACGTACGCGGCACGGCCCGCCAGCATGACGAAGCCGAAGGCGATGCCGGCGACGATGAACTTGCTGCGCCACACCGGCGTCTTGCTCGCGAGCAAGGGGCTGGTGGTGTAGCGCACGCTGCGGTTGCCGCGGCTCATCGGGCGGGCCTCGCGGTGGCGGCGCCGGGCTTGGGCGGCGTGGTGGGCGGCAGCGGTGCGATGGCCGGAATCACCGAGCCGTCGGGCCGCACATACTGCGTGATGGCCGGCGAGGCCGTGCGCATCTGCAGCTGTTCCTTGGCCAGCTTCTCCACGCGCAGCGGCGTGGCCTGTGCGCGCTTTTCCACCTGCAGGCGGTCGTGCTCGGTTTCGAGCTTGCGCGCCTCCTGCTGGGCGCGGTCGAACTCGGTGTAGAGCTGGCGCGACTGGTACTGGGTGTGCACAAGGTACAAAGCCGTCGCAATGACGGCCAGCAGAAGGAGCAGGTTGATCCGCGCCATGGCTACCCGGCTTCCGTGCGTTCAGCCACCCGAAGGATGGCGCTGCGCGAGCGCGGGTTGCCGCGCACTTCTTCTTCGGACGGCTTGATGCGCTCGAGCGCATGCAGCTTCATCACCTTGGGCGCAGCGAAGGGCGCACGGCGGTCGTAGACCTCCTTCGAGTGCTTGGCGATGAACTGCTTGACGATGCGGTCTTCGAGCGAATGGAAGCTGATCACCGCGAGCCGGCCGCCGGGCGCGAGCACCGACAGGCTGGCTTCTAGCGCTTGTTGCAGCTCCTCAAGCTCGGCGTTGATGAAAATCCGAAAAGCCTGAAATGTGCGCGTTGCAGGGTTCTGGCCCTGCTCGCGGGTTTTGACCGTGCCAGCCACGAGCTCGGCCAGTTCGGTGGTGGTTGAAATTGCGCCCCGTTCTTGTCTGCGAGCAACAATCGCCTTTGCAATCTGAACAGCAAACCGTTCTTCGCCATAGTCACGGATCACCTCTGCAATTTGTTGAAGTTCGGCCGTTGCCAGCCACTCGGCCACGCTCTCGCCGCGCGTGGTGTCCATGCGCATGTCGAGCGGACCGTCGAAACGAAAACTGAAGCCGCGCACCGGGTTGTCGATTTGCGGCGAACTCACGCCCAGGTCCATCAGCAGGCCGTTGACGCTGGCGTCGGGCAACTCGCCCAGCGAACGGAATCCCTGGTGGCGGATAGAAAAACGCGCATCCGAGATGCGCGCTGCTTCGGCCACTGCTTCTGCATCCTTGTCGAATGCGATGAGCCTGCCTTCCGGCGCCAGCCGCGCGAGGATGGCGCGCGCGTGCCCTCCGCGGCCGAAGGTGGCGTCCACGTACATGCCCGTGGCTGCCGCGCTGCCGGAAAGAAGTGCTTCCACCGCCTCGTTCAACAAGACGGTCGTATGGGTCAGGGGGGTGTTCACGGGGCTCCTCAGAACGCGAAGTCCTGAAACACATCCGGCATCTCGCCCTGGGTGGCCTCGGCCTCCTTGGCCTCGTAGGTGGCCTTGTCCCAGAGTTCGAAGTGGTTGCCCATGCCCAGCAACAGCGTCTCGCGGTTGATGCCGGTGGCGGCGCGCAGCTCGGGCGACACCAGCACGCGGCCGGTGCCGTCCATCTCGACGTCCATCGCGTTACCGAGGAAGACGCGCTTCCACCACTGCGCCGACATCGGCAGCGCAGCAATGCGTTCGCGGAATTTTTCCCATTCGGGACGGGGGAACACCATCAGGCATCCGTGCGGATGCTTGGTGATCGTGAGCTGGCCGCCCGCCGTGGCGCTCAGGACGTCGCGATGCCGGGTCGGCACGGAGAGCCGCCCCTTGGCATCCAGACTGAGCGATGAAGCGCCTTGAAACACGACCACGAAACCCCTGTGGTGGGAGGTGCCGCGACACCCGAAAGGGGCGTTGCCCGCACTTTTTCCCACTTAACTGCACTTTTTTCCACTGTAGCAGGAAACACTTGCGACGCAACTGGGGCTCTGGGGTATTTTTTGTAATGGAATCAACGACTTAGCGCCGATTTCCAAACCTGGAAATCGGCGAATTGTGTTGAAAATGAAGTACTTAGCTCACGCAGTGAAAGTGATGCGTGAAGGACGACCCCGTTACAGGGGCCGAGGGAGGCGGCTTCAGAGGATGAAGCGCGAAAGGTCTTCGTCGTGACTTAGTGCCGCAAGGCGCTCGTCGACGTAAGCGGCATCGATGCGGACCGTCTGGCCCTCGATGCGGGTGGCGTCGAAGCTTACCTCATCGAGCAGGCGCTCCATGACGGTCGAGAGGCGGCGTGCGCCGATGTTCTCGGTGCGCTCGTTCACCTCGAAAGCGATGGCCGCCAGCCGCGTGATGCCGTCGGGCGTGAAGTCGAGCGTCACGCCTTCGGTGGCCAGCAGCGCCTGGTACTGCTTCACGAGCGACGCGCGGGTCTGCGTGAGGATGCTCTCGAAGTCCGACACCGAGAGCGATTGCAGCTCGACACGGATCGGAAAGCGCCCCTGCAGCTCGGGGATCAGGTCGCTCGGCTTGCTCAGGTGGAAGGCGCCGCTTGCGATGAACAGCATGTGGTCGGTGCGCACCACGCCGTACTTGGTCGACACTGCCGTGCCTTCCACGAGCGGCAGCAGGTCGCGCTGCACACCCTGGCGCGAGACGTCGGAGCCCTGCGCTTCGCTGCGCGTGGCGACCTTGTCGATCTCGTCGATGAAGACGATGCCGTTCTGCTCGGCGTTGGCGATCGCCTGCGTGCGGATCTCGTCCTCGTTGACCAGTTTGGCGGCTTCTTCGTCGATCAGCAGGCGCATCGCCTCGGCGATCTTGAGCTTGCGCGTCTTGCGCTTGCCGCCGCCGATCTGGCCGAACATGCCGCGCAGTTGCTCGGTCATTTCCTCCATGCCGGCGGGGCCCATGATCTCGAGCGGTGCGCGGGTCTCAGCGAGGTCGAGCTCGATCTCCTTGTCGTCGAGCTGGTGCTCGCGCAGCTTCTTGCGGAAGGCCTGGCGCGTCGGGTTGGGGCTGTCGAGTGCGGGCGCAGCGCCATCGGCACCGCGTGCCGGCGGCAGCAACGCGTCGAGGATGCGCTCTTCGGCCGCGTCTTCGGCGCGCGCGCGCACCTTCACGCTTTCGGATTCGCGCGTCTGCTTGACGGCGATTTCGGCGAGGTCGCGAATGATCGAATCGACGTCCTTGCCCACGTAGCCCACCTCGGTGAACTTGGTGGCCTCGACCTTGATGAACGGCGCATCGGCCAGGCGGGCCAGGCGGCGCGCGATTTCGGTCTTGCCGACGCCCGTCGGGCCGATCATGAGGATGTTCTTGGGCGTGATCTCGTGGCGCAGCGTGTCGTCGACCTTCTGGCGGCGCCACCGGTTGCGCAGCGCAATGGCCACGGCGCGCTTGGCGGCGGGCTGGCCGACGATGTGGTTGTCGAGCTCGGAGACGATTTCCTGGGGGGTCATGGACATGGTCAGAGCGCTTCCACCGTGTGGTTCATGTTCGTGTAAATGCAGATTTCTCCGGCGATCGCCAGCGATTTGCGCACGATCTGCTCGGCCGAGAGGTCGGTGTTGTCGATCAGCGCCTTGGCCGCCGACTGGGCGTACGCGCCGCCCGAACCGATGGCGATCACGCCGTCTTCAGGCTCCAACACGTCGCCATTGCCGGTGATGATGAGCGAGGTCGTGGCGTCGGCCACAGCCAGCATGGCTTCGAGCTTGCGCAGCACGCGGTCGGTGCGCCAATCTTTGGTGAGCTCGACCGCCGCGCGGGTCAGGTGGCCCTGGTGCTTTTCGAGCTTGGCCTCGAAACGCTCGAAGAGCGTGAAGGCATCGGCGGTGGCGCCGGCGAAACCCGCCAGGACCTTGCCGTGATAGAGCCGCCGCACCTTGCGCGCCGTGCCCTTGATGACGATGTTGCCGAGAGTGACCTGCCCGTCCCCGCCAATGGCGACCTGATCGCCTTGGGGGGTCTTGCGGCGCACGCTCACGATGGTGGTGCCGTGAAACTGTTCCATCGCAGCCATCTGGGGATGGGCCCAGGCAATGCAACCCCTGCGGTCGGACAAGCTGATGGCGGAAAAAACGCGGCGCAGAGGCCGCGAACACCCCTGTGCCGGGGTCAGTTCTTGCGGACGGCGACCGTGGCGTGGTCGGTGATGCCGATGAGCCCGAAGAGCGCGGCAATCAGCCGGTGCGCATCGACGAACTGCACCCGTTCGCCGTTCGCATCGCGCTCGCGGACCCAGCTCAACAGCGTGCCGGCCGCCGCCAGGTCCATGCGCAGCAGGGCCGCGCACGAGATGACCGGCGCCGTCGTGTGGCGCAGGTCGTGGTCCAGGCGCTGCCAGCACGACAGTGAATCGCCGCGCAGGTCGCCCGCCAGCGCGGCAAAGCCGCTGTCGGTGGACGGGAAGCTCTCGGAATCGCCCCCGACCGACAGCAGCGACCAGACCGAACTCGGCCGGCTCGGCGGCGGCGCGGCCAGCGAGGTGCACTCGCCCTTCGGGTCTTGCCAGGACGGCGGCGACACCTCGTAGGTGATGCAGTAATTGAGCGCCACCAGCTCGAAGTCGTCGGGCATGTGCAGCATGCGCAGCGTCGCGAGGCGCAACTGCCACCAGGCGTCGTCGGGATGGCGTTCGTTGTTGGGCGTGGCCGCGGCCAGCACGGCCAGAAGCTGCGAGACGCCGAAGAAGCGCAGTTGCACCGGCGAATCGGACCAGTGCGTGAACAGGATGCGCAGCGGCGCGACGGCCGGCGGATCGATCTCGGTGAGCGCGCGCCAGTCGAGCGTCCAGACCATGCCGGCCTGCGAGAGCGCGCGCGTGAGCGCCATGAGCCCTTCGCGCGTCAGGTGTGCGGGGCTGGCCCAGTCGGCGGCACCGGTCGTGTCGGAGGCCGCCTCGGCGTCCTCGCTGGCGGTGACGGCCTTCACGCTGCGCGCGAGCTCGTCGAGCGAGACCCAGTCGGGTCCCATGCGCTTCATGCGCTGCGCATAGCGCATGCGGGCAGCTGCGAACTTGGCGGCGTCGCCGATGGCGCGGTACAGGTCGAACAGCGCGCGCCAGCGGGCGTCGTCGCGCTCCACCGTGGCGGCTGCGGCGCCGTCGTCGGCGGAGGGCAGCGGCTCGGCGGCCAGCGCCTGCAGCAGGATCGCCTCGGCGCCGGTGTCGTCGCCGTGCGCGAAGCGGATCACCGCTTCTTCGAGTGCGCCGTCATGCGCGAGCCGGGACGGCTGGGGCGCGGGGACGGCGGCTGCGGCAGCAACCTCTGGCGCAGCGGCCACGGGTGCGGAAACGGCCGGGGCGCCTGGCTCGGCCGGCAACTGGTCGCCGCCGCTGTCGACCGGCGGCAGCGTTTCAGCGCCCGCATCGGGCGGCGGATTGACCAGCGTCTCGCCGTTCGGCCCGCGGCCCTTCCACCACTGCTGCGACATCTGCTCTTCGATCTCGTCGATCTTCTTGAGCGTGAGCGCGCGGCCTTCGGGCTTTTCGGAGGTGCTGTTGAGGTTGAACGACGACGGCGTGACCGTCGCTTCAAAAGCGTGGGCTGCCGCCTCGCGTTGGCGCAGCTTGCGCAGCATGTCGAACTCGCGGCGGCGCACGAAGTCGTTGCGCTGGCGCCGTTCGATCATTTCCTTCAGCATCTCGCGGCTGTAGGTCTGCTCGGGCAGCGACGAGTCGGAGGACGGGGCGTCCAGCTCCGACCAGTCTTTCAGGGGATTTCGAACGAACTTGGCCACCTTCGAAAAAAGGCGGCCTGACTCTTCCTTTGCCATTCAGAGAAGGTTATCGAAAGCGCGAATTTCTCTCTACCTTGCTGCGGCTCAATCCCCGAACATTTTCTGCTTCAGCTCGCGGCGCTGCTGCGCTTCGAGCGAGAGCGTGGCGGTCGGGCGGGCCAGCAGGCGGCCGACACCGATGGGCTCGCCGGTCTCGTCGCAGTAGCCGTAGTCGCCGGCGTCGATGCGCTGGATCGACTGCTCGATCTTCTTGAGCAGCTTGCGTTCGCGGTCGCGCGTGCGCAGCTCGAGCGCGTGCTCTTCCTCGATGGTGGCGCGGTCGGCCGGGTCGGGCACGACCACGGTGTCTTCGCGCAGGTGCTCGGTGGTTTCACCGGCGTTCTCGAGGATGCCGCGCTTGAGTTCGACGAGCTTCAGGCGGAAGAACGCCATCTGCTTGTCGTTCATGTACTCGTCGTCGGGCATCGCGATGACCTCGGCGTCGCTCAGCTCGGCGGGCGTCTTGGTCTTCCAGTTGTTGAGCAGCTTCGGGTCTTTCTTGACGGCCAGCGGCGGCGGCGGCACCAGCGCGGTGGAAGGCGCCTGCGAGAAGCTGGACTTGGCGGCGGTCGAGGCCACGGATTGCGGCATCGAGGGCACGGTGAGTTGCGACAGCCGGGACACGCGGCCACCACGCGCGGCGGGAGCGGGCGTAGCGGGGATCGAGGGTGTCGCCGGGGCGGAAGAAGAGGCGGCAGCCGTTTTTTTCATGGGGGTCGGGGGAGCAGAAAGGGTGGCCGCAGAACGGCCGACCGGTTGGGATGACGTAGGCGCCGTGCCCGCGGACTTGGTTGCGGGCTTGGCGGACTTCTTGGCAGCCGCGGTCCCGGTCTTGGCCGGGGTTGCCGCAGGCTTTTTGAGAGCGCTTTTCTCTTTCGCGGCAGGGGCGGCAGCAGCGGTGGCGGAAACCTTCTTCGCCGCGGGTACAGCCTTTACAGCCGGCGCCTTCTTTGCGGCGGGCTTGGTGGCTGGCGTGGCCTTGACGGCGGGTTTCTTCACGGTGACTGGCTCCTTGTACGAACTGGAACGCGCTTTCACTGGGTGTCTCCTCCCAAGGGAGTCGTTGCGGGTGTCAGGCCGCGCGGGCTCCACGTGTCGGGGGGCGTCCGCAGGTGGGCGAACCCCGGGGTTATACCCCCGAAAGCCCGCCAAAAACCCTTGGCGCCCCGTGCCGTAAGTCATATCTCGCCCCTGTGGACGAAGCATGGCTCCCGGAACAGGCGCGCGATTGTATAGAGAACTCGAAACGCAGCGCCATCGGGTACCGCACTGCCCTGCTCCGGTAGCATCGCGCGGCGCCGCCACAGGGGGTGGCGCAGGCACGCCGCGCGCCGCGGGAGGCAGCGCGACGGCCGTTCAAACAACCGATCGGAAAGCAATCTTGAACAAGAAAACAGCATTGGGAGTCCTGGCCGCGGCCATCGTCGTTGCCTATGGCGGCAGCACCTGGTGGGCCGGCACGCAAATCAAATCGAGCTACGACGTCGCCCTCGGCGAACTGCCGAAGCAGACCGCGCTGGTGCGCGTGATCGAGCGCAGCTACGAGCGCAACTTCTTCGGCGCCGTGAGCACCGTGACGCTCGAACTGGGCTGCCCGGCCGAGGCCGAAGCCGCCACCGCCCCTGCCGCATCGGCACCCGCCGCCGCGCCGGCCGCGGACACGACCGACGTCGCGCAGGCCACGACCGAAGGCGACGAAGAAGAACCCACCGAAGACGACAGCGACGCCAAGGCCACGCCGCCCAAGCCCGTGCGCATCACCTTCCGCGACACCATCCACCACGGCCCGTTCGCCGGCGGCACGCTGGCCGCGGCCGTCATCGACAGCGAACTCGTGCTCGACGCCAAGGCGCAGGCCGAGGCCGAAAAGCTGTTCGGCAAGGCCAAGCCGGTGACCGCGCACACCAAGGTCGGCTTCGGCGGCGGCTTCACCAGCGACCTCACGGTCGCGCCCGCGAAGCTGGTCGAAGAAGGCAAGGGCGAGTTCGCCTGGCAAGGCGCGCAGGCCCGCCTGGACATGGACGCGGCCCGCACCCGCCTGCGCTACGACATGACCATGCCGGGCATGGACATCAGCACCGCCTCCAAGGGCGTGCAGGTGAAGGTGGGCAAGTTCACCGCCAAGGCCGACATGGACGGCAGCGCCGGCTGGCTCCTGGCCACCGGCAAGTCCGAAGGCCGCCTCGACAGCTTCGAGCTGAACGCGCCCAAGGGCCTGATCCCCGGCGGCGAGGGCGCCGCCCCCGCCAAGTCGATCAAGGTGCTGCTGCAGAACGTCGACCTGATTGCCGAAGCCACCATCAAGGACGGCCTGTACGCCTCCGAAGGCGCCTTCAAGGGCAAGGGCAAGGTCAACGAGACCGCCATCGACAAGTTCGAGATCGCCAGCAGCGCACGCCGCATCCAGGCGGCCGGCTACAAGAAGCTGGCCGACGCCTGGCTGCAGTCGACCGACGGTGCCGGTTGCGGCCAGCGCAGCAAGGGCCAGAAGGACGCGATGCAGGCGCTGATCAAGCAGCTCGCACCCGACCTCAAGGCCATGGCCAAGCACAGCCCCGAAGCCGGCCTCGACCGCATGCTGATCGAGATCGGCGGCCAGAGCGCCGAGATCAGCTACTCGGTGGCCCTCGCCGGCGTGACCGACGAAGACCTGAAGCTGCCCGGCAACACGCTGCTGCTCCAGCGCGGCGTGCTCAAGGCCAACGCGCGCGTGCCCGTGAAGTGGATCGAGAAGCTGGCCGAAACCGGCGCCGAGAGCGGCCAGACGCCGCCGCCTGAAATGGTCGCGGGCCTGATCGAACAGGCCGAGCAGAGCGGCTACGTGAAGCGCGCGGGCGACGACGTGGTGAGCCAGGTCGAATTCAGCGAGGGCCAACTCAAGCTCATCGGCAAGCCGGTGGGGAATTTCGGCAAGTAACCAATTCCTGCCCCATGAAAAACGGCGCTGACCTCGCGGTCAGCGCCGTTTTTTTATTCCTCTCAGGCGAGCGTGCTCAGACCAGGCACTGCTCCAGCCCCTGCTCCAGGATTTCGCGTGGCAGTTCGATGCCGATGAACACCATGCGGCTCTGGCGCGCTTCGTCCTTGCCCCACTCCGGGCCCAGGTCGCTGCCCATGAGCTGGTGCACGCCCTGGAAGATCACCTTGCGCTCGGTGCCCTTCATGTTCAGCACGCCCTTGTAGCGCAGCATGCGCGGGCCGTAGATGTTCACGATGGCGCCCAAAAAGTCTTCGAGCTTGGCCGGGTCGAAAGGCCGGTCGGCCTTGTAGACGAAGCTCTTCACGTCGTCATCGGTGTGGTGATGGTGGCCGTGGCCCTCGTGCTTGTGCGAGGGGTGGTCGCACGCCTCGCCATGCGCGTGGTCATGGTCGTGGTGGTCGTGCGCCTCTTCTTCCTTCAGGAAGTCCGGGTCGATGTCCAGCTTGGCGTTCAGGTTGAAGCCGCGCAGATCGAAAATGTCCTTCAGCGGCACGTCGCCGAAGTGCGCCTTCTGCTGCGGCGCGCGCGGGTTCATGTGCTTCAGGCGGTGGATGAGCGCATCGGTCTCTTCGGCCGACACCAGCTCGCTCTTGCTGATGAAGATCTGGTCGGCAAAGCCCACCTGGCGGCGTGCTTCCTGGCGGTCGTTCAGTTGCTGCGGCGCGTGCTTGGCATCGACCAGCGTCAGGATCGAGTCGAGCAGGTAGCTCTCGGCGATCTCGTCGTCCATGAAGAAGGTCTGCGCCACCGGGCCGGGGTCGGCCAGGCCGGTGGTCTCGATCACCACGCGGTCGAAGTCGAGCAGGCCCTGGCGCTTCTTGGCGGCCAGCAGCTGCAGCGCCTCGCGCAGGTCTTCGCGGATGGTGCAGCAGACGCAGCCGTTGCTCATCTGGATGATCTGCTCCTTCGACTCGGTCACGAGGATGTCGCTGTCGATGTTCTCTTCACCGAACTCGTTCTCGATGACCGCGATCTTCTGGCCGTGGGCCTCGGTCAGGATGCGCTTGAGCAGCGTGGTTTTGCCCGAGCCGAGAAAGCCGGTCAGGATGGTCGCGGGGATGAGGGCCATGGAAAAGTGCTCCGAAAGCGGAAAACAGAAAAAGGCGGGGGATTGGCGGGCAGTTTAGCCAATGCCACTGAGTTGCGTTGCCGATGGGGTCAAGCCCCCGTTCACAACGGCTTTCTGACCACCACCAGCCCCTTCAGGTACTCCCCTTCCGGGAATTCGATGGTCATCGGGTGGTCGGGCGAGGCGCCCAGGCGTTCGGCGATGTAACCGTCCACGCCGGCGTCGAGCCCGGCCGAGGCCACGATCTTGTGGAACAGGTCGGCGCTGATGCCGCCCGAGCACGAAAACGTGAGCAGCACGCCGCCCGGCTCCAGCAGCTTGAGCGCGAGGCGGTTGATGTCCTTGTAGGCGCGCGCGGCGCGCTCGGCATGCAGCACCGTCGGCGCGAACTTCGGCGGGTCGAGCACGATGGCGTCGAAGGTGCGGCCCTGGTCGATGAACTCGCGCAGCACCGTGTTCACGTTGGCATCGAGAAACTCCGTGGCAATGCCCTGCCCTTCGAAGCCGTTCAGCGCCAGGTGCGCGCGGGCCCGGTCGAGCGCGGGCTTGGACGAATCGACCGACACCAGCGAGGCGCCCTCGAGCGCCCCGGCTGCCTTCAGGCCCGCAAGCGCCGCCACGGTGAAGCCACCCGTGTAGCAAAAACAGTTGAGCACGCGCCGAAAGCGCCGGTGCTGCGCCAGTTCGGCAAAGCGCTGGCGGCTGTCGCGCTGGTCGAGGTAGAAGCCGGTCTTGTGGCCCGTGGCGATGTCGAGCGACAGCTGCCAGCCGTGCTCGCGGATGGTGATCTGGGTCTCGCCCTCGCCGCGCAGCCAGCCCGTGACGGGCTTCAGGCCTTCGCGCTCACGGCCGCTGGCGTCGGAGCGTTCATACAGCTTGGTCAGGCCCGTGGCCTCGAGCAGCGCATCGGCCAGCACGTCTTTCCAGCGCTCCACGCCGGCCGACAAAAACTGCGCCACCAGCGTGTCGCCGTAGCGATCGACGATCAGCCCCGGCAGGCCGTCGGCCTCGCCGTGCACCAGCCGCATGCCGTCGCTCTGCAGGTCGAACAGGCCGCGCGCATGCACCGCGCGCGCGCAGACCGTGGAAAAAAAAGCAGCGTCGATGCGCTGCTTCTCATCAAAGCTCCAGGCCCGTGCCCGGATCTTGGACGTGGGGCCGAAGGCCGCCCACGCGAGGAAGTTGCCGTCGTGCGACTCCACCCGCACTGTTTCCCCCGAGTCCGCGCCGCCGCGCGCAATGGCGGATTCGAAGACCCAGGGATGGCGGCGTTGGAGCGAGCGCTCCTTGCCCGGCTTGAGGCGAAGGGTTTTCATGGCAGAACGGAGGAATGAATGAAAGAAGAAATAAAAAATGAAAACAAACGATGCAGGCGACGGGCGGTGGCTACTTGCCGTCCTTGTCCGGCCGGGCCTTGGCGCGCGGATGCGCCGCGTCGTAGACCTTGGCCAGGTGCTGGAAATCCAGCCGCGTGTAGACCTGCGTGGTCGCGATGTTGGCATGGCCCAGCAGCTCCTGCACCGCGCGCAGGTCGCTGCTCGACTGCAGCACGTGGCTCGCGAACGAGTGGCGCAGCATGTGCGGATGCACCGGCGCGGCCAGGCCCGCCTTCAGGCTGCGCTCGCGCAGCAGCTTCCACACGGCCTGCGACGACATGCGCGCCCCGCGCGCACTCACGAACAGCGCCGGCTCCTGGCGCTCACCGCGCACCGCGAGCCAGTCGCGCAGCGCCTCGGCCGCCTTGCTGCCCACGGGCACGCTGCGCCGCTTGCTGCCCTTGCCGAGCACGTGGGCTTCCATCGCATCGAGATCGACCCAGCCGCGCGCCGTGCCGCTGGCCTGTGCGTCGAGCCCCGTGAGCTCGCTCACGCGCAGGCCGCAGCCATAGAGCACTTCGACGATGGCGCCGTCGCGCGCTTCGGTCCAGGGGTCGGCCTCGGGGTCGTACAGCTCGGCCAGTCGCACCGCGTCGTCCACGCCCAGCGCCTTCGGCAGCGGCCGGCCCGCCTTGGGCGCGTGCACGTCCTGCACCGGGTTGAAGCCGATCAGCCCTTCATGGCCGAGCCAGCGGTAGAAGCTGCGCCAGCACGACAGCACCAGCGCAATGCCGCGCGGCTCGCGCCCGGCGCTGTGCAGCTGCGCCATCCAGCGGCGGATGTGGGCCGTCTGCACGCGGTCCAGCGGCAGGTTGGCCTCGGCCGCGTGGTCGGTCAGCGCGCGCAGGTGGAACGCATACAGCTCGACCGTGCGCGGCGCGAGCCGACGCTCCACGCGCACGTGTTCGAGGTATTTGTCGATCCATTCCATGGTGTGGTCGTGCTCTGTGCGGCGCCCGAGCCGGTTAGCTGGAACTAGAACAGATAACCGAGCGATGCATTGTTCACGATGGCCGCGGGCTCACGCAATGCGCCCTTGAACAGCATGCCCCAGCGGCGCCAGCACGAGGTGGGCGCGGCGGCGTACTGCACGTCGAAGGCCTGGTCGAAACCGCTGGCACGCACCAGGCGCTCGATGCGCCACAGGTGGTAGGGCTCCGACACGATGATCACGCTGCGCACGCCGTTGGCTTCGAGCACCGTGCGCGACAGCGACAGGTTGGCGCGCGTGGACGACGACACCGACTCCAGCACCATCGGCCCCGTGTAGCCCTCGGCCGTGGCGTGGTCGCGCATGACCTCGGCTTCGATGCGGCCGTCTTCGACATCGACGCCGCCCGAGAACACCAGCGTCTGCACGTGACCGGCGCGCGCCAGCACGATGCCCTGGTCGACCCGGCCCGTGAGGCAGGGGTTCGGCTTGCCGTCGAGGTACGCGCGGTTGCCCAGCACCAGCGCCACGTCGGCCGCGCGCGGCAGGGGCCCAGCCAATGCGGCCTCGGCGCGCTCCCAGATCACGCCCGCGATGGCGACATAGGTCAGCACGCCGGCCAGCAAGACCATGCACAGGCCGGCCAGCCAGGGCCGGCGGCGCCACCCGCGTCGCGCGAGGCGGCCGCTGGAACGGCTCAAGGGCGCAGTCGCGACAGCGCGCCCGACGACAGCTCGGCGATGCGCTCGAGAAAGTCCGTGCCCATTTCGGCGTTGAAGCGCTGCGCGTCCGGCGAGGCCAGCACCAGCAGGCCGAAGGCCGGCGATTCGGCGTCGGCGCGCAGCGGAATCAGCGCGATCGACGCGGCGCCTTGCGGCTCGGGCAGCCAGTTGGCCGCCTCGAAGCCCGAGTTGAGCCCGCAGTACGGCGAAGTGAGCGAGGTGGCCAGCGCCTTCACGTCGTCGCTCACCCACTGGGCATAGGCTTCGTTCAGGTACTCGGTGCCGCAGTCCCACACCTTGATGGCCGTTTGCGGCACCAGGAACAGCGACTGCAGGTCGACCGCGATGCGGTACGGCAGGCTGCGCGGGTCGCGCGTGGTCAGCAGGCCCTTGGTCCAGCGCTGCAGGCGGTCGGCGATGACCACGTTTTCAGTGCCGTGGCGCACCATGTCCATCAGGCGGTGCTCCAGTGCCTTGATCTTTTCGCGCAGCATCTCGGCCTGGCGCTCCTGCAGGCTCACGGCGCGGTTGCCGTGCGGGCTGGTGAGCTGCACCTGCGCCAGCAGCTGGGCGTGGCGCTCGAAGAAGTCGGGCGTGTTCGACAGGTAGTTCGCGATGTCGTCTTCGGTGATCGGGTTCATGGCGTTGTTGTCGTGGGTGAATTGGGTCATGGCTGTTCCGAAATGTCGGGCACGTCGATCTCGCCCTCGAACACCGTCGTGGCCGGTCCTGTCATGAGCACCGGCCGGCCGTCGCCCTGCCACTCGATCGTGAGAATGCCGCCGTGCGTCTGCACGTCGACGCGGGAATCCAGCAGCCCCAGGCGAATGCCCGCCACCACCGCCGCGCAGGCGCCCGTGCCGCAGGCCAGCGTTTCGCCGGCACCGCGCTCGAACACCCGCAGCTTGATATTCGACCGGTCGACCACCTGCATGAAGCCCGCGTTCACGCGCTGCGGAAAGCGCGGGTGGTGCTCGATCTGCGGGCCCTGCTCGGCCACCGGCGCGGTGTCGACGTTGTCGACCACCTGCACCGCGTGCGGGTTGCCCATCGACAGCACCGCTACCGAAACGATAGCGGTGCCGGCTCGGGTGCCCAAGGCGAGGTGCCACTTCTGCCACGCGCCTTCGTGCTGCGGGTCGAGCCCGGCCGTGTCGAAGGGCACGCGCGCCGGCTCGAAGACCGGGGCGCCCATGTCGACCGTCACGCGGCCGTCGTCGCCCATGCGCGGTTCGATCACGCCGGCCAGCGTCTGCACGCGCACGTCTTTCTTGTCGGTCAGGCCGTGCTCGCTCACGAAGCGCATGAAACAGCGCGCCCCGTTGCCGCACTGCTCCACCTCGCCGCCGTCGGCGTTGTGGATCACGTACTGGAAGTCGATGCCTGCAGCGGGCGACGGGCGCACCGTGAGGATCTGGTCGGCGCCGACGCCGAAATGGCGGTCGGCCAGGAAGCGGTACTGCGCGGCGCTGAGGCCCAGCGTGCCGCGCGTTTCGTCGAGCACGACGAAATCGTTGCCGGCTCCCTGCATCTTGGTAAAGCGGATTCGCATCGCCGGATTATCGCCACCGGCGCCGCCCTTCGCGCCGAAAGGGCCGCAGGGCGCGGCCCTTTCAGCGCGTGTTTGCCTCCTCGGCCTCAGCCCTGGATGAACGCCAGCAGGTCGGCGTTCACCTGCGCCGCGTGCGTGGTGCAGGTGGCGTGCGGCGCGCCGGCGTACAGCTTGAGCTGGCTGCCCCGGATCATTTCGGCCGCCAGCTTGCCCGTGGCCTCGAAGGGCACGACCTGGTCGTCGTCGCCGTGGATCACCAGCGTGGGCACGTCGATCTTCGCCATGTCGGGGCGGAAGTCGGTCTCGGAGAACGCCGTCACGCAGTCGATGGTGGCCTTGATCGAGGCCTGCAGCGCGATCTGCAGCGTCTGCTTGAACACGCCCTGCGACACCTTCGCGCCCGGGCGGTTGGTGCCGTAGAACAGCGTGCTGAAGTCGTCGATGAACTGCGGCCGGTCGGCGGCCAGCCCGGCGCGGATGCCCGCGAACAGCGAGGCCTCGGGGCCCACGGGATGGTCGGGCGTTTTCATGAACAGCGGCGTCACCGCGCTGATGAGCGCGAGCTTGGCCACGCGGGCGCTGCCCTTGCGCGCGATGTAGCGCGTGACGTCGCCGCCGCCCATCGAGAAGCCCGCCAGGATCACGTCCTTCAGGTCGAGCGTCTCGATGAGTTCGGCGATGTCGTCGGCGAAGGTGTCGTAGTCGTAGCCGGTCCAGGGCTGGCTCGACCGGCCGAAACCGCGGCGGTCGAACGCAATGACGCGGTAGCCGCGCTCGGCAAAGAACAGCATCTGGGCGTCCCACATGTCGGCGCTCAGCGGCCAGCCGTGGCTGAAAAGAATGGGCTGGCCGCTGCCCCAGTCCTTGTAGTAGAGCTCGGTGCCGTCGCGAAGGGTCAGTGTGGTCATGGTTTTTCCTTGAGGTTGACGAGAGGGTGAAGGGAAAGAGAAAGCAGAATCCGCGCCGCTCAGAGCGCCAGGAAGTGATGCACTTCGGGCTTGCCCGGGCCGATGTGAAAGCGCAGCGCCTCGGCCTGCAGGTCGGCATCGGCGTGCGACACGCGGTGGTGCTGGCGCAGATGCTCGGCCCACGATTCCACGAGGAACCACTCCATCACGCGCTCGGCGTCGGTCGTGTGTTCGTGCACGCCCCAGGCGTAGGCGCCGTCGCGGCGGCGCTCGAGCGACAGCCGCTTCATCGCATCGAGGAACGCCGGACGGTCTTCCTTGCGGATGCGGTACTCGACCTGGATCATCACGGGCCCGCGGTCGTGCGCCACGGGCTCGGCCAGCAGCGGTTCGGGCCAGTGGTTCGAGGCCTGCAGGTCGGCCTCGCCGGCGGGCAACCGCACGCGATGGAACACCAGCCCCATCACCACCAGCCCCACCGCGCCCGCCACCAGCGTGGCCGGCACGCCGATCTGCTGTGCGACCAGGCCCCAGCCCAGGCTGCCGGCGGCCATGGCGCCGTTGAACACCGTGAGGTACACGGCCAGCCCGCGCCCGCGCACCCAGTTCGGCAGGATCGACTGCGCCACCCCGTTGAGCGTGGTCAGCGCAATGATCCAGCCCAGGCCGAGCACGCCCAGCATCGGCACCGCCAGCCATTGCGGCGGCGCAAACACCAAGCCGCCCATCACCGCGGCCGTGAGCAGCGAGGCCAGCAGCAGCATGCCGTCGGCATCGAGCCGCGCACGCAGCCGCGGCATCACCAGCGCACCGCCGATGGCGCCCGCGCCCACCGCGCCGAGCAGGATGCCGTAGAAGCTCGCGGTGCCGCCCAGCATCTGGCGCGCCACCAGCGGCAGCAGCGCCCACACCGAGCTCGCGAACAAGAAGAACACCGCCGCGCGCAGCAGCACCACGTGCAGCTCCTTGCTGGCCCGCGTGTAGCGGATGCCCGCGCGGAAGGCGCCGAAGAAGTTCTCGGACAGCCCGCTGTCCACCGCCGCCGGGCGCTTCCACCACAGGAGCGCCGCGATCACGAACACGTAGCTCAGCACATCGAGCCCGTAGGTGGCCGCCGCGCCGAAGCTCGCGAGGATCAGCCCGCCCGCCGCCGGCCCGATGGAGCGCGCGATGTTGATGCCCAGCGAGTTGAGCGCCACCGCGCCCTTCAGCTCGCTGCGCGGCACCAGCTCCGGCACGATCGACTGCCAGGTCGGCCCCATGAGCGCCGCGCCGATGCCGCCCACGAAGGTCAGCGCCACCAGGTATTCGACCGTGAGCGCGCCCGTGTGCGACAGCACCAGCAGCGTGCCGCTCACCGCGGCCAGCAGCACCTGCACGAAGATCAGGAAGCGCCGGCGGTCGAGGATGTCCGAGAGCACGCCCGCCGGAATCGCCAGCAGGAAGATCGGCAGCGTCGCCGCCGTCTGGATCAGCGCCACCGCCGTCGGGCTGGCCGACAGGTCGGTCACCAGCCACGAGCTGGCCACGTCGCGCATGAAGCTGCCGATGTTGCCCAGCACCGTGGCGGCCCACAGCACCGCGAAGACCGGCTGGCGCAGCGGCGCAAAAGCGCCGGCAGACTTTTGAGGCTCAGTCATCGTGGCGCTCCTTGAGATCGAGCCAGGCGACGAGCACGAAGCCGCCGACCAGGCCCAGGTGTTCGAAGAAGGAGTTGGCGGCCATGAAGCGCTCGGGCCCCATCGGCATTTCCCAGAACCGCAGCGCGACAAAGGTCGCCATCAGCGTGAAGCCGCCGAGCGCGAGCGCCCCGAGCCAGCGCCAGAAGCCGATGAGGACGAGCGCCGCGGCGCCCAGCTCCAGCACGATCACCGCCACGGCCAGCGGGCCGGCCGGCGACAGGCCGAAGTGGTTCATCTCCGCGAGGGCGGCGTTGAAGTCCATCGCCTTGTTCAGGCCGCCCTGCAGGTAGGCCGCGCACAGCAGCAGCAAGGCGATCCAGCGCACAGCAGGCGACAGGGTCCAGTGCATCGCTTTCATCACACCGCCCAGCAGGCGCAACCCAGCGCGCCCCAGAAGCTCTTCAGGTCGGCGATGGGCAGCTTGCTGCTCCACGCCGTCGCGTGCTGGTGGCCGTGCACGTTGCAGTCGTTGGCGCAGGCGCAGGCCGCTGCGGCGTTGCGCATCACCTTCTGCAGCGGTGCGCCTTCGGCCTTGTCGGCCCAGCCGGCATAGCCGCCGAAAGTGCGCGCAGGCGACCAGTCGGGCATGGCGGGCGGCACGCTGCCTTCGTCGTGCGGGGCGAACGGGCCGGCGCCGTAGACCACCTTACCGCCCACCATCGTGAGCAGCGCGGTCGTGTCGGCAATCTCCGATTCGGCGCAGGCGAAGAAATCGCGGTCGGGCACCACGAGGTCGGCCAGTTGGCCAGCCTCGATGCGGCCCTTCTTGCCCTCTTCGTTCGAGAACCAGGTGACGTTCTCGGTCCACATGCGCAGCGCGGCCTCGCGGTCCAGGCAGTTGCGCTGCGGGTACAGCTGCATGCCGCCCACCGTCTTGCCCGTGACCAGCCACGACAGCGACACCCACGGGTTGTACGAGGCGACGCGCGTCGCGTCGGTGCCGGCCGACACCTTCAGGCCGCGCTCCAGCATCTTCTTGACCGGCGGCGTGGCCTCGGCCGCGCCGGGGCCGTAGCGCTCGACGAAGTACTCGCCCTGGTAGGCCATGCGGTGCTGCACCGCCACGCCGCCGCCCAGCGCGGCGATGCGGTCCATCGACTTTTCGGAAATCGTCTCGGCATGGTCGAAGAACCAGTTCAGGCCGGCGAGCGGCGTGTCCTTGTTGACCTTCTCGAACACGTCGAGCGAACGGCTGATGGTTTCGTCGTAGGTCGCATGCATGCGCCAGGGCCAGCGGTTCTGCGCCAGGACGCGCACCACGCCTTCGAGATCGCCTTCCATCTCGGGCGCCATCTCGGGGCGCGGCTGGCGGAAGTCCTCGAAGTCGGCCGCCGAGAACACCAGCATCTCGCCCGCGCCGTTGTGGCGAAAGTAGTCGTCGCCCTGCTTGTATTTAGAGTTCGCGGTCCAGTTCAGGAAGTCGTCCTTCTCGGCCTTGGGCTTCTGCGTGAAGAGGTTGTAGGCCAGGCGGATCGTGAGCTGCCCGTCGTCGTGCAGCTTGCGGATCACTTCGTAGTCGTCGGGGAAGTTCTGGTTGCCGCCGCCCGCGTCGATGGCGCCGGTCACGCCCAGGCGGTTGAGCTCGCGCATGAAGTGGCGCGTCGAATTGAGCTGGTAGTCGAACGGCAGCTTCGGCCCCTTGGCCAGCGTGGCGTAGAGGATGGCCGCGTTCGGCTTGGCCAGCAGCAGGCCCGTGGGGTTGCCGGCGCTGTCGCGCACGATCTCGCCGCCGGGCGGCGCGGGCGTGTCCTTGGTGTAGCCCACGGCGCGCAGCGCGGCGCCGTTGAGCAGCGCGCGGTCGTACAGGTGCAGGATGAACACCGGCGTGTCGGGCGCCACCGCGTTCAGCTCGGCCAGCGTCGGCAGGCGCTTCTCGACAAACTGGTGCTCGGTGAAACCGCCCACCACGCGCACCCACTGCGGCGCGGGCGTGATCGCCACCTGGCGCCTGAGCATGCCCATGGCGTCGGCCAGGCTCTTCACGCCGTCCCAGCGCAGCTCCATGTTGTAGTTGAGCCCGCCGCGAATGATGTGCAGGTGGTTGTCGATGAGCCCCGGCAGCACGCGCTTGCCCTGCAGGTCGATCACCCGGGTGTGGCTGCCGGCCAGTGGCAGCACGTCTTCGGCGCGGCCCACGCGGGTGAAGCGGCCGTCCTTGATCGCCACTGCGTTGGCCGTGGGGTTGGCACGGTCCAGCGTGGTGAAGCGACCGTTGCGCAGGATGAGGTCGGGGGTGGAGTTTTCGGTGTGGGCCATGGTCGATGCGGGTGCGAGGGAGGTGGCTGCGAGGGCGCCAAGGGCGCCAAGAAAGTGACGGCGTTGCGGGTCTTGCGAGCTCATGCGTCGCTCCGCTCCGAGGGGCGGGCGGCGGCGGTCTTCACCGCCTCGGGCTTCACGCAGGCGGGCAGTTCGCCGAACACATGCGGCTTGACCTGGTGCTGCAGCCACGAGGTGGCGGCCGGCCGGTCGAACACCTGCCGCACCAGCGGCGGAATTTGCTCACCGAGCAGGATGCCCAGCAGGCCCACCAGGGCGATCACCGGCGGCGCCGGCGAGCGCACCTGGAAGAGCGCGTAGATCACGCCGACCAGCAGGCCGAGCGCGAGGGAAACGACATAGGTCTTCATGGTCGGTCGGCCTTCCGGGTGCTCTGGCGCTCAGCCTTCGTGGGCGCCGAACATGGTCTTGGCGTACGTCACGCCCAGACCGTACGCGCCGCCCACCTTCTTGGCGATGCCGGTCGTCAGCTCGTACGTGTCGCCACGCGCCCAGTCGCGCTGCAGCTCCAGCAGGTACTGCAGCGAGGTCATCGGCCGCGCGCCGGCCTGCACCATGCGCTCCATCGCGCGGTTGTGCGCCTCGGTCGACACGTCGCCGCTGGCATCGGCAATCACGTACACCTCGAAACCCTGGTCGAGCGCCGACAGCGCCGGGCCCACGATGCACACGCTGGTCCACAGGCCCGCCAGCACGATGCGCGGCTTGCCGATGGCGTTCACGCGGTCGATCACGGCGGCGTCTTCCCAGGTGTTCATCGAGGTGCGGTCGAGCATCTTCTGGCCCGGGAAGGCGTCGGTGATCTCGCTGAACATCGGACCCGAAAAACTCTTCTCGGCCACCGTCGTCAGGATGGTCGACACCTTGAAGCCGGCTGCCGCCTGCGCCAGCAGCGCGGCGTTGTTGCGCAGGTTCACGGCGTCGATCGAGTGCGTGGCAAAGGCCATCTGCGACTGGAAGTCGATCATCACCAGCGTGTGGTCGGTGGGGGTGAGCAGCGTGGCGCCGGCGGTGGGGGTGGCTTTGACAGTCATGAGAGGCTCCTTTGACAGGGTTGAGTACTTAGATATTCGATTCGGTTCACAATCGCTTTCGGAGGGAATTTCCTTGGCGTGGGCTGAATCATCCGGTGCACGCAGGGCCTCATCGACGAAACTTTTCACCATCAATGATCGAAGTTTTCGATCATTCTTTTTTTGCGAGGAACGCCCCGTGCTCAAGCTCACCCTGGAAGCCATCGAGGTCGTCGATGCCATCGCGCGCCACGGCTCCTTTGCCGCCGCCGCGACGCGGCTGAACAAGGTGCCCTCCACCATCTCCTACGCCGTCGGCAAGCTCGAAGAACAGCTCGGCATGCTGCTGTTCGAGCGCAACGGCCCGCGCGTGACCCTCACCGGGGCCGGCGAAGAAATGCTCAAGGAAGGCCGCTGGCTGCTCGGCGCCGCGAGCGACCTCGAATCGCGCATGCGGCAGATTGCCACCGGCTACGAATCGGAGCTGCGGCTGGTGCACGACTCGCTCATTCCCACCGAGGCCTTCATGAGCGACATCCGTGCTTTTGAAGACCTGCGCTGCGGCACGCGGCTGCGCATCGGCTGCGAGGCGCTCACCGGCAGCTGGGAGGCGCTGCGCGAGGGCCGCGCCGACATCGTGGTGGCCGCAGGCGAAGGCCCGGCCGGCGGCGGCTACCAGACCGCGGCCGTGGGCAGCCTCGAATTCGCTTTCTGCGTCGCGCCCACCCACCCGCTCACGCGGCTGACGCGCCCCGTGCAGCGCGGCGACCTGATCGACTGCAACGCCATCGTCGTCGGCGACACCGCGCGCATCCTGTCGGACCGCACCGTGGGCCTCATGGCCGGCCAGCCGCGCATCACCGTGCCGTCGATGGCCGCCAAGGTCGCCTGCCAGGTCGCCGGGCTGGGCCATGGCTTTCTGCCGCGCGCCTGCATCGCCGGCGAGCTGTCGCGCGGCACGCTGGTCGAACTGCCGACCGAAGAGCCGCGCACGCCCGAAGCCTTCTGGCTCGCATGGAAGACCGGCGCGCAAGGCCAGGCGCTGCGCTGGTGGCGCGAGCGGCTGAACCGCACGCTCATTCCCGCGCTGCTGCCGCGCTCGTTCGCCTGAAGAAAAAAGAGAAGGAAGACGAAGAGGCTGTCGCTCAGCCGCCGGCGCGCAGCTTGTCCAGCGCCCGGTCGAGGAACGCCAGGCGGTCTTGCCCCCAGAAGCGCTCGCCGTTCAGGATGAACGTGGGCGCGCCGAACACGCCCGCTGCCACCGCGTCGGCGCTGTTCGCGCGGTACACGGCCAGCACCTCGGCCGACTGCTCCAGCGCCTGCAGCGCCGCGCCGTCGTAGCCGGTTTCATCGGCGATCGCGATGCGCACGTCGGCCTGCGCCGTGTCGCGCTCTTCGGCCCACAGCGCGCGCAGCAAGGCGTGCGACAGCGGCTGCGCGTCGAGGCCCTGCAGCTGGGCGGCAATCACCATCCAGCCGGGGTACTTATTCCAGTTCGGGTCGGTCGGCGCGCCCTTCGGGTAGTGCGCCGGCTCCAGGTTCATCGGCAGGCCGAGGTAATCGCGCCAGCGCGACAGCTCCAGCGCGTGGTACGTGCGGCGCGGCTCGGGGCGCGTCTTCAGCGGAATGCCGCCGGTCTGCGGCACCACCGCCTGGAAGTCGTAGGGCTTGAGCGTGAGCTGCACGTGGTGGCGGCGCACGATGTCTTGCAGTTGCGGGCCGCCGAGGTAAGCCCAAGGCGAGGAGAGGCTGTAGTAGCAGTCGAGAGCGATCATGTCCGGATTATCTTCAGCCCCCGGCCAGCGCGCCGCACGGTACCGCCATACACCTCGCAACGCAGCGCCTTGCGAACGCGGTGAAACTACGCCCCTTGCGCGTTTTGCATCGGCCGGGCCCTGCCCTTGCGATGCAACGCAGCCACTTTTCCGGGAGCCCTGATTTGCAGCCGAAGACCCAAGCCAAGATTGCACGCATTGCCCTGTCGGCCTCGGCCGCCGTCATTGGCAGCCTGGCCGCTTACTGGACCCTGCTCGCCACGCGACAGGGCCACATCTTGTTCAACGCCCGCAAGCTGCCCGTGGTGCATCTGTCGGACGATTTCTCGACCTACTCGCATCCCGTGCCCGGCGGCATGGTGCGCGGCTACGTGTACCACCCGCACGGCGAAGACGCGCTGCAGGATTTGTTCATCTACTTCGCCGGCCGCGGCGAAGACGTGCGCGCCACCGCGCAGATGCTGCACTGGCTGCCCGAGGGCTTCGGCTTTGCCGCCCTCAACTACCGGGGCGTGGCCGACTCGGAGGGCGCGCCTTCCGAAATCGCCTCCGTGGCCGACGCCGCCCAGTTCGCCAACCACCTGCGCCGCGCCTTTCCGCATGCGCGCCTGCACGTCGTGGGCCGCAGCCTCGGCACCGGCGTCGCCATCCAGCTCGTGGCGCAGCAGCCCTTCGAAAGCCTGCAGCTCGTCACCCCGTACGACTCGCTGCTCGAAGTCGCCAAGAAGCGCTTTCCGCTCGTGCCGCTGTCGCTGTTGCTGCGGCACCGCTTCAACTCCATCGAGCACAGCAAAGAAGTCGCCGCCAAGACCCAGGTGCTGCTCGCCGCGAAGGACGACGTGGTGCCGCACGAACGCTCCGAAAAACTCATCGCCGCCTGGCCCACGCCCGTGAGCGTGCAGACCGTGTCGAACTCGGACCACCACAACATCACCGGGCTGGAAGAGACGTGGTTGATGCTGGTGGACTTTGCGTTGACGGCGGTGTTGCCGGAGCCGAAGGCGGCTTAGGGGTTGCGGGCCGGTCGTGATGCAGAGGCTTCACGCCAGCCGCTGTGGCTAGGCCGGCTTGAGCGAAGGTTGCGCTTGTAGCGCATCGCGTACGGCGCCGGCTGTTGCGTTGACGGTGGCGATACGCGTCATCAACGCTTCGTTGAGCAGGCGCAGCAAGGCGCTCAGTTCGGTGCGGGTGGGGGCGAGTTCTTCGCAGTCGTTGAGGGCGCTGGTGTCTACAAGCTTTTCTAGCGCGGTGTAGGCACGCATTACAGCGTTGAGGTTGTCGGCGTCGTCGCAGGCTTGGATCGCGAGTTCGTCGAGAGCGGGCAACACGGCAACAGGACAGGCGCTTGCTTGCGCGGACACAGGTGCAGATTCAGCCATAGAGGCCTCCAGTCGGGTTCGGTTTGCTACAGCCGACGCACCCGCTTCCAAACGGTGGCGGCAGCTCGAACGGGTTGGAAGACCGGGAACCCTCTTGCGAAAGCCGGCAGGGCTCGCGCCCTCCCGTCCGAGCCGCCTAAAAAAGGCGCACGAACGAAAAAGCCGCAGACCATGTGCGGTGACTGCGGCTTTCGTCGCAGAGAGTTCGACGGGCTTCCAAACCCGACCATGCTATTCGCACGGTTGCCAGGCAGTATATCTCTTCTTCGGACAAGATATTACGACCCAACCCCTTGGCGCTGCGAGCCTTTAATTTTTCAGACTATTTCCACTGAAATAAAAATCAGAAATTTACGAAACCACCCAAAAAAAATCAAAACACCCATAAACAAAGAGCGTTCATTTTTGCGATTGAATTTTCAATCGGCTAGCGCGGCGTTCAAGACGTTCACTATATTTAATTGCAACTTGAGCCACGGCCTCACAAAACGCTTCTAGTCGCCCCATAGCGTCCGGTTGCTTAACGCGCGCAGCCAATCGCTTAGCCTCTGCCGCAGAAAGTCCTTTATGCCTGCGAGGCCAGATAAAACCATTTATCGTTGCTCGGCGATCATTCTTCAGAGTCGCATGGTTGAGATCAAGAATTTTTATCGTATTTTCTCCAGCAACTGTTCGCCCCTCGATTCGACCATCTTCATGAAAAACAAAGCTTGCAGGAGTTGCAGGATGGAGAGGAGAGCAAAAATCTCTCCCGTCCGGATCAAAGTTTTTTTTCAGATGAGCACCATACTCGCATATTGTTTTTGCCCGCCCGCCGGGGTAGCAGGCCAGCATATTTGAATAATCGATAGTTTCCCAGGAAATATTTCGAGACTGAGGCAAATAGTGCTCAATATGGCAGTCTGCGTCAGATGGGATCCTTCGCATCGTATAGGCACACAAATGATATTGCTCATTCAACAAAGAGGCCAAGACATCTTTACGAGGAAATCCTCCACCAGAGTACGTCAAATTCTCCGGGGTTTTCAAATTAACCTTTTTCCACTCAAGCAAGCCACGGGGCTCTGCATTTTTTACTATCTGCCTCACTCTTCATTCTCCTCACCCAAAAATTTCATGCTCTGCAGTGCAGCGCGTGCAGCAACAACACTAGGAACTGGATGGACGACGATTCTCTCCAATGCATTCAATTCAGATTCGGCCTTTTCAATATTCTCATCTTCAAGTGCATCACGAAATTCATCTAGAATTTTCGCGACCTCAAGATTTTGAGAAGCCGCGCCCATAATCTCCTCAAGCACTTCGTCACTCTCAAGGCCGAAAGCTCGCTCGGGATGCCCTATTGAGATTCCGTCTCTCATTAGAATAATTTCTTCAGCCTTCAATTCTCCGATAATTTGAGGGGAATGCGATGCCGCAATAAATTGAATACACGGAAAAGCAGAGCGCAAAACAAATGGAATTCTTCTTTGCCATGCTGGATGGAGATGCATATCCAACTCATCGATAATCACAATTCCGGGGGTTTCCTTCAACACCCTATCATCGAGATGAGGATTCGCCAGACACATGCGCCTCGCGATATCTGCGATCAATCCAATTATTGCTCGCTGGCCATCACTTAGATTTCTAAATGGTGACGGCTCCTTAAAATCCCAATCAACCACCAACTGTCTAAGCCGAATGTCGTACCGTATTCCCTTGGAGTTTGGCAAAGCCTGCGAGATCGCTTGATTTACCAGGCTAAGCTCATCGAATCCATAATCTGAGCGCTCTTCCAATCCATCCGAGTTTTGGCTGGAATTTTCCTCGAGTCGCTCAAGTGATTTTGCAATTATCCAAGACTCAAAATTTTTAAGATCTTCCGCAGCATCATTCCACGAATTGTAAGCATCCAGCCTAGAGTCTTGCTGTCTAACCGCATTACTGGCGTTAATCTCCTCAAGCTTCCATCTTCGCTCCGCCGAGTAAAAAGCACAAATAGGCAGAGTCAAGCTCTCATTTTGATCGACTTGCACCGTCATTTTTTGAAGCAGCGTATAGACAGAACTATCCCAATCAAGTTGAGTTGCCAGGCCTTTTCTTTCCTGCCACCAACTCTTATCCACTTCATTTATTTGCCCCAACACCCTCAAGATCACCGGAAAGCATTTTTCATAGCGAATCTTTCCAGCGCTCTTCACTAAAGCAACCCTAGCGCTTGAATCCTCACTAAGCGGCCAAAAAGAAAATTTACTCAGGCCATTTATTGGAGTGGAGATCGCCGCAACAATAGCCTTTAATAAAGACGTCTTGCCGCTTCCATTGGCGCCAACCAATAGATTAAATTCACTAGAAAACTGGAAGACACTATCCTCAAAGCAGCGAAAATTCAAAGCTTGGATTTCATAAATTTTCATATCTTCTTTCGGTTTAAATTCTCAAGCCTCATCACCTAAAAATTTCCTTTTGAAATTTATTAATTTTCAGAAATTCAAAAAATAATAATCTCAGGCAAATGAAACAAAACCCAGGGTGATGGATCGTAGACGTTTTTCATTGGCAATGAAAACCAGTCCTTTTGATTTTTGACTTTGAAGCAACTATTTTCTTCCTAAAGACCCATTTATCCGCAAAGGTAACCGCAAGACACTCCTCCTCATCCCACAAGGAGTGCTCTCATGCCAATCGCCTTACTCGCGCTGACCCTCAGCGCCTTCGCCATCGGAACGACCGAGTTCGTCATCGTTGGCCTCCTCCCCACCGTCGCTGCCGACCTCGGCATCGGCCTTCCCTCGGCCGGCCTGCTGGTCAGCCTCTATGCGCTGGGCGTTGCCATTGGCGCGCCGGTGCTCACGGCCCTCACGGGCAAGCTGCCGCGCAAGGCGCTGCTGCTCGGGCTGATGGCGCTGTTCACGGTCGGCAACCTGCTGGCGTGGCAGGCGCCCAGCTATGAATCGCTAGTTGCCGCCCGCGTGCTCACGGGGCTGGCGCACGGTGTGTTCTTCTCGATCGGCTCGACCATTGCCACCGGCCTGGTGCCGAAGGAAAAGGCGGCGAGCGCCATCGCGATCATGTTCACGGGCCTCACGGTGGCGCTGGTCACGGGCGTGCCGCTGGGCACGTTCATCGGGCAGCACTTCGGCTGGCGCGAAACCTTCCTGGCGGTGTCGGCGCTGGGTGTGGTCGCCTTCATCGGCAGCTGGATCTTCGTGCCGGGCAACATCCGCCACACGCCGCCGGCCTCGCTGGCACAACAAGCCAAGGTGCTGGCCGAGCCGCGCCTGCTGCTGGTGTATGCCAAGACGGCCATCGGCTACGGCGGCTCGTTCATTCCGTTCACGTTCCTGGCGCCGATCCTCACCCAGGTATCGGGCTTCAGCGCCGGCGCGGTGGGCTGGGTGATGGTGTACGGCATCTCGGTGGCGGTGGGCAACATCTGGGGCGGCAAGCTGGCCGACCGGCTGGGCCCGATTCCGGCGCTGAAGATCATCTTTGCGCTGCTGGCGGCCGTGCTGCTGGTCTTCAACTTCGCGGCGCCGCACAAGTGGCTGGCGCTGGTGGCGGTGCTGATGTGGGGCGCGGTGGCGTTCGGCAACGTGCCGGGGCTGCAGGTGTACGTGGTGAAGCAGGCCGAACGCTTCACGCCGCAGGCGGTGGACGTGGCCTCGGGCCTGAACATCGCGGCCTTCAACCTGGGCATTGCAGGCGCAGCCTGGGCCGGCGGTTTGATCGTGACGCACCTCGGGCTGATGCACACGCCCTGGATCGGCGCACTCGTCGTGCTCGTCTCTCTGGCCCTCACGCAGTGGAGCGGCACGCTCGACCGCCGTGCCGGCATTCCGGTGCACGCCTCGGGGCCGGTGCCGGTCGGGCACTGAGCCTTCCTCTTCTCCCCTCTTCTTTTCCCTTTCTTTGAACGCACAAGGACAACACACGTCATGACCACGAACAACATCAACGCTCCCATTCCCGCATTCGGCCTCGGCACCTTCCGCCTGCAGGGCCAGGTGGTGATCGACTCGGTGAAGAACGGCCTCGACCTGGGCTACCGCACGATCGACACGGCGCAGATCTACGGCAACGAAGCCGAGGTGGGCCAGGCGATTGCCGAAAGCGGCATGGCCCGCAACGACCTGTTCATCACCACCAAGATCTGGACCGACCACTACGCCAAAGACAAGCTGGTGCCCAGCCTGAAAGACAGCCTCGCCAAGCTGCGCACCGACCATGTGGACCTGACGCTGATCCACTGGCCCTCGCCCGGCAACGCGGTGCCGGTGGCGGAGTTCATGGGCGCGCTGGCCGAGGCCAAGGCGCTGGGGCTCACGAAGCAGATCGGCGTGTCGAACTTCAACATCGCGCTGATGCAGGAGGCCATTGCCGCCGTGGGCGCGCCGGCCATCGCCACGAACCAGATCGAGCTGCATCCCTACCTGCAGAACCGCAAGGTGGCGGCCTTCGCGCAGAGCCACAACATCCGCGTCACGTCGTACATGACACTGGCCTACGGCAAGGTGCTGAACGACCCGGTGATCGGCGCGATTGCCACGGCGCACGGCGCCACGCCCGCGCAGGTGGTGCTGGCCTGGGCAATGCAGCTGGGCTACGCGGTGATTCCGTCGTCGACGAAGCGCGCGAACCTCGAGAGCAACCTGAAGGCGCAGCAACTGAGGCTGACCGAAGCCGAGATGGCGCAGATTGCGGCGCTCGACCGCGGCGAGCGGCTGACCGATCCGCAAGGGCTGTCGCCGGCGTGGGATTGAGGCCCTGGCGTCGGGCGTGACACCGCGCGGCAGAATGCAGCACCCCCTCGGGGCGCCATGACCAGCGCCCTTTTTCTTCTGCTTCTTTTCCCCTCGCCAGCCATGACCGACCTCCACACCCGCATCTCCGACAGCTTCAACGCACAGGGCCTGATGGCCACGCTCGACGCGCGGCTGGTGCATGTGGGCGATGGCGAGGTGCACATCGAGATGCCGTTCTCGAAGGCGCTGTCGCAGCAGCGCGGCTATGTGCATGCGGGTGCGGTGACGAGCATCGTCGACAGCGCCTGCGGCTACGCGGGGCTGACGAAAGCGCCGCAGGGCTGCGACGTGGTGACGGCGGAGTTCAAGATCAACTTCATGCGGCCCGCGCTGGGCGAGCGCTTCCTGGCGGTGGGCCGGGTGCAGAGTTCGGGCAAGCTGCTCGCGGTGTGCACGGGCGAAGTACGCGCCTTCGCGAAGGCGGGCGACACGGACTACAAGGTGGTGGCGATGATGCAGGCGACCATCGTGAACGTGGCGCAGTAAGCGCGCGCGACAGCAGCAGCGGCGGTCGTCGTCGCTGGGTGCGGCTACCCGCGCTGCACGGTGGCTTCGCCTTGTTCCTGTTGTTGCTGCGGCGGCTTTTGCTTCTGCTGCTCGGCGATCACCGCGCGGCACATGGCCTGCAGTTCCGCCGCGACGGCGTCCGGCGCCTTGCGCAGCTCGGCGATGTCGCGCTCGCCGACGCAATGGCCTTCGAGGCGAACGTAGATGCGTGTGAAGTTGCCCCCGAGCGCGCGGGCAATGTCGCGCAGGCAATCGGCAACGCTGGCAAAGCCGGTGTGGCTGTAAGAGCTGGGCGGGATCACGCCCTTGGAGCGCGGCGCGCGCACGGAATACAGGTACGACGCGCCTTCAGAGCGCAGCTCCACCACGGGCTGCAGACCGCGCTGAATGTCGTCTTTTCCTTGCTTTCCTGGCATGGGGCGGAGTGTAAATCTGGCGCGGGCAGAATCAGCTGACCTGGCCGAAGGCCGCTTCGCGAGGGGTGGCACTTCTTCATTTTTGTCACGGCGACGCGCTCACATTGCAGCCGCCATTCACACTTTGAGTCCATGGCCAATCGCTCTTACCTGTACAGCCTCAGCAACCGGCCCACGTCGTACGCGGACCGGCCCGAAACGATCTCGGGCGTGTCCGAGTGGAACTACGACGTACCGTTCATGTACCGACTGCTGATGTCGGGCGACCCGCAGCTGTGCGCGTCGCTGATCTCGGACGGGCTCGATGACGACGAGTCGGACGAGAAGGTGAAGCTGTACGCGATCGGCAGTCGCTTCGAGCCGGGCTTTGCGCGGGTGAGGCGCTTCATCGAGATCGTGCGGTTTCTGGCAACGCAGGCGCCGGTGCCATCGCCCGCAGCCCCGCCCGTTGTGGCGGCGCCAAAGGCCACGTCGTTCATCGACCAGCTCAAGAACTGGTTCTCGCCGTCCGCCGCATCGAACGCGCCCCCTGCGGCTGCCGCGCCCGCAGCGACAACACGCGCGACGGGCTCGACGCAACTGCCGGGTTGGCTGGACGACACCCTGGCGTTTCTTGAAGCCCACCGCGACACGCACCTGCTGCTGGAGACGGTCGAGCTCGACACGATGTCCGAATCGGAAGAAGCCCCGCTGCGGGCCTGCGTCGAACAAGAACTCGCGCGCTGCCAGCAGGCCGGCGCCGCGCTCGATGCGTTGCCGCAAGACATCGCGGTAGCGGCGCAGTTGCTGCGCGAGGCCGGTGCGACCAAGCAGGCGGCCCCGCTCGATGCGTTCTTCGGGTTGCGCTTCGACGACGACTGCGACAGCACGCGCAGCCGCGCCACGGAATATCCGCTGGGGCTGCAGTGGTCGGAGGTTCTGTACTTCGGCCTGTTCAACCGCGCCGAGTTCGAAGCAGCGACGCGCGGCGACGCTGCTGCGTAGCGTTTCAGTCGCCGCGTCGCGGCTCAGCCCACGCCGACAGGATGCGCACGGCCTCGGCATCCATCTTCTGTTCGGCCGGCTGCGCACGCGCGGCCAGCGGTGCGCCGGCTTCGGTGCGCAGCACGTCGACGTCGATGGGGTGGCGCGCCGCCAGGGTCACGCCCTGGAACGCTTCGCCCGATTGCGCGAGCGTGGCCGCGTAGTACAGCTGGCCGATGCCCGCGATGTGCATGGCCGCCACGCACATGGCGCAGGGCTCGCACGAGGTGTAGAGCTCGCAGCCCGACAGGTCGACGGTGCCCAGCCGGCGGCAGGCGTCGCGGATGGCTTCGACTTCGCCGTGCGAGGTGGGGTCGTGGTGCGCGACGGAGTGGTTGAAGCCCTCGCCCACCACCTCGCCGTTCTTGACGACGACGGCGCCGAAGGGCTCGGTGCCGGGCTCCTGGAGCGCCCGGGCCGAGAGGGCCAGGGCGCGCTGCATGAAGTGTTCGTTGTACATCGGTGGAATCTCCTTTTTCCTCAAGCCTCGCGGGCGCGGTCGATGGGGCACAACGCGGGTGCGACCGGTGCGCCGAACAGGCCGTCGGTAGCGCTGGCGTACCGGCGCGGGTCGAAGCGCAGCACGGCGGGCAGCAGCAGCACGGTGACGACGGCCAGGTAGGCCCAGGCCATGGTGAAGCCGCCGGTCTGCTCGCGCACCCAGCCGGTGACGAAGGGCGCGAGCGCCGCGATCATGAAGCCCACGCCCTGCATGAAGCCCGCGAGCGCGCCGGCCTGCGCGGGGTCGGGCCGGTGGTCGAGTGCGAGCACCATGCACAGCGAGAACGCACCGCCCAGGCCGACGCCGAGCACGACGGCGATGACCGCCGCCGGCACGGGCAGTGCGAGCCCGAGCGCCGCAAAGCCCACGAGCTGCGCGAGCAGCGCGCCGACCAGCCAGGGCCGCAGATCGCGCTGGCCGCCGCGCCGCGCGAGCGCCGGCAGCGTCAGCGCACCGACGACCTGCGCCAGCGTCATGAGCGCGAGCACGGCACCGCCCTGCTGCGCCGTCCAGCCGCGCTCGGCATGGAAGTAATGCGGCAGCCACGCGACGAGGCTGGTGTAGCCGCCGTTGATGAGGCCGAAGCACAGCGCCAGCAGCCACGCACGGCGGTGGCCGAAGCAGCGCAGCCAGGCACGGTCGAGCGACGGGTCGGCGACGCGTGCCGATGAAGATGCAGACGGCAGCTGCCGCGCACCGCGCAGCCACGCCGCCAGTGCCACGACCGCGAGCACCGCCCACATGGCGAGGCCGGCGTGCCAGTCGAGCTGCGCCTCGCCGCCCACGGCGCGCGCGAGCCACGGGCTGGCCATGGCGCCGAGCCCGCCGCCGCCCATGATGGCGGCCGAATAGAGCCCCGTCATGAGGCCGAGCCGCGCGGGGTACGCCTGCTTGACCACGCCGGGCATGAGCGCCTGCACCAGCCCGACGCCCGCGCCCGCGAGCGCGGCGCTCCACAGCAGCGCCGCGGCGCCACCGGCCACGTAGCGGCCGGCGCAGGCCAGCGCGATGGCGCCGAGCCCGAGCGCAATGCCGCCGCGCGCGCCCAGGCGCTGGCCCACGGCCGCACCCGACAGCGACACGGCGCCCATCGCGAACATCGGCAGCACGGTGAGCAATGCGACGGCGTGAAAGCCGATGCCGGTCGCGGCGCGGATCGGTTCGAGCAAGGGGCTGCTCGACGTGAGAAAGGCGCGCAGGTTGAGCGCCACCAGCACGACCACGCAGGCGAAGAAGACCGGGCCCGCGCCGGTGCGCGAGTGGCCCGATACAGCAGATGCAGCGCGGCTCACGCGGGCACGGCGCCGGGCACGAGCGTGCCGTGGCGCGCGACCACACGGCCGCCCGACACCACGAGCCGGCGCACCGGGCGACTCACCACGGCCTGCGCGGTCGTTTGCGCGTCGACCAGCACGAGGTCGGCGCGGCAGCCCACGTCGAGCCCGTAGGCCGCGAAGCCGCAGCCGCGCGCGCCCGCGTGGGTGACGGTGTCGAGTGCCACGGCGAGCTCGTCGTCGCGGCGCAGGTTGTAGCGCAGGCCGATGAGCATGGCGCGCTCGAGCATGTCGGGGTTGCCGTAGGGCGACCAGGTGTCGCGGATGCCGTCGTTGCCGCCGAGCACGGTGACGCCGGCCGCGCGGCACGCCATGAGCGGTGGCACGCTGCGCGACGGCGGCGCGCTGGTGATGAGCACCACGCCGAGCCTGGCCATGCGCGCGAGCAGCACGTCGCGCTCGCGTTCGCTCACATCGCCCAAGCAGAAGCCGTGGCTGATGGCGACCTTGCCCTGCATGCCGAGCGCCTCGGTGCGCTGCAGGATCAGGTCGAGCGAGAAGGCACCCATGGCGCCGGGCTCGTGCAGGTGGATGTCGAGCGGGCGCTGGTGCTTGTGGGCAATGCCGAAGAGCACGTCGAGCGACTTCACGGGGTCGCCGTCGATGGCGCAGGGGTCGAGGCCACCGAGCACGTCGGCGCCCATCGCGAGCGACTGGTCGAGCAGCTCGGCCGTGCCGGCGCGCCCGAGCAGGCCCGACTGCGGAAACGCGACGACCTGGATCTGCTGCACCTCGCGCAGCGTCTCGCGCGTGCGCAGCGTGCCTTCGAGGTGGCGCAGGCCGGCCTGCGTGTCGACGTCGACGTGCGTGCGAAGCCGCGTGGTGCCGAGCGCGAGAAAGGCCTTGGCGAGCACCAGCGACTGGGCCGCGGCATCGTGGCCGCTGGCGTGGCGGAAGGCGCGCTCGTTCTCGATCTTGTCGGTGAGGTTGGTGCCGACCTCGTTGCGGTACCAGTCCATGCCCCACATCGTCTTGTCGAGGTGGGTGTGGCCTTCGACGAGGCCGGGCAGCAGCAAGGCGCCCTCGCCTTCTTCGACGGCGGCGCCGGCCGGTGCGACGAGCGCCGCGCCAATCTCCGCGATGCGGCCGTCGTGCACGCGCACATCGACCGCAGAAGCACCCAGGGGGCGCACATTGCGAAGCAGCAGGGAAGGCATGTTCGAACTCATGTGGGTTGTATTTTTGTCAACCATATCGAATTATTTTGGGACGCGCTGGAGCAACGCGTGATCGCGGGGGCGGCGGCGGAGCAGGAAGTCGACCTGGCGGCGCTGCTGAACGGCGATGCGCCGGCGCGCAGCCACGGGCACGATCACGGCCACTGAGGCTTTCGCGCGCACGTTTCGCCCACATTTCGTTCATCAGCGAAGTGTCGAAGGGCCGGTCTCGCGAAGATCGGCGCACCATGCCAACGACCACGCTCGCCGCTTCAGGCCAACCCCACGCTCCCGCCTTCGAATGGGCGCTGCTCGCGGTGCTCGCGACCTGCTGGGGCGCCTCGTACACCTTCATCAAGATCGGCGTGGCGACGATCCCGCCGGTCACGCTGATCGCTGCACGCACCCTGATCGCCGGGTTGCTGCTGCTCGCGGTGTTGCGCGTGCGCGGCGTGCGCTGGCCGAAAGACAGCGCGACATGGCGGCGCTTCGCGTTGCAAGCCTGCCTGAACAGCGTGCTGCCGTTCACGCTGATTGCGTGGGCCGAGCGCAACGTGGATGCGGGGCTGGCGACCATCCTCAACTCGACCTCGCCGATCTTCATCTTCCTGCTGGGGTGGGGCCTCGGCGGCTCGGGGAAGCCCACGCTGCAGCGCCTCTTCGGCGTGGGCGCGGGGCTGGCGGGCATCTGCCTGATCGTGGGCTTCGAGGCCCTGCACGGGCTCGGGCATTCGCTGCTGGCACAGCTGGCGCTGGTGGTGGCCGCCGTCTGCTACGGCTGCGCCGCGATGTTCGGCCGCGTGTTCAAGGGCCTGGACCCGATGGTGCCCGCGGCCGGCTCGCTGCTGAGCGGCGCGGCCCTGCTCGTGCCCGCGAGCCTGGTGATCGACAGGCCCTGGACGCTCGCGCCCTCGGCCGCATCGATGCTCGCCGTGCTGGCGCTGGTGGTGCTCTCGACCGCGCTGGCCTTCACGATCTACTTCCGGCTCATCAAGACGCTGGGCCCGATGTCGACGTCGGCGCAGGCGTATCTGCGCGTGCCCATCGGCGTGACGATCGGCGTGGTGTTTCTGGGCGAGACGCTGGCAGCCACGGCGTGGGTCGGGCTGGCCTGCGTGGTGGTGGGCGTGGTCGCGATGACGATGCCAGACACACAACTTTTGCGCCGGGGCCTTCGTTTTTTACGCGGCTTTTAGACCCGCGCTTCTACGCTGCCGGCTCCTCCATCCGTTAGCGAATTCTTTCGATGAAACACCTCCTTCGCACCGCCTTGCCGGTGCTCGTTCTTCCCACCCTGTTCGCCCTGCCCATGCTCGCGAACGCGCAACTCACGGGCAACGTGGCGCTGACCACGAACTACAAGTTCCGCGGCCAGGACCAGGACATGCTCGGCAAGAACGACTACGCCAAGACCCGCGGCCTCAAGCCCGCCGTGCAGGGCGGTTTCGACTACGCCTTCGGCGACAGCGGCTTCTACATCGGCAACTGGAATTCGAGCGTCAACTGGCTCAAGGGCAACAGCCTCGAAAGCGACATCTACGGCGGCTACAAGTTCAAGGCCGGCCCGCTCGACATGGACGTCGGTGCCCTCACCTACCTGTACCCGGGAAATTCGACGGGGAACACGACGGAGCTGTACGCCAGCGCGGGCTACACCGACGAAACCATCGGCGCGTTCACGCTGAAGTACTCGCACACGGTGTCGAAGGACTACTTCGGCTATGCGGGCGCCAAGACCGGCTCGGGCCGCACGGGCCGCAACACCGGCTACCTGAACCTGGCCTACAGCAAGGAGATCGTGCCCAAGGTCACGCTGAAAGCGGCTGTGGGCTACACGAACATGTCCAGCGACATCCGCGGCCTGGGCTACAAGAGCTATGTCGACTACAACGTCGGCGCCACCTACGACTTCGGCAGCGGCCTCACGCTCACGGGCTCGGTGCAGGGCGCGAACAAGAAGAGTTCGTACGTTTCAGTGGCCAACCCGGGCTACGACGTCGGTTTCGGCACCGTCGGCCAGACGATGTACTCGCCGAACAAGGCGCGCTTCATCCTGACGTTGGCGAAGACGCTCTGATCAGTCGATGCTGATGTTCGCCGCCTTGGCGACTTCGGCCCACTTCACGCGGTTGGCGTGCACGGTCTTCTTGAACTGGGCGGGCGACTCGATGCGCACGGTGTTGCCCTGGCTCTCGAAGCGCTCGCGGATCTCGGGCTGCTCGAGCACCGTCTTCACGGCCGCGTTGAGCTTGTCGACGATGTGCGCGTCGGTGCCCTTGGGCGCGAAGATGCCGAACCAGATGGCGCTGTCGAAGCCCTTGGTGCCGGGCAGGCCGCTGGAAGCGATGGTCGGCACCTCTTTCACGGCCGCCACGGCGGTGGCGGTGGTCACGCCCAGCAGGCGCACCTTGCCGGCCTTGTAGTGCGGCAGCACGGTCTGCACCTGGTTCATGATGCAGCAGGTTTCGCCGCGCACCACCGAGGTGATGGCCTCGGGGCCGCCCTTGTAGGGCACGTGGACCATGTTCAGGCCCAGGCGCGAGTTGAACTCGGCAAAGGCCATGTGCGTGCCCGCGCCGTTGCCGGTGGAGGCGTAGTTGTACTTGCCGGGGTTGGCCTTCACCAGCTCGACGAATTCCTTGAGCGTGCGCACGTTGATCACGTCGGGGTTGATGGTGAGCACATTCGACACGTCGAGCACGGGCGCCACGGGCACGAAGTCGGCCTCGACGTCGAAGGGCAGCTTCTTGTAGAGCGCAGCGTTGCTGCCGTGCGTGGCGGCGGTGCCGAACGAGAGCGTGTAGCCGTCGGGCTTGGCGTGGGCGACATACTCGCTGGCGATGTTGCCGGCCGCGCCGGACTTGTAGTCGATGATCACGGGCTTGCCGAGCTGGCGCGACAGCGGCTCCTGGATGGCGCGGGCCACCACGTCGACGCCCGACCCGGCCGGGAAGCCCATGATCAGTGTGACGGGTTGTTGCGGCCAGTCGGGCTGGGCCAGCGCGAGGGTCGATGCGGCGGCAGTGCAGAGCAAGGCGCCGGCGGCCAGCAAGGCGCGACGCGAGAAGGGAGAATGGGCCATATCGGTCTTTCTTCGAGGCGGACGGTGCAGGCGCACATTGTGGCGCGCGGCTGATATCTGTTTGCACATGTGCTTATGCACCACGCCCCTTGCCTCTCCATAATCGCTCCATGGTCCGCCCCACACAACAACTCCACGCCCATCGCGAGCCGGTGCCCGTGCGCGCCGCCGCCACCGTCCTGCTGCTGCGCGACACCGACGCCGGGCTCGAACTCCTCATGACCCGGCGCTCGGCCACCGCGAGCTTCGCGCCCGGTGCCTACGTTTTCCCGGGGGGCCACATCGACGCGGCCGACGCTGACGCCGCGCGCATCGCGGCACGGCGCGCCACGCAGAGCACCACGCAACACACGCAGGCCATCGCCGCGATCCGCGAGGCCTTCGAAGAACTCGGCATCCTGCTGGCCCGCCACGCCGACGGCCGCGCCGTGAGCGCCGACAAGGTCGCCGCGATGGACCGCAACGCCACCGCCGGCACGGCCTTCGCCGACCAGTGCGCGGCACGCGGCCTGGTGCTGTCGGCCGACGAGGTGTTCACCTTCGCGCACTGGATCACCGACCGCGACCTGCCCAAGCGCTTCGACGTGCCCTTCCTGGTGGCACGCATGCCCGAAGGCCAGACGCCCACGGCCGACGAGAGCGAGCAGT
Source organism: Variovorax sp. RO1 (assembly GCF_002849325.1). Taxonomy (NCBI): domain Bacteria; kingdom Pseudomonadati; phylum Pseudomonadota; class Betaproteobacteria; order Burkholderiales; family Comamonadaceae; genus Variovorax; species Variovorax sp. RO1. Next base: position 1,220,658 of record NZ_PKMT01000002.1, read on the forward strand.
TCGAGCCCTGCTGGGTGCGCCCGGCCGACGCGCTGGCGCGCCACGAGGCGGGCAGCTTCTTCATGATCTTCCCGACCATCCGCACGCTGCAGCGCATGGCGACCTATGCGACGGTCGATGCGGTGCTCGCGGCCTGTGCGCCGGCGAGCGGTGCGGAAGAAAAACCGCTGTGGACCAGCTGCCCGCGCGCCGGCCTGCTCAAGGGCGAAGACGCGCGCTACATGGAACACGAGTCGCCCTTCGGCGAGCTCGCGCTGGTGTGCCCCGACGGCCAGATCGCGCACGCGCTCGACTGGCAGAGCACGCAGCCCGTGGCGCTGCTGAAGAACGTGCAGCGCCTCACCGCGCCGAACCCCAGCGCCATGACCGGCCCGGGCACCAACACCTACCTCGTGGGCGACGCAGCCACCGGCTACCTCGTGATCGACCCGGGCCCGAACGACGCGACGCACCTCGCACGGCTGATCGAAGCCACGCAGGGCGACATCCGCCTCATCGTCTGCACGCACTCGCACGCCGACCACTCGCCGGGCGCCGCGCCGCTGCAGGCGCTGTGCGCCGCAGAGCGCAAGCCGCCGATCCTCGGGCTGTCGTCCGCGCCCACGGCGCGTTCCACCGCGCGCTTCAGCGCCGAGCGCGAGCTGGCCGATGGCGAACGGCTGGTGCTCTCGGGCACCGCGGTCGACGGCACGCCGCTCGTGCACACGCTGCGCGCCATCCACACGCCCGGCCATGCGGCCAACCACCTGTGCCTGGTGCTCGAAGAAGACGGCCTGCTGTTCTCGGGCGACCACATCCTCAACGGCAGCACGACGGTGGTCGATCCACCGGACGGCGACATGACGGCCTACCTCGATTCGCTCGACAAGCTCGACGCGGCCTGCGCAGCCGGCGGCATCGAGTTCATCCTGCCGGCGCACGGCTACGTGATCGGCTTTGCGCGCACGGCCATCGCGCACCTGAAGGCGCACCGCCTGAAGCGCGAGGCCAAGATCGCCGCCGCGATGCAACGGCTGCCCGAAGGCACACCAGAGCAATGGCTGCCGCTTGCCTACGACGACGTGCCCGAGCGCATGTGGCCGGTGGCGGCGCGTTCGCTGGCGGCGCACGTGGCGCGCATCCGTCAACTGGCAGACGCGCGATGAACCGATCGAACCGCCCCTCTACTCCTCCGAACGACGAAGGCGTGCGCCTCGCCAAGCGCGTGGCCGCGATGGCCCAGGTGTCGCGCCGCGAGGCCGAACTGCTGATCGAGAACGGCGCCGTGCGCGTCGACGGCGTGCCCGCGCTGCTGCCGCAATCGCGCGTGCAGGCGCACCAGCAGGTCGAGATCGCCGCCGGTGCGCGGCCCGAGCCGATCGTGCCGGTGACGCTGGTGCTCTACAAGCCCGCCGGCATGCCGACCGACAACGCGCACCAGCTGCTGGTGGCCGCCAACCACCACGACCCCGAACGCGAGGGCCAGCGCTTCCTGCCGGCGCATGTGCGCGGACAGCGCTGCATGACGCCGCTCGAAACCGGCGCCAGCGGCCTCGTGGCCTACACGCAGGAGTTCCGCATCGAGCGCAAACTGCAGGAAGACGCGGGCATCCTCGAACATGAAGTGATGGTCGATGTGGCCGGCCCGGTCGGGCCTGAAATACTGGCGCGGCTGGAGCGTTCGCCCGCGCGCGTGAGCATCGGCCGGCAGGCCGACGACCAGACCGGCCTGCGCTTTGCGCTGAAGGGCGCGCGGCCCGGGCAGATCGCGAACATCTGCGACACGGTGGGCCTGCGCATCCTGGCGATGCGGCGCCTGCGCATCGGCCGCGTGCCGCTGGCCGGGCTGCAGCCGGGACAGTGGCGCTACCTGGCGCCGCACGAGCGTTTCTGAGCGAACGAAGAAGCACTTCCTTAGAAGAGAAAAGGATTCACACGACGAGGCAGCGCGGCACCGCGAACTGCCACTTGGACAAAGCGGCCCAGGCCGCGCACGGGAGATTGATCACCATGACGTTCGGACCACCGATCCGCGCCCTCGCCTGCACCCTGCCGCTGACACTGCTGGCGGGCTGCAGCTACCTCACCGCCTTGCTGTTCCCCGACGCGCCGATCGGCGCGCCGGCCGCGGCGACGGCCACCCAGCCCAGCGTGGTCTCGAGAGACGGCCTCGCACCGATCACCGCGGTGCAGGTGGACCGCATCCGCGAGGTCGTCGGCGGCAAGCCCCCGAGCCCCGCGGTGGGCAAGGTGATGGGAAGCGCGTCACCGACCATCGAATCCTTTTTGCGCACCGAAGGCTGCATCACGGCGCGCAACGGCGCGGTGCTCAACCCGTTCGCGGCGCCCGGCCGGCTGTTCGACGGCACGGGCTTCCAGGGCGGGCCGATGGCCGAGATGCAGTACCACGACAAGACCGCCTGCGTGACGGTGCAGCGCATCCAGAACTGGAAGCTGGTGTCGCCGCGGTTGCTGCGCTTCGAGGTGGTCTACGTGGGCGACGACGGCGAGGAGCGCGCCATCAAGCGCCACGAGCTGACGCGCCAGCCCAAGGGCGGCTGGTTGTTCACGCGTTGAGCGGGGCCAGCATGCCGGGCCGCGCCGTCATCGGACCGCGGTCGTGGCAGATGCAGGGCTTTGCGCAAGGTTCGCGTCGTCGGGCTCCCAGCCGCCGCCGAGCGCCATGAACAGCACAACCTGATCGTCGGCCAGCTGCGCGTCGCTGGCTGCCAATGCAGCGTCGGCACCGGCCAATGCGCGTTCGGCGTCGAGCGTGTCGAGGTAGGCGGTGCGGCCGTTGCGGTACAGCTGGCGCGCCTGCGCGGCGACCTTGGCGCTTTCGTCGCGCGAAGCCTGCAGCGCGGCACGGCGGTCGAGCTCGCGTGCGTAGGTGCCGAGCGCGGTCTCGGTCTCGCGCAGCGCGGTGAGCACAGTGCCGTCGAACTTCGCGAGCGCGGCGCGCGTGCCGGCTTCGGCCTGCGCGATGCGGGCCTGCGCGGCGCCGGTGTTGGGCACGGTCCACGAGATCAGCGGGCCGACGCTCCAGGCCAGCGTGTCCTGGCGGCCGAAGCCGGTGGCATGGCCGGCCGACGAGCCCGAGAGGCCCAGCGTGACCTTCGGATAGAGGTCGGCCGTGGCGACGCCGATGCGCGCGGTCGATGCGGCGAGGCTGCGCTCGGCCTGGCGGATGTCGGGCCGGCGGCGCAGCAGCGCGGCGCCGTCGCCCACCGGCAGTGCGCCGGCCACGCGCGGCGCCGCGGTGCAGTCGGCCACCTCGCGCGGAAAGTCTTGCGGCAGTGCGCCGGTGAGCGTGGCCAGCCGGTAGAGCGCGCCCTGGCGCTGGGCCTTCAGCGGCGGCAGTGCGGCATCGAGCTGCGCGAGCTGGGCGCGTGCGCGGCCGGCGTCGATGGCGCCGGCGCGGCCCGCACGCTGCAGGCGCTCGGTGACGTTCACGGCGTCTTGCTGCAGCGCGACCGACTTCTGCGCAATCTGCAGCCGCAGGCCGGCCGAGCAGGCCTCGGCGTAGGCGCGCGCGGTGCCGGCCGCGACGTTCACGCGCACGAGATCGAGTGCGGCTTCGGCGGCCTGGCTGTTGGCGGCCGAGGCCTCGATGGCGCGGCGGATCTGGCCGAACAGGTCGACCTGGTACGACAGCGACGCACCCGCGCTGTAGTTGAAGGTGTTCGGCGGCTCGTAGCCCTTCTGCAGCAGCGACAGGCCCGAGACGTGGCCGAACGACGGCCCGCCGTTGACGCCGATCGTCGGGTACTTGGCGCCGGCCACTTCGGTTTCGATGGCACGCTCGCGCTCGAGATTGGCGACGGCCTGGCGCAGGTCGGTGTTGTGCACGAGGGCCTGCGTGACGAGCCGGTCGAGCAGCGGGTCGTGGTACAGACGCCACCAGTGCGCGGGCAGCGGCGCGGCGTTCGCCGGCGCTTCGGCGAAAGGCCTGGCGGCAGCGGGCTGGCTGGCCAGTGCTTCGGGCGGCTGCTGGTAGTCGGGGCCGACCGCCGCGCAGGCCGCGAGTCCGGCCGCAATAGCCACGAGAGCGAGCGAGGCCATGCGAAAAGCGAAGCGGGTCATGGCACTTATCCCTTCTTCGGCACGTCAGCAGTGCGGGCGTCGCGTTCGAGGACCTGCACGGTGACCGTCTGGCCGGCCACGAGGCGCGCGCCTTCGGGCAGCGGATCGAGCTTCACACGCACCGGGATGCGCTGTGCCAGCCGCACCCAGTTGAAGGTCGGGTTCACGCTGGGCAGCAGGTTGGCGCTGGTGGCGCGGTCGCGGTCGGCAATGCCGGCAGCCACGCTGTCGACCGCGCCTTCGAGCACCGCGCCACCGCCCATCGGCGTCACGCGCACGCGGTCGCCCAGGTGGATGCGCGGCAGCTTGGTTTCTTCGAAGTAGCCCTCGACGTAGAACGACTGCGCATCGACCAGCGCAAGCACCGGGTGGCCCGCAGCGGCGTAGCTGCCCTGGCGCAGGTCGAGGTTGGTGACGAGGCCGTCGGCCGGCGCGCGCACTTCGGCGCGCTGCAGGTTCAGGCGCGCCGAATCGAGCGCCACCTCGGCCTGCGCGACGGCGGCCTGTGCCTGCTCGACGCGGGCGCGGGTCTGTTCGCGCGACTCCTTCGACACCAGGTCGTCGAGCCCCGTGTTGCGCGCGTTCTCGCGCTGGGCCTGGGCGCTCACGGCGCGCTGCGCGGCGAGCGCGGCCTGCGCCTGGCGCACGGCGAGGTCGTAGCGCGCGCGGTCCACCTCGAACAGCAGCGTGCCGGCAGCGACCGACTGGTTGTCGCGGATCGGCACGGCAGTGACGAGGCCGGAGACGTCGGGCGCGATCTGGACCACGTTGGCGCGCACGCGGCCGTCGCGCGTCCACGGCGCGAGTTCGTAGTGGTCCCACAGGCGAAAGCCCGCCCAGACGGCGGCGGCCACCACGGCCACGGTGAGAAGAACGCGCAGCAGGCTCTGGGCCCGGGGGTTGTCTGCGAAGGGGTTGGCTTTCATGGGAATCTCTGTGGTGTTTGAGTTGTCATTGCAGGTGTGTCGTGAGCCGGCTCAGGCCGTACAGCAGCAGCAGGTACAGCGCCATGTCGAACAGCGCCGGGTGCCACACCCAGCGGTACAGGCCGGTGGCGGCGAGCAGCCGGCGCACACCCCACAGGGCGAGCAGCGCGGCGGCGGCCAGCAGCATGAGCCAGGGCACGTAGAGCCCGTAGAAACTGGCTTCGCCGATCATGCGGAAGCTCCTTGCGGTGAAGAAGAAGACACAGACACGCCTGCGAGCGAAGGCGGCGCGTCGGGGAACAGGTTGCGGCGCAGGCCGACCAGTGCGGTGACGGCGGCACGCGACGCGGTGGAGGTGTCGCGTGCAGCGAGCACGGCGGCCAATGCTTCATCAATCTGCGGCAGCAGTGCCGCCGGACGCGGCGCCATGCGGCCATCGCCGCGCTGGCGGAAGAAGCGCGCGATGCCGCCGAGCAGCGCAGCCGAGGTGGCCATCGGCAGCTGGGCGCGCACGCGCTGCAGCACGGCGATGTCGGCGCCCATGCGCAGGTCGCGCAGCGCGTCATTGGCCGCCACGCCCTCGACGGTGCCGCCGGCCTGCGCGATGCGCGGCGCCAGCAGGCCGATGCGGTCGAGCATGCGCACGGCGTAGGCGTCGCTCTGCGCGTACTGCGGCTGGGTGGAAGCGGCCATGTCGCCGAGCTCGCGCCAGGTGGCGCGCTGGATGCGGCGCGCGCTCCAGTCGGCGCCCACCGAACGCACGAGGCGCGTGACGCGCGCTGCGACCACCACGCCGACGACCTGGCCGATCATGCTGTTGATGAAGCTCACGAGGTCGGCGCTGGCCGTGTCGTGCATCGCGAGCGTGCCCGACACGCCGAAGACCAGCGCCATCGCGGCCATGAAGTGCGTCGGGCGCGGCAGGTACAGGCCCAGCAGCAGGAAGAGCGGCGCGCAGATCGCGACCAGCATGCCGAAGTCCTGCACCGTGGGCATGAGCACGAGCACGTAGACGGCCGAGATGGGAATGGACCACAGCGTCCACTTCAGGAAGCCGTGGATCGCCGGCACCGGGTCGTCCATGGTCGCGAAGAAGCAGCAGAAAACGGCGGCCATCATGGTGGCGGCCGAGCCCATGGTCCAGCCCGTGAGGATCCAGAACGCGCCGCACAGGCAGATGGCGATGACGGCCGCGAGCGCCGAGAGCAGCGCCATGCCGTAGTCGCGGTGCATCGCGCGATGGCCGAGCGCGGCCGTGCGGCGCAGCGGCGCACCGCCCTTCAGGCCTTCGTCGATGTCGCGGCGCAGCTGGGCGCAGGCGGTCCAGCCGTCGACCAGCTCTTCGAGCCGGCCCGCGAGGCCGATGCGCAGCGCGCGGGCCCAGGGGCTGAGCCCCGTGTCCTGTGCGGTGCCCAGCGCACAGATCTCCTGGCGCAGCGCCTGCAGGCGGGCCGACGCGTCGACGGCCGGATCGCTTTCGTCGCGCAGCCATTGCGCGGCCAGCGCCAGCACGGCGGTGACGTCGGGCGCCAGGCGGCCTTCGGCTTGCGCCAGCGCCTGCAGCCGGTCTTCGACGGCCGACAGCGCGGGCGTGAGCGCCGCCACGCGGTCCTGCATGGCGCGGATCGCGCCGGCGGTCCAGCGCAGGTGCGTGGTGTCGAAGGGCACGTGGGTAGAGAGAAGGCGCAGCTGCGTGATGTCGCCCGCGAGGCGGCGGCGGTCGTCGTCCAGGCGCTTGGGGTCGGCGTCCTTGGGGGTGCTGCGGTCGCCAGGCTGGAACAGGTCGCCGAGCCACTGGCGCGCGTCTTTCAACGTGCGGTCGAGCAGGCCCAGCACGGTGGGTGCGAGCCCCGCGGGCAGCACGAGGCTGTGGACCAGCGTGGCGCAGAAGATGCCCAAGCCGATTTCTTCCACGCGCGCCACGGCGGTGTCGAACAGCACGAGCGGCGTCTGCACCGACGGAAAGCCGATCAGCGCCGCCGTGTAGCCCGCGAGCATGAAGACGTACGAGCGCGGCGTGCGGTCGAGCAGCGAGATGTACAGGCACAGGCCCACCCACAGCGCGAGCACGAGCGTGAGCAGCTCGGGCGCGTTGGACAGCGCGGGCACCATCAGCACGGTGGCGACGCTGCCAATCAACGTGCCGCAGAAGCGGAACACCGCCTTGGAGCGCACGGCGCCGGCCAGCGGGTGGGCGACGACGTAGGTGGTCATGAGCGCCCAGAAGGGGCGAGGCAGGCCGGCGCGGCTGGCCAGATACATCGCGAGCATCGCGGCGGCGAAGCTCTTGACGGAAAACAGGACTTCCGCGCGGGTGAAGCGCGGCAGGGCCATCGACAGTGCCATTTACTGGCCGCGCCCTTCCTGCTGCAGGCTCTGCATGCCGGAGGCACTGCGGCCGAGCTTGGCCTCGAGCGCGCCGAAGACGCGCAAGGTGGCGGCGATGTCCTCGTCAGGAATGCCTTCGAACAGCGCAGCGCGCATCTGGCGCAGCGCGGCCTCGATGGGCTCGCAGACGGCGCGGCCCGCGGCCGTGAGGTGCAGCGTCTTGGCGCGGCGGTCGGCCGGGTCTTCGCGGCGCTCGACCAGACCGGCCTCGACCAGCTGGTCGAGCGAGCGCACCAGCGACGGCCCCTCGATGCCCAGCGCCTCGGCCACCGTGCCCTGGCGCACGCCGTCTTCCATCCGCCCGAGCACCACAACCGGCCAGGCCAGCGTCTGCGACAGGCCGACGTGCGCCACCGCCTTGTCGGCCGCCGCGCGGTAGCCGCGCTGGAGCACCGACAGCGAGGTGCCGAGCCGCATCAGCGCGTGTTCGCGCAGCGGGGAGAGGGGTTCGGAATCGGCCACGGCGTTATCAATTAGTTAGCTTGCTAACAATTGTACGGGTTTCTACCAATCCTTGCAGGCGGCCGTTGCATGGCCCGGACAATGACCCGATGGACACAGAAAAACTCGCGCTCGACATCGCGCAGGCGCTGCGACACGCCATGGCGACGCCCGGCTTTTCGGTCGACGACTATCTGGACGGCAGGGACGCAGCGCCGTTCGACCCAGCCTGGTCCAACGCCCACGCCGGGCTGCAGAAGACGCTGGAACAGCGGCCGGAAACGACCCGCCGGGCCATCGAGAAGGGCTCGGCCGCGCTGCGCGAACCGGTGTTCAAGCTGGTGATGGGCGCCTGCGGCAACCCCGACCTGGCAGCCCGCCTGTCCGACGACGCCGGCCTGATCCTCGAGGCGGCGCTGGCCGGGTTTTCGTCAGGGTGGATCGACGCGCTGCGGCGTTGCTACGCGTCGCATCGGCTGCCGTGCGGCGCGCTCGATGCATGACGACGGCAGGAGGCCATGGTCGAAAAAGAAAAGTGTGAAGCTCGCCGATAAGCCGGATTCTGTGCACCGGAACCCTCTTGCGAAGATCCCGGCGTGACCGCCATTACTCTGGGCCGTTTGTCGCCAAACGGCTCGATGCCACCTACCCGCCAGCTCAGCGGAACCACCTCAATACTGGCCTACTTGGTGTTGCTGCGCGCAGAGATTGCCCGTTTCACCCGAACTGAATCGGCTCGTCTCTGTTGCTCTGATCCTCACCTCACGGTGGAGAGTCGTTAACTCCTGCGCTGTCCTGTGCAGTCCGGACGTTCCTCCAGTGCGATCTTTCGACCCGATGCTGTTGCCCGAAGGCAGAGCGTCGTCCCTTTCGGGCTTGCACCAGCGGCGGTCTGGCGTGCTTCACGGCGCGATTATCGCCCGGCGCACCAATGACCCTTCAGGCGACGCCGCGGGCCGGCCCTCAGCCGGGCGTTTCGTGGTCGCCGGCCTGCACCAGGCCCAGCTTGCGCAGCGTTCGATGGAAGTTGCTGCGGTCGATGCCGGCCTCGCGCGCGGCGCTGGCCACGCGACCGCCGTGGCGGGCGAGGACTTCCGAGAGCCAGGCGCGCTGGAAGGCCTCGGTCGCTTCGCGCAGCGTGCCGCCTGCAGTTGCAAGCCCCGCGTGTTCGCTCGCCAGAACCTGCGCGGGCGCCACCACAGGAGATATCGCAGGACTTTCCGTTGCGGCGCTGTCCAGCGCGAGATGGTGCGGTTCGATGGCCGTCCAGCGTGAACCTCGCGGCTGCTCCCTGAATGCCCGCAGCGAGGCGCGGCTGATCACATGCTCGAGCTCGCGCACGTTGCCCGGCCAGCCGTGCGCCAGCAAGGCGGCCTTCGACGCCGGCGAAAGCCGCAGGTTGCGCGCGCCCAGCCGATGCTGGTTCTCCTCGAGAAAGCTGCCGGCCAGCACAAGCACGTCGCGCCCGCGTTCGCGCAGCGGCGCCACGACGAGCGGATAGACCGACAGCCGGTGGTACAGGTCGACGCGAAAGCGGCCCTGCGCAATCGCGGCGGGCAGGTCGCGGTTGGTGGCCGCGATCACGCGCACGTCGACCTTGCGCATGCGGTCGCTGCCGGGCCGCTGCACCTCGCCGCTTTGCAGCACGCGCAGCAGCTTGGCCTGCACGCTCAGCGGCAGCTCGCCGACCTCGTCGAGAAAGAGCGTGCCGCCGTCCGCGATCTCGAACTTGCCGTCGCGGTCCTGCACGGCGCCGGTGAACGCGCCGCGCTTGTGGCCGAAGAGTTCGCTGTCGGCCAGCGTCTCGGGCAGCGCCGCGCAGTTGACCTGCACCAGCGGCTGCTCGCTGCGCCGCGAGCGCGCGTGCAGGCGCTGCGCGACGAGGTCCTTGCCGACGCCGGTTTCGCCGAGCAGCAGCACCGTGAGGTCGGATACGGCGACGGTGTCGATCTCATCGCACAGCTGCTTCATCGCCGGGCTGCTGCCCAGCAGCTCGCGGGGCGCGCCGCGGCCTGCGCGCAGGGCCTGCGCCACGGCCTGCTCGCGCATCGCGCGCGCCTGCATCTCGCGGATCGTGTGAGCGGCCTCGATGCCGGTTTCGACGAGGGTGACCAACGCTTCCATCTGCGCCGGGCTCACGGCATCGAAGGCGTGCGGTTCCAGGGCATCCAGCGTGAGCAGGCCCCAGAGGGCGCCGCGCAAACGCAGCGGCGCGCCCATGCAGTCGTGCACCGGCAGGATGCCCGGCTGGCCGGCGACGAGGCCGTCGTACGGGTCGGGCAGGTTGCTGTCGTGCGCGAAACGCAGGCCGCGCTCGCTGCCGAGCAGGCGCGCAAAACGCGGATGGGCGGCGACGGGAAACTGGCGCCCGAGGGTTTCGTCGCTCAGGCCGTCGACCGCGACGGGCTTCAGCACGTCGACGTCGAGCTGCAGCAGCGCGGCGGCATCGCAGCGAACCAGTCCGCGCGCGGCGGCGAGCAGCGATCGGTAGCGGGCGGCCTCGGCTTCGGGCTCGGTGGTCGAATCGACACGGTTTGAGGTCATATGTACAACGCTTGATTTGTTGTTAATTTGACCACGCCTAATAAATCCCCAATGACGTCAAGCACTTGCAACGGCCTTCCGGCTGGCACGGATCGTGAGAAGACAAAGGCATCTCAACCGAAGCACCACAAGACCATGAACCCGCAAACCATCGCCATCGTCAAGTCCACCGTGCCCGCACTGAAGGCCCACGGCGAGGCCATCACCCGCCACTTCTACAAGATCATGTTCGAGGGCCACCCGCAGGTGAAGGCCTTCTTCAACGAAGCGCACCAGGCCGCCGGCACCCAGGCGCGTGCGCTGGCGGGTGCGGTCATCGCGTACGGCGCGCACATCGACCGGCTCGACGAGATCGCCGGCGCCCTGCCCCGGATCATCCAGAAGCACGCGGCGCTGGGCGTGCTGCCCGAGCACTATCCGATCGTCGGCCACTACCTGCTGCGCGCCGTGAAAGAGGTGCTCGGCGATGCCGCGACCGACGAGGTGATCGCCGCGTGGGGCGAGGCCTATGAATCGCTGGCGGGCCTGCTCATCGCCGCGGAAGAAGCCGTCTACAGCGCCAACGCGGCGCAGACCGGCGGATGGCGCGGCACGCGCGAGTTCCGTGTGGCGCGGCGCGAAGACGAAAGCGAGGTCATCACCTCGTTCTACCTGGAGCCCGTGGACGGCGGCGCGCTGCTGGCCTTCTCGCCGGGGCAGTACCTCACGCTGGTGCTGGAGATCGACGGCCAGCCGGTGCGGCGCAACTACTCGCTGTCCGACGCGCCGGGCAAGCCGTGGTACCGCATCAGCGTGAAGAAGGAAGAAGGCGGTCGCGCCTCGAACTGGCTGCACGAGGCCGCAGTCGTCGGCACGCATCTGCAGGTGCAGGCACCGTGCGGCGACTTCGTGTTGCAGCCCGCCGGCGAGCAGGCGCGCCCGCTGGTGCTGGTGACGGGCGGCGTGGGCATCACGCCCGCGATGAGCATGCTCGAATCGATGGCGCACACGGGCCGGCCGGTGCACTTCGTCCATGCGGCACGGCACGGCGGCGCACATGCGTTCCGCGCCCACGTCGACGCGCTCGCGCAGCGGCATGCGAACGTGAAGCCGCTGTATGTCTACGACGCGCCGCGCGACACCGATACGCCGCACGCGACCGGCTTCGTCACGCGCGAACTGCTGGCCGGGGTGCTGCCGGAAGACCGCGACGTCGACCTGTACTTTCTCGGGCCGAAGCCTTTCATGAAGGCGGTGTACGCCAACGGGCTGGCGCTCGGCGTGCCCAAGCAGCAGCTTCGCTACGAGTTCTTCGGGCCGCTCGAAGCCCTGGAAGCCTGAGGGAAGCAAAGCCCTGCACTGAAACGGTCGCGGGCTGGTCTCACAATGCGCGCTGTCCGTCCGACAAACGCATTGATCCAAGGAGATTCCATGAAGGCCCAGAACATCCTCCAGACCATCGGCAACACGCCGCACATCCGCATCAACCGCCTGTTCGGTCACGCGAAGCAGCAGGTCTGGATCAAGTCGGAGCGCGCCAACCCCGGCGGCTCGATCAAGGACCGCATCGCGCTCGCGATGGTCGAAGACGCGGAGAAGAGCGGCGCGCTGAAACCCGGCGGCACGATCGTCGAGCCGACCTCGGGCAACACCGGCATCGGCCTGGCGATGGTCGCGGCCGTCAAGGGCTACAAGCTGATCCTGGTGATGCCCGACAGCATGTCGGTCGAGCGCCGCCGCCTGATGCTGGCCTACGGCGCCACCTTCGACCTCACGCCGCGCGCCGGCGGCATGAAGGCCTCGATCGCCCGCGCCGAGGAAATCGTGGCCGGCACGCCCGGCGCGTGGATGCCGCAGCAGTTCAACAACCCCGCGAACGTCGACGTGCACGTGCGCACCACGGCCGAAGAAATCGCGGCCGACTTTCCCGAAGGCATCGACGTGCTCATCACCGGCGTGGGCACGGGCGGCCACATCACGGGCGTGGCACGTGTGCTCAAGAAGAAGTGGCCCAAGCTGCAGGTGTTCGCGGTGGAGCCCGTGGCCTCGCCCGTGATCTCGGGCGGCGCGCCGGCGCCCCACCCCATCCAGGGCATCGGCGCGGGCTTCATTCCGAAGAACCTCGACACCTCGCTGCTCGACGGCGTGCTGCAGGTCGACGCCGAACCCGCGCGCGAAATGGCGCGCCGCTGCGCGGTCGAGGAAGGCATCCTGGTCGGCATTTCGTCGGGCGCGACGCTCGCGGCCATCGCGCAGAAGCTGCCTTCTCTGGCACCCGATGCGGTGGTGCTGGGCTTCAACTACGACACCGGCGAGCGCTACCTCTCCGTAGAGGGCTTCCTGCCCGCCTGATCCAGCTACAAGTTTCATAGCGCCTCGGGCGCTTAAAATCGTCGGCCTGCTTGATAACCACAAGCCCCACGACATGCTGCGAATCTCCGAACTCAAACTCCCGCTCGACCACGCGCCTGACGCGCTGGTCACCCTGATCGCCCGAACGCTCGACGTTCCGACTGAAGCGATCGCCTCCCACACCGTCTACAAGCGCAGCTTCGACGCCCGCAAGGTCGACCTGCTCACGGTCTACATCTGCGACGTGCAACTGGCCGACGCGGCGCTCGAAGCCGCGCTGCTGGCAAAGCACGCCAGCCACCCGCACATCCAGCCCGCGCCCGACATGCGCTACACGCCGCCGGGCCATGCGCCTGCTGATCGAGATGACGCGACGCGCCCCGTGGTGATCGGCTTCGGCCCCTGCGGCATCTTCGCGGCGCTGATGCTCGCGAAGATGGGCTTCAAGCCCATCGTGCTCGAACGCGGCAAGACCGTGCGCCAGCGCACCCGCGACACCTGGGGCCTGTGGCGCAAGAGCGTGCTCAACCCCGAGTCGAACGTGCAGTTCGGCGAAGGCGGCGCCGGCACCTTCTCGGACGGCAAGCTCTACAGCCAGATCAAAGACCCGCGCTTCCTCGGCCGCAAGGTGATGGAAGAGTTCGTGAAGGCCGGCGCACCACCCGAAATCTTGTACGTCGCGCATCCGCACATCGGCACCTTCAAGCTGGTGAAGGTGGTCGAGAACATCCGCGAACAGATCGTCGCACTGGGCGGCGAGATCCGCTTCGAGCAGCGCGTGACCGACGTGCACATCGAAGACGGCCACCTGCGCGGCCTCACCGTGCTCGACCAGACGACGGGCCAGAGCAGCGAGCTGCGCGCCGACCACGTCGTGATGGCGCTGGGCCACAGCTCGCGCGACACCTTCGAGATGCTGCATGCGCGCGGCGTGTACATCGAGGCCAAGCCTTTTTCGATCGGCTTTCGCGTGGAGCACCCGCAGGGCCTGATCGACCGCGCCCGCTGGGGCCGCCATGCGGGCCACCCGCTGCTCGGCGCGGCCGACTACAAGCTGGTGCACCACGCCAGCAACGGCCGCTCGGTCTACAGCTTCTGCATGTGCCCCGGCGGCACCGTGGTCGCGGCCACCAGCGAGCCGGGCCGCGTGGTCACCAACGGCATGAGCCAGTACTCGCGCAACGAACGCAACGCCAACGCGGGCATCGTGGTGGGCATCGACCCGAAGGACTTCCCGGGCGATGCGCTCGCAGGCATCGCCTTGCAGCGCCAGCTCGAAAGCAACGCCTACGTGCTCGGCGGCAGCAACTACCACGCGCCCGGCCAGCTGGTGGGCGACTTCATCGCCGGCAAGCCGTCGACCGCGCTCGGCAGCATCATCCCGTCGTACAAGCCCGGCGTGACGCCCACCGACCTGCACCAGGCCCTGCCCGCCTACGCCATCGAGGCGATGCGCGAAGCCTTCCCGGCCTTCGGCCGCAAGATCAAGGGCTTCGACACGCACGACGCCGTGCTCACCGGCGTGGAAACGCGCACCTCGTCGCCCATCCGCATCACGCGCGGCGACGACCTCCAGAGCCTCAACGTGCGCGGCCTTTACCCGGCCGGCGAAGGTGCGAGCTACGCGGGCGGCATTTTGTCGGCCGGCGTGGACGGCATCAAGGTGGCCGAGGCCGTGGCGCGCAGCGTGCTCGGCACGGCGGTTTGAGTTTGATGATGAACTTCCAACGCCCCTCCACCGGCCAGCTGGCCGTCGCCACGCTGGCGATGGCCGCCGTGGTGCTCGCGTCCAACATCCTCGTGCAGTTCGCCATCAACGACTGGCTCACCTGGGGTGCCTTCACCTACCCCGTGGCTTACCTCGTGAGCGACCTCGTCAACCGGCGCTTCGGCCCCCGCATGGCGCGGCGCGTGGCGTGGGTCGGCTTCGCGGTGGCCGTGGCGGTGTCGCTGCTGCTCGCACCGGCGCGCATCGCCGCGGCGTCGGGCCTGGCCTTCATCGCCTCGCAGCTGCTCGACATCCGCGTGTTCGACCGCCTGCGCCGCGGCCTCTGGTGGCGCGCGCCGCTGGTGGCTACGGTGATCGCGGCCGTGCTCGACAGCATCGTCTTCTGGGGCATCGCCTTCGCAGGCACCGACGGCCCCTGGCTCACCTGGGCGCTCGGCGACCTGGGCGTGAAGCTCGGTGTCGGCGTGCTGATGCTGCTGCCGTTCCGGCTGCTGATCGGCCGCACGGCCGCGCGCACCGCGACCCTGAGCCATTGAGAGCCATGATGTCCAACGACGATTTCCACTACTACGAACCCGCCAAGGGTCACGGCCTGCCGCACGATCCGTTCAATGCGATGGTCGGCCCGCGTCCCATCGGCTGGATCTCGTCGCAGGACGAGAACGGCGTGCTCAACCTCGCGCCTTACAGTTTTTTCAACGCCTTCAACTACACGCCGCCGATCGTCGGCTTCGCGAGCATCGGCGCGAAGGACAGCCTGCGCAACATCCGCCAGACCCGCGAGTTCGGCTGGAACCTCGCCACGCGCCCGCTGGCCGAGCGGATGAACCAGTCGTGCGCGGCCGTGCCGCCCGAAGTGAACGAGTTCGAGCTCGCGGGCCTCACGCCGGTGGCGTCGAATCAGATCGCCGCGCCGCGCGTGGCCGAAAGCCCCGTGTCCTTCGAATGCCGTCTCACGCAATTGATCCAGCTCGAAGGCGTCGATGGCGTGCCGGTGCAGACCTGGCTCGTGCTCGGCGAAGTGGTGGGCGTGCACATCGCGCGCCACCTGCTCAAGAACGGCATCTACGACACCGCAGCGGCGCAGCCCATCCTGCGCGGCGGCGGTCCGGCCGATTATTTCGAGATCAGCGCCGACAATATGTTCAGGATGTTCCGGCCCCGTTGAACGCGGTCACCGGCTTTCTGTTGTTCCTCTTTCCATCCATCGCGCCCACCGCCGATCCCACGTATGACCGACGCATCCACCGCCGCCCCGAACACGAACGCGCGCAACGCACGGCGCCCGCGCCAGGACCTGGCCGACCAGCTGCAACAGCTGAAGACGGGCGCGGGCCCCGACGCAGGCGCTGACGCGTCGGCTGCGCAGCCCGCTTCCGAGCCACAGCAGCAGCAACAACAACGCCCGCCGCGGGCGAAGCAGCAGCGCCCGCAGGGGCAGCAACAGCCTCAGCAGGGGCGCAAGCCGCGCGGACCGCAGCAGCAACAACAGCAACAGCCCGAAGCCCAGCGCGCACCGCGCAAGGTCAACCCGGTGCTCGAGCGCCTGTTCGCGCTGTACCCGCAGCTCTTCGGCGCGCGCTTCGTGCCGCTCAAGCTCGGCGTGTACGAAGAGCTGATCGCGCGCCATCCCGAAGACTTCAAGGCCGAAGACCTCAAGGTCGCGATGGGCCAGCATGCGCGCTCCACGCGCTACCTGGAGAGCGTGGCCGCCGGCCATGCGCGCCACGACCTGGACGGCAACGCGCTCGACCCGGTCGCGCCCGAGCACGTGCACCACGCCATCCTCGAGCTGCACCGCCGCCGCTCGCACCGCAACCCCGGCGAAGACCTGCGCCCGCAGCTGGTGACGCGCATCGCCAAGGCCATCGAAGCCTCGGGCCTCGACCACGAGGCGTATGCCGTGCTGGTGCGCTCGCGCGACGCCAACAGCAACGCCATCGTCGACGAAGCCCTGGCCGAACTCGCCCAGCAGGCCGCCAAGCGCGAAGCCCTGCTGCGCGCCTTCGAAGCCAGCGGCCGCAGCGAACAGGAGTTCGCCGACATGTACGGCATGAAGCCCGCCGACGTGACGCGCACGCTGCAGCGCGTGCGAGACGATCAGAAGCGGGCCGCAGCGGCGGCAGAAGCTGCCGCGGCTGCTGCGGCAGCAGCACCAGAACCGGAAGCGACTGAAGTGCAGGCTGCTGCGCCCGAAGCAGAAGCTGCCCCGGCCGCGCCCGAAGCGCCCACCGCGGACTGACGCCACGCGCCAGCCCCAACGAAAAAAGCCGCCACATCACTGTGGCGGCTTTTTTCATGGGCGTGACCCGTCCTGATCTGGGTTGACACCTTTTCCCTCAAGAAAAGGCAAGTCAATGGAATCAGGCATCAAACGCACGCAGCGGGACTACACGGCGGCTTTTAAGCTGTCGGTGGTCGATCAGGTAGAAAAAGGCGAGCTCACGTACAAGCAGGCTCAGGCGCGCTACGGCATCCAGGGCCGCTCGACGGTGCTGGTGTGGCTGCGCAAGCATGGCCGCCAGAGCTGGGGTTGGGCATCATCTGGGC